>NZ_LMUV01000001.1 GCF_009765755.1 Rhodanobacter sp. L36 | reverse complement strand
TTCTTGCGGATGCCCAGCTCATGGATGTCCAGATCACCGATGGTCTGCGCGTTGCGCGGCACATAGCACTTGTCGAACTGGCCGTGGATGATCTCGTTTGAACGCAGCACGTTCTCGAAGCGCCACAGCTGATACAGACTGCCCAGATAAATGCGCTGCGCGTTGCCGACGATGCCCATCGCGCGTTCGAACAGGCGCTCGAAGAACGACACGCGCCCCTGCTTGTCGCTGCCGACCAGATAGACGCGGCCGGTCTGATACGACGAAATCGCCAGCGACATGTTGTTGCCGGCGAGCCACGCGGCGAGTCCGCGCGAGCAACTTTTTTCGACGAACTGGGGTTTGGGAGGCGTGACAGCCTGTTCTGTTGCTGTTTCTTCAGCGAGATCGCTTGACGGCGCCGGCTCGGTCGTCAATTCGCTCGATGACTTTAGGGCCTCTCCAGTTCCTGCATCGCGGTCACTTTCGACATGCGCTTGCTGCGGTTCAGTCGCGAAGGCTTTTTCTCTACGTGCCACAAAGTTCTCCCATTTCTCTTAGCTATGCTCTATCGGCGATCACAGGGGCCAACCCGCCAGATTTCAACCAAATCATTACTGATTCTGCGCTGCGTGGTTTTGATTCCTTTCGACCGCGCCCACCGTCCTAGCCTTTTGGCGTTGTTAATCGATAGCTCACCAAAATCCACCTCAAGTACGAGACTCTCGCCATCCTTAAGCGCCAGAAGTTGCTTTTGCTCGACGGAGAGACTTTTCATCCTCTCGATTGGAAACGGAATGCCTCGCTCGATCTTTCCGACGGTATAACCTTCAAACACCGTTGCTTTCATAGCATTCCATCAGATAACACCAAGCCGCCAAATTCGAACGGTATCCTCATCGACCATACGGTAGGCGATTCGCACACGACGTCCTCGTGCCCATGTCGACAGGCGCGAAGCGATGCGTGAAGCGTTGCGCGATTCCCATTTTGGGATGACACCCTTGCCGTCGGCGATGCGAAGCGTTTGCAGTAAAAAGCTGTCCCCATCTTGCAGTTCAAGCACGCGCTGCTGAGCCGGCGTGAGCATGATCTGCATTCGTTGAGAGATCTCCAATGGCGTAGATGACAGTTTTTGCGCCTTTGGCATCATTCGATCTCTTTCTGGGCTCTTCGGAATCTCATCGCATATCTCCGGGTCTTGATCTTTGATGCTGATAAAGAAATCCCGACGGTGGGAAACACCGCCGGGATGACTCCATTCGCACCAACTTACACAAGGTTCTTTCTCTTCCCTTACCAGCTGTACCGCAAGCCGACCTGGCCGCCGAGGAAGCTGTTCATCGCGCCGCCATCGAGCCAGTTCGCACCGCCGTAGAAGGTGAGGTTGCGCACCTTGACGTTGATGCCGGCATCGACCAGCGCACTGGTGCCGCGCGTGCTGGTCTGGCCGAAGAACGTGTCATCGACGCTGTAGCGGTTGACGCCGTTGAACTCGTGCACCGCGGACACCGACACGTACGGCGTCCACACGGTGCCGTCGTTGGCGGTGGAGTAGCTTTTGCTGACCATCACGCCCAGACGTCCGCGCGAGGAGGTGTCACCGGCGGAGTTGAAGCCGGCCAGGGTGTCGATCTGCGATTTGACGTCGAGCACGCGGTTCCAGGTGTACTGCAACTGCGGTGCGATCTGCAGGCCGTTGTCCAGCGTCCAGGTCTTGCCGGTTTCCACATTGAACGCATCGGTGTTGCCTTTGACCCAGGCTTCGCCGGCCGCCGCATGCAGGCGGCTGGTGAAGTCCATTTCGCGGAACGACGCATCCAGATACACGCCATCGGCGGAGATCCAGGTGATGTAGCCGCCGCCGGTGGTGCCCTTGATGCGGGC
>NZ_LMUV01000012.1:15585-21396 GCF_009765755.1 Rhodanobacter sp. L36 | reverse complement strand
GCTCCTGATGGTGCTCGGATGGTTCTTTTCCCCAAATTCCCTGCTGTTTTCCCTGAAAGCAGGGAAAAAGGCCGTTGAGACAAGTTCGCACGAGACTCTTAGCACCGCCAAACAGACAAGCCGCAGAGAACCTTCTCTGCGGCTTTTTTGTGCCCAGATTTTCGTTCAGGGTCAGAAGTCTTACTGAGAGTTCGAATGCCTGTTCCCCCGCCAAACAGACAACCCCCAGAGAAGGTTTCTCTGGGGGTTTTTTGTGTCCAAAATTTGTTTCAGATAGCACAGTCCTATTGAGGGTTCGAATGCCTGACTGATGCGACTGCAACTTTTCCCGCTCTTCAGCGGAGAATTCTCTTCGTTCTGCGAATGACGTCATTGTTGACCAACTAGCCACACAGCTTAATAGTCATCAGCAAGCAGTTATCTATCTAGGCAAAGGGCCCAGGCTGCCCAAGCAGGACATTTCGGGAACGCCCGGTTCGGTGGCGTTCCTACAGTAGATCGAGAGGGCTGATCGTGTGGCGTATTGCGTGATGTACGTGGGTATAGATCATTGTTGTTTTGATGCATCTGTGGCCGAGCAGCAACTGGATCGTCCGGATATCTACGCCGTTCGCAAGCAGGTGCGTAGCAAACGAGTGCCTCAGCGTATGGACCGAAGCGTGCTTATGGATCCCTGCCTGTGATAGAGCGTCCTTGAAGTGTTTTTGGAGTGTCGACTCCGAGGCATACCAGCGTAGCGTTCTTCCTGAGCCGGGACATTTCCTGGTGATGCGTGATGGAAATACGAACTGCCAGCCGAACAGGCGGCTGGCGTTTGGATATTTCCGGTCAAGGCCACCGGGCAGGGGCGCGTGCCCCGCACCCGAAGTCAGATCGTGCTTGTGTATGCGTGCCACTCTGATGAGCTGCTCCTGCAAAGCTGTACGCAGGCGGGCGGGAAGGATGGCCGTGCGGTCCTTGCCGCCCTTTCCCGATCGGATGTGAATAGTGCCTGCGCTAAAGTCGATGTCCTTGACCCGCAAGGTTAGGCATTCGGTTATGCGCAATCCTGTGCCGTAGAGCAACTCGGCAATCAGTCTTGAAAGGCCGCCAAGAACGGCCAAGATCTGTCGGACCTCCTCAACGGTGAAAACCACTGGCAGCCTGGATAAGCGTTGAACTCGCTTGAGTCCATCCAAGTGCCCCACCTCCACCTCGAGCACGTCACGGTAGAGGAATAACACGGCATTGAGCGCCTGAGACTGAGTCGAGGCTGCGACGTTTCGCTTGGCGGCTAGATCGTTGATGAACGGTGCAATGCCAACAGCACCCACGTCCCTTGGATGGCATTTGCGATGGAAGAAGATGTACTGGCGGATCCAATACCGGTAGGCCTCTTCTGTGCGTCGGCTTAAGTGCCGTCGCCGGCAAACGATCGAGACTTGGTCCATAAGACGAGGTGCGGCTGGTGTAGGGACTTGCTCACCCCATGAGGGTCACTCCAGTGGGGGTAAAGGATGACACCGTAGCGCTTAGTGTGTGACGATCTCAATCGGGGTTTGGGTTGGATGTATAACTCGACTCAGGGCGAGCAACGTCAAGCGAAACAACGGCAAAGAGTCTTCGGGCCCCACGTGAGGCGAGACGTATAACCCGACCCAGGTCGGTCTATTAGGTAGTTAGGCTTCACCATGGATAGTTTCTCTGAGCGAAGGTATAACGATGAGGCATAGGACATGTGCAAGAACACTTATCTCGACCGTTCTAATGCTGATAATTGGCGTAGCCCCACACGTCGCGCTATCAGAGGACGTCGATATTCAAGGGATAAACTTCAAGACCGGCCGTCCCTTAGTTGGGGACACGCTAAAAGATGTTGTCGCAGAACCCTCCAATGATTCGCTTGCGATCCTTCGGCAAGACGCTGATGTCCTGAAAGAATTTCCGAAACTACGGATGAGAATTGTTGGTTTTACGGATAATCAAGAGTGCAATGGGAAGGCATGCATAGACCTTTCTTTTCGCCGCGCAAAGTACGTTCGAGACTGGTTTATTAGTCATGGCGTTTCTAGTCAGAAGCTTAGTGGGCCAGAGGGCCTTGGCGGTGCACAGCCTATTGATAACAATGCGTTGGAGCGGGGCCGATCGCGTAATCGGCGTGTGGAGCTCCAAGTCCTGACTTATCCTAACGGAAAGCCATTTTCTTATCCTTCTGATTGAGAGTGTCGGAATACGCGCCTAACATCTCGTTCAAGGCGGACGGCTTCGCCGCCGCTAAACTCCAGCATTAGGGCTCTACCCAATGTGGCGATTTGTCCTACCATTTTTCGCACTCAGCGGCGTTGCCCAAGCTTATCCAGCGTGCCACCCGTCCGAAAGCTCCAATAGCGATTTGGCCCGTGCTACAGAGATCGTCAAGCGTCTTCCAGAACTCACCGCGTGGACAAATGACAATTCCGTTTTTGACACTGGAGCGCGCGCGAATGTCAGAGGTCGGTGTTACGAGGCTGTGTACGTCTATTCCGTTCTTCCAACCAAAAATCTCGACCTTCGCTACGTTTTCGTCGTGTATCTTCCCACCCAAACGATTCTGTTCGAGGACATCCCAACTCTCGAATTTCTTACGCTCAGACAATGGCGCGTTCGTAGGGCTCGCGGCACCTAGCCCTAACCACTCATTCGAGGCGGACGGCTTCGCCGCCGCTCAATTCAAGCGTTAGGACTCTCATGCCGGTTAACGTCGTAACCAAGCGGCAAATTACGGTCGGCACCGAGGAATTCGTTGAGGGTTCTGCTCCGGACGGCTCTTTTGTTGTGGTCTTCGAAGACGATGGAGACACTGGCTACTTCTACGCGCTAGGCCAGTCTGAATCTGGTCAGTCCATCCAAGACGCCATGCATATCTACAGCGCGGCCAACGTCACCGATAAGCATCTACCTTCAGTCGTTGAGCTCGGCTGGTCCTCCGACAACTGCAAAGCGGTCTTGCTCATCAATGACTATGCTCACGCGATCTTCGATTTCTCTGCAAAGCGCGGTTACTGCCGCACAGGTTTCCCGCCTCCGTCCGAGAATTGGCACGGCCACGACTGGGACGATTCCGCATTTAAACTCTTCGCGGTAGAGTCCTAACCACTCGTCCAAGCGGACGGCGTACCGCCGCCGCTTAACTCAAGCGTTAGACCTTATCCCATGCCAAAGGCTCTCCGAATCATCATCGTCGCGTTAGCTCTTCTGCTGTGCTTTTCCGCATTTGCAAGATCTCCTCGGCTGTCTAGCGAAGCTGCTTGCGCACACATCAAGAGCCGAGTTGCGCAACTTGAGTCCGCGCCGCACGGACCCGACGAATACCATTGCGAGCTGACACACGAGGGTTCAGAAGGTTCAGGTCGTTACTACTACGTGTTTGGCCTTTACTCAAACTACCCCGCGCCGCCTGGCGCTGGCCCGGATTGGGTAGGGAGCAGCATCGTGGGTTGGTACGCGGTATCGCGTTCCACTGGCAAGCTCTACCGCTGGGACGTCGGTGCAGAAGCAATCGAAGGCAAGCTCTAGCTTCGTTACTGTGCGCCCGCGTGGTCTAACTATGCGCTCAGCGGACCGTGCGGAATGAGGTTTCTGGCGAAAATCATGCGCTGCGGCCCGCACGGCCGCTTAGCTTAGGCGTTAGACACTAGAGGGGAAATAAATGGCGTCAGAAAAATCATCAACCTTCAACTACATCATCGTCGGGCTCCTTGTAGTGAATCTCTGCATCACGAGCTATTTGGCTCTTAGGCCAGCTTCGTTTAGCGCGACAACAGGATCCGCAAAGACCAAAGTTGATGTATCCGAATTAGAAGCAGGGAGCTTCGCCAATGAAGTGGTGAAGCTTTACAACAAAAAAGACAACGTTGCTCTTTACGCCAAGTTTGACAACCTCGCCAAGGCGCAGTTCTCACAAGAACAACTCAACGCCCAATTAAACAAGCTGTACCCTCTCATTGGGACTATCAGTGACGCCACCTTCTCGGATGCCGTGGTCGCGGAGAGCAGCGGCGGTCGCGATTATTACAATCTAAACTACAAGGTCCGACTCACCGGTGGTCCCTTCAATACTGGTGATATGAAACTTACTGTGATTCGTCGCGAAAGTGGGTTGAGCTTGATTGGTTTTTTTGTCAACGGAAGTAGTCGCTAGTAGTGTCTAACAACTCGTTCAAGGCGGACGGCTCCGCCGCCGCTTAACTCCAGCGTTGGGCCGCTTGGAGGAGTAAGTAATGTTCGGACTGTTCAAGAAGAAACCAGTGGCTCAAGCAGAGGTTGCCGGACGCAAACCCCGCGGCGTCCTGCCGACTTACGTCACAGATACGATGGTTGTTCTTAGCAAGGCCTCGCCAGCCGTACGCAACACGTACGAGATACGCCTTGCTCTTTACATGGCCAAGTCCCGCAATCTTCGCTTTTTATTGGCGGTCAGGCCTGGCGCAAAAGTCGAGGCTTCTGTTCGGCAACTCTTGGGCGAGCAAGGCGCGGCCATCGAAGAGTCCCAGCTTGATGACTACTGTGTTTCATTGGGATGGGGCTTTGAAGAGGGAGAGCGCGAAGGGTGGGTGCTTGGCGACACCGCAGCATTCAATGCGTTGGTAAAAGAACTTGAGTCATCCGATCTCAAAGCTTTGCTTCGTGTGGGCGCGAGCCTATCGGGCTCTCAGCTAGATACTGTCATTGCCAGTTTGGCAAATGAGAAAACTACAGTTCTTAATATCGATGGTGAGAGAGTCATAGAGGCGATGCTTGTGCTTGCGACTGATGCCAGAAAGAACGGAGGCATCTTCTTTGTCCAATAATCAGTGCAACGCGGCCCAACGAGGCACCGCACGCGACGGCTTCGCCGCGCGTGAGCTTGGGCGTTAGGCCGCACACGTCAGGGTTCTGGAAAATGGAAGAACAAAAGAAGTCAAAGCCGAGCCTGCGCGCGCGCGCGAACAAGGTCAAAAACTCTCGCTGCAAGAATCTGATTGCTGTCATCGAGAACCCTGAAGACATCAGGAATATCGGCACCATCATTCGCAATGTGAACGCTCTGGGCGTCGAGAAAGCGTATGTGATCACTAGCAAGAGAGATCTCCCTGACGATTGGCAGGAGATGCGCAATAAATCGAAATTGAATGCCATTTCTGCTTCTGCAATCAAATGGAGCTTCGTCAAGAAGTTCAACGATTCCGAGAGTTGCTTGGCCCATCTAGAAAAAAATGGATTTGTCTCGGTTGTTACGTCTCCCCACACTAAGGGGCGCAAGAATGTCGTCTTACATGAGGCTGATTACACCCAATACACAAAGCTTGCGGTGTGGTTCGGAACTGAGGGTGGTGGCATCAGTCAACTCGCACTTGAGCGGAGCGAGCTATGTGTCAACATTCCAATGGTCGGGATAATCGAGAGCCTCAACCTCGGCACCTCATCGGGTATCGTGCTCTACGAGATCACCAAGCAACGCCGTATATTTCAGGACAAGCTTCGCGCCAAAATTGCCGCCAAGAAGGCTACAAATCGTGCGGTCTAACAACCCGTTCAAGGCGGACGGCTCCGCCGCCGCTTAACTCCAGCGTTAGGTACCGCAATGGAATGCCTCGCAGCATGAAGAATCCGAGTCACAGCAGCGAAGTTATTGCGCTCAAAAATGAGGTCGAGGGACCGATCCCAACTGCTTGGCGAAAAACGCTCAGTGCCATTGTTGAGGCTTTCGTCGCTGGTGACTACGGGTTAGAGAAAGGGGTGGCTAACGTCGCACCGGTATCCGCCAAAACCGCTTCGCGCATCCGCAAATATCTTCAGGACTACGGCGCGACT
>NZ_LMUV01000012.1:0-15575 GCF_009765755.1 Rhodanobacter sp. L36 | reverse complement strand
CTCTGGACACAAGAGGAGGGTCAAAGCGATTTGGTGTTGCACGTACGAGTAAGTGAGGCCAATCCGGGCTTCCTCATCCAGATTCATCTAGTCTATGTACCGTAAGCGGGCGGCACCTAACCACTCGTTCGAGGCGGACGGCTCCGCCGCCGCTCAGCTCCAGCGTTAGAACTCACTCATGGCTTTCGTCGATATCTCATACAAAGGCAGCCCCCTCACCGTGCACAAAGCGGTGACGAGCCCACGTTTTGGTGACAAGACTGTTCTGGTTACTGACACATGGGACTACGTGGATCTTTGGCTAAGGCGGTCTCATCAGAGCGAAGCACGCTTTTATTGGCAACAGTCCAGATCTTTCTACGCAGCAACTAAAGAGCTTCCTCGGACCGCAGCTCCTTTGACCGCCTATTACTGCTTTCTCAATGCAGTTAAGGCTATGCTGATCGCCAAGGGAGTAGCTTTCAACGATCAGCACGGCGTAAGTGGGTACACGATAAAAGACAGGACTTCTCTTTCAAACGAGAAAGTTAGGTTCAAGGGGGGCGGCATCCTTCCCGCGCTTGCAACATGCCTAGGCGAACCGGCGATTGCGGTGGATTATTCGCTTGGCGACTTGCTCTACAACCTTCCATACATACATCGAGCTTACGATCTCACGTTCGAGAGTTCGATCGAGCTATTTATTCCTGTTACAAACCCAAAAGTAGTTCGCCGCGATAAGGAAGCATGGTTCACCGCAGAATTGAGTGGAAAGTACGCTACAGAGAAAACAATTCTTAAGTTGCCGGCGGGTTACGAGCGCAGCCCGTCTGACGACGGGCGATTCCTTATAAGGCGCAAAAAGCGATTCAAGTGGGAGCCGCAGAAGCGAACTGCAAGCATTGCTCGCTACTGCACCTATCACCAGAGCCTACGAGCTCAAATACATTACATTTGCGGCCCACAAAGACTCTGGTACATAAAGCGCGGCGGCAATATTCCTGCAATTATCGCTCGCTCACCTATGACCATTGCATTCGCAGCAATGCATCGCCTTAGCGAAATGTCTCGATACAATCCCGATCGTTTAGCCCGCCACTTTGAGTGCCAGCACAACTGGTTACTTTCGGAGTTCATTGAAACCGCACCAATGCAATTCATCGATGAAATATCATCAGAGATGACCGGGCGAGAGTTCATGCAGCCAGGCAGGGCATCCCGAAGGTGAATTCTAACAATTAATTCAAGCCGAACTTGCTTCGCAAGTCGGCTTAATTCAGGCGTTAGGCTTGTGAGGAATGCCTTATGAAAACCAATCTTAGAATTGCATTCTTACTATTAATTGCATTTTCTACTCGAGCAGTACAGGCACAGAATGTGGCCCCTTCAAGCCAATCCGGCACGCGTGGCGTTTCTTCGTACACCGTAGAGACAGCGCGCATTGAGGACGTTCTTCGAGTCGAAGATGACGGTTACAAATCGGTCACGTACGTCGTTACATGGAAGGGTGAGCGCGTTGGTGTTGAAGACCCATTGTCTGTTTCCGATCATCATATCGGTGACACAATAAAATTCATGGCGCATCGCTGGCATCCTGCAGATAAGTCCGATCCAAGAGCACTGCACTTCACTCTCCTCGATCCACCAAAGCCGAAACCCGAAAGTTAGCGAGCCTAACATTTCGTTCAAGGCGGACAGCTACGCCGCCGCTTAACTCCAGCGTTAGACCGCAATGACAAAATCCGACTCCCGCATCTGGAAAGGCCTCTGGTGGGCATACTTTGCCTTGTTGGCACTCGCCGGGGTTTCTTCATGCTTTGGCATTCATTCATTGCTAGATGCGTTGTTGGCCGTCTTCAACGCTTACGGCCTTGTAGGTCTGTGGGGCTACTTGCGTCATCTAGCTATTGGCTGGCGTAGATTCTGGATCGTGTATTTCGTCCTGTTCGTAGCTGACGCTGTCTACGGCGTTGGCCTGATTGCATGGCTCGCGTGGCACTCGCATGCTGCCATGTACTACTACATGTTTGCTGGAGCAATTTTGCTGTTCGCTCCTCAGTGTCTGGCGCTTTGGCGTTACGGGTTCCGTAGCTCCTCTATCTGGCAGGCCGCGCGAGTTGCGGTCTAACATCTCGTTCAAGGCGGACGGCTTCGCCGCCGATTAACTCCAGCGTTAGGTTCCCATGGCTTCTCTGCAGCAGCTATCTGCTTCACTTTTTCCATATCGGCGGCGGCTTCTGGCCATCTCTATGGCTGGCCTACTCGTCTCCGTCGTTCTAATCTTCTTGGCACGTTCAACACTTGGCTTCGCGTTGGCCGGTCCGCTATTCCTTTTGCCCTGGGGGCTTATGTGTGTAGCTCGTTCCAGGTACACGTTTTTATCGGCTTTCTTCCTTATCCTTGTTGCACTTGGTATCGCGTGGCCATTTATCGTGCTTCTAGGCTAGCCACCTAACTACTCGTTCAAGGCGGACGGCTGCGCCGCCGCTTAACTCCAGCGTTGAATCTGCCGCCGACAGCGGACTTGGCAGGGAGGAGTGCATTGGTCCCCCACCGAGTTGTTCTTAACCCTGAAACCCTCTCATCGCCGATGCCCGACTGAAGTCCGGGTCAGCCTGTCCATCCAGCAGCCGCTGAATCTGCGCCGCTGGCACGAGAACACACTGCAACACGTGATGGATCGATGCGTCGGTAACACTTTCGCGGTGCGCAATGTCCGCGATATTGGCTGCACGCCCTTGCGTGAGGTCCTCGTACCACCGTCGACCACGCGCAATCGTCGCGAGTAGCACTTCGTGGTTCGCCGTCACTCCGATTTGTTGGGTCTTTGCTGAGTCGAAGATGCGACGCTCGCCACCGAAGCGGGCGACCGCCATAGGCCGGCGTCGTTCGATCCGACAAGTGCGCTCGTTGGATGCAGGTCGATCCTCTTCTTGCAAAAGGTGAGCGCGTAGCCTCGCTGCGGGAAAACTGAGTATTAGCGCATCGTGCTCGACGATCACCGTAACGCCTGTCTCCTCTAATACGAGCCGCTGCTCATGAGCGGTTTGCCTCGCCCAGTCCTCGCGCAAACTTGTTGCTGCCTGCCGTAACCACAGTCCAGCCTCGGGCCGATCATCCGGCACCTCCAACGTCTGATCGAGATCCGGTTCTTTCAATAGGTCGAGCCACAGATCCGTGACCATCGCATCTAGACCGTGTGCCGGCACGCTCAGTTTGGTGCTTGCCGATTCGCCCGCGATAGCTCGACGCGTGTAGTAGCGATAGCGCCGTTTGCCCTTGACCGCATGCGTCGGCGTCAAACGGTTGCCGGCCTTGTCGAACAATAGTCCTGACAGCAGGCCTGCTTCTTCGACACCTGCACGCACCTTGCGCTCATCGCGATGCGTTTCCAGCTGTGCCTGCACCGCGTTCCATAGCTCTGGTTCTATGAGTGCTTCGTGTTGTCCAGCATGGACCAGTTCCTTGTGGACGATCTCGCCGTTGTACAGCCGGTTTTGCAGTAGCAGGTAAAGCGCGCCACGCGAGAAGGTGCGTTGGTTCGTATGCTTGAGCTCGACCTGAAGCTTCGCCACGCTCTTGAGCGCGAGGTACCGATGAAAGAGGTGTCGGACAAGAGTGGCTTCTTCCTCCTTGATCTTGAGCTGTCGATCCTCGACGACATAACCCAGCGGCACCCGACCGCCCATCCACATGCCTTTGCGTTTGGAGGCCGCGATCTTGTCGCGGATACGTTCTCCGGTCACTTCTCGCTCGAACTGTGCAAACGACAGCAGAACATTAAGGGTGAGCCGTCCCATGGAGGTGGTGGTGTTGAAGTGCTGGGTGACTGAGACAAAGGAAGCCTTGTGTGTATCAAAGGTCGCCACTAACGATGAGAAGTCCATGAGCGAGCGGGTGAGCCGATCAATCTTGTAGACCACGATCAGATCGACCTTGCCCGCACGCAGATCGACCATCAGGGCTTCCAAGGCAGGGCGCTTGAGGTTGCCGCCGGAGAAGCCGCCATCGTCATAACGATTAGGCAAACACTGCCAGCCTTCATGACGCTGGCTGGTGATATAGGCCTCACAAGCTTCACGCTGTGCGTCGAGCGAATTGAAGCTTTGCTCCAGACCCTCCTCGGACGACTTCCGGGTGTAGATCGCACACCGTATCGACCGTATGTCGGTCATGACGCGTCGACCTCTAAGATCGGCGTAGCCGCCGTCTTCAGGCCAAAGAACGCCGGTCCCGACCACGGTGTGCCGGTGATCTCCCGAGCAATGACCGAAAGACTTCGGTAGCGGCGGTTCTCATAGATGAACTCACCATCGCCCGCGGTGACGGCATAGAGCCGGCCACGCCATGTTCGTAAGAGCCGTGTTCCGGGTTTGACCCGCGGCTGGGCGCGACGTGCGGCGTCCTTGACGCCACCCGGTGCATATTCGGCCAACTGCTGGCGAAGCTCCGGACTCAGCCCGCCGTCGACCAATTCTTGGCGATGAAAGGCAATCAGCCGAATGGCGAGGGATCGATAGAACGGCTGCAGGGGCGGGCAGGGGAACGTTGCTTCCCAGACCAGCTTGAGCTGGGCAGCGGTGAGTTTTTCCAAGGGTGTATCGGGATCGATCGGTGCAGGAATTTCAAGTTTGCGCGTTTGTCTTGGCATAGAGCCCTCCGTAGCACCATGCACGCTCTGCCCGGGCAGACAGTCAAGCAGAAATCTTCCTCTCAAGAAAAAGGCGCCATATAGGCGCCTTGACGACCAAAGTCTAAGTCACCTTACTTTTTGGCAGACTTCTTGGCGGCGGTTTTCTTGGTGCTCGATTTCTTGGCGACGGCCGCACTGGCTGCGCCACCGCTAATGAGAAAACTATCAATGGACGTACCGCGCTTCTTCAGTGCACCTGAGAGCCAAAACGGACGTTTGCCACGTCCCGACCACGTCTGCTCAGGGCTTGCAGGATTGCGGTACTTCGGAGCGACCGGCGACCCTTTCCCGACCTTGGCGCCTTTGCTACGACGAGTCGGGTAGACCTCGTCCAAGCTCAGACCAGCAGATTTGAGCAAACCATCAATCTTGTCGCGGACGCTGCGAATTTGAGTGGCGCGCGCTTCCTGCATTTGCGCGTTGGCTCCAGCAATGAGCGCTTGGAGTTCTTTGGGGGACAGTGCTTTCAGATCAATAGCCATGGGTTTCCTTTATAAAATTATGAGTGGGGCGCCAGCTAAGGTAGCTTATAGCCGGGCGGCGCCGCCGGAACGGCATTCGTTTTAGCTCGCTCGTTGACCAAGTCGGTTCAGATAGGCTCTTCATCTCAGAGCTTTGAATGACCGCTTCAACTCATGACGGATGCCAAATTACACGCATTCTCTACCCGGTTACTCAACAGCTTGTTGGCCAAACCGGGCACGGATAAGCTCCAGTGAATCGGGGTTTGCGCCGGAATTTGCGGGCGTGCTCAAAGAAACGAACAAGCAGGCTGAGGCCGGCTGGTTGGTAGTTAGCTATAAACAGGGGGATGCTCGTGAAGAAATTTGCTCTATTCCTTGCGCTCGCTTTCATCGGTGTTGGCGGCGCGAGCGCCTCGGACAAAAGTTCGAATGGGATTTACCGTCCAACGCTCTCAACTCACGCAACGGCTTATCTTAAAAAATTTCCGCTTAACAAAGTGGCAGTTGATGAGGTTATTCAATACGTTGGCACACCCGATAAATCACTCAGCATTACCGGCTCCGAGTACCTTACTTATGACATCGAGCCAAAGCACGGCAACGGCGTCATTGAATACACCTATATCGTCAAAGACGGCGTCGTGGTCAACGTCACATATCTAAACTCCGGCAACTTCTTTGGTGTTACGCAAAGAGAGTCCGCTGTAAAGCTACAGACGCCATGACTAGGCTGCATTTGGCTAACAATGCGCCCAAGCGGGCGGCTCCGCCGCCCGCCACCCGTATCGAGGTCGGCTTTCGACCCAAAGCGGACTCAACTAAAGGCACTCTCCATCCGGCTATTCGCCAACTTGTTAGCCGGACCGAGCACTGATAAGTTCGCGTAGAATCAGGAGCTCGCGGCGCGACGACTTCGCAAGTTCAGAGATGTATAACCGGACGCTATGGTCCATCTAATTGGTAGTTAGGGGGCAGGTGTGGATTTGTCGCTGTGGGGGCCATTTCATGACGGAGCAATCCAGCGCGTCGAGGGTGCCGTTCCCGGCGATGTCTCTCTTTTCATAGCCATTCCATACCTGAGAAACCGCTTTCCAAGTCAAGGCACGGGATTCGTCATCAAACTTTCCGGCTGCACTCAATTCTCGTTCCAGCCCTGGGATGGTCCGCTGATCTCGTGTTTGACGGACATCGCCGCGCTTGAACCAGAAATTTTAGACGCAGAGCTGGATGGAGCGTTGGAAATTCGTTGCACGATCGGCATGCTTTCCGTTTGCTACGGTGGTGCCGCCCTGTTCTTAGATTCCGGCAATCAGATCCAGGCGTCTGAGTTAAACTCAGCGTCCAGGGACTATTGGGGCGAGTGGTCAGCACGTGCACCCGCTGCCCCCCTAACCAGTCATCCAAGCGGACGGCTTCGCCGCCGCTTAACTCCAGCGTTAGAACTTATGGGCAGCACCGAGAATATTGAAAATCAAGCTTTGCTCGTCGATGCTCTCGAAGCATTCCTTAGTTCTCAGATCGGTGTTGTCGAGGTAAGTCGCTGGGTTTGTCATGCACGCTTTGCACTTCGACAAGACAGCAACCCCTTGTTCATCTCATTTATCGGCATCGCCTCCGAGGCTGACAACTTTCCTGTTGGCCCGGTGCGCGAGTTGTGGTCGCCTGATGCGCTCGTTCGCTACGATCAAGAGCGTGCGCTACTGGAACAGCGTTTCAGCTCGCAGGCAAAGCGGTTGGCCACGGAGCTGCTTAGCTGGGCACGTTCGCAAGAGTTCTAACTCTTCGTTCAAGGCGGACACCTTCGGTGCCGCTCAACTCCAGCGTTAGGCGGACGGTTTCGCCCCCGGCTTAACTCCGGTCGTGAGTGACCGCTTTCGACCCGAAGCGGATACTAGGTACAAGTTCGACTCGCCAGGAGACGGCCACGCTTGGCGCACCGTCGACAGCAACTGCCTCACCGCAGTCGCGTGTTCTTATTCGACACGGCATCCCACGCGTAAAGCGTTCCCGAGGACTTGATCAAGGTCGATCAGCACCTTCATGCGCTAGAGGCCGCCACTTTCGGGGAGCAGCGGGACCTGTACACGGTCGCGATACAGTTCTCGGCAAGGAGTTTCACTGGGTACTCGAGATTAGAGGTTGCGCTGCTTCTATCGGCCATGGGAGAGGTGACCAGCACAACGCTAGCCCCTATTATTCCGACAGACAGGGAAGAAGGGGGTACTACTTGGCCATTCAACCGCGCTACTCAGCCGACTTTATTTCGCTGTCGGATATCTACCGTGCCTATCGAAAAACTAAGGCCGATGCCTTCTACGAAGGAATGCATTGCGATCCGCTCAAGTTCGATGCCTATGAGCGTAGCCTCGATCGGAACCTAAGGGCACTAAAGGTTCGCCTTGATAGGGGCGACTGGGTCGACGACGCAAGGTTCATTGGTGGGCACGCTTACGTTCCGAAATCGATCAGGGAACCTGACTCATGGAAGTCAGGATCCATGCATTTCTCAATCTCCGATGTTTCAGACGACTGGAATCATCGCTATCGGGAATCCTCTCGGGACCGTGCTCGCGCTGATTTTCGGCTAGTGATCCGAGCGTCTGTGGAGTATCAGGTTATTTCGGCTTTGTGGATCATGAAAGCGGGCGAGATTTACGACGCCAAGCTTGACCCAAAGTGCACGTACGGCAACAGACTGCGCCGCACGGGATCGTCCAAGTACAGCACGGGTATCCTCAACGAAGAATGCGCCGGACTATTTGTCCCCTATTTCGGAGCATATAGCGCTTGGCGAACAGGTGGTCTTCGCGCTATGCGCACCGCGCTTGCCCGCGATGTCCCCATTGTCTCTGTGACGATGGATATTCGGCGCTTCTATCATCATGTATCACCCACCTTCCTTCTCTCGAGTGAGTTTATGAAGGTGTGCGGCATCCAGTTGGACGAAGATCAGAGTCTCTTTACTCGTGATTTCATTGAGAGCACGCAAAACTGGTATCGAAGAACCCCTGATGCCAAGACGCGTCCGGAAGGTGGCCTTCCCGTAGGCCTATCGGCGTCGAAAATAATCTCAAACCTTGTACTCATCGAGTTCGACCGGCTTATTCAGACCAAACTGAAGCCGATTTACTACGGTCGATACGTCGACGATATTTTTCTAGTTTGCTCTGGAGATCCACCTGTTCGTTCGGGGCGCGACTTTTTTAAATTAGTCGCTAGGCTTTCCCCCAAATCATTGCGAGTGATCAAGGCAGATCACGGCCCGCCTGCGCTGGTGTTCGCTCCTCCTTACGCCAACGATTCCCTTATCGAGTTTTCCGGCGACAAGCAGAAGATTTTCGTTCTATCTGGTCAGCAAGGCTTGGATCTCATTGATCAGATTGAGGATCAGATAAAGCAGAAGTCAAGCGAACATCGATTGCTTCCGGATCTGCCGGAAGACGACAGTGAGATGATTTCAAAAGCATTGCTGGCCACCCCTGACGCCACCCTTGAGGCAGACGCTCTTCGAAAGGCTGATGTTGTGTCGGTTCGAAGACTTGGCTTCGCTCTGCTTCTTCGGGACATCGAAGCTCACGCACGTGATCTTAGGCCCGGAGCGTGGCTCAGCCAACGACGCGCCTTCTACGGCCTTGTATTACGTCACGTGCTAACGCCAAAGGGATTCTTCAACTATCACGCCTATCTAGATCGAGTATTCGGGCTGATGGTGGCTTGTGGCGACCACGACTATGCAAGTCTGTTCCTCGACGCCTTCGACAAAGTAGCGGTGTTAATTAGAACAACGTCGACCGCAGGAACAGACCATGCCAAAGCATTCAAGAGCTGCGTGAAGTTTTACGGTGAAGGCTTCTATAGGACGGCTATTCAATCCTCAACCGTGGGTGGATTTAAGTTTTCACCCTCTTTTCTAAAGGTTCTTCGCAAGATCAAGAGAAACTACGATGTTCGAGGTGTACCGCAGGCCGAAAATACCGTCAAAACTCTTTCTGAACATGTTCTTCGGTGCGATTTCGGGCGACGCTCCTACAAGGATTTTTGGTTCGAGGATAACCCTGATCCTGGACGCCAACCGTCGGTTCCCATGGACAAGAGCGTACTCCGAGCACTCCGCCTTCCGGGCATCACTAGATTTCGTAAGCGCGTTACGAGCGGCCTTAAGAGACCACACTGGCCGGCAATCGCTTTTCCGACGCGTCCGTTGTCCGTCGCAGAAATAATTTTTTCCGCACCGACGCTCCTAGATTCTTCTGCTCAGCTGGAGGACGCCGTCTTCTCGCTTCGAGGTGCGCGAATCAAGGTTGACCACGCTCCCCATATGGCAAGCGACCGATTTCGCTCGCACGTCAAGAATCTTTTGGTCCCTTACAAATCGAAGCCCGTCTATAAAGTGGCACTCACGAGTTTTTTCTCCAGCGACGAACAGTGGGCCCGAACGCTCGATAAGGCGCCAGATCTTAGCCTGAGGCGCTACAAGCGAATCCATCGAATCATCAATAATATTATTAGCTCTAACGAGACTGTTGACTACATCGTATTTCCAGAGGCCAGCTTGCCCCGTCGCTGGGCAATTCCTGTGGCTATCAAGCTTGCTAAGCTGGGAATCTCCATCCTTTGCGGCCTTGAAAACTGGAAGAAGACGGGAACATTTCGAAACGATGCGTTGATCTCGTTAGCAAGTCGATGGCCTGGATATGGCTCACACGTCTTGTATGCTCAACCAAAGATGATTCCAGCGCACCGTGAAGCTAAGGCTGTCAAAAACGCTGGCCGCGTGTTCTATAAACATCCCGATCTCGAAGAGTGCCGGCCAATCTTCCAACACGGAGCGCACTTCTTCAGCGTCCTGCTTTGCAGCGATCTCACCAACATTGATAACCGTCGACATGCTCAAGGCTTCGTAGACAGCGTTTTCGCGCTTGAGTGGAATCCGGATACCACGTCATTCGCCGCGCTTGTTGAGTCCGCAGCGCTCGACGTTCATGCCTACATCGTGCAAGTCAATAACCGCAGATACGGCGACAGCCGCGTGAGGGCACCGTTCAGGCTCGACTACGATCGCGATGTCGTGCGGGTTAAAGGCGGGGATGAGGATTACTTTGTGGTCGCTTCGCTCAACGTAGAGGAGCTCAGATCCTTCCACAAAGCAGCAACTATATCGAAGGATGATCTCTACAAACCGCTTCCTATTGGATTCCAGATTTCAATAAATAGGGAATCGTTTTCTTAGCGAACGATACAACGCGGGTCTGGGAATGTCCGCTCTCGACCCCAAGTGGACGTTGAAATTCAAACTGATCTGGCAAAGAAAGGATCTTTTGCGCATGTCTCGGACAGCAGTAGCAACCGGCGCCACATTAGTTGCAATGTCGTTGACCTCACTCGCAGGCGCGTATGCGGGGGGAGTACAAAAGACGGCGTGCGGCACGATTTCCGTCGCAGTGCGAAATATCGAAGCTAGCTCGCAAGAAGAAACAAGGATGGAATCCGCCACAGCCTTGTATGAGTGCATTGATGGTCTATCCGCAGCCCAAAAAAATACCTTGAGCAGTGAGGATGTCGATGAGCTAGCTGATTTGTTGCTAAGTTCCGACGATGGAGTTCGCGCCGCTGGCGCCATCGCCTTGGGAAATGTTGGTTCCAAAGCGTTTCGCGCGTTGCCGAGATTGCGAGTCGCTTTAGAAGAGAGCAGACGCTTGAAACTTGGTCAAATTGGGCCTTCCGTTGGTTCACAATCTGCCATTCTCAAGGCTATAGAGAAGATCACGGTAGCTAGTTCCAAGATTTCTACGAAACAATAGAGCAACGGGTTCCGATGTCCGCTTTCGACCCCAAGCGGACGTTGCTAGGCGCAATACGTCCAGCGGTGTAAGGGAGTCCGCCGAGTACGGCTCGCTTTCAGCCCAATCGACGATTGTATTTACGGCCCAGGCTGTTTCGACGCGCCAATGATGTCGCCGCCTGCTCCTGACTGCACGAGCGCAGTCGTCGAAAGTCCGTTCAAAGCAGGCGGAGGCAAGATGAATGTCCTCGCGCTGCCATCCCAGCGGCCGAGATGTATCAGTTCGCGCACCACGTTGCGGTGGGGCAAGGTGCGGCCGCTGTTTTCACCAGCATTGATCCCCACCTGGATGGTCCGAGTGTCATAGCGCACCAGCCAGACGTCGCAAGGGGAGATCGACGCGTCCTTGCCGATCAAGAGCTGATTCACTTGCCACGAAAAACTGGGCGACGTTGCCATCGCACGACGTCTCGCCTGCGCAATCGCTGTTGCGAGTTGAGCAGGGTCGGTGCCGACCAGATCGATGTGACCGTCCACATATATCTGCGGAGTCCACACATTGTCGCGTCCGCGGCGGTGGGCATATGCCCATTGGCGGTCTGTGTACGCGGTCGTGGCGAAAGTGTCCTTCCAACCCAAGCTGTCCCAATAGGTGACCCCGAACGAGAGCGCCAGAATGCCGGGCTCGCCCGCGACCGCGTTGAGATTGGCCTCCGCTGGAGGGCAGGACGAGCAACCCTGGCTCTGAAACAGTTCGACCACCACGGGGTTCGGCGACACGGGCGGTGTCTGAGCGAAACATGCCTCGCTGCATGCGATCAGCAACCAAGCGCCGAGCATTGCTTTCAGGAACGACTGAGCGGCCATGATCGATTTCCAATCCATGCCCACTGTGAATCAGCGAGCCCTTATGCACGGTCTTTCGCTGCCACTATCGAAAAGTTACCAACTTCGACCCATGGCGAGCACTCATACAGTGCAACATTCAACACCACGGTTTTGAAAGACTCCTGAAAGTCTCAATAGACAAGCATGGTTTATGAAACTACCAAGCGATGAACAGAGTGTCCTCCGCGACGTATGCAGTGATCTGAATAAGGGGATGCACGAAAGAACCCTCTATGCTGCCCTTCTCATGAAAGGCCTCATACGGCAGACGCTCAGTGGCCATTGGGTCGCAACTCAGGCTGGTAAGAAGATCAACGCGAAGTTGGTCGATTCTGTGCCTAACTAGTCTTCCAGACTCTCTTGGGTCCAATCAAGCTCGCACTCATTGTTCACACTCTAGATGCCAGTGTCGATATACCAACCCAAGGCTCCCAATCATGAAAAACTTCAAGCGTTGTGCTCTCCTGATCCTTTGCTGCTTTGCCCTTGCTTCGATGGTGGGTTGTGTTGAGGACGCTAGAACTGGACTCGTATGTCCTCCAGGTACGCACCCGGGCCCACACGGGCACAAGTGCTTCAACGACTGAACGGAATCTTTGAGGCAATTCGGCAGCCCATCGACTAGCTCCTCCGTAAGCTCGCTGAGTTCATTGAAGCTCGCAGGCAATCTGCGCAGCGAATGATCCGACGCTGCGGTTTTTACGACCTTAATCAGTCTGCGCGAACTTGACATCAGCCAAGTTCGGATCATGATAAGCATAAATTACCTCTAATAAGTCGTACCGCTATGGTTCCTCGTTTTGCACTAACCCGCGGTCAGGTCGCCTGGACAGTCTGCCGCGGGCAAACGCCCGAGCAATCAGTACTGGACCAGCTTCGTTACCTCAAACAGATCGGCATTCCGTTCGCTGACGGTGCGCAAGAAAAGGGTAGGGGCAATCGAGTCACATACTCGTTTTACGATCTGATGGATGTCGCCGTCGCCTTCGAGGCACTTCGTCGCGGTGTCCCTGCCCGACTGCTGAAGCACTTGGTTGAGCGGCGGCCCATCATGCGCAAGGCATATCGCGACTGCTTCAAAAGTATTCCGGAGGCCGCGTATGAGGACCGCCAAGCCCTCGAAGCAAGGCATCAAACCACGCTCTATCAGAACGACATCTATATCAGCTTCAAGGGTCGCTTCTCACCTCGTCCGGGCGATACCCAAATCGTTGACTCGAATCATGTGTCACCCGAGGTGTTGGAACATTTGCTTGACCAACTGATTCACGGTCCAGACACCACGACGATCGCGCTTATGCCCTTGATGATCCCGATCATGGTTTACGCCGCGAAAGCTCCTTACACACCAACCGGTCCCAAGTCTTGAGTCATTCATTCATCCATTTAGAGGTAAAAATACCCATAAATAGCCTGTTTGTTATCTGCAACTTCGTACCCATGGAGACATCATGACCACACCTCGTATCGGCGCCGCACAGATCCTCGTTCGTCGCATCGAAGATCTCAAACCTTGCTCAGACAATCCTCGCAAACACTCCGCGCGTCAGATCGTTCAATTGGCCAAGAGCATCGAAGCCTTTGGCTTCAACAATCCGCTGCTTATCGATAACGACAACGCCGTCATCGCCGGGGAAGCCCGTCGTCAGGCGGCGATGCGTTTGGGTTGGACCGAGGTGCCGACGATCAGCTTGAATCACCTGACGGAACACCAGATCCGTGGCTACCGCATTGCTGACAACGCGCTCTCGGATAACTCGTCATGGGACGAGCGCCTGCTGGCCGAGAACCTGACCATCCTGAGCAACGTCGATCTCGATTTCGATCTCAACGCCATTGGCTTTGAGATGCCTGAGATCGAGTTTCGCATTCGCGGCGCCGAAGATGATGTCAGCGAAACGGTGAAGTTGCCTGCAGCCGATGCCGTGGCTGTGTCTACGCTGGGTGATCTGTGGCAACTCGGTTTACACCGCATCCTGTGCGGCTCGGCGTTACTTGCTGAAGACTATGACCGATTGCTGGACGGCAAGAAGGTCCAGGCCGTTTTCTCTGATCCACCCTACAACGTGCGCGTCGATGGCCATGTCAGCGGTAATGGGGCGATCCACCATCGTGAGTTTGCGATGGCCTCTGGCGAGATGAGCCGCGAGGCCTTCACGACGTTTCTCACTCAAAGCATTGGACTGATGCGTGCCCACAGCGAACCGGGTGCGTTGGTCTACCTTGCGATGGACTGGCGACACATCAAAGAGATGATCGATGCCTACGAAGCGGTCGGACTGGATTCGCTCAACCTCTGTGTGTGGGCGAAAGACAACGGCGGCATGGGTAGCCTTTACCGCAGTCAACACGAACTGTTCTTCGTGTTGCGTCACCCGGGTGCGCCTCATCGTAACAACGTCCAGTTAGGTCGCTTTGGCCGATACCGCACCAATGTCTGGCGCTATGCGGGTGTCAACACGTTCGGCCGCACGACAGGCGAGGGCAATCTTCTGGCGTTGCATCCCACTGTGAAGCCGGTCGCACTGATTGCCGATGCGATTCGCGACAGCACCGATCCAGGCCATGCCGTGCTGGACCCGTTCCTTGGCAGCGGCAGCACACTTCTCGCTGCAGAACGTACGGGTCGCGTGGCGTTCGGCATCGAGCTGGATCCGCTGTATGTCGATGTCGCGATCCGTCGTTGGCAAAGCGCCACGGGTCAGGAAGCAACGATGGTGTGGGATGGTCGTACGTTTGCCGCCATCGCTGCAGAGCGTGCTTTGACCTTGTTGAACACGGCCGAGGAGCGTCGTCATGGGTGATTATGAAGTGGGGTATCGCAAGCCGCCGAAGGCGAGTCAGTTCAAGAAGGGGCAGTCGGGGAATCCGAACGGACGTGCCGCGCGACTACCTTCCGTGGCGGTCATGTTGCGGAAGGAACTCAACCGTCGCGTCACCTTTGTGGAAAATGGACGCACCAAGACGATCACGATGGAGGCAGCGTATTTGCGGCAGCTGGCCACCAAGGCGGTCAAGGGCGACAGCAAAGCCATTCAAATCATTCTGGGGCTGCGTAGCACGCTGGAGCAGCCCGCCGAAGTGGACGACGATGTGTTGGGCCGCGACGATCAGCGGGTGCTGGACACCATGATGAAGCGCGTTCGTGAAGCGGAGAATGCATCATGATCCGTCAAGAAATCGACGCCCTTCTTCGACAGGACTTCTCCAGTTTCGTCGAACGGGTCTTCTACCAGCTCAACCAATCGGCCGCCTACCATCCCAACTGGCACATCGATGCCATCGCGTCGAAGTTGAACGATGTGCGGCTTGGCAAAACGCGTCGCCTGATCATCAACTTGCCGCCGCGCAACCTCAAATCGATCTGCACGTCGGTGGCGTTCCCTGCCTGGCTGCTGGGACACGATCCTTCCTGCAACATCATCTGCGTGAGCTACGGCCAGGATCTGGCGACCAAGCTCGCGCTCGATACCCGCTTCACGATGAGCAGCGCGTGGTACCGAAGCGTATTCCATACGCGCCTATCGGCGAACCGCAGTGCGGCGGTGGATTTCACGACCATCCAAGGCGGTGGCCGCATGGCAACCTCGGTCGGTGGCGTGTTGACTGGGCGCGGAGCCGACATCTTGATCATCGATGACCCGACGAAGCCCGATGAGGCGTTGTCAGATACACAGCGGCGCAATGCCAACGAGTGGTATGACCACACGTTGTATTCCCGGCTCAACGACAAGACCACCGGCGCCATCATCATTGTGATGCAGCGACT
>NZ_LMUV01000009.1 GCF_009765755.1 Rhodanobacter sp. L36 | reverse complement strand
GCTGCAGCGGCATGGTCGACGATGACGTAGAACCCACCGGGTTTGAGTTGTTCGTAGACGACTCGGTTGAAGTCGGCCGCCGTCGCACCCTTGGCCTGCATCAGCGCGGTGTGGAGATCGTGGTAGAACAGGTGCAGCCATAGGACATCCGCTGGTGGCGTGACGTCCAGCATCGCAACGAGGTTCGCTGATACGGCTTCGACGTTCTCTCGGCCCGGCTCCTTCGCGAGCGCCCGCATGTTGTCCAATTGATCGGGCTTCACGTCGGCAATTTCGGTCGGCACGAAGCTGTAGACATGTCCGTCGGCTCCCACCACGTCGGAGAAGAGACGCGTCCAGTCGCCGTCGCCGGGATAGACATCGATGACGGTGGAGCCTGCACCTGCGCGTGCGAAACGGATCAATTCGGATTGCCTGGATGGGTCGTACATCGGGATTTCCTCCATTGCGTTTTTGATTCGACAAGCGCCGCGAGCGAGTCGGCGATCCACGGCTTGTTAGTCGAACTTGATCAGGTCCTTGAAAGTCAGTGGACCCGAGCTGTTTCCGCGCGCCTGCACAAGCAGCCCACCTTCCGTAAGCTCGCCGAGTTTGATCGGTGAAAAGCCGAGCCGTTCCGCGAGCTCACCAACCTCCGTTGCGGCGTCGCCATCGTCGCTCGCAAGAAAAACGACTCTCTTGCCGCCATGGACCGCAGGATCCTGATCAAGAACAGCGGCGCCCAGATGATTGAAGCCCTTGACCAGTCTTCCACCCGTGAAAGCCTGCGCGACGACTTTCGAGGAAGGGTGGCCTCCCAGTTCTTCAGGGGGTACGCCGTAGGCATTGGTCACATCGATGATGGTCTTGCCCTTCCAGTGGGGCAGCGCCTTCGCGACATCCGGGTGCGATTCGAAACGGCGGCCAAAAAGATGATGTCCGCCTTGACGGCTTCTTCCAGTTTTTTGGGAATAATGCCTGGCCCGATCGCGGCCGCAGCAGATGCAAAGCTTTCCGGATCGCGCGTGGTTGCGACGGATACTTCTATGCCGTTGCGGGCAAAGGCCTTGGCCAAAGCCCCGCCGATCTTGCCAAAGCCGATAATGGCGTAGCTCATGATTTTCTCCTCGGGTTTACCAGTCACTGCGGCGCTCCAGACCATCGAATGGAGCGCCGGGTCGGACGTCGCGCGTCAGAGTTGTGCCAAACCGCCATCGACGGCGACTTCGCTGGCGGTCATGAAGCTGCTGTCCGACGACGCGAGGAAAGCAGCTGCTGCCGCAATCTCCGCCGGGTCGGCCATGCGCAAGAGCGGAGTCATCGATGCGTAAACCTTCTGGTCTTCCTCGCCCAGCGCCTGCTTCGCGAGTTCGGTGGCCGTGGCCCCGGGCGACAGCACGTTGACCCGGATGCCGGTGCCTTTCAGATCTTCCGCCCAGGTACGCGCCAGGTTGCGCACGGCCGCCTTGGTCGCACTGTAGGCGCTCATGCCCGGCGCACCCGTGGTGCCAGCACTTGATCCGGTCAGGATGCCTATACAACCACTCGATCACTGACGTACTCAAGAACGCACTGGATAAGGTCCACAAGGAGTGGAACCGGAAGCCCTTCCTCGCGATTAGGCATGACAGCGTGGGTGCAGGGCGCGCCATCGAACACCTGCGCGAAATCGGCGTGGAGTTGCAAATGGTTTCGACGTGGGCCGCTGTCCAAATAGGCGGCAGCGACTTGATGGCTGTGTTCCCGATGGGGGCAACAATCCCATCGAGGAGATTAAGGCCGGACTCATACCAGCAGCCATGTCCGCTTTCGGCGAACCCGTCTGGTGGAGCCAATTCATCAATGTCTGCTCGTGTGTCAGCTGCCTGACCGCTGGTCATTCTGTGCTCAAGAACCTTTGGAGACCGCGCAATCTATACAATCTGCTCGCTATGGTTTCGCGTTACATGGCGACTGCGCGTATCTATTTCTTTTGCTCATGCTGCAGCATGTAGCCCACGGCGTTGACGTATTCCTTGAAATCCAGACGCCGGTTCTTGTCCGTATCGAATGCCGACATGGGCGGTGCTGAAGCTCCCGCGTGCTTGATCAATTCCAGATGGGCGTACTCCGCCGCATCCAGGCTGCCGCTCTTGTTGGTGTCCAGCGCTACAAACTGGTCGTGCAACCGATGCAACGCGGCATCCGACTGAAGTTTCTCCCAGCCCGCGCTGAACTCAGCCGGCGACAGCGTTCCGTCGTGGTTCGTGTCCCATTGCGTGAAGAGCGCATTCGGTCCACTGGCTTGCGATGATGCCGACGTCATCGGCGCCTTGACCGGAGTCGTCGATGAGCGTGGCTGAGTCTGCAACGCATTCGCTGCGATCGGCATCATGGTCATGCAGAGCATCAGGTTCATTTTTCGCCAGGTCATGCTCATGCGCTCACATCCTGCGTCGGCAGTTCTGTTTCGAAAGTAATCAGGTCGCGAATCTCCGGCGTACGCAGACCGACGACCATCGGGTTGCGTACGTTCGGCAGGAAGCACAGGTCGAAGATTTCGGAGATGTCGCCTTCGAAGCGGATCCACTGCAGCACGTCGCCGTTGGTGAGTGAGACGATCTGCACGCCGCACCAGGGCTCGATGTCGCGCTTGGTCAGTTCCGCATCCAGTTGCAGGCCTTCGAAGCGCTGATTGCGCGGCTTGGACAAGCCGACCGCCGCGGTGTTGCCGGTGATCGACAGGCCGCGCGCGAAGCCGGGCAGGAACGCCAGCGGCACGAACGATTTCGTCGCGAAGTCGACCCAGCCGAGCTGGCCGGTGCCGGCATTGAGCAGCCACAACTTGCCGTTGGCCCAGCGCGGCGAGTGCGGCATCGAGAGGCCTTCGCAGACGATCTCGTTGGTGTCCATGTCGATCACCACGCCGCCTTCGCTGCGACGATCGCGCCA
>NZ_LMUV01000011.1:1756898-1758525 GCF_009765755.1 Rhodanobacter sp. L36 | reverse complement strand
TTCTTGCGGATGCCCAGCTCATGGATGTCCAGATCACCGATGGTCTGCGCGTTGCGCGGCACATAGCACTTGTCGAACTGGCCGTGGATGATCTCGTTCGAACGCAGCACGTTCTCGAAGCGCCACAGCTGATAAAGGCTGCCCAGATAAATGCGCTGCGCGTTGCCGACGATGCCCATCGCGCGTTCGAACAGGCGCTCGAAGAACGACACGCGTCCCTGCTTGTCGCTGCCGACCAGATAGACGCGTCCGGTCTGGTACGACGAAATTGCCAGCGACATGTTGTTGCCGGCGAGCCATGCGGCGAGTCCGCGCGAGCAACTCTTTTCGACAACTTGTGGCTTCGGCTGGGCGGCATTGTCTGTCGCAGGCGCTTCCGCCAAATCCGCAGGCGGTGCTGACTCGACCGCAACCGCAGAAACCATTTCGGGTTGTGGCAGCTCAATCGATTGGGCTTCATCGATCATTGAAACTTTGCTTTTACGCGTCACACGATTCTCCCGATGGTCCGATGACGCGTGACATAGACTCGACGCGCCAGATTCGTACAGCGTCGTGATCGATCTTACGTCGCATGATGCGAATGCCCCGGGTCCTCGCCCACCGCACAAGCCGCTCGGCGTTATCCGTCAGAAGGTTTTCGAAATGCACAACGAGTATAAAGCTCTCGCCATCATTCAATTCCAGAACCTTTTTCTGCGCCAGAGACAACGGTTTGCTTTCTGGAAATGCGATGACTTGCTCGATCTTTCCTACCCCGAGTTTTTTCGTTCCCATAGTTGACGTTCCAAGCTTGGGTCAAAAAAAAACCCGGCGAGCTTGCGCCCACCGGGTATCGTTTTGCTTTTACCAGCTGTACCGCAGTCCGACCTGACCGCCGAGGAAGCTGTTCATCGCGCCGCCATCGAGCCAGTTCGCGCCGCCGTAGAAGGTGAGGTTGCGCACCTTCACGTTGACGCCGGCATCGACCAGCGCGCTGGTGCCGCGCGTGCTGGTCTGGCCGAAGAACGTGTCATCGACGCTGTAGCGGTTGACGCCGTTGAACTCGTGCACCGCGGACACCGACACATACGGCGTCCACACAGTGCCGTCGTTGGCGGTGGAGTAGCTCTTGCTGACCATCACGCCCAGACGTCCGCGCGAGGAGGTGTCACCGGCGGAGTTGAAGCCGGCCAGGGTGTCGATCTGCGATTTGACGTCGAGCACGCGGTTCCAGGTGTACTGCAACTGCGGGGCGATCTGCAGGCCGTTGTCCAGCGTCCAGGTCTTGCCGGTTTCCACGTTGAACGCATCGGTGTTGCCCTTGACCCAGGCTTCGCCGGCCGCCGCATGCAGGCGGCTGGTGAAGTCCATTTCGCGGAACGACGCATCCAGATACACGCCGTCGGCGGAGATCCAGGTGATGTAGCCGCCGCCGGTGGTGCCCTTGATGCGGGCTGATCCGTTGTTGCCGCTGTCCAGATGCTGGTTGGCCTGATCCTTGGCGACCAGCAGGCCCGCCTTCAGCTCGTCGGTAAAGGCAAAGTCGATGCCGACTTCCTGTCCGGTGTTGCTCTGGTCGAAGGAGAACGCGCCGCCCTGACCGAAATTGCCGGCGTTGTGGCTGGGATCGATCGTGCCGCTGTCA
>NZ_LMUV01000011.1:1756746-1756888 GCF_009765755.1 Rhodanobacter sp. L36 | reverse complement strand
GGCCAGCGTGCCCAGGTTGCTCAGGCCGCTGACGTCTTCGGCAAAGCCGATCGCCTGTCCCGAAGCGAACGCGGCGGGCGAGAACGTGCCGTTGATGGACGGCGCGGGGTTGGCCGCCGCAGCAGCGGACGTGGACGTCGAT
>NZ_LMUV01000011.1:1625443-1756736 GCF_009765755.1 Rhodanobacter sp. L36 | reverse complement strand
TGGTGAAGTCCATTTCGCGGAACGACGCATCCAGATACACGCCATCGGCGGAGATCCAGGTGATGTAGCCGCCGCCGGTGGTGCCCTTGATGCGGGCCGAGCCGTTGTTGCCGCTGTCCAGATGCTGGTTGGCCTGATCCTTGGCGACCAGCAGGCCCGCTTTCAGCTCATCGGTGAAAGCAAAGTCGATGCCGACTTCCTGTCCGGTGTTGCTCTGGTCGAAGGAGAACGCGCCGCCCTGACCGAAGTTGCCGGCGTTGTGGCTGGGATCGATCGTGCCGCTGTCGCCGAACACGCGCGTCCACAGACTCACGCCGCCCTTGAGCGTCTGGCTGACCGCACCCATGCGCTGCTGCAGCGTGCCGATCTGGCTGTTCATCAGGTTCTGCGCACCCGGCGCCGCCGAGACGGCCAGCGTGCCCAGGTTGCTCAGGCCGCTGACGTCTTCGGCAAAGCCGATCGCCTGTCCCGAAGCGAACGCGGCGGGCGAGAACGTGCCGTTGATGGGCGACACGGGGTTGGCCGCCGCAGCGGACGTTGACGTCGATGTCGATGTCGAGGACTTCGGTGCGGTGAGGCCGAGCGAGAACGTGTCGTTCTTGACGTTGCTCGGATCGATGTTGCTGACCAGCACGTCGAGGAAGCTCTTGTCCTGCACCACCGTGCCGAGCACGAACTCACCGGCGGTCGAGGTACCACTGACCGTGATCAGCGGAATGATCGTCGACGCGCTGGTTGGATCATCCAGCAGATGCAGGTTGACCTGATTGACGGTGCCGGCGATCACGTTGCCGTGAATCTGCAACTGATCGGCGGTGCCGTGCAGGCCACTGACGTCCAGCGCGATGATGCCGTGGCCGCCGAAGTCGCCGTTGATCGCCAGCGTGTCGCCGACGGCGTTGTTCTGGAAGTTCAACGTGCCGTTGTTCATGAAGGCGTTCGGTGTGGGCGCACCCATGTCGATCGTGTTGGCCCCCACGACCGTGATCACGCCACCGGTGGCATTGGTGAAGCGGTTGCTGCCCAGCGCGCCGGGGTTGCCGAAGTCGATGTCGCTGACGTTGAGGTTGATGGTGCCGACGTTGCGGAAGAAGTCGTTGCCCGCGCCGAGCGTGTTGATGCCCGCGGCATTCCAGATCGCACCGGCATTGTTGGTGAAGCTGAAGTTGCCGGCACCATTGCGCAGCTTGCCGGTGATCGTGCCGTAGTTCTGGATCACCGCATTGGGCGCATTCGTTTCCACCGCGATGCCATTGGTGTGCACCACCGTGGGCCGCGCGACGATCAGGCCGTTGTTGATCAGCGTCGCGGTGGTACCGGAGGTCAGATTGACCGTCACCGCATGCGCAGCGTTGGCGTGGATGTCTCCGCTGTTGGTGAAGGACAAGGCGCCCGGTGTGACCAGCTGCACACCGGTGGCGGTGCCGTTGATACCGGTGGAGATCGCCTTGATCGTGCCGCTATTGCTGGCCGTCACACTCGCGCCCGAAGCGAACACGCCGGTGGCACTCGTCGTGCCGCCATTGGCGGTCGCCACGATGAAGCTCTTCGTGCCCAATGCGAGGGTGATGGTGTTGGCGGTCGCGGAAATGCCGGTGGAGGTCGATATGCCCGGCGAGGTTGATGTCGCATTCAACATGCCGTTGTTGATGATGTGCGCGAAGCTTTCCATTGCAGCATCGGTAGCGTAAATATCGCGGGCTATCGCCGAGCCTGTGGCGTCGTTTGCGACAAGCGCTGTCGCCGTCACGCTGCCTTCGTTGTCGATGGTGATGCCGTGACCGGCGCTGACAAGAGACGAACCGTAGTTGCCTACCGAGACCTGGCCGATGATGCCGTTCGCAACAGCTGAATCACCATTGGCATCGGTCGATTTCGCAGACACGCTGATGGAACCGCCAACGCTATTGGTCAACGTGATGTCGCCCAGTGCCAAGGTCGATGGCACGCCGTCGTAGACTTTGCTGTAGCCGCCCGTGCTGGGGTCGTAGGTGTACGTATAGGCCTTGGTGAAAT
Organism: Rhodanobacter sp. L36; assembly: GCF_009765755.1. Lineage (GTDB taxonomy): Bacteria > Pseudomonadota > Gammaproteobacteria > Xanthomonadales > Rhodanobacteraceae > Rhodanobacter. Next base: position 1,754,720 of record NZ_LMUV01000011.1, on the reverse strand, counting down.
TGTAGTCGCCGACCCTGCTGGTGACTGCGATGCCATTGGCAGTGGTCACGCCGTTGTCGGCTCCGCCCGCCACATAGTGATCGGTCTGCGCGCTGGCGGTAATCGTGCCAGCGTTCGTGACGACAGCATCACCATAGGTGCTCGTGGCGAGGATGCCGGAAGCTGTATTGGAAGGGCCGAACTGTACCGACTGACCGACGTAAGTGCGTGGCGGCGGCGGCTCGACCTGCAGCGTGTGGCTGGAAAGCAGGGAGGCACTGATCGAGCCGGTATTGGTGATGCTGGTGTCGCCGAAGCCTATGCCAAGGAATGACACGTACCTCTGCGGCGTTCCGTTATAGGCGAAAATGCCCACGGCCTCGCCAGGCTGCTGATTGTTTTCATGCGTCGCCACCGTGATGTCGCTGGCGTTGGTGATGATCGCGCCGTCTTGGTAGTTGACGGTATGGATGCCCGCTGCGCCAGCACTGGCGCCTGCGTATTGACCCGTCCGGTTGTTGACGGTGGCGTTGACAACGACCGGACCACTGTTGTCGACCGTTAAAGCATCGTCATGCGCAGAAAACGCCAGAATCCCTTGCGATCTCTGTTGGCTAGACACGCCGACATAGCCGGAATTGTTTATCGCTACATCGATGCCGGGATAGTTTCCAGAGATCGCACCGCTGGTATATGCGCGCAAACCGATCGACTGATTGGAAGCGATGACAGACACGCTGCCGGTGTTGTCCAGCACGACACTGCCCACGCCGGGAACAATGGGGTTACCAGCAGCCGCCGTCATGCCGGCCCCAACAAAATCATTGTTCAGCGTGATGCTGCCGGCGTTGTAGACCCCGGCTTTCGCATACTGGGAATCTGACCACATGCCATACCCCACGGTGGAGTCGATATGGATCTGCCCCGTATTGACCAAAAGGGCGTCGCCGCCACCATGGTAAGTCGGACTATCCTCGCGGCCGCTTCTTGCGTCCATGCCAAATGCTTCGCTGCCACTGTAGTTACGCCCGACCACCGGTGGGGAGACGACCGTGATGTCGCCGGCGTTGGTGGCGGACACGCTGCCGTACGCGCTCAGCACGTGCACGCCGAATAGCTGGCGGCTAGCGGCGCCAGCGCCACTGACAATGATGCTGCCAATATTGTCGACTGCTGATTTGCCGAGACTAGCGCCGTAGGCGTAGATGCCAGTTCCACCGTGCTGGGTATTCACCGCGATGGTGCCGGTATTGGAGACCGCGATGTCGCCACCGAAACTGGAAACGATCTTGATGCCGTAGCCGTATGGATTGATTCCAGCGCAGCCGCAGTCATTGACCTGATTGACCATGATGCTGCCGGCGTTGTTCACGATAGCCGCACCTAAGCCGAAGTTGGCGTAAGAATTGGGTGTTTCGAGAACCTCGATGCCGATCGGGTTGAGTCCTGTGGCGATAATCGAACCGCTCTGGGTATTGGTCACCGACGTCCCGCCATACGAGCCTGCAGCGATGCCGTTGACGAACCAAGGGCCGGTGGCGTTGACGTAACCGGAATTGACGACTGTGGTGATGGCGGTCGGACCGTACGTCCCTTCGGCGTTGAAAGCGCCCGCGCGGCTGACGGCAACAATGCCCTCCACCGTGGTTTTGTCAGTGGCGATCCCGAGCCGAACGGCGCTGTATCCGATGACCGAACCACTGTTGACGACGCTGACGGCGCCGTTATACGACTCTGCCGAGATACCTCGACCGTCGTTGTAAGCACCAGTGTGGCCAGCTACATAGCCCGTGTTCCCGACATAGACGTCGCTGCCTCCGAAAGCCTGAATGCCCGTGGTCTTGCCGTTATTCGAGAAGACAAAAATTCTGCCGTCGTTGTTGACACTGACTTTGCCGTCGGTGGCATGGGCCGATACGCCGATCGCGTGGTAGTCGCTCGCGCCAATGGCAACTCCACGAACGTATCCGGCAGCGCTGTTGGTAACAGCCACGTCCCCGCTGGTCGCACTCGCCAGCAATCCCGTTCCGTTGGCCTGATAGGAACCACCAAGGACGTAACTGGAATTGGTGATGCTGCTGCCCGCGGCGGAATCCGCTTCCAGGCCGATGCCATCCCCGTGAAAGTTGACCGACTGGATAAAGCCCGAATTGTCGATCGCCGATGTGCCGTTGGCCGACGACGCGAGGATGCCGATGGCGGCGTACGGGCCGCTGTTCTTGCTGACAACAGAGCCGCTGTTGGTCACGCTGGCGATACCGTTGTAAGTCCGCGCGCTGATGCCGATCGACTCGCCCAATGCGGAGGTCGCGTACACCTGCCCGGTGTTGTCGACCGAGCTGCCGAGTGCCGCGGAGGCCGAGATACCGATTGCCTGATCTTGTCCGCCCGTTGCGCTGATCGTGCCGGCATTGCTGACCGTGGCAAAACCGTTGGTCGAGGAAGCAATCAGGCCGATGGCCTGATAGTTGGTGGACTTTGCCGTAATGCTGCCGCCGTTGGTAACGCTGACGTCGCCGTTGTATGCCTGAGCCACCGCACCGACCGCGATGCCATTGAACGAGTTGGCAGTGATCGTTCCTTCGTTGCTGAAAACATTGTCGCCGAACGCCGATGCATACAAGGCGATGGCATTGCCATCCTGGGCGGTGGCGCTGATCGTGCCGGCAGCCTGGTTGTCGACCGTGACCTTGCCATTCACCGAGTAGGCGTTGACGGCAGTCACGTCGTAGACGCCGGCGCTGTATGCACTGATCGGGCCGTTGTTGATCACACTGACGTCGCCATATGCACTGATGTCGACCGCGTTGGCCCCGACCGCCGTGACGTTGGTGTCGATGCTGCCGTCGTTGCTCAACGTCGCCGATGTCGAACCGTACTGATGGACGCCATCGGCGCCGACGGTGGTTATGTCCGCATGGGTGACCAGACCGACGTTCCCGCCCCAACTCGCTTCGACACCGACCGTGCCGGCCGCGGGTGTGACGCTTGTCGGCGCGGTGTCGCCGAGAACCAGCGTCATGTCGACGACGGGGGCAAAGCTGGCATCGGGAAGATTGGCAAAGTCGCCGTTGCACGAAATGGTGTTGGGCGCCGGGTTGGCGACACAGGTGCCTGCCAGCGCGAGCCCGCTACCGGACAGCCCCAGCACCGTGAATGAAATGGCCAGCGCAGCGCGGATCGCGTGCGTTGTCGGCGCGAGTTTGAAGGCACCGTTGATGCGAGTCTTGTTTGGACGTCCGTACTTGTTGCCGTTCATTCCATAAGCCCCAGTTATTCCACTATGGATGTCGCATTCCGGCGGCGCGATTGCGCACGCCGGATGATCTCGTTGGTTCGCCTTGATGCTTGATGCCTAGCGTCGACCGACCGTTACCGCGATCGTTCGTGCGAGCAAGTAACCCACGCTGTCGGTCACCGTCTCGACGACGTTGTACGTGCCGGCCTTGGAGTAGATGTGGCTGGCGCTCGCCGCGGTGGATGTGCCGCCATCGCCGAAATTCCACGCACGCGAGACGACCGTGCCGGCGCTGTCGGTGGAGGTATCGGTGAACTTTGCGATCAGTCCGCTGCTGGTCGCACTGAAATTGACGACGAGCGTGGGCGGCGTGCCCAGATGCAGTATCGCCTTGTTGAGGATCATGCTGCCACGACCGCTGGCGAAGTCGTAACCGACCTTGGCCGACTCACCGCCGTTGTTGCCGACGGTGATGTCGTGGAAGTCCCCGCTCGGCAACTGATACAGCAACGGTGCGGCGAATCCGATACCGGTGCCTCTTACCGCCAGCACGCGCGACCACAGGCCCGCGAAGATCGGAGCCGCAAGACTGGTACCGCCCCAGGTTTGCAGGCCGCCGCCGGGGATAACGATGCTCGAACCCGAGTCCGGATCGCCGTCGAAGGCGACGTCGGGCAAGCCGCGTTTGGTACCTGAAACCAGCGAGCCCTGCCAGATCGGTTTCGGTTCGAATGTGCTCGGGCTGCCACCGCCCAGTGACCAGACGACTTCGCTGTTCCATGTGGTCGGCGATGCATCGAGCAAGGTGCCACCGACCGCAACGACATAGGGTGAATCCGCTGGCCAGCTTGGCGTGATGCCGCCGTTGCCGCATTCATCCGCACCGGTGTCACCGGTCGAAATGGAAAACGTCTGGCCTTGCGCAACAGCGGCCTGAAAAATCTGATCCGACGCCGCCGCCGATCCATCGGCGATTGCGCCCAACTCACATTCGCCCAGCGAGACATTGATGATCTTGGCTGCATTCGCCGTGACCACCGTGTTGAAGTCGGCCACCAGCGAGGGATTCTCGAAGGTCGCCATTTCGTAAAAGATGAGTTGGCCGACCTGCCCGCCGGCGGCGCCGACGGCATCCTGGCTGTCGAGATTCCACTCGATGGTTCCGCCCTGGTCGGGACCTGCTGCGCCAACGATCTGCGTCGTGACTCGAGCCAGGTGCTTGGCGTCGGTAAAGATATTCAGGTCGGCGATGGTGTTGTCGAGCGGACCCTCGGTGATGATGCCGATGGTGACGCCAGCGGCGGTCGCCACGCCGGTACCGCCGTAGATCGACGAGAACTCCGCCGGGTTGTGGCTGGTGATGGCGAGCGGATGCACCCCCGCATCAGGCTGCACGCGTTGCGCGAGGATGTGCGGCCGGTAAACGTTCTGCAATCCGATCACCGCGAGCACACTGTCCTGCAGACCGATCGGAAGATGTGCGTCGCCGTCGTTCGCGAATGCCACACGTCCCTCACGCGTTTGTACTCGCGCCAGCGATGTCTGAAACGCTGCCTGTGCAGTGCCAACTGTGCCATCCGCCGATACCAGCATGCGATTGGCCGAGATCGCCACGTTCGTGTAGCCCATGCGGCTCAGGTACGTCGCGACCGCTTGCGCCTGTCTTTGCGTCGGCGAATGTTTTGCAGAGAACTGCGCCGACGTCAGCGTTTGATGGGCAGCGATGAGACTGTCCAGTTGCGCGCTGTTCTGCAACTTGAGTACGACCACGATCGGCATGGGCTGCGTATGCGGTAGCACACCGGTGAAAGCATCGCCCGGGCGCAGCACGGTGGCTCGCGCCATCGCAGGACTTGAGCCCGCGGCGATATCGCTGGCTCGCGCGGACGTCACGGTGGCAGCGGCAAGGGCAAGCGATATCGTCATCGCCAGCGCAGGGAAGGAGGAGTTGCGAAGCGTCGTTGGTTTCATTGGTTCCACACTCGGTTGGTGGTGCACGGAAGCACGAGAGACTCTGCAAAAGGATTGGCGGCCGGATGTGCCGTTTGAACTTGATATTCCTGGCATCGCGATCCGTCACACATTGCCATTGCTCGACTCGCCTCGCGCTTGAAAGCTAACCTTGCCCGCGATCAACCAATGATCGGGCGGTTCGAAGAGTCCCGAAACCACAAAACGAGTAGGTTTATACCTACTCGGACGAGTAGGTTGAAGTTCGACGGCTCGCTGTAGCCTGTGGCAACTATTGCACCGCACATTTCTTTCTGAAATTTATCGCCGTTATTCCTTTTTCCTGAATTGCGAGCAGCAATGCCGTGTTTGTCAAACAGAACTACGTGACGACTGCATTGCCTTCTGGCGCCAGCCGATTCATGGAAAGCTCGCCAGCGCATTTGGGTCGGCTGGCGGTCGGACTGCTTTGTCTGCTGCTTCCATTGCAGTCTGCAATCGCGCTCGATTCGCGCAAGGCCATCACCCAGTATGTTCATTCGACCTGGCAGATCGAGGACGGCCTTCCCCAGAATGGTGTTACCAGGATTCTGGAAACCCGGGATGGTTATCTGTGGGTCGGCACACAGGCAGGTCTTGCCCGTTTCGACGGAGTCAGTTTCACCACGTTTGACCACACCAATACACCGTCGCTTGATCGCGATTTCATTTCGGATCTTGTCGAAGACAGCAACAGCACACTCTGGATAGCCACGAGAAATGGCGGCGTCGCGACGCTTCACGATGGCCTTTTTTCCCGCATAGCCAGCATCGGTCCGCGTGGCGGCACCGTGCTCGCCAACGACCCGGATGGCAGTCTGTGGATCGGCGGCTACGGCGGTTTGAAACATTTCAGGAACGGGCTGTTGATCAGGACGTACACGATCGCCGACGGCTTGTCGGGCGATCCGGTCAAGCGCCTGGTGATCGACAAGGACCATGCCTTGTGGATCGGCTCTCCCGGCGGCGTGAATCGTCTGAGCGAGGGCAAGATGCAGAGTTACTCCGTCGCCGATGGCTTGCCCGGTAGCGACGTGACGAATCTGCGCCTGATCGCGGACGGCACGCTGCTGGTGAAGACTCAGAACGCTGAATTCGTGCAATGGGTGCACGATCATTTCGAGGCATGGCACATTCCCGGCGTCGCCAGCAGCAATGTCCACGACGTGCTGTCGGATCGCGACGGAAACATCTGGCTGGGCAGCGGCACCGAAGGACTCATGCGGATCGGCGGCAACAAAGTCAGCCGATTTACCGCAGAGGACGGACTGATCAGCAATGTCGTGGATCAACTATACGAGGACCACGACGGCAACGTTTGGGTGGGCACGTCGTCGGCTGGCTTGCAGCGTTTCAGGGATGGGAGTTTCACGACATTTGCAAAGGCGGAAGGTCTTTCCGACGATCGAACCTATGCGGTGATCGAGGACAGCCGGAGCGATATCTGGACGACGGGGCCTGACGGTCTGCATCAGCTGCATGGTGGAGAAATTCGCGCCTATAAAACTGCGGACAAGACACTCTATCCGTGGTCGATGTGGACGGATCACGCTTCCAGTCTCCTGGTCGGAACGTCCAAGAAATTGATGCAGATGGTCCACGGTTCGCCTGCACTTTCACCTGCGGCGTGCACGGGCGTTCCGCCGTATCTGATGAATGGAATCATTGAGGACAGCGCCCATCAAATATGGGTGGCAACCCTTGGCGGCGGATTGGCGCGGTGTCTGGATGGCAAGGTCACCGGGTTGTTTACCGCGTCGACCGGACTGTTGAGCAACGCGCTCTATGCCATTGCGCAAGGACCGGACGGCACGATCTGGACAGGCAGCGACAACGGGCTGAACAGCATCAGCAACGACCATGTCACGAGCTATCCGAAGTTGAACGGCCTGTCCAATATATGGGTCGTCTCGCTCTACTTCGACAGCAAGGGCATTCTTTGGATCGGCACGTTCGGGCAAGGCCTGTTTCGAATGGAAGGTGGCCATCTCACGCAATACACGTCGCGCGAGGGACTGCAGAACGACTCCGTGTACAGCATCCTGGAGGACAACGCCGAGAACCTGTGGATCGGATCGGACAACGGTATTTCCCAAATTACCCGCCAGGATCTGGATGCGGTTGCCGCTGGCTCTCGCGCCGCGGTCACATCAACGGTATTCGGCAAGGCCGATGGCATGAAGAGCAGCGACGCGAGCGGCGGAACACAGCCCAATGCATGGCGCGGACGCGATGGACGGCTCTGGTTTCCCACCGGTCGTGGCGTTGTTGTCGTCGATCCAGCGCGCTTGAAGCTCAACGATCGCGCGCCACCTTCGCGCGTCGAACAGTTGATCGCCGACGAGACGCGCGTCGATCTTGCGACGGCCGTGCGATTGCAGCCGGGAACCCGCAGGCTGGAAATTCGCTACACGGCACCAAACCTTTCATCCCCGGAACGAACCCAATTTCGCTATCGACTGGATGGCTTCGACGAGCAATGGATCCCGGGCGGCAACCAACGTGTGGCTCACTACACCAACCTGCCGCCGGGGCAATATACATTCCACGTGAATGCAAGAGTCGCGACCGGACCATGGAGCACGCAGGAAGGCGTGCTCGCTTTCGCGCTGAGTCCTCAATTTTACCAGACCCTGTGGTTTCGTCTGCTCTGTGCGCTGGCGCTCGTATCGCTGTTGTGGGGCGCCTATCGACTGCGTGTCAGCTTCCTGCACGCACGTGCAGCCGTCCTCGAAGAGCGCCAGCGAATCGCGCGCGAAATTCATGACAGCCTCTCGCAGAGCCTGAGCGGCATACTCTTTCAGACCGAAGCCGCGTTGATCAGCATGCGGCGTGCGCCGGACATGACGTCAACCCATCTGATATCGGCACGCGATCTGGCTCAGAGCAGCCTGGACGATGCGCGCTATTCGGTGTGGAATCTGAGTCCTCCGGTGCTCGATCAGAAAAATCTTTCCGAATCCCTCGCGTTGATGGCCCGACAGCTTGCGCACGGACGCGTGGAAGAGCTGGACATCCAGTCCACCGGCATGGCGTGGGACATGCAGCCCGAAGCAAAACACCATGTGGTCATGATTGCGCAAGAGGCGATCTCCAATGCCATACAGCATGGCGCGGCGCGCACGATCACGGTGAACCTGAGTTTCGATGACGATGCCTTGAGCGTTGACGTCTCGGACGACGGCAGCGGCTTTTCCCAAGGTTCGGATGTGCGCGTTCCCGCGCGAGGTTACGGGTTGCGAAACATGCGACATCGTTCGAACAGTCTTGGAGCGACACTTTCGGTAACCAGTCAGATCGGTAGCGGAACGCGAGTCGTGCTTTTTGTCCCTCGCCTCAGTGGCGCGGCGATCCTTTGGCGCCGTTTGCGCGGCAGCCCCATTGCGAGAATCGATTCATGAACATACAAGCTGGAATAAAGGTTTTGGTCGTCGACGACCATCCTGTGGTGCGCGCCGGCTTGTGCGCGATCGTTGGCTACCAGGAAGACCTGGAGCTCGTCGGCGAGGCCGCCAATGCGGCGGAAGCCATTGCGCTTTTTATGCTGCGCGAGCCAGATATCACCCTCGTTGATTTATCGCTTCCGGACATGAATGGCATCGAGCTCATTTCAGTGTTGCGCACCAAGTCGTCCACCGCACAATTCATCGTGCTGACGGCGAACGCTGGCGGCGGTGAAATCGGCAAGGCGCTGCACGCGGGCGCGCATGCGTACCTGTTCAAGAATGCGCCGTCCGACGAATTACTGAGCGCAATCCGGACGGTATTCCGTGGTGGCCGATACATGTCGGCTACGGCCGGAAAAATGGCTGACGAAAGTTCGAGTTGTCCCGATCTAACCGCTCGCGAATTGGAAGTCTTGCAGTGGCTCGCCCGCGGTCATAGCAATCTCCAGATGGCAAAGGAAATGAGCGTCACCGAAGACACCGTGAAATTCCACGTGGGCAATGTGCTCGGCAAACTCGACGTGACTTCCAGAAGTAAAGCCGTCGCTCTCAGCCACAAATTGGGTTTAGTGCGCTCGTGAGCTTGAAGCTCTCCCGGGACACCTTGGTACGGAAAACTGATGTTCAGAGAGACCTACGAGTGCTCGAACGCTAGTGTTCCCAAACAAGCTGCGCCTAAAGCGCTAGTTTCTAGCTCTCACACGGGTCGAAGCGATACGTGCCACCATCCATCTTGAAGAACATACACTTGATGCCATTTTCCGCTCCCTAGCGGCGGCTCAAAGTCGCCATCGCATCTTGTTTAAGCAGCTCTCGCATGAAGACGAGATAGGCCGGTTCATCGAAGCCCTTCTTGATCCACGCCAAAGCCTGTGCGGTTGAATCGACTTGGTCGTCGTTCTTGCCTTTCGGAAATGTCGTGAGTTCCTGGATGTACACGGGCAACCAAGGAGCCTCTTCCGGGAAATAAACGATGCCGTTTTCGATCATGGCGGTTTGGGCAAGCATGCGCATGACCTTTTCGCCTTCCGGCTTGACACCCGTCGCTTGGTATCGCTGTTCCTGGCGGAGCTCCTGTACCAGCTGGGTACCCGATGCCTTGTCTTCGATCAAAATTGTTTGCGGTTTCCAGAGCTCCGCTTGCGCGTGTACGGCACGCTTCAGATCGGGGTATTCCATACGGCGACGCAGAACATCCAAGAGGTAAACCTTCTTGTTGGACACGCCCCACGTCGTGCACACGCTGCAGTCCGCCAAGTCTGACACCTTGTTCGCGGTGTCCCACGACTGCACGATCTGATCGAACTGATGCGGTCGCTCATAAGAGCTGTAGCGTTTCATCCAGTCGAGTTTGACGAAGCCGCCACCCAGCGGGACCGGTGACTGCAGGTACTGCGCCGAAAAATGATATTCACCCAACGCGAGCCGAATCGCATCGAGTGTCGCTAGTGGCTCGCGCACCACATCCAGCACATCCCCTTCCTTGCGCGACGTTTCCATTTGCCGCCCGAAGCGTTCATAGCGAATCACTTCGTCATTCGGCGCAATGGCCGGCAGCGACAATATTTCCCAAGGTTCTTGTTCGAGCACATGGCCCACCAGATCGTCCAGGTGTAGTCGCTGCATCACAATGATGATGGCGCCGGTGGTCTTGTCGTTGAGCCGGGAATACAACGTGTGGTCATACCACTCGTTGGCATTGCGCCGCTGTGTGTCTGACAACGCCTCATCCGGCTTGGTAGGGTCATCGATGATCAAGATGTCGGCTCCGCGCCCTGTCAACACGCCACCGACCGAGGTTGCCATGCGTCCGCCGCCTTGAATGGTCGTGAAATCTGCCGCCGCACTGCGGTTCGCCGACAAACGCGTATGGAATACGCTTCGGTACCACGCGCTGCTCATCGTGAGGCGGGTATCGAGCGCAAGCTTGGTCGCCAGATCCTGGCCGTAGCTCACGCAGATGATGTTGCAGGAAGGATCGTGTCCCAGCAGCCAGGCAGGGAACGCCACCGATGTGCAGATCGATTTGAGGTTGCGCGGCGGCAAGTTGATGATCAGGCGGCGCGTTTTGCCAAGCCGCACATCGTTCAACTTCGACGCGATGGCATCGATGTGCCAGTTGGGATGGTAGGCGGCCGATTGGTTGAGCTCGTAGAAGACCCGTTCGACAAAACTGGAGAAGTCCTGCCGAAGAAGGGCGTCGATTTCTTGACGGATCATGATGCATTCCCTGCTTCACGAACGCGCTTCATCATGGTGTCCAGCACCCGCTGATCGTCGCGGCCCAACACATCGTCGTCCACTTCAGCGGGCTGCTCCAGCGTGTTACGGAGCCCCAGAATGATTTGAATGGCTTTGTTGTCGCCCTTGACCGCCTTGGTGGCCAGTTGCCGCAAGTACGCGGCCTCCATGGTGATCGTCTTGGTGCGTCCATTTTCCACAAAGGTGACGCGACGGTTGAGTTCCTTCCGCAACATGACCGCCACGGAAGGTAGCCGAGCGGCATGTCCGTTCGGATTCCCCGACTGCCCCTTCTTGAATTGACTGGCCTTCGGCGGCTTGCCATACCCCACTTCGTACTCACCCATGACGACGCTCCCCGGCACTGTTCAACAAGGTCGAACCACGCTCCGCGGCAATGGCATTGAACGGACGGCCATCACCCACCCTCGTTGCTTCCTGACCCGTGGCGCTTTGCCACCGACGGATAGCCACATCCACATACAGCGGATCTAGCTCGATGCCGAACGCCACACGACCCGTGCGTTCTGCCGCCAAGAGCGTGCTGCCACTACCCAGGAATGGGTCGAGCACCGTGTGGCCCGGATCGGTGCTATCGCGAATCGCCTCGGCAATGAGCGCTACCGGCTTCACGGTGGGATGCAGCGCCAGAAGGTTGCCCTCGCCTGTCGTGCGGCCGAACGTGTTGACACCCGCATAGCGCCAGACATTCGTCCGATAACGACCGAAGCGCCCGAGCTGGATGTTGTTGCGGTGTGGCGCACCCGGATGACGCAACACGAAGAACAGTTCGTGTTGGCTGCGATAGAAGCTACCCATGCCGCCGTTGTCCTTGGCCCAGACACAGAGGTTGAGCGAATCCAGACCCACCGCTTCGTAGGCATCGATCATCTCTTTGATGTGTCGCCAGTCCATCGCGAGGTAGACCAACGCACCCGGTTCGCTGTGGGCACGCATCAGTCCGATGCTTTGAGTGAGAAACGTCGTGAAGGCCTCGCGGCTCATTTCGCCTGAGGCCATCGCGAACTCACGATGGTGGATCGCGCCATTACCGCTGACGTGGCCATCAACCTTTACGTTATAGGGTGGATCAGAGAAAACGGCTTGGACCTTCTTGCCGTCCAGCAGTCGGTCATAGTCTTCAGCGAGCAATGCCGAGCCACAAAGAATCTGGTGCGGACCGAGCTGCCACAGATCGCCCAGCGTAGACACAGCTGCAGCATCGGCAGCAGGCAACTTCACCGTTTCGCTGACATCATCTTCGGCGCCGCGAATGCGAAACTCGATCTCAGGCATCTCAAAGCCGATGGCTTCCAGATCGAAATCGAGATCGGCCTTGCTCAGGATCGTCAGGTTCTCGGCCAGCAGGCGCTCGTCCCAAGACGAGTTATCTGAGAGCGCGTTGTCAGCAATGCGGTAGCCACGGATCTGGTGTTCCGTCAGGTGCTGCAGGCTGATCGTCGGCACCTCAGTCCAACCCAAGCGAATGACCGCCTGACGACGAGCCTCACCGGCGATGACCACATTGTCGTTGTCGATGAGCAGCGGATTGTTGAAGCCAAAGGCTTCGATGCTCTTGGCCAACTGACCGATCTGGCGAGCGGTGTGCTTGCGAGGATTGTCTGGACTAGATTTGAGGTCATCAATGCGACGGATGAGGATCTGTGCGGCGCCAATACGCTGTGTGGTCATGATGTCTCCATGGGGTACGAAGTTGCGAGCAACGAACAATCTATTTATGGGTATTTTTACCTCTAAATGGATAAATGAATGACTCAAAGCTTGGGCCCGGTCGGTGTGTAAGGCGCTTTCTCAGCGTAAACCACCATCGGGATCATCAAGGGCGTGAGCGCTATGGTCGTGGTGTTTGAACCGTTCATCAGTTGATCAAGCAAGTCTTCCAACGCCTCTGATGACAGATGGTTAGGGTCAACGATTTGGGTGTCGCCCGGGCGGGATGAGAAGCGGCCCTCGAAGCTGATGTAGAAGTCGTGCTGGTAGAGCGTGGTCTGATGTCTGGCTTTGAGTGCTCGGCGATCCGCATACGCAACCTCCGGAATACCTTTAAAGCAATCGCGATACGCCTTACGGATGACCGTACGCCGCTCAACAAGATGCTTCAGCAGTCGGGCGGGAACATTGCGCCGAAGCGCTTCAAAGGCGACGGCGACATCCATCAGATCGTAAAACGAGTACGTGACTCGATTGCCCCTACCCTTTTCTTGCGCACCACCGGCGAACGGAATGCCGATCTGTTTGAGGTAACGAAGCTGGTCCAGTACCGATTGCTCGGGCGTTTGCCCGCGGCAGACTGTCCAGGCGACCTGACCGCGAGTTAGTGCAAAACGAGGAACCATAGCGGTACGACTTATTAGAGGTAATTTATGCTTATCATGATCCGAACTTGGGCGATGTCAAGTTCGTACGGACTGAACAAGGTCAGAAAACCGAAGCGCAACGACACTGAGGAGTTGGGTTTGACCAGTTAACGGCAAAGGCCGCGATCATCGCTGCGTGGATCGCCTGCGAGCTTCACATGAAGCTCGGCGAGCCAACGGGCGAGTTAGTCGATAGGCTGCCGAATTGCCTCGAAGACTCTGTTCAGTCGTTGAAGCACTTGTGCCCGTGTGGGCCCGGGTGCGTACCTGGAGGACATACGAGTCCCGTTCTGGCGTCCTCAACACAACCCACCATTGAAGCGAGCACGAAGGAGCAAAGGATGAGGAAGACGCAACGCTTGAAGTTTTTCATGATTGGACGCCTTGAGTGGGTATATCGACACTGGCATCTAGAGTGTGAACAATGAGTGCGAGCTTGATTGGACCCAAGAGAGTCTGGAAGACTAGTTAGGCACAGAATCGACCAACTTTGCGTTGATCTTCTTACCGGCCTGAGTTGCGACCCAATGGCCACTGAGCGTCTGCCTTATGAGGCCTTTCATGAGAAGGGCCGCATAAAGGGTTCTTTCGTGCATCCCCTTATTCAGATCACTGCATACATCGCGAAGGACACTCTGTTCATCGCTTGGTAGTTTCATCGGGTCATATTTGTCCACCAAAACTTTCGGAAGTCTTTCAAGGCCAAGCCCTTGGGCTTTTCATGTCGATCGCGTGCACCTTCGTTCGTTTGGTAGTCAGGACCACGTCAAGGTAGTCGATGTGGCTGGCAGCCTGATCCGACCTACGGAGAGAATTTCATGACCACTGACACCAAAGTTGCAAATCAGCGTTACCTGATTTCGTTTGATGACGGCTCGATGGACCATATTCCTGAAGAAGATTGGTCCATGGTGGGTGAGGCAGCACATAAGGTGCTACGAGAGGCGAAGGCCGCAGGCGTCTGGATTTTCGGCTGCGGCATAGAGCGCCAGCAATCAACTGTCGTCGCGACAGATGGGGTCATCACACTCGGGCCTGTGCAGGAGACCAAGGCAGTTATCGGAGGGTTTTCGATTATCGAGGTTCCATCACGTGAAGCTGCGCATGGTTGGGCTGCCAAGATCGCTGCAGCATGTCGTTGCGCGCAGGAGGTTCGCGAGATTATGTTCGATCCGGAGTCGTGATATGAATCTGCCGGGTCACCCACCCCTACGATCCATCAAGGCCGACGTCGCTTCGCGGCGCGGCTTAACTCAGAGGTTGGTCGGACCCCTATTTCATCATCGTCTTTGTCCCGACGAAGGCAGCGGTTTCACGCGTACGGGAAATTTCCATGAAGATTTTCCCCACGGCCAGCGCGGTCGCCCTTCTCATTGGTGTCAGCGCGATCATGCACGCGCCAGCCGCAGCAAATCCTCAACGTGCAAGGCATTGGAGGCATGTGAGGCATCATGTCAGCAAGGTAACGTAGCGGACTTCGACAAAGTGAAGGAATTTTGCATGTTTGGGAGAACTTCCCAGCGTCTAGCGGTTGCAGCCTCACCGCCCGCCAAGAGCAATCCATTGAAATAATCTGTTCGGGCCATTGAACTAACTTGGTTGAAGAGTCCCGGACTCTGATTCCGGGCTTTTTGGTGGCTAATCGGCTGTTGCCAATGCGGGCCGTTTCATTCGGAGCAGTAACATACGATCGCTGCTAAGCCAGCCCTCCAACCATGCACGGCCCATCACCGCGTCGCTCTGATACGGGTTTGCTTCCTGCGAGATTCCTCGGGTGCGCGCGTAGTTGCCCTCGGTCCATGCCAGCAGTGAATAACGACCTTCGGGGCGCTTCATCGCCTGCAGTTCAGACTTTCGCAATTGCATTCTCTGAAGCTTACCCGGCACGCTCATAACTCCCCAGGCGAATCACCGACGACACGTCGTGAAATTCGACGCTTACGGATTTGGCGCTGCGCACGTGTTCGTCGCGGGCAACCGATCGCGCCAGCTCGATGGCTGCGGCGAGTTTCAAGTCGCTGAACAACGCCAAGCCCATGCGGCGGACACTCCACAATCCCATGGCGTCTTGCTTGACCGTGTACAGAACCATGCGCGGCGCTCACTGGAAAAAGAATCGCCCCGCTCATCGTTTCTACCTGACATCCTGATGTCGGCTTACGCCTGACGTCCTGTCGGTTGGTCCTGACTCACGGGGCACGCACAGCGTGGCGCCGCGGCCACCTGGCCGGCATCGGCGCTGGGTGCTGGTGTTTGTAGGGGAATGCCGCCGACCTGTTGATTCTCCAGTGTTGCCAAGCCCCGGACCATAGGGCTCAATACGCGTTCGCAAAGGAGCCCCACCGTGAACGCGCTTGAACGAACCCTGATGTTTGCCGTGATGGCGATCCTCGTCCTGACGGGCTTGGGCTGCGACGAATTTCACAGCGCAGACCATCTGCGCAACTCGGCTCCGTCTGATCCTTCCGCGTACTTCGAGAATGACGGGTTACGCGCAAAAACCCTTGACGCTTGCCACAGTGGAAACGACGTACAGCAGGCTGTATGGGCGAAACTTGAGGCTTGCCGGATGGCCGCGTCGGCCGACATCGCAAAGCGCCATGGCTGGAAGCCTTGATTGCGGTGTTGGCTGACGAAGGCGTTGTCCAAACAACTCACCACGACATCCCGATTGAAGTGAGGCGCGACACGCGTCAGTTCTGGATTGCGAGCTTCAGCACATCACATGGCTGGACAAGAGTCGAACGAACTACCGCAGACGCAGCACTTTTGGCCGCCAAGGCGTACATCGACCTCCACCTCGCAGGCGGTCTGAATTTCGCTGAAGGCACTATCTACAAAATTATGCTCGGCGCTCACCTGTTGGCTCTCCGACTTGTGTATTCCACGCCGAGAGGTCACCAGTTTCCAACGGCATCGGGCCGATCAGTTACGGTAACCAGCGTCACCAACGGCTTCAAAAACTGGGTTTGGCCAAGTGAGCTAAGTCGGTTGCAGTTAAAGTGTTTCCGCCTCGAAAGGCCTAGGCTCCATGAATCTAGACAAGCACTTTCTCGCAATATGGCAACGCGCACTGGATCTCCCTGACCTGCACAGCTTGAACAAAGGTCTAGTGGCGTCCTGGGCGACCGAACAGCAACTTCCAATTGCAGCCATCGAAGAGCGAGAGATAGGGGATTTCAACCCAATACCTTGTGTGGTCCTTCGTGTGTCTGGTGGCGAGGCTTGCTTTCCAAGAATTTCAGCTCAAGGCAATCCGCTTTGGGGAAAAAGACGTATCTCCGCTGAACATCAGGCGAGCCTTTGGGAGAAAATGGAGTGGTTCTCTCCATTGTGGATCCCTACAGGAACGACCCAGCTTCTGCTCAAAGAAGTTGAGCTTTGCAATCGCGAACGCGCGCTCGAGTTGTTTGATCACCACACATCAACGATCTACACACTTGCTTTCCAAGCGGTCTGTATCGCTCAGCTGTTACAGAAGTCCGCTTGTCTACGACACTTTGTGCCACTGGCGCGCGAGGCATATCTAGCTTTCTACAGCGGCTATCGGGCATCAAGCATCGCTGCCTTGATCCCAGCTATCGAAGGAGGCCTGACGAAGATTGTGCAAAGCTATGGCGATCGTCTAAATACCTCAGGGAAAATAGACATCGCCATTGATCGATCGATCGCTAAGGCAGCTAAGTTTCACTTTGGCGATGCTTGGGTTCCTCCGGAGTACGCAACCGTCGATTTTTTATTCGCCCTAAACGAGCGCGTCTATTTTTTCGAAACTTTCCGGCGCTGGTTGAAGCGATCTTTTTTCCGACGTACGGGTGAGTACGATGGCCTCACATGGCTTAATCGACATCTTTTTGCTCACGCCATGGATTCTTCATGGCAGCAATCCGGCAACTTTCGAAGGATCGTAGTCGCCTTAACAACATTGGGCGTGGTTGAGTCTTGGTGCAGCGAACTGGATGGCGTCTCGTTCTTTTTCCCTGATATGAATGATGACAGCACTCTTCTTTGGGAACAGGGTCAATTTCAAGCACAAGCGCAAATCCATTTAAAGCTTATCGAGCAAAAACGTTATGAAGATCATGGTCGCTTGGTACCAGAGATGCCTACTGACAACGGTGTGATGTTACGTAAGGCGGTGTTGTCTGAGGACTGCATTAATGACCTCGTTCGTCCCCTCCGCAATGCGGGCTGGATGGTTGCGGTCGGTGAGCCAGATGAAGAGGCTCTATGGGTCGTGGTTGTGGCTAGCGGCGGAAACAAGAAAATTTCTGTGGCGCTCCTCTACAGCTGTGCCACGGACAATATGATCTACCGAAATTTAGAAACTGAATGTGACGTCATCCTCTATCGCGGCCCGCCGTATCATCAAGAGCAATTCGCGTACGGAATCAAGGTGCATGTTGGACCTGTCGCAGGTTGGCAGCCACCCCGTGCCTAGTTTTGCAACGGGCATCAAGACGTAGCGTCCTGCATGCTCCACCAGGAGCCGGCGAGCTTGGTCACCTCTCTTAATTTATATCGAATCGGTTCTGCTCAAGAGTGCAACGCCTTGTCGGAGGTCCTTGGGCGACAGTCGCTTTGCATTCTCAAATGCATGTCGATACTCGTGGGCCGACCAAAGCCACGCTTCCTGAATCTCGTAGCGCGTGTTGTAGAGAATCCAGATCAATCGGTCCCACTCAAAATTGCTGGCTCTGGGAACGAGGGTAACGGCGCTTCCCTTTTTCCCGCTCGGGCGATTTGCTTTCACTTGGTAAGTGACGTCGTTGAATCGGAAGTCATGTCCTCGCTGAACCGACGTGGCGCCTTGCATGCTTTGCGAATAGACGTCTAGCGAGCAGCCGACGAGATGCGCTGCATCGTATTCCGATAGAGCCGATGTGATCGCTGGCGCGTTTCCGAATGCTTGTTCCCATCGAAGCGCGATGTCCACCAACTCGCGTCTTAGATCATTCATGAGAAGCCTCAGTCACTTGGATGAATGCGAGATCGATCGTTTGATAGAGTAAACGGATCGCCGTCGCGTAAGACGATACTGCGATGCCAACAATGACCAGAAGTAACAGGCCGCCAAACGCTTGCCCAGCATGAATGCTGCGCGCATAAGCTGGAATCTGCTCAGACAGCACTGCATTGCTCACAAACCAAGTGGCGGCTGCCCAGCCCACGCCAAGCGTCCACATCATTCGTTGAACGCGCTCCAACGAACGAGCGCGCACGAGCGCGATAGCTGCAAGCAACGACACCCTTTTGTGCCTCTGAAGACTAGCCAAATACTTGGCAAAACGATCGACACTCTTCACATCAACCGCGCGCGTGGCACTTCGACTTGGTAGAAGAAACGTAACGAGCCCGGCCGATAGGAAGATCGATGCGCAAATGGTCGACCATGCAGATTGCGATTCTCCGAAAAAAAACGAGATGAGATAGAGATAAACAACCAGACCCAGTGCGTAACAAGGAATGAGTAAGAGGGGGCGGACATTGGCTTGGAAACCTCGCCACCCAAACAGTGGTGTGCGGAGGTAAACATCGCCGCCCAACCTCATCCACGTCGTGCGCGATTCCGACGTTTCATCAAGAAACGCGAGTTCAGCCTCATGCATCGCGTCTTTTACCTCTTCCACAATACTCATCGCGCTCTCCTCTGGCTTCATAGATCTGGCAAGATTGTGAGGCCTCCATCGCCGAGTCCGAGACTGCCTATTCCATCAGTCGTCGATACGGCTAGATAGAGAGATTTCGCTTGACTGTCTGCCCGGGCAGAGCGTGCATGGTGCTACGGAGGGCCCTATGCCACGACAAACGCGCAAACCCGAAATTCCTGCACCGATCGATCCTGATACACCCCTAGAAAAACTCACCGCTGCCCAGCTCAAGCTGGTTTGGGAAGCAACGTTCCCCTGCCCGCCCCTGCAACCGTTTTATCGATCCCTCGCCATTCGGCTGATCGCCTTTCATCGCCAGGAACTGGCCGACGGTGGGCTGAGTCCGGAGCTTCGCCAGCAGTTGGCCGAATACGCGCCCGGTGGCGCCAGGGACGCGGCACGTCGCGCCCAGCCGCGGGTGAAACCCGGAACACGGCTCTTGCGAACGTGGCGTGGCCGGCTCTATGCCGTCACTGCGGGCGATGGTGAATTCATCTACGAGAACCGTCGCTACCGAAGTCTTTCGGTGATCGCTCGGGAGATCACCGGCACGCCGTGGTCGGGGCCGGCATTCTTTGGTCTGAAGACCGCGGCTGCGCCGATCTTAGAGGTCGACGCGTCATGACCGACACACGGTCGATACGGTGTGCGATCTACACCCGGAAATCGTCCGAGGAAGGCCTGGAGCAGAGCTTCAATTCGCTCGATGCACAGCGTGAGGCCTGTGAGGCGTACATCACTAGCCAGCGTCATGAAGGCTGGCAGTGCTTGCCTAATCGTTATGACGATGGCGGCTTCTCCGGTGGCAATCTCAAGCGCCCTGCCCTGGAAGCCTTGATGGTCGACCTGCGTTCCGGCAAGGTCGATCTGATCGTGGTCTACAAGATTGATCGGCTCACCCGATCCCTCATGGACTTCTCCTCTCTGGTGGCGACCTTTGATACGCACAAAGCGTCCTTTGTCTCAGTCACCCAGCACTTCAATACCACCACTTCCATGGGACGGCTCACTCTCAATGTCCTGCTGTCGTTTGCACAGTTCGAGCGGGAGGTGACCGGAGAACGCATACGCGACAAGATCGCGGCCTCCAAACGCAAGGGCATGTGGATGGGAGGACGGATGCCGCTGGGGTACTGCACCAAGGACCGGCAGCTGCTGATTAAGGAAGACGATGCGGCCTTCGTACGACATCTCTTCATGCGGTATCTGGAGCTCAAGAGTGTGGCGCTGCTCAAACTCGAACTGGACCGAGCCGTTGGCAAACGGTTCTCGCGCGGGGCGCTGTATCTGTTGCTGAAGAACCGGCTCTATAAAGGCGAGATCGTGCACAAGGAACTGGTTCACGCCGGACAGCACGAAGCCATCGTCTCGACGGGCCTGTGGGAGGAGGTGCAGCGGCAACTCGACGCCAACCGTGACGAGCGGAAAATCCGCGCCGGCGAAGAAGAGGCCAGCCTGCTCTCGGGGTTGCTGTTCGACAAAGCCCGAAACCGACTGACGCCGACGCATGCGGTCAAACGCGGACGGCGCTACCGCTATTACACGCGCCGCGCCGGAGTTGGCGAATCGGCGATGCCCAAGCTCAGCGTGCCGGCCCACAGTCTGGACGCCATCGTGACCGACACGTGGCGCGACCTGCTCAAGGAAGCGGATCTCGATCAAACCCTGGAAGTGCCGGATGAACGAGCCGAGGCGGGGCTTTGGCTGCGCCAGGCCGCGACGGCGCTGCACGATACGTGGGCGAGCCGCACACTGCACGAGCAGCGCCTCATTTTCGAGACCATCGGCGTCAAGGTCGTAGTTGATCAGGACGCGCTGGTCTTCAGTCTCCCCGCCGCGGCACTGCGCGGTTACCTTCTACACGACGAGGATCAGCCTGCAGTGGACGAACGCTCCTGCCGGATCGAACGCCGCCGACATATCACCGTCGACCGGCTAGGTGGAGAGCGTCGCGTGCTCGATGCGGCCGCCAGCCAGAAAATTGGCGTAACCGCCCGCCACGAGGTGTTACTGGCAACAATGGCTCGCGGCCGACGCTGGTATGAAGACCTTACGCAAGGTCGTGCAGCCAACATCGCGGACATTGCGCATCGCGAAGGCGTCACCGATGCGTCGATCCATCACGTGTTGCAGTGTGCTCTCGTGCCAGCGGCGCAGATTCAGCGGCTGCTGGATGGACAGGCTGATCCAGACTTCAGTCGAGCGTCGGCGTTGAGAGGGTTTCAGGGCTGAGAGGCTCTCGCCTTCACGACAAGCGTATCAGATCAGCAAGAAGCGGACTTCCGCACACTGTCGGAAATGGTCGTTCATATTAGACCAGCGGCATTCGCCACCTAGAAGTGTTCGATGTCGCCTCGAATCTCCAGTGAATGCTTTCACTGCAAGGCCATTGAGCTACGCGGTCGCTCATCATCAAATTTGCGAATAGGTCTTTCCGACAAGTGACCTCGTTCGGGCCTTCAGTTGGTTGAATCGTTGCCTCTGAGATGCAGCCCTGCGATTAGAGAAAAGGGCAGCCATCGCGCTGCGGGGTCACGATCGTCGCGCGGCGGATGGCCCGCGTAACCGCGACGCGCATCGCCAGCCGCGACTGCGCGATACGCCTAGCGTCAGCGTTAGCAGCCACGATGCGTCCGAAGAACGTGCCCTCGTAAATGACGACCTCATCGAACTCCTTCCCTTTGGCCTTGTGGATCGTCATCACGTGCAGCCCGCGCCACTCCTTCTGCGCGGAGACGAAATGCTCCTGGAGCAGTGCCTCGCGAAGTGCCGCCTCCGCACCTGCATAGTCGCCCCGCATCCTCCACATCTCACTGAGCGCCGTACGCAGAGCGGAGCCCCTGTGCAGCAGGCGAAGAAAACGCGCGTCCTCGGCCACCCGAGCTACTTGGGGCGCGGTGGACGTGGCGATCAGCTCTCGCATGGCAGCCCAGTCTTCCTCGGGGTTTGCAGAGAACCTGAGATTCGCGCGTTCGGCCGCGATCCTCTGGCACTCTTTGACGATGAGCTCCCTGTTCTTGCCGCGGATCTTTCCCGTCGACATGTAAGTGCCGATTGCGCCAGCGAGGTCCATCTCCGCCTGCGCAGGAGCTTTGTTTCCACCACGGCCACGGATGTGCGTGTGCAGCGTGGCGACCAGGCGTGATGCAAGCGCCGCAGTAGGCCCGCCTCCCAGCAGCACGGCGATGACGTTTGCAGCCAAAGATGGCGACTCCGCGTCCATGGCCACATCGTGCCGGAGTGCGGGCAAGCCATCCAGCTCCGAAGACAGGTACTGCGAGAACTGCAGCATGAATGCCTTCGATGGCACGAGGACGGACACCGAAGTGTTCGGCTGACCGCGCAGGCGCCGGAGTGCGGCCATGACCTCCGCCTTCGCCCTGAAATGCGGACTCTGGTTTTTGCGGAAGCCGTAACGCACGATCTTCACGTGCGTGTACTCCTTGCCGCGGCTCCGATCAGTCAACAAATCGTTGCCGAAGACAGTGATGTCTGTCCCGCTGCTTCGGTGGTTCTCGCCCGAGAAATCGAAGCTCCCCGGCCGGAACGCCTCAACGAACTCCCCCAAGCGACGGGGATCCGCACCCCGGAATTCATAGATGCGTTGGTCGGGGTCGCCCAGCGCGATCAGGCGGCTATGTCGACCCAACTGGCGGATCAGCGCCCACTCATCGGCATTGGTGTCCTGGAACTCGTCGAGGATCACCGTGGGATACGCGTCGCAGTAGATGTTCACCAACCGGTCACTGCGCTGAAAGAGCTGTGCGACCAGCCGAGCGAACAGGTCGAAGTGCAGCCGGCCCTCCTCTTCGAACAGACGAAGCATCTCCTGCTCGCGAGCGCCGGCATCCACATCAGCGAAGTGGGCCGCGGCCTCTGGTGGCGGTAGAAGGGTGATGGCCCTCGCGGTGTTCAACAGGTAGCCGTGGCTACGCAGGATGCTCCAGGCGAACCCGTGGTACGTGTTGATCTCAAGGTGCTTGAGCTCCTCGTGCGAAATGAGCTCCGCCGCCTTCTCGATGATGCGCGCGACCGTCGCTCTCGCAAAACTCAGGAATAGAACCTTCTGGCCCGGCTTCAATGTTCCGCTGGCAACCTGCTGCCGGGCTTTGATGAGCGCCACGTGGGTCTTACCTGCGCCGGGGCCAGCGAGGGCCAATGCGTGTCCGGGGTAGGCTAGGAACATGAGCTTCTGCTGACTCAAGACCATGGACTTCAAACCGCAGTGGGCTCGGCGGAAGGCGCCGGTGGCTCTGGAGGCGGAGGCTCGATGACCCGGAATATGCCGTGCAGGCATCTGGCGATGTATTCAGGCATCTCTTGCCAACCCGTGCAACACGCCAGCAGATCGGCCGCTTGGCCGCTACCTTTGCCCCAGGCGAAGTATTCCGCCAGAGCGCTCTTGAGCGTCGCCAAATCGGACTCTGCATTTGGCTTCACGCGAATCAAGTGCTGTGGCCAGTCGCCGTCTGCCAACACGCCCAGCGCATAGCGCCAGATAGCGTTCTCGTTCGTCCCCTGCAGCACCAGCGCCTCGAATCCCTTCGTGTGCGATTCGTACGGGTAGTCAACGGCAGCACGGATGACGGCAAGCTGTGCCTCTTCCTGTTTGTCGAAAACCGCGAAGACGGTCTTGCCCAGAGCCCTGAAGAAGTTACCGAGCGGTGCGACTTGGGAGTCCGTCTTGGCATCGATGACCGCCACGCCAAGCGCCTCAAGCGACTTGAAATACTTTGGATCGGTCTGGCTGAGCGTACGCGCAGCCGCCGACAGCGCGTCAAACTCTGTGCGTCCCTCAACGATGAGGACGTACTTGGCGAGTAGTGCCTCGCAGAAGCGCGCCCGGAACTCCGCCTTGTAGGCCTTCGGCTTGATCGCTGGCGGCAGGCTGGCGGAAACGGTGGTCAACACGCCACTCGCACGCTTGAACACCTTGATCTGCGCTGGCTCGAACTCCTCAAGTACGTACGGGGAGTGCGACGTGAAGAGGGCCTGCGCCGACTTCTCGCGCACGCTGTTGACAATGCGTTTTTGCGTGTGTGGAGGCAGCGCTGTCTCGGGCTCCTCCATGGCAAATATAACGTTCTGCTTGAGCTCGGCGATGATAGACAGCAGTGCAAGCACCAGCATATTGATGGTGCCAGTGCCCTGGTGCTGATACGGAGCCGCGTAGGTGCTGCCATCCGGGCGCTTCACGCCTGTGCCCATAAAAACGGTCAGCGTGCGGCGCAGGGTTTCGCGCGTGAGATCCGAGACGCGCATGTGCGGATCTTCCGCCCAGTCAGACGGAACGAACTTCTTGATCGAGGCCTGCACTGCGGCCAGCAGTGTGGTCACGCCGAGCTCGGGCTTCTCGGCGACCGGCAGGATGCGCAGCGAACGCAACAGTTCCTCCCACATTTTGAGGCGCGATTCCTGAAGGCGCAGGATCACGTCGAGCAGCGAGCCACGCTCCAGGCTGAGCGCGCGCGAGCCGGTGCGCACCGTTCGCAGGTAGAGGAAGCCGCAATTGCGCTTGTCGGAGGCGCGGAACGTCTGGTAATCACCGGCGCCAATTGGGGTGGGCATTGCGAAGAAAGTGTTGCCCAGGAAGTCATCTTCCTCCGAGTCGTAGACGCCACGGAAGAACACGCGCAGTGCGGGCCCGACCCCGGCGGCGTCAGTGCCCTCGACCGGCGGACCGGCCAGCAGTGTCTTTGCGTTCGCGTCCCACCATTCCAGGTGTTCGCGGAAGTGCCGAAGCTGCTCGTCGTTGAGGTCGGCGACGATGACCTCGACTGACAGAGGGATCGACAGCCCTTCAGCACTGAGATACTGGCCCGCATAGAAGTCGTGCTCGTCTACAACGGGGCGACGAGAGAGCCGCTCTGGTCCCAACACGAGGTCAATCGCCTCAAGCACAGTCGATTTGCCCGCGTTGTTGTCGCCAACGAGCACGCTGTGCCCATCGAACTGAACTGTGCCCTCCGCGATCCCTCGGAAGTTCGCGATCCTGACCTGAACGATCTTCATCGAGCCTCCGTGTGCCTCGTCAGTGCAGCCGCCTACAATTCATGTGAAGTCGAAGAAATCGGCCAACAGCAAGCCGTTCTTTCCACGCTCTCGCCCATCTATGCAGAGAACCTCGACGCTCTCAATGGAGAGTAGTTCCTTTCTGAGGTCGCGGGACGGCAAGAACACATCAACCTCCTGACCATGCCGATTCGGAGATAGAA
Organism: Rhodanobacter sp. L36; assembly: GCF_009765755.1. Taxonomy (GTDB): domain Bacteria; phylum Pseudomonadota; class Gammaproteobacteria; order Xanthomonadales; family Rhodanobacteraceae; genus Rhodanobacter. The sequence continues at coordinate 1,729,583 of NZ_LMUV01000011.1, read as the reverse complement.
ACGCGACGCGCAAACGCTCCGGATTAAAGGCACGGATGAATGCTTCCACAGAAGCGACAACATCAGGCATGTTACGAAAAGCATCTGGCTGAAATGGCCCTGCAAAGCACCATCGACCCGACCCCATCTTGCCTTTGGTTTTTTCTATGAACTCCTTCGGAGTTTCTCCGTATTCGTGTGGCGATGTCAGGCGCAAGTACAGGCGCCGTTCGTTGCTGAGGTGATAAATCTCTGGAAGTCGCTTGTGATCGGCCGCCGAAGGAGGAACACCCTCGGTGCCCAAGCGACGATCTTGAAATAGAGAGCGAAGGGTCGTGCTCTTCCCAGAATCTTGCGGCGCGACGACAAAGAGTGCTCGTTCAAGAAATAGGTTCATCATTCCCCCAATTCAGTTGCCTAACTATTGAATATGCGGCTAACGGGGCCGTTGTACACACACCCGTCGCGCCGACGGTTTCTGACGCAACCCCTTGTTCTTTGCAATGTCTTTCTTTGCCGTGTTGAACCAAGTCACGCGCTGGGGCGTCCGCTTTGGGTCCAGGCTGTGTGAAAACTCCAAAGCGGCTTTCCCGCTGGGCAAAACATGAGCAATTCGCTCGGTGAGCCTTCGATTTCAGGGCGCTCGTGTTCGAACATTTGTCAAAAATTCGCGCGCGCGGTCGATGTGGAAAACGTAGCCCGGCGTTTTCACACAGCTTGAGTCGGCACCAGATTCTTTGTGATCGCCAGAGGGCGGATACGGCACTACCGATCAGAAACGTGCGACGGTCGTTGCTTGTCATGTGGCATCCCTCGTTCTTTAGCGCTTTTGAGAATGCCCGGCTCGGTTCGTTATGTGCGAGCCGGTCAACAATGCTGGCATTCCCCAGAATGCAAGGTGTAACGACTGAAAAGCGTGAGAAAGGCTGCTGGAACATTAGTCTGGCATTCAATTGCTCGATAGGACTTCGGCATCCGTACCAAATTTTGAGCACAAAAAAGCCGCAGAGAAGATTCTCAGCGGCTTGTCTGTTTGGCGGGCGATCCAGAATTCGAACTCTCAGTAAGACTTCTGACCCTGAAGAAAATCTAGCCACAAAAAAGCCGCAGAGAACGTTCTCTGCGGCTTGTCTGTTTGGCGGAGAGAGAGGGATTCGAACCCTCGATAAGGCTTTTGACCCTATACTCCCTTAGCAGGGGAGCCCCTTCGGCCGCTCGGGCATCTCTCCAGGGATTTTTCCGCATTGCTGCGGAGCCGACAAGGATACTAACCGGCATGTTCAAGGTAAAGACTTCTTTCGGCAATCAGCCTTCGCTTGATTCGCCAGACACGGCATCCGAATCGTGCTCGTTCTTGATGCGTTGGTAGATTTCTTCGCGATGGACGGCGACGGTTTTGGGTGCATTGATGCCGATGCGCACCTGATTCCCTTTAACACCTAGAACAGTGACGGTCACCTCGTCGCCGATCATCAGGGTTTCACCGACCCTGCGGGTCAGAATCAACATGTTTTGCTACTCCATATTCTTGTTACAGGCCTGTGGATCGGGGTGCTTCACCCCTGAGTACCAGCGATCCGCGGTTCGACGAAGCGTCCATCGAAGGCCCTACCCGCCTTCCCGGCTCTGACCACGACACCTTTCGGAACCGTGGCAGGCGGCCGCCTACAGGCGACACACCGATTTGCGATAGTAGCCGAGCGTTTACGCCCCGCGCAATCCACAATGTTGCAAGACGCATGAATTGGATGTGTCAACGCGATAGCTGACCGGCAATCCATGATGGAAGATCCGCAAGAACGCCCGGAAGATTGGCCGCATCCATGCCGCCACCTTGGGCCATATCCGGTCTGCCGCCACCTTTGCCATCGATCAGCGACGCGATGTGCGCAACTACGCTGCCGGCTTTGATGCGGCCCTGCGCGCTTCCGTGCACGCCAGCAATAAGGGATACGCGACCATCTGCCGCACCAGCCAGCACGATTACGCAATCGCCGAGTTGCTGCTTGAGTTGGTCCACGCTGTCGCGCAACGATTTGGCGTCGAGACCTTCGAGTCGCGCGGCCACCACCTTGATGCCGTCCACGTCTTTTGCGGTGCACGCCAGATCGGCCGTGGCCGAACCGGCTGCCTTGCTGCGCAGAGAATCCATTTCGCGTTCCAGCTTTTTCTGCCGATCGAACAGCTGGCGCAGTTTGTCGACCGCGTCATCGCCGCTGCTTGAAAGCAGTTGCGAGAGCTCCGCCAGCCGCCTCTCCTCCTCAGCCACGTAAGCAAGCGCACCTTCGCCGGTGACCGCTTCGATGCGGCGCACGCCCGACGCCACGCCGGATTCGCCGACGATCTTGAACAGGCCGATGTCGCCCGTGCGATCGACGTGCGTACCGCCGCAGAGTTCCGTGGAGAAATCACCCATCTTCAGCACGCGAACTTCGTCGCCGTACTTTTCTCCGAACAACGCCATCGCGCCGAACGCGATCGCTTCGTCATACGCCATGCTGCGGATCTCGGCGGCCGCGTTGCGGCGCACTTCGGCATTGACCATCGTCTCGACCGTGGCCAGCTCGTCGTGGCTCATCGGCTTGAAATGTGAGAAGTCGAAGCGCAAGCGTTCCGGCGCCACCAGCGAGCCTTTCTGCGTAACGTGGTCGCCAAGCACCTTGCGCAACGCGGCATGCAGCAAATGGGTGGCCGAATGATTGAGCACGATCGCCTGGCGACGCGAAGCGTCGATCTGCGCATCGAGCATGTCGCCGGTGCGCAATGGTTGCGTACCGTGCCAGCTTCCTGCGTGACCAAAAAACACGCCACCCATCTTGAGCGTGTCGGCAACGCCGTAGTGGCCTGCGCCATTGCGCAGCAGGCCGGTGTCACCGACCTGCCCGCCGGACTCGGCATAGAACGGCGTGCGATCCAGGATCAACAAGCCCGCTTCGCCGTCGGCCAACTGGTCGACCTGCTTGCCGTCGCGCACGATGCCCAGCACCTTGCTGCGGTGGCTGTGCATGGCTTCGTAGCCGAGGAATTCGGTTGGCATGAGCTGGCTGGCGAGTTCGGCCGGCATCTGCCCTTTTGCTTCGAACTTGCCGGCAGCGCGCGCGCGCGCGCGCTGCTCGTTCATCGCCAGCTCGAAACCAGCCATGTCCACTCCGAGGCCGCGCTCGCGCGCGATATCGGCAGTGAGATCCACGGGAAAACCGTAGGTGTCGTAGAGACGAAAAGCATCGGCACCCGGAATGGTTTTGTCTGACTTCCCGGCGACATCGTCAAACACGCGCATGCCGTGCTCCAGCGTTTCGCCGAAGCGCTGCTCTTCGTTGCGAAGTGCGTCCTCGACGAAGCTGCGTTTCGCGGCGAGGTCCGGATACGGCTCGCCCATTTCCTCCACCAGCGGAGCAACCATCTTCCAGAAAAAATCGCCACGCACACCAAGCATCCAGCCGTGCCGCAACGCACGGCGAATAATCCGACGCAGCACATAGCCACGACCCTCATTGGATGGCAGCACGCCATCGACAATCAGGAACGAACACGCACGGATGTGATCGGCAATCACGCGCAACGATTTGTTGCCGAGGTCCGCTGTCGACGTCAGCTCGCCGGCCACGCGGATGAGATGCGCAAACAGGTCGATCTCGTAGTTGGAGTGCACGTGCTGCAGAACTGCCGCGAGTCGCTCCAGCCCCATGCCGGTATCCACGCAAGGCGCGGGCAGCGGACTGAGCGTGCCGTCGGGCGCGCGATCGAACTGCATGAACACCAGGTTCCAGATCTCGATATAGCGATCACCATCTTCGTCCGGTGAACCTGGCGGGCCACCGGCGATATCTGCACCATGGTCATAGAAGATTTCGGTACACGGACCGCACGGACCGGTGTCGGCCATCTGCCAGAAATTGTCCGAGGCAAACGGCGCACCTTTATTGTCGCCGATGCGCACGATGCGCTCGGCCGGGATGCCGACTTGTTTGTTCCAGATGCCGTAGGCCTCGTCGTCGGTGTGATAGACGGTGACCCACAGCTTGTCCTTCGGCAGCTTGAAAACGTCGGTCAGCAATTCCCACGCGAACAGGATCGCGTCCTGCTTGAAGTAGTCCCCGAACGACCAGTTGCCGAGCATCTCGAAAAATGTGTGATGGCGTGCGGTGTAGCCCACCGCATCGAGGTCGTTGTGCTTGCCGCCTGCGCGCAGGCAGCGCTGCACATCCGCGGCGCGGACGTATCCCGGTTTTTCGCTGCCGAGGAAAACGTTCTTGAATTGCACCATGCCCGAGTTGGTGAACAGCAGCGTCGGATCGCTTGCCGGCACCAGCGAACTGGAGGACACGATGGTGTGGCCCTTGGAGCGAAAATAATCGAGGAAGGTGGCGCGGATGTCGGAGGTTTTCATGCGGATCGTGGTGGCAGGCGAGAAAGGTCACGCAGCGGTCGGGCCCGCCGATCCGTCGTCTGTCAGGAAACGTCGTCGGCAGCCTCGTCCACATCGGCGTGGGTGACATTCCGTACTGTGGCGGCGGCAAAGCCGCGGCGCAAGAGGAATTGCGCCCGCTTGTTTCGCTCCGCCGGGTCGTTTGTGCCAGCACCGTAGCGGCGTCGCAGCTGTGCAGCGGCCATGACATTCCAGTCGATGTCGACGGCTTCCAGCAATTCGCGGATGCGCGCATCGGCCAAGCCATGGCTTTTCAGCTCCACACGCAAACGCATTGGCCCGTATCCCTGTGCGATGCGGCTGCGCAGAAGCATTTCGCTGAAGCGATCGTCGTCCTGGTATTGCTGCTCGCCAAGGCGATCGATGGCCGCGCTGGTTTCCTCGCCTTCGTAGCCGCCCTGGCGCAACTTAGTTTTCAGCTCGCGACGCGAATGTTCGCGACGCGCGAGAAGTCCCAATGCCTTGTCGTAGGCGCTGCGTTTCGGCTTGGCCGGATCGTCCGGGCCCGGGCGGCGTTTCATGATCACGCAAATGCACATGGCCCGGACGAGCCGGGCCATGTTTCCTGCAGCGTAACGTCAAGCATCACGGATCACGCTTCCTCGAGCGCCTCTTCCGCCGATGCGGCTGCGGGCTTGCTTATCGGTACCAGTAGCCGCTCGCGCAGCAGCTTGTCGATCTCGTTGGTGGTTTCAGGATGCTCGCGCAAATACTGGCGCACATTCTCCTTGCCCTGGCCGATGCGATCGCCGTTATAGCTGTACCAGGCACCGGATTTGTCGATAAGGTTCTGCGCCACGCCCAGCTCGATGATCTCGCCTTCGCGCGACGTGCCTTCGCCATAGAGAATCTCGAACTCGGCCTGACGGAATGGCGGCGCCACCTTGTTTTTGACCACCTTGACGCGGGTTTCCGAACCGATGATCTCCTCACCCCGTTTCACCGCGCCGATGCGGCGGATGTCCAGGCGCACCGAGGCGTAGAACTTCAGCGCATTGCCGCCGGTGGTGGTTTCCGGGCTGCCGAACATCACGCCGATCTTCATGCGGATCTGATTGATGAAGATCACCAGCGTGCCGGATTTCTTGATGTTGGCGGTGAGCTTGCGCAGCGCCTGGCTCATCAGGCGAGCGTGCAAACCGACGTGCATGTCACCCATTTCGCCCTCGATTTCCGCCTTGGGCGTGAGCGCGGCGACCGAGTCGACCACCACCATGTCGACCGCGCCGGAGCGCACCAGCATGTCGGCGATTTCCAGCGCCTGCTCGCCGGTATCCGGCTGCGACACAAGCAAATCATCGACCTTGACGCCCAGCTTCTCGGCGTAGGTCGGATCGAGCGCATGCTCTGCATCGATGAACGCTGCGGTGCCGCCAGCACGTTGGCAGCTGGCGATTGCCTGCAGTGTCATGGTGGTTTTGCCGGAGGATTCCGGACCGTAGATCTCGACCACGCGTCCGCGCGGCAAACCGCCGACGCCGAGCGCGATATCGAGACCAAGCGAGCCGGTGGAAACCGTTTCGATCGCTTCGTTGACGCGATCGCCCATGCGCATGATGGCGCCCTTGCCGAACTGCTTTTCGATCTGGCCGAGAGCGGAAGTGAGTGCCTTGCGCTTGTTGTCATCCATCGTCTTGAATTCCGGTTGGGCTGTGAATGGGAGGCATGATGCCCGTTGCGGGTCTCATGGGCTGCGATCAGGAAAATCCACAGCGGCTCAGCAAGTATCCCATACCGGTCAAGCGCCCCAAGACGCGCCCGACACCTCATTCCGTCAGTGTTTTACGCACGCCGATGAGCGCTGCCGCCACGGTCTGTCGGCGCACGGCCTCACGATCGCCGGGAAAATGAAACAGCGTGGCGTGCGCGTAGCCGCCGCGACGTTTCCAGCCGATCCACACCGTACCGACGGGCTTGTCTACCGTGCCGCCGGAAGGTCCGGCGATGCCGGTCACGGCGACCGCCACGCCTGCGCCAAAACGCGCCAGCGCGCCGGAGACCATCTCCAACGCCGCTTCTTCGCTCACTGCGCCAAACTTTTCCAGCGTGCGCGGATTGACGCCGAGCAGCGCTTCCTTCGCCTCATAGCTGTAGGTCACCACGCCAGCGTCGAACCAGGCGGAGCTGCCGGGCAAATCCGTGAGCGTCTTGGCGATCCAGCCGCCCGTGCAGGATTCGGCGGTCACCAGCATCAGTTTGCGCGGCGTCGATTCGGCCGCAACCTGTTCGGCCAGAGCCCACAAATCCGCATCGCTGGGACCAGACGATAAACCCATCGAAACACTCCGTTAACGGACCTTATTGGCCCTGCCCTATTGTTCTACCTTGCCAGCCGCGGCCTGCCAAGACTTGACCCCGTAGTTACGCCACACGTGCAGATCGGGCGCCCACATCGAACTATGATGGCTGGACCCTCACGAGGAGTTGCCATGAACGCTCAGGTCCTGATCGTCGGCGCCGGTCCGGTCGGATTGACGATGGCAGCGGAGTTGGCCCGCTACGGCGTGCCGGTGCGCATCATCGACAAAGCGGCCGAGCGAACCGACAAATCGAAGGCGCTGGTGTTGTGGAGTCGGACGCTCGAACTGCTCGACCGCGCCAGCGGCAGCGGTCCCTTCATCGATGCAGGACGCAAGGTGCATGCGGTCAATCTCATCGCCGGCAACCAGCTGATCGGACGAGTGGAGTTGGGTGCGATCGAAAGCCCCTACCCATGGGCGTTGATGATTCCGCAATCGGACACCGAACGACTGCTGGAAAGTCATCTCAACGACTTGGGTGTACGGGTAGAACGGCAAACCGAACTGATGAATTTCGACGATGTCGGCGGCAGCGTGACGAGCCTGCTGCAACATGGCGACGGAACGCAGGAGCACATCGAAACGCGCTGGATGATTGGCTGCGACGGCGCGCACAGCACGGTGCGGCATGGGCTAGGGCTACCATTCGCAGGCGACACGCTGAAGAGCGACTGGATCCTCGCCGACCTGCACATCGCCGGCATGCCATTGCCGGATTCGGAACTGGGCATGTATTTTCACCCCGAAGGCGTGCTGGCGACTTTCCCGATCGGGCCCGGCCGCTATCGGGTGATCGCCGACCTTGGCCCAGCGCAGGGCGAACACCCGGCCGAACCGACGCTGGCCGAGGTGCAGGCCGTGATCGACCGTCGTGGTCCTCCTGGTCTGACGGTATCGGATCCGATCTGGCTGGCCGCATTCCGCATCAACGAGCGCAAGGTGGCGGACTATCGGAGCGGCAATATCTTTGTCGCCGGTGACGCCGCACACGTGCACAGTCCAGCCGGCGGCCAAGGCATGAATACCGGCATGCAGGACGCGTTCAACCTGGCCTGGAAAATCGCCATGACCGCGCAGCGCCGATGCACCGCCGCGGTACTGCTGGAGAGTTACAGCGTTGAGCGTAGTGCGGTAGGCGAGCAGGTCTTGTCGAATGCTGGTCGTTTGACTGCATTGGCAGTCACCAAAAGCCATGTCTTGCAGGCGATTCGCGATCGGGTCGTGCCGTTCCTGCTCGGGTTTGCACCGGTGCGCCACGCGATGATCGACACCATGTCGGAGCTCGCGATTCACTATGCGAACAGCCCGCTCAACGGGAACGTCGCGCATCGCGTCAAAGGTCCGGGCGTCGGTGAGCGTGCACCGCCGATCGCAGGCCAGACACCGTTCGGTGCCGGTGGTATTCCGCGCTTTGCGTTGTGCGCCGAACAGAGCGTTGCGGCGGCAGCCCTGCTTGCGCGCTATCCCGCGTTGCTGGACGAAACCTTGCGGGCAGCCTACGGCGTCGGCGGCTTGTGGCTGGTGCGGCCAGATGGTTACGTTGCCGCCGTGGCCACGGTCGACGATATCAAATCGCTAGTCGATCACCTGGATACGCTCGCTTATCACTGAGGCAGTCCGCATCGCCCGTCGGTATCGAAATACAGGCGGACGTTTTGCCCTGCACGCAGCGCTTCCGCTGATTTCATGCAGCGCGAGGATTTTCTTCCTTCACCGCATATCCCCGTTCGGCCATGACACGCGCCACGGCGGCTTCGGCTTCCTTGAGTACATTTGCGAGCGGCTGGTTCGTATCGATGTCGACGATCTGTGCGCCGCTGTAGGTCAGTAGCGGCGTCACGGCAATCTTCCGGCTCAGAGCTTCACGACGGTGGTCGGGTTTGCGCGCGCAAGCCGTGTCCAGATCGACGTTGAGCCTCAGCACCAGATCCGGCCGATGGTTCGCCATCCACTCGAAAATGGCGTGTTCGTGTCGTGCCAGAGCGAGTACGGGCCGCGATCCCTGCGAGGCCTCGGGGAAACCGGGGCCATCGTAGGCACCGGGAATTTCGAGCTGAGGAAAACGGTCGGTAACCACGATGAGCCCGCGCTGCCTGAGGGCGAGCATGCGCTTGAAACGGCGTCGGCGCCGCAGCGTGAAAGCGCTGATAACCAGCGCCGGGAACAGGCTCGGTTGCTTGTCCTCCTTGATTCGGTCATTCACGTCATCGGACTTGCGACGGATCAGACGTTCCATGGCAGCACCCACGAGCGGCAATCGCCCGAGCGAGCGCCCTACATTGCCCGCCTGCTTGCCCAGATGAACCGTCCCGGCTGGCCCATAACGGCCGATCCATTCGAGGATGTGTTCGCACACGGTGGATTTGCCCGAGCCATCGCAACCGATCACGGCAATCAATGGCGCCATCGCGCTGGACGGTGCCTGCATCGCTATTTCCGAATCAAGAAAGTTGTTCACAAATTGTACCAGTGTGCAGTCGTTCGAAAGCCGATGACAACCGCAAGCGCATGAGATGGATGAGGTCGCAATGACTGCAACGTCGCGGGATTCCCTATCTGAGGACTGCAACTGATGGACGCAAGATAAGTCGTGTAATAAAATCTTAACTTCTGTAAATCGGTGATCTGGTGTGCCCCTTTCGTCCCAGTCATCCGGTGCCAATCAACCGTTGCGAGTCATTGCGCTTACGGGGTGTGATGGCTCCGGCAAATCGACACTCGCCGCGGAGCTTGTTGCGCAGTTGCGCAAGCAGGGTCCGACCGAGCCGCTTTATCTCGGCCAATCGTCAGGGCGGATCGGCGAGTGGATTCACACCCTTCCCATCATCGGCGCGTCATTCGGCCGCTATCTGATGCGCAAGTCGGAGCGTGTCCACGATCAACCATCCGCACCACCGGGCAATGTGACAGCGCTGGTCATTTACCTGCTCTCGCGCTGGCGTGCCCACAAATTTCGTCGCATGTTGGTCATGTGCCGCCGCGGCGTGGTCGTGGTCACTGACCGCTACCCGCAAGCTGAAAAGCCGGGCTTCCTTTTCGATGGCCCGCAGCTGGCGAAGACCGTTAATGGCAACTGGTGGGTTCGCAAGCTCAGAACCCGCGAGCGCCGGCTTTACGAGTGGATGGCGGCCAACGTTCCGTTGCTGGTGATCCGGCTCAATGTAGACGCAGAAACGGCCCATGCCCGCAAACCCGATCACAAGCTGGCTTCGCTGCGCGAGAAAATTGCTGGATGGCCGCACCTCACATTCAATGGCGCCCGCATCCTTGATCTCGATGCCAAGGAAGATGCCACCACGATCCTCGACGTCTCGCTGCGCTCCGCACGCGCAGCACTGCAGTGGCCACAAGCGTGAGCTTGCACTTGTCGTCACGCACACCAGATCGAAACTCGCATTGAAGCCGAAAGCATTCATCGACGCATCCGAAGCACCCGTCGCCGGACTCGTCGCGGTGGTCGGCTGTGACGGCACCGGCAAGTCGACACTAACCCACGACCTGGTCAAGACGCTGGGCCAAACCAGGCCGACGGAATGGCGCTACATGGGATTGGTCTCCGGCGAGAGCGGCGACAAGATCAAGCGCCTGCCGCTGATAGGTCCACGGCTGGAGCGACGTCTCGCGACCAAGGCTGCGCACGCTCAGGACATGCGCAACAAGTTACCGGGCATCTGGGGCGCGCTCATCATGTACGGGTTGTCGCTGTGGCGCGCAGCACAATTGAGAAAGGTACTTCGGCTCACGCAGCGCGGCGTGTTGGTCATCACCGATCGTTACCCGCAGGCGGAAATTACCGGGTTCCGTTACGACGGTCCCGGGCTGGGCCTGGAACGCAGCAAGCATTGGCTGGTACGCAAGCTGGCAGCCCGCGAAGAACAGCTGTATCAGCGCATGGCGATGATCCGACCGGCCTTGGTAATCAAGCTGGATATCGACCTCGCCACCGCACATGCGCGCAAGCCCGATCACGGCCCAGCCGAATTGAGCGACAAGATTGCCGTCATGGCGAGATTGCGTTTCAACGGTGCACCGATCTTCGATCTCGATACCCGTGTGCCGTATGCCGAAGTGCTTGAAAAGGCGCTGCATGCCATCACTTCTGTCACTTCAACGTCCCGGCACGCCGAGGACGCCACCGCCAATGTTTAAGACGACATGGACACGATCTCTCCAAATTCATTCCAGGCACCCTTATGGCGCCGCCTGCTTATCCGAGGCGGAAAGCATTTTCTCCGCGGAGTCGGCCGCTTCCAGGCCCGGCATTCGCTTGTGCCCACCACGCCGGCGATCGACAACACGTCATTCGGCTGGGTGCCGCAACTTGAAAATGCGTGGCCCGAGATCCGCGAGGAACTCGATCAGCTACTTCAACATCCCGAAGACATTCCGGCCTTCCACCAGCTTTCGCCTGACCAGCAACGCATCTCCAAGGGCGACAACTGGAAGACGTTCGGCTTTTACATCTATGGCAAACGGGTGGACGACAACTGCGCGGTATGTCCGCGGACGGCTGCTCTGCTGGACACGTTACCGGGCGTTCGCAGCGCGATGTTCTCCATTCTGAAACCGCGATACCGCATCGCCGCGCACAAGGGCCCGACTCGTGCGGTCATCCGCGCACACCTGGGCCTGAAGGTGCCGGCCGACTGGCGCAACGTCTGGATTCGTGTCGACGACCAGATATTGCACTGGCAGGAGGGCAAGGTGATGCTGTTCGACGACACCTACGAGCACGAAGTACACAACGATACCGACGAACTTCGCGCGGTATTGTTTCTCGATATCGACCGACCGATGGACAAGATCGGCACGCTGTTCAACCGTCTCCTGCTGCGCTTGATCCAGCTTAGCCCCTATGTTCGACAGCCTCTCAAGAACATCGCAAGGTGGAACCGCGAGCACGGCCGGCGTTGATGTCAAAAACGAGGGCGCGGAGGCGATCGGACGTTATACTCTCGCCAAGTTACGAAAGTTTGAATAAATTCATTAACAAAACGTTCAATTATGCTACGATTGGGTACAGTAAGCCGCTGATACACTCCGGGGTTGGCCCAGTGATGCGGTTCTCGTGAGAACACAATAAAACCATGAGCGCAGACGGAAACATTGCGATTGAAGCTGGGCACGCCACGCCCACTCGGAACACGGTGCCATTGCGCCGTGCCGATTTCACCAGCCTCGCTGAAGCGCTGGATTACGCCGCTCGTGGTGTCACGGGCGCCAATTTCTATGCTGCCGGCAAGCTCGAAACCGCGTTGCCCTACCGAACGCTTCGCGCACAGGCGCTTGAACTTGCGCAGCGGCTGGCATCGCTTGGACTCCCGCGTGGATCGCGCCTTGCGATCGTGGCGGAAACCACGCCGGACTTTTTGCGTTTCTTCTTTGCCTGCCAATACGTTGGACTTGTGCCTGTAGCGTTACCGTCAACGGTCAACCTTGGCGGCCATGACGCTTATGTGCAGAAGCTTCGCGGCATGTTGCAGGCATGCGAGGCCTCAATTGCTGTCGCGTCGAATTCGTTCCTCGGATTCCTCGGCGAAGCCGTGCGTGGGCTTGACCTTGCCATGTGGGGCGAACCAGCCGCTTTTGACCAGTTGCCGCAAGAAGATCTGGAATTGCAGGCGACCGGGCCGCAGGAAATTGCCTATCTGCAATTTACGTCCGGCAGCACCGGAACTCCCAAGGCCGCCATGATTACCGAGCAGGCCCTGCTCGCGAATGCATACGGCGCGCTCAATCACGGCTTGGACGTGCGCGACACCGATCGCTTCGCGTCGTGGCTGCCGTTCTATCACGACATGGGTCTGGTCGGCTGCCTGCTGACGGTGATGGCAGGTCAGCGTTCGATCGACTATCTCGATACCCGCGAGTTCGCAATGCGTCCCCGCCGCTGGCTGGAGTTGATGAGCCACGGCAAGGCGACCATCGCATACAGCCCACCGTTTGGTTACGAGATGTGCGCGCGCCGCGTACGGCCGGCGGACATCGCCTCGTACGATCTTTCCAACTGGCGCGTCGCGGGAATCGGTGCGGAGCCTATCCTGCCCGAAGTGCCCGAACGCTTCGCAGAGCTGCTGGCGCCAGCAGGCTTCGACGCGCGCGCGTTCGTGCCTTCCTACGGCATGGCCGAGGCTTCGCTTGCAGTCAGCTTCTCCCCCGTGGGCAAGGGCATCGTGGTCGAATGGATCGACCCGGCCGACCTCGCTGAAAACCTGCGCGCCACGGCAGTCACGCCAGGCACTGGCACTGGTTTCGTGCGCTGCGGTGGCCCGCTGCCCGGTCATGAACTCGACGTCTGCGACGACGCAGGCAATCAGCTGGCGGATCTTCACGTCGGCCGGATCCGCGTGCGTGGTCCCAGCCTCATGTCGGGATACTTCAAGCAGCCGGAGCTGACAGCCAAGGCGTTGGGCGAAGATGGCTGGCTCGATACCGGCGACGTCGGTTACATCGTCGATGGCGAGGTCGTGGTCACCGGTCGCCACAAAGACATGATCATCGTCAACGGTCGCAACATCTGGCCGCAGGACATCGAGCGCATTGTCGAACGGCAGCCCGAACTGCGTTCGCAGGACGCCTCGGCATTCGGCGTTCCCGGCCCCAATGGTGCGGAAATAGCGGCGGTCGTGGTCCAGTGCAACACGCTTGATCCCAATGCCCGCGTCGCTCTGGTGCAGCGCGTGCGTCGTGAGTTGCTTGAAGAGCTGGGCATCGCCTGCATCATCGAACTGGTCCCGCGCCATACGCTTCCGCGCACGTCGTCCGGCAAGCTGTCGCGTTCGGCAACGCGAAGCGGATACCTTGAACGGCAGGCACAGGAGCCGGTTTACGGCGCCGTAGCCTCGCGGTGAGCGAAGCGGATGGCATCGGGAAACCGGTGGTCGCACTGACGGGCGCAACAGGATTCATCGGCACAACGTTGCGCAAACAACTTCTTGCTGCCGGCTACGATGTGCACGCGCTGTATCGACCCCGAAATGGCCGTGCGCTGCGAGACGAGCCTGGCCTGACGTGGGTTCCGGGCGAACTCGCCGACCACGATGCCCTGTCGAATCTGATGAAAGATGCCCAAGCCGTGGTGCATTGCGCCGGCAGCGTTCGCGGTGCGCGTCGATCCGACTTCGATCGAGTCAACGCGGACGGTGTCCGGGACGCGGCTCAAGCGGCAGACCGTACACCGGGATGCCAACGTTTTCTGTTGCTGTCGTCCCTCGCAGCCCGTGAACCACATTTGTCCGATTACGCAGGCAGCAAACGGCGTGGCGAACGTGCGCTGGAAGCCAGTGCAGGACGGTTGCACTGGGATGCATTGCGACCACCTGCCGTCTATGGGCCCGGCGATCGCGAGATGTTGCCGCTGTTTCAAAGCATGGCGCGCGGACTGGCGCCCATACCCGGCAACGGGCGCGGAAGGTTTTCGCTGATCCACGTCACCGACCTCGCGTCTGCCGTGGTGGCCTGGCTGAAAGCCGGCACTGGTTCCGGAAATACCTATGAGCTCGACGACGGTCATGAAAATGGCTACGACTGGAATACGGTGCTGGGGACGGCAGCTCACGTGTTGCGCGGCAATGCACCGATCCGACGTGTACCCATTCCCGCGCCATGCTTGCGACTGGTCGGCGGCGTCAATCTCGTCGCAGCCCGCGTGTTCGGATACGCGCCCATGCTAACGCCCGGAAAAGTACGCGAAATCACCCACCCCGATTGGGTGTGCGATGGAAGTGCCTTCGCCGGAGCGACAGGCTGGCGGCCCACCATCGGTTTCGAACGTGGTCTCGCCGATACGCTTGGCAGACCTCTGCCGCACTGAAAGGAGTGCCCTGATGAATCATCAAGATGTTGTCGCGCAACTTGTCACCATCCTCACTCCGCTTGCAGAAGGGCGCGTGACCGTGATCGACGGAACCACCGAATTGACCGGCCAGCTGGCCCTGGATTCGCTGAAAGTCATGGACCTCATGCTGGCCGTTGAGGACGACTTCGACATCTCCGTCCCCATCAATGCCATCGCGGAAGTGCGGACCGTGGGAGATCTCGCGACGCAGATTCAGAAAATCCAACAGGGTGCGGGTCAAGGCGCATGAAAGAGAATCCCAGACTCCAGGCCGTCCGCGCCGTGCAGCAGGAACTGGCCACCATCGGCATCGATCCGTTTGGCGTTCAGATAGACCGCATCCTTTCGCCTACTGAAGGGCTGATCGACGGACGCCACACCATCCTGGCCGGCACCAACAACTATCTCGGCATGACCTTCGATGCCGATTGCGTCGCGGCCGCTCGCAACGCGCTAGAAACCTCGGGCACCGGCACCACCGGTTCGCGCATGGCCAACGGCAGCTACGCCGGGCATCGCGAACTTGAGCTCGACCTTGCCCGCTATTACGGCAAGCGCGACGCCATCGTTTTCTCCACCGGCTACCAGGCCAACCTCGGGATGATTTCGGCGCTAGCCGGTCCGAGCGACACCGTTCTGATCGATGCCGACAGCCACGCCAGCATCTACGACGGCTGCAAACTCAGCGGCGCCAACACCATTCGTTTTCGCCACAATGATGCCGAAGATCTCGCCAAGCGCCTGCGTCGCCTTGGCGCCGATGCTGAGAACGCGCTGGTCGTCGTGGAAGGCGTATACAGCATGCTCGGCGATCGCGCGCCGATGAACGAGTTTGTCGACGTGAAGAAAGAATTCGGCGCGGTCCTGCTGGTGGACGAAGCCCATTCCATGGGCGTGCTGGGCAACAAGGGACGCGGCGTGGCCGAAGAAGCCGGTGTGCTTGCCGATGTCGATTACGTCGTCGGCACGTTCAGCAAAAGTCTCGGCAACACCGGCGGATTCTGCGTCGGCGATTCCGATGACATGGGCGTGCTGCGCTACGCCAGCCGACCCTACGTATTCACCGCGTCGCTCGCGCCGGCAACGATCGCCGCGACGCGGCAGGCGCTGCGCAAGCTGGCCGGTGCAGACGACCTCAGGCAACGCCTGCAGGAGAATGCGGAACGCCTTCATGCGGGATTGTCGGCGCTCGGTTTCCGGCTCGGCGCAGCACCCAACGCAGTCGTCGCCGTGCTCGTCGGCGACAAGCTGGAAGCGCTGCGCTTCTGGGATCATCTGCTGAAGCATGGCGTCTACGTGAACCTGATGGTGCCACCGGCCACGCCGGGCAACGAATCGCTGCTCCGCTGCAGCGTCAGCGCCGCGCATACGCCGGCGCAGATCGACGCCATCTGCGCCGCATTCGGAAGCTGGACCGGCGCAAAAGCATGAAGCACTGGTTCTCCGATGGCGCATTCCGCGCCATCGTGCGCAACGCGTCCTACCTGGGCTCCAGCAATGTCGTCAGCGCCTTGCTCGGCTTGCTGGCGCTTGCGTGTGCGGGGCGTGGCATGTCGCCGGCGCTGTTCGGTACGCTGGTCGTCGTCCAGGCTTACGCGAAAACCGTGAGCGATATCGCGAAATTCCAGACTTGGCAGTTCGTGGTCCAGTTCGGCACGCCTGCGCTCGCTCGCCAGGACGTCACGCGCTTTCGCGACGTCACGGGATTTTCTTTCGGCCTGGATCTGGCAAGCGGCGCGGTCGCACTCGTCGGCGGCATGATTCTTCTGCCGCTGCTCAGCCATGCGGTGGGCATTTCGCCAGCGGATTTCTGGTGGGCGTTGGGCTATTGCACGCTGATCCCGACCATGACCGCGGCGACGCCGATGGGCATCCTGCGTTCGATCGACCGGTTCGACCTGATCGCCATGCAGCAGGCGATTACTCCGTTCCTGCGCGCGACCGGCAGCGTCGCGGCGTACTTCGGCCACCTGGGTTTTCCGGGATTCCTCGCGACGTGGTACGTGTCCAGCCTGTTGGGGGACGGCGCACTCTGGCTGTTCGCGGTGCATGAGCTGCGTCGACAGAAGATCGAGCACGCGCTGCGCCCGGGATTGTTTGCTCCTGCCCGTCGCATCAAGGGCGCGTGGGATTTTGTCTGGACAACGAATTTCGCTCACTCGATCTGGTCGGCCCGCAACGCGGGCAGCAACGTGCTGGTCGGCATCATGCTCGGGCCGACCGCGGCTGGTTTATTCAAGGTTGCGCTGACCTTTTTCGATGCCGCAGGCACGCCTGCATCGCTCATGCAGAAAAGTTTCTATCCCGAAATCATGCGGATGGAACCTTCCAGCACGCGACCATGGAAACTGGGCCTTCGCTCCGCCGCCCTGGCCGGTGGCCTCGGCGTACTCGTCGCCCTGCTGGTGATTGTCGTGGGCAAGCCGCTCATCTCGCTGGTGTTCGGCCATCAGTACCTGGAGTCGTACAACCTGCTCCAGGTCATGTCGGCCGCGCTCGTGGTGTCCATGGCGGGTTTTCCGCTTGAATCACTGCTCTACATCGCCAGCCGCCAGCGCGCCGCACTTGTCGCGCAAGCGCTCGCTGCGGCCCTGTACGCCGCTTTGCTGATTGGACTCACCCACTACATCGGCATCATGGGCGCCGCCATCGCCTACTTCGGCGGCCAATGCCTTGAAGCCGTTTTTCAGTTGATTCCAACCATTGCGGCGTATCGCAAACGGCACACGCTTTCTCATTACGCGCCGGAGGAAGTGCGCTGATGGCGACTCCTCGTTCAGCGACCTGGCAGAAATTTCCGGCGGAAACGCTGCGGCGGATGTTCGATGCCGTGGATGTCGACGACATCATCGATGGCCATGTCGCCCTGCCCGATCCGATCGTGCTGGCTTGCCCCGAGGAATCCATCCGGCAGTGCTATGCGCTGTGCCTGCAATTCTGGGAAGACGGCGTCACGCGCGAGGATCTGTTGCGGCTCGTCGAAAAGCTGCTTCGCGACGAAGCGCTGAGCGCGGACGAGCGTCTTCAATACAAGTACATCCGCGCGCGATACAAGCATTTGCGCTTTGCGCAACGGTTGTACGGCAAACGTCATCAATCGAACTATTTGTTCGACCTGACGACGCGCGTGCTGGGTCATTTGCAGGATGCTTTTCGCAGCGGCCGGCGCAGCGGCATCGTTCGCCATGGCCTCAAGTTGCGCGTGCTGCTGTCGAAGCCCGTCTGGTCGATGATCCGGCACGCAATGGTAAACACGCGAATGGATAGCGAAGCGGGGCTCATCGCCTTGCAGCGCTCGGAAATGCGGCACCTCAAGAAGGCCATGGCGCGTACCGTTTTCGACGGCGACCAGTTTCATGATGTGCGCAAGATCGTCAGCATGCAGGTGTCCTTCTACGACACGCTGAGGTCGCTCGGTCCAAACGATCATGCCTACCGGATGTCGCGCTTCCTCGCAGCCATCAACGGCCTGATGGGATCACGACATGACGAAATGGTCGCCGACGCGCTGGCCGGACGCCGCCATTATCAGACGCCTGCACCACTTGCGAAGGAAATCCGTTCCCGTCTGGATACGCTGGTTGCTCGTTATCCGATTTAGCGTTTCGGGTTTTGGCGGCTGTTGGGCTGCCAACCGCCGCCCAACGACATGATGAGATTCACGCTGGCATCGAGGCGTCGCAGGCGAAGCTGCTGTTCGCCGCGGCCGGCATCAAGCGCCGCGTTCGCCGCATCCACCACGGCGGGATAGTCGGCCACGCCTTCCTTGTACTGGTTCTGCGTGACCCGGTCCGATTCCGTTGCTGCCGTGGCGGCCTTGGCCTGCAGCTCGGCCACGCAGGCCAGCGTGCTCGTGACGACTAAACCATCTTCCACTTCGCGATAGGCGTCCAGCACGGTTTGCCGATAATTCGCGACGGCCTCCTTGTAGCCTTCGTCGGCGTTGGTGATCTGCGCGTCGAGACGCCCGCCCGCAAATAGCGGCGCGCGTACGTCGGCCGTGCCCGTCGGCCCCCGGAGTATGCCGATGCCGGCCGCCAGGTTGATCGACGGCAAAGTCTCGGCTTTCGCAACGCCGATGCGCGCGCTGGCGGCAGCCATGCGACGCTCGCTCGCGGCAACATCCGGGCGACGTTCCAGAAGGCTGGCAGGCACGCCCGAGGGAACGATCGGCACGTTCGCATCGAAAGGCGCGATGGCGATGGAAAATTCCGCCGGCGGCTTGCCGAGCATCACGGCAATTGCGTGCTCAAGCTCGGCGCGCGCACTCTTCGTATCTGCCAATTGCAACTGCGCTGAACTGGCCTTCATGGCGGCCTCCGCCACGTTGGCGCTGGAAGCCTGGCCTTGCGTGTACTGATTCCCGACCATCCGGTTCCACTGCCCCGCACCGTCCGCGGCGCGCTGCAGAAGATCGATCACCGCATCGTCCTGGCGCAGCGCGAAGTAACTCTGCACGAGCTGCGCCTGCATCGACAGCGTGGCGGCGGCGAGGTCGTCGCTGCTTGCTTCGGCGAGTGCGCGATGGGCTTCGACGTCACGGCGAATGCGGCCCCAGAGGTCGAGCTCCCAACTGACGCCGATGCCAAAATCGTTTTCATTCTTGCGCCCGGATTTCAGCGTGCCGGCACTGATGGCCGGCAGCGCGGCACCATGCGCTACCGCGACGAGCGCCTGTGCTTCGCCCACGCGGGCAGCGGCAGCAGCGAGCGACTGGTTGCTGATCGCCACCTGCGAAACCAGGGCGTCGAGTGTGGTGTCGCCATAAATCTCCCACCACTTTCCGGCGATCGCCGTTTCCGGGTGCGCGGCAATCTGCGGGCTCGCCTCCTTGTAAGCCGCCGAACCGGGCGCGGACGGACGCACGTAATCCGGCCCGACCTCGGTGCACGAGGCGACGAGCAACACGGCACACGCGGCCACAAGTGCTCGCAAACTATGGACATGGGATCGCGGATTCACGACAGCGGTCCTTTGTGGATAGCCGCCCATTCCGAATCGCGTCGAGCCTTGAAACTCTGCATCCATTGGCTTGCCCATTTGCTGAATCGGTCGAGATAAAGGTATACAACCGGCGTCGTGTAAAGCGTCAACAATTGACTCACCACCAGGCCGCCGCCCATCGCGATGCCCAGCGGCTGATGCATCTCGGCGCCGTCGCCGCGCGTCACCGCCAGTGGAACTGCCGCCACCATCACCGCCAGCGACGTCATCAGGATCGGACGGAAACGCAGGCGGCATGCCTGCTGGATCGCCTCGGCCGGCGTCAGTCCCGAGCCGCGCTGCGCAGCAAGCGCGAAGTCCACCATCATGATCGCGTTCTTCATCACGATGCCGATGAGGGCGAAGATGCCGATCAGCGCGATCACGTCGAAATCGGTGCGGAACACGATCAGCGCGAACACCGCGCCCACCGCCGCGGAAGGCAACGTCGACAGGATCGTCAACGGGTGAAAGCAACTTTCGTAAAGAATGCCCAGCACGATGAACAACGTCAGGAACGCGCCGAGGATCAGCGCCGGCTCACTCGAAGCCACTTGCCGGAACGCACCGGCCGAGCCTGCGAACGTGCTGCGAACCGAGGTCGGCATGGCGGTGCGATCCACCATTTTCTGGATTGCCTGCGTCGCTTGCGACAGCGACACGCCCGGCGCCCTGTCGAATGAAATCGTGGCGGATACGGCCTGCCCGAAGTGAGCGATATTGAGCGGCGCGTCGAACTGCCTGACATGGCCCAGCACCAGCAGGGGCACGTTGCTGCTAGCGGCGCCCGGAACCTGGATGTCATTGAACGCGTCAGCGGACTGCGCATGTTCCGGGGCGACGCCCATGAGCACAGGCACCTGGTCCGATGGCGAAAAAATCGTGCTGACGCGACGGTCGGCGAATGCGTCACGCAAGACGCCATCGATCCGTGCATAGCTGATGCCGTACTGCGCCGCCGTATCGCGATCGACGTCTAGCGAGGTCGCCAGCGTCGTGCCGCCGTTGTCGCTGTGCACGTTGCTGATCTGCGGGATCGTCGCCATCGCCTGGGCGATCCGTGGCGCCCACGTACGGAGCAGTTCCGGCGTGTCCGCCTGGATCGTGTATTCGTTCGACGCCCTGCTGCGGCGCCCGCCGACGCGAATGTTCTGCACCGAGGTGACGGTGAACGTTCCACCGGTCAGTCTGGCGAGCTTGGCATTCAATCGTATCGCGACATCGTCGGCACTGGCGTCGCGCTTCGACAGTGGCTTCAGGGTGGCGAACAGCGAACCCGAATCGTGCTCGACATAGCCTGCGACACTCGCAATGGAAGGATCGGCGCGCACCACATCGAGGAAGCGGGCCAGCTTTTCTCTTGCCACCGGAAAGGACGCGCTTCCATCGGTGTCGAAATCACCCGTCAGTTCGCCGGTGTCCTGACGCGGGAAGAAACCCTTCGGAACCACGACGTACAGAAACACGCTGAGGCCAATCACCGCCAGCAACGAAAGCATGGTCAGCGGAGCGCGGCGCAGCGCCCAGACAAGGCTGTCGTCGTAAGTCTTCTGCAGCGCCTTGAATCCGCGCTCGCTCCAGCGGAACACCCGGCCATGCTCGCGAGTGGAACTTGTCGGCTTCAGCCACCACGCGCACAGCATCGGCACGAAGGTCAGCGACACGATCAGGGAAATGGCGATGACCACCGCGAGCGTCACGGCGAACTCGCGCACGAACAGGCCGACGTATCCACCCATCAACAGCAAGGGAATGAAGACCGCGACCAGCACCGCACTCATCGACAACACGGTGAGTCCCACCTCACCTGCACCGATCCGCGCAGCTTCGCGCGGCGGCATGCCGTCTTCGATGTGGCGCGCGATGTTTTCCACCACCACCACCGCATCGTCCACGGTGAAACCCACCGCGATGGTCAGCGCCATCAGCGACAAAATGTCGAGGCTGTAACCGAGCAGGTACATCACCGTCATCGCGCCAAGCAGCGAGATCGGCGCCACCGCGCTGGCGATCAACGCCGCACGAAGATTGCGCAGGAACAGCAGCATCACCAGCACCACCAGCACCACTGCGATCGCCAGCGTGTGCTCGGCGCCGCGCAGCGAACCGCGCACGGACGTGGCGCTGTCGATGATGACGCCTACCTTCATGTCGCCCGGCATGGAAGCCTGCAGCGCAGGCAATCGCCGCGTGACGCCGTCGATCACGTCGATGATGTTGGCACCAGCCTTGTGCCGCACGAGTGCCAGCACTGCGGGTTCGCCATTGGCGAGCGCTGCATTGCCGGGATCACGCACCGTGTTGCTGATGGTGGACAGATCGCCCAGCGACACGGCGGTGCCATCACGGCCCGCCACCACCAATGAACGGAACGCCTGCACGTCGTCGAGCTGGCCGTTGGTCGCCACTTGCAGGTAGCGATCGCCGATCTCCAGCGCGCCGGACGCCTGGTTCGACACGGCCGCAGCCACCGCGCGGCGCAGTTGTTCAAAGCCGACGCCGCGCTGGTTCATCGCCTGCGGATCGAGGTCGATGCGCACCGCCGGCACCGAGCTGCCGACAATCTCCACTTCACCGACGCCGTCGACCTGCGCCAGCACCTGGCTGAACGTCGTCGACGCCACGGCGTACATCTGTCCCGGCGTCGCGTGTTGCGAAGTCAGGCTGAGCACGAGCACGGGCGCATCCGCCGAACTGACTTCGCGATACGTCGGGCTGGCCGGCATGTCGGAAGGCAAGTCGGCGCGCGCGGCATTGATCGCCGCCTGCACGTCGCGCGACGCGCCAACCACGTTGCGCGAAAAATCGAAGGTCATCCGGATGTCGGTGCTGCCGCTGGTGCTGACGGACGTCATTTCAGTCACGCCAGCGATGCGCCCGAGCGAACGTTCGAGCGGCGCCGCCACCGCCGACACCATGGTCGCCGGGCTCGCGCCGGGCAGATCGGCCGAGATCTTGATGGTCGGCACATTCACTTCGGGCAGCGATGCGATCGGCAGCAGCCGCCACGCCAACGCCCCGGCAAGCACCAGCCCGACGCACAGCAGCGACGTCGCCACCGGCCGACCGATAAACAACCCGGAGATGTTCATGTCCGACGACTCACGCACGCTGCCCGCGACGCTGCAGCACGCTTTCGAACGCGAGATAGATCACTGGCGTCGTGAACAGCGTCAGCAATTGGCTCACCAACAAGCCCCAGAAGATGCCCACGCCGAGCGGATGGCGAAGCTCGGCACCCATGCCGCCGCCGAGCATCAGCGGCAACGCGCCCAACATCGCTGCAAGCGTCGTCATGATGATCGGGCGGAAACGCAGCATGCACGCCTGCACGATGGCGTCGCGCGGCGACAGGCCCTGCTGACGCTGCGCGTCGATCGCGAAGTCGATCAGCATGATCGCGTTTTTCTGCACGATGCCTATCAGCAGGATCACGCCGATCAACGAAATCACATCGAGCTCGAATCCGCCGATCATCAGCGCGAGCAGCGCGCCGATGCCGGCCGACGGCAGTGTCGACAGAATCGTCAACGGATGGATGGTGCTTTCGTAGAGAACGCCCAGCACGATGTAGACAGTAAGCAACGTGGCCAGAATCAGCCAAGGCTGACCATCGCGTGAAGCCTCAAAAGCCTGCGACGAACCCTGCCAGCGCAGCTGCATGCTGGACGGCAATTTCAGATCGCGCCACGCCGCATCGACGGCCTTGATTGCGCCATCCAGCGCGACGCCCTTCGCAAGATTGAACGACACCGTTGCCGCCGGAAGCTGGTCAATCCGCGTGACGAGCAGCGGCGCCGTGCGTTCGCTCACCTTCGCGATGGATGAAAGAGGAATCAGCGTCGACGAGGGATCGCTCGCGTCGCCGCCGGTATCACCCGTGCCTGCCTGCGGCGCGAGATAGATGCCGCCCATGGCGCCGGCCGTGCCATCGGCGTTGGGAGCCGCTTCGAGGATCACGCGACGCTGGCTCGCCAAGGTCAGCAACGTGCTCACCTGGCGCTGGCCGAACGCGTTGTAGAGCGCGTCGCCCACCGCCGCCGACGTGATGCCGTAGCGGCTCGCCAGGTCGTGATCGACTTCGACGTATGCCTCCAGACCGTTGGCCTGCTGGTCGCTGGTCACGCCCGAAAGTTTTCGAAGACCCTGCAACGAGCCGACGATGCGCGGCATCCACTGCGCAAGCAGCGCCGGGTCCGCGTTCTCGACTGAAAACTGATACTGGCCCGGGCTCACCCGATCGTCGATCGTGAGGTCGGGCACCGGCTGCATGTAAAGCTGGATGCCATCGACCTTGCTGGCCGCATCGGCGAGTCGTCGCATGACCTTGGGCGCGCGATCGCGATGACCGAGCGGTTTGAGGTGAATGATCAGCCGACCGCTGTTGAGCGACAGCGCGCCATCGCCAGCGCCGATGAAGGACGCAACGCTCGCCACCGCAGGATCGCGCAAAATTTCGGCAGTCAACGCCTGCTGGCGTTTCGCCATGGCGGCGAACGAGACCGTCGGCGACGCGACGGAAATGCCCTGGATATCGCCGGAATCCTGCGTCGGGAAAAGGCCGCGCGGAATCGCGACGTAAAGAAGCACCGCCAGCGCAGCCATGCCCGCGACCGTGATGAGCGTCGCGGCCTGCCGCGCCAACACCCATTTGAGGCCACGCGCATATTTAGCCAGCACGCGGTCGTGCCATTCCCTGCCCTTGCGGGCGACGCGACCTTGCTGCGACGGCTCGGGCGTGCGCCGGAGCATCCGCGCGCACATCATCGGCGTCAGCGTCAGCGAGACCACGCAGGAAATCGTGATGGCTACCGCCAGCGTGATCGCGAATTCGCGGAACAGCCGTCCGACCAGTCCGCCCATGAACAACAGCGGGATCAGCACGGCGAGCAGCGACAAGGTCAGCGACACCACGGTGAACGCGATCTGGCGTGATCCTTTCAGCGCGGCGGCAAACGGATCCTCACCGGCTTCGACATAGCGCGCGATGTTCTCGATCATGACGATCGCATCGTCGACCATGAAACCGGTCGCCACGATCAGCGCCATCAGCGTGAGGTTGTTGATCGAAAACCCGGCCAGATACATCACCGCGAACGTGCCGATCAACGACAGCGGCACCACCACGCCGGGGATCACCGTCGCCGTGCCGCTGCCCAGGAACAGGAAGATCACCAGCACCACCAGCACGATCGCGAAGATCAATTCGAGCTGCGTGTCGTGCACGGCGGCGCGCACGGTTTCGGTGCGATCGGTCAGTGTCGCGACATCGACGGCCGCGGGCAGCGTCGCCTTCAGCTGGGGCAGCAGTTGCCCGATGCGATCCACCACTTCGACCACGTTGGCGCCGGGCTGGCGACGAATCTGCAGGATGATCGCCGGGTCGTGGCCAGACCACGCGGCAACACGCGAGTTCTCCGCACCATCGATCACCTTGGCCACGTCGCCCAGGCGCACCACGGCCCCGTCACGATGCGCAACGGTGAGGCGTTCGAATTCGGCCGCGGTATCGATCGGATTGCTGATCGCGATATTCGACGAGCGCACCGGCCCTTCGAGACTGCCTTTGGCCTGGTTCGAATTGGCATCGCGAAGCGCGCTGCGCAGATCGTCCAGCGTCATGCCCTGCGAGCGCAGTCGCGCCGGATCGGCCTGCACCACGATCGCCGGCTGCTGGCCGCCATCGAGGCTGACCAGGCCGACGCCGGTCACCTGCGACAGCTTCGGCACGAGGCGCGTATCCGCCAGTTCGTGCAGTTGCTGCAACGACAGGGTGGGTGACGTCAGCGCCAGCGTCATCACCGGCGCATCGGCCGGGTTGACCTTGCGATAGATCGGCGGCTGCGAAATGTCCGGCGGCAGCAACGGCGCCGCTGCGTTGATGGCGGCCTGCACTTCCTGTTCGGCCACATCGAGCGGCAGTTCGAGATTGAAGCGCAGCGTGACGGTCGAGGCGCCCCCCGAACTCGTCGACGACATCTGGCTCAGGCCGGGCATCTGCCCAAGCTGACGTTCCAGCGGTCCCGTGACAGTCGATGCCATGACCTCGGGCCCGGCACCCGGATATGCGGTGACGACCTCGATGGTGGGGAAGTCGACTTCCGGCAGCGCCGACAGCGGCAGGAACCGATACGCGAACAGCCCGACCAGCAGGATCGCGATGGCCAGCAGCGATGTCGCGACCGGCCGGAGGATGAACAGTCGGGACGGATTCACGAGCGGCCGGTCGGCATCCGCGGCGACGCGTTCGCCTCGTCGCGATGACACTCAGGCGTATTCGACGGGGACGTCGGCGTCGGCTCGACACTCATCGTGACGCTGACCGGAATGCCCGCGCGGAGTCTGTCCGCGCCCTCGACCACCACCTTCGCACCCGGCGCCACGCCGGATTTGATGACGGTGGTCGTCGTATCGCTGGTGCCCAGCCTGACCGGCACGACAGCAACCGTCTTGTCGTCCTTGATCACATAGACGAACGCACCTTGCGCACCCTGCTGGATCGCCGACGACGGCAGCAGGATCGCCTGCGGCAGTACTTCGACCGGAAGCTTTGCAGTCACGAACTGATTGGGCAGCAGCGTCCCATCGGCGTTGGCGAACTCGGCTTCGAACTTCACCGTGCCAGTCGCCGGATCGACCTGGTTGTTCGCGGCAAGCAGACGCCCGCTGCCGAGCACATCATCCGGGCCATCGCCGATCGCCTCGACCGGAATGCAGCTGCCCGCGTTCAACCGCTGAAGTACACGCGGTACCACGTTGACCGGCACCGAGAAAACGACTTTGCTTGGCTGCGACTGCGTCACCACCGCAATGCCGCGCGCGTCGGACGGGCCGACGAGATTGCCCGGATCAACCCGACGCAAACCCACCACGCCGGAGATCGGCGACGTGATGCGCGCGTTCGAAACCTGCAGGTTGGCGCTGCCGATGCGTCCCTGCTCGGACTTCACTTCGGCGGCGTATTGCGTCACCAGCGATCGCTGGTCGGCGAGGCGCTGGCGCGAGATGGAATCCTGCGTGGCCAGCACTTCGTAGTGTTTGAGGGTGTCCTGCGCGTTGGACAACTTCGCCTGACTGCTCGCCAGATCACCCGTGGCCAGCTGCAGTTGCGACTGAAACGCGCGCGGGTCGATTTCAGCCAGCAGATCGCCCTGCTTGACGGCCTGTCCACCGTTGAAGGCGATGCTCTTAAGCACGCCATCCACCTGGCTGCGCACCACGACGCTGTTGGATGGCGTCACGGTACCGGGCTGCGATCGATAATCAACGAAGCTGCCCTGACGGACGACGGCCGCGACAACCGGCACCGTCTGGTCCGCATCCGACTTGCTGCTTTTATGGCCGTGGCTGATCCACCAGATGACGCCAACGATCACGACCACGCCGACCATCAACCACCCGGTTTTTCCGCCGGACGACGGCCGGCTCACGACAGCTCCTTTTCATAAACGCGATAACGCTTGTAATCGCGGCCGCCGATCGCCTCGATGATGTTGCGCATGCCGTCGTTGTCTTCGAGGATCCACGACAGCTCGACTTCTTTCACGCCCATCGCGACGAGGTGATGGCGCACCGCGTCGATCACCAGAAATGCGAGGCCCGGTCCCAGCGGCGTGTTGTGGAAAATGCGCCGCACGCCCATCAGCGGCACGCGTGATGACTTCGGAAATTTCACCTTGAGCCGCCACAACAATTTCGCCCAGTTGAACGGCAACAACGATCCACCGAAATCCTTGATGACTTCGTTGACGTTCGGCAGCGCGACGATGAAAGCCGCCGGCACGCCGTCCACTTCGGCGATCTGGATCAGCTCCGAAGCAATCAGCACCTTCAGCGTGTGGCCGAGATCCTTGAACTCGGCCTCGGTGAAGGGCACGAAGCCCCAGTTGTCCGACCACGCATCGTTGAAGATGTCTCGCAGCACGGCGAGTTCCTCATCAAACCGTTTGCGATCAAGCGGACGCACCTTGATGCTCTGCTTGGATTTTCCGAGCAGGCGGTTCATCACTTTCGGCGCGGGGAAATCCGGCGCGACCACATACGCGAGCATGTCCTTGGCCTTGTGATATCCGGCCTGCTCGATGCGCGCGCCGTAATACGGCTTGGTATGGCCCATCATGAAATAGGGCGAGGTATCGAAGCCGTCCACCAGCAGGCCGACTTCGTCATTGATCGAAAGGCTGAGCGGACCGCGGACGCGCTTCATGCCTTCGCTGCGCAGCCACTCTTCGGCCGCGCCGATCAATGCGTCGAAAGTTTCCTGGCTGTCCTCGGCATCCAGCATGCCGAAAAATCCTGCGCCGTCCGCATGAATTTCAAGATGAAGGGCGTCGATCTGGGCGCTGATCCGGCCGACCGGCTTGTCGCCGCGATAGGCGATCCAGGCCTTCCAGCGGGCGTGCTCGAACCAGGGATTGTTTTTTGCGCCGAGGTGCAGGCGTCGCTCGAGATTCAACGGCGCGATCCAAGCCGGATCGGAGCCCAGAATGGAGCCCGGCAGCTTGATGAATTTATCCAGGTCCGTCTTGGCGTCAAGCGGGACAATGTGCAGCGAAGCAGATGTGCTCAAGATGGGGCTTCCGGTGATGAAACAAATAAAGTCCGCGCCAGACGATACGAGCCGCTTCCGTAGCGTTTACCAGCGAATCCACCGCATGGGCTGAAACAGATCTCGCGCGAGCGTCCACGGCACTCCGGCGTTACGCAGCATGCAAACCGCTACTCAGCTACTCAGCTACTTCAAGGGTCGCCATGCATCGGCGGGCACCCGCGACAACGTGAAAGACCATTTTAGTCACGAGAAGTGCAATTTGATATGCCTTGCGGCGGGGCTGTGGATACGGGCCGTCCGCGAGATGGCCGAGGCCACTGCTTCTGATGCCGGACGCACAGCGGGCCTGAGACGAGGGATACTGCGTTCCCTCACTGCCTCGCCCGCATTCCATGGGCGCCCGGCAACGCGACAAGCCGATTGAACAGAGAATCACCTTACGCATATGGCGACGCAGGACATTCAGCAAGCTGCTGATAAAAATTCGATTTCGACCCATGTAACCAAGCTGTCCGACCACACGCCGTTCATGCGCCAGTACTTGTCGGCGAAGGCGGAGCATCCGGAGGTTTTGCTGTTCTTTCGCATGGGCGATTTCTACGAGCTGTTCTTCGACGACGCGCGCAAGGCGGCGCGACTGCTCGACATCACCCTGACCCAGCGCGGCCAGTCCGGCGGATCGCCGATTCCGATGGCCGGCGTGCCCTATCACGCAGCGGAAAACTATCTCGCGCGATTGGTGCGCCTCGGCGAGTCGGTAGCGATCTGCGAACAGATTGGCGACCCGGCACTGGCAAAAGGCATCGTGGAACGCAAGGTTGTGCGCATCGTCACGCCCGGCACGGTGACCGACGCAGCATTGCTCGAGGAACGTCGCGACAATCTGCTGCTCTCGATTTCCGCCGGATCAAACGGTGCCTACGGGCTGGCGTGGGTCGACCTGTCCAGCGGCCGTTTTCTGCTGAGCGAAGTGCCCAACGCCGAGTCGCTCGCGGCAGAACTCGCGCGGTTGCAACCTGCCGAAACGTTGATCGACGAAAATGTCGCATGGCCCAAGCTGGTCAGCACACTGGCCGGCTTGCGCAAGCGTGCACCGTGGCATTTCGATGTCGACGCGGCGACGCGCGAACTCAATCGTTTCTTCGGTACGCGCGACCTCGGCGGTTTCGGCGTGGACGGCATGCACCTGGCGATCGCCGCGGCCGGTTGCCTGCTTGGCTACGTCGAGGAAACCCAGAAAAGCGCACTGCCGCACCTCACCGGCATGGCCGTGGAAAGCGCCAGCGAAACCATCGCGCTGGACGCAGCCACGCGCCGCAACCTGGAAATCGACACGCATCCCAGCGGCCGCACCGAGCACACACTGCTTGGCGTGCTCGACGAAACCGTGACGCCGATGGGAGCGCGCCTGCTGCGCCGCTGGCTCAGTCGCCCGCTTCGTTCGCGCGAGCAACTGCGCCATCGGCATCAGGCGATCGGCACGCTGATCGACGCGCGTCACTACGAAGGCCTGCGCGAACTGCTGCGCGGCATCGGCGATCTCGAACGCATCCTTGCGCGCGTCGCCTTGCGCTCGGCGCGGCCGCGCGATCTGTCTACCCTTCGCGACGGCCTCGCGTCAGCGCCGGAGTTGCGCAAACGCATCGCCGCACTGGACAGCCCGCTGCTGCACAAACTGGTAGAACGCATCGGCGACCACGCCGATACCGCCGCGCTGCTCGCGCGCGCCATCGTCGAACAGCCGCCGGTCTTGCAACGCGACGGCGGCGTGCTGGCCGATGGCTACGACGCAGAACTCGACGAACTGCGCAGGCTTTCCACGCACGCTGATCAATACTTGGTGGAGCTGGAGGAACGAGAGAAATCCGCCAGCGGCATCACCACGCTGAAAGTCGGCTACAACCGCGTGCACGGTTACTACATCGAGATCACCAAGGCGCAATCGGACAAGGCGCCCACGCATTACACGCGACGGCAGACCACCAAGAACGCCGAGCGTTACATCACCGAAGAACTCAAGAATTTCGAGGACAAGGTGCTGTCCGCGAAGGAACGCTCATTGATGCGCGAGCGTGCGCTTTACGAAGCGTTGCTGGACACGCTGACCGCGCAACTCGAACCGCTGAAAATAGCCGCCGCCGCAATGGCCGAGCTTGACGTGCTCGGCACGCTGGCGGAACGCGCCGAAGCACTCGACTGGAGCGCCCCGCAACTCACCGACGAACCCGGCATCGCGATCGAGCGCGGTCGACATCCCGTCGTTGAAAAAGTACGCGACGAACCCTTCGAACCGAACGACCTGCACCTGGATGACACGCGCCGCATGCTGGTGATCACCGGCCCGAACATGGGCGGCAAATCCACTTACATGCGCCAGAACGCGTTGATCGTTCTGCTCGCGCATGTCGGCAGCTACGTGCCCGCGAGCAGTGCGATCATCGGGCCGATCGATCGCATCTTCACGCGCATCGGTGCCGGCGACGACCTGTCGCGCGGCCAGTCCACCTTCATGGTGGAGATGAGTGAAACCGCCAACATCCTGCACAACGCCACCGCCCACAGCCTCGTGCTGATGGACGAAGTCGGTCGCGGCACCAGCACGTACGACGGCCTGTCGCTGGCGCGTGCGGCAGCGGTGCACCTTGCCGCAACCAGTCGCGCGTACACACTGTTCGCCACGCACTATTTCGAACTGACCGAACTGGCCGGAGATTTTTCCGGCATCGCCAACGTGCACCTCGACGCGGTGGAACTCCACGACCAGAAGCGCGGTGAACAACTAGTCTTCATGCATGCAGTGAAAGATGGCCCGGCCAATCGCAGTTTCGGTCTGCAGGTGGCGGCGCTCGCCGGCTTGCCGAAATCGGTGATCGCCGATGCGAAGCGCACGCTGGCGGAGCTCGAACGCGGCATGCATCAGCACGTGTCGAAGCATCCCGTCAAAGGTGAAAACTCGCCGCAGCTCGCGTTGTTCGCGCCGCCGGCGCAGTCCGCTGCAGAGCGCGCACTGGACGACATCGACCCGGACACACTGTCGCCGCGCGAAGCGCTGGACGCGCTCTATCGGCTGAAGAAACTGCTCTGACGCACCGAGTCGCGCCGCCTCAGGCCGCGACGGGAACCTTGCGTTGCGCGTTGGCCGAAGCGGCTTCCTGCGCGTGTGCGGCATCCGGCATCGCGATATCAGGAATCGCGTCGTGCGACACGCTGGACGACGCTATCACCGTCGCGTCGATCACGTCCGACGGCTTGCGCGCAGCCAACCGACCCGCCGCCACCAGCTGGCTGATACGCCGGTACACATCGTCACCACCGAATGGCTTCTTCATGAAATCGTCGGCACCGTAGCGCTGCAGGTAGAACTGCTCGGTAGCTTGCTGGTTGCCGCTGATCATGATGATCGGGACGTCACGCACCAGTGGATCGTGGCGCAACGTGCGCAACACGGTGAAACCGTTCATGCCGGGCATCACCACGTCGAGAAAAATCAGCGCGGGCTCCTCGCTGCGTACCAGCTCGATCGCGGTCTTGCCGTCGGTCGCCTTGATCACCACGTAGCCTTCCTGCCCGAGCATCTTGCCGAGCACCGCGCAGATCGTCGGCGAGTCGTCGACCACCAGCACGCGAGCGCCGAGTGCGGCCTGCAGCATCGGACCGGAACCATGGCCATCGGCATGACCTCCAAGCAGTCGCTTGAAGAAGTCCATGCCGCTCTTGCGTACCAGTCCATCCATTTGTATCCCCTTGCCGGACAAAGGCCTCACCCCGAGGCGATCTTCCGCCACAAGTCGCGCGGAATCTGGGATGCACTGCTCAGCTCGCGTCCTTCATGCGGCGCAAATCGCGTCGCGCGTGCTTGTCCGGGCGCTTCAACGGCCCGTTCATGCCGATCAGTCGACGCTGCTCTCGCGCGGCTTCGCGCGTCGCGCGGCTGGTTTCGGTTTCGCGATACAGCGTCTGCGCGACGTTGGCCGGGCCGCGGCGATCGGCGAGCGCGAGCACTTCGACCTCCAGCTTCTCCTCGCCGCGGCTGATCTTCAGCATGTCGCCGACACGCAGCGCCTTGGCCGGTTTGCAGCCGTCATCGTTGAGGTCGATCTTGCCACCCTCGATCGCGTGCTTGGCCAGGCTGCGCGTCTTGAAGAACCGCGCGGACCAAAGCCACACATCGACGCGCACTTCGCTGAGCGGTTCAAAGGGTTTGTTCATCGCTGCGATTATCTGCTTGTCGAAGCGCACGCCACAAACGCGCACGTCCACACGCGCCCACGGATCAAGGCGATTCGGACGACGGCGTGAACGGATGATGCGTGTCCGGCATGGCGACATCCGGAATCGCGTCGTGTTCGGCCTGACTGTGTTCGGGCGCGTTGTCCTGTTGCGGCTCGCGCTCGCGCACCACCAGCCGGCCGCTGTCGGTCAAATGCTGGATGCGCGCGAACACTTCGCCACGTCCGAACGGCTTCTTCATGAAGTCGTCCGCTCCGAATCGCTGCACGTAGAACTGTTCGGTCGCCTGCAGGTTGCCGCTGATCATCACGATCGGGATGTGCTGCGTCAGCGGATCGCGGCGCAACGCCCGCAACACCGCAAAACCATTCATGCCGGGCATCACGATGTCGAGAAAGATCAGATCGGGCCCGGCGCTGCGCGCGATCTCGAGCGCGGTTTCGCCATCCGGCGCCTTGAGTACAATGTGGCTGTCCTGCGTAAGCATCTTGCCGAGCACGGCGCGGATGGTCGAGGAATCGTCCACGATCAGCACCAGCGCATTCTTCGGCACGCCGCTGCGCGGCACGGCGCGACGCTCGGCCTGACCACCTGCGAACATGCGCCGTATGAGTTCGAAATTCGCCATGACACGGCCCCCCGCCCATGAAGTAGCAACTAGTCTCGATGCAGTGGCGAAGCGACGCAAGCGGCCATTCGCCCTAGCGACTTTGCGCTATGACCTCAGCCAGACGTCGAGCAGCGGCACGGTCAGCAACGACAACACGATGCCCGCGCCGAGCACGGCATTCGCCAGCGCGGGCTCAAGCTCGTATTCATCGGCGAGGATGGCCGCGGAAATCATCGGCGCCATCGCCGCCTGCAACACGCCGACCGTGAGCACCAGTCCTCCGATGCCTGCGGTCATTCCAAGCGCCAGGCACAGCAGCGGCGCGAGCAGCAGTTTCCATCCAAGCCCGAGAATCAGCGCACCGAGCTGGCGCTCGCCGAGCCGGAACTTGAACTGCAGGCCGACGGAAAACAATGCGAGCGGCGTAAGCGTTGCACCGATCGGCGCGAACACATTGTTCATCCACACCGGCCAACCGCCTGCGACACCAACGACGATGCCGACAACCAGCGCGATGAAAGCGGGGAACGTCGCGATGCGCCTGGCGATTGTTGCGGCACGCGGCGTGCGGCCCGAATAAATCGACGCCACCACGATGCCGGCTGATGCAAGAATCGGAAATGCGCCGAGCTGATCGGCAACCACCGCCAGCGCGAGACCAGCCTGGCCGTGCATCGCCTGGATCAGCGGATAGCCCATGAACGAGGTATTGCCCAGACCGCACACCAGGATCAACGCACCGATGCGTTGCCGAGACCAGCCGAGCCTCGGACCGAGCAGGCCGAACAGCAGCCACGCGCCGCCAAACACCAGCACCATCGCCGCGATCGGAAACCACAGTCGCGCATCGAACGCCACGCGCGGAATCAGCTGCAGCACCAGCGCCGGCAGCGCCACGTTGATCACCCACCAGTTGATAGCCGGCACGATGCCCGCCGGCGGTCGCGCGAAACGCGCCACCAGAACACCCAGCGCCAGGCAGACAAACAACAGCAGGAGGGCACTCATCGATAAGCCGCGACGGTGGAGGGAAAGTCCATTAGACGCGATGCCGCGTGTCGCCGGAAGCGCAGCGCCTTCGCTTCGGGGATACTTCGGCACTCGTCATCTAACCCCGCACGCACCATGAACGAAACGATCCACCAGGTGCATGGGCTTGCCGGTGATGCCATCGCGCCGGACTGGCCTGCGCTTACCGAATCCGAAGTCGACACGCTGCTGCGCCGTTATCCGCAACTGGGTCGACCGATCGGCATCGAATGGCACAGCCCGCGCCCGCTGTCGGCGGCGTGCCTGGTGAAAACCGAAACAACGACGGTATTCGTCAAGCGACATCACTGCAGTGTGCGTACGGTTCGCACGTTGACTGAAGAACATCGCTTCATGGCGCACCAGCGTGCCGCAGGCATTCCCGTACCCGAAGTGTTTTCGGATATGGACGGCCAAACAGCGCTGGCCATGGACGACTGGATCTATGAAATCCATCGGCACGCGGCGGGCGTCGACGTGTATCGCGAGGCGATCTCATGGTCGCCGCTGCCGAATCACATGCACGCACTCACCGCGGGCCGCATGCTCGCCGCGATGCACGACGCAGCGTCCGGCTACAACGCGCCGCAACGCGATACGCACCTGCTCGTCGCGCGTTGCGAACTCATCGCTTCGCCCAATCCGGTCGACGCCTTGCGCGCGCAATTTCCACAGCGACCGGGCCTTGCGGATTACCTGCGCGATCGTGACTGGGCCACCGATCTTCGCGAGGTACTCGCGCCATGGCACGCGAAGCTGCAGCCGCGACTCGCACAGCAGCCAAGGCTGTGGACGCACGGCGACTGGCACGTCTCCAACCTGTGCTGGAGCGACCACGGCGACGATGCGCGCATCACGTCGGTACTCGACTTCGGACTTTCCGCCGCCACGTTCGCCATGTTCGATCTCGCGACCGCCATCGAGCGCAACGCGATCGCATGGCTGTCGCTGGAAAACGCGGACGCTGCACACACCGACATCGCACGCACGCTGCTCGAAGGCTATCGCCAGCAGCGCACATTGAGTCGCGACGACGTACATCTGCTCGCCGATCTGCTGCCGCTGGTGCACGTCGATTTCGCATTGTCGGAAGTGGAATATTTCCACGCCATCACGCACGCGCGCACCAGCGCCGATGTGGCCTATGACATTTTCCTGCGCGGACACGCCGCATGGTTTGGCACGGCGCAAGGCGAAGCCTTTCTGGAAAATCTTCACGACCTCGCCTGACGATCCGTGTTTCAATAGCCGTTCTTGAAGCGGGGGTGCCCGGCGTTGCCGGGCTGAGAGAGTCCCTTGGAACCTGACCCGGTTAGTACCGGCGTAGGGAGCTTGCTGACACGGCACGTCCTTCACGGGCGGTCGCGTCGCCGTCGCTTCGTCCGCACCTGCAGAAGACGACGAACGATGGCCCTCTACCGAACTCCCCTCGCGCTGGCACTGCTGTCGATCGTGTCGATCGCACACGCAGCCGATGACGCCGCCGCGCCCGTGCAAACCACGACGTTGGCGCCGGTTCACGTGAAGGCGAATGGCACCAACGGCTATCGTGCCGCCAATTCGCAAGTGGACGCCTTCGGCAGTTTCGGCAACGCGCCGCTGCACGACACACCCGCCGCGATCACGGTGATCACCCGCGATCAGATCGATGATCGCCAGCCGCGTTCGCTGAGCGAGCTCATGCGCTCCGATGCTGCCGTTGGCGACAACTACGCGCCCGTCGGCTATTACCAGGACGTCGCCATTCGCGGCTTTCCGCTCGACCTCGCCACCGGCTTCCGCCAGAACGAGATGAGCATCGCAGGCGAGCAACTGGTGCCGCTGGAAGACAAGCAGCGTGTCGAAATCCTCAAGGGACTCGCCGGGCTGGAAGCCGGCGTGGTCGCGCCCGGCGGCGTGATCAACTACGTCAGCAAGCGGCCGGCCGACGTGCACAGCGTGACGGTCGGCACCGATTCGCACGGCTCGCGCTACATCGCGGCGGATATCGGCGGCTGGCTCAGCCAGGACTTCGGCGTGCGCGCCAACGTTGCGCACGAGGACATGAACTCCTATGTGCAACACGCCGATGGCCGCCGCGCTTTCATCTCGTTCGCGGCGGACTGGAAGATCAGCGCCAACGCCACGCTGCAACTCGACACCGACTACCAGACCAGCGGCCAGCGCTCGGTATCCGGTTACCAGTTGCTCGGCGGCACGACGATTCCGTCCGATCCCAGTCGCACGCGCATGCTCGGCTTCGAACCGTGGCAGCAGCCCGTCGGCATCGACGCCAGCAACACGACCGTGCGCTACGACTACCGCTTCAACGACGACTGGAGCGTGCAGGTTTCAGGCGGCCACAGCCACGTGGTGATCGATGACAACGTCGCTTTCGCCTACGGCTGTTTCTATGCCCCCACGTGCGCCAGCGGCACCACGCCGGGATATTTCTTCGCGCCGAACGGCGACTACGACGTCTACGATTTTCGCAGCCCCGACGACACGCGCCAGAACGACGAAGTGCGCGCCGTGCTGAAGGGCTCGTTCGACACCGGCGCACTGACGCATGAAATCGAGATGGGCGCGAGCGTGTTCCGTCGCACGCTCGACCAGCGGCCGTATGTCTACGATTACGTCGGCACCGCGAACATCGACGAGGTCGATCCACCGTACTTCGCACCGTCGCCCAATCAACCGGGGCCATCGGCGCGAACGTTGTCGAGCTGGCAGCGCGCGGTATTCGCGCTCGATCGCATCCATCTTGGATTGCAATGGCAAGTACTGGCCGGCGGACGTTTCGTGCGCCTGCACGAGCGCGCCTACGACGACACCGGCGTGCTTCAGCGCGATACGCGCATGAGCAAACTGCTGCCGCAAGCCGCCGTGATGTGGCAACCCGTCGCGCCGCTGACTGCCTATGTCAGTTACAGCAAAAGCCTTGCGCTCGGCAACGAGGCGCCGTACTGGACGTCCAACGGCGGCATCACGCTCGCGCCGCTGCTGTCGCATCAAGTCGAAGCCGGGCTGAAATTCACATGGAGCGATGCGCTCGATCTGCAGGCCGCCCTTTATCGGTTGCGCCAGCCGTATCAGTTCGCACAGCCCGACAGTTCAGCCGAAGGTTTTACCTATGTGCAGCGCGGCGACGAAACGCACACCGGCATGGAGCTCAACGCTGCCGGGCGCGTCACCGATAACCTGCGCCTCACTGCCAGCCTCAACCTGATCCAGGCACGTGCGCAGGACACCGGCACGCCGTCGTACGAAGGTCATCAGGTGATCAACGTGCCGCGCCTGCGCACCGCGTTGTATGCGGACTATCGCCTGCCGTTCGCTGCCGGCCTCAGCCTGCTCGGCGGCTGGCGTTATGCAAGCAGCAATGTCGCCACGCCGAACGGTCAGCTAAGCGTGCCGTCGTATCACGTGTTCGATGCGGGGCTGCGCTATGTCACCGCGTGGCGCGACCACGCACTGACATGGCGACTCAACGTCGACAACGTGTTCAATCATTTCTACTGGCGCGATACCGGCACATCCGGCGGCGACGCATATCTCTTCCCCGGTGCGCCGCGACTGGCGCGGTTGTCGCTCACCTATGACTTCTGAAATGTCGTGGTTTGAACTTTTCGCCGCGCTGATCAGCGCGTGGGGCGTGTGGCTCACCGCGCGACGGCGGCCGTGGTGTTGGCCGGTCGGGCTGGCGTCGGTGATCGCGTATGCGTGGATCTTCATCGACGCGAAGCTTTATTCCGATGCGCTGCTGCAACTCGCCTTCGCCGCGCTGATCGTCTACGGCTGGCATCGCTGGCTGCGTCATCTCGGTGACGACGGACGCGTGCGCGTTGCTGCATTGCCGCCGAAGCAGGCGGCTCTGCATTTGTCGATCGGCGCGATCGGCGCCATCGCGCTGGGCGCCGCCATGCATCGCTGGACCGACGCCGCACTGCCCTGGCTTGATGCCGCACTCACTGCCTTCAGCCTCGTGGCGCAATGGTGGCAAGGTCGTCGCCACATCGCCGCGTGGTGGTTGTGGATCGTGGTCGACGTGATCTACGTCGGCGAGTACGTCTACAAATCGCTGCTGATCACGTCGGTGCTGTATGCGGGATTCGTGGTGCTGGCGATGATCGGCGCACGAAGCTGGCAGCGTGCGCGCGAAGGCTGACGTCTCCTGATCACCGGGAACGACACGTTGCGACTGATCGAAAGCACTGTAGGAATTCCCTGTCGACTTGCCCCATCGATTCCATGATGATTGCCCGCTCCTACCGAACATAAGGACGTGCTCGTCATGCGTTTGATTCCCCTTGCATCCCGTATCCTCGGCGTCGCATTGCTCGTTACATCGCTTGCCTGCGTGGCGCAACAGGCGCCCGCTTCATCCGGCATCGATGCGGCATACGCCGCACCGGATGCCACATCGCTGGCGAAGCTCAAGGTCGACGCCGATCACGGCGATCGCAATGCGCAACGCGACCTCGCGCTGTACTTCGACAAGGTCAAGAATGACTGGGCCAGTGCCCTTCCCTGGTTTCGCAAGGCGGCCGATCAGGGCGATGCGCGCTCGCAAAATGCTATGGGCATCTCCTACGAATACGGCAGGAGCGTGACCAAGGACTTCGCCATCGCCGTGTCCTGGTATCGCAAGGCCGCCGATCAGGGCTACGCCCGCGCACAGGTGTCGCTGGCCAACGCCTACTCGAATGGATCGGGCGTGAAGCAGGATCAGGCGATGGCCGTGAGCTGGAGTCGCAAGGCCGCCGATCAGGGCCAGGTGAATGCAGAATTCCAGCTGGGTTCTTTTTATTACAACGGGCAAGGCGTAGCACGTGACTATGCCATGGCCGCCAACTGGTATGGCAAGGCAGCCGATCAGGGTTTTTCGGATGCCGAATACAACATGGGCTTTCTTTACCATCATGGGCAAGGCGTGGCGCATGACGATGCCATGGCCGCTGCTTTCTACCGCAAGGCGGCTGATCAGGGAGACGCCCAGGCGGAGTTCATGCTGGGGACTCTCTACTCCAATGGCACCGGTGTCGCGAAGGATCCTGCGGCGGCCCTAGCCTGGTACAGCAAGAGCGCCGCAAAGAATAATCCCGACGCACAAAACGAGATGGGCAATGCCTACATGAACGGCACGGCCGTCCCGCGCGACTACGCCGTTGCGATGACGTGGTACCGAAAGGCCGCGGACCAGGGAAACATCCCCGCGCTGGACAACATCGGCATCTCGTATCAGAACGGCCAGGGCGTGAACAAGGATTATGCACAGGCGGCAGCCTATTACCGCAAGGCTGCCGAACAGGGCAATGCCGATGCACAGAACAATCTCGGTCTTCTGTATGCGAACGGACAGGGCATGCCGAAAGACTTCGCTGCTGCCGGCGGCTGGTTTCAGAAAGCCGCAGCCCAGGGCCACGCCAATGCGATCGCCAATCTGACGCAACTGAACCGCATGTCGCAGCCGGCGGCATCAAATAATCCTTACCAAGTGGCCACGGCCAATGCCGCCGCCCAGCAGCAAGCGAGTAACCAGAACCTGCAACAGCAGCAGGCTGATGATCAGAATCAGCAACAGATGCAGATGCAGATGCAGATGCAGCAGCAAACGCAACAACAGCAGTGGGAACAACAGAACCGGCAGCGGCAGGAAGAAGACGAGCAACGCCAGCAGCAGCAAGAGCAGCAGGCCGAGCAAGAACGCGAGGCTTACCAGCAGCAACAGGAACAGCAGCAGGAAGAAATGCAGCGCGAACAGGAACAGCAACAACAACAGCAGGAGCAGCAACAACAGGAAATGCAGCAGCAGTAGTTATGCATGTAGCGGGCCGGCGTCCGGTCAAGGACCGATGCCGGCGGTGTGACTCAAATCGCGAGGCCACCGCTCAACACGGTGGCCATGCGCAACAACTTCGACAACGATGGCAACGGCGACCTTCCACGCAAAGGGCCGCATCATCCCCGCCACGCTCAGTTCAGCGCAGATAGACGTCCACATAATCGGTGGTCATGTCGCCCGCGGGGACGCAGGGATTCTGCATTTCCTTGAGGCGCCAGTATTTGCGGGCACCGGTCTTGCGGAACGTCATATCGCCTTGGCGCGCGCATGGTTTGCCGCCATTGGTGTCGCCGACCTGCATGACGATAGTGCCGCGGAAGGCAAATGATCCGGCATCGACTTGCGTGATGACGCCGTCGATGTGCAGGTAATCGGAATTCACGTCGCTCTTCTGATCGCCTTTCATGTGCAGGCTTCCGTTCGAGTCAGTGATTTCGACCTGACCGAATTTCGTCCAGCTGATCCATTGCAGCGTCAGGCGATGATTTCCCAGCAGCAACTGCTTCGCTGACTTATCGTGCACAACGGTGGCTTGTGCAGCCACGGTATCTGCCTGCCGTGCCGATGCCGACGCGATGGCCAGCAGTAAACCGGCAGCGATCCATGATGCCTTGAACATGCGTTTGTTCTCCTTAGTTGTCGTGTCGACGTGTGAGCGAAGTCCGCAACTTAAGCGATGCGGTGATGAGCGTCCATATCGAGAAGGCACGCTCCGCTTGAAGATCACATCGTGCGTCGATGAACCATCACATCGTCGCAGTTAGCCTGAACGCGTCTTCATCGCGGCACAGCTCATGTCGAACGCCAAACTCTCACCTGTCCTGCGGCTCACGGGCTGGAATGACATGACGCCAGGCCGCAGGGCCGGCGTCTGTTTTGTATTCGCCTGGTTCCTGATCGGCGGCATCGCGCATTTCGCAGCAACGCGGACGGAGATGCGCATCGTGCCGCCGTCGATTTCGTGGCCGCACGCGACGGTGCTGGTCAGCGGCGTGTTCGAACTGCTCGGCGCAATCGGCGTTGTATGGCACGCAACACGTCGCGCTGCCGGCATCGGCCTGTTGGCGCTGACCGTGGCGGTAACGCCGGCCAACATCTACATGCTCCAGCACCCGAATCTGTTCGACATTCCGGTGTGGCTCCTGATCGTGCGATTGCCACTGCAAGCGGCGCTGCTCATGCTGATCGCGTGGAGCACGGTGATAAAAGCTCGCGACTGACGTTCATAGCGACGACTCCGCAAGGTCACGGTCAGGTGAAGAAGCGGCCGCCCTGCATGAAAAGAGTTTTAATTGACGGGGACGCGCTTTGGGAGAACAGTGAGCCGGCGCAGGCACCGCTTGCGTCCGAGGTTTGCCGCCCCGACGTCGATCCATGATCCACGGAGGTTCCCATGAAACGATTTCCCATGATGGCTGTTGCCGCTTTGCTTGTGACCGGTGCGAATGTCGCGATGGCATCGTCCGGCTCGCTCACCGAGTTCAAGCCCCGGTATCTTCCCGTACTCGTGCAGGTGAATGCCAAGGGCCAGGTCACAGACGCCTCTCCTGCCGTTGAACTGTCTCCGGTGATCAACCGACTGATGCGGAAGAACCTGGACGAAATGATCGCCAAGCCGGCCACGTACAAAGGTCGTGCAGTGAGCAGCCAGTTCGTGATCAACCTTGCGCTGCAGGTCACGCCGCGCTCGGAGGGCGACTATGTCGCCAGGTTCGGATACGTGTCCACTTCGCCGGTTCCCAACGGCTCATGGTATTGGGTAAACATCAACGGTCACCGCCTTGCACTGGCGAATCGCGACGACTTCGGCCGTGGGCAGCGCCTGTTCTACAACCACGATCACGGCATTTATCGGCCCGTCAACCAACGCGCATACTCGAACGCGCCCACGCCTTCGTTCCAGAACGCCGCGCGCCCGGCAAGCGCGCCGTCTGCGCCTTTTGCACGCGGCCATTGATCGACAACACATGAAGTAACCCTGCGATTAACGTCGCAATGATCATCAACATGTATGCGATGCGATGCTTGTAAGCGTGTTTTCGCTTGACCTGAGCTGGCGTGGCCGTTTCGGCTACGCCCTCGTGGGGCAGGAGGAACTCGTGCTTGTACCGAAAGACGCCCAACTGCGCATCGATGCAGACCTGGTGAACTTGCCGCGATAACTTGAATTGCTCAAATCGTGCCGGCATCCATGACTGGCGAGATGGAACGACGACGCACATACGCAATCGTCAGCAACACCATCACGCACATGCCGATCGACGACGGCAGGATCTGGCTCCATGGCTGAAAATGTTTCAGCAGATTGCCGGCGCCGGCGGACAGCATCGCGAAGTAGCAGCCGGTCATCTTCAGGCCGTGATCGAGCGGACGCGCGTAGCGCAGCCAGACGCGTGACCAGAACGAACGGCTGAGATCATAGACGGCGATGGCACTGACGAATCCTGCGGTGGAGTAACCGATCATCGGCGACCAGGAGGCGGTGCCGCTATCCATCGCATGCAACAACGCGGCGCAGGCCGCGAGTGCGACGCATGCCATCGTGGCATCGAGCAGGCCCGGGCCGCGGTTGCGCAGATACAGCGCGCGCAAGCTGCCCCAATATTGATAGGTCGCGGAGAGCGATGCGGCAAGCAAGGCAATCGGCTGCCTGAGCGATACATCGGCGAGCAGGGCCGTAAGCAAAACGACGCCGGCAAACACGGTGAAGATGCGGCCACTGCGTCGATGCAGCTTGCCGCCCTTGAACGACAGCAGCGGCACCAGCCCGACGATCAATCCGCACGCGCCCATGCCGACGTGCACCACGATGTTGATGTCGTTCGCCTGCATGATCGTTGGCCTCCCCCCGCTTGCCAGACACTAGCACGCATGGATCGCGCTTCGAAGCCGCAGCATGCCCTTCCCTGCGAGCAGGAGAGGAAACCTTCATCGTTATGCGACGTCCTACTTTTCCGCGAACAACGCCTGCAACTGCGCGTACGGCATCGCGCCCTCGGCCATGGGTTCGGAGCGGCCGTGGTCGAGAAAATCCTTCGCCAGCTTTTCCGCCTGACCCCAGAGCATCTGCGAAATGCCCGAGCCCGCACTGAGCCGACGCACGCCGAGCTTTCCCAGCGCATCCGACGCTGCGAGCCCCGGCCAGGCCATCACGTTGAGCGGCAGGCCGACGCTTTTCACCACGGCAGCGATCTGTGTCGCGTCGCAGATACCCGGTACGAACAGGCCGTCTGCGCCGGCATCGCGATAGATCGCGCCGCGCGCAAGCGTTTCATCGACACGCTTCGACGCATCGACGAGACCCAAGAGAAAAACATCCGTGCGTGCATTGACGAAGATGTCCGAGCCCGCCGCTGCCGCGACGCTCTTGATCGCCTCGATCTTTGCGGCGAGCTTTGCCGGCGCTACCTGCCCATCCTCGATGTTGATGCCTGCGATGCCCGCGTCGAGCAATCGCCGGATGATCTCGCCCACTGCTTTCGGATCGTCGGCATAGCCGTTTTCCATGTCGACCGACAATGGCACGCGGAGCACGCGCGCCATGTTGACGGCCGCAGCGATCGCCACATCGACGGGCATTTTTCCGCCATCGGCATAACCCGACGCCCACGCCACGCCTGCGCTGGTGGTGGCGATGGCAGGCGCGCCGAGGCCTTCGAACAATCGCGCGCTGCCCGCATCCCATGCGTTGGGCAAGCGCAGCAGTTCGGAACCCGAATGCATGCGACGAAAAATATTTGCCAGCTCTGACATGTCGATCTCCTGAGAACACGTTCTTGCGAATCACGCATGGTAAACCCTGATCGCGACCTCGGCAGTCCCGCCAATTGCTGCTTGCGCCGTCACATCGATCGTTCGATTTTCCGCAGCTTCTTGCAGTCATCACACCGGCGTCGACACTTCAGGCCACCGTTGCGAATGGACGGCCCATCAGACGCGAGACTGTCTCGGAATGTTCATCTACGGATGTTGAAATCCCTTCAGCGCCGCGCGTGGTCCTGCGAGGACTCGCGCAATACATGGCGTGCATGGATGCCGCCGCGGCCCACTCTTTCCGGTCAGCCCGTCCCGTTGCATCTCTCAACAGGAGTTCCCTATGTTTCGCCGTCATGTATTCCGCAAGACGCTGTTGTGCGCGTCGATCGCCTCGATGAGCCTGGCGCTCGCCGTTTCCGCGCAGGTGCCATCGCCCTTGGGCAAGTCGGTCATTCCGGCTCCGACCAAGCCTTCTGGTCCGGTTGCGGCGCCCATAGGCCCGTCACGCATTACGCCGCAGGACGCCGTCGCCACTGCCACGCCGATCAAGCACGTGGTGGTGATCTTCGGCGAGAACCGCTCGTTCGATCATTACTTCGGCACCTATCCGGTGGCGTCGAATCCCGTCGGCGAACCGGTGTTCAACGCCGATCCGGCTACGCCCGCCGTGCAGGGCCTGACGCCGGAATTGCTGACCCAGAATCCGAACGCACTCAATGCGGCCAACGGCGTCAATGCAGTCAATCCATTCCGCCTTGATCGCACGCAGGCCAATACCGAAGGCCAGA
Organism: Rhodanobacter sp. L36; assembly: GCF_009765755.1. Taxonomy (GTDB): domain Bacteria; phylum Pseudomonadota; class Gammaproteobacteria; order Xanthomonadales; family Rhodanobacteraceae; genus Rhodanobacter. Next base: position 1,685,267 of record NZ_LMUV01000011.1, on the reverse strand, counting down.
ATCATTCGTACACGCCGGAGGAGCAGGCCTACGATAACGGCGCATCGGATCTGTTCCCGCTCTACACCGGCAACAACACGGTGAGCAACGCGGGTACGTTCGGCACGCACGGCCTGGTGATGGCGTATTACGACGGCAACACCGTCACCGCGATGTGGAACTACGCCCAGCATTTCGCGCTGAACGACAACGCCTATACGGATACCTATGGCCCATCGACACAAGGCGCGCTGGAAGTGGTTTCCGGCACCACCAACGGTGCGCAGGCGGTGGTGGGTTCCACCTCGTCCGTGCCGGATGGTCAGGGCGGCCTCACACTGATCGGCGACACCGATCCGGCCTACGACGCCTGCTCTTCGGCGAGCAGCACGGTGCGCATGACATCGAAAAACATCGGCGACCTGTTGAACGCTCGCAACCTGACCTGGGGTGGCTTCATGGGCGGCTTCGATCTCACCGCCGTCAACGCCAACGGCAGCACCGGCTGCACGCGCAGCACGTTCTCCAGCGTGCTCAACTCGACCAAGGGTGACTATGTTCCGCATCACGCCTGGTTCCAGTACTACGCAACCACATCGAATCCGACGCACGCACGTCCAACCTCGGTTGAGCAGATCGGCTACGTCGATCCGAAAGACGCCAGCGCGACGCCGGTGCACCACGCGTACGACGTGAACGATTTCTACGCGGCGGTGAACTCGGGCAATTTCCCCTCAGTCAGCTACATCAAGGCGCCGTCGGTGGGCGATGCGCATCCGGGCAATTCCGATCCGCTCGACGAGCAGGCGTTCGTGGTCAAGGTGGTCAATTTCATCGAGCAGCAGCCGGATTGGAAGAGCACCGCTATCATCATCACTTACGACGATTCCGATGGCTGGTACGACCATCGCTATGCATCGCCGACCACCTCGTCGTTCGATGCGACCACCGCGGAAGGTTCGGTTACCGGCGCCGATCAGCTCAACGGGCACGGCCAGTGCACCGGCCCGAATGCGCAACCGGGCATCGGCGTGAACGGGGGTGTCGTCAACGGCCGCTGCGGCCCCGGCACACGCGTGCCGTTCCTGTTGATCTCGCCTTACGCGCGTTCCAACTATGTCGACGATACCCGCGTCTCGCAGTCCTCCGTGGTGCGTTTCATCGAGGACAACTGGCTCGGTGGCCAGCGCATCGGCCAGGGTTCGAACGATGCGAATGCCGGGAGCATCATGAGCATGTTCGACTTCAACCGTGACCAGTTCACCATGGTGCGTCCGATCTACCTGGACCCCAACCTCGGCACGCGTGTCGAGCGTCCGATCGATCCGCGCCTGGCGCAGGACACGCAGGTCGCCGTGCATTCGAACAAAGCCTTGTAATCGCAACACCGACATCCCTGCTGCGGCCTTCGGATCGCAGCAGGGATTTTTTCGTGAGTGCGTCCATCGTTTCACAACCGGATTTCTACTCTTGCCCTTTGCCGTTTGCTCGACTCGACACACCGCATCGCGCAGCTGGATTCACCGGCTGAAGTTCGCTCCCGTCTTCACTGTGTTGTGCGTGATGGGTTTCACGGCGAACCGCAATGCCGTGGCGCAAACAGCCATCGCAACCGCTGCGCCGGACGGCAGCAATCCGCATTCCGTGTCGTTGAATGTTCCATCGACGCAGCCGCTGAGCGCAGTGGCCCAACTGGGCAGGCAATTATTTTTCGATACATCGCTTTCAGCGTCGCACAAGCAATCCTGTGCGTCGTGCCACAGCCCGAATCGCGCATACAACCCGCCCAACGATCTCGTCGTGCAACCGGGGGGACGCGATCTGAAAAACTTCGGCAATCGGCCGCCGCCGTCGCTGACGTATCTCTATCGGCAACAACCTTTCAGCATCGGTCCCGACACCGGGCCGGACGATGTGCCGGTGAATCTCAATGCTGTTGCCGCTTCCACCAGCGGCGATCCGCGCGCGCAGAAAACCGCCGGCACCACGCAGGCCACCGCCATGGTTCCGCAAGGAGGTTTGTTCTGGGACGGTCGCGCCGACTCGCTGCAGCGGCAGGCATTTCTGCCTGCGCTCGATCCGATGGAAATGGCCAACGACAGCGTGGCGACCATCGCCCACGCGCTCGACCGCGCCGACTACCGATCGACCTTCCTCCAGCTGTTCGGCCCGACCATCTTCAACGATACCGACCGGCTCGTGTCCGAAGCGATGTTCGCACTGGTGCGATACCAGATCGAAGATCCGTCGTTCCACGCCTTCAGCAGCAAGTACGACGCGTGGCTGCAGGGCAACGCGAAACTCAGCGCGACCGAAGCGCGGGGCATGCAGCTGTTCAACGATCCGCAAAAAGGCAACTGCGCCGCGTGCCATCTGAGCCAGCCCAGCCGCGATGGTTTGCCGCCGCTGTTCACCGACACGCAGTACGAAGCGCTTGGCGTGCCGCGCAATCCGCACCTGCCGGCCAACAAGAATCCCGCGTTCCACGATCTCGGCCTGTGCGGCCCGATCCGCAAGGACCTCGCGCAGCAGACGCAGTACTGCGGGATGTTTCTCACCCCGACGCTGCGCAACGTCGACCGTCGTTCGGTGTTCTTTCACAACGGCGTGTACACCACGCTGAAGCAGGTGCTGGATTTCTACAATCTGCGCAGCGTGCAGCCGGATGAAATCTATCCTCGCGATGCCGACGGAAAACTCGCGCTCTACGACGACATTCCGAAACCGCTGCAAGGCAACGTCGACGTCAAGGACTTTCCGCTCAACCTCAAGCCCGGCGACAAGCCCGCGCTCACCGATCTCGACATCCGCGACATCATCGCCTTCCTCCACACGCTGGACGATGGCTACGCGCAAAAGACGCCTCAGTCGAGTGGTACGACCGCAAACAATGCTAAGGCATCAGCAGAGCGCTGAGTTCACGCGCCACGCGAGCATCTCGCGCACATCAAACGGCTCGATGTCTTCACGCAACTAAACCTGCAATGAATTAACGCGCAAGTTGTGGCGAGAAATACGCAGCCGCGTTTCGGTTTTGCCGGGACGGTTCACAACACCGTGCGCAAGTAATTGCAACCAAGCCCAACGCCGCAACGGCGCACTACATTCGATCGGGCTGCAGCAACGCACAGGGGGCAGTGCACGACCAACGCGACGCCGATTCGGCGTCGATTGAATCCAATAACAAGGAGAGATGGATAGTGAATTCATTGCCGATCAACACCCGCATTCGTGGCCTTTCCGGTCTGAAGAAAACCCTGCCCTGCTTGATGATCGCCAGCGCCTTGGCGTTCGGCGCCACGGCGCAGGCAGCTACCGTCGCCGCCGGCCAGAACCATGTCATGAGTGCCGCCGTGCCGACCGAAGTCGCCACCGGCCAAGCCGCGCCGGTGGGCAGCATGGCGCAAGCGCAGACACTGAAACTCGCGCTGGTGCTGCCGTTGCGCGACGAAGCCGGGCTCGATGCGTTGCTGGCGCAGATCCAGAATCCGCAGAGTCCGAACTATCGCCACTACCTGTCGCCGGAAGAATTCACCAGCCGCTTCGGCGCGACCCAGCAGGATTACGACGCCGTGGTCGCATGGGCAAAATCGAACGGCCTCACCGTGACGCAGACCGTGCCCAATCGCCACGTGGTGGATGTGCAGGGCTCCGTCGCCACCATCAACCGCGCCATGCACGTGCAGATCGGCAACTATCGCCACCCGACGCAGAACCGGAATTTCTTCGCGCCGGATCGCGAACCCACGCTCGATCTCCCCGTGCCGCTGCTCGACATCAAGGGGCTGACCAACGTCAACCCGCCGCACAACCACCTGCTGCACGGCGACAACGTGCAACACATGAACGCCATCGCGCGCACGCACGGCTCGGGTCCGTCGGGCGAATACCTGCCCAGCGACATGCGTGCCGCGTACTACGGTTCCGGCGCGCTCACCGGCGCCGGTCAGACCGTGGGCATCTTCTCCTACGACGGCTACAAGTCCGCCGACGTGACGCTGTACTACACGAAGACCGGCATGCACTCGACGGTGTCGATCACCAACGTGCTGGTCAACGGCTACAGCGGCGTGTGCGATGCCGGCGATGGCAGCGGCACCAGCACCTGCGACGACGGCGAGCAGGTGCTCGACATCGTCAATGTGATCGGCATGGCGCCGGGCCTGTCGAAAGTGGTGTTCTACGAAGGCGACAGCGCCACCGACATCCTCAACCGCATGGCCTCGGACAACACCGCCAAGGTGATCAGCAGTTCGTGGGGCGGCGGTGATTTCGGCGCATCGGACGACGCCATCTACAAGCAGTTCGCCGCGCAGGGACAAACCTTCCTCAACGCCACCGGCGACTACGGCGCGTATAACGCATCGACATGGGATGCGCCGTCGCTCGATCCCAACATCCTCGACGTCGGCGGTACCGACCTCACCACCAGCGGGCCGAACGGTTCGTGGACGTCGGAGACCGGCTGGTCCGGCAGCAGCGGCGGTTACTACAAGGCGTCGAAGGACAATATCCCCGCGTACCAGAAACTGTCCGGCGTGATCACCAGCACCAACAAGGGGTCGACCACACTGCGCAACGATCCGGATGTGTCGGCCGAAGCGAACTTCGACAACCCGACCGTGAGCAACGGCAAGTTCGAAACCGGCTACGGCGGCACCAGCTTTGCCGCACCGCGCTGGGCTGGCCTGCTCGCACTGGCCAATCAGCAAGCGGCCAGCAATGGCAAAAGCCCGGTCGGTTTCGTCAACACGCAGATCTACAACCTCGGTCTCGGCGCGGGTCACACCAGCCAGTTCCACGACATCACCAGCGGCAGCAATCCGCCGCAGGAAGGCAGCGGCAGCGGCTTCAAGGCCGTGGCCGGCTTCGATCTCGTCACCGGCTGGGGCAGCCCGCAAGGCGCGGCGCTGATCAACGCACTCACGCAATAAATCGCACGAGGCAACACACGAAGAGGGCCGCATGATGCGGCCCTCTTTCTTGAAGAACTGCGACGCGCCGTATGCAAGGCCAACCGCGCGCGATTCAATTCAGATCATGCAGCTGGTCTTTCATTTTGTGCTGCCACACCGGGTCCGTTTCGGTCTTCAGCATGTCCCTGATGACGGCGATCTGCGCGATGACAAGCGCCTTCTTTGCAGAACTCTCGACGTTCGGAATCACACCGACGTTTTCCCAATCGGTGTGCGTGACCGGGCTGATCGGCCGGCCCGACGGAACGAACATCATGAAGTGCGCGTCCAGCCGATGCGGTGCGCCGGCATGCGCGCCACCGCCAGTGATCTCGCCGATCAACACCGCGCGCCTGTTGTTCTTCAGCGCATAGGCGAAATCCTCGCAGCCGGAAAACGTATCCGCGCTGGTCAGCAGATAGATCGGCCGCGCTTCGCCGTATTTCGTGCCAACCACACTCGCCTGCGTCCAGCGCTGCTCGGTACGGTTCTCGTCACGCCAGTAGACGTCGTTGAGATGCGTGGGTTGGTCGTAGAGATAACTCGCGAACAACATCACGCCTTCCGGATCGCCGCCGCTGCAATGACGCAGGTCGATGATCAGCGCCTTGGTATCGCTCATCATCGTCATGCTCGCGGCGACGCGCGTGGCGATCTGATCCTTCCTGCCGAACTGATGCAGGTCGATGTAGCCGATGTCGGTAGGCAACCGGTCGACATTGGCGAAGCCGAAGTTGAAGCGTTTTGCTTCGGATAGTTCCGCCGTCTTGTCTGCAGGCGAGTCGCCCTGATCGAAGGTCGGCGGTATCGCGTCTTCGGAGTAGCGCACTTCGAGATGCTTGTCGTGACTGTCGCGTTGCAGCGCGTCGGTCAGTGTGTCGGCGAATGTCTCGGCGCTGCTGATGTCATCGAAATCGCCGTGCTGCAGTTGTGCGCGCAGAGATGTAGCCATCGCAGCCGCTTTGTCCGGAAAGACATACGCACGATCGAGGTTCGCGACGATGGCGTCGATCACTTCCGCGCGCATCGCCTTGTCCACGCGCATGTCTTTCTGCGGCGGCCCGGATTGCGCGTGGCCCGGCATGCCGAACAATCCAATAGCCGCTCCGCACAGCATGCCTGCGCCGGTCAACGCGGTGATGCGCAGCTTTGTTTTCTTTTTCATGCTCATCTCTCTATTCCTCGCGTGGTTCATCGGTGGTCGATGAAGAGCAGCGTCGCAAGGGAATGTGGAGACATTGTGGGGAGGCGTCGCATCGCGACGCCGGTCAGACCTCGAAGCGGTAGCCGAGTCCGTAGACGGAATGGATCACTTCGACATCCGGGATTGCCACGGCGATTTTCCGGCGCAGGTTTTTGACATGGCTGTCGATCGCGCGATCGGTGGCGTCGAGGTTGTCGCGGCTGATCGCATCAAGCAGTTGCGCGCGCGAATGGATCACGCCGGGGCGCCGCGCCATCGCGGCGAGCAGGTTGAACTCGGCCGATGTCAGGTCCAGTGGCTGCGCGTGAATGCGCACGATGCACGCAGCTTCGTCGATGACGAAAGGTCGCTGCTCGTCGGCGTCGTTTGCACGCGCGCGACGAAGGATGGCCTTGATGCGCGCAACCATTTCTCGCGGGCTGAAAGGCTTGCACATGTAATCGTCCGCTCCCGTTTCCAGGCCGAGCAGTCGATCGATTTCCTGTACGCGCGCGGTGACCATGATGATCGGCACCTCGGAAAACGCGCGCACCGCCTTGCACAGCGTCAGGCCATCGAGACCCGGCAGCATGACGTCCAGCACGATCAGATCGGGCACCGAGCGCCGCACGCTCGCCAGCGCTTCGGCGCCATCGGCGATCACCGTCGCTGCGTAACCGGCTGCGGTCACGTAGTCACGCATGACCGAGGAGAGATCGCCTTCGTCTTCGACGATGAGGATGGAAGTGGTCATCAATCTTCCACCGGCAACACGAGCGTGGCGCGCAAACCGCCGAGCGGCGATGCGGTGAACACGAGACGTCCGCCGTGTGCTTCGAGTATGTGCCGACTCAGCGCGAGTCCAAGACCCGTGCCGCCAAGCGCGCGATTGCGCGACGACTCGACGCGGAAGAAGCGCTCGCCCAGACGCTCCAGCAAATCCGCCGGCACAGCTGGCGCGGAGTCGTCCATCGTGATCTGCAGTTCGTGCCGGATCACCGTGGCATGCAGTTGGATAAGCCCGCCGGCGTCGGTATAGCGCACGCTGTTTTCCAGCAGGTTGCCGATGACCTGGCACAGGCGATTCGCATCGGCATGCACGAGCGAGCGCGTCGGCACCGGCCCGATCGACAGCGCCAATCCGGCGATGCGGATTTTCTCCGCGAAGCTTTCGGCGACATCGCGCGCCAGCATCCACGCATCGACGCAAGCCATATCGTAATGTCGCTGCCCCTCATCCACGCCTGCCAGTTCGTGCAACTCGTCGACCAGTTTGGTCAATGCGTGCACCTGCCGCAGCATCAACGCGATGGTGTCCGGCGTGGCGCGGCGAATGCCGTCCTGCAACGCTTCCATCTGCACGCGCAACACCGACAGCGGCGTGCGCAATTCATGCGACGTATCGGCCACCCATTGCTGGCGCCAGCGCTCGGTGTCTTCCAGCCGCGCGGCGACATGGTTGAAGGTATCGGCCAGTTCGCCCAGCTCATCACTGCGATGAATCGACAGCCGCATATCGAACTGCCCCTCACCAAGCCGACGTGCGCCATCGACCAGCTGTTTCACCGGCTTGCGGAAATGCGCCGCCAGCAACGCCGCCGCCAGGGCACTCAGCAATACGCTGATGCCCGCGATCACCAGCAAACTTTTCTGCTGCTCGACCAGAAACGCGACGGCCAAGCCATCGTCGGGATTCTGCGGTTTGACGATCACCAGCCAGCCGACGGTGTGTGCATCGACGACGATGGGCCGGCGCAGGGTATCAATCGATGCCACCGCGATCATCACCGGGCTGGCAATCGCGCCGGCGAGATAGCGCTGATCCTGATCAAGCAGGCCGATGCGATAGCCGAGGCTCGGCGACAACGGTGCCGCCGCGGCTTTCGCATCATGGGCGGCCTGCGCGCGCGTGAGTTCATCGCGCAACCAGGTTCGCTGATTGTCCGGTTGCGTCGGCACGAACGACCAACCGGCGTGCTGCCGGTATTGCGCCGTCAACGCGCCAATCAATCCGTCCAGTCGTTGCACTTCGATATTGGCGGCGTACTGCGAAAAATCACCCGCCAGTCGCCAGCGCACCAAGCCCACGCCGATCGCGCCGACCGCCACGATGGACAGCAGCACGGCGAAGAACAGGCGCTTGCCGATCGAGATTTTCAAGAGCCACGCCCCCAACGCTGGTCGGCGCACGCTAGTGGAGATCGCAAAAGCTGGCAAGAAACCCGATGCTTCGCCGTCGCGTTGTCAGCTGTTGCCGATGCCGTCCAGCTCGGCCATGGTTTTTTCATCGAGCTTCAGTTCGGCCGCTGCCAGGTTTTCGCGCAGATGGCCCAGCGACGACGTGCCGGGAATCAGCAAAATGTTCGGCGCGCGTGCGAGCAGCCACGCGAGTGCGACCTGCATCGGTACAACATCGAGACGCGCGGCCACATCGGTGAGCGTCTGCGATTGCAGCGGGGTGAAACCGCCAAGCGGAAAGAACGGCACGTACGCGATGCCCTGCGCGCCGAGCGCATCGACCAGCGCATCATCTTCGCGATGCGCGAGGTTGAACTGGTTTTGCACGCACACCACCGGCGCGATGCGCTGCGCTTCGATGACTTGCGTGGCCGTGACATTGCTGAGGCCGAGATGGCGGATGAAACCTTGCTGCTGCAGCTTGGCCAACGTACTGAACTGCAGTTCGATCGAACCTTCGGATGGCGCGTGCACGTCGCCCATCACGCGCAGGTTGACCACCTCCAGCACGTCGAGCCCGAGGTTGCGCAGGTTGTCGTGTACCGCCTGCTCGAGTTGCGCCGGACTCTGCGCCGGATTCCACGAAGCATCGTCACCGCGCAGCGCGCCGACCTTGGTGACGATCACCAGATCGTCGGCATACGGCTGCAGCGCCTCGCGAATGATCTTGTTGGTGATGTGCGGGCCGTAGAAATCGCTGGTATCGATGTGATCCACGCCTGCTTCCAGCGCCGCGCGCAACACCGCCAGCGCGGCGGCGTGATCCTTCGGCGGGCCGAACACGCCGGGGCCGGCGAGCTGCATGGCGCCGTAGCCCATGCGGTGAACTTTTCGGTGACCGAGCTGAAACGATCCGGCTTGCTTGAGGTGGCTCATGTCTGACTCCCTGGGGATATCGGTGAAGGCGAACCCGACTATAGGCCCGCGCCGGCTGCACGATAATCCGACACAATCCGCACGGGCCGTACGGAAAACCGAACGATGGCAAACGACATGCAGGACCTGCTCGCCTTTCTCGCCGTGGTGCAGGCGGGCGGATTCCGCGAGGCCGCGCGCGTCGGCAACGGCTCCGCCTCGCAACTGAGCGAAGCGGTGAAACGCCTCGAAGCGCGGCTCGGCATGCGCCTGCTCCATCGCACCACGCGTAGCGTATCGGCGACCGAAGCGGGCGCGCTGCTGGTCGAGCGGCTCACCCCCGCGCTCGCCGAAGTGCAGGCCTCGCTCGACGTGGTCAACCATTTCCGCGACCGCCCCGCCGGCACCCTGCGACTCAACGTGCCGGCCAACGTCGCGCGTACCGTGCTGCCGCCGATCATCAAGCCGTTCCTCAAGCGTTACCCGGAGATCCGCCTCGAAGTGACCGTCGAAGACAGCTTCGTCGACCTGCTGGCCGCCGGCTGCGACGCCGGCATCCGCTACGACGAACGCCTCGCGCAGGACGTGATCGCCGTGCCGATCGGCCCGCGCACGCAACGCCTGATGACCGCCGCCGCACCCGAATATCTGCAAGCGCGCGGCCGCCCCGAACACCCGCGCGACCTGCTGCAACACGCCTGCATGCGCGGCCAGTTCGCCGGCGGCGCCATCGCCGTCTGGGAATTCGAACGCGACGGTGAAGTGGTGCGCATCGACCCGCCCGGCCCGCTGCAAGTGCGCCAAGGCGCAGCGTTCGATCTCGCCGTTCAAGGTGCCATCGACGGACTCGGCATTGTCCATTTATTCGAAGACTGGCTACGCCCACACATCGCCAGCGGCGCCCTCGTGCCCATCCTTGAACCGTGGTGCCAAAGCTTCGACGGCCCCTTCCTCTACTACTCCGGCAGACGGCATGTGCCGTCGCCGTTGCGGGCGTTTGTGGATTTCATTCGGGAAGGGTGAGGGGTGGGTGCTCGCCACGAACCTTCCTGTTGGTCATCCCTGCGAGAGCGGCATCGCCGTTCAACTTCACGTCGTCGTTCCGGCGAAGGCCGGAAGAGCTTTACAACAGCGAAGCTGGTCATCCAACTCTCGTCATCGTGTGATCTTCAAAGCAGAGCTTTCGTGCTCCTGCGGAGCGCGAGTCACTTTCTCTTTGCGTGGCCAAAGAGAAAGTGACTCGGGCCGCACAGCGGCACGAAAGCTCTACTTCCAAAAAGCCACATAACCCGCGCTGACCCCCATTTCCATCTGGCCCGAAGAAAGCTCAGCGCCATCGCGAAAATACCTGGCAGCCTCCTGCACAAGTACGATCATGCCAATACCCTGAGGCGTTACTGGAGACGACCATGCTCACCCCGAAGACGGACAAGACGTCCAAAACCCCGGCGCGCAAATCGGCGGATCGCACGCCGACCAAGAGCAAAGACACGGTGACGCTGCCGGAAGCCATGACCGGCCGAGCCAGCCCCGCGAAGGCAGCGGATGGCGACAAACCTGTCTTTGCCTATATCGCCAGCCTGCCGCAGCCGCAGCGAGGTATCGCCGAGCGTGTCGACGCGCTGGCGTCGAAAACACTGCCCGGCCTCCAGCGCGCCGTCAAATGGGGCATCGCGTGGTACGGGGTCGGCGATGGCTGGTGTTTCTGTTGCGGTGGTTTCGCCGGGCACGTCAAGCTGATGTTCGTCAACGGCGCGGCGCTTAAGCCCGTGCCGCCAGTGACGCCTGTCGGCATGGGCAAGGCCACGCGGGGCGCGGAGCTCGCATCCGCGGGCGACCTCGACGAGCGTCAGATCGCTGCGTGGATGAAACAAGTTGCTGCTGTACCTGGTGTCGGGAAAAGAAAGTGATGACTGCCATTCGGCCGCGTCGGCGAAGCGATGGAGGTTGGCATTCCATCCGTCATCTGCCTCCTGACTTTTTCTTGCTATCCGGTACGTTGCTGAAAAGGTATTTCCTTCAAGTCAGGTTTGCTTTCGACCATATCGAATATCGCGATCAAGGAGACAAGTAACCACATGCTGACCTCATGCGGGTTCGCACAAGCAGAGGCGCGACTGAGTTCACCAGAGAGGACGCGGACGCGATTCCGGCCTTCGCTGGATTGACGAAAAGGAAATTCGTGGCGAGCACCCGCCTCTAACCCCGGCCCTGTCCCAAAGGGGCGAGAGGGCAAAAAGAAAGGCCGCCCATGGGCGGCCTTTCAGCATCAGCAACGAGCGCAGCGCGTCACCCCAGCAACACCCGATTCAATCGCTGCACAAACGCCGACGGATCCGGCAACTGCGCACCCGCAGCAATCTCCGCCTGCTCAAGCAACAGCGTGGCGAGGTCCTTGGCTTTCGCCTCATCGGCCTCCGCCTCGACGCGCTTGAGCAACGCGTGTTGCGGATTGATTTCCAGCGTCGGTTTGTTTTCCGGCATGTCGTGGCCGGCTTCACGAAGCAGACGCGCGAGGTGCGGGGCCATTTCGTAATCGCTGAGCGCGAGGCACGAGGGTGAGTCGGTGAGGCGGGCGGAGACGCGTACATCGCCGACGCGGTCGCCGAGCAGGTCCTTGAGTTTCTTGACCAGCGGTTCGGCCTCCTTCGCGGACTCTTCCTGTTTTTTCTTGTCGGCTTCGTCGAGCGGCAGTTCGCCCTTGGCGACGTTCTGCAGTTTCTTGCCGCTGTATTCGCTCAACGAACCGAGCATCCATTCGTCGATGCGATCGAACATCAGCAGCACTTCGGTGCCCTTGACCTTGAACGCCTCGAGCTGCGGGCTGCCGATGGCGGCGGCGTAGCTGTCGGCCGTGATGAACCAGACGGTGTCCTGGCCGACCGGCATGCGGCCGATGTAGTCATCGAAGGAAACGGTCTGCGCGCTGCCCTCGCCTTTGGTGGATGCGAAGCGCAGCAGCTTGGCGATGCGCTCGCGGTTGTTGGCGTCTTCGCTGATGCCTTCCTTGAGCGTGTTGCCGAACGCCTTGTAGAAGGCGGCGAATTTTTCGGGTTCGTCGCGCGCGAGTTTCTCGATCAAGTCGAGCACGCGTTTGACGCACGCGGCCTTGATGCGCTCGAGCTGCCGGTTCTGCTGCAGGATTTCGCGGCTCACGTTGAGCGGCAGGTCATCCGCATCGACCACGCCGCGCACGAAGCGCAGGTAGTTGGGCAGCAACTCTTCGGCGGCGTCCATGATGAAGACGCGCTTGATGTAAAGCTTCAGCCCCTTGCGCTCGTCGCGCCCGCCCATCATCAAATCGAACGGCGGCTGCGACGGAAGATAGAGCAGCGTGGTGAAGCTCTGGCTGCCTTCGACGCGGTTGTGCGTCCACGCCAGCGCGTCGTTGAAATCATGGCCGAGCGATTTGTAGAAGCTCTGGTAATCCTCGTCGCTGATCTCGGATTTCGGCTTGGTCCACAGCGCGGAGGCGGCGTTGACGGTTTCGAATTCGTCGGTGGGCTTGTCGTCTTTCTCGAGCGGCATGCGGATCGGAAACGCGACGTGATCGGAGTAGCGCGTGATGAGCTGACGCAACTGCCAGCGCTTGAGGAACTCGTCCTCGTCGGCTTTCAGATGCAGGATCACCGCCGTACCGCGCTCGGCAAGCTCGGTCTGCTCCAGCGAATATTCGCCCTTGCCGTCGCTCTCCCACTTCACGCCATCACTGGCCGGTGCGTCCGCGCGGCGCGTGAGCACGGTGACTTTGTCGGCGACCACGAAGGCGGAATAGAAGCCCACGCCGAACTGGCCGATCAAACGGGCATCAGCCTTCTGCTCGCCGGACATCGCCTCGAGAAAGCGCTTGGTGCCGGAGCTGGCGATGGTGCCGATGTTGGCCACCACTTCGTCGCGCGTCATGCCGATGCCGTTGTCGCGGATGGTGACGGTGCGCGCATCCGGATCCCAGCTCACGTCGATGTGCAGCTCGCTGTCGCCGGCGGACAACGCCGGGTTGGCGATCGACTCGAAGCGCAGCTTGTCGCAGGCGTCGGAGGCGTTGGAGATCAGCTCGCGCAGAAAGATCTCCTTGTGCGAGTACAGCGAGTGCGTGACCAGGTGCAGCACCTGGGCGACTTCGGCTTCGAATTTGCGGGTTTCGGTGGCGGGTGCGTTCATGCGTGGATGTTTCCGTTGTTGCGTGAATGTTTGGCGTTGGTTCCAACACAGGCCGGATATCGGCCTGCGCTGGAATGACGAATCGACAAGTTTACGGTGCCGCGTGTCTACGCGGCGCGCAGCTCACTACACAGCGCATCAGGCCGCGTTGCGCAGCGCGGCGATGCGCACGTCCAGTGGCGGGTGGCTCATGAAGAGTTTCTTGATGCCTTCTGCCAGCGGCCCGGAAATGCCGAACGCCGCGATGGTGTTGGGCAAGGTGCTTTCGCCGTGGTTGGCCTGCAGGCGCTGCAGCGCGGAGATCATCGCGCCGCGACCGGCAAACTGTGCGCCGGCGGCATCCGCGCGGAACTCACGCCAGCGCGAGAACGCCGCCACTATCATCGAGGCGAACAGGCCGAACACGATCTGCAGCACCATCACCACCACGAAGTAGCCAATGCCGCCACCGCGGTTGTTGCTGCCGCCCATCCAGCTATCCACGGCGCGGCCGACGATGCGCGCAGCCAGGATCACAAGTGTGTTGAGCACGCCCTGGATCAACGTGAGAGTGACCATGTCGCCGTTGGCGACATGACCGATCTCGTGGCCGAGCACGGCGGTGATCTGCTCGCGATCCATCTGCTGCAGCAGGCCGGAACTCACCGCGACGAGCGCGTGGTTCTTGGTCATGCCGGTGGCGAACGCGTTCATCTCCGGTGCGTTGTAGATCGCCACGTCGGGCATGCCGATGCCGGCGTTCTGCGCATGGCGGCGCACGGTGTCGACCAGCCAGCGCTCGGTGTCGCTCTGCGGCTGCGTGATGACCTGCGCGCCAGTCGACCACTTGGCAATGGTCTTGGACATCGCCAACGAAATGAACGCGCCGCCCATGCCGAACACGGCGGCAAACGCGAGCAGCCCACCCATGCCGCCATAGCCGCGACTGGCCGCCATTTGATCGATGCCGAACAGGTGGCACACGATGCTCAGCAGGAGCAGAACGGCGAGGTTGGTACCGATGAAAAGCGCGATGCGACGCATGGCTGTCTCTCTCTTGGTGGCAGTCATGAAACGGGGAATCCGGGTTCAAGATTCGGGCGCGACGCGGCGCTTTCAAGGCCGGGGACACGCTTGGGGCTCGCGCCATCTCCGTCCGCACTAAAATAACTGCATGACTTATCGCGGCCGTTTCGCTCCTTCACCTACCGGATCGCTGCACGCGGGTTCGCTGGTGGCGGCTGTGGCCAGCTGGCTGTGCGCGCGATACGCCGGCGGCGAATGGTTGCTGCGGATGGAAGATATCGACCCGCCGCGCGAGGTGCCCGGTTCGGCCGCATCGATTCTGGCCGCGCTGCCAGCGTTCGGCCTGCGCGCCGACGCACCTGTGTTGTTGCAGTCGCAACGGATTGCGGCGTACGACGTTGCGTTCGCCACCTTGCGCGAAGCCGGCCTGGTGTTCGCCTGCTGGTGCAGTCGCAACGATCTGGCGGCCAGTGGCGACATGCATCGCGACGGACATTGCGTCGCTCGGCCGGTCGCGAATCGCCGGCCTGCGTGGCGCATGCGCGTGCCGGATATCGACGTGAGCTTCGACGATGCATTGCAGGGACCGCAGCGGCAGAGCCTGCGAGAGAGCGCCGGCGATTTCGTGATACGCCGCGTCGAAGGTTTCTATTCGTACCAGCTCGCCTGTGTGGTCGACGATGCGTTTCAGGGCATTACCGACGTGGTGCGTGGCGCGGATCTGCTTGACTCCACCGCGCGACAGATCTGGCTGCAGCGATGCCTTGATCTGCCGATGCCGACGTATCGACACCTGCCGCTGGTGATGGATGCCGAGGGTCACAAATTGTCCAAATCCACGCAGGCGTTTCCGGTGGATGCCACCGATCCGTTGCCGGCACTTCGCTTTGCGCTCGACTTTCTGAATGTGCCCACGCCGGCACAGGCCATCGATGCCGACGCGTTGATGACGCGTGCGTTGGAGGATTTCGACCCGGCACTTTTGCCGCATTGCAGCGGTCACTCTTCCAGCTGAAACGCTATAAAGCGGGAACGATCGCATCCCTTCGCGATTCTGCAACAGCGGCTTTGCGAAGATGCCGCCCTCGTTTCTGCCTCGCCCACCACACAGGAGTTCAACGGATATGACACAACGCACGGCATTGGTTACTGGCGGAACCGGCGGCATCGGCAGCGCGATCGTCCGCTACCTCGCCGGCCAAGGTCACAAGGTCGCCACCAATTACCGCGACCAGGCCAAAGCCGAGGCGTGGCAGAAAGTGATGGCGGCTGACGGCATCGACGTTTGCATCGTGCCGGGCGATGTCTCCGATCCTGCCGCGAGCGAATCGATGATCCGCGCGGTGGAAGAAAAATGCGGGCCGGTGGACATCCTGATCAACAACGCAGGCATCACGCGCGACAGCACCTTCCACAAGATGAGCTATCAGCAGTGGATGGACGTGGTGAACACCAACTTGAACGCGTGCTTCAACGTGACGCGGCCGGTGATCGACGGCATGCGCGCGCGCAAGTGGGGACGCATCGTGCAGATCAGCTCGATCAACGGCCAGAAGGGTCAGTACGGCCAGGCCAATTACGCGGCGGCCAAGGCCGGCATGCACGGCTTCTCCATTTCGCTGGCACAGGAGAACGCGAAATTCGGCATCACCGTGAACACCGTGTCACCCGGCTACGTAGGCACCGACATGGTGATGGCGGTACCCGAAGAAGTGCGCGAGAAAATCGTCGCGCAGATTCCGGTGGGTCGTCTCGGACGGCCAGACGAGATCGCGCATGCGGTGGCGTTCTTCACCGGCGATCAGGCGAGCTGGATCACCGGCGCGAACCTGGCGATCAATGGCGGGCACTACATGGGTTGGTGATTTTGTGATTGATTCCGTAGGAGCGCACCTTGTGCGCGATGCATTTAGCGATGCTTTACGGGCAAAAAACATTGCGCACAGGGGGCCCTCCTACAGACCAAGCAACTTCTCGATCACCCTGCCCACCGCCGCGAACGCGAACGCACCGGTAACATGCGTCGCCGCGCCGAGGCCGCCGCCGCAGGCGAGGTTCAACGGATCACCGCCCGTCGGACGGTTGCCGCCGACGCTGCCGTCGGGTTGCGGATACTGCACGTTCTGCAGCGAATAGACGGCTGAAACACCGAAGTAGCGATCGGGGTTGCGCGGAAAATTGAAATCGGTGCGGAGCTTTTTCCGGATCAGACTGAACATCGCATCGTGTTCGGTGCGCGACAAATCACGCACGCGAATCTGCGTGGAATCGGTGCGGCCACCGGCCGAGCCGACGCTGACGATCGGCAGCTTTCGGCGACGACACCACGCGATGGTTTCGAGTTTCACGCGGAACGCATCGCAGGCGTCGAGCACGACGTCGTAACCGCGATCGAGCAATTCGTCGAGCGTCGACGGCGTGAGAAAACGTTCGATCGCGTCCAGTCGGATGGTCGGGTTGATCGCATGCGCGCGCGTCGCCATCACGCCGACTTTGGGTTTGCCGTATTCGCCATCGAGTGCATGCAGCTGGCGATTGGTGTTGGACAAGCAGATTTCATCCGCGTCGATCAACGTGAGCCGGCCCACGCCACTGCGCGCCAGCGCTTCCGCGGCCCACGAGCCAACGCCACCAACACCGATCACGCACACATGCGCCTGCGAAAGCTTGTCGATGCTGCCCACGCCGTACAGGCGTTCGACGCCCTGGAAACGTTCGATCGGAAAGGTTCTGGTTTCGCTCATCCCGATATTTTATCGCGCATGGATGCGCAGCGCCGTGGCGGGTATCCTCTGGCCCTTCGCCACTGCCACTGGAACCAAGCCATGCGTGTAGCCCTGATGATCCTGCTGGGAGGGGTGATCGGCATCCTCGGTACCGTCCAGGTGATGAATACGCTGAAGGATCGCAACCCGATGCCTGCGGCCGTGATGCACACCATGGATTACCACATGGGACAGCTGGGCAAGGCGCTGAAGGCGAAGCAGTGCGACGCCGCGGTGGTCAAGCATCATCTGGAACGGGTGCAATCGACGGCCGCGGATATCGTGCCGGTGTTCGGCGTATCGGAAAAAGAATTCGTCGATGACGCAGGGCAATTGCAGACGCACGCACAGGAAGCTGTGCAGGCCGCACCCGCCGATTGCGCGGCGCTTGCCGTGGTGATGAAGCCGATCGGGCAAGCCTGCAAGAGTTGTCACCAGAAGTATCGGTGACTTCGGGCAAGCTGCGCCGGAGAGCGAATCTCCGGCAGCGATGTCTCAAAGCCGGATCTTGCCGCGCAGCATCTGCGCGTACATCACCCAGTCGCCCCACAGGCTGTAGAGCGGATGCCTGAAGGTGGCGGGTCGATTCTTTTCGAAGAAGAAATGGCCGACCCATGCGAATCCGTAGCCGGCTATCGGCGCCAGCCATAACCAGCGCGCCTGGCCGGTGAGCAGCGCCGCGATGATCGCCAGGATCACCAGCGTGCTGCCGACGAAATGCAGCCGCCGGCAGATGCGGTTCGCGTGCTCGCCCAAGTAGTAGCTATAGAACTGGTTGAAGCTGCTGAACTCGGCCATGCGTCGCTCGTCTGATTCGATCTGTGCTGTGGATCAACCCGGCAGCGGAATGAATTCCTGATCGTCGCCGGGAACCGTACCGAAACGCTGCGCCTGCCAGTCCGCCTTGGCCTGCTCGATGCGCTCGCGCGAAGGGGCGACGAAGTTCCACCACAGATGCCGCTCGCCATCCAGCGGCGCGCCACCGAACAGGATCAATCGGCTGTCTACCACCGCGTGCAGCGATGGTGCGGTCGGGCCGGTCTGCACGGCCATCTGCGTGGCGGCGATATCCAGATCGCCCCAACGCAATGCACCTTCGATGACCAGCACACCACGCTCGGCATGTTCCTGTGGCATCGGCCAGTCGGTGCTTGCTTTCAATTGCACTTCGAGCAGGAACATCGGCGCGAATATTTTCACTGGCGATTGTGCGCCGTAGGCATCGCCCGCGATCAGCACTGCTTCCACACCGTCCTGGCGAATGCGCGGGAGTTGTTCGCGATCGTGGTGATGAAATTCCGGCGCGACCTCGGTGTCGGCCTGCGGTAGCGCCACCCAGATCTGCACGCCGTGCAAGCTCTGTCCATCACGTCGTGGCTCCGGCGGTGTGCGTTCGGAATGCACGATGCCGCGACCGGCAGTCATCCAGTTCACTTCGCCGGGGCGAATGTCGACCAGGCTGCCGAGGCTGTCGCGATGGCGTATCTGTCCCTCGAACAGCCAGCTGATGGTGGCCAGCCCGATGTGCGGATGCGGTCGCACATCCATGCCGTTGCCCGCCGCAAAGGTGGCCGGACCGAAGTGATCGAAAAAAACCAGCGGCCCCACGTGTCGCACCTGCGCCATCGGCAGCATGCGTCGCGCGGCAAACCCGTCGCCGAGGTCGTGGATCTGTCCTTTGATCAGTATCGGCTGGGCTTGCATGGATTCTCCCTTGATTACCAGGCACGCTGGTATTGGATCGGTGCCGGAAAGATCACGTCGAGCGATTTCGCGGCACGGCGGGGAAAGTATGGATCGCGCAGGCTTTCGCGCGCCATCAGGATCACGTCCGCTTCGCCGCGTTCGATGATACCGGCAGCCTGTTCGGCCTCGGTGATGAGGCCGACCGCGCCGGTGGCTACCTGTGCTTCACGACGGATACGCGCGGCAAGCGGTACCTGATAGCCGGGGCACAGCGGAATATGCACGCGCGGGATGATGCCGCCACTGGAAGCATCGATGAGATCCACGCCCATCGGCTTCAAACGCTTCGCGAGTTCGACGCTCTGCTCGATGTCCCAGCCATGCTCCGTCCAGTCAGTGGCGGAAATACGCAGCCACAACGGCAAGCGTTCCGGCCAGACGTCGCGCACGGCGGCCACGACTTCGCGCACGATGCGGGTGCGATTCTCGAAAGTGCCGCCGTAAGAATCGTTGCGCTCGTTGGTAAGTTCCGACATGAACTGATGCAGCAGATAGCCGTGCGCTGCGTGCAGCTCGATCAGCTCGAAACCGGCGGCGAATGCGCGCACTGCGGCAGCTCGGAAATCGGCCACCACCGCATCGATATCGGATTTATCCATCGCGCGCGGCGTGTGCCAGCCGATGTCGAAAGGCAAGGCCGATGGTGCGACGGTGACCCAATCGCCCTCGCCCGCCGACAGCGCGCCACCGCCTTCCCACGGAAGCTGCGCGCTGGCCTTGCGTCCGGCATGCGCAAGCTGTACACCGGCGATCGCGCCCTGCGCCTTGATGAATTTGGCGATGGGCTGCCAAGCCTCGAGTTGTTCGTCATTCCACAGGCCGGTGTCGCCCGCGGAGATACGCCCTTGCGCAGATACCGCCGTGGCCTCGGTGAACACCACGGCTGCACCGCCGACTGCGCGGCTGCCCAGATGCACGAGATGCCAGTGATCGGGAATGCCATCGGTCGCCGAGTATTCGCACATCGGTGACACGACCAGACGATTGCGAAGCGTGAGGCTGCGCTGGGCGAAGGGATCGAACAGGCTCATCGGTTTTCCTAGATCGTGGCCAGGCCCACGTGCTGCAGCAAGGGTAGAGGCGATCGGGCACGTCGTGGATTAAACATTCGTCATCTTCCGAACCACTCGGCAATGCGTGCGGCAATGGCGTCCGGCGTTTTCATCCAGCCGAAGTGATCAGCGTTCGCACCGCCGAGGTCGCCCGGCGCGATCACCTGCGTGTTACACGATGACTGCGGCATTTTTCCAAGCAGCCAGTCCAGAGATGTCTGCGGACCAAGCCAGTCATCGCGCAGGCGCAGCGCCAGCATCGGCAGCTGCAACTTGCCGAGGTCGTGTTCGAAATCCTGTTCAACCCCTGTTGCGGCGTAGCGGCCGCTTCGCCCGCTGCGAGCCCAGTCGGCGATCACGCCACGTGCTTCGTTGCCACCGAACCCGATACGCCTCCCGGGCAGATGCCCCACCATTTGAGCCAGCAGCGGTGCCAATATGTAAGCCGCGCCGATCAGCCAGCGACGAGGAAACCGACGCCAGTACGGCGAGCCGCTGGCCACCAGCACGAGCCCGGCGAATTCGTTCAGATGCTGACTCGCATGGAGCGAGCCCAGTTGACCGCCCAGGCTGTGGCCGCCGAGCCAGCATTTCGCGGTCGGCCATTGCGCGCGCAGCGTAGTACACGCGGCGGGCAAGTCGTCCATCAGCAATTCGCGGTAGCCCCAATTTACTTGTCGACCCGCGCGCCGGTTGCTCGAACCGATGCCGCGCCATTCGTGAATGACCACGGCAATACCACGCGTAGCCAGCGATTGGGCGAGCGGAAGATACTGCCGCGCGGGGACGCCCATGGCGGGAATCCAGAACAGGCAATCGCTCCATTCGCCGTGCGGCGAGACGCACAGCAGGTCGAACGTCGATCCATCGTCCACGCGAACCGGCAGCGTCAGCTGGCGTGTGGATTCATTCGCGGTGGCGCCGGGAGGGCTGGTCATCCGGACAGGCTAGCGAAACGACTCGGCAAACGCATCACAAAGAAATCGCCCCGCGCGCGCACAAAAAAGGGCCGGCTTGCGCCGGCCCCCAAAGAATTCTGTCACCGCGATCAGGCGGGCGTGACATCTTCCGCTTGCAGGCCTTTCTGGCCGTTGACCACCTTGAAGCTTACCTTCTGACCTTCCTGCAGACTCTTGAAACCCGAGCCGCTGATGGCGCGAAAGTGCACGAACACGTCAGGGCCGCTCTCCCGGCTGATGAAGCCGAAGCCCTTGGCGTCGTTGAACCACTTGACGGTACCTACTTCACGATCCGACATGACTCACTCCGATCCTTTCCAGACTCTTGAGACAAACCGGCCCCATGGGCCGACGGTTTTACTGAGCATGCAAGGATGAGGGTGTAGCGATATGGAAACAGGAAACCATATCCCCGCACGCGCGGGCCAGGCAGACGCAGTTTTCCAAGCATAACGGATTTCCGTTACGCGAGTGATTTGTCAAGCTATTTTTTCCGGCCACTGGTCCGGGCAATAAAAAACCGGGCATTCCTGCCCGGTTTCCATGCGTCACGGGTTCTCAGGCCGGAGTGACTTCTTCGGCCTGCAGGCCTTTCTGGCCCTGCACCACCTTGAAGAAAACCTGCTGTCCTTCCTGCAGGCTCTTGAAGCCGGCACCGGTAATCGCCCTGAAATGCACGAAAACGTCCGGGCCATTGTCACGGGCGATGAAACCGAAGCCCTTGGCATCGTTGAACCATTTGACGGTACCGATCTGACGATCTGACATGTTGAACACTCCACGGGTTGGATGGATCGGCACACGCGTGCGCCGATATCACTGGTGTGCAAGGAAACAACCCTGGGGTGAACGATGTCGCGGATCGCGGATCAGCTGCATCGGGTCACGTGATTCGGTGACCCCGGCAAACACAGTGGCCGGATCATAACGTAGAAGCCGCAGTGCGCCAGTAGACACTTCCGGACCGCGCAGAGCCGTTCTCGGGTAACGTATCCGGTCGATGCGGCAAATTCAGATTTTCTTTACTTGCGGTCCTGTCTAGTGGCAGGCGAATCATCCATGGATTGGCGAACCGTTCCAGTTACCCGGTTGTCCCCTTAGGAGAGCGCCATGTTTACCCTGCCCCGACTGACCTTGGTCGCCCTGACCGCCAGCCTGATACTGGCCGGCTGCGCCGACAAACAGGTCGCGCGACCGACAGCCGTCACCACGACAACCACCAGTCGCGCGAACGGACCCACCACCCGCACCGTGGATGCCACCATCGTTCCCACGCGCACGCATTCCAGCACGAGCACCCACGTGAGCAAGAGCCACTTGCCGGATCACACCGGCATACCGGCGTGCGACGACTATCTCTCCAGTTACATGGCCTGCCACAAGGCGGCGGGCATCTATTCGCCGGGACAATTGCCATCGCGCTATGAGGCGATGCGCACCAGCCTGCTGCGCGATTCGCTGGATCCGGATATCCGCCCGCAGCTCAGTGCGCGCTGCAATTCACTCGCTTCGACCCTGCGCGATGCGCTGCACGGCAAGGCCTGTAATTCGACTCCGGCGGCGGCCGGCACCGCACCCTGATTACGACGACGAATGCCGATTCGTTCCGAGAGCATTCGGGCAACGATCAGCTTGAAGTTTGAGCACACGCCGCGCGCAACAATTTCCCCAGGCCGGCAGGTTGTGAACGGCCCCATCGCAGTTTCGGCGTGCCGTGCCAGCGCGCCGTGCCGCTGATTGCTTCAGCCAACGCGCTTATCAGCGTCGCTTCCGGCGACACGCACGGTTCCAGGAACATCGCCTTGATCTCGAACACGCCCGTCGCACGATGGGCTTTCGCATCGAGACGGCCGACCAGCTTTCCGCGATGCAAAATCGGCAACACGAAATATCCGTAGCGCCGTTTCGCTTCCGGCGTGTAGCACTCGATGGTGTATTCGAAATCGAACATCGCCAGCGCGCGTGCGCGATCCCACACGAGCGGATCAAACGGCGACAGCAGCGTTGTCAGTGTGGCGCGCAGCCGTCCATGCATAGCCTTGTCCAGCAACCCGGCGTGATCCTTGTGCACATAGGCGGGCACTTTCCAGCCTTGCACATTGACCACGAGCAATTCGCCGCTGCTCACCAGTGAAGTCAGTTCCTTGTCGGTGACCGCAGGCCGCAGGCGATAGTAATCGGCGATCCACCCGGCTTGCGTCACACCCAGCGCGCGCACGCTGTCGACGATGAAGCGTCGCCGCAATTCGCTCGTGGACAACGCGTTCGCAGAAGGATCGAACGGCGGATCGAGTCCGGCCAGCACGTTCTCCGCCGTGTCGTACACTCGCTGGAATCGTTCGCGCCGTTTCACCATCAACTCGCCCAGCGCAAACCACGCTTCCAGCCAGCGCTTCTCCGGTTTCCACGCCCACCATCCAGGTGTCACCGCGGGTGCATCGTCTGCGCGCGCAAAGTCCGCGGCACGCACCGGACCGGTCTCGCGAATTCTTTCCAGCAAGGCATCCATGTCGGCGCGCTGTTCGCGATGCATGCGCTCGGCATTGCGATACGACCAGTGATGCGCACGATGTACCAGCGAACTGCGATGCAAACCGATATCCGATGCCGTGACGAAACACGCTTCGTGTGCCCAGCATTCGGCAAGCCGACCTTCGGCCAACGCTTCGTCGAGCCAGTTCGGCGGATAGTCGCCCAGCCGCGAATGCAGCACGAGGTAAGGACTGCGCGCCACGACGTGAATTGTGTCGATCTGCAGCAGGCGCATGCGCCCGACGGTCTCAATGACATCTGCCGGTTTAGCGGCGCGGCGAAGGGGTTGCAGCAATCCTTGTGCAGCCAGTTGCAGAAGGCGTGCGTGATGCAGGCTCATTGCGCGTGGTTCGGATGAAGCGGAGCTCAACGACACGGCATCTTCACGGATTCATGACCAGGATATTGAGCCGGCATTTACAAACCCTTTGCTAGCGTGATCTCGAGTTCGGCAACCGGTTCGGCAGAGCCCGCAACGCTTCCAAAGCGTGCGAACGAAAGAACCACCACTGCATTCTGGCATGGAGTATCGATAATGAAATCTCGCAAGCTTCTGTTGTCCACACTCGTTGCAAGTTCGCTGATGTTCGGCGGCGCGCTGCTCGCGCAAGACACGCCGCCACCACCGCCGCCACCCGCACCCGAGGCACCGATGCCGCCTCCGCCTCCGCCGCCGGCAGCGCCTGCCGATCAGGCACAGCCAGCACCGGCGGCCGATCCGGCACAGGCTGCACCTCCTGCTGATCCGGCACAGCCCGCTCCGCCCGCGGGTGATCAAACGTCGGCCACCAACCAGACGCCGCAGGGACAGGTCACGGTCAACAGCAGCCCGGCACCGGCACCGACGATTGGACCGGCGCCATCGTTCGAGCAACTCTCCGGTGGCGGCAAGTCGATCTCCGAAGATCAGGCCGCTGCCTACCCACCGCTGGCGAATGATTTCATTAACGCCGATACCAACAAGAACGGCAAAGTCAGCAAATCCGAGTACACGCACTGGATGAAGCAGCCGCAGTAGTCAGTTTTCGCTTCACGCTTTCCCGTTGACACTCCGGCCCGGCCACAATGCGTTTGTGGCCGGGCCATTGTTGACGAAGACGCGCTTCTTTTTTGATGCGCAGTGCGAACGTCCGGTCGATCTGGCAAACATGATTTCAATTGGGGAGTTTTCGATGAAGCCTTACTTCGCCGCCGTTCCGCTGGCATTGATCGCTGCGGCCGGGGTTCGCCCGGCACATGCGCAGAATCCCGATCCCACCGACATTCGCGCCTGCACGGCGGTCGAAAGCGATAGCCAGCGCCTGGCTTGCTACGACCATGCGACCGGTCGCGTGAATCTGCCCGCGGCGAAAAAGCGCATGGATCAATCGACCGCGACGCCCGGCGTCTTCAGTCGCGATCGCACTTCATCCACTGCAGAAGCGAACACTGAAGTGTCGCGACCGCTGTCGCTGCTGGACAGCCGCTGGGAACTTACCTCGGAAAGCAAACTGGGCACGTTCAACGTGCGTGGCTACAAGCCGCTGTATCTGATGCCGGTGTTCGCCACCAGCAACCAGAACAAGAAACCGTCCAGCCCCAATCCCGAAAACACGGTCACGCAGAGCGAACAACTCGACAACCTCGAAGCGAAGTTTCAGCTGAGCCTCAAGACGAAAATCTGGCAAGGCGTGTTCGGCGACGTCGGCGATTTGTGGGTGGCGTATACCCAGTCCTCGCACTGGCAGGTCTACAACGAAGCGCAGTCGCGGCCGTTTCGCGAAACCGATTACGAGCCCGAGGCATTGCTGGTGTTCAACACCAATTACCACGTGTTCGGCTGGGATGGGCGACTGCTTGGCATCGGTGTCGATCATCAATCCAACGGGCGCGATAACCCGCTGTCGCGTAGCTGGAACCGCGTGATTGGCGACATCGGTTTCGAGCGCGATAGCTGGACGGTGATGATCCGTCCGTGGTGGCGCATTCCCGAATCGCGCGTGGACGACAACAACCCCGACATCAGCGATTACATGGGCCGCGGCGAAGTGCAGATCGTGCACGAATGGCGCGGCCAGGAATTCGGCATGACTCTTCGCGATTCATTCCGCGGTGGCAGTCGTCAGCACGGCTCGGGACGATTCAGCTGGAGCTTCCCCGTCGCAGGCAACCTGCGTGGTTACGCGGAAGTGTTCAAGGGCTACGGCGAAAGCCTGATCGACTACAACCACAACGCAACCTACGTCGGCGTGGGCGTGTCGTTGCTCGACTGGTATTGATGACGCTGCGATCCGGCGACTCCTCTTCGCCGGATTGTTTCGGTTTCAGCGCCACCAACTCCGCTTGGTGCCGGTCAGTATTTTCAGCATCTGGCCTTTCGCCAGCGGCATGTTGCCCAGTGGCCTGAACGCCATGTCGCGCAGCCACGCCAGGCGATCGTGTTCGGACTGGAACAGCGGCGTCAGCCAGCGACTGATTCGCTGATAGACGTCCAGATGCGAACGACGATGCTGCGCATAAATCCGCAATGCCGCATCAATGGCGATATCACCGTCGAGCGCGTCGGCCAGCGCTTCGGCATCCAGCAGTGCCATGTTGACGCCCTGACCGAGCTGCGGACTCATCGCATGCGCGGCATCGCCGATGAACACCACGCACCCGGTCACCGGCCGATGCAATTGCACGTCGCGATAGCGCGCGCGATGCAGTTTTTCAGGTGCGTCGATCTGCGCAAGCAGCGGCAACGCCTCGGGCCATAGCTGCGCTACGCGCTCGCGCATGTGCATCAGTGCGACCTCGTCGAAACCATCTACCTGATCGCCCGGCAGGCTGAAAAAGAATGTCAGCCAGCGACCCTCACGATCTGCCCGATGTCCCACCGGCAGCAGGCCGATCATTTCGCGCGTCCCGCAGTAGCGCTGATGCAGTGTGTCCATGTGCGGCCAGTCGCCTGCCGGCACCAGTGCCCACACAGCGCCCCATGGATAAACCGGATGGCGACGTACCAAGGCGGGCATCGTGTTGCGCAGGCAGGACTGCGCGCCATCGGCGGCGACGATCAGATCGAACGGACCGTATGATTTTCCATGGCCGTCGAGGAGTCGCGATTCGTCTTCGTCGATCGACACGATGCGCACGCCGGTATGGATTTGCGACGCCTCCGGGTACGCATCACGCAGGAGTTCAAACAGCGCGCCGCGCGTGAGGCCGAGGCCGAAGCAAGTTGGCGAATGATCGGCATAACGCATGTCCATCACGCGACGGCCGCGCTGATTGCAGCCGAACAAGTGGTCGATGCGTTGCCCGTGCTCCAGCGCTTTCGCGTGCAGGCCGAGCCGCTCCAGCACGCCCAGCCCGGTCAGTTGCAGCAGGAATCCCGCGCCGACCGGGCCGGGTTCGGATGCCTGCTCGAAAACGCTGAGTTCGTGCCCTTGTCGCGACAGAAACAACGACGCCGCCTGACCGGCGGCGCCGTAGCCTACGATGGCAATGCGCAAACGCTGCATGCGATGCGCGTCGCGACGATCAGTGGTGATGACCGCCCTCGCCGTGCACGTGACCGTGCTGCAATTCCTCTTCGGTCGCGGCGCGCACACCGGTCACTTCGACAGCGAAATGCAGGGTCTGGCCGGCCAGAGGATGATTGCCGTCGATAAATACCTTGTCGCCTTCGATCTTTGTCACGGTGACATTGATTTCGCCCTGCGGGCCACGGCCCTGGAACTGCATGCCGGGCTGGATATCTTCCACGCCCTGGAACGCCTCCTTCGGCACTTCCTGCATCAGCTCGGGATGGTGCACGCCGTAACCTTCTTCCGGCGCGACATGGGCGGTGAATTTGTCGCCGACCACGCGGCCTTCCATCTGCTTCTCCAGGCCCGGTACGATCTGCCCGCTGCCGTGCAGGTAGGTCAGCGGATCGCGACCTTCGGAGCTGTCGACGACCTGGCCCTTGTCATCGGTCAGCGTGTAGTGGAAGGCGGCAACGGCGTTGTGGGCAATCTGCATGACAGTCTCGCGAATAGAGGTTCAAGTCCGCCGGCCACGTGCCGACACGAACGGCGAAGATTACCAGAACCGACGTCGACGACTCCTGCGCTGCACGTGAAGATTAGGGATACTCCGTGGATGACTGCTCCGCGCCATCGCCACCGTCCTCTGATCTCTTTCGGGCTGTTGTGCATCGCGCTGCTGGCGATGCCGTCGCAGACGCCGGCAGCCGGTGCGACGGCCATTGGCGCACCCACGCTCGCGGAACTCGCGGGACGGATTGACGCGCATATTGCGCAACCCCGCTTCGCCGCAGCCGATTGGGGGATCGCGGTGGTGTCGCTGGACAGCGGCCGCACGCTGTACGCGCATCACGCCGATCAGCTGTTGCAGCCCGCCTCCACCGCCAAGCTTTTTACGGCAGCAACAAGCCTCGCTACGCTCGGGCCGGATTATCGATTTCCGACCCGCGTCATGGCCAACGGCGTCTTGCGGAATGGCCGTCTGGAAGGCCAGCTGATTCTGTATGGCATGGGCGACCCGACGCTTGGTACAACGATGAGCGCCGCGTGGGCCGATCAGCTGGCCGGCCAGCTGGCCGCGCGCGGCATCCGATTCGTACACGGCGACCTCGTCGCCGACGACAGCTATTTCGCCAGTCCATCGTTCGGCTCTGGCTGGGAAGCAGGCGACCTGCAGAGCTGGTTTGCGGTTCCATCGTCGGCACTGAGCGTCCAGGAGAACGTGGCCGAGTTGACAGTCAGCCCTGCGCGCGCGGTGGGCGATTCGGCGCAAGTGGCGTTCACGCCCGCCGATGCCGCATGGCCGGTGGAAGGCAGACTCGTCACCGGTGCCGCACGCTCGCGAGACGACATCAATCTGTATCGCGCACCGGGTGAAAACAGCTTGCACATCTTCGGGAGCATTGCCGCGCGCAGGACGCCGCAGCACTTCCGACTCGCCTTGCCGGATCCGGCGTTGCTGGCCGGCAAGCGACTGCGGCAAGCCCTGCTCGATCACGGCATTCGTGTCACCGGCAAGCTCGTGGTGATGCACTGGCCGCAGGACGATTCAACCCTGCTCGCGCATGCCACGACGCTTGGCGAAGTGCTGTCGCCACCGTTGCTCGACATCCTGCAGCAAGGCCTGAAGCGTTCGCAGAATCTCTATCTGCAGAACCTTCTGCTGAGCGTCGGTGCGCAGCAGCGCGCAACCGATCCAGACCCACCTGCGGGCTTCGCGAATGCGGAAAGCTACGGCATCCGCGCGATGCATCGCCTGCTGGAGAAAATTGGCGTCACCACGTCGGATAGTCAGATCACCGAAGGCACCGGGCTGTCGCGTCGCGACCTCGTGACACCCAACGCGATGGTGCGGCTGCTTGCCTATCTGGCGGTGCAGCCTTACGCAAACGCGTTGCAGGACGCCCTGCCTGACGCCGGCGTGGACGGCACGCTGACCGCGCGCATGCGCGGCACGGCGGCTGCAGGCAACGTGCGCGCGAAAACCGGCAACATGATGTACGTGCATTGCCTCGCGGGTTATGTCACCACCGCGGCCGGCGAGCACGTCGCGTTCGCGATCATGCTCAACAACTACCTGCCGTCCGCGCAGAGCCCACGTGCGAGCAGCGACGTGGACGCGATTGCCGTGATGCTGGCGGGGTTCATCGGCCGCAGCTGAGAACGCTGCGAGCTGTTCGACGACTCAGGCGCTGAGCCGCGCCAGTGTGTCCTTGCCGATTTTTTCCGGCGTGTCGGTCGGCGCGTAGCGCTTGATGACCTGCCCATCGGTACCGACCAGGAATTTCGTGAAATTCCATTTGATCGATTCGCTGCCGAGGATGCCCTTGCCTTCGCTCTTCAGCCATTGATAGAGCGGATCGGCGTGTTCGCCGTTGACCTCGACCTTGGCGAACATCGGAAACGTGACGTCGTACTGCGTACTGCAGAACGTCTTGATGTCCGCTTCGTTACCCGGTTCCTGATGGCCGAACTGATCGCACGGAAAACCCAATACCACGAGGCCGCGATCGCGTTGATCCTGCCACAACGTTTCCAGTCCTTCGTACTGCGGAGTGAAACCGCACTTGGAGGCGACATTGACGACCAGCAGCATCTTGCCGCGCCATTCGGCGAGCGAGCGCGGGCTTCCGTCGATATCGCGGGCGGTGAAGTCGTAGACACTGGTCATTGATCGCGCTCCGTCGGATGAATCCATCAGGCAGTCTACGCCATCGGGCGTGAGGTTCCTTACACGCAACGGGCCGCGTTCCGGCGATCAGCCCTGTTCGTCGGGAATCTCGAAAACCTGTCGCAGATATGCCACGTATGCCTTGTCGTCGCACATGTTTTTGCCGGGCGAGTCGCTGAGCTTGGCCACCGGCTGGCCGTTGCAGCGGATCATCTTGATCACGATCTGCAGCGGCGTCGGGCCGACGTCGTTGGTGAGGTTGGTACCGATGCCGAAGGCGAGCAGGCAGCGATCACGAAAGTGTTCGTATAGCTGCATCACCTTGGGCACATCCAGGCCATCGCTGAAAACCAGGATCTTGCTGCGCGGATCGACCCGGTTCGCCTGATAGTGCGCGAGCACCTTGTCGCCCCATTCGAACGGATCGCCCGAATCATGCCGCGTGCCGTCAAACAGCTTGCAGAAGTACATGTCGAAATCGCGCAGGAACGCATTGAGGCCATAGACGTCCGAAAGCGCGATGCCGAGGTCGCCGCGATATTCCTTCGCCCAGGCATCCAGCGCCGCCACCTGCGAATCACGCAGGCGCGGACCGAGCGCCTGATGCGCCTGCAAATATTCGTGCGCCAGCGTACCGAGTGGCGTCAGGCCGAGCTTGCGCGCCAGCCACACGTTGCTGGTGCCGGCCAGTTGCGCGCCAAGTTCGTCACGCAATGTCGTCACGACTTCGCCTTGCCATATACGGGAATAGCGTCGACGCGTGCCGTAGTCGGCGATCCGGCAGGCGGCGTACCCCGGCGTGTCGCGCAACAGCGCAATCTTTTCGTGCAGTCGTCGACGGCCTTCTGTCAGATCGAGGTCGGCGCTGGTGCGGCGGAAATACACCTCGTTGA
This sequence comes from Rhodanobacter sp. L36, assembly GCF_009765755.1. Lineage (GTDB taxonomy): Bacteria > Pseudomonadota > Gammaproteobacteria > Xanthomonadales > Rhodanobacteraceae > Rhodanobacter. Next base: position 1,654,782 of record NZ_LMUV01000011.1, on the reverse strand, counting down.
CGATCGCCAGCAGCGGCACTTCAAACAGGATCGTGTGCAGCCAAGGACCGTTGATACGAATCTCAATCTCGCCGTTGCCCGAGTCGGCAGGCTCGATGTCGACATATTTCTCGTTGAGCTGGAACAACCCTAGAAAATCGACGAAGTCGCTCTTGATGAAACGCCACGTGCGCAGATAGTCGAGCTCGTCGGTCGTGAAACGCAGCTGGCACAGCGCCGCCAGCTCCGCGCGGATCTCGTCGATGTACGGCACCAGGTCGATGCCCGCGTTGCGGCACTTGAAACGGTACTCGACCTCTGCGGCAGGATACTGATGCAGTACCACCTGCATCATTGAAAACTTGTACAGGTCGGTGTCGAGCAGTGATTCGATGATCATCGGTGGCCAGAAGCGCGCGCTGGAACAGCGCACGCTCATTATCCATGCGAGAGCACGGTGTATTTATCCAAGGCAAAAAAAACCCCATCAGCCAGGGGAGGACTGATGGGGTTTGTCAGGCGGCCTCCGGGGGAGAAAGGGCCAGCCCCTCAGTGACACGATGTCTTGCGCCACTTCTGGTCGCCATCACGGCGATACATGTGCTTAGTGTGGCCGCAGGTGTGTGAGTTCAACGTGCATGTTGAATTATGTTCAGGTTATCGACAGGCTCGCGGACAGAAACGTGACCTGTTTCTCTATCGCTGCCGCAAACGCATCGGCACCCGGCCATGCGGTGATGCGTCCGAGCTTGCGCGCGCCATGAAAGACGAAGAACGCGGGAATGCCGTGCAAACCGAAGCGTGTCGCCATGTCCGGATCGTCATAGACGTTGTCGTGCAGCCATCGTACCTGCGGCCACTGGAAGCGCTCGCTCGCCAGCAACATGGCGCGCTTGGCCACGTCGCAGTTGGGGCAATCGCGTCCCCACAGAAACAGGATGCTCAGCGGTTCCGAGCTATCGCGCAGCACATCCTCAAGCGCATCACTGCGCACGCGTCGCATCGGGAATTGTTCAAAAAAAGTTGGGGCGGATGTGTCGGCCATGAGCGAAGCCAGCAGTTGTTGTTCGAAGGTGAGGGCAAGCCGTTTCCATTTCGAGGCCGCGCGTGCATATCGCGCCCTACAATCGAGTTCCGTTTCGGAGCATCCCATGAGAATACGGTCGCAATGGCTGGGTCTGCTGCTTTTCTGCGTCACGTGGCCAGTCTTTGCGGCCCGGCTCAACGTCGATCTCGGACATGGCGCGCGCAGCTACACCACCGCCGAACTGCTGGCGCGACCGGACGTTCGCACCGTCACCATTCCGGCAGATATCGCGTTCAAGCGCTCGATGCGTTATCGCGCTTTACCGTTGCGAGTCCTGTTGACGGACCTTGAACCCACGACGCATGTGCAGTTCGTCGGTGCCGATGGATTTGCCACGGAGATCGATGGCCGCCTTCTGCTCAAGACAGGTGGTGCGCAGGCCTGGCTCGCCATCGAGGATCCTTCGCAACCCTGGCCTGCACTGGAACGAGGCGAGGGACATGCGGGCCCGTTCTATCTGGTCTGGACCGATCCGTCATCCAGCCACATCGGCTCTGAACAATGGCCTTATCAGGTCGAGGCGATTCGAGCGTTGCGTGCGGTCGACAATCGTTTTCCTTCGATCGTGCCGGATGCAACGGTGCCTGCAGACAGCGATATCCGCCACGGATTCGCCGCTTTCCAGCGGACGTGTTTCGCATGCCATACGCTCAACGGCCAAGGTGACGTGAAGCTCGGTCCCGATCTGAATATTCCGCACAACCCGACTGAATATCTGCGCGACGATCTGCTGCGCGCCTTCATTCGCGATCCGCAGACCTTGCGGCATTGGCCGCAGGCGAAGATGCATGGGCTCGACAAGAACACGCTTCCCGATGCCGATCTCGATGCCGTGCTGGCGTATCTGCGTTACATGGAAAAACACAAGATGACGCCGTAGATCAGCGGCCTGACGATGTGTTCGTCGAACCAGCTTCAGTCAGCAGTGCGCGCAGTCGTTGATCGCGCTGCGTCATGGAGAGCGCAGCGATATCGCGCACGCTGCCGTAGAACGCTGGCCACTGTTTTCCCGCACGCTGAAACAGCAACGCAAATGCAGGCGTCCATTGATCGTAGAGTCCGAAGGGAAGTAGCCGCGCGTTGTTGATCGGATGCGCAACCCACGTATCGTAACGGCGATCACCCGGCCAATGGCTATCTCGCCATTGTGCATAACGCGCACGGAATGCTTCGATTTCCCGCTGTTTTCCCGACGCCATTGCCGGCTCGCTCGCACCGCTGGCGTAGAGCGTCTTCAGGTGCGCGCGTAGATCGAGCACCAACTGCGTGAAACCGTCATCCATCGCCTCCGCGCGATCCTCCCGTGTCGGCAAACCTCGCGATGCGCGCCACTCACGCAGGCCTTCGTCCTGCACGAAGGTAGCGAACGATTCGTTGAAGGCCGTGTCGTCCTTGATGTAGATCAGCTGGTGCGCGAGCTCGTGGAAGATCGTGCTGTCGAGTTCGTCGTCATCCCAGCTCAGCATGCTGCTCAGGATCGGGTCGGCAAACCAGCCAAGCGTGGAATACGCCGGCACGCCACCGACCCACACATCGTTGCCTTGTGACCGAAGTTGCACGGCGTTCGCCTGCGCATCTTTCTGTGCAAACCATCCGCGGTAAGCCACGCAACCCGCGATCGGAAAACATTGCGACAACGCATCCACCGAATAACGCGGCGCGGCGAAGACGTTCCACACGACGTAGGGTCGTTTGAGTTCGACATAACTGGTGTAGCTGCGGTTGTCGGGCAGGCCGAGATGTGACGACGCGAAATGACGTGCCTGTTGTGCCAGCCGAAGCCGCGCTGCAAGCGTGGAATCCGTGGCGGGATCCTGCAGCACGCGAGGCAGGGAACGCCGATGTATCAGCAAAGCGCTTTGTCCCCGCACCGCCTGTCCGTAGTATCGCAGGCTGCCGCACGCACAAAGCAAAAGGCCCACCGTCGCCAGGACGATGAGCCTTGAATGAGTGAGCCGAAAGGTCAGCAATCGAAGGCGCGACATGCGCGAGATTGTGACCGAATCACCCGCGAGCGCTAGTGGTGATTTCCACCGTGGCCACCGCCATGCGATCCGCCGCTGTGCGATGGGTGCCCACCGGAAGGATGGCCGCCCTGACCGTGATAACCGCCGTGATAGCCACCATGGTAGTAACCGCCACCGTGGTAGTAGCCACCGCCGTAATAGCGGCCGCCACGGTAATAGCGATAACGCGATCCGCCATATAGGCCGATGCTCACGCCCGGGGCGTAGCAGCAACCGTAGCCATAGCCACCGTAGTACCCGTCGTAATAACCCGGTGCGTAATAGGCGCCGTTGTAGACCGGCGTCGCGGCACCGTAATACGCATCGCCACCGTAGGTCGTACCACGCACGTAGCTGTATCCGGGATCGTAGTAACAACCCGACAGCGTCGCGACTGCGGCGCCCAGCGCAAGACCTGCAAGCAAACGTTTCATGATCCACCTCCACGGTGATGATGCAGCAAAGCTACCGTGCGGCGGTTGAATGCGTACTGAGTTCGCGGCACATGGCCGGGCGGCGTTTACCCGCCAGCCATGTGCCGCGAACGGCGATGTGGCCAATCAGCCCTTGCGCTTGCTTTGCTCACCACGTTGGTGCGCTAGGTTGTGCCCGTAGGCCGCTTCGCTGGACAGACCGGGCGACGTGGCATCGACCGCGTGCGTGTCATCGCCGCCATGCGGAACCGACTCGGCACCCGGCCATGTCGGACCTTGGCGAACGCGCTCCTGCTTCGCTTCGAGCAACGCCTGGATGTGCGCCACGGCTTCTTCCGGGCTGATGTGCTTGATGGGCGCATCGACTGGCAAGCGTGGAGTCGAGGCCTTCTTCCTGCTGGCGGGTGCGGGTTTTGTCGCGACCTTGGGAGCCGCGGACTGCCTGGCAGGTGCCGGACTAGCCGTTATTTTGCGAACGGCTTTTTTGGCGACCGGGCGCTTGGTGGCCACCTTTCGGGTTGTGACTTTTTTGGTCGCGGATGTAACTGACGCCTTTCGAGCTGCCACTTTCTTAATTGCTGTCTTCTTTGCTGTCTTCTTTGCCGCGGCCTTGCGCGGCGAAGCCTTTTTGGCTATCGATTTTTTGGACGCCGACTTCTTGGGTGCAGTTTTCTTGGCGACTGATTTTTTAGCGGTTTTACTTGCGGCCGCCTTCTTCGCCGTTGCCTTGCGCGGAGAGGCCTTGCCCTTGGCGGCGAGCGAGGTCTTCTTTTTCGCCGGCGCTTTCTTTGCTGCTGCTTTTTTCGGTGACGCCTTCTTTGCCGCGGACTTTTTCGCTGCCGACTTGCGGGTCATAGCCATGCGTTCGTTCTCCTGCGGTTGTTCGGTTGATACGAAGCCAGTATGCACGCGTCGATTTCATCGAGCATCAATAACGGCGACGACCATTCAACACGAATTCGCGCAAGCGAATGTGATGATCGCGTGGTGAAATCAGCGCGTGCCCGGATGCGAAAGCGCGTCGAGAAAATACGGCAGCACGCGCGGTTCCACCAGCAAGGTGAATGCAACGCCGTAGGCCGCTCCCCACAAATGCGCGCTGTGGTTGATGTTGCCTTGGCCACGTCGATCCATGTAGATCGAATAACCGGTATAGAGCAGCGCGTAGATGATCGCGGGAATCGGCAGCGCGAAAAACACGTTGATGGTGGACCACGGCGCCAGCAGGATAAAAGCGAAAAGCACCGCCGATACCGCACCGGAAGCACCGAGGCTTCGATAGTTGGGATTCGTGCGGTTCTTCAGGTACGTCGGCAAGATGGAAACCACCAGGCCACCGATGTAGAAAAGCGCAAAACCGAATGTGCCCAGCCGTGCCGAGAAAAATCCTTCCATCGTCCGGCCGAAAAAATACAGCGTGAGCATGTTGAAAAACAGATGACCGAAATCCGCGTGCACGAGGCCGTACGTCACCAGCCGGTGATATTCGCGCTGACGCGCGATGGCCGGGGGCCACAGGATCAAATCGTTCATCAGCCGACCGTTTTTCAACGCCATGAATGAAACGACGCTGGTGATGGCGATGATGATCAGGGTGATCGGCATGAAAGGTTCCACAGAAGCAGGGCAAAGATCGGCATCTTGGCGTCACGCCCTTGCGTTGTCGACTCTCTGCGACATCACGCCTGCGGACATGGATGTCACCCATGCACACGCATGGCTATCATGATGTGCCTTGCGCGGCCGCGCCGCCTCACGGAAATCATCGCCTTGCTCCGCTATCTGCATCTGGACGTCTTTGCCGCCACGCTTGGCGGCGGCAATCATCTTGGCGTCGTGGTCGGCGCGAATGACTGGAACACTGACGACATGCAGCGCTTCGCGCGATGGACGGCGCTGGTCGAAACCACCTTCCTGCTGGCGCCGACCGATCCCAAGGCGAGCTATCGCGTGCGTATCTTCACGCCGCAGAAGGAAATCCCTTTTGCCGGCCATCCGAGCATCGGCAGCGCGCACGCCGCGATGGTCTGCAACCTCGCGCAACCTCACGAGGGCCTGCTCTGGCAGGAATGCGGCGCCGGCGTGTTGCCGATCCGTGTCGAAGGCGATGAGGCCGATCGAGACCTGTTCCTGCGATCGCCGCCCAGTCGCGTCCTGCAAAGGGGACGCGACACGCACCCGCTGCTGGCCGCAGCACTTGAAGGCATATCGTGTGGCCGACTGCCTCCCGCACTCGTCGACGGCGGGCGACGCTGGTGGCTGGCCGAAGTAGCGGACGAAGCGAGCCTGCGTGCGTGGCAACCTGATCACGCGGCGATCGGCGCACTGGCCCGGGCCAGCGACAGCATGGGCTTGTGCGCCTTCGCGCGAAGCGTTGAAGCCGACGACCTGCTCGTGGTGCGCGCCTTTCCCGCTGGCGTCGGCATCGTCGAGGATCCCGCATCCGGCGCGGCCAATGGATCCATCGCAGCCTATATCGCACAAGTCGAACCACACGGATCTCTGGCGCGCGGCTATCGCGTGAGCCAAGGCCGCGAGATCGGACACGATGCGCGACTGGTGGCGCGCATCGAAGGCGACGTCATCTGGATCGGTGGACGCAGCCGCGTGGTGATCGATGGCACGCTCGACTGGACGACGGACGGCTAGTCGTCTTTCGACGTTGTATTCGACGAGGTTTTGGCTGCCGCGTCGCGTTCGTCCAGATGCGCGCGACGCGCAGCGACGGTCGCCAGCGCGGACCAGTCGAGATCGAGATCGCCGGCACCCATTGCCTCGAGCAGGCTGTCGCGCAGCACGCCGGCAAACGGCAACGGCACACGCGCCGATTCGCCCGCGCTCAACGCGAGCCCAATGTCCTTGAAGCCCAGCGGCAACGCAAAACCCGCAGGCTTGAAGCGCTGCTCGGCGATCAGTTTTCCGTAACCCTGATACGCCGGCGAAGCGAACAAGGTGTTGGTCATCACGTCGAGAAAATCCGCGGCGCTGATGCCATAAGCGCGCGTCAATGCCGTCGCTTCGGCCATGCTTTCGATGGCGGAAGCGAGCATGAAATTGCCGGCGATCTTGGCCACGTTTGCACGCTCGGGCGCATCGCCCATCGGCCAGAGTTTGGCGGCCATCGCATCGAGCAATGGACGCACGCGATCGATCGCGGATGCCTTGCCCGCGACCAGGATGTTGAGCTTCGCCGCGGCCGCCGCGTCCGGTCGGCCGAACACGGGCGCGGCGACGTATTCGAGTCCGCGCTTCGCATGTTCTTCGACCAACTCCTTCGCCAGCGCGACCGAGATCGTCGCGTGATTCACGTGCACCGTGCCGCGATCCATTGCATCGAGCAGGCCGCTGTAGAGGATCACCTCGCGCACCGCCTGATCGTTCGCCAGCATGCTGCACAACACTTCGCCCTGCGCCGCGCGATCCACCGTGCGCGCCACCTTGGCACCAAGCGACGCGAGGGGCGCCGCCGCCGCTTCCGAACGATTCCACACGGTGAGTGTGTGACCCGCCGCGACGAGATTGCTGGCCATTGCGCTGCCCATCGCGCCCAGACCGATAAATCCGACTTTCATGTGGTTTCCTCAGAATCGAACAGCGCGCAGTGAAACATGCGGAAGATGCACACGACGCGAAATTGCCGTTGGCCGCGACGATGCGCCGCTGTCGGCAACGAAGCGCTGCATCGTGACTAGATGACTTCGCCCGCCGCCTGCCCCGATGCCCACGCCCACTGGAAGTTGTAGCCGCCAAGCCAACCGGTGACATCAACGACTTCGCCGATGAAGTAAAGGCCCGGCACGAGCTTCGACTGCATAGTGCTCGACGAAAGGCCGTCCGTATCAACGCCACCCAACGTGACTTCGGCCGTGCGATAGCCTTCGCTGCCGCTGGCGACAATCGGCCATGCGTGAAGTTGCGCGCCGATCTGCAGCAGCTCCGCGTCGTGATACTGGCGCATCGGCCGGCTTTCGAACCATTGCTCGCACAGGCGCTGCGCAAGACGTTTCGGCAGTACATCGCCAAGTACCGTTTTCAATTCGGCCGCCGGTCGCGCCACGCGTTGTTCGAGCAACCATTCACCAACGCCGTGATCAGGCAGCAGGTCGATGCGCAGGTCGTCGCCGGCTTGCCAATATGAAGAAATCTGCAGGATCGACGGCCCGCTGATGCCGCGATGCGTGAACAGCATGCCAGCACGAAATGCCTGTTTGCCGACGCGCGTTTCGACCATCGGCAACGCGACGCCCGCGAGATCCTGATAGTGCTCCTGATGTTTTCCGCTCAGCGTCAGCGGCACCAGCCCTGCGCGCGTCGGCAACACGGCGTGGCCGAATTGCCGCGCGATCTCGTAGCCGAAACCGCTGGCGCCCATGCTGGGAATCGACAGGCCGCCGCTGGCGATCACCAGCGATTCGGCGTGCACGTCGCCGCGCGCAGTCGTCACGGTGAAACCTTCCGGCGCCTTGCGTATCCGCTGCACGCCGCAGTCGGTTTCCACGCGAACATTCGCGGCAGCGCACTCGTCCAGCAGCATGCGCACAATCTGTTTCGACGAGTCGTCGCAGAACAACTGGCCGAGTTCCTTCTCGTGATACGCGATGCGATGTTTCTCCACCAGCGCGATGAAATCCGTCGGCGTGTAGCGCGCGAGCGCGGATTTGGCGAAGTGCGGATTGGCGCAGAGATAATTCGCCGGCGTGGCACCTGTGTTGGTGAAATTGCAGCGGCCACCGCCGGACATCAGGATTTTCTTGCCAACTTTGTTGGCGTGATCGACCAACAACACGCGACGACCACGCTGTCCTGCGGCGATCGCGCACATCAGCCCTGCGGCGCCGGCTCCGATGATCAACGCGTCCACTTTCATTCTGCCATCGCCTTCGTCCCGTGGTCGTGCCGCGCGGCATTATCACCTGCTCTGCCGCATGGCATCGCTTACACTGGTGCACCGTTCGCCATGAGCCGCCGCCATGCCCTCCTTTGACGTGATCTCCGAAGTCGACAAGCACGAGCTGACCAACGCCGTCGACCAGGCCAACCGCGAGCTGGGGAATCGCTTCGACTTCAAGGGACAGGACGCGTCGTATGCGCTGGACGATTTCGTGATTACCCAGACTGCACCGAGCGAATTTCAGTTGCAGCAGATGCTGGACATCCTGCGTGGCCGGCTGGTCGCGCGGAAGATCGACGTGCGTGCGCTCGATGTCGGCGATCCCGACACGAACCTCGGCGGTTCGCGCCAGAAGATCACCGTCAAGCAGGGCATCGAACAACCGGTGGCGAAGAAACTGATTGCTTCGCTGAAGGAAGCCAAGCTGAAGGTCGAGGCACAGATCAACGGCGACAAGCTGCGCATCACCGGCAAAAAGCGTGATGACCTGCAGGATGCGATGGCGATATTGCGCAAGTCCGAAGTCGAGCTGCCGCTGCAGTTCGACAACTTCCGCGACTGAATTTCCACGCTGCCACTCCGTTGTACGAGCGCACCCTGTGCGCGATGCTCCGATGCCGTTTGGTGCGAACAGCATCGCGCACAGGGTGCGCTCCTACGCGAGCGGAATTTCGGCCTTCGACAGCAGCCGGCCGCCCATCGCTGCGTTGGCGGCGATCACCAGCACGACGGCCAGCGCATGCGTGAGTAGATCGGTCGCCGCTGCATCGTAGGAATGGCAGATTTCCAGCAGGCTCGCCGAGGCTGCCGCGCTGGCCAGCCCGATCATCACCGCGGTGAGCACGGGCCGCACCGGATAGGCGCGACGCAGCAGCACGATCAGCAGTACGGACAGCGGCACCGACAGGCTGACGATGAAGACCAGGCAATCCGCCGATTGATGCATGCCCGCGATCTGCGTGCCCGGCGCAACCCAGTCGCGTAGGCAGCCCATGCCGCTGGCGCCGATCCACAACAGTGCGCCGGGCACCGGCAACCACGCCCACGACGCGCGACGCCCGGGAACGCCAAGTGAAAATGCAACCCACGCCGCACTGATCGCAGTGAGCACTGCACCGACACCAGCCCAACCGAGATCCGGCGTGCCGGCGAAGCGACGCAGCATGCCGCCGATACCGAAATGCATGACCAGTAGACCCGCGATGATCGCCACGACCAGCAGCCACGCGGCTGCGCGCATCCACGGCGGCAGCAGTCGACGCACCGGCACCAGGTCGGTGCCGAGCCGGTCGATCAAAGCCTCATGAGGTCGTGGCGCGGACATGGCGATCAGGGTTCTCCTTGGAAACGTTCGCGCAGTGATTTGAGCGCGCGATGCAGGTTCACTTTCAGTGCGCCGCTCTTGCGGCCGGTGAGTTCTTCGGCCTCCTGCAGTGAATGCTCCTGCAGGCCCAGTTGTTCGACAGCCTCGCGCTGGCCCGGCGGCAATTCGGCAATCGCCGCGCGCAGGTGTTGCGCGCGCTGCCCCAGTTCGGTGGCTGCGCTGGCGTCGTCCACATCGGCATGGCGTTCGACCGCGAACTCGTCGTGCACTTCGCGGCTGTCACGTCGGCCGCGGCTGCGCAGCGCATCGATCGCACGGCGACTGGCGATCGCGCTCAGCCAGGCATCGTACGAGCGCGCAGGGTCATACGTATGTCGCACGCGATGCACGGTGATCAGCGTCTCCTGCACCACATCGTCCAGATGATCGACCGCGACGCCCTGACGCCGCGCGGCGATACGGATCAACGCGATCGAATCGGCCAGCAGCTTTTCGTACGCGCGCCGATCGCCGGCTTGCGCCGCAGCCATCCACGCTGCCCGTCGCCGGTCGGGCGATTCGCTTTCATCGTTGGCGGCGGCATCGGACACGTGCGAGATGGGACAAACCCGGAAGGAAAGTCTGCTATCTACACCCATGAAGCCGTTGGCGGTCAAGGTTTGCGGCATGCTTGTCTCTTGTTCGACTCCCCTGCTTGTTCGCCGCATCCTTCTTGGCGGTTACGTCGTAAATGCAACATGCGAACGTAACCGGCGCGCATGCGGCGACGAATAACCTCGCAAACCCTCACGGAACATCGTCATGCTCGTGCTGATCCTTGCCTATCTCGGTGGTGTGCTCACCATCCTCAGTCCCTGCATCCTGCCGGTACTGCCGTTCGTGTTCGCCCGCTCCGACCGGCCCTTCATGCGCAACGGCCTGCCGATGCTGCTGGGCATGGCGGTGACCTTCGCCGGCGTCGCCACGCTGGCTGCACTCGGCGGCGGCTGGGCGGTGCACGCAAATCAGTACGGCCGCTACGTGGCGATGGTGGTACTGGCCTTCCTCGGGCTCACCTTGCTGTCGACGCATCTGGCGGAATGGATCAGCCGTCCATTCGTCGCACTGGGCAATCGCCTGTCGCAGCGCTCCGCGGGCGAAGGCGAATCAGTCTGGGGTGCGGTCGGCCTCGGTGTCGCCACCGGCCTGTTGTGGGCGCCATGCGCGGGGCCGATTCTCGGCTTGCTGCTCACCGGTGCGGCGTTGAATGGCGCCAGCGTGCAAACCACCGTGTTGCTGCTGTCGTACGCCGCCGGCGCTGCCACTTCGCTCGGTCTCGCCCTGCTGATCGGCGGCAAGGTGTTCGGCCTGATGAAACGCTCGCTGGGTGCAGGCGAATGGGTGCGTCGCACGCTCGGCGTGCTGGTGCTCGCTGGCGTGGTTGCCATCGCGCTGGGCCTCGACACCGGTGTGCTCACGCGCGTGTCGCTGGCAAGCACCGGCAGCATCGAACAAAAGCTCATCAACGCCGTGCGTCCGCCGCCGAAACCCGAGCCGGTGCTGAAGGCCGGCGCGCCGTTGCCGGTGGAAGGACACATCCCGTCGCTTGCCGGCGCCACGCAGTGGATCAACAGCGCGCCGCTGACGCGCGAGTCGTTAAACGGCAAGGTGGTGCTGGTCGATTTCTGGACTTACTCCTGCATCAATTGCCTGCGCTCGCTGCCGTATGTGCGCGGCTGGGCCGACAAGTACAAGGATCACGGCCTGGTGGTGATCGGCGTGCACGCGCCGGAGTTCGCGTTCGAAAAAGAGCCGGCCAACGTGATCAAGGCGGTGAAGGATCTGGGCGTCGATTATCCGGTCGCGCTCGATAACGACTATGCGATCTGGCAAGGCTTCAACAATCAGTACTGGCCGGCGCATTACTTCATCGACACGAAGGGCGATATCCGCAGCCATCATTACGGCGAAGGCGACTATCAACATAGCGAGGACGTGATCCGCCAACTGCTGACCGAGGCCGGGCAGAAAAACCTGCCGGGCGGTTATGTCGGCGCTGCCGATCAAGGCGTGGAAGCCGCCGCATCGAACGACGCCACGCGTTCGCCGGAAACCTACGTCGGCTACGCCCGTGCGCAGAATTACGTCGGCACCAAAGTCGAGCGCAACGACGCGATCGACTACCACGCGCCAGCCGCGATGGTCGCCAATCAGTGGTCGCTCGATGGTCACTGGAATGTGCACGCCGAAAACGCGCAGCTGGAAAAAGCCGGCGGCCGCATTGTGTACCGCTTCCGCGGTCGCGATTTGCACTTGGTGCTGGGGCCGGGCAATGACAACAAGCCGATTCGTTTCCGCGTGACCATCGACGGCAAGCCACCAGGCGCCGATCACGGCATGGACACCGACGCCGATGGCAACGGCAGCGTCACCACGCAGCGGCTATATCAACTCGTGCGTCAGGCCAGCGGCAGCGGCGAACGATTGTTCACCATCGAATTCCTTGATCCGGATGTGGGGGCTTACGCCTTCACCTTCGGCTGATCCACGAAACCTGAGGAGATCATCATGTCCCGTATCGAAGAAACCATTGCCATGGATCGCCGTCGCTTCATGCGCGCCGCGATCGGCGGCGGCGCCCTGCTCGCGCTGGGCGGCAGCGTGTTGCTGCCGAAGTTGTTCGCCGCCGAAAACATGCCGGTCGGAAAACCCGGCAATGTGCTGCTGGAAATCTATGGCGACGACGGCCGCGACCTCGGTGCGAAACAGGTGCCCAAACTGGTGCTCACGGATGCACAGTGGCAGCAGCGGTTGTCGCCGGCGTCGTACGAGGTGATGCGTCGCGACGGCACCGAGCGCGCCTTCAGCGGCGACCATGAAAAGCCGGGCCAGCCGGGCATTTTCCGCTGCGCCGCGTGCGCCACCGCGTTGTATGACGCGGCTACCGAATTCGATTCCGGCACCGGCTGGCCGAGCTATTGGAAGCCGATCGCGGCGCGTAACGTGATCCAGAACCGCGACAGCAGTTTCGGCATGGACCGCACCGCGATCAATTGCGCTGGCTGCGACAGCCATCTCGGGCACGTGTTCGATGACGGCCCACGACCGACCGGCCTGCGTTACTGCATGAACTCGGTGGCGCTGAAATTCGTGCCACGCACGACCAGCTGACCCCAGTTTCCAAGGCAAAGGCGACAGCGAACGACGTCATCACGAACCGCGGCGCATAATGCCGCGGTCCACTGCGCTGGCAGTGAGGACGATGGCTTCTTCACCCGCTGGAGAACGATGCATGAAACGTCTGGTCTTGTACTGCCTTGCCTCATTGTCCTTCGCGCTACCCGCCCTTGCCTTCGCGGCGGATGCGTACGTCACCGGCAACGTCAACATGCGTGCCGGCCCCGACACGAGTTATCCGCTGATCGATCAGGTTCCCGCCGGCTCCGATGTCGACGTGCAAGGTTGCACGCAGGGCTGGGAATGGTGCGATGTGATTTCCGCCAACAACCGCGGTTGGGTGGCCGGCAACTACATCGAATACAACTACCAGAACCAGTCGGTGCTGCTGCCCTCTTACGGTTCGCAGATCGGCATTCCGATCGTCTCGTTCGTGATTGGCACGTACTGGGACAACTACTATCGCAACCGGCCGTTCTACCGTCAGCGCGCCACGTGGTATCGCCGGCCTTACGTGCGTCGCCCGCCGCCAAGGCCGTTGCCGCATCCGGTTCGGCCCGGTCGTCCGGGACGCCCTGGCATGCCGGGAGGTCCTGGCAATCGTCCCGGTCACTTGGGTCCTGTCGGACCAGGACAAGGGCTTCGCCCGACACCGGGCAATCGGCCAAATCCCGGCCGTCCGTCGCAGGGCAACCGGCCACAGCGTCCCGGTGGCCAGCGCCCCAATCCGGGCCAGGGTCCGAGACCGAATCCGGGTCAAGGTCCACGACCTAATCCCGGCAATGCGGGACGTCCCGGCGGTAGTAGTCAGCGTCCTCCGATGCAGCGTCCCTCGCCTGGAGCTCGTCCAGCGCCTGCGGGTCGACCTTCCGGCCAGCGTCCAGGTGGTGGCGGCAATCGTCCGCCGGCAAAAGCTGGAAACGGCGGCAAGTCCGGTGACAAGAAAGACGATCGCGGCCACTGATCGATAGCGATGAACCGGCGGCGGGGCGAATGTTTTCGTCCCGCCGTCTGCTTGAACGACTTTGCAGATCGCGGGAATCCGGATGCGCCAGTTTTTTCTTTCGCTTATCGCCATGACGGCCCTGATGGCCGGCGCATCGCGCGCCGTTGCCGCCGATGGGCTGACACAACTGGTGGCGACCGATCAACAGATCGGCAGCGGCAGCGTTGCCCGTGAAGGTTCGCAGGTGGAGCTCAACTACACCGGCTGGCTCTACGACGAAAACGCGAAGGATCACCACGGAAGGAAGATCGACAGCTCGTTCGATCACGGCCAGACGATCACCTTTGTTGTCGGCGAGCGGCAAGTCATCGCCGGCTGGGACAAAGGCGTCCGCGGCATGCACGTGGGCGGTAAGCGCACGCTGTTGATACCGGCAAATCTCGGTTACGGCGCGCGTGCCGTGGGCGATCTTGTGCCACCACATTCCCCGCTGGTATTCGACATCGAGCTGGTCAGCGTCCACTAGTCTCTCCGCAACGGGCCTTTCCGTCGCACGCCGTGCGTTCGATACTTCGGCATTCGCAACGACTGGCGCCGGCCCATGGCTGAACTGTTTTCTCCGGACGTGCTCGCATCGCAACCGCTCGATCACGCGCTTGCGTTGCCCGCGCGCTATTACACGGATCCGCGCATGCCGGCGCTGGATGCCGCGGCCGTGTTCGGGCACAGCTGGCAACTGGTATGTCATCGATCGCAACTCGATGGCGTGGGCGATCACGTGGTCACCGCGATCGCGGGTTTGCCATTGCTGGTCGTGCGCAGCGACGAGCAGACAATCCGCGCATTCCACAATGTCTGCCGCCATCGTGCGGGGCCCATTACGAGCTGCGATGGACGCGGTGCCACGGCGTTGCGTTGCCGCTATCACGGCTGGACCTACGGACTTGATGGCGTGTTGCGCGGCGCGCCTGAAATGGGCCGCACGCCCGACTTCGATCCGGCCACGATTCGTCTGCCGGAAGTTCGCGTGCAGGTGTGGCAGGGACTGGTGTTCGTCGCCACGCACGAGGCGCCGCCGTTCGACGAATTCGTCGCCGGCATCGACGCACGGCTGGGGCCGGATCGTTCGCTTGCCGGTTTCGAATTCCATCATCGCGCGAGCTATGACGTGGCATGCAACTGGAAGGTTTACGTCGACAACTATCTCGAGGGCTACCACGTGCCACACATCCATCCGGGATTGAACAGCCTGCTGGATTACCGCAGCTACATCACCGAGACGGCCGCGTGGTATTCGTTCCAGTTCAGCCCGCTGGAAAGCGGTGACGATCTCTACGGCAGCGGCGAAGCGCTGTACTACTTCCTCTACCCGAACGCGATGCTCAACATCCTGCCGGGAAGATTGCAGACCAACCGCGTGTTGCCGCTGGGCGTGGATCGCTGCCGCGTCGAATTCGATTTCTATTACGCGCCCGACACAAGCGACGCTAGTCAGGCGCGACGTGTCCGCGACCTCGCCTTCAGTGACGAGGTGCAGCTGGAAGACGTGACGATGTGCGAAGACGTGCAGCGCGGCCTCGCCTCCGGATCATACGAAGCCGGGCGGCTGAACCCGTTGCGCGAAAACGCCGTGCATCATTTCCACGAACTGCTGCGCATGACCTACCGCGAACATCCTGGCGCCTGACGCCAGCGCGATGTCCCATGCCTTTATGCACGCTCCCTGCGAGAGGCGCCCCGTTAACCTTGGCTTTTTCGCCCGCGAGGAACGATCCGTGCGCAAGACCCTGCAAACCGTTTTGATGACTGCGCTCACGTTGGTCGTCTTCGACACATCGACCTTCGCTGCCGACAAGCACAAACCCGAATCGCCGCAGGAAGTGGCGAACAGTGCCGGTTTTCATCTGCCGGCATTTCCTGCCGAAGCGCACGTATCGCAATCCATCGCCGTCAATGGAAAGACGCTCAAGTACACCGCGTCGGTCGGCTCGTTGCCGGTACGCGACGACAAGGGCAACGTGATTGGCGAAGTGGTTTTCACCGCCTACACGATGCCCGGCAAGGATCGCCCGGTAACGTTCGCGGTCAACGGCGGACCAGGCGCGTCGTCGGTGTATCTGAACTTAGGCGCGATCGGCCCGAAGAAAGTAAACTTCGGCGTGGAGGGTGATCATCCTTCGGACCCGGCGACGCTGCACGACAATCCGGGCACGTGGCTGGGCTTCACCGATCTGGTGTTCATCGACCCGGTCGGTACCGGTTTCAGCCGCGCGGTGGTGGACGACAAGGAAGCGACAAAACAGTTCTACAGCACCGACAACGACATCAAGTATCTCTCGCGCATCGTCTACGACTGGCTGGTGAAGAACGGTCGCATGACATCGCGCAAGTATCTCGCCGGTGAAAGTTACGGCGGCTTTCGCGGGCCGCGCATCACGGACTATTTGCAGACCCAGCTCGGCGTCGCGATGAACGGCGTGGTGCTGCTTTCGCCGTATCTCGATGCAGCGGCATCCGACGACGAGAACGTGTCGCCGCTGCCGTGGATGCTGACGTTGCCGTCGATCGCTGCAGCGCATCTCGAGCGCGAACATCGTTTGACGCCAGAAGCGATGGCTTCGGTGATCGCCTATACGCGCGGCGAATACGCCACCGATTTGATGAAGGGACGTTCCGATCCGCAAGCTGCCAATCGCGTGGTGACCAAAGTCACCGAAATGACCGGACTCGATCCGCTGTTCGTGAAGCGCTCGGGCGGACGTTTGGAAACGCAAGCGTATCTGCGCGAGGTCTATCGTGCCGAAGGCAAGCTTGGCAGCCGCTACGACTCGAACGTGACCGCGTGGGATCCGTTCCCGTTCGCACCACATCAGGAAACAGGCGACCCGATTCTCAATGGCATCATCGCGCCCACCACCAGCGCGATGGTCAACTTTGTCACGCAGACGGTTGGCTGGAAGGTCGAGGCCCGCTACAACGCATTGAGCTACGACGTGAGCCGCATGTGGCACGAGGACGATGACGCAAATCAGGGTTCGGTATCGCAACTGCGCGAATCGGTGGCAAACGATCCGGGCTTGCGCATACTGATCGCGCACGGCTGGGACGATCTGTCGTGCCCGTTCATGGCATCAGTACTGATCGTCGACCAGATGCCTGCGATGGGCGACCCGACCCGCGTGCAGGTGAAGGAATACGCCGGTGGGCACATGTTCTACGCACGGCAGGACAGTCAGGCCGCACTGACCGCCGACGTGAAGGCGCTGTACGACGCGAGGTGATGGCGTGAGGGCGACGACGTAATGTTGCCGCCGTAGTTGCCTGGATGCGAATCAGCGCGCGACGGTACTGGCGCGCACAAGATATTGCACGCTGAACATCTGCTCGGGATCAGTCCACACGCGCAGAACCGCGAGGCCCGCCTTCGCCGAGAGCGCAGCGAAGTCTTCCATCGAATACTTGCAGCTGTATTCGACCTGGATCGCTTCGTCGTCGCGGAACGCAACGCTGGCGCGGCCGATCTTCACCTGCTGCGCGCGACGACTGACGATATGCGTTTCGATGCGCCCGGCCATCGGGTTGTAATGCGCGCGATGCGCAAAAGCGGACACATCGAAATTGCTGCCGATCTCGCGATTCAAGCGAGTCAGCATGTTGAGCGTGAACTCCGCCGTGACGCCGGCTGCATCGTTGTACGCCGCTTCGATCACCGACGGATCTTTCTTCAGATCCACGCCGATCAGGATGCCGCCGGCGTCGCCCATCTCGTTGCGCATCTTGCGCAACAGCACGGCGGCCTCGCGACTCTCGAAATTGCCGATCGTCGAACCCGGGAAATACAACACGGTACGACGCGGCGCACGCGGTGAAATCGGGAATCGCAACGGCTTGCTGAAATCCGCGCACAACGGCTGCATCGGCAACTGCGGAAATTCGCGCGACAAGCGCTCGACACTTTGCCGCAACGGTTCCGGCGAAATCTCCACTGGCACGTACGCCACCGGCGCATGCAGATGCCGCAACAGCATGCGCGTCTTGCGGGCATTGCCGCTGCCATATTCCACCAAGCGCACATCACTGCCGAGCACGTCGGCAATGCTTTCCGCGTGCTGCGCCATCAAGGCGATCTCGCAGCGCGTGAGGTAATACTCCGGCTGCTCGCAGATCAGATCGAACAGATCCGAGCCGCGTTCGTCGTAGAACATCCACGACGGCAGGCGCTTGGGTTTCAGTGCCAGCCCGTGCTGCGCCACTTCGAGCAATTCGTTGACGGGTGGCCGGCGATCATCGTCGCGGAGGCCGGAAACTTGAGCGTTCATCGATCGTATCCGAGTCTCACGCCGGCAAATTGCCAGCGCGCTTGGGGTGGAAAGAAATTGCGATAACTGGCGCGCAGATGCTGTCGCGGCGTGACGCAGGAACCGCCGCGCAATACCCACTGACCATTCATGAATTTGCCGTTGTATTCGCCGAGCGAGCCCGGCAGCGGACGAAAACCCGGATAGCTGACATAGGGCGATGCCGTCCATTCCCACACGTCGCCATACATCTGACGCAAGCCGTCGTTGTTCGCAGCGGCGAGTGGATGACAGCGTCGCGCGTCCTGAAGATTTCCATCGATCTCGATGCCCTGCGCCGCCGATTCCCATTCGGCTTCCGTCGGCAGGCGCGCACTGGCCCAACGTGCGAACGCGTCCGCTTCGAAATAGCTCAGGTGACACACCGGCTCGTCGAGCTGGATATCGCGCACGCCGGCGAGCGTGAACTCGCTCTGCAGATCGTCCTGCCAATAGATTGGTCGATCCCAAGCCTCGCGTTGCACGGTCGCCCATCCATCGGACAGCCACAGTGCGGGTTCGCGGTAACCGCCTTCGCGCACGAACGCCATGTATTCCGCATTCGTCGTCAAACGGTCCGCCAGCGCATGCGGCTGCAACAACGTGCGATGGCGCGGCGTTTCGTTGTCGAATGCAAAGCCTTCGCCGCGATGACCGATTTCCACCACGCCATCGCGACCGTTGATCGGGCGGACGGACTTCGGCGCAGCATTCGTCGATACAGGAATTGCGGCACCGTAGGACGGCTGCAGCGGGTTGCACCAGAACGCGTGCTTGATGTCGGTGAGCAACAATTCCTGATGCTGCTGTTCGTGTTCCAGTCCGAGCTCGACCAGTTCGACCAATTCCGGATCGTCGTCGGTGGCGAGCAACTCGTTCACCGCGTCGTCGATGTAATGCCGGTAGTCGCGCACTTCATCGAGCGATGGCCGCGACAGCAGACCGCGATGCGGACGCGCGTGCATGGGGCCGACCGATTGATAGTACGAGTTGAACAGGTACAACCACGCCGCATCGCGCGGGCGATAAGCCGGGTTGCGCGCGAGCACGAACTGTTCGAAGAACCAACTGGTGTGCGCCAGATGCCACTTGCCCGGGCTGGCGTCGGGCATCGATTGCACCAGCATGTCTTCGGCGCTCAGGCCGGCGCATAAATCCAGCGTGCGCTGTCTTACCTGGCGAAAAAGCGAGGACATGCGCCCGTGCAGCGAATGTTGCGCGATGGACATCACGCTGTCCCCTTCACCGCGACCGCGCAGGGAATTTTTTGGAGCACGTGAGGGGCGATTCGGAAAGCACACATAGCCAAAAGCATGACCGGCTAACTGTTCATATCTTGTGATATCGACGCGCGGATGAATTCACTTCAGTGGCGTTCCGTGGCACTGGTCATGGCGCGGCTTGCGTGATCGAATTGATCGGTCCACACAACCCGTAAGGTGCGTCATGAAAACCATCGCCATTGCCATGCTGCTTGTTCTGTCGACCGGGACCGCCAGCGCGCTGAGAGCCTCGGATGGGCCCGTTCCTCATGCACCACTTCGCAATGCGGATTGCATCGATACCAGCCAGATCAATGACTGGCACATCGTCAGCGATCGCACCGCCATCGTGCGTACCGGACCCAAGCGGTATCTCGTGACGCTGCAGAGCTCGTGTCCGCAATTGAGTCATCCGCCCGGTCTGATTTTTCATAGCCGATCGAACGCGATGGCCGATCAGGGAAAAATTTGCGGCGGCATCGGAGAAACGGTGTACACGCGCGGTCAGCCCGCGTGCGCCATCCAGTCGGTGAGCATCATCGACAAGGCTCGCTTCGACCAGCTCACCTCAGATGCCAAGCGCTACAAAGGCGGGAACGCGCCAGCGCATTGATTGGTCGATGAGTAGAACAAAAAAAGCCCGGCAATCGCCGGGCTTTTTCTTTCACACTTTACGCAGCTCAGTTGCCGTCGTAGCCATCGTCGCGGATGTACTGCGTCTGCGATGGATCGTCGTACACCGTGGTGCGTGTCTCGACGACGCGGCGCTGAACCACCGGCGGGCCATCCTGATACACCACACCCGGCTGGCTGTAGACCACCGGCGGGCCACCGTAATAGACCGGTGCCGGACGGAAGGCATCAGCCACCAGGCCGACCACCGCGCCAGTCACCAGCGCACCGGCGATCCAGCGACCGCCACTCCAGTGTCCGCCGCGGTAATAACCACCGTGGTAACCGCCGTGATATCCACCATGGTAGCCACCACCGTGGTAGCCGCCGTGGCCGCCCCAGCCGTTTGCCGACGCACTGAGTGGCATGACCACCGCAGCTGCGACAGCCAGACCGATGGCCGCCAATTTGCCCGCACCGCTGAAACGTTTGTTCATGATTTTTCTCCGTTGTGCAGTGCCATGCTCGGCCGGAGACGCTTAATGTGCACTGAAGGGTTCACTTTTTAATTCTTGCCGTGTCCCAGGGGTTGATCCCGGCATCAGCCTTGCGTCGACGGAGCAGCCAGCAGCCGTGAATATCGGTGCGCCGCGCGAAGTCGAACGGGATGCTCGGTGTGGTCCATTCCTCGATGTCGAAACGTGTTTCAAGCTCGGTTCGGTCCAGCTTGAAGCGCCGGAAATTATTCGAAAACACGATGACGCCGTCGCGCGTCAGACGCTCGTTGCAGGCATCGAGCAGCTTGACGTGATCGCGTTGTACATCGAAATCATCCGCGCGTTTTGAATTGGAAAACGTCGGCGGATCGACAAAGATCAATCCGTAGTGCCCGCGATCGCGCTGCAGGAATTCGAGCGTATCGAATTGCATGAGGCGATGACTCGGGCCGCTAAAACCGTTCAACGCGAGATTGCGCGACGCCCATTCGAGATAGGTTGCCGACAGATCCACGCTGGTGGTTTCGAGCGCGCCGCCGTCGGCCGCGTACACGCTGGCCGTGGCGGTATAGGCAAACAGGTTGAGGAAACATTTTCCCTCGGCGAGTTCGCGCACTTTCGCGCGCACGGCGCGGTGATCCAGAAACAATCCGGTGTCGAGATAGTCAGTGAGGTTGACCAGGAATTTTAGTCCACCTTCTTCCACCTCGACGAATTCGCCACGTTGATCGAGCTGGCCATATTTGGAACCGCCCTTGCCGCGCTCGCGCGTTTTCAGTGCAATACGTTCGCGCGGCACGCCGAGCACATCGCCCGCCACGCGCGCGATTTCGCGCAGGCGCAATCGCGCGATGTCGGCAGGCACATCGGCAGGTGCGCGATATTCCTGGATGTGCAGGTGATCGTTGCCGTGCGTATCACCGTAGACGTCGATCGCAGCAGCGTATTCGGGCAAGTCCTGGTCGTAGGCACGCCAGCAATGGATGTCTTCGCGCGTTAATCGCTTGCGCAGATGGCGAACGTTTTTCTCCAGCCGGTTCTTCAGCATCTGCGCGCCGGCGGACAGAGGCTTCGGATCGCGCGGTGTTTCGTCGCGCTGCTTCAGGTCGAAAGTGAGCAGCACGGTTTCGAGCGCACCGTTGTAAAGCGCATAGCGCTTGTCGGCATGCAGTTGCATGGCGCGACCGAGCTCCACATCGCCCGCCAGCACCGCAGCGCGCCAGCCGGTGAACTGCGCGCGCAAGGTGTCGCCAAGCACGCGGTAAAGCTGCGGCATCTCGGCACGTTCGCCGAGCCGTTCGCCATACGGCGGGTTGGTGATGACCAGGCCGTACCCGACGCCGGCAGGCGGCGCGGCATGCCTCACATCCTGCCTGTCTAGCGTGAAGAAGCCGGACACACCCGCCTCCTGGGCATTGCGTTTGGCCGTCTGAACCATGCGCGGATCCGCATCGCTGCCGAAGAACACGCTGCGCAAACCGCGCAAGCCGGTTTCGGCGCGCTGGTTTGCTTCGTCCAGCAGTCCTTTCCACAACGCGATGTCGTGTTGTTGCCAGCCGAGGAAGCCGAAATATTCGCGACGAAGACCGGGTGCCACGTCGGCAGCCATCAACGCACCTTCGATTAGCAAGGTGCCCGAACCACACATCGGATCGAGCAACGCACCGCCCGCGACGTAAACCTCCGGCCAGCGCGCGCGCAGCAGCATCGCGGCCGCGAGGTTCTCCTTCAACGGCGCCTCGCCCTGCACTTCCCTCCAGCCGCGGCGATGCAGCGGCGAGCCCGCCAGATCCAGCGACAACGTGGCGCGATCGCGACGCAGGCGCAGGTTGATGCGCAAGTCCGGCTCGTCGGTGTCGATGCCCGGGCGGTTGCCGTCGCGCTGGCGGAACTGGTCGACCACCGCGTCCTTTACGCGCAAGCCGATGTACTGGCTGTGCGTGAGCTTGCTCATCGCCGTGCCGGCATCCACCGCGAACGTGGCATGCGGCGCCAGATGCTGACTCCAGTCAATGTCCTGCACCCCGCGATACAGCGCGTCATCGTCGGACGCATCGAACTCGGCCAGAGGGAGCAGAATCCTGCTCGCCAACCGCGACCACAGACACGCGCGATAAGCGGTTTCGAGCGTGCCGGAAAAATGCGCACCAGCCATCGCTTCACGCACATCGACCGCACCCATTGCGAGCAATTCGTCACGCAACAAATATTCGAGACCCTTGGGACAAGTGGCGAAGTAATGGCTCATGCGGTTGTCGCCCATCGATCGAGCATCAGTCGAAACTGAGCGGTGATTGTGTCCATGCTCGCCAGCAGGCGATGGTCGTCATCTAGGATCAGCAACGGCAATTTGCGTTGCGCTGCGAACGACTGCACGCTCACCAAGGGGCAGACATCGTCGTTCCATCCATGCACCAGCATCGTCGGCACGTCACGGCGCAAGTCGAACGCGTTTGCGTAACCGGGAATGGCGCTTGGTGTCGCCAGCAACAACAGGCCGGCCACCGATACATCGAGTGATACCAAACCGGAAACGAATGCGCCCATGCTCGATCCCACCAGCAGTGGTGGCATATCCGTTGCGTCGATTGACGCGCGCAGGCGCGCCATACGTGGTGCGATACAGCTCGCGTAGCCGTGCGCATCGTCGTCACGGTAATCCGGTCGATGCGTGCGCCAGCCGAGCGATTCGGCAAGCGCAGCCAATGTGCTGACCTTGGTGGCATCGGGGCTGGAGTCCGAACCGTGCGAAAGAATGATCTGGCCGCGCATGGCGGTCTCCGTGACACTGCAAAAAGCAAGGCCGCCATGGTAACAGGCGACGTTTCCGGCTCGCCCTGACGCGTGCGAGACTGAGCGAATGCCGCCGATCATCCACGACCAACCGCTGCCCTACATCGACCAGTTGCCCGAACGCGCCGCGAGTGCGGTGGAGCTGGTGGTGATCCATTGCACGGAGCTTCCGGATATGGCGATGGCGCGCGAATACGGCGAGCGTCCGCTGCACCCCAACGGCACCGGCAATTGCGGCCACTACTACGTCGATCGCGATGGCACGCTGGTTCGCTATGTTCCCGGCACGCGCGTGGCTAACCATGTGCGCGGACACAACCCGAAGTCGATCGGCATCGAGCTGGTGAACCTCGGCCGCTATCCGCATTGGTGGGATTCGCATCACCAGCAGATGAGCGAACCTTATCCTGACGTGCAGATCGACGCGTTGCGTTTCCTGCTCGGCCGGTTGCGCGAAGAATTTCCCAATCTGCAGAACATCGCCGGGCATGAAGACCTGGACATCGCGATGATGCCCGCCACCGATGATGCGGCCCTCGAGATCCGTCGCAAGCTCGATCCCGGCGTGATGTTTCCGTGGCCGCGCGTGCTGGCCGACAGTGGCCTGCGACGCGTTGGCACGCTGGATTCCGGGCAGCCACCACTATAATTGCGGCTTCGCCTTCACCACGAGTTTTTCTTCATGCCGCCCAACCATGTGACCGAGCTGGTCGAGCTGCTGCACCTCGAACGGCTGGAGGACAACCTGTTTCGCGGTCAGAGCCGTGACATTGGCACACGCTTCGTGTTCGGCGGGCAGGTGCTCGGGCAAGCGCTGGCAGCGGCGCAGGAAACGGTGGAACCGATCCGCGAGGCGCATTCGCTGCACGCGTATTTTCTTCGCGCCGGCGACATCGATGCACCGATCGTCTATAGCGTGGAGCGCACGCGTGATGGCGGTTCGTTCTCGGCGCGGCGCGTGGTGGCGATCCAGCACGGGCAGCCCATCCTCAACGGTTCCATTTCGTTCCAGGTACCCGAGCACGGCGTGGAACATCAGACCTCGATGCCCGAAGTGCCCGCACCCGAAGACATCGATCCGCTGCCTCCCTTGCCGCCGGACGAACTGGCGCGACTGCCGGTGAAACTTCAGCGCTGGCTCGGCATCGACGGACCGTTCGAGTTTCGCCAGGTTTGGCCGCGCGACGAGCGCCATCCGGCCAAACGCCCGCCGATCCAGCACATCTGGTTCAAGCTCACGTCGCCGATCAGCGATGCGGCGATTCTTCATCGCGCGCTGCTTGCATATGCCTCGGATTTCCATCTCATCGGCACGGCCACTTTGCCGCACGGCATTTCGTATCTCACGCACAACGTGCAGATGGCGAGCCTTGATCACGCGCTGTGGTTCCACCGTCCGTTCCGCGTCGACGAATGGCTGCTGTATTCCTTCGACAGCCCGACGGCGCAAGGCGGTCGCGGCCTCGCGCGTGGGCAAATCTTCAGCCGCGATGGACGTTTGGTGGCATCCACCGCGCAGGAAGGCCTGATCCGTCTGCGCCAGCCGCAAGATCAGGCCGGGTAGAATCCACGCATGCGCCAGATCTATACCTCGCCCCGCCAGGAAAACATCGACACCGTGGTCGCCTTGATGGCCGAACACGGCATCGAAGCCACCGTGGCCAATCGTTCGAACTACAACCGTCCGACCTGGCAGCGTTTCAGTTACACGCAGCGGCAGGATCGCGACAGCTGGCCGCAGGTGTGGATCACCAGCGCGGAGGATTACGCCAAGTCGCGCGCGCTGCTGAAGGAGATCGGCATCGAGCCGGTGATTCGCTTCAGCGAGGAGCTCGCAGCCGCGCGCAATCCTTCACCGGTCAACCAGCGCGATCGCACGGTGGCGCGCGTGCGGCGCATCGTGCTGCTGGCCGTGCTGGCGGTCATCGTGTTGCTGCGCTTTACGCACGTGATCTGACATTGCGTTGACGTCGTGCCCGCCGCCCGGGCATAGAATCGAACCATGCGCTCCGATCCTGTCCGGCTGTTCCAGACCTTGCCTCATGCATGCGGCTACTACGCCGATCGCACGGCGCAAAATCTGGTCATCGACCCCGCCGCACCGCAACTCGACCAGCTCTACGGCGCAGCGCTCGAACGCGGATTTCGCCGCGCTGGTGGTCATCTGTATCTTCCGCACTGCCTGCAGTGTCACGCGTGCACGCCGTGCCGCGTCGATGTGGCGAACTTCGAGCCGGATCGTTCGCAACGCCGCTGCATGATACGCAATGCCGACCTCGTGGTCAGCGAATCGATCCCGGGTTACAACCGCGAACGTCACGGTCTTTACGAACGCTACCTGCAACATCGCCATCCCGGCGGAGGCATGGACGATGCGGAGGCCAGCGATTTCCGGCGCTTCCTCACCGCGCCGTGGAGCCCCACGCTGTTCCTCGAAATACGCCAGGCTGATCGGCTGCTGGCGCTGGCCGTTACCGATATCTGCCTCACCGGTGTTTCAGCCGTCTATACGTTTTTCGATCCCGCCGAAACGTCGCGTGGTCTTGGCACGTTCGCGATCCTGCAGCAGGTGGAACTGGCAAGACGTCGCGGCATTCCATGGCTGTATCTGGGCTTCTGGATCGATGGTCACCCGAAGATGGATTACAAGCGGCGATTCAGGCCGCTGCAAATTCGAGCCGCCCAAGGCTGGCACTCGCTGCCTTGAGGGCGTGGCGAGTGGAGCGACCGCAAGTGCAAGTACAAACTTCCATCTTGTTACACTTGAAAGTCAGCTCAGGGGACAAACGCTCGAAAGAGCCATCAAAGAACGCCCTGCACATGCACGGCTTTACAACAAGGAAGATGACCCATGACTGTTCGCACCACACTGTTCTTGCCGCTCGCACTGGCCATTGCCCTGGTGGGCTGCAACAAGACCGATCAGGCCGCACCAGCCGCCCCTGTGGCAGCCAGCACTGCAGTCGCACCTGCCGCTACTTCGACCGCCTCGGCCAATAGTGCTTCACCTGCAATGGCACCGGTTGCAGCCGCGGCCGATAGCGTCGGCGTTGCCGAGTGCGACGATTACATTGCCAAGGTTCGCGCCTGCGTTGCCAGCAAGGTGCCTGAAGCACAACGCTCGCAAATGGAGTCGGCGTTCAAGGCACAGAGCGACGCCTTCAGGCAGGCTGCCGCCAACCCGCAGGCCAAGGCCATGCTGGCCACGCAGTGCAAGGCAGCGATGGACCAGGCCAAGACCGCCTATGCCGCCTACGGTTGCTCGATGTAATTGGCGAAACATGATGCGTCGTCCGCCGCATACGTGGGCGACGCATCACCCGGCTGGCTCGGCGATTTTGGCTGCCACCGGATTGGGATAAAGTTTTTCCAGCGGAATCGACAGCCCGTCCTCGCCCACCACGCGGCAATGCCGGCGATTGAGTTGGCGTGGTTCGCTCACGCCGCAGCTGTGCGCGATGATGCCGACTTCGTGCATCACGTTGGTTGCGTAGTGATACACGCGCTCGCTCTTGTCGCCGACCACCAGGCCGCGCTGAAGCTTGGGGTTCTGCGTGGTGATGCCAGTCGGGCATGTATTGCGATTGCACTGCAGCGACTGGATGCAGCCGAGCGCAAGCATGAAACCACGTGCGGAATTGACGAAGTCTGCGCCGATCGACAATGCCCACGCCACGTCATACGCAGTGATGCATTTGCCCGAGCAAATCACTTTGACGCGCTCGCGCAAGCCCTTGATCACCAGCATGTCGAGTACGGCCGGCAACGCTTCGTGCAGCGGCAGGCCGACGCCTTCCATCAGAGTTTGCGGTGCCGCGCCGGTGCCGCCTTCGGAACCATCGACGATGATGAAATCCGGTGCGCTGCGCATGCCGCGCCTGGCGATTTCGTCGCACATCTCGGCGATCCATTCGACCCCGCCGAACACCGCCTTGAAACCGGTCGGCTTGCCGGTGAGTTCGCGGATGTGTTCTACCGAATCGAGCAATTCGTGCACGTTACCTATATCGAGATGACGGTTCGGACTCTGCGAATCCTCGCCCACCGGAATGCCGCGGATCGCGGCAATTTCCGCGGTGACCTTGGCACCGGGCAGCAGCCCGCCCATGCCGGGCTTTGCGCCTTGCCCGAGCTTGATGCTGACCATCTTGACCTGCGTGTGCGCGCAGATCGCCAGCAGCTTGTCGTCGTCGAGTTTGCCCTCGGGCGTGCGAACGCCGTACTTGGCCGTGCCGATTTCGAAAACGATGTCGCAGCCGCCTTCGAGGTGATACGGCGCCAACCCGCCTTCGCCGGTATCCATCCAGATGCCGGCCTTCGCCGCGCCGCGCGACAGCGCGCGCACGGCCGGCGCCGACAGCGCGCCGAAACTCATCGCGGAGATGTTGAAGAACGGGGCGTGGCTGTAAGGCTCGCGCGCATACGGCCCGATCGTTACCGGCACCGGCTCGACATGATCCATGCCCAGATCCGGAAACGGCGCGTTGACGAAAAACGGCACGCCCTCGCCACGCAGGTCGCGGCTGGAACCGAACGCATTGGTGTTGTCGGCATTCTTGGCGGCGCGGTAGACCCAGGTGCGCTGCGCACGATTGAAAGGCATTTCTTCGCGATCGCTGGAATAGAGATACTGGCGAAAGAATTCACCCAGATGCAGAAACCAGTATCGAAAGTGACCGATGACCGGGAAATTTCGCAACACCGAATTAGCCGTCTGATTTCGATCGACCAGCCAGGTCACCAGTACTACCACGACGAGCAGAACCAGCAGCAGCAGAGAAAACGCCACGCCGAGTTCGACGACCACCACCATCCAGCGCGCAAATCCCGAAGGTTCCATCTTTCTGCTTCCTGTTGATCGTCGTTGTTGTCCAGGCTAGGTCGTCACGCCCGGCATCGGTGTCGCGTCTGCCTAGAGTTCGATGCGCAACGCGCGTGCAGCGCGAATCGCCTTCGCCACCGCCGCCTCGACGTTGTCGGCGCGCGCCAGTGTCACTGCCATGCGCCGACGACCGCTCACCGCGGGTTTGCCGAAGATGCGCAATTGCGTGTCCGTTTCGGCGAGCGCCTCGGCCACATGGTGATAGCGCGGCGCGGTGCCTTCGCCTTCGACCAGCACGGCGCACGACGCAGATGGTCCGTATTGCTGGATGGCCGGAACTGGCAGACCGAGAATGGCGCGTGCGTGCAGCGCGAATTCGGAAAGGTCCTGCGAGATCAGCGTGACCAGGCCCGTGTCATGCGGTCGCGGACTCACTTCGGAAAAAATCACCGCATCACCCTTCACGAAAAATTCCACGCCGAACACCCCCCAGCCACCGAGCGCGCCTGTGATCGCACTCGCTTGTCGCTGCGCTTCGGCCATGGCGGCGTCGCTCATCGGCTGTGGCTGCCAGGATTCGCGATAGTCGCCGTCTTCCTGGCGATGGCCGATCGGCGCGCAGAAACTCACGCCATTCACGTGTCGAACGGTGAGCAAGGTGATCTCGTAATCGAAATCGACGAAACCCTCGACGATCGCACGACCTTTGCCCGCGCGTCCGCCGGACTGCGCGTAATCCCACGCGTCCTGCAAACCATCGGCGTCACGCACCACGCTCTGGCCTTTGCCGGACGAACTCATCAACGGTTTGATCACGAACGGAAAACCGATGGCGTCGGCTGCTTCGCGGTACTGAGTTTCGCTGTCGCAGAAACGGTAATTAGACGTCGGCAGTTTCAACTCTTCCGCTGCCAACCGCCGGATACCTTCGCGATCCATCGTCAGCCACGCGGCGCGTGCGGTCGGAATCACGCGCAAGCCTTCGAGTTCCATTTCGATCAGCGTCGGCGTGTGGATCGCTTCGATTTCCGGCACCACCAAGTCGGGTTTTTCCAATTCGATCAGCGCGCGCAACGCCGTGCCGTCGAGCATGTCGATGACGTGGCTGCGATGGGCCACCTGCATGGCCGGCGCGTGCGCGTAACGATCCACCGCGATCACCTCGACCGCATAACGCTGTAGCTCGATCGCCA
>NZ_LMUV01000011.1:1400060-1625285 GCF_009765755.1 Rhodanobacter sp. L36 | reverse complement strand
GGGAATGCGGCGTACCGAACGGCTTCATCAGGCTCTCCAAGCAAAGGAGTGAATTGTAGATGTGGCCACGCGGAAACCACCCTATTGCATATGATATCTTTTTGATATCTAATTTGCTCACACACGGGGAGACGATGGTCATGAACGAGCGCGAAGGTTTTTCGATTTCCGGTATTCCGTTTCTGTTGTTTCTGCTGCTGCTGGCGATCGCCGGCGCGGCGCTCTATTACCACGCAGGCATCGACAGGATGGCGACCTACGGCGCGGTCGGCGTGGTGATCCACGCAGCCGTGGTGTTCATGCTGAAAGGTTTTTTCCAGGTCGCGCCGAACGAAGGCCAGGTGCTGCAGCTGTTCGGCAAGTACGCCGGTACCGCGCGCAAGGAAGGCCTGCGCTGGACCAACCCGTTCTACAGCAAGCAGCGCCTCTCGCTGCGCATGCGCAACTTCGAAAGCGGCAAACTGAAGGTCAACGACAGCGACGGCAACCCGATCGAAATCGCGGCCGTGGTGGTTTGGCAGGTGATCGACACGGCCGAAGCGGTGTTCTGCGTCGACGACTACGAAAACTACGTGCACATCCAGACCGAATCGGCGCTGCGGCAGATGGCGCAAAGCTATCCCTACGATTCGCACGAGGAAGGCGTCCCTTCGTTGCGCAGCCACGGCGACGTGATCAACTCGCACCTGCGCGACGAGATTCACACACGCCTCGGCAAGGCCGGCGTGGAAGTGATCGAGGCGCGCATCAGCCATCTCGCGTACGCGCAGGAAATCGCCCAGGCAATGCTGCAACGTCAACAAGCCGGCGCGATCATCGCGGCACGTACCAAGATCGTCGAAGGCGCGGTCAGCATGGTTGAAATGGCGCTGGATCAGCTGGCCAAGCGCGGCGTGGTTCAGCTCGACGAAGAGCGCAAGGCGGCCATGGTCAGCAACCTGCTCGTGGTGCTCTGCGGTGAACGCGGCACGCAGCCGGTGGTGAATACCGGCACGCTCTACAACGGTTGAGGTGACCCCATGATTGCCGTGCTCATCATCATCTTCGTCGCCTTCATTGCCGGTGGCGTCTGGCATAGCCGGCGCCACTGAGAACGCATGGCCGCCGAGAAAAAAGCCTATCCATTGCGCATCAGCGCTGCCGTGCTCGACGCGATGCAGCGCTGGTCCGACGACGAACTGCGCAGCGTCAACGCGCACATCGAATACGTGCTGCGCGACGCGCTGCGCAAGGCCGGGCGACTGAAGCCCGGCAAGAGCGAGCCGGTAACGGACGATGACGACAACTGAAACATCGAGGAGCGAACCATGGCTGTGAACTGGGAATACAAGGTGATCACGCTCAAGCACGGTGGCGGCGGATTGAAACTCACGGTGACACCCGACGACGACGAAGCCATCGCGTCGCTCAATCGCGAAGGCGCGAATGGCTGGGAACTGGTCAGCGCGGTCTGCACTTATCCGGGGCAACCGATGATGTTTTATCTCAAACGACCACGCTGACCACGAAGGTATTCGGGAGCGCTTGCCATGTCCGTCCTGCCACCGGCGCTGCCCGCGCGCCATGCCAACCTGAAAATTGCGCTGCTGCTGGGCGCTGCAGCCATGCTGGCCACGCTTGCGCTGATGCCCTATCTGGTTGCGATGATGTCGCAGAAACTGGCGCACATCCCTGTTCCGCTGTCCGTGGTCATAGCAGCACAGACCGCGCAGACCGCGGTGCTTTGCTGGCTTGTTGGATGGCTTGGCCTGTATCTCGGATCGTCCTACGGGCTGGACGCACCGTGGCTTCGCTCACGAATCGAGCGGCGATCGTCATCCATGCACTCGCGCTGGGCATGGACCATTTTTCTCGGCTTCATTGCGGGTGCGATTGTGCTTGGCCTGTCGTTGTCCGGGTCCAGCGAAATGCCGCAACATGGCCGTCAAGCTCTTGCCAACGCCGGTCGCGGTTTCCTCGCATCGTTCTACGGCGGCATCGTGGAAGAGACCGAGTTCAGACTGGGGCTGATCAGCGTTCTGGTATGGCTGATTGCACGATGCAACGGGCGCATTGCCACGTCGTGGATGTTTGTCGTCGCGATCATTCTGGCAGCGCTGCTCTTCGGTGCGGGTCATTTGCCGGCAGCATTTGCGAGCGGCATGGCTCACGCGACGTGGCCGGTTCTGCGAATCATCCTGCTCAACGCGCTGGTCGGTTCGGTCTTTGGCTGGCTGTTCTGGAAGTACGGACTCGAACACGCGATGGTCGCGCATTTCAGCGCCGACATCGTTCTGCATGTGATCGCGCCGCTGGCTTTGTAGCGGACGCTACTCAGCGATCGCTGGATGCGATCAGCTGCAACTGCGGCAGTTGGATCGGGTCGAGCCTGCCGCTGTCTTCGACAACGAAGAGTTGTCCGTCGCGCTGCGCCAGCGCCGCGACTTCACCGAAGCCGGTGGTGCGATCCAGTGTATGCAGAAGGCGACCGTCGTTCGCGTCGTAGACAGTGAGCTGATTGGCCTTGTCGTCGGCAACCAGCAGCCAGTCGTGACTGGCGTCCTTCCATCGCACCAGCGTGTTGAACGTCGACTCGGATCGACTGGTCACGGCGCGTGCGCGTGACAAACCAAAGCCATTCGCCACCACGATCGCCAACGCCACCAGCATGCCGGCAGCTGCGAGCGGACGAAGTTTGCGTTGGATCGATGGGGTGTTCATGGCCGACATGCTGACGCCGTGGCATGACACGCGGATGACGCGTGGACTCAATCCTGCGAACGAAGCGACAGTCCCAGGGCGATCCAGCCGATGATGAAAGCCAAGCCGCCGAACGGCGTGATGATGCCCGTCCAGCGCGGCGCGCCAAGCGCCAACCCATACAAGCTGCCGCTGAACAGCAGGATGCCCAGCACGAACGCGACAACGGCGATGCGTCCACTGCGACCACGGCCCAGTGCGACACCCAACACCAACGCCAGCGCATGCCAGAGGTGGTAACTCATCGCGGTACGCCACAGCTCGACCCCATCGGTATGCGCCTGAAGCGTTGCGTGCAACGCATGCGCACCGAACGCACCCAGCAGCACCGCGCTGCCGCCGGCAAGGCCGACGAGCAAGGCCGACCGCGTGCTGACAAGTTGTCGCATCATCGCCAAAATCCTCGGTTCACGAAGGCCGCGCTGCGACCACTGTCGTATGCTTGATCGGATGAAGACTCCGGATTCTCGCATGAAGCTTCGCCACGCATGGTTGCTTGCCTTTGCGCTGATCGTCGGCCTGCTGCTGGGCGGCTGCCAGCGCAACGAGCCATTGCCGTTGCGACTTACCGACGTCAGCGGCCACATGCCCGATCTCGATTTCGCACTCACCGACGATGCCGGCCAGGCTGTCACTGGCGCCGACTATCACGGCAAAGTGGTGCTGCTGTATTTCGGCTACACGCATTGCCCCGATGTCTGCCCGCTCACGCTGGCCCATCTGCACGTGGTGATGGAACGGCTAGGTCCGCTGGCCGATGGCGCGCGCATTTTGTTCGTCAGCGTGGATCCGGCGCGCGATACACCAGCGGTGATGCGCGCCTACGTCAGCGCATTCGATGCGCATGCGACCGGCCTGACCGGCGACGCGCGCGCCATCGAGGCGTTGAGCAAACGTTATCGATCGGCCTTCACGCGCGAGCCGGCGAGCAGCGACGGCAGCTATGAGGTCAGCCACAGTTCGGCCATCTATCTGTTCGACCGCGATGGCCGCGCGCGCGCGCTCGCCACGCCGTCCGCATCGCAGGACGATCTTGTCCACGATCTTCACTTGCTGCTCGATACCGGGACCAAGCCATGAATGTTCGTTGTCTCTGCGTTGTGCTGATATGCGCCCTGTCGTGCGCGACCGTGCATGCCAACGATGCGCAGCACATCCACGCCAGCCACGGGTGGATACGCGTGCTGCCCGGCGACCTGCCTGCCGGTGCGTACGTCACGCTGCAAAACGATAGCGATCGCGTCGTCTCGCTGACCGGCGCGAGCAGCCCCGCGTACACCGAAGTGATGCTGCACCAGAGTTCGACCACCGGCGGCATGAGCCGCATGACGATGGTCGACGCATTACCGATTCCGGCCCATGGCAACGCCGTGCTGGCGCCGGCCGGTTACCACTTGATGCTGATGAAGGCGGTGCATCCGATAAAGCCCGGCGATACCGTCAAGCTCGCGCTCAAGTTCGGTGATGGCAGCACGGCCGTTATCGATTTCGTCGCGCGTCCGGCCAACACCGTGGATGACGATACGAACGCCGGCCACTGATGGATTGATCAACGTCGGGCTTGTGCCGGCGCGGCAGCTGCTCGGCGCGATATCGGCAAACGCGTTGCCCGCTTCGGCAAACGGCCACTGCGCGACAGGCGCAACCATTGGCGCAACGCCATCAGTCCACCGATCGATTCGATCAACGCCGCGGGCACCCAGGTAATCACGCCGCCGATCAGCTGCCCGGTCAGCACGTTGAACGTGAAAGCGCGTCCGCAGATTTCAAAGATCGGATACAGATCGGCCTTCGAGAACGTGACGATGGCCCCGGCGACGATCTGCGGTGTCATCGTCACGGCCGGCGACAGCACGCGCAGACCGGCGGTCATCCGACCCGGCGGATGCGGCCGGTGATCGAGCACCAGCGACCAATAGGCGAAACCGCTGATCAGCATCGTCCAGTTCATGAAGCGATACACGCGCCAGTCGAGCATCGCCATCGTCTGCAACGGTGGCACCAGCCAGATCAGCACGAACACGATGAAGAGCACGGTGGCGACAACCGGATTGAGAATGACACCGGTCACGAGCCGCCATGGCCAGGACCGCTGCAACGGTCGCAGCCCGTGCACGCGCCAGGCCAGCGGCAATCCCGCGCGCAGCACGCTCGCCGGATACGAAGTAACGATCAGCAACGGCGTCAGGTGATGCAGCAGCAACTGCTGGATGCGATGCATGAAGAATTCATGCTCGGCGAAGTAATCAAGGTACGTCTGCAGCGACAGGTAGATGATCGCCATGCCGAGCCAGAACACCAGCCGGCGACTGCCGCTCACTTTCAGCCGACGACTGCCGCGCAGATACAGCACGCAGGTGGACGCGAAGATCGCGAGGAAAATCCACGAGAACTCCCACGGCACTACCCATTTCAACAGCGTTGCCATCACGTCAATGCACCCGCGATCCCGATCGCGCAGGCCGCGGATGGCGGCGAGCAAGCTTAGCGCCGCGGTCGTGCGCGGCCTTGCGGCAGATTGCCGCCATCACGTGCGTTGCCGGCTGCGACGACTTCGGCGCCAGCCGTAAATCAGTCCAAGCAGGATCACCAGCGCCGGCACCAGCACGATGTTGATGAACTTGATGCGGAAGCCGAGCGCATCGATCTCGCCATTGAGCTGGTGCTGCACGTCCCGCAGCTCCTTGTTGATCGCGAGCTGACGCTGGCGGAACTGCTCGATCTCGTGGCGCTGTTCGACCGACGCCGTATTCGCCTGACTGCCCTTGACCGGCTGCAGTTCGTCGAGCCGCCTGCGCGTTTCGGCGAGCTGCTGCTCCAGCTCCTGTTCCTTCTGGTGGAATTTCTGGTCGGCTACATTGCGCAACGCATCGACGCGCGTGAAAGGCCGCTGCGATGTCGATCGCCCGCGAATCGACAGCAGCGCGGACGAACCGCTGAGGTTGTCTGCAAGGTTCGCCACGAAATCGCCGTTGCTGGCGAAGGGCTGCATCATCGTCTGCCCGAAAACCGATTGCGGCTCGACCCACATGCGATCGCTGAGCAGGTCGGTATCGGCAAGCAGGATCACTTCCGCGTTCGGCACGGATTCGGCCAGATGTCCTGGCTCCTTCGCGCGCTCGTCGAAAGCGCTGACGAACGGTCCGCGCAATCGCGCCGCCAGCACGTAGTGTGCGTTGTCCGCCTTGTAACCCTGCAGCAAGGCGGTGGGATCGTTGCTCGATGACATCACCCGTTCTGCCGGAACCACTTCGGCCTCGGTGCTGCTCTGCAGGAGCGGAAACAATCGCGTGTGCGCGTTCGGCGTGAGATCGAAATAACCCGCCGTGGAAATGTTGATGCGCTGCAAGCTCGCAGTCACCACGTCATCGCGGTTGAGTTCCTGCGTGCCCAACCCGAGCACGGCCGGATGATTGAGACTGTTGCCGGATAATTCGATCGGCAGCGACAGCGCGCGGTCGAGCACGACCTTGTGCGGATCGTAAGCCACGCCCCATGCTGCGAAGAGACGCGGAAGATCCGAACTGTGATCGGGCACCGGACCGCTGGCAGCGTCGTAAGGCGTATTGTCGAGCTCCGCGTCCGGATCGACGAACACCACCAGACGCCCGCCGCGCAACACGTACTGGTCAATGGCGTACTGCGCGTTGTCGGTCAACGCGCGTGGATGGATGAGCAGCAGCACCTTGATGCTGTCATCGATGTGCGAGAGCGTCGCCTGGTCGATCTTTCGTATGTCGAACAACTGCCCGAGCTGCTGCATCACGGTCCACGGCTGTTCGCCAAGCACGCTGTTGCCATCGACCTGCAGCGAACTGATGACACCGATCGCCGGCTTGTTCGTCTGGTTCAATTCGTACAACAGCTTGGCGACGTCGTATTCGAGAAATGCTTCGCGCGATGGATCGAAGAAGGGAATGGCCAGCGTCTTTTCCGGCGCGCGCTCGTCACCGGGATCGCTATCGACCAGGCTCGACATCGCGCCCCCAGCGAGACCGAAAAAGACCCGCTCGCCGTTGCTGCCGCCGCTGGCAGGTGTGAGCCCGTTGCCTTCCGCGCTGGCCTCATCATCGGAGTAAGGCACCGGGTCGATGATCTGCAGGCGAACGTGACCACGCGAGCGTGCAACGATTTCCTGCAACATCTCGCGCACCCGCTGCTCATAGCTGCGCAGTTGCGGAAGATCGCGCGTGGCGTGGTCGGAAAAATAAAGCGTAAGCCGCAAAGGCCGCTGCAGCGAGTCGACGATCTGCGTGGTGCCGGGCGTCAACGTGTACAGCTGATCGGTGGTGAGGTCGATGCGCGGCGCGTGCGTCCAGCGGCTGCTGGCAACCACCAGGGGCAGGAATACCAGCACCAGCAACACCAGCAATGCATAGAGCACGATGCGCCGGCTGACATGCAGCCGTGTCGAGAGAGTGCGCGGCAGACGCATACGGGCCATCTCAGCGCGTCCGCTTCAGGTCGAGCAACAACACGCCGGCGATCAGCCAGCCGATCATGCTCAACGCGAAGTACAGCAGATCACGCAGATCGAGCACGCCGCGCGCAATCGCCTCGAAGTGCCGCAACATCGAAAGATGCGCCACGCCGTTGATCACTTTGCGCGGCAGCGTGCCCTGGAAAAAATCCAGCACCTGTTGCTGCCCGGCGAGTATCAACAACACGCACACCAGCGCGGTGAGAATGAAAGCCACCACCTGGCTGCGCGTGAGTGCGGAAAGGCACGCGCCGATCGCGATGAAGGTACCGGCCATCATCCAGCTGCCGAGATAGCCCGCGAGAATCACGCCGTTGTCGGGCGCGCCGAGATAGTTGACGGTGATCCAGATCGGCAGCGTCAGCACGAGCGCGAGGCCGATGAACAACCATGCTGCAAGAAATTTTCCGAGCATCGCCTGCCACAAGGTGAGCGGCAGCGTCAGCAACAGTTCCAGCGTGCCGCCCTTGGTTTCCTCGGCCCACATGCGCATGGTGATCGCAGGCACGAGGATCAGGTACAGCCACGGATGCATTTCGAAGAACGGCTGCAGGTCGGCCTGCCCGCGCTCGTAGAAATCGCCCGCGTAAAACGTGAGGATGCCGGCCAGCACCAGAAAGATCACCAGGAACACATACGCCACAGGCGTGACGAAATAACTGCGCAGCTCGCGCCGCATCACCGCGCCGACGGCGGTCATGCCCTGCTCTCCTGTGGGGTGGCGGCGGTGATGGCGTCGGACGTCGTGATCTGACGGAATACTTCGTCCAGCCGTCCACGTTCGAGCTGGATTTCGGACACTTCCAGGCCCTGTTCGCGCAGCAGCGTTTCGACCGCATCGAGAATGCGTTCACCCGCCTTGGGGAACACGGTGATCCGGCCATCAAGCGGATCGACCTCGATCGCCGCGACCTGCGGCAAACGGCCGAGCATTTCCTGCGACATGCCGCTGCCCGGCGCGCTGAAACTCACCGCGCCGTGATAGCGCGAACGCTGCTCCAGTTCCGCCGGCGTGGCGTCGGCCTGCAACTTGCCGCGGGCGATGATCACCACGCGATTGCACAGCGCATGCACTTCCTCGAGTAGATGCGTCGAGATGAGAATCGTGCGATCGCGCGCCATCATGTCGATGAGTTGCCGCACCGCGTGCTTCTGGTTCGGATCCAGGCCGTCGGTGGGTTCGTCCAGCATCAATACCGGTGGATCGTGCAGGATCGCCTGCGCCAGTCCGACTCGCCGCCGAAGCCCCTTGGACAGGGTGTCGATGCACAGTCCGAGCACTTCCTCAAGCTGCAGGCGCTGCACCACGTCATCGAAACGCCGGAACGCCACATCGGATTTGAGCCCGCGCACGCGCACGATGAACAGCAGGAATTCCCGCACCGTCAGCTCGCCGTAACTGGGCGCGCCTTCGGGCAGATATCCCAGGGCGCGCTTGGCCTTCAGCGGCTCGCGGATAACGTCGTAACCGCACACCCTCGCCGTGCCCGAAGTGGGGGCCAGGAACCCGGCAACCATGCGCATGGCGGTCGATTTGCCGGCGCCGTTCGGACCGAGCAGGCCCAACACCTGACCGGGCTCGACACGGATGCTCAGCGCGTCCACCGCTGTCAGGCTGCCGTAGCATCGTGTGAGTCGTTCGGTTTCGATCATGTCCGGTGATGGATCGCTGCGGTATTCAATGTCGTGCGCCGAAGATGTTCAAGGTCGGCGCAACACCGTTTCTGCAATGTACCGCAAGAGTTCGGCGAAGTTCGCCGGTGGCTTGCGGCATACCGCGCTATGTCCGGCTTCAAAAGAAAAGGCCCTTCCGCAAAGAAGGGCCTCTCGTTTTTTGCCGAAGCTGACGAATCAGTGCGCGGCGCTGGCGGCACTCGCCGGAGCGGCGGCGCTGCTCGCCGGTGCGGCAGCAGTGCCAGCGGCTGCCGGAGCCGTGCTGGCCGAGGCCGGCGTGTTGCTGCCGTCATCGGGTGCCGGCGGCTGCATGCCCGCTTCCTGCTCCGGGGTTTTCTCAGGCGCATTGGTGATCGGCAGGTAGATCGCGTACTTGGCGTAGCTGGTGATGTTGCCGCCAGCGTCCTTCACATCCGGCGACACCAGGATGTCGTACGAGCGGGCGACCACGTCGTCGAACTTGTAGCCGTGAGTCAGCGAGTAGGCCTTGAGCGAGTCGCGCACCTGCGGCACACCGGCGAACGTGCCGCTCCACACGCCCTTGAGGGCAGCACCGCCAAAGGCGAGCGTGGCGCGAACGTCGTTGTCGATCACCAGACGACCGAAGCGATCGCGGCTGCCCGGTGTGACGGCAGCGGCGCTGGCTGCGTCGGCGGCGGTGCTGGCGGGTGCAGGTGCACCGGAAGCATCGAGCGCCGGCGGCGTGGCCGCAGTCAACTGCTCGCTCTGACCGTTCACGGTGAGCGTGCTGGAGTCGATCGGCAGCGCCACGTCAAACGTGAAGACGTCTTCGCCGTAGTTGGTGGTGAACAGGATCCGCGGACCGGTCACGTTGACGCCGAGCTTCTTGGCGGCCGCCTGAATCTCGGTGCTTGCCTTGTTGATTGCATCTTCCAGAGCCTCGAGACCGTCCTTGCGCTGGATCGAGCCCGATACCAGCAGCACCGGCGCGGGCTGCGTCTGCTCGATGTATGGAATCAACTGGCTGTAGTCGATGTTCGGCACACCGGCGAGCACGTTCTGCAGATTGTTCAGGCTGAACTGGACGAAGGAGTCCGGATCGCCATGGATGTAGAGATTGGCGAAACGGTTGATCAGGTTCCAGCCGTAGGACACGTCATACGCCCAGTTCACCTGAGTCAGCTGACCGCGGCTGCCCTGGCGCTCAAGATCCAGCGTGAAGTGCTTGTCCGAACCGCGCCAGGTGTTGTCCAGATCCCACACAATGGTGGCGTCCTTGGTGTTGCTGTCGATCTTGTTGAAGTCGGGCGTGGCGCTGGCGATGGTCAGTGCGCCGTTGCCGAGCTTGGCGTTGGATGTAGTCCAGGCCACTTCGGCACCGGGGCCGTAGGACTTGCCGGAAAAAGTGAACTGCACGCTGGGATCAAGCGAGCGAAGTTCCGAGTAATCTGGGAAACGACGGAAGTTGTCGACCACGTCGTAGACCTGACGCATGTCCTTGCCCACAACCACCGAGCGATCCAGGTGACCACTGCCCGGCATGACCACAGCCGCCAGGACACCGATCGCCACGACAATGACCAGGGCAACTAGAAATTCAAGGACACGCATCATTCCAGAGTTCTCCGAAGCGTCTCTACGCCATACCTAAGGATGTCGCCCCTGCTGTCGCGCGGTCTGCCCGGGGTTGAGCAAGCACCATAACGGGGGGTCGGCATATGCCGAAGCTAGGGATGTTACTTGCTCGCGCGCTGGAACGCTATCCGCGCGCACGACGTCATCTGGATGGCTAAAAGTGAGGCCCGGCGCCATGCGGGAGCACCACGAAACCGCGTCGCGAAACGGCGAAACGCCACGGCGCCAGCCGCTTGGCGAACTCAGACAATACCGAGCTCAAGCGCCTTGAGCACTGCGCGCGTCCTGTCACGTACGCCCAGCTTGGAAAGGATGTTGGAGACGTGATTTTTCACGGTGCCCTCCGCCACCTTCAGCGAGTTGGCGATTTCCTTGTTGCTGTAGCCGCCGGACAGCAGCCGCAGGATTTCCGTCTCGCGCTCGGTCAGCGGATCGGGCTGTTCCAGACTGGTGAAATGGTTCTGCATGCGCGCGACGCCGGCCATCAGGCGCTGCGTCACCATCGGCGCCACTAGCGAACCACCCGCCGCCACCGTTCGGACGGCCTCGACCAGTTGCTCAAGCGATACGTCCTTCAGCAGATAACCGCGCGCGCCGGCCTTGAGTCCCTGCAACACGAGCTGGTCGTCGTCGAAGGTGGTCAGGATGATGGTCGGTGGCAGCTCGTTGCGCGCCGACAATGCCTGCAGCACTTCCAGCCCGCTCATGTTGGGCATGCGCAGGTCCAGCAGCACCACGTCGGGGCGGATGCGCGGAATATCCTGCACCGCCTGTGCGCCGTCGGAGCATTCCCCTATCACGCGGATGTCTTCCGCCAGATCCAGCAATGAGCGGACGCCCTGGCGAACCAGATTCTGGTCGTCGACGAGACAAACGGAAATCATCGCGAATCCTCGTGCAAACTCGTTTCGTGGAACTGCAGCGACAGGCGCCGGCACCCGATCGTTCCGAACACCGCGCATTCTGACATGAGGACGCGAATCGTCGACATCACGACACGCTCAGCGCCGGCGGCTCGAAGCGCGAGGGCGCATGCGCCAGTGTCGCGCGCTCGCCCAGCGGCAGCCGCACGGTCAGTGCAAAACCTTGGCTGAGGCCCGCATCCAGGGTGACGCTGCCGCCGAATTCCGCCAGCCGCTCGCGCATGCCGGACAACCCGTTGCCCGGCTGCACCTTTTCCGCACCGCGCCCGTCGTCGCGGGCATGCAGGCCCAGCA
This sequence comes from Rhodanobacter sp. L36, assembly GCF_009765755.1. Classification (GTDB taxonomy): domain Bacteria; phylum Pseudomonadota; class Gammaproteobacteria; order Xanthomonadales; family Rhodanobacteraceae; genus Rhodanobacter. The sequence goes on along the minus strand of NZ_LMUV01000011.1, from coordinate 1,613,579 downwards.
GGCTGGCGTCGGCATAGGCGAAATTGAGCCACAGATTGCGCGCCCCCGCATGCCGGGCGGTATTCGTGATGATTTCCTGCGCGCAACGCAGCAGCACCTGCGCACGCCGCGGATCCTCCACACTGAAACGCGGTGGCATCACCACGTGAATCTGCAATCCCGGCACGCCCTCCGTGAGGCTGCGAAGCGCCTGAGTCAGGTCGATCGCATCGTCCTGGCGCAGTTCGCTGACCGCTTCGCGCACATCGGCCAGCAAGTGCTTGGCCGTGCTCTGGGCCTTGCGCACATGCGCGCTCGCCGCGTCGTTGGTCAGATGGCTGGCCACCTCGAGATTCAGGCTCAACGCTGTCAGGTGATGCCCGATGAGGTCATGCAGTTCGCGGGCAATGCGCATGCGTTCGGCAATGCGCGTGGACTCGGCCAGCAACGCGCGCGTAGCGCGGAGCTCGGAGTTCAGTCGGCGCTGCCCTTCGCGTTGCTCGGCCTGTTGGCTCGCTACCATCGAGGTAATGAAAGTCAGTGTCGAAATGCCCAGGTACATGCATACCTGCAAGCAAGCGGTGACGATCGTCCAACCCATGTAGTTGGCAATGATCGGAATCAGCATCAGGTTCTGAATCAGCAGCCATGCCAAGCCGATACCCACGGGCAACTGCCATGGCAGTACCACGGCAATGACCAGCATCAACATGGCCGACAAACCGCTCTGACTGAACCAGCCCATGGCGATCGCCGAACTGGTCAGCACCAGCAGACCGAAAATCTTGATCAGCTGCGGCGCACCGCTCTGCCGCGTCATGCTCGAGCGACGCGTCAGCAACAGATAAGTCAGGCCAAAGATGACGTAGGAAACAATCCAGCCCGAGATGTTCGGATTGCTCCATATCGCACTGACCCTTGCCAGGCTCCAACTGCCAGGCAGCAACGGCAACGACACGCACAGGTAGGTGAATAACCCGGCGTAGCGCAGCAAACGGGTGTGGCTGAAGTTGACCCAAGGCATCGAAGCATCATAGGCGAGCCCGGTCACCGCGCAATGCGCGATAAGTCATGCACGACCGCCGATCCAGCGGGGCTGGCCGTCTTTTTACGAAGCTTTTACATGCGCGCGCCGGGTGTGCCCGCTGTTACCGCATGCCATAATGCGCCACTGAGCGAGGCGCTGATCGGCCTTGTCCCCGAACCCAACATGCGGAGCAACGAATGGCCCTTGCCATCCGCGACGTGCGCGAGCACGACCTGGATGCCGTACTGGCGCTTAACAACGCCGCCGGTCGCTCCATCCTCGCCCTCGACGCAGCCCAGCTGCGTTATTTTTTCGAGCACGCCGAATATTTCCGCGTCGCCGAAATCGACGGTCATCTCGCAGGCTTCCTGATCGCCTTGCGCGAAGACGGCAATTACGAAAGTCCGAACTACCGCTGGTTCGCCGAACGGTATCCACAATTCGTCTACGTCGATCGCATCGTGATCGCCAACGCGTACCGGCGTCATGGCCTTGGCCGTATTTTCTATTGCGATGTACACAGCTACGCCGAAGTGCGCGTGCCGTTGCTCGCCTGCGAAGTATTTCTGGAGCCGCGCGACGACGTCGTCGTGTTGTTCCACGGCACCTACGGTTTTCAGGAAGTGGGACAACAGCGCATGGGCGAGAACGGCCCGCAGGTGAGCCTGCTCGCGCGCGACTTGCCGAGCTACAGCTACGTTCGCGAAACCTGGCTCGACCACGGCGGTTTGCCGAGTGTCGCCTGGCTCGCCGAGCGCGAGCGTCCGCCGGCAACCACCGTTTCGCGTCGCCGCGTCGCCGGGGAGCGCCAGCCATGAACGCCAGGATGGAAACTTCCGACGCCTGCGACCTGCGCTTTGGCCAGGTCGGCATCGCCTGCGTGCGCGTGCGTCGCGTCGATGCCGCCGCGCTTTGCGATGAACTCGAACGACGCGTGCGCGCCGCGCCACAGATGTTTTCCCGCGCCGCTGTCGTGCTCGACCTGAGCCACTTGCTCGACCTGCCCGATGACGGCGCCGTCGATGCATTGCTGGAGGCCGTGCGCAGCGCCGGCATGCTTCCCGTCGGCCTCGCCTACGGCACCAGCGATACCGAAGCGCTGGCCAAGCGCATGGGTTTGCCGTTGATCGCGAAATTCCGCGCCGCGTATGAACCCGTGGGCGGCACCGCTGCTGCGGCCGAGCCCGCACGCGCCGAACCGGCGGCGCCGATCCAGCGCGAGCCGATTCTCTCCGCGCCCGCACCCGGCAGCATGCAGGGCGCGCAGCATCACGCCGGTGCGGTCCGCTCGGGCCAGCAGGTGTATGCGCGTGAACGCGACCTCATCGTCACCGGCGCGATTGCCAATGGCGCCGAAGTGATCGCCGACGGCAACATCCATATTTATGGCGGCTTGCGCGGTCGTGCCATGGCCGGTGCGCAAGGCGACGAAAAGGCACGCATCTTCGTCTCCGATTTCCGCGCGGAACTGGTCGCCATCGCCGGCCACTACCGCGTATTCGAACAAATTCCTGACGACCTCGAAGGTCAGTCCGTGCAATGCTGGCTGGAAGGCGAAAAGCTGTTGATCGCCAAGCTGTGATCACTAACAACAATAACGACAACAAGAACCACCGGGAGATGAACCCTTGACTGCTGAGATTATCGTTGTCACCTCCGGCAAAGGCGGCGTCGGCAAGACCACGACAAGCGCTTCGCTGGCCACCGGCCTGGCGATGGCCGGCAAGAAAGTCGCCGTGATCGATTTCGATGTCGGCCTGCGCAATCTCGACCTGATCATGGGCTGCGAGCGACGCGTGGTGTACGACTTCGTCAACGTCGTGCACGGCGAAGCGACGCTCAAGCAGTCGCTGATCAAGGACAAGCGCCACGACAACCTCTACGTTCTTGCCGCCAGCCAGACTCGCGACAAGGATGCGCTGACCCAGGAAGGCGTCGAAAAAGTGCTCGACGGCTTGTCCGAAGAAGGCTTCGACTTCGTGGTCTGCGATTCGCCGGCCGGCATCGAGAAAGGCGCGCATCTGGCGATGTACTTCGCCGATCACGCGGTCGTTGTGGTGAACCCTGAAGTTTCGTCGGTGCGCGACTCCGATCGCATCCTCGGCCTGCTCGCCAGCAAGACCCGGCGCGCGGAAAAAGGCGAGACGCCGGTCACTCAGCACTTGCTGCTCACGCGCTACAACCCGGCCCGCGTCGCGATCGGTGAAATGCTCAGCGTGAAAGACGTCGAGGAAATCCTCGGCATCGAAGTGCTCGGCGTGATCCCGGAATCGGAGAACGTGTTGACCGCGTCGAACAACGGCATTCCGGTGATCGTCGACACCAATTCACTGGCGGGCCAGGCTTACAGCGATACGGTGGCACGCCTCCTCGGCGAAGAGCGCCCGCTGCGCTTTATCGACGTGCCCAAGAAGGGCTTTCTCCAGCGCGTGTTCGGAGGTTGATCACGATGGGCATTCTTGATTTCCTGAAGCGCAAACCCGAAGCCACCGCCACGGTCGCGCGCGAGCGACTGCGGATCATCGTGGCGCAGGAGCGCTCCACCCGCGGCGCACCAGATTACCTGCCCATGATGCGCAACGAGCTGCTCGAAGTGATCAAGAAATACGTTCATGTCGAGATCGACGCGATCAACATCAACGTCGAACGCGACAGCGGACACGAGATCCTCGAACTTTCCGTCACCCTGCCCGATGGCAAGCCTGGTGCGCGCGAAGCAAAAACCGGCTGAATCCGCCGGCATCACCCGATACCGTGCCGGGCGATCCATGATCGCCCGGTTTCGTTTGAGCCTCCGTTATTTGTAAACATGCCCACCGACGACGCCAACTCAAGCACTGAGGACCTCGCCAATACGGTGATGCGCATGGCGACGCTGGGATTTGCCGCACCCGCCGCGCTGCTCGCTCGTTTCGGCCTGCGCCTTCAGCGCGTGCCGAACGACGAACCCATTCCCGGAAGTTTCTGGGGCGACGAGGAAGCGGGAATTATCGGCGACACGGTCTACGCTCGCGACGACACGCCCGTCCATTCGCTATTACATGAAGCGGGACACTTGATCGTGTTGCCGCAGGAAAGACGTCTGGACGTCCATACCGATGCCACCGACTCGATCGAGGAAGAAGACGCCACCTGTTACTTGCAGATTGTGCTCGCCGACGAACTCCCCAGCGTCGGCCGCGAAAGGTTGATGGCCGACATGGATGCGTGGGGATATTCATTCCGACGGGGTTCGACCCGCGCGTGGTTTGAACAAGACGCCGAAAACGCCCGGGCCTTTCTGCTCGGCCGCGGCCTGCCCTGCTGATCACCGCGCTATTTGCGGTGCCAGTTGCCGTCGTCGCCCCTGCCGTAGCTTTGCTTCACCGCCGACCAGGCCACCTTGTGCGCCACTTGTTCACGTGACTCGTCGCCGTGTCGTTCCTTGCTGTCGGCATACTCATCCCACGCATGGTTGAACGCCTGCCTGTAGATGTCCTGCGCATGCGCAGGAATATGGCCGCGCACGGACTCGGGCAACTCACGCGTTGTTTTGTACGGCATGGTCTTCTCCGTTCGGAAGGCGACGCCACACACTCTCTCTCTGCATGCGACCTCGGCGTCCGACAGAAAATTGCGCCTCACGCGATCAAGCGTTCGTCAACATTCCATCAGCAGCCCAAGAACGCCGGTCGATCAGCGTCGCGAAACGTACGGATCGCCTGGCACATACCAGCGCCAGAGTTGCTCGACCGCGCGTGTGATGCCGACGCGAGCCGCGGCCACGGGTTCTGCCGGTGGCGACATGCCATCGTCGATGATGCTGTAGCCGCCGTTTCCGGAAATAAGGTCGATGCCGTTCTGCAGTTTGCCAATGCCCATCGCCTGACAAAGCCGCGCCGGTCCGCGGCACAAGTCGCGGTCGCTACGGCACGCAGGACGCGCTGCACGCATGGCATCCAGCCCGGTCAACGGTGCCAGCGCACGCAACAGTACTGCCACGCCCTCTCCCGGTTCGCCGCACACCGGGTTGCAGCACCAGTGCATGCCATAAGTGAAGTACACATACAGAAGTCCCGGCTGGTCGAACATCACGGCATTGCGCGGCGTCATGCCACGCCATGAATGCGCCGCTTCGTCGAACGCGCCGCAATACGCTTCGGTCTCCACGATGCGGCCGCTGCGTCCATCCGCATTGACCAATACCTTGTTCAACAGATCGACCGCGACTACTCGCGGATCACGGCGGTAGAAAGTTCGTTTCAATACGACGCGCCTTCTAGACACGCGAATCTCCAACAACGCACGGAATTGCAATTCGATCATTCATCGCCGGATGCATTTGCTGCTCTCTCATCACATGCCGCCTTCTCGTTCCGAACGTGCAGGTTACGCCGCTTGCGTTTTGCATTGAACGGGTCAAAGAATGCCCGCTTCGAAGACCACGCCGCATCTGCGGCGACACCACCGGGAGAATGGCGATGTTGAAAGTGACGCGAATCTGGATCGGCATCGCTGCCGCCATCGCGATGGCTTCTCCACTGGCGCAGTCGGCCCCGATCGCCGCGGCGCCGTCCGCGCCTGATCGCGCCTTCACGCAACTGTCCAACGACTATCTTCAAACGGTTTACTTTCCAACCAATCCGAGCATCGCCACCGTTGACGGCGTCCACGACTTCGACAGCCGGCTGGAGGCCTATTCGCGCGCCGGCATCAATGCCAACGTCAAGTTACTTCAGCACTGGGAAACGAAAATTGCCGCAGTCGATCCCGCCTCGCTGGGTGAACGCGTGCGTGGCGATCGCGATCTCGTGCTCGACAACATCCGCAGCACGCTGCTGACGCTGCAGACGACTCGCCCGTGGCAGAAAAATCCGGATACCTATTCCAGCGGCATCACCAGCAGCGCGTTCTCGTTGATGGAACGCAAGTTCGCTCCGTCCGATGTGCGACTGCGCGCCTTGATCGCCCGCGAGACATTGATGCCGGCTGCGCTCGACGAAGCGCACGCCAACCTCGACAACCCGCCAAAGATCTACACGCAGATCGCGCTCGAACAATTGCCCGGGCTGGTGCATTTTTTCCAGAACGATGTGCCTGCCGCCTTCACCGATGTCAGCGACGTGCAGCTGCGCAAGCAGTTCGATACCAGCAATGCAGGGGTGATCAAGTCGCTGCAGGATTACCAGAGCTGGTTGCAGAAGGACGTGCTGCCGCGCTCGCACGGTGATTTCCGCATCGGCACCGCCGCATTTCGCGACAAGCTCAAGTACGACGAAATGGTCACGCTGCCGCTGGACAAGTTGATCGCGATCGACATGGCCAACATGCGCCAGAACCAGCGCCAGTTTGCCGACGTGGCCAAGCAGCTCGACCCGAACAAGACGCCGCGCGAAGTGCTGGCCGAACTCGGTTCGGATTATCCGGCGCCGGACAAGATCCTCGATACCTTCCGCGCGACCTTCGATCACCTCGTTGCCTTCATCAAGCAGAAGCAGATCATCACGATTCCGTCCGACGTGCGGCCGATCGTGGAAGAAACGCCACCGTTCATGCGCGCCACCACGTTCGCCTCGATGGACACACCCGGACCCTACGAGAAAGTGGCGAAGGAGGCGTACTTCAACGTCACCCTGCCCGAGCCCGGCTGGGACAAGCAGCGCACGCAGGAATTCATGGCGCAGTTCAGCTATCCGGTGATCAGCAGCATCGCCGCGCACGAAGCGTATCCGGGGCACTACATCCAGTTCCTCTGGATGCATCGCCTGGACGATCCGGTGCGCAAGGTGCTCGGCGCCAACACCAACGTCGAAGGCTGGGCGCACTACTGCGAGCAGATGATGCTGGACGAAGGCTTGGCGCAGTTTGAATTTCCCACCGACAAGCGCCAGCAACTGTTGTTGCGTCTGGGTCAGCTGCAGGATGCCTTGCTGCGCAACGCGCGTTTCGTGGTCGGCATCAAGCTGCATACCGGACAGATGACCATGCCGCAGGCGGTGGATTTTTTCGCCAGCGAAGGCTACCAGTCGCGCGCCGTGGGTGAAGTGGAAACCAAGCGCGGCACGTCCGATCCCACCTATCTCTACTACACACTGGGCAAGCTGCAGATCCTGAAACTGCGCACTGACCTGCAGGCAAAACAGGGCAAGGATTTCGACCTCACGAAATTCCACGACAGCTTCATGCAGCAGGGTTTCGCGCCGATCAGGATCGTGCGCAAGGCGATGCTGCACGATGACTCGCCGACACTCTAGCCCGTATAAAAACGACCGCTTCGTGCCGGAGAAAAGCATGACGACACGTCGACTCGCCGTGCTGTTCGACGGCACCTGGAACAAGCCCGAATCGAATACCAACGTGGAGCGGTTGCGCCGGTTGATCGCCGATCGCGATGCCGGTGGTGTCGCGCAGATCGTCAACTACATTCCCGGCGTCGGCGTGTCGCCGGGCATTTCGCATCTGCTCGGCGGCGCGTTCGGTTATGGATTGTCAGGCAACGTGATGGACGGCTATCGCTGGCTGTCCGATCTGTGGCAACCGGGCGACGACATCTACCTGTTCGGTTTCAGTCGCGGCGCATACACGGCGCGCAGTCTCGGCGGACTGATCCGCAAGTGCGGCCTGCTCACGCGTGGCGCCGATGGCCGGATCGAGAAAACCGTGCTCTCCGCCGCCTACGATCTTTACCGCGATACCGACAGCAAGCCCGACGACCCGGCACCGATCGTCTTTCGCGCCGAGCACTCGATCGAAGTCGACATTCATTTCATCGGCGTGTGGGACACGGTCGGCTCGCTTGGTATTCCCGACACCGCTTCATGGTTTCCCTTCGCACGATCACGCTACCAGTTCCACGACACCGAGCTGAGCAAGATCGTCAAATGCGCGTATCAGGCGCTGGCACTGGATGAGCACCGCGCGGATTTCGAGCCGGCCTTATGGACACGCAACATCGCCAGCGTAAAACCCGGCGAAACCACGGCCACCAAAAAGCTGGAGCAGATCGACATCGAGCAGCGCTGGTTCATCGGCGCGCACGCCGATGTCGGCGGTGGCAACGATCGCGATGGCGCCGGACGCAAACCCGATCCACTACCCGATCTTCCGCTGGCATGGCTGCAGCAGAAAGCCATCAGCTGTGGTTTGGCCTGCCGCTCGATCTTCGTACCGGCAGTCGATGCCGACAGCGGCGTGCCGCGCAATTCCTATGCGGAATTCATGGACGGCATCTACAAGGTTTTCAAGCCGCCGTTCAATCGCAGCCTCGGCACCGGCATCAACGAAAAAGTGGATGCGTCCGTTTGGCAACGCTGGCGAGTCGATGCGAGCTATCGCCCGCCTTCGCTGGTGCAGGCCATCGCGAATCACCGGGCCGAAGTCGGCTCGCCTGTCGTGATCACGCCTGATCCTTCGCAAGACTGAGCGTTCAGCGCGGCTCCGAGATTTCCGCTTGCAGGATCACGGCTGCCGCTGGCTGTGTCGCGGCTTCATCCAGTGCATGACGCGTCATGACGCGATAGATACGCCATGCCACAAAACCGATCACCGTCAACGACGACGCACCCAGCGCCAAGCGCAACATGCTTACCGACAGCAACGGCGACAGCACGCCGGCCACGACACTGCTGATCAGCAAGCTGGCGAATGCCTGCACCGAGGAAATGTTGCCGCGCTGATGCGGAAACCGGTCGAGCAGCAACAGCGTGATGGTCGGAAACACGATCTGCACGCCAACGCCGTGCAGGATCAGTGGCAACATCGACCACGGCAGCCGCGGCGACGGAAAAATCAACGCACACGCAAGGTGCAGCACGCACGCGAGAAGCATCACCACGTAACCGACTCGAACCGTGAGCGCCACGCTGCAGCGTTCGGCCATGCGACCGGACAACCACGCACCGCCAACCAGCCCGAGCACCACCGGTACGAACAACCACGGGAATCCCTGCGCCGACAGATGCAGCAACTCGCGCACGATGCGCGGTGCCGACGCGATGTACAGAAACAGCCCGCCGAAATTCACCGAGCTGGCAATCAGCAGCGGCCAGAACGAACGATCGCGACAGAACATCGCGTAACTCGCAAGCAAGGGTCGCGGCGAGAAATGCGTGCGTCGTTCGTGCGGATGACTTTCTTCCAGCCACCACGTCAGCGCAAACGCGAGCAGTGTGGTGAAGCCGGTCAATACCCAGAAGATGCCGTGCCATCCGCCCAGCGGCAGCAGTTGCGCGCCGACCATCGGCGCGATCACCGGTGCCACGCCGAAAATCATCATCACCCGCGACATCAGCCGCTGCGCATCAGCGCCCTCGAACGTGTCGCGGATGACCGCACGCCCGACCACCAACCCCGCACCCGCGCTCACACCCTGCAAGCCGCGACACGCAAGCAGCATGGCGAAAGATGTGGAGAGCGCGGCGCCCGCTGATGCCAGTGCGTACAGCGCCATGCCCGCGATCATCACCGGCTTGCGCCCGATCGCGTCGGAGATGGCGCCATGGAACAGGCTCATTGTCGCGTACGTGATCAGGTACACGCTGATCAACTGCTGCAAGGCCGTGTCGTCCACGCCGAAGCGCGCGCCGATCAACGGAAACGCCGGGAACACCGCATCGATCGAGAACGGTCCGATCATCGACAATGCGGCCAACAGCCACGGCAGGCTGCGTCGCGCGTGGCGATGGAGGGTGGTCGTCATGGGCTACATCGCGAAAGAGGCCGGGCGAGTATAGACGGCCATCGTGCGCAGACGCGCTTGACTGCGGGGCTGGCGGATCGACTACGATGAGCCCTTCGGGAGATGGCATTCCTCCCGCTTCGCGCCAGGTTCACGGCACGAGGCGAACCACCTCTCGTCCGACGTTGAGGTTGATGATGCCTGCACCACCGGTTTCCGGCGGCGCAGGCACGCCTGCTGCCGCGGCAACCCGGACACATCCATTGTCAGGAGACGCGCTCGTGGGCTTTACCGGATTTCTCGCTGTTGGCGTTGGTGGCATGCTGGGCTGCTGGCTGCGCTGGGGCTTGAGCTTGTTGCTCAATCCATTGTTTGCTCCCCTGCCCTTGGGCACGCTGGCGGCCAATCTCGCGGGCGGCCTGATCATGGGCTGCGTGATGGGTTTGTTCGACCACTACCAGGCGCTGCCACTCGCCTGGCGCTTGCTGGTGTTCACCGGCTTTCTCGGCGGGCTCACCACGTTCTCCAGTTTTTCAGCCGAAGCGACCACGCTGCTGTTGCGCCAGCAGTACATGTGGTTCAGCGCGCATGTGGCGGTGCATGTGATCGGCTCGCTGACGATGACTATTCTTGGTCTCATCGTGACCCGCGGCGTGCTTCGCCATGTCACTGGCGTGGCCGCATGAATGACGGCGTCGACGCCGCGTATGCACGCGCTTCGGCAACGTCTTCGCCGTCATTCCGGCCTTCGCAGGAATGACGGATAGAACAAAGCCAGAGCTTTTGCCCTCCGGCTGACCTGCTTTCGATCGAGATCAACAGCTTCCAAACCACTCATTCAACTTCGGGGTATGCATGAGCCAGGACGATCTGAAGAACCGTGCCAGCGCGCTGCTTGAACACGCCGGCATTCGCATCGACGGCAACGCGCCGATCGATCTTCGCGTGCATGACGATCGCCTCTACGCGCGCGTGTTCGCACACGGTTCGCTGGGCCTGGGCGAAGGCTACATGGACGGCTGGTGGGACGCCGATGATCTGCCCGGCTTGTGCACGCGACTGCTCACCGCCGGACTCGATCAGGAACTCAAAACCCTGGACACCTTGCTCACGCATCTCAAGGCGCGATTCTTCAACTTGCAGAAAGGCGAGCGCGCTTTCGAAGTCGGCAAGGTGCATTACGACCTTGGCAACGATCTTTTTCAGGCGATGCTCGGCAAGCGTCTCGTGTACTCATGCGGTTACTGGGCCGAGGCAACCAATCTGGATGACGCGCAGGCGGCCAAGCTCGATCTGATCTGCCGCAAGCTGCAACTGCAGCCCGGCCAGCGCGTGTTGGACATCGGCTGCGGCTGGGGCGAAGCGCTGAAATACGCGGCGGAACACTACGGCGTGCAAGGCGTCGGCATCACCGTGTCGAAACAGCAGGCGGCATTCGCGCGCGAACTCTGCGCCGGCCTGCCGATCGAAATCCGGCTGCAGGATTACCGCGAGATCGACGAAGCATTCGACGCCGTGTATTCCATCGGCATGTTCGAACACGTCGGCGGCAAGAATTACGGCACGTATTTCGAAGCCGTGCGGCGCTGCCTGAAAGACGATGGCCTGTCGCTCCTGCACAGCATCGGCAGCAACGGCGCGCCCGCGCAAACCGATCCGTGGATCGAGAAATACATTTTCCCCAACTCGATGATTCCCGCCGCCAGCCAGGTTGCCAGCGCGCTGGAAGGTCTGTTCGTGGTCGAGGACTGGCACAACTTCGGCACCGACTACGACCTCACGCTCACCGCGTGGAACACCAACTTTGAAACCGCCTGGCCGACGCTTTCCGCAAACTATGACGAGCGCTTCCGACGCATGTGGCGCTATTACCTCGCCGTATCGTCGGCCGTGTTTCGCAGCCGCCGCGATCAACTGTGGCAACTGACTTTAAGCCCGCACGGCGTTGCCGGCGGCTATCGCGTGCCGCGCTGAACGATCCCGCAGCATTGCGGCCGCTGCCGTGCCGGCGGATAGTGCGGACTTGATTTCGTATCGGGGGAAGTCGCGATGAAATCCGTATTGCTTTGTCTGCTGGCCGTTGTCGGTTTTGGTATCACCTACTGCGCTGCGGCCACCAACACCCAGCCTTCCAAATATTTCGACAACGCCGGCCAGAGCGACGTGCTGAGCGGCGGCGTGAAGATGATCACCATCAACACGCCCAAGGGAAAATTTCGCGTCTGGACCAAGCGCATCGGCAACAACCCGAAGCTCAAGGTGCTGTTGCTGCACGGCGGCCCCGGTGCCACGCACGAATACTTTGAAGCCTTCGACAGTTACCTGCCCGCCGCCGGCATCGAGTATTACTACTACGACCAGCTCGGTTCCGCGTACAGCGACCAGCCCACCGACACGTCGCTGTGGACCACCGATCGCTTCGTCGATGAAGTGGAGCAGGTGCGCGAGGCATTGCATCTGGACAGCGACAACTTCTGCCTGCTCGGTCAGTCCTGGGGCGGCATCCTCGCGATGGAATACGCGCTGAAATACCAGCAGCACCTGAAGTGCCTGATCATTTCCAACATGATGGATTCGATCCCCGCGTACAACGCCTACGCGAAGAATGTGCTGATGCCGGCGATGGATCAAAAGCAGCTCGCCGAAGTGAAGCAGCTGGAAGCCGAACACAAGACCGACGATCCGCGCTACATGCAGATCCTCGACACCATGCACTACGAGCAACATGTACTGCGCATGCCCGCCGACCAGTGGCCCGAACCGGTCACGCGCTCCTTCGGTCACATGAACAAGCAGGTCTACACGCTGATGCAAGGCCCCAGCGAACTCGGCGCCAGCGGCCGCCTCGAACAATGGGACCGCAGCAAGGATCTCCATCGCATCACCGTCCCCACCCTCGTCATCGGCGCCCGCTACGACACCATGGATCCTGCGTACATGGCCTCCATGGCGAAGAAACTGCCACACGGTCAGTTCCTGCTGTGCCCGAAAGGAAGTCATCTGGCGATGTACGACGATCAGAGGACGTATTTCGATGGGCTGATCGGGTTTTTGCGCGGGATCGAGGCGCAGTAACGCCTCGTAAATTCATCGACATGACCACGAGCATCCGCACCGACGACCTCACGCATCCTGCAGTCATCCAGCTCCTGCAGGAACATCTGCAGAGCATGACTCTGCATTCGCCGCCTGAAAGCATTCATGCGCTCGATCTCGATGCGCTGCGCCAGCCGGACATCACGTTCTGGAGTGCGTGGCACGGCGACGCCTTGCTGGGCTGTGCAGCGCTGAAGCAACTTGATTCAGCTCATGGCGAAGTGAAGTCCATGCGCACGGCCACGACGCACTTGCGCAAGGGTGTGGCTGCCGCATTGATGCAGCATCTGCTCGACGAGGCCGAGCGCCGCGGCTATCAGAGACTCAGCCTTGAAACCGGTTCGGCGTCCGCGTTCGCGCCGGCGCATCAGCTCTACGCAAAATTCGGATTCGTATTCTGCAAACCTTTCGGCGATTACGTCGAAGACCCGTACAACGTGTTCATGACGCGCGAACTTCGAACAACGCCGGATTGAATTCGCGGATTGAATCAAGCCGCGCTTGCCGTGACACTGCGAACATGAAAACTTCGTTCCCCGCGCGCGCGCTCGCCGGCTTCACCCTGCTCCTGATCAGCCTGCCGACATTCGCGAAACCGGCGCTGTGGGTAGTGAAGAACGCAAACGCCACCGTCTACTTGTTTGGCACGGTTCACCTGCTGCCGAACGACACGCATTGGCGTAACCCGATGCTCGACAAGGCGATAACGGACAGCGGCACGCTGTACATCGAACTGACCGACGACAATCAGGCGAACATGATGGCGCTGGTGATGCGCTACGGCATCGACACGACACATCCGCTGCCGAGCCTGCTGCCGCACTCGGAAATGCTGCAATTGAATGCCGCCGCTGAAAAAGCCGGCGTCCCCGGTGGCGCACAGGCGCTCTCGGTGATGCGACCGTGGCTCGCTGCATTGACGCTGGCGGCGGCGCCGTTGCTGAAGGCCGGACTCGACCCCGAGCAGGGTGTGGACAAGCAGTTGAAGGTGCAGATGATCGCCGCCGGGAAAAATGTGCTCGGACTCGAAACCGCGGAGCAGCAAATCCGGTTTCTCGCGCAGCTTCCGCAGGACATGCAGCTGGCGTTTCTGCGATCGACATTGCGCGACGCCGACAAGGACGCGATCGAACTCACCCAACTCATCGACGCGTGGAAGAACGGCGACACCGCCACCATCGCGAGGCTCGAAGACGAAGACCTGCGTCAGAAAGAACCCATGCTTTATCGGCGCTTGATCGTCGAGCGCAACCAGACGTGGGCCGGAAAAATCGCCGCGATGATGAAACAACCGGGCGTGATCTTCATCGCCATCGGCGCCGCGCATCTCGCAGGGCCAGACAGCGTGCAGGTTCAACTGAAAAAGCTCGGCGTCGCGTCGGTTCGCGAATAGCGAAACGCGCGGGCGCGAACTGTCGCCGATGCAAGCGCTGCGCCGTGGCAAACCGCATTGCTGCTACACGGTCCTGGCGCTTTCTGGCACCATCGTCCGGTTATCCGCGCAACCTGCGCGCCATCGAACGATGTTTTCCGCATGAACCTGCAAGCCAATTACGAACAGATCCCGCTGAAGGAATACGCCGAACGGGCGTATCTCGATTACTCGATGTACGTGGTGCTGGATCGCGCACTGCCGTTTGTCGGCGACGGCCTCAAACCGGTGCAGCGGCGCATCATCTACGCGATGAGCGAGCTGGGCCTCGCCGCCACGGCCAAGCCGAAAAAATCCGCGCGCACCATCGGCGACGTGATCGGCAAGTTTCATCCGCATGGCGACAGCTCGTGCTACGAAGCGATGGTGCTGATGGCGCAGCCGTTTTCGTATCGCTATCCGCTGGTCGACGGCCAAGGCAATTTCGGTTCCCCGGACGATCCGAAAAGTTTTGCCGCGATGCGCTACACCGAAAGCAAGCTCAGCCCGATCGCCGAGGCGCTGCTCGGCGAACTTGGTCAGGGCACGGTCGACTGGGTGCCGAATTTCGACGGCACCATGGACGAACCGAGCTGGTTGCCGGCGCGCATACCTCACGTGCTGCTCAACGGCTCGATGGGCATCGCGGTGGGCATGGCGACCGACATCCCGCCGCACAACCTGCGCGAGCTGGTCAGCGCGTGCATCCGCCTTCTGGATGATCCGGCCGCGACCGTCGCGGATCTTTTCGAGCATGTGCGCGGACCGGACTACCCGACCGAAGCGGAAATCATCACACCGCGCGCGGACCTGCTGGCGATGTACCAGACCGGCGGCGGCTCGGTGCGCGCCCGCGCGGTGTACCAGCGCGAGGAAAGCAACATCGTGATCACCGCGTTGCCGCACCAGGTCAGCCCGTCGAAGATCCTCGAGCAGATCGCCGCACAGATGCGCGCTAAAAAACTGCCGATGATCGAAGACCTGCGCGACGAATCCGATCACGAAAATCCGATCCGCCTCGTCATCGTGCCGCGTTCGAACCGCGTCGATGCCGACGAAACCATGCAGCATCTTTTCGCCACCACCGATCTGGAAAAGAGTTTCCGCGTCAATCTCAACATGATCGGTCTGGACGGCCGTCCGGCGGTGAAGGACCTCAAGCGCATCCTTACCGAGTGGTTGGCGTTCCGCACCAGCACAGTCACCAAGCGCCTCGAACATCGTTTGGGCAAGGTCGAGCGACGACTGCATTTGCTTGAGGCGTTGCGCATTGCATATCTCAATCTCGATGAAGTGATCCGCATCGTGCGCAGCGAGGACGAGCCCAAACCGGTGCTGATCGCGCGCTTCAAATTATCGGACGAACAAGCCGACTACATTCTCGAAACCCGCCTGCGTCAGCTGGCGCGGCTGGAGGAAATGAAGATCAGCGCCGAGCGCGACCAGCTCGAAGAAGAGCGCGCGAAAATCAACGTGCTGCTGAAATCACCAGCCAAGCTCAAGAGCCTGATCAAGGATGAGCTGCGCGCCGATGCTGCGAAATTCGGCGACGATCGCCGCTCGCCGCTGGTGCAGCGCGAAGCCGCGCAGGCGCTGGATGAAAGCGCGCTAGTGGTGAGTGAACCGGTCACCGTGGTGCTGAGCCTGAAAGGCTGGGCGCGCGCCGCCAAAGGTCACGACATCGACGCCGACGGCCTCAACTATCGCGAAGGCGACGGCCTGCTGGCCGCGGTGAAGGCGCGCACCACGCAACAAGTCGCGTTCATCGATTCCACTGGGCGCAGCTATTCCACGCCGGCGCACACGTTGCCTTCGGCGCGCGGCAACGGCGAGCCGCTGACGGGCCGCTTCAGCCCGACCGCTGGCGCGAGTTTCGACGCCGTGATCGCCGGCGATAACGATACGCGGCTGATCCTCGCTACCGATCATGGCTATGGTTTTGTCACCCGCTTCGAAGCGCTCACGGGGCGCAACAAGGCGGGCAAGCAGATCATCAGCCTGGGAGATCACGCCAAGGTGCTGGCGCCGGCGATCAGCGCCGACCCGTCGCGCGACCGCATCGTGGTAGTCACTACCGAAGGTCACCTGCTGATGTTCTCGGTCGCCGAACTGCCGGAACTCGACAAGGGCAAGGGCAACAAGCTGATCGAGGTGCCCAAGGCCAAGCTCGCCAGCGGCGACGAACGCGTGGCCGGTGTGGCGGTGGTCAGCGAGGGCAAGGGTGAAGTGACGCTCTACGCCGGCCAGCGCAAGCTGACCCTGAAGTGGTCGGACCTGGTCGAATACGGCGGCAATCGCGCCACGCGCGGCGGGCTGTTGCCGCGTGGCTTGCGTCGTGTGGAGCGGATCGAGACGACCAGCTGAGAACCCGGCTCAGGAACTAACCGGGCCTTGACGGGTTCGAAGCGCATGATGTGCACGCCCTTGTGCCATCGTGCGTTGGACAGGCAGGACCCGGAGTTTCCATGAACGTCAAACAGCTTTCCCTTGCCGTGGCCACCGGCCTGCTCGTCACTTCCGCCTTCGCGCAGACAGCCGGCAAACCGCTGAACCTCAAGCTGCCGCCAAGCAGTGCGACAACAGCCAGCGCACATGCGTCCGTACCCGCATCGAGTTCCAGCGCGGCGAAACCCGCCGGCAGCTCCACTGCGCCGGGTGTCTACTACGGCGACACCAGCGGCAAGATCGAAAACGACACACGCGTGGTCGACGACAGCACCACCGAGTGCGACGATTCCAAATACAACCAGCCACAGATGCACGGCAGCGTGAGTACCGGTATGGTCAGCGCCAGCCACGGCGGCAGCGGTTCGTGGAGCGGCGGCGAAGTAAACCTGAGCCAGGCCTTCGGCAGTTGCGATCACCCGACCGGCGGCATGAGCATTTCCATCGGCGGCGAAACGGGGCGCTTCCACGGTCACTGATGACTGATTCCCGCGCGAGACACACGCGGGGAGTGGGATCACAATTCTTCCGTCCCCCTGAGGATGGTCAGCCATGCACGGCGAATACAAGATGCCCGGCGGCAAACTGGTCGTGATCGATCTCGAAGTCCGCGAGGGCCGCATCGCCGACGTGCAGCTCAGCGGCGATTTCTTTCTCGAACCCGACAGCGCGCTGCAAGCCATCAACGCGGCGCTCGAGGGGCAGGCGACACAATCCACCGAAGCCGATCTCGTCGAAAGGATGCAGAGCGCGCTCGGCGCCGACGTGACGATGTATGGCGTGTCGCCGCAGGCGATCGCGATCGTGGTGGGACGCGCACTGCATGAAGGAACGAACGCATGACGCGAACCGACTGGCGCGACCACGAGTGGCGGCTCATCCACACCGTTCCGCAATCGCCTGCGCTGCACATGGCATTGGACGACGTGCTCACGCATGAAGTCGGCGCCGGACGCCGGCCGCCCACGCTGCGCATCTGGGAATGGGCATCGTCGGCCGTGGTCATCGGGAGATTCCAGTCGCTGCGCAACGAAGTCGACGCGCAAGCGGCGCGACGTCATGGCATCGAGATCGTGCGACGCATCAGCGGCGGCGGCGCGATGTTCATCGAGCCGGGCAACACCATCACCTATTCCATCTACGCGCCGCTGTCGCTGGTCAAGGACATGTCATTCCAGGAAGCCTATGCGTTTCTGGATGCGTGGGTGATCGAGGCGCTGGGCACGCTCGGCATCAAGGCGTGGTACCAGCCACTGAACGACATCACCTCCGAAGCCGGCAAGATCGCCGGCGCCGCCCAGGTGCATCGTGGCGGCGCGGTGTTGCATCACGTCACCATGGCCTACGACATCGACGCCGCGAAAATGCTCGACGTGCTGCGCATCGGTCGCGAAAAACTTTCCGACAAGGGCACCACCAGCGCCGCCAAACGCGTCGACCCGCTGCGCAGCCAGACCGGCCTCCCACGCGAAGCCGTGATCGAACGCATGATCGCCACCTTCCGCCGCCTGTACGGGTTGCGGCACGATGTCCTGAAGCCCGATGAATTGACGCGCGCACAAGCGCTGGCGGATGGAAAGTTTTCCGGAGCGGAGTGGTTGGGGGATGTGGCGTAACGATCAAGGCTTCTCTTGGATGTTTTTTCAGTCGCGGTATTTCATTGTCTTTGTCATTGCGGCGACGAGTGAAAAGTTCGGCGCGCTTCTCCAGCTAAAACCTCGTAAACGCCCAGGACTCCATTCGCCCCTCGCGATACGGCATCACCCCATGAAACGGCCGTGCGTCGTCGTCGAACACCAGCGGCAGAAAATGGCGGTCGCCTTCCCACATCGGCAACTCCATCAGACGATCGAGCGCGATCCATTCGAGCGTACCTTCAGGATTGCTTTCCAGCGCCATGCCGCTGTAGCTGTCGATGATGAAGATGAAGCCCAGCCAGTCTTCGCCGTTCTTGCCGAAGCCGGGCCAGTTGAGGGTGCCGCGCAGTTGCATCGACAGGCATTCGATGCCGGCTTCTTCCCGGATCTCGCGGCGCATGCATGTGGCGATGTCTTCGTTGGGTTCCATCTTGCCGCCGAGGCCGTTGTACTTGCCGAGATGCTGGTCGTCCGCTCGCGCGTTGCGGTGGATCATCAGCACGCGGCTTCGATCCGGCGACAGCACGTAGCCCAGCGTGGCGACGATCGGGGTATAGGGCATCGAGTAGGCACCGACCAAAAAGGAAAGTTTAACGGCAGTGATGGGCGCTTGTCGGGCGGTGGCTGAATACATGCCACAAGTGGACTTGCGCCGCCTTCCCCGGGCGGCGACCATCGGCGGATGCCTCTGCCCTTTTCCGTTGCATCCCTTCCCGTGGTTCGTTCGCTGCGCTGGCTGCTGCCGCTGGCGCTGTTCGCCGGCGCGTTCGGTTGCACGCCATCCGCGCAGGCGCTGGACAGCAGCGAGCTGGCGTTCGAGGGACAGAACTACCGCGTGGTCCATCTGGATCTGAAACGCGAGCAGCTGACTCTGCACTGGCGCAACCCACAGAATGGCCAACCGTTTGGCGACATCGAAACCTTGCGCCAGTGGGGCGCAGCGCATGGGCAGCGATTGATGTTCGCCGCCAACGCCGGCATCTACGACCGCATGTTCGCACCGCTGGGCCTGTACGTGGAAAACGGCAAGACAGTTGTGCCGTTGAACCTGGCACACGGCAATCCCGCATCCGGCAATTTCTCGATGCTGCCGAACGGCGTCTTCGCGATCTATCCCGATGGCCACGCCGCGGTACGCACCAGCAGTGCGTTCAAGGCGGACGCCAAGCCTGCGCAATGGGCGACGCAATCCGGGCCGATGTTGCTGATCGACGGCAAGCTCAACGAGCAGTTCGTGGATGATTCTTCGAGCCTGAAGTGGCGCAGCGGCGTTTGTGTGCGAACGCCGACCGATGTCGAGTTTGCGGTCAGCGAAGCGCCGGTGAACTTCCACACGTTTGGACGGCTATTCCGTGACAAGCTCGGTTGCCGCGACGCACTCTATCTCGACGGCAGTATCTCGCAACTTTATGTGGACGGCGAAGGCTACACCGGCGCGCCGGCGATGCTGGTCAAACCATACGCCGGCATTTTTGCGGTGTTCGCCAGAAAATGAAGTCAGCATTCTGGCGTCGCCTGCTATTGGCGGTACTTGCGCTGCTGATCATCGCGTTGATCTTCGTCTGGTACCTGCTCGACGGAAGTCGCGCACGGCTCGATGGTGAACGCCACGTCGCCGGTTTGACCACGAAAATACGCATCGAACGCGACGCACTGGGCACGACGACGATCGAAGCTTCCACTCGCGAGGGCATCAGCTACGCGCTCGGCTATGTCCATGCGCAGGAACGCTTCTTCGAGATGGACCTGATGCGCCGCATGCCGGCCGGCGAATTATCCGCATTGATCGGACCCGCCGCGCTGAAGACCGATCTCGGTCATCGCCGTCATCGACTGCGCGCGGTGGTCGACGCGGCGTACGCACAACTGCCACCGGCGCAGAAACTGCAACTCGATCGTTACCGCGATGGCGTCAACGCCGGGCTCGTCGATCTGCGCAACAAGCCATGGGAATATTTTCTGCTCGGCAGCCGTCCGCAACCTTGGCGTTCACAGGACAGCCTGCTGGTGATCGCCGCGATGTATCTGGACCTCAACGGCGACGGCCGCAACGAACGCGAATTGCACATCGCGCAGATGCGTTCGGTATTGCCCGGCGCGGTCGTGGATTTCCTGTTGTCGCCGGACCCCGACTGGGAAGCACCGCTCAGCGGCGAACTTTCGCGCACGCCGGTGATCCCGGGCGCCGACGTTTTCGATCTTCGCCGCACCACTGCCGGCAAGACCACCGCGAGTCTGATCGACGCACTCCCGTTCGACGCACCACGTCCCGGCAGCAACAACTTTGCAGTGGCCGGTTCGCTCACCGACAACCGTGCGGCGATGCTCGCCAACGACATGCATCTGGGCCTGGGCGTGCCGAACATCTGGTTCCGCGCGCGATTGCGCTATCCCGACACCACCGCGCCGCACGGGCAACGCGAGTTCAACGGCGTGACGCTGCCCGGCACACCGGCGTCAGTCGCCGGTTCCAACGGGCAGATCGCCTGGGGATTCACCAACAGCTACGGCGACTGGCTCGACTGGGTGCGCGTGCTGCGCGATCCATCGAATCCCAACCGTTACAAAGTGCCGGAAGGCTGGGCGAACATCGAAGTACACGATGAGCACATTCCCGTGAAAGGTCGACCCGATACGGTGCTCAAGGTCGAGGGCACGCGCTGGGGTCCGATCCTCGCGAAGGATGTCGACGGCACGTCGCTTGCGCTTGCCTGGATCGGCGATCTTCCGCGCGGTTACAACGTGCTGCAGATGAAGCTCGAACAGGCGGTCGACGCGAAAAGCGCGCTCGACCTCGCGTCGCAGATCGGCATGCCGCCGCAAAACCTGCTGGTGGCCGACAGCACGGGACACATCGGCTGGACCATTACCGGCAACAGCATTCCATTGCGCGCGGGCTTTGATCCGCAGCTGCCCGGTGACTGGTCGAAGCCTGGCAATGGCTGGCAAGGCTGGGCAACGCCCGCGGAATATCCGCGCATCGAGAATCCTGCCGACGGACGACTTTGGACGGCCAACAACCGGACCATCGGCGGCGATGTGCTCACACTACTGGGCGATGGGGGCCACGATCTCGGTGCGCGCGCGCAACAGTTGCGCGATGACCTGCGCGCGCATGCGGCGTTCACGCCGGGCAACCTGCTCGACATCCAGCTCGACGATCGCGCCGTGCTGCTCACGCGCTGGCAGCAGTTGCTGCAACAGACGCTGGCCGGCACCACGGATTCATCGCTGCAACAGCTTCGTCAGCTGACGCAATCATGGAAGGGTCGCGCCGATGTCGACAGCGTGGACTATCGGCTGGTACGCGCATTTCGCATGCAGGTCAGTCGGGCCGTGTTCGCGCCATTCGTCGCACGCGTCAAGCAACGCTTCGGCGATTTCAGCTCGCCCGTTGAAAACAGCGCCGAAGCGGCCGTGTGGATGCTGATCAACGCACAACCCGCCAACCTGCTCGATCCGAAATACCAAAACTGGCACGCGCTGTTGCTGGACGCTGCGCGACAGGTGGCCATCGATCTCGGCAAGCAACCCGGCGGTCTCGCCGCGCGCAGTTGGGGCGAACAGAATCGCAGCCGCATCGATCACGCACTGTCGCCCGCGCTGCCAGGCTGGCTCGCTCATTTCATCGACATGCCCGACGACGCGCTACCGGGTGACAACAACATGCCGCGTGTGGCCTCGTCCGACTTCGGCGCATCGGAGCGCCTGGACGTTTCGCCCGGCCACGAAGACAAGGGCATTCTCGAAATGCCCGGCGGCCAGAGCGACAACCCGCTGTCGCCCTACTTCCGCGCCGGCCATGAAGATTGGGTGCAAGGAAAACCGACGCCGTTGCTGCCCGGCGCGACACAGCACACGTTGGTGCTTGTGCCGGTAAATCACTAGAACCCGAAGGCGCTCGCATCTCGTGCGAGCGCCGATCAGGCAATTATTTGCCAACCGTGTCAGCGCATTTGACGCCGTCGCAGAGGAAGTCGACTTCCTGACCTCGACCAACCGTGACGGGAACATTCGGATGAATCTGGACCGGCTGTCCGTCTTTTTCGAAAGTCACCGTGTAGGTGTCCATGGGAAGTGTGTTGAAACTGAATCGACCTTTGGCGTTTGTCGTGACCTGATGATGCGTGCCGGTAGCGGCGCTTTGCACCGTGATGGTGTCGCCAACCGGCGCCCATCCGAACAAACTGCCGGAGGTTGCCTGCGCTTGCACCGCGGCGGATCCAGCCGCGCCGCAAACACCGAGGGCGATCACCATGGCCATGCTCCGGATGGAGGACATTGCGCCGCGGGGGGAAAGACCGGCCTGGAGGGAGTTATTGCTATTCATGGAATTCCTCAACGTCATCGAGACAGTGAATCGAAATGAGCTTGCCGATGTCTGGCGGTCAGCTCGTTGCAAAGGCAGTGCGAGGTGCGATCTCGCTGCATGGTCCGCTGCCTGCCCTCGTGCATTCCGTGGACCGTGGATCGAAAGAACACCTTCAATCCGTTTACCAAGTTGTGTGTCGCGTTGGCTGGGTGTTGCCCAGGGAAGCAGTGATCGAATCAGCCAGCCGAAGCGGCCGTCGTGGCGACGTGGCTCGACGCCACGTTCGCCGCGACGGGCTTCGCCAGCAGCATCGAACCGACAGTCAACGCGCCGGCCAGCACGCAAGCGAAGAACAGACTTTTCAACATCAGGGTTTCGAATTTCATGGCGGTGCTCCGTAGTTTGGAATGAGGCTTCGACAGGACTATGGCAAAGCCTGTGCCAACGTCTGGAACGCCCACAAACCGCGCGGTTGAGCGGTTTCCCTTCTCTCTTCGATGGGCGAAAAACTGTCCGCGGACGTTGGCGCGAATGTCCGGACACATCACGGACAGCCGGCGCTCTACGCCGGACGAAGGTCTCGATCGTCGAGACAAATCTTTTTCTATCGCATCAACACGCAGGAATGATCGATGGCGAGTTACCGAACGCAAAACACACCACACAGGGCGACCTGCTCGTGCGTATCGATTCACTGCAGACGGGTGCAAGAAATAACCGATCGCCTTGGCGCGCGACTGCAAAGGTCGCCACGCCCATCGTCCGCTCTACATCACGCCAGCAGTCGTTCGCACACGGCGCGGTAAATCGCCGGCAACTGCTCCAGCTCGTCGACGGCAACACACTCGTCGACTTTGTGGATCGTGGCGTTGACCGGACCGATCTCGACAACCTCCGCGCCCATCGGCGCGATGAAACGGCCGTCCGATGTGCCGCCGCCGGTGCTCTGTTCCGGATCGACGCCACACAGTTCGCGGCAGATGGCCACGACTGTTTCGCGAAGACATCCACCGGGCAGCGTAAGAAAAGGCTCGCCGGAAAGATTCCAGTCCAGTGCGATATCCAGCCCGTGTCGATGCAGGATCGCTTCGGTGCGCGTGCGCAGGTCATCCGAGCGACTGGCGGTGCTGTAGCGAAAGTTGATCAGCGCCTTGAGTTCGCCGGGTATGACGTTGTTCGCGCCGGTTCCG
The DNA here is from genome assembly GCF_009765755.1 of Rhodanobacter sp. L36. Classification (GTDB taxonomy): domain Bacteria; phylum Pseudomonadota; class Gammaproteobacteria; order Xanthomonadales; family Rhodanobacteraceae; genus Rhodanobacter. The sequence goes on along the minus strand of NZ_LMUV01000011.1, from coordinate 1,589,826 downwards.
GCATTGAGGTTGGATACCTGGAAAGAGGTCGGCGGAAAATCGCCATTGCCCTCGTCCCATCGTTCCGCCGCCAGCTCGGCGAGCGCTGGCGCGAACGCGTGAATGGGATTCAACGCCTTGTCCGGATACGCCACGTGTCCCTGCACGCCGCGCACGGTGAGCGTGCCGGACAGCGAACCGCGCCGGCCCACGCGAATCAGGTCGCCGAGCCGCGCTTTCGCCGAAGGTTCGCCGACCACGCACCAGTCGATCGATTCGCCAGTAGCGCGAAAATGTTCGACCACGCGACGCACGCCATCGAGATTGGTCGGCCCTTCCTCGTCGCTGGTCAGCAACAAACCGACGCGGCCGGAGTGCGTCGGATGCGCGACCACGAATTCCTCCAGCGCAACCACCATGGCAGCGACCGATCCTTTCATGTCAGCGGCACCGCGGCCGTATAAACGTCCATCTCGAATCGTCGGCTCGAAGGGCGGGCTCTGCCAGGACGCTTCCGGCCCGCTCGGCACCACGTCGGTGTGACCGAGGAAGACCAGCAGCTTGCCCGGCTGCACCGCACCAGCCGCGCCGTGCGTGGCCCAGAGATTGTCCACATCGCCGTAGCGCAGGTGCTCGACGTGGAAGCCTGCGCACGTCAGGCGTTCACCGATCAGCCGCAGGCAGCCGGCGTCTTCGGGCGTGACCGAGCGACGGCTGATCAACTCGCAGGTGAGGTCGAGAACGTCGGACATGGCGAATATCGTCAAGCGGAAAGACGTGCAGCGTAACAACGAACGCGGCGCGTCGGGAGTCGCGCGTTACCAGCTCGCGCAGCTGACAACAGCGCGCCGCTCAGCGACCGATCAGTTTCTTGAAGCCGTTGTCGGTGAACCCCACGCTGACTGCGCCATCGGGCAGCACGACGACGGGGCGTCGGATCAGCGCGGGGTGTTCCTTCAGCAGCAAGATCCACTCCGGATCGCTGCCGGGGTTCTTGCGTTGCGGCAGCAGGTTGCGCCAAGTGGTGCCGGATTTGTTGACCATCTTTTCCCAGCCGCCCAATTGCTGCGCCCACGTTTTAAGCGTGGCCGGCGGCACCGGATGCGCTCGATAGTCGACGAACTCGTGCGCCACATCAAAGCGCGCGAACCAGTTGCGCGCCTTCTTGCAGTTGTCGCAATTGGGCAGGCCGTAGAGGGTGATCGCAGTCATGGATTGGTATCCCTTTGCGGCTGTTGCTGACGCAACATCCGCTGCATGAAATAGAACGCGAAGGCCGCTGCCAGATGCTTGATCGTGTGGCCACTGGCCATGTTGGCACTCAGTTCGAAAATCGGCCGATCGAGCTTCTCGCTCACAAAGGCCACGGCGTAACTGGCCAGTGCGGCATACAACAGCCGACGCTCTGTCCACGGGCTCCGCAGCCACATCACCGCCAGCAGGATCAGCAGAATCGATCCGCCCTGCGCCATCAGATAAGGCAGCAGATTGCCGCTCCATTTCCAGTACAGCACACTGCCCAAACCCAACAGCGTCAGGCCCCACAGGGGCCACGTCGAGCGCCAGCGCAGGCGTTCGGCCAGCGTGGCCGCGAGTAGCGGCATGAACACCACGGTCATCGGCAGGCGATCCCATACCAGGCGCGCATCCGACGGCGCCCAGTGGTAATAGCCCGAACCGAATGCGGTGAACACCAGGCCGAAAAACATCAGGCCATAAGCCTGTCTGGTCGCCGCTGCCATCGCACGCACGCTGGGCAAGCGCAGCACGAACAACCCGGCCAAACCTACCCACAGGAAAGCCAGATTCGATGCCACGTCACCGAAGTTGGGGACGCCGAGCCAGCCACGTTTGTCGGCGAAGTCGTGATAACCCTGTGGTTGCGCGAACGACGGCAACACCAAGGCAAGAATCAACACCACCGCGCCGATAAGTGCCAGCACGTAGCCACGTTGCTGCGTGTTGAGGAACGTGCGTGGAACGGTGTTGCTCACGGGTCGTTACGCAGCAGTTCGTTGATGCTGGTCTTGCTGCGTGTTTTCGCATCGACCTGCTTGACGATGATGGCGGCATACAGGCTGTGGCTGCCGTCTTTCGCGGGCAGGCTGCCGGCGACCACGACGCTGCCGGCCGGCACGCGTCCGTAACTGGTTTCGCCGGTAGCGCGGTTGTAGATGCGCGTGGACTGGCCGAGGAACACGCCCATGCCGATCACGCTGCCGCGTTCGACCACGACGCCTTCGACCACTTCCGAGCGCGCGCCGACGAAGCAGTTGTCCTCGATGATGGTCGGGTTGGCCTGCAAGGGCTCGAGCACGCCGCCAATGCCGACGCCGCCGGACAAATGCACGCCCGCGCCTATCTGCGCGCACGAGCCGACGGTGGCCCAGGTATCGATCATGCTGCCGGCGCCGACGTAGGCGCCGATGTTGACGTAGCTCGGCATCAGCACCGCGTCCTTCGCGATGTGCGCGCCACGACGCACCAACGCACCGGGCACCACGCGCGCGCCAAGCTGTTCAAGTTCGGCGTCGTTGCCTTGCGCAAAACGCAGCGGCACCTTGTCGAACGCCATCGCCGCGCCGCCATCCACCACGCGGTTGCCGTTGATGCGGAAATACAGCAACACCGCTTTCTTGATCCACTGGTTGACCGTCCAGCCGCCTTGCCCGTCCGGTTCGGCGACGCGTCGCTCGCCGGACTCCAGCAGATCCAGCACCTGTTCCAGCGCCGGACGCAGATGGGTTTCGATCTCGGTGGTGCCGAGTTCGTTGCGACGCTCGAAGGCGTCGTCGATCAGTGTTTCGATGGATTGCATGAAGAGATGACCAAGGCGGCGAAGATGAAAACGCGGTCGACAACGACGATACGCGCCGTGCCGTTCAGCCGTCTAGATTACATGCGTCGCGCCGGTGCCCGAAATGGCCCGCATCGCAACGCGCCTCGCTGGTTCGTTGTTGGTCGGTTGGTCAAGGCCGCTTGTGGACTGCCGACCATCGGCACGATGCTTGTCGCTCCGCTCGACGGTTTCATCGACCGAATGGTAGATGGCTTCGCTGGCGACCTGCTCGCCCCTTTTCGGCTACCGCGGATCTCGGCCGCCGCAGTGGCGAAGCGACACGGCGATTGTTCGAGCCGATTCCATGAGGTCGTGTTCGGTCGATGCAACAAAAGGCGCTTCGGGGCACCTTTTTATTTGACAGATTTTGGAACAATGAAATAGACGCGAATCTTCCTGCCCGAACCGCGAAGTACCACCTTCTCGAAATCGAATTCGACTAAAGCATCGCCTTCACTGAAAGCGTGCCCCGTCTTCAAGCGGTTGTTTTCGATTCTCCACACGGTTAAGGGTTCAGTACAAAAACCTTTTGTGCAGCTGTCAATCGCCAGCATGTCGTTTGCAAAGTAAAGATCTTGGGATTCATCGTTCGACTTTGGGGAAACGAGGCGTAGATGCATGCCATTCGAATGAAGGGAAGACCATGCCAAGTCCCTGCCTAGGTCTGCCGCACGCAAGGACTGACAAATACATGGCAACGCCAGCAAGACAAACCGCCACTTAAGTGACTGCATGAATCACCTGACGCCAACGCCGAGCGGTATCGGACGCAGAGAATTCCTGAGCATCAGTGTCGCTGTGATATCGACAAGCAGAGATTCAAAGGGTGAATTCATGTGGTCCAAAGCTCGCGGACCCAAACAGGTTTTCGAATCGGCATTCACCCTATTCGAAAATTTTCCAGTCATGCAAACGGGCTCAAAGCGAGACGCCCATAAGCAATGAAAACCATGAAGAGTCCAAGCACGGCGCTCATGATGATGGACGAGGTCTCGTGGTATCTCACATGTACGCCAACGAACACGAGGCTTTCGACGGCCAGCACTGCCGCAGCGAGAATCGTCAATTGTGGCTGCCAGTGGAATGCACCGGGAACGATAAGCCCGATCACGCACACGAGTTCCACGATGCCAAGGGTCGTCCAGGCCTGCCGAGGCAATGCGCCGAACGAAGGCACGTCGTGGCTGATCTTGTCGAACATGAAAACCTTCATGACACCCGACGCCCCGTACATCAGCGCGGTGAGGATCTGCAGGACCCACAGCAATATGTTCATCGTTTTCCAATTAGGTCTTCGTCTTGTCCTGTCCGAGTATCTCGACCTTCGTAGTCCGTCCGCTATGAACAAATAGCAAGGTCCTCATTCTGGAAGCGCGCATTGGCTTGAAGCTTGAATGAATTGCTGGACCTGCATGGCGCGTCCAGGCAGCCGGGCCCGAAAGCAAAGTGCGCACTACCGCAAAGCAGTCTGGAGACTGGCTGCCAACTCGATTCGCTCCTCGGTGGTGTAGGGCACTTTCTGCCCCTCATACAGCCTGTCATTTGAGTAGCGAGGAAATACATGAAGATGGAAATGCCACACGTCTTGATTGCCGGCTGGCCCGTTGTGTTGGCGAGTGGAGATTCCTTCACAACCGAAGGCATTCCGCATAGCGTGCGCCAGGCGACGCGTGGTGCGAAAGAATTCGCTGCCAAGGTCGTCCGGGATGTCCAACACGTTCTCATAGTGGCTCCGGGGTACCACCAGGCAGTTACCTTTTATTCCGGCGTAGTGGTGAGTCGGGACCAAAGCGAACACGTTGGCATCCATCAAGACAACGGCTGATTCCGGCGCAGGTGATGGAAGCGTCTCGGCAATACCGCAGAACGGACACTCGTATCCGGGAGGAGCATTCTTCATAGGTCTAAGGCCATTTAGACCCCGCTGGGGAGTTGCACGGCATGCTCCGGCACTTCGCTCGTAGCGTCAACGACATCCCGCTCTCCTCGCCAGTTTGGCCAACAATCATCGCACCCGACATTCCAAGATCGCTGATTTTGTCGAGATCCTGGCTGTGGAAAAGCGGGCGCGACGCGGCTCGAGCACGGAACTTGCCGGACTGCGCGGCGCAGGGCCGGCAGCGTTCGCGCATCGAGGGGAGCAGCGGCGCTTTGACCGGCGCGGTTGCCGAGAAAAGTGGCAAGGTCGGCATGGCGCTCGGCAACAGCGACCCGGCGAAGCTTTCATTCCTGCGGGCTCGCATCAGGAAGCACGTATGGGTTTCGCCAGTTGAAACGCTGTAACGAGCGTCACCCTCGAAACGCAAACGGCGCGATCCCGAAGGTCGCGCCGTTTGCGGATATCAATTGGTGGGCGGTACAAGGATCGAACTTGTGACCCCTTCCATGTCAAGGAAGTGCTCTACCGCTGAGCTAACCGCCCGAGTCGCGCCAGCCAGGCAGCGCGAGCGGCGAAGTATACGGGAGCCGCCCGCCCCGGACAATATCGGCCCGCAACGGCTCAGCGCAGCGCCTGTTCGCGCAGCTGGTGAATCTGGTCACGCAACTTGGCTGCGTCCTCGAATTCGAGGTTCTGGGCGTGCTTGTACATCTGCGCTTCCAGCTTCTTGAGCATGCCGGTGGCTTGTTGCACGCTGAGTCCGGCGTATTCCGCACTCTGCTCGGCCACTGCGACAGCGCGACTGCCCGGACGCGTGGATTTGCTGCCGCGACGGTTGCCCGCCTCGCTGCGCGCGCCTTCCATGATGTCGGCGATGCGTCGCACGATGGTGGTCGGCGTGATGCCCTGCTCCAGGTTCCACGCGATCTGTTTTTCACGGCGGCGTGCCGTTTCGTCCATCGCCGCCTGCATTGATGCGGTGACCTGATCGCCGTAAAGAATCGCTTTGCCGCGCACGTTGCGCGCGGCGCGACCGATGGTCTGGATCAGCGAACCAGTCGAACGCAGGAAGCCTTCCTTGTCGGCATCGAGGATCGCCACCAGCGACACCTCGGGCATGTCCAGACCTTCGCGCAGCAGGTTGATGCCCACCAACACGTCGAACTCGCCGAGGCGCAAGTCGCGGATGATCTCGCTGCGTTCGACGGTCTCGATGTCCGAGTGCAGGTAGCGCACCTTGACGTCGTGCTCGGCGAGATATTCGGTGAGGTTCTCGGCCATGCGCTTGGTCAACGTGGTGACGAGCACGCGGTCACCGATGGCGACGCGCTTGTGCACTTCGCCGAGCAGGTCATCGACCTGCGTGCGCACCGGACGCACTTCCACTTCCGGATCGACCAGGCCGGTGGGGCGCACCAGCAACTCGACCACCGCGTCGCCTGATCTTTCCAGCTCGTAATGACGCGGCGTGGCGGAAATGTAGATCGTGCGCGGCACGCGCTGTTCCCATTCCTCGAACTTCAGCGGCCGGTTGTCCATCGCCGACGGCATTCGGAAACCGAATTCGACCAAGGTCTCCTTGCGTGAGCGATCGCCTTTGTACATGGCGCCGAGCTGCGGCACGGTGACATGCGATTCGTCCACTACCAGCAAACCGTCGGAGGGCAGATAATCAAACAACGTCGGTGGTGGTTCGCCGGGCGCGCGACGCGTGAGATGGCGCGAGTAGTTCTCGATGCCCTGGCAGTAGCCGACCTCGGTCATCATCTCGATATCGAAACGCGTGCGTTGCTCCAGCCGCTGCGCTTCCAGCAACTTGTTCTCGCGGTACAAAAACTCCAGCCGATCTTTCAGCTCGATCTTGATCGTCTCGATCGCGTTGAGCACGCTCTCGCGCGTGCTCGCGTAGTGCGTGCGCGGATACACGGTGTAGCGCGGCACCTTGCGTACGGTCTCGCCGGTGAGCGGATCGAACAGCGCCATGTTTTCCACTTCGCCATCGAACAACTCGATGCGCAACGCCTCGGTTTCCGACTCGGCCGGAAACACATCGATGACTTCGCCACGCACGCGATAGGTGCCGCGACGCAGGTCGAGCTCGTTGCGCGTGTATTGCAGTTCGGTCAATTGATGGATCAGCTTGCGCTGGTCGATGCGTTCGCCTTTGGCGAGGATCAACCGCAGCGACAGATAATCTTCAGGGTTGCCCAGGCCGTAGATAGCCGACACTGTCGCTACGATGATCGAATCGCGGCGCGACAACAGCGCCTTTGTCGCCGACAGGCGCATCTGCTCGATGTGCTCGTTGATCGAGGCGTCTTTCTCGATGAAGGTATCCGATGCGACCACGTAGGCCTCGGGCTGGTAGTAGTCGTAGTAGCTGACGAAATATTCGACGGCGTTGTTCGGAAAGAATTCCCTGAATTCGCCGTAAAGCTGCGCGGCCAGCGTCTTGTTTGGCGCCATCACGATGGTCGGCCGCTGCACCTGCTCGATGACGTTGGCGATGGTGTAGGTCTTGCCGGAACCGGTGACGCCAAGCAGTGTTTGGGCGGCAAGTCCGGCCTCGAAACCGGCGGACAGACGCTGGATCGCCTGCGGCTGGTCACCGGCGGGTTGGTACGGGGCAACGAGTTGGAAGCGGTCAGTCATCAGCTACATATGTGGGTTCGGCGACGCATTTTAAATCAGGCCTGCTGACACCCCGCGTCAGCAGAGTCCCACGGCCGCGCTACCGTTTCGCTGCAGCCTGCCTTGGCGCGGTAATCCTAGGATGAATTCTCTGCAACGCAGGAGCGACGTCCTTGTTCACGCAGCCACTTAGCAGCATCCATCGTCAACGCGGCGTCACGCTGATGGAGCAGATCATGGTGCTCGTCATTGTGGGCATATTGACGAGCGTTGCCATTCCGTCACTCGGCAAATTGATGAAGCGCCATCAGCTGCAAGTTGCGCAGGCCGACTTCATCACCGCGCTCCAAAGCGCACGTGAGACCGCCGTGACCACCGGGAAATACACGTTGTTCTGCCCCAGCATCGATAACGCGAGTTGCACCGAAGGCAATCGATGGGAAAGCGGCTGGTTGCTGGCGCATGACGTCGATCACGACAACCAGCCCGACGACCACAACCCGCTATACGTTGGTCATGCCTATAAGGCGAATGTGCGGATCAGCAGCAATGGTGGTCGGCGCTTCGTCCACTTCCAGCCCGATGGCAGCGCAAGCGGTACGAATGTCACGCTGCTGTTCTGTCAGTACGCGAGCAGCGAACCCGCTCTCAGCGTCGTTGTGTCGAATTCGGGAAGGATTCGCGGCGCGCCGGCTACGCCCGCGCAAGCAGCTGACTGCGCCGCAAATAAATGAAGCCTCACGCGCTTGCGCGAGGCTTCGTCGGTGAGCTGTGCTTATGGAGCGTCCGTCGATGCATTCAGAGCAGCGGATATCGCTGCGTCGCCGTTCACCAAATCCTTCCATGCGATTTCCTTGCCCAGCCTGCGGCCTTTTTCGGTGAGCTTTAGGCCATTGGCGTCGAGCGAGAGCGTATAGCTCTTGTCGCCGATCGTCAGCTGGCGCTTGAGGGGTTTGTCCAGTGGTGTCATTGCATATCTCCCGGTTCGATGTCGCAAACACCATGACGCGACGAATGTGAACTCTTTGCCAAGAAGTATTGCTCGCATTCACGCAGTGAACCGAAGTGCGAATCAAACAGTCACGCCATCACAACGTCGCGATGTCGAAAATCCCAGATAGAGAGTCGCCGAGGGGACCAACGCGGGAAAGCTGACAACCATTCGGCAACGGCTACCGCAAAGGCTGTGCGAACGCTGGGAGCTGACGTTTCGACCTCTACGAAAAGGCCACAAATGAGCGATGCGCCCCGTCTTCAGTACCCGCTACAGGCATGGATCGAAGGTCACTACGCACGCGATTGCAATGAACCAATCACGAAATGTCCGTACAAAAATGGCAGTGCGATGGCCGCAAGCTGGCACAAGGGTTGGCTGTGTCGAGATGAGTCGACCTCCGCACGTGTTCCACCGCGTCGACTCAGAGATTCGGAGTCGGCTTGATGGAAGTGATACTCGTCGCGCGGCGAACGAAGGTGATACGTTATCTTGCGTGACGCTGATGAGAGGGCAATAGGTTTTAGTGCGTTGCAGAAGCCGCTATGCGTAGCTTCGCCTGAATTAGGCTGCTCGTCTCATTCGTCCTTGCCGGATGCGGCGACGAAACGTCCTGCCGGCGTGGGTGTCCATCGGTCGTCCGATGCGCGTGCGAGAAGACCCTTCGCCTGCAAACGGGCACAAACTTCCGAATCGAGATCAACGGCTGCTTTTGGATAGGACTGGCAGATGGCGGCCAGCGTGAATCGTTCATCGAGACTGAGTTTGGTGTTCACCATCGCACCATACATTCGCGAACATCAACGTCGCGTGCTGATCGCTCGTGAAGGTAGAAAGGCGATGGGGGCGACCAAGTCAGGCGTCAATCGCTCGCGCGATCTCTGCACCAATGAATCAGCGCGCGCCTCGTACAGGTTGAACGGCCCATGCACCCAAGGCGACGAGGATCGCCGCCATGACGAACAATGCCTTGTACGTTCCGCCGCTCGCGGCCAGCACAGCCGAAGCGACCGCCGGCATCAGCGACTGCGGCATCACATTGGCGATGTTGAAAATGCCGAGGTTCTTGCCCGCGTGCGCTTCGCGATCCGGCAGCACATCGGTCGCTAAGGCGAGATCCACCGCCAGATACATGCCCAGCCCGGCACCAGAAATCGTCATGCCGACAAGAAACCACATGTACGACGGCGCGAAGGCGATCACCAGAAGCGCCAGCGCATAAATCAATGCCGCGCCGAAGACGAAAATCTTGCGCCGCCCGATCGCGTCGGAGAGCCGCCCACCCACGCCGCTGAAAACAACCACCGCGCCCGACTGCGCCAGCGTGGAAAGAAAAATCAGATGGGGCACCTCGGTCAGTGAACTGCCCAGTTGATGGATCAGGTAAAGTCCCTGGTAAGTCAGCAGCACCGATGCGCCGGCGAAGAGCAGGAAACGGCTGCTCCATATCCAGCCGAAGTCGGGAAAGCGCAACGGGTTGATCCAGAAACTGGTGACGAATTCGCGCCATCCATAACGCGCTCGTTGCGCCGTGGCCAATCGGCGATCCGGCAACACCCAGACCAGGCAGATCGCTGCCGCGACGGCCACGGTAGCTGGCACCAGAAACATCGCGACCGTGAGATGCGAGAACGCTTGCACCACACATGTTCCCGCCACCATGCCAACCGGCTGGCTGACGCCGACAATGCCGGAAACCATGCCGCGATGCTGTGGTGATACCTGATCGGAAAGGATCGCCATGAGCGCCGCGAGCTGTGCGTTATACGCAAGCTGAGCGATGCACCAACCCAACAGAATTTGCGGAATCGAATGGGCACACGCGACGATCGCCAACCCGGCCATGCCGCCGAGCGCGCCGGCGACCAACCACGGCCGGCGCATGCCGAAACGCGATGTCGTGCGGTCGGAAAGCCGGCCGAAAAATGGATTGCCGAACAGCGCGAACAACGCGCCCACGCCCATCACCACGGAAAGACTTTCGGTGGCGTGCACTGGATCGAGTGCCGTGACGCGCATGTTCAGACCCACCAGCACCGGCGGGAGCAAGGCCATCCACAAACCCATATAGGCGACGGCGTAGATTGCGATGAATTTCCAGTCGATGCCGCCATCGCGCGCAGAAGCAACGTACGGCAACGCCGGTTTCACGTCTTTGGGCTGGCCGTTGCTCATCGTCACCGACCTCCCGGATTCCGGATGTCCACGCTACACGTTCGCAGCCGAAAAGGCTCTGAACGAGTCCTATCGCTTTTTCGCGGGCGCAGCCGTGGAAGCGCGCAAGCGCATTTCATACGGCGCGCGCGTATGCCGCTGCAAGTCGGGCTCGCGGATCGACTGCAGAACGCTTTCGACCGCCATGCGTCCCATCTCGCGGCATGGCTGGTGGACGGTAGTCAATCCGGGCGAAACCAGCAGCGCTACCGGCGTATCGTCGAATCCGCAAACCGAAAGGTCGCCGGGCACCGCCAGTCCGCGTTCGTAACCTTCGCGCATGACGCCGCAGGCCATGTCGTCGTTGGCAGCGAATATCGCCGTCGGCGGATGGCGTCGATTGAGCAACGCCTTTGCACCGGCCATTCCGGAAGCGAAGGTGAAGTCACCCGGTATGACCAGCGATTCATCGTACGCAATGCCGGCTTTGCGCAGCGCGTCGCGGTATCCGCTCAGTCGCCACGCGTGCGCGCCATGACCTTTCAGACCCGCCACATGACCGATGCGCCGATGTCCGAGCGAGATCAGATGTCCCACGATGTCGGCCGCTGCCTTGCGTTCGTCGAAGCTGATGTCGATAGGTGACTGGCGAGACTTCGAGGAAATGGTCGCGTAGCGCAATTCCAGTTCATCGAGCCGCTGCAGCAGCTTGGCGTTATTCGCGTGCGGCGGTGCCAGGATCAGCGCATCGGGCCGATGCTGCGCCACGAAACCGTCAATCTTCGCGACCAGATCCTCCGTTGCTTCGAAAGGATGAAGCACCGCGTTGTATGGCGTCTCCTTACACGCCTGCAGCACGCCCACGATCAACTCCATCACGTAGCTGGAACCAGCCGCCGGGTTGTCGTAGAGCAGCGCAACCAGATACGAACGGTTCCCCGCCAGACTTCGCGCCGACGGGTTGGGCACGTAGTTGAGTGTGCGTATCGACGCCTCGATGCGCGTGCGCAATTTGACGCGCACAGTCGTGTGGCCGTTCAGGACGCGGGACACCGTCTTGGTGGAAACCCCCGCATGCGCAGCGACATCCTCGATTCTCGCTGGCATCTGTTGGCGCCCCACCTGAATGATTAAGACCGACGCATCCTAACGCATGCGCAAGACGCGCAGCCATCCGGATTTCACATGCCTCGGTCGAAAAAGACAGCGCTGTACTTTTCATTTGACAGCGCTGGTACTTTTGACTAGCTTGCGCCGCGCAGGGGAGCAATAACTTGCGCTGCGGCGCAGCATCAATCGGGGAGGAAGCATGCCTATTTCGACGATCGGTTTGTTGCGTAGCCGGCATGGCTTTCCCCGTCATGCTCGACAGCAAATCACGACGCGGCATGCGGGGAGCAAAGGTTGATGAATAGTCGTCACGGAACTTGGCTGATCGTCACGGCAGTCATCGCTTGTGCGACGGGCGTCAGCGCGGCGTCACGCCATCCGGCGCCGACCAAGCCCTACGCCGATTGGCCTGCGATCAAGACTTCTCATGGCGAAGATACCGCGCTTGATGCGCGTGTGCGCCGCATCGTTGCGGGCATGACGCTGGCTCAGAAAGTCGGGCAGATGACGCAGGCGGAAATCAAATCGATCACGCCCGATGAAGTGCGCAAGTACTACATCGGCTCGGTGCTCGACGGCGGCGGCTCGTGGCCGCAGATGAACAAGCACGCGTCGATCAAGGATTGGCTCGCGCTGGCCGACGCTTACTACGATGCCTCGATGCACACCGACATGTCGGTGAAGATCCCCATCATCTGGGGCACGGACGCCGTGCACGGCGACAACAACCTCTTTGGCGCCACACTGTTTCCACAGAACGTCAGCCTGGGCGCAGCGCACGATGTGGAGCTGATCCACGAGATCGGCGCATCGACTGCAAAAGCCGTGCGCGCCACCGGCGTCACCTGGTCATTTGCACCGACACTCGCGGTGGCGCAGAACGCCCGGTGGGGGCGCAGCTACGAAAGTTTTTCGAGCCAGCCATCGCTGGTGCATGAATATGCGCGCGCGTATGTCGAAGGCATGCAGGGCGACTTCGGCCCACACAATGTCATGGCCACGGCCAAGCATTTCGTCGGCGACGGCGCAACCTGGCTCGGCACCGACCAGGGCGAATCGCGCGTGGACAAAGCCACGATGATCAACGTGCATGGCGCGGGTTATTTCGGCGCGCTCGAAGCCGGCGTGCTCAGCGTCATGGCCTCTTACAACAGCTGGAACGACATCGCCGATCACGTGAACTACGGCAAGATGACCGGCGCACACGCGCTACTTACCGATGCACTGAAAAACAAGATGGGCTTCCGCGGCTTCATCGTGTCCGACTGGAATGCCATCGGCCAGTTGCCCGGCTGCAGCAACGCCAGTTGTGCGCAGGCGATCAACGCCGGCATCGACATGGCGATGACGCCTGATGACTGGAAGGCCTTCATCGCCAACACCATGCACCAGGTGCAGGACGGCGAAATTCCGATGGCGCGCATCGACGATGCAGTGAGTCGCATCGTGCGCGCCAAGCTGAGCATGACCTCGCTCGACAAGCGTCCATCGCAACTCCCCGGCGCGGGCGATGCCGGCATGCTGCAGGATCGCACGCTGGCACGGCGCGCGGTGCGCGAATCACTGGTGCTGTTGAAGAACAATCACGACGTCTTGCCATTGAAGCGCGGCATGAAATTGCTGGTCGTCGGCAAGAGCGCCGACAATCTTCCGAATCAGGTGGGCGGCTGGTCGTTGACCTGGCAGGGTACCGACAACACCAACGCCGATTTCCCCAACGCGCAAAGCATCCTCAGCGGATTGCGCGATGCCGATGGCGCGGCCAATGTCACTTTCAGCGAAAACGCGCAAGGCGTCGATGCGAAAAACTACGACGCCATCGTGGCGGTGATCGGTGAAACGCCATTCGCGGAAATGATGGGCGACATCGCACCTTCATCCACGTTGCGCTTCGGCGATCGCTTTCCCGAGGACGTGACGCTGCTGCGGAAAATGGCGCAGTCCGGCAAACCCGTGGTGACGGTGTTCGTATCCGGGCGTCCGTTGTTCGTGAACTCCCTGCTCAACGCGTCGGATGCTTTCGTGATGGCGTGGTTGCCGGGTAGCGAAGGCGCTGGCGTCGCCGACGTGATGTTCGCTGCCACCCAAGGCAAGCAGCCTGGGAATTTCAACGGCACGCTGCCACGACCGTGGCCCGGCGTGCCTTGTCCCGATTCGGACAAGGCCGGCGCGTCGCGCTGGTTGTTCGCGCCGGGTTACGGACTGCGTTATCCGACACGGCATGACCTGACTGCATTGCCCGAACACGATGATGTGAAGGCGTGTGCCGATGCGTCGAGCATGCCGGTGTTCCACACGCTGGCGGTTGCGCCGTTCGCGTTGTATCTCGCGGACAAGGCACAGGGCGAACAAGCAGTGGGCACGGACCTCAACAGCGAGATTTCGTGGCCGAGCGATCGTCCCCTGCTCCGCCTTCGCACCGTGCAGCTCAACACGCAGCAGGACGCCAAGGCCATCACGTGGCTGGGCGCCGGTCGTTTCCTGGCGCGCAGTGTGCAGCCGGTGGACGTGTCCAAACTCGCAGCTGCGCATGCGGTGTTGCAGTTCGACATGGTGATAAACACGCCTGCGAAAGGTTCGGTGACGTTGTCGATGGGTTGCGGCAGTGGTTGCCACGCCAGCGTGGATCTTGGCCCGACATTCGCGGGCTACGCCGTCGGCACGCGGCAGAGCGTGTCGATTCCACTGGCATGCTTCGCCAAGCTCGGCGCAAATTTCGCAAGCGTGGATGTGCCGTTCGAGATCGCGGCCGACGCGCCATTCGCCGCGTCTTTCGCCGATATCCGCATTAACGCGGTGAAAGAGGCCAATCGCATCGATCTGTCGTGCGCAAGCGTGGGAGTGAAGTGAACAGTTGCCGGAATGCGCATCGCGATGCACTCGCGTTCGGTGCGTTCACACAGCAAATCGAAAGATGTTCGAGCATTCCCAGCGCCGTTGCGGCAACCGGAATGACGAAACGATTCAAGCGAAAAACAAAAGAAGTTGGAAACCAAGGGGTGGGGCCGTCATCGGTCGTGTATCTACTGACACCGGGGAGAACGAAGTGAAAAAGCAACCCATGTATCCGCGCGCGCAGAGCGCCCATCAAATGCGCAAGCTGTCGCTCGTGATCGCGATGACGTTGTTCGCGGCCGGGCAACTGCAAGCGCAAACCACGCAGCCTGCATCGCAGACGTCGCAGGCGAGTGATCAAACGACACCCGCTGCAAAAAAAGCCGCGGACGACAAGAAAAAATCCGGGACATCGGACGGCAAGGTCGTGAAGGACCTGAGCGGCTTGTCCGTCAGTGGCTACGCGGCCAGCCTGAATCGTGCGCAAGACATCAAGCGCTACTCCGACACCGTGGTCGATGCGATCTCGGCGCAGGACGCCGGCTCGTTGCCCGACTTGTCGGTGACCGAAGCATTGCAACGCATACCCGGCGTGGCGGTCAGTGCGTTCGGCATCGCTGCCGACCCCGATCACTTTTCCATCCAGGGTTCGGACATCAGCCTGCAGGGCCTGCCGTACACCAGCACATTGTTCAATGGCCGCGAAGTCTTCTCCGCCGGCGGTGGCCAAGGATTGAATTTTTCCACGGTGTCGCCGGAACTGATCGGTTCGGTCGTCGTCAGCAAGAACCAGACGGCGGACATGATCGAAGGCGGCATCGCCGGCTCGATCGATCTCAACACGCGCAAGCCCTTCGACAGCAAGAAGGATACGCAAGCGTCATTCACTCTCGGCGACTACTGGGGCAATCTGGACAAGCGCGGAACGCCGCAGATCGCCGGGCTTTTCAGCCACAGTTTCGATACTGAAATCGGCCGCTTCGGTTTTCTCGCCAACGTCGCGTACGACCGTATCGACCAGGCCGACAACGCGATTTCGCTGGTCAATTTCCAGCGACGCTGCAATGGCTGCACGCTGCCGGGCAACATCGCGCCGGATACGTATCCCGGTCTTGCGCCGGGCCAGTACGCATACGTGCCGGTCGGTGCCGACATACGTACCCAGAATGAAACCAGCACCCGCTTCGGCCACGTGCTTTCAGGGCAATGGGAAAGCCCGGACAAGGCTTGGCAGGTCTCGCTGGAATGGGATCGGGCGTCGGATTCGGAAACCACCTACGAGCACACCTTGCAGGCTTCGACGGACGGCTGCGGTTATTCCGTTCCCGCCACCTGCGGCGTGCCGCTGCCGGGCACCAACGCGACCTACGATGGCAACGGCGTTTTCCAGTCGGGCACCATCACGGCACTGCCGAATCCGGGCTACAGCTATCCATCCACTTATGGCGGCTTTCCAACGCAGCTCGACACGGCCGGATTCAAGAACCGCTACACCACCAATGACTACAGCCTCAACGTGAAGTGGAATGTCAACGACCGGTTGCATCTCAGCCTCGACGCGCAGGACACGCACGCCACCTACGACAATCAGTACTACTACATCCGCGAGCTGACCAACGCGAACTGGGACCTCGCCCTGCATGGCAACCACGTTCCAAGCGTCAGCCTGCTTTCGCCGAATCCCAACGAAACGGCCGCTCAGTATTTCGCCGATCCCAACAACACTTACTGGTCGGCGGCGCAGGATCACGAGGCGCATTCGTGGGGTAACCAGCGTGCGTTTCGTCTGGACGGCACCTTCGACGTGAGCAAGGGCGGACTGGACGATATCCAGTTCGGCTTCCGGCACTCTGACGAAAGCGAGACGGTACAGAACTCGGCATATAACTATGTCCCGATCAGTTCGCCGAGCCCGGGTGTGCTGCCAATCACCGTCGCCGACACACCCGGAGCCGTCGCCCCTTATCACGTCGATCTGCCCGGCTTCGGCAACGGCAACTTCGGCATCGTCGCTCCGTTCTTCAACTTGAATCCGCAAACGCAGTTCGCGCAGGCTGCCAACGTCATCAAGCAGATCAACCAGCAGTGGCTTGCTGCTCATCCCGGTGCCGGCGGCCCCTACTACACCAACTTCGATCGCGAACAAATTGTGGCGGGAGATGTTTTCGTTCCGGGCACGTCGTACCTGCCGCAGGAAGTAGCCTCCAACGAAGAGAAAACCAACGCCAGCTATGTCCGCCTGAATTTCGGCAACAGCAACACCGATTTTCTCGGCGGTCTGCAGATCAGCGGCAACATCGGCATGCGTTACGTGCATACGCAGGATGATGCTGCGGGTTACCTGATCCTTCCGAACATGCTACAGACGCTCAACGGCCTGAGCATCGCGCAGTATTGCGGCTCCAGCGCCGGTGGCCCGGCACCGCAGGCGGGCACGTTCTGCGCGCTTACACCGGCGCAGCAGCAGCAATACGTGAGCTTTGCCAATGGTGCCTATACGCCGATTTCAGCGGCCAGTTCGTATGGCAACTGGTTGCCGAGTTTCAATCTGGCGGTCGGCTGGAACGACGACTTCGTTACGCGCTTCGCGTTCTCCAAGTCGGTCTATCGACCCACCCTCGTTCAATTGCAAGCCGGGCAGTCGGTCGCAGGACTTCTTCCCTACGGCACCAATGGCAGCTCCGAGCCAACGGTGGGCAACGGATACAACGGCTCGAACCCGTATCTCAAGCCCATCACGGCACACAATTTCGACCTGACCCAGGAATGGTATTTCGGTCATGCAGGTTCGTTGACCGGCATGCTGTTCTACAAGCAGTTGAACAACACCATCCAGTACATCACCAACGTGGTCGATACCACAGTGACCAACAATGGCGTGACCTATCCGGAGCAATACACGGCAGGCCTGGCCAACCTGGATCAGAAGGGCAGCGTGGCCGGTGCGGAACTGGCCTACCAGCAGAAATACGATTTCCTGCCCGGCTGGCTGTCCGGTTTCGGCACGCAGATGAACTACACGTACATCAAGCCGCATGGCCTGGGTTTTGGTTCGATCTCGTATTGCCCGGCGAGTTATCTGGCCGCCACGCAGTGCATCAACCAGCACAACCTGCCGCCGTCCGAGTTGTCGCGCGACACCTTCAATTTCACCGCGTACTACGAGAAAGGTCCGCTGTCGGCACGACTGGCTTGGAACTGGCGATCGGCGTTCCTGATCACTGGCCAGGAAGCGGATTTCCCGTTGCTGCCGGTGATGGCCGATTCGCAGGGACAGCTGGATGGATCGGTGATCTACGCGCTCAACGATCACGTCAAGCTGGCGCTGCAAGTGGCCAATCTTTTGAACTCGACGTTCAAGACCCACGAGATCGTCAACACCGACGGCCTGCAAGTACCGAAGGGCTTTTTCCGCAACGACACCCGCTACAACCTGAGCTTGCGCGCGGACTTCTGATCGAAGGCGTCAAGCAAATTTGCGTCATGGCGCATGCCCGAGCATGTGCCATGACGCGAGGAAGGAAACGGAATGTGATTCCCCCCGTTGCCGCCATTTCTGCAATAACGGGAATGGCGGTTTTTTTTCCGCAGCTTGTCGGCCTCGTCGAAACCATGGCCGCGTCGGTGGAAGGACACGGCGCACGCCACCTGTTGCGCGACTTCGAGGCGTCAAGGTCATGAGTGCAGTTGTTGAGGCCCGATCCAGTAAACGACATGGCGATTGGCAGGTTCGTTTGGCGATAGCCGTGGTGCTGGTCGTGTTTTCGGTGACAGCCTCAGGTACCGAAACGACAGAACCATCGATTACACGCGCACGCAGTGCAGCGGAGCGCATCGAAGCCTTTTCGCACACCGGCTGCAACGCCATCGCTTCGCGCGTCGATGCATGGCCGGGAAACAGTCCGGTACTGCTGCGCAGCTACGACGACTTGCGCGGCGTAGGCGCACCTGCCCTTGCGCCCATCCACTCTGCCGCATTCACCTACGACAACGCGCTCGCAGTCATCGCCCTGCTCGCCTGCAACAAACGTCCACGGGCCGAACGCATCGGCGAAGCGTTACGGCTCGCGGCCATCAACGACACACGCCTGCGTGATGCCTATCGCGCTGGTGTTGTCGCGGGTAAAAAGCCCTTGTCGAATGGCTGGTGGGATGCGCAACAGAAGTACTGGATCGATGCCGCGCATCACTACGCCGGCGCGTATCAGGACGGCACGTCATCCGGCAATGTCGCCTGGGTTGCATTGGCCCTGCTGGCGCTGCATGACGCCACCGGCGACACGCGTTGGCGCGACGCCGCGGTGCATCTCGCCAACTGGGTTGTTGCTCACGCATCGGACAACCGCGGTGCTGGCGGTTTCGATGGGGGCGTCGAATCCTACTTGCTGGTGCCTAGGAAATCGTCGTGGAAATCGACCGAGCACAATATCGATCTCTGCGCGTTGTTCGAATGGCTCGACCGAATCTCCGCGCCAGGCGGCGACTGGAACACGCAGGCGGCGCATGCCCGTGATTTCGTCACCGCGCAATGGGATGCGGCGAGCGGCCATTTCTGGATGGGCACCACGGCCGATGGCATCTCGTCGCTTCGCTCGCCATCCGCGCTCGACGTGCAACTCTGGGCGCAACTACTGCAGGATGCAGCGAAGACATGGACACGTGCGTTGCATTGGGTGGAACAGACGAATGCCGTCAAGGGCGGTTTCGATTTCACCGACGTGCGCGACGGACTATGGACGGAAGGCACCGCGCAGGCCGCGCTTGTCTATCGACGAATGGGCGATGACGCCGCGGCGAATGCTTTGTTCGCATCGATCGCGCAGCAGGCGTCTCCAGGCGGGTATTTGTACGCCACGCCGCAGCCACGCATCACAGCCGTGTATTCCTACTACTACCATCAGCCGGCGCTCGCGGCGACGGCCTGGGCGCTGCTTGCCGCGTTCAATCGCAATCCTTATGTGCCCAGGGGAATTACCGATAGTCGGCGACATTGATGCGGCGGTTATTCAATGCAACGCTCGGCATGACACCCATACCGTGCTCTACAAAAAAAAATGGTCTTGAGCCTCAACGGAGGAACGCATGTCGTCTTTCAAGAAAATCGGTCAATTATTCATCGCGGCAAACCTCGCCATCGCAACTCTGATGGTAACTTCGCAGGCGCGAGCCGAGCATTGCGTGAGCTACGGAAATCAACCGTGGAATGGCAAAGAGCCTTATGCCAAATTGGCAAGCGCCGACCCGCGACAGAAACTCAATCTCGATGTCTGGAGCGTCGGCTCTCACTGGAAAGGCGGGTGGGTCAATCTGTGCAGTCACGCCGGCCCCCATAACCGATGGGCATTCAGAGGCGAGTGGCAACTCGACGGAAAAATCGTCCAGGCTTACCCGCACACAACAAGAGGTTGGGACTGGTTCCATTGGCTACCGCACGATGCGGCTGGAGTCGACGGGTTTCCGATCAAGGTCAGCAACGCCGGATTGCACAGCAAGGTTCAGTACGATCCGCGTCCTCTCCACGGCGTGTTCGATGTTTCCTATGACATCTGGCTGAGCGACAAACCCAACCCCGAACCGAAAGACAAGATCACCGAAATCATGATCTGGCTGACACGTGGCGGCGGATTGGAGCCACTCGAAAATAACGGCGGATATCTCGGTACGGCGGCTTTCGAAAACGTGACAGGTGCCTGGGGCATTTACGCCGGAAAAATGAATTCGACCTATCAAGGCGTCGACATGCACTGGCCGGTTTATTCCTATGTGAGTGATCAGCCGATCAGTCAATTCGATGACGACCTCGCGCCCTTCATCTGGGGTGCCATCCACGATTTTCAAACACGGGGACCGCTGTCCAATCACATGGACGACCGCTGGTACGTGCTCGGTGTGCAGTTCGGGGCCGAGCCGGTTTCAGGTTACGGGCGACTCGATGTTCATTCCTACAGCGTCCAGCCAGGACGCGAAACAAACTGATGTTCCCGGATGGTCTAGACGCGAACCTCTGATCGTATTGGGGCATTTTCGGCGGGCTCCCAACCAGTTCCTTCACCGCAGCTCTGGTTTCATGCTGCATTCCCGCCGTTCTGTTCTGATCGACTTTGATCAGGCTGCATGGTCGGGCGAAGAGTTGCAAACGCTCCACCGTCCGATAGTTTGCTCAACATCGTAGCGCTGCCAGACACATCGAATCGGCAACAAAAAGGGGTGAGTGATGACACAGCAGGAATTGCCGACAACCTCGGCCGCGCCCGTCGAAAAGGCGGATGCGTCGGACATGCCTTTGCCGCAGGATCCGAAGGTGGTCTTTCAAGGCGGCCTTTTTGTGCTGGCACTTCTTGCAGGGGCGTTTTTCGCCAAGGAAGTACTGCTGCCGATCGTGTTGGCTTTCATCCTGAAGCTCTTGTTGCAGCCGATCATGCGATTACTCGCCAAGGTGCACGTGCCTCGCGTTGTCGCCTCACTTCTGATGATCGTGTTGCTGTTCGGTCTGATCGGCGGCTTCGGCGAAATGCTCAGCGGGCCCGCCGCGAGCTGGGCCAAGCGGATTCCCGAGGGACTTCCGCGTCTGGAACAGCGCGTGCGTGTGGTCAGTGCACCGCTGAATGCGCTCGACCACATGCTCAGCCACGCGAAAGGCATCGTGGGAACGGCGCCCGCGCCGTCGACTTCTGCGCCACCGCCTGCGTCATCGCCCACAACAGCTTCCGCGACACCGGCGCCCGCCAGCGCGCCCCCCGCTGAAGCCGCGGGTGCCGTAGGGGCCGGGGCAGGTATCGAGTCGACGTTGATCGATGGGCTGCACACGTTCGCTTCGGAGTTTCTGACCACCTTCCTGGTGTTGTTCTTCCTGCTCAATTCCGGCGACACGTTTCTCAGGCGGCTGGTCGAGGTCATGCCGCGTTTTCGGGACAAACGTCAGGTCATCGATATCTCCCAGCAGGTCGAGGCGGATATCTCCTCGTATCTGGTCACCATCACGGTGATGAATGCGCTCGTCGGTATCGCCACCGGCTGCGCGATGTGGGCACTGGGTTTGGAAAACGCGGTGCTCTGGGGCGCCATCGCTTTCCTGTTGAACTTTGTGCCGATCCTCGGTCCACTGACGGGGCTGGTGATTTTTCTCGGCGTGGGCATGTTGAGCCTCGATCCGTTGTGGAAGGCCTTCATGCCGATGGTGGTGTACGCGGGCATTCACCTCGTCGAAGGTGAAACCATCACCCCGATGCTGCTGGCCAGGCGCTTCACGCTCAACCCGGTGCTGGTGATCATCGCCCTGCTCTTCTGGGACTGGATGTGGGGCGTGCCCGGGGCCATCCTCGCCGTGCCCATGCTTGCCATTACCAAAATCATCTGCGATCGCATCCGGCCGCTGGCGGCGTTTGGACATTTCCTCGAAGGCGAAAAAAATCCTCTTGAGCGCCAGACGCAGGAAGCGTCGTCGAAGAAAGGTACTTGACCCATGTGGATCGCGGTGCTTGCGGCCATCGCGATCACGGCGTTCGTCGTGGTCGTGTCGATGAATTTTCACCGGCCCGAAAAAACCGTTCGCCATGCAGTCAAGCACTGCCATGCCATCGATGATCCCCAGTTCGCGCTGGAAATGGATGCGATGCTCGGGCCCGATGTGCTTGAGGGAAATTCCATTACGCCGCTGCAGAACGGCGACGAGATTTTTCCGTCGATGCTTCAGGCGATCCGTGAAGCAAGAACGAGCATTACCTTCGAGACCTACATCTACTGGTCCGGGGATATCGGAAAGGAATTTGCCGATGCACTGAAAGAACGCGCGAAGGCAGGCATTCCCGTCCACGTGATGCTCGATTGGGCGGGTAGCGAAAAGATGGAGCGCAAGCTGCTCGACGAGCTCGTCGATGCCGGCATCGAGGTCGAGAAATATCACCCGCTTCGCTGGTATTCCATCGCACGCCTCAACAATCGCACGCACCGAAAACTGCTCGTCGTCGACGGGCGCATCGGGTTCACGGGCGGTGTCGGAATCGCCGATCAGTGGCAAGGCCATGCGCAGGATCCCGACCACTGGCGCGACATGCATTTTCGCGTGGAAGGACCGGTGGTCGCGCAGATGCAGGCCGGCTTCATGGACAACTGGATCAAAAGCACCGGCCGCGTCTTGCACAGCGATGTGTATTACCCAGTGCTGTCTCCATCGGGCCACGACCGGATGCATCTGTTCGTCAGCTCGCCGGCAGGCGGCAATGCGTCGATGCACCTGATGTATCTGCTCGCTGTCGCCGCTGCCAAAAAATCCATCGATCTGCAGGCGGCGTATTTCATTCCGGACGACATCATGGTCGACGCGCTGATCGCGGCGACAACGCGCGGCGCGCGTATCCGGCTACTGGTCCCGGACAAACACATCGACTCTCGTCTGGTTCGCATGGCCTCCAGACGAACATGGGGAAAACTGCTCGGTGCCGGCGTCGAGATTTACGAGTACGAGAAAACGATGATGCACAACAAGATGCTCATCCTCGACGGCCTGCTGGTTTCGGTCGGCTCCACCAACTTCGACATGCGCTCGTTCAACCTCAACGACGAGGCAAGCCTCAACATCTACTCGAAAGAGTTCGGTCGCGCGATGACCCAGGTGATGGACGACGATCTGAAAGGAGCCACGCGTTACACGCTGGAAAAATGGAACCAGCGATCGCTGCTCCAGAAGATCGGCGAGATTCTTGTCCGACCTTTTGAATCGCAACTTTGAAAGGCGCCTTGAAGAACCAACGGCAAAACGCTTGCAATAACGCGAAGTTTATCCTCGAGAGTTTCTGAAGAAATTTCCACGGCTGCGCGTGGATTTTCTTGTTTCCGCGCCTACCTTCTTCCTGGTGCATGCACCAGCTGATCGACGCGATGTGTGGTGCCAAAGTCTGACCAGATCGAACTCAGATTTTCTAGAGATCCACTGAATGACGAATGGAGTTTCAGAGGTAGCAGGCATCGTGCCACTCGCAGATACGCCAATACTCACGGGTGCGCGATAGTTTTGGCCCGGATTGATGTGTCCGCGGACATCTGCAAACGCTCGCGGACGCTCGGCATCCACGAATTCGAAAGTTGCGACGATCGAGCGTCCGCGTTCTGCATAGCTACGATGGAGGTCCTGGCGAACCCGCATGGCGGGCCACGCGATTGAAAGATGCCATCTTCCAATACAAGCTGGACGCAGCGCCAAAGAAAAAGGCCTGCATTGCTGCAAGCCTTTGATGTTCTTGGCGCCCGAAGCTGGACTCGAACCAGCGACCCCCTGATTAACAGTCAAGTGCTCTAACCAGCTGAGCTATTCGGGCGTGAGCTGCGTAGTTTGTCGGGGCCGCCATGGGCTGTCAACCCATTCGCAGCCTTTTCGGAACGCGTTTCAGCGCGTGATCACGCGATAGCACGGTACATACGCAGCGCCGCCGGGTAACTTCATGCGGTGCTGCTCGACGAACGCCTGCAGCAGCTTGTCGAGCGCCTGCATGATGTCCGTATCGCCATCGATCTCGAACGGGCCGGATTTCTCGATTGCCTGCACGCCCTCTTCTTTCACGTTGCCAGCCACGATGCCGGAGAAGGCGCGGCGCAGATCCGCCGCGAGTTCGTGAAGTGGTCGATCGTGATGGATCTGCAGCGCGCGCATCGCCTCGTGGGTCGGGCGAAACGGCATCTGGAATTCGAGCGGGACCTGCAACGCCCAGTTGAAGAAGAACGCGTCTTTCGTATCGAGCCGGTTGTGGCGCACCTTGTCGATGCCCTTGATCATGGCCTTCGCCACGGCGGCGGGGTCGTCCACGATGATCTGGTAATGCGCGGCGACTTCATCGCCGAGGGCGAGTCGCAGGAACCGGTCGATCTGCTCGAAATACGCGGCCGACTGGCTCGGGCCGGTGAAGATCAGCGGGAACGGCGTGCCGGCGTTGTCCGGATGCAGCAGGATGCCGAGCAGGTAGAGAATTTCTTCTGCTGTGCCGACGCCACCGGGAAACACAATGATGCCGTGGCCCATGCGCACGAACGCTTCGAGGCGCTTTTCAATGTCCGGCATGATCACCAGATGATTGACGATCGGATTGGGCGACTCGGCCGCGATGATGCCGGGCTCGGTGATGCCGATGTAGCGATTGTTGCGACGACGTTGCTTCGAGTGCGCGATGGTCGCGCCTTTCATCGGCCCCTTCATCGCGCCGGGACCGCAACCGGTGCAGATATCCAGGCCGCGCAAACCGAGTTGATAGCCGACGAGTTTGGTGTAGTCGTATTCCTCGCGCGAGATCGAATGCCCGCCCCAGCAGACGACGAGGTTGGGATCGATGTGCGGCTTGAGGATGCGCGCATTGCGCAGGATTTCGAACACGCCCTGCGTCAGGCCTGCCGAACCGTCCAGCTCGAGCCCGGTCTGCTCAAGCTGGGTCGACACGTAGACAATATCGCGCACCACGGCGACCAGCAGCTCGTTGATGCCGCGGATGATTTGTCCATCCACGAAAGCCTGTGCCGGCGCATGACTGAGCTCGATCTTGATGCCGCGGTCCTGCTGCAGTACCTGGATATCGAAATCCGGATATTGCTCGAGTATCGCGCGCGGATCATCGCTGATGCTGCCCGACGTCAGCACCGCGAGCGCGCAGCGACGCAACAGTGCATGCAGGCCGGAATCGCTCGCTCCACGAAGGCGCGCGACTTCGTTGCGCGAAAGAATATCCAGCCCGCCGACCGGCGAGATGCGCGCACTGACGGTGGCAAGTTTGCCGGCGGCGCTGCGGAAGTTTTCGTTGCTCAAATGATTCTCCTGGGTCTTTCGAACTAGTCCGCCAACAGATGACGCATGCTGGCGGACCGCCTAGCTTCATGCGCGTGCATCACATGGTCAAGCATGCACAAAAAAACCGGCGCCCTCGCGGACGCCGGTGTTACTTGTCACGCCTGAAACGTTACGAATGGATCAGAAGGTGTATTTCACCGTCAGCAGCAGCGACCAGCGCTGTGCCAGATCGTCGTTGTTGTTGATGTACGTGGGAACCGTCAGTGGGCTGTACTGGCCGTTCTTCACGTAGTTGGTGCAGGTTTTGCCGGCGCCGGCAGCGGTGCCGCAGTCGATGTTGTAGATGTATTCGCCGGTCAACGGATCCACGCCGTAGTAGTCAGCCAGTGCGCGACCGCCGGGGAAGTTCACGCGCTTCTCGATGCCCCACTTCTTGCTGAGCAAGTTGGTGAAGTTGTAGACGTCGAGCCGGATGATGCC
Source organism: Rhodanobacter sp. L36 (assembly GCF_009765755.1). Taxonomy (GTDB): domain Bacteria; phylum Pseudomonadota; class Gammaproteobacteria; order Xanthomonadales; family Rhodanobacteraceae; genus Rhodanobacter. Next base: position 1,564,157 of record NZ_LMUV01000011.1, on the reverse strand, counting down.
CTTGTTGCCGCGGAAGATGCCCGGAATTTCTTGGCTGAAACTCAGGTCGAGCTGATTGAGCCAACCCGCACGATCGCCGTTGCGGCTGGCGATGTCGCCCTGATGATCCTTCAGGTAATCGTTGTGCTGAATGTAGCTGTAGAACGAATCGATCAGCTGCTGGCTGGTACCCGGGCGGAATTCCACCTGACCCGGCTTAGGGATGAAGGCGAGGTCGTTGGTGAAGCTGTCGCCGTTCGCATCGTTGCCGAACGTCCAGCTGTACGGATAAGCCGAGTGCCCGTCGAAGAACGCGCTGGCGCTGGTCGCGTAGTCGCCAAAGAAATGGTGTTGCCAGGTCAGCGAAGCGATCACGCGCTTAGGCACGGAGTAGTTCGAGACGCTGGCGACATTCTCGTTCGGATTGCGCACGTAGTCGTTCAAGTAGTTCGACGCCGCGACGCTGGACGTGCCCGGATTCACTTCGGTGGCGCGACTCCAGCTGAAGCCGACCATCGCCGACCATTCGTCGCTGAAAGACTTCTTCAATGCCAGGGTCAGGTTGTCCGCTTTGCCGCGGCTGGTGTCGGCCAAGTTGATGATGGAACCGGAGAATACCGGGTTGGCGTTGGCGCGGTTCGACTGGCCCGTGGCCTTCGGATCGCTGTTGGTCAGCTTGTAGAACAGTGCGCGACCATCCGGCAGTACGCCCGTCGGCGTACCCAGATTCAGATCCTGATAGAGGATCGCGTCACGCTGCTTGATGTGCTCGTAGTCGACCGTTGCGACCAGGCCCCACCACGGCAGTTCCTTGTCGAAGCCGAGGCTGAACTTCCATGCGCTGGGAATGCGGAAGCCCGGCTCGACCGTGTTCACGGTCATCTGGCCGCCGGCGGCACCGTCGTTCTGCGCGTGGGCATCCGGACTGAATGGCGGCAGGTTGGTGTTGCATGGTTTGGCTTGCGTCGGACCGCAGGTGAACTGCGTTTGCGTCACGCCCGAGTTCGAGAAGATGTTGCCGATCCACACGCCTGGCGGATTGGAAACGAACAGGCCGGCGCCACCACGCAACTGCGTCATGTGCTCGGTTTCGAAGTTGTAGTTGAACGACATGCGCGGCTGGACCACGCGATTGCCGTTGATGTTCGTCTGGTTGGTACGACCAAAGCCACCCGTCGCAGCACCATTCGCGCCGACGCCGGGCGCCGATGCGAACTTGGCGTTGTAGAGCGGCTTGTCGTCCATCAACGGAATGTCGATACGAACGCCGTATTGCACCGACAGGTTGTTGTTGACCTGCCAGGTGTCCTGCAGGAACACGCCGTATTGGTTCAGGCTGTACGCAGCGGCGGTATCGTTGAGACCGAGGCCGTTCGACGGACGATGATACGAATACTGGTAGTAGTCGCCGGCGAGGAAATTCTGCAGGCCCGTATTGGTGCTGCCCTTCAAGTCTTCGAACGTATAGCTGCCGAAGAGGCCCTGCACGAACAGGTTGTAGTACTTGTCCTTTTCAAAATCGACGCCGCCCTTGATGGTGTGGTCACCGAGGAACAAGGTGCCCGCCCACGCCGCGTTGAGCGTCTTCACCGAAAGCACGTTCGCTTGGCTCGAATACTCGGAGCCGAACTCCACTGCCGGGCCACCAAAGGCGACTGGGTACACCGTGATATCAGGCATGTCCACGCCGTTGTACGGGCCGCGGTTCTGCTTGAAATCCGAATAGGACAAGGTGGTGTCGGTCGAGAACTTGTCGGACCAATCATCGTAGAAATGGAACGCGTAGCTCTTGTTGTTCACCGCCGTGTTGTACCAACCGCTGGAGAGCACCAGCTTGGTAGTGCTGCCGGTGATGATCGGCTTGCTTTCCTTGGTCTGGCTGTAGGTGAAACTGGCACGGTGATTGTTGGTGATGTTCCAGTCGATCTTGCCGAGGTAGCGCTTGTCTTCGAGATTGGAATTGCCACCGCCGACCGAGCCGAGATCCTGCGTGATGCCGACGGTTTTCGCCGCATCGCGCACCTGCTGCACCATCGCGGATGTCAAACCGGCGATCGGCGTACCCGCGCCCGAATCGACTGGACCGTAAGGACTGCCGGCACCGACCTGCACGCTTTTTTCCGCTGACACGAAGAAGAACAGCTTGTCCTTGACGATCGGACCACCGACGGTGCCGCCACCAGTCCACTGGCGATCGAAGCCCTGGTACTCGGCGCCCTTTTCGTTGTCGCCGATCAGGTTCTGGTTCTGGAAGGCGTAGTACACCGAACCGTGGAAATCATTGGTGCCGCTCTTGGTCACCGCATTGACGCTGGCGCCCAGGCCGCGGCGGTTGGCCACGTCGTAGTTCGCGGTGGAGATGTTGTATTCCTGGATCGTGTCCTGCGAAATCGGCGTGCCAAGCGTCGGCAGGCCGTTGGCATTCAGGCCGAACGGATCGTTGGCGCTGATCGAATCGACCGTGATGTTGTTGTAGCGGCTGTTCTGGCCGACCGCTGAAATTTCGCCACGTGCGCGATCGGTGACGACCACGCGCGGATCCATGCGCACGATGTTCTGAATCGAGCGGCCTGGCGTCGGCTGAGCATCCAGCTCGGCGCGGGAAATATTGGTGCTGATGCCCTTGTTGTCCGGCGTGAACGTCTGTGACAGCGAGTTGGCCGAGACGCTGACGCCGGCAAGCGTCTTTGCGTTGGCTGCGTCGGCGGCCGCGGCACCCATGGTCAGGTTGACCGAAGTGCTCTGCGCCAGTTGCAGGTAGACGTTGTCACGTTCGGCCTGGGTCAGGCCGGCCTTGGACACGGTGATATCGAACGGTCCGCCGACGCGCATGCCCTGAGCCGAATAACGGCCAGCGGCATCGGTGGTGATGATCTTCGTGGTACCGGACGGCTCGTGCACGATCTGCACCGTGGCGCCGACAACAGGCTGGCCGCTGGCATCGAGCACATGGCCGTCGATCGAGGAGGAGGTGTCTTGCGCCATCAGCGGCGCGGTTGCCAGAAGCGCAGTGATCGCCAGGGGCAGAACCTTTGCGCGAAAACGATTGTTCATGGAGCATCAACCTCTTCGATTTCGAAAAATGGGTAAGACGCGACATCAACCGGATAGCCGGAAGTCAGGATGTCGTTCGTTTTCCCTTGGACGGTCTTGTGGACCAGATGCAGCGCTGCTGTCGCGTAGACGGCGAGCCGAAGCAAATCTAGCCGCATGATATTACAGTTTCGTAACTATTGACGATTGATCGGCAATTTCCTGCGAATTTAGGACACAAAAAAAGCCGATGCTTGTGGGCATCGGCTTTTTGCTGACTGTGACGAAACCGTTCTTAGAAGAACGAAGCTCCGAACGTCACCATCAGGGTGCGGCCTTCGAGCAGCGAGTAGTACGGCTCGGAAGCGAACAGCGTGGTGCCGTTGTCGTCCTTCATCTTGCTCGGATTCGCAGCCAGGTACGAGCTGATGTTGTTAGCGTTGGTGAGCGCCTGGCGATCCGTGATGTTGAACAGGTTGACCTTGATGAACGGCTTGCGGAACGACGTGGAGAAGTCCGGGAAGTTCCAGCCCGTGTTGAGGTTGAGTGTGGCGTAGCCACCCACCTTCTGCGTATTCGACCAGTCACCCCAGATCGGGCCGCGGTACTTTTCGTCGAGGCTCGCCCAGAACGGACCCTGGTCGTAGCTCAGGCGCACGTAGGCGGTGTTCTTCGGAGTATTGAGCAGAATCTTGCCGTCGGTGTTGTAGATGCCGTCGCCCTGCGTATCGAGGTTGGCCGCAAGTTTCGCCTGGGTATAGGCGTACGAACCGTACACCGACCAGTTATCCGAAATCTTGTAGCTGGCTTCAGTGTTCAGGCCGCGCATGTGCACCTTCGGCAGCGACAGGTACACGGTTGCAAACGTATATTCGTCGAAGCCCGAAATCTGCTTGTTGGTGAAGTTGGAGGCGTACGCATCGACGCTGGCCGAGAACGTGTCGTTGTAGAAACGCCAGCCGAGATCTCCGGTGGTGGAGATTTCCGGCTTGTTGAGGAAATTGTTCGCTGCCGTGACCTGGCCGGGTGCGGTGGCGACCGCTGCGTTCTGCAAGGTTGCGCCATTGATCGGCGCACGGAAGGTACGGCCGGCACCGAAGTAGAACTGGTTCTGCTCGTTCAGCTGATACTTCACGCCTGCGGTCGGCGTCACCTTGTGGTATGTCGAGCTGATGCCGTCGAGGCCGTACTGCGTGTAGCCGGGACGCACCGAACCCAGGTACTCGTAGTCGAAGCCCTTGCGCTGAACCCACAGATACGAAGCACCTGCGGTGATCGTCCACTGGTCGTTCGGCGTCCACGTGTCGGTCGCGAAGACCTTGCGCGTTTCGCTGGTGGTGTACTCGTTGTAGAGCGTCTGCACCAGACCATCGGGGTAACGGATCAGGTCGGTTTTGGCCCAATTGTCCGAAGGAACGCCATCGGCCGTCGGCGTGAACACTTCGCTCTGTTCCTGACGAGGGCGCTCCCACCAGAAACCGTATTCGAGGCTGTTGTTTTCGCCAAAGTCCTGGTTGAGCTTGGCGATCACGCCCGGACGCATGGTGTAGGTGGAGCTCAACGAATAGGCGAGTGCCTTGCCGCCGATGGTGCCGTTGCCATTGAGGTCCTGATTTGCGTACTGGTAGTAGTTGAGCGGAGAAGTCGACTCGGTGAAAGTCGCGCCGCCGCCGCCGCCGCCAAGGCCGTACTGGAAATACGGCACGACCGACAGACGCAGGTCGTCACTCAGCTTGAATTCGCCATCCAGGCTGACCAGCCAGCTGCGGAACGGGTTGGTATGCAGCTTGTAGAAATTAGTGTCGGTCGGACTTGTCAGGTCGCGGTCGTAGTTCTGGTTGTAATTCGTCTGCGCCTGCGCTTTGGTCAGGCTCTCGTACGTGTTGGTGAATTCACGGTTGTACTGGAACGACGCCGATATGGAATCATTGTCGTCGATGGTCCAGATCGACTTCCCATCGATCTTGGTGACTTTCTGTTCGCCGGGACCGCGCCACAGATCGGCACGATTATCCGAGTACGAGAGCCACGAACGCACCGGGCCGGTATCGCCGGTATTCAGCCGGAAAAACGTCCGGCGATAATCATTGCTGCCGAAGGTCTGGCTGACGTCCAGGCCGGCCGTGTGCGATGGGTCGATGGTGACCCATGCGATCGAGCCGCCCGCGGCGCCGCCGATCGGCGTGTCCACATCTGGATAACCCTGCAGCACGGTGATGTCACCCATGTTTTCTGTATCGCCGTACTCGGTCGAGTAGACCTTGTAGTTACCGCTGTCGTTGATCGGCGCGCCGTTGACTGTGGTACCGATTTCGTCGCTGGTGTAGCCGCGAATGCTGTAGTTGCCGTTGGCCAGGCCGGTGTAATCGTCGGTCGACGCGTTCACGCCAGGAATGCTGTCGATCATCTGCACGAAGGTCGCGCCGGGAGCCGCACGCACAATGGCGTCGCGGGTGATTGTCGAAACCGCCTTCGGCGCGGTCTGCACCGACATCAATCCATGAGCCAGCGACAGCGACTGTGCCTGTACCTGCACCGTGCTCAACTGCTGCACGCGCTTCGTATCGTTCGAGGTCGTCGTATTTGACGTGCTCGAAACGCTGGCGCGTTGCGCAGGTTTGGACGCATTGTCCTGCGTGGTGTTCGTCTGATCGCTGGTGCTTTGCGCCAGCGATACCGACGAGGCCAGCCCCAGAACCAGGGCCACGGATGCGTAGAGGTACTTTCTTTTCATGAGTTGATCTCGTTGATTCGTTGACTGGTCGACAGGTTCGCGTTGCCAATGGCAACCGCCCCGATCACAAATTCCTGCGAAAACCATCATTTAATCCGAAAGAAAAAGCGATTTCTTCGGGCATAAAAAAACCCAACCGACCAAGCTGGGTGGAAATGAGGTTTTATTCGCAATTTCATGCGCCGCGACGATTATGTCCAGCGGCATGGTACGTGACGGTGACGTGCCCATTGTTCCCGATTAATTTTACAGTAGTTTTACAAAATTTCCAGCTATGCCATTCGCCATAAGTGCACGAGTGTACGAAACATGGCGATACAGGCTGTGGCTCAGTAGTGAGCACTCGGCAAGCTGAGCGCGCCATGCGAATGGTCCATCGCAAATAAGAGCGACGTGCAACCGCTCGATGCGCTACATGCTTACGACGACAGCCCCAGGTAGCGGCTGCGCTTGGCCGGTTTGAGCGAAGCGAGATCGAGCATGACCAGTCCGTCCACGCAACCGGAGAAACCAGGGTCCTCGCCGAAGTCGAGAAACTGCACGCCCTCGGGCTCCACCAGGTCAACGTACTGGCGATAAAGCACCGGCATGGTGACGCCGAGAGCATCGAGGTGGTGCTTGAGCTTGCCGAGCCCAGCCGATGCGTCGAGACCTTCAAAGGCCAGGCGCACACCACGGATGACGTCCGGAGAAATCACGAATGGCTGGCGTGCGGCTGCAAGGCCGGGCGCACCGAAATAATGTTGATGCGCAGCGGCGATCCACTCGCGCGCCTCGCGCGGCAGGCTCACCGACATGCTTACCGGACCGAACATGTAGCGCAGGTCCCGATGGCGCTGCAGGTAAAGCCCAATGCCCTGCCAGAGTTGATCGAGCGCGCGCGAGCGCCAATATGCCGGGGCGATGAAGCTGCGACCCAATTCCAATCCCTGCGCCAGGCGGGATTCGAGTGCGGGCGAATACTTGAACAAGCTGGCGGTGTAGAGACCGGCCATGCCACGTTCGGCGATCACACGCCTGCCGTGACCAAAGCGGTAGGAGCCGACGATGCGCAACGATTTCGGTTCCCACAGCACGAGGTGTTCGTAGTGCGGATCGTAAGCATCGAGGTCGCGCCGCGCGCCGGTGCCTTCACCCACCTTGCGGAAGGTGAGTTCGCGCAGGCGGCCGATTTCGCGCATCACCGCGCTATCCAGCGCGCCCTTGAACAACCACGCCTGCTTGCCGTCGCTGAGGTCGGCAAGTTTGTCGGAGGCCATCAACTCGGCATTCACTTGCTCGGCCAGCTCCGGCAATGCCAGCGGTGCCTGCCCACCGAAGATCAGGCCGCGATGACGACCGATACGATAGACATGGCGACGCATCAGCTTGGCGGCCTGCTCCGGCACGCCACCGCTGCGCTGCTCCAGTTCGTCCGCACCGACCAATGCACCGATGCTGAAACCGATCCGACGCCTGCCCGGCGCAACGGCCTCGCGCGGCAACATGGCCGTGCTCAGCGGTTTCACCAGCATCGACAACCCATAGAACATGGCCGAATTGCGCGCGGCGACATGCACCGGCAACACCGGTGTCTTGGTACGCAACGCAAGCTTGGCAAAACCATCCGACCATTGCCCATCGCGCACGCCACCGGCTCGCACTCGCGACACCTCTCCTGAGGGAAACACGATCAATGCCTCACCGTTCGACAGCGCGCGGTAGATGCCACGTAATCGCGATGCGGCACCCTTGCCGAATACGTCGACGGGCAGCAGCAGCTTGCCCAACTGCGGGACGCTCGCCAGCCAGTCGTTACCGAGGATGCGCACATCGCGGCGAACCGATCCGATCAATTGCAGCAACGCAATGGCGTCCTGCATGCCGAGTGGATGATTGGCCACCACGAGCAGCGGGCCGTCCACCGGAATATGTTCGCGTTCGCGCGGGTTGACGTGATAACTGGTGCCCAGCACATCCAGCACGCGTTCGACAAAGTCGAAGCCTTCATTCGTGCCCACCTTGTCCAGCACGCGGTTGAAACCGCTTTCATCGGCAAGCCGTCCGAGCATTCCGGCCATCGGGCGACGGATGCCGGGATGATGTGCCAACCATGGCAGTCGTTCAGTGAGGCTCTGTTCGATACTGAGCATGACTGGGTCCTCGAATTTCGATCATCTTGCCCGCCGATTATGACAGCAAGCCGACCGGAGAACGTCGATTGCGTGCACCTGCGAGCGTGGCAGTTTCAAACAACCAGATGAAGAAACGATGCGACGCCCGCCATGAACATTTGCACGGAAAGCGCGATCAGCAGCATGCCCATCACGCGTTCGAGCGCGGTCAGCACGCTTTCGCCAAGCCATTTGAAAAGATAGGTGGCGCTGAGCAGGATCAGCGATGTCGCCAACCATGCCAGCAGCAGTGCCGTCATCCAGTCTGCCGTGCGTCCCGGCTGGGTGTTGGTCAACAGGAGGAGTGCTGCCATCGCCGAAGGTCCGGCCACGCCGGGAATCGCCATCGGCACGATGAAGGGCTCGCCTTCGCCCGGCTTGCCGAAAATACCGCCGCCATCGGCGGGCGGAAAAACCATGCGAATGCCAATCAGGAACAGCACGATGCCGCCGGCGATGCTGATCGAATCGGGCTTCAGCTGCAGCACCTGAAGAATGTGCTGACCGCCGAACAGAAATACCAGCAGCACACCGAGCGCGATCAGCAGTTCGCGCACCATCACCAGTCGGCGCCGCTTCGGCGGCACATGCCTCAGCAGGCTCAGGAAAAACGGAATATTGCCCAGCGGGTCCATGATCAGGAACAACATGATTCCCGCGGACAACGTGGTCATCTGCGTGTCCATCTCAGCTCCCTCCTAACCCCTTCGGCGTCGACCAGCGTCGGCACCGTTCAATCGGCGCGCAAATCCAGTATCGAACCACGTGCATTCATTGCCTGCGCACTGAGCAGATAGACGGCTGCTTCTGCGGTCACATCCGGCAACGGACGCTGCAGAATGTCTTCACCGAAATAAGCCAATCGCCGCAGGGCAGTGCGCATGGGCGCGGGCAACAGCGCATGCGTGCGCAACGGACCGCTGTCGGTTTCTTCATGGAGTATCGCCACGAATCTCTCCAGCGCTGCTTTCGAGACGCCGTAGCTGCCCCAGTGTGCGCGCTGCATCAACGCCGGATCGTCGAGAACGAAAACAACGGAACTGTCGCTCGCCTGCATCAGCAACGGCATGCATGCCTGCGTGAGTGCGAACGGTGCGGAGACATTCACGTGCAGCGCTCGCAGCCAGTCATCCGGCTTGTGCATGGCGATTGGCGTCAATCCGGCGAAGCTGGCAGCGGCGTGCACGATACCGTCGAGTCGACCGAGGTCGCGTTCAAGCCCTTCAGCGAGCGCTGCGTATTCGCGTGGCGTGGCGACTTCCATGTCGAGCGGATGAATGATGGGTTCGGAAAGCCCCTCTTTCATCATCGCGTCGTACAACTGTTCCAGCTGACGTTTGCGTTTCCCGGTGATCACGACGGTCGCGCCGGCGCGCGATGCCGCGCGCGCTACCGCGCTGCCAAGTCCGCCACTGGCGCCGGTGACAAGCACGACGCGTCCAGCCAGCGTATCCGCCGCGGGCATCCAGTCGAACGGCAATCGCGACGTGGGCAACGCGGTCAAGACGCGGCTCCCGCGACATCGCTCGCCATGCGACTCAGTTCACCGGCCGATTTCAAATCTTCGATGATGTCGCAACCTCCGATCAGTTCACCGTTGATGAACAACTGCGGGAACGTCGGCCAGTTGGCGAAGTGCGGCAGCGCCGCGCGCACCTGCGGATCGGCGAGCACATTCACCGCGTGGAAAACCGCGCCAGCTTCGAACAATGCGTTCGCGGCGCGACTTGAAAATCCGCACATCGGAAATTCGAGCGTGCCTTTCATGAAAAGCACGATGGGATGTTCGGCCAGTGTCGCCTTGATGCGCTCGTCGATGTCCATAGCTTGGTGTTTCATCTTTACAATGCAGGCAGACCGATATTGTATCAGTCACCCGTCGGCTGCCGTCCGCTGCGCCGGCCGTCTCCCCCAGCCACCGCTAAGGAGCCAACTCATGGCGATCGAACTTCCCCCGCTTCCGTACGAAAAAAATGCGCTTGAGCCGCATATCTCTGCCGAAACGCTTGAGTACCACTACAGCAAGCATCACCAGGCGTACGTGACCAACCTCAACAAGCTGATCGAGGGCACCGAGTTTGCCGACGCCAAGCTGGAAGACATCATCAAGAAGGCGTCCGGCGGTGTGTTCAACAACGCCGCACAGATCTGGAACCACACTTTCTACTGGCACTCGATGAGCCCCAAGGGTGGCGGCGAGCCCAGTGGAAAACTGGCCGATGCGATCACCAAGGCTTTCGGTTCGTTCGACAAGTTCAAGGACGAGTTCAGCAAATCCGCCGCCGGCAATTTCGGTTCGGGCTGGACCTGGCTGGTGCAGCGTCCGGACGGTTCACTCGCCATCGTCAACACGTCGAATGCCGCCACGCCGATTACCGGCAGCGACAAGCCGCTGTTCACCGCCGACGTGTGGGAGCACGCGTACTACATCGACTATCGCAATGCGCGACCGAAGTACGTGGAAGCTTTCTGGAATCTGGTGAACTGGGAATTTGCGACCAGCAACCTGGCTTGACGTTTTATTTTTTCGATAAAAAAACGGAGCCGCTCGGCTCCGTTTTTTTGTGACTGCGAATAACTTCAGCTTATCGCCAGCACAACCGGCTCCGCCTGTGTCTCGCGTCCCAACGCAGTCGCAAGTTCGGTAAGGCGCGCACTCAACTGCTGCGCATCCGGCGCACAAAGCGTGGCATGACCGACCTTGCGACCAGCACGTTCCTGCTTGCCGTAGTCGTGCCAGTGCGCATCGACAGCGCACAGCACGGGAGCGGCATCGGGCAGATCGCCGATCCAGTTGAACATCGTCGACATGCCACGTGCCGCGGTGTCGCCGAGTGGCAAACCAAGCACGGCACGTACATGATTTTCGAACTGGCTCGTATGCGCGCCTTCGATCGTCCAGTGGCCGGAGTTGTGCACGCGCGGCGCCATCTCGTTGCCAAGCAATTCGCCGTCCTTGACGAAAAGTTCGAGCGCGAAGACGCCGACATAACCCAGGCGTTCCGCCAGCGTACGCGCCAGCGTGGTGGCGCGTTGCTGCAACTCGTCGATATCCGGCGCTGGCGCCAGGCTCATCGACAATACGCCGTCGGTGTGCCAGTTGCGCGTCAACGGCCAAGTGCGGAAATCGCCATCGCGGCTGCGCACCGCGATCACCGACAGCTCGCACTCGAAAGGCACAAACGCTTCCAGAATCAAACCGTGTTTCGACGCCTGAGCACCCAACGCTTCCCATGCCGCGTCGGCCTCAGCCGCGCTCTTGAGACGAAACTGGCCCTTGCCGTCATAGCCAAGCCGACGCGTCTTGAGGATGGCCGGCGCGCCAACGGTGGCGAGTGCACGGTCCAGATCTCCGCGCGTAGCCACCGTCATGAAGTCCGGCGTCTGCAGGCCGCACTCACGAAACAGATTTTTTTCGGCCAGCCGATCCTGTGCGATGGCCAGTGCATGCGGTGCGGGAAAAACGGCAACGTGTTCGGCTAGCCAGTGTGCGGTTTCGGCCGGCACGTTCTCGAAATCGAAAGTGACGACATCGACCTGCGCGGCGAAAGCCTCAAGCGCGGCGTAGTCGGTCCAGTCTGCGACCACCAGCGGTGCGACCTGTCCCGCACATGCATCCGTGGCGCTATCCACAACAAGCGCCTTCACGCCGAGCGGCGCGGCAGCGATCGCCAGCATGCGCGCCAATTGCCCACCGCCGAGGATGCCGAGGACGGCCTGTCGACGCTCACTCATTGACGTGGATCCGGTTGCTCCAGCACGGCCTGGGTCTGTCGGCTGCGCCAAGTGTCGAGCGCGGTTGCCAGTTCCGGATCGTGCAACGCCAGCACGGCGGCGGCGAGCAGGCCGGCATTGACTGCGCCTGCGCGACCGATGGCCAGCGTGCCGACGGGAATACCCGCAGGCATCTGCGCGATCGACAACAGCGAATCCATCCCGTTGAGCGCCTTGGACTGCACCGGCACGCCGAAGATTGGCAAGCGCGTCTTGGCTGCAAGCATGCCGGGCAAATGGGCGGCGCCGCCAGCACCGGCGATGATCACCTGGATACCGCGCGCTACCGCATGCTCGGCATAGGCAAACAGCAGATCCGGCGTGCGGTGAGCGGACACCACCTGGACTTCATGCGGCACGCCCAATTCGGCCAGCACGCTGACCGCGTGCTGCATGGTTTCCCAGTCCGAACGTGAGCCCATCACCACGCCGACGCGCGGCGGATTGGTTGCTGCTGTCATGGTCCAGCCGTCCAAAAACGGCTATTGTACGGGCTTTCCTCCACCTCGACACCTTCAGCGGGCCTCATGGACAAGCGTCTTCTCGACATCCTTTGCGACCCCGTGAGCAAGACGCCGGTGCGCCTGTTGGGCAAGCCGGAACTGGATGCATTGAACAGCGCGATCGCCGCCGGAACCGTCGAATCGGTCGCCGGCGTGACGGTTCGCGAACGGCTGGCCGAAGGCCTGATCACGGTCGACCGGAAGGTTGTCTATCGGATCGACGACGGCATTCCGGTCATGCTTCCCGAGGAAGGGATCGGCACCCTACAGCTGACGGATTTCCCCGCCGCAGCCTGAGTTACGGCACTTTGGTGACCCTCCGTGCATGACACGGACACATCATTTGGCTTATCGTCACACTCCGCGAGGCGTGCGTTCGCCGCGTACGCAATGCTCCACAGGGGTGTGGCAATGAACGAAGCCAGCGATCCATCAAAGGTGGTGAACCTCAGTCCTCGCCTGGACGCCTCGAGCCAGCGCGTCGGCGAATTGCTGAATGCCGTTCGCAACATTGCCGGCCGGCGACTGCAGCAATGGGTCGGCAATGCGTTTGAACACGTCGATGACGCGCTCTTCGATCTTGCCGAAAAAGCCGAGAACAACGCGGCACAGATGCACTACTTCGACGGCATGCGCGATGTGCGCAAGCGCCGGCCCACGGTGGAGCGCAACTTTCTTGCGGCGATCAACCGCGACCTCGGCGAACTGGTGCATCCGCAGCAGCCCTCGTTGACTAACGCATCGGCGCAACCGGGTTCCGTAGAGCTGTCGCTGGTGGCCGACAACGAACTGGAAGAATCGCTGGCCATCACCAGCATGATCAGCAAGAACGAATCACGGCTGGCCCGCGACCTGTTCACGGTCAACCAGCGTTTGTCGGTGATCTGCGGTGGCCACAAGATCGACGATGCCAGCAATCCGGTGGCGCCTGCGATCCTTGCACAGGCATTCCGGCGCGCGCTGCATGAACTCAGCGCGGACATGCGCGTGAAGCTGATCATCTACAAGCTGTTCGATCGCTACGTGCTCTCGTCTCTCGAAGAGCTCTATCAGGAAATCAATGTCGAGCTCGTTCGCGCCGGCGTGCTCCCGCAACTGCGACTGGAAATTCCACACAACGCGAATGCTGGCACCGGTACGCGAGCAACACCCGCTCAAGCCAGCGTCGAACAGGCTGCGGGCGTCGTGGCGGGCACCGACGAAGCCGGCGAGATTCCAAGCGATCTCCTGCAGACGCTGCACGCATTGTTCAGCGCGCGTCGCGGACCTGCCGCCGGCATGTCGATGGGAAGCGATGGCGGCATGGTTTCCGTGCCGAGCGGGCCGTTGCCGTCGGCCAATGAACTGCTTGGCGCACTCAGCGTGCTGCAGAGTCAGATCGCCAGCGCCGGGCCGCTGCCGCAAGCGCGTCCCGGCGATGCGGCCGATCTTGGCCGTGAAGTCATGCAGCTCAAGAGCCAGTTGCTGAGCCAGATCGGCGCACTGCGCGGCGAGCGCCCGGCGCATGTTGCCACGATCGACGAAGACACCATCGATCTGGTCGGGATGCTGTTCGAGTTCATCCTCGAAGACCGTAACCTGCCGACCCAGATGCAGGTGCTGCTGGCGCGTCTGCAGATTCCGTATCTCAAGGCGGCGATCCTCGACCGCAAGATGTTCGCGCATCGCCAGCATCCTGCGCGTCGACTGCTGGACGGGCTGGCCGAACAAGCCAAGGGCTGGTCCGAAGAGTCGGATCGCGATCACCGGTTGCACGAGAAAGTGAAGTCGATCGTCGAGCAGCTGCTGCACGATTTCGACGACGACATGGGCATCTTCGATCGGTTGCTGATCGACCTGCAACAATTCCAGGACATCAACAAGCGTCGTTCCGAACTGGCCGAACAACGTGTGGCCGAGTCCACCCAGGGACGCGAGAAACTGGAACAGGCCCGTCGTCGCGCCGCCCGCGAAATTCTCGATCGCATCGGCGAGCAGAAGCTGCCGCCGCTCGTCCATGGCGTGCTGTCGCGCGCCTGGGCTAATCATCTGGTGCTGACGATACTGCGCCAAGGCGAGTCATCGCCGGAGTTCAGGAGTGCGCTGCATTTCGTGGACGATTTCATCGCCAGCACGCGCACGTCGAACGACCCGCAAGGTCGCCAGATGTTGCGGCAGACGTTGCCCGGCATCGAACGCGCCCTGCGCTTGGGCCTGGCCAACGTCGCGTTTCAGGATCAGGACATCGAGCGCCTGCTCGCGCAGTTGCACACCTACTATCGCCAGCAGCTCGGCGAGCCTGTTGCGGTCAGCGAAGAGATCGCCGAACAAGTCATTCCCAGCAGCATGCAGCCAATTGCCGAACGCGATGCGCTGGAAGAAGACGATGTCATCGACGACACCGTTACCGTGCCGCCGGACAGCCCCGAATGGCAGATGGTGCAGGCACTGCAGCCCGGCACCTGGCTGGAATTTGCGTTGGCGGATGAAGCACCGACGCGCGCAAAACTTTCGTGGATCAGCCCGATGAGCGGACGCTATCTCTTCGTCAATCGGCGCGGACTGAAAGTGGCGGATTACGCGCCGCATGAACTCGCCGTGCTGCTCGCCGATGGGCATGCGCGCATTCTTGCGGCCAATGCGCTTTTCGATCGCGCGATGACGGCCATCGTTGGCAAGCTTCAACAGCCCAGCGCATCGGATACCGAATGAGTGTCGATTTGTCGTCGGCATTGCCGAATGCCGACCAGATTCGAGCCGATGTCGATCGCGCCTTCGCCGAAGATCTGGGTCCAGGCGATGTCACTGCCGAATTGTTGCCCGCCAACGCCGCCGCCCGGGCGGAACTGACCTGCAGGGAAGACGCCGTGATCGCGGGTACCGCGTGGTTCGACGCGTGTTTTCGCAGTATGGATTCCGCCGTTCGCATCGAATGGCTTGCCCTCGATGGTGAGAAAGTTCCGGCTGGCAGCGTTATCTGCAAGCTGTCGGGACCGGCGCGGGCGTTGGTGAGTGCCGAACGCTCGGCGCTCAATTTCCTTCAACTGCTTTCGGGCACTGCAACCATCACCGCGCGTTACGTCGCTGCAGTCGCTGGCACGAAAACGCGCGTACTGGATACGCGCAAGACCATTCCGGGACTTCGGCTCGCGCAGAAATATGCGGTGCGATGCGGCGGTGGATTCAACCACCGCATCGGTTTGTACGATGCCATCCTGGTCAAGGAAAACCACATCATCGCTGCCGGCAGCATCGCTGCTGCAGTGGAGGCCGCGCGCCGGCTTCACCCCGATTTGCTGCTCGAAGTCGAAGTCGAAAACCTCGACGAGCTCTCACGGGCGCTGGATGCAGAAGTCGACCGGATCATGCTGGACAACTTCAGCGTCCCGCTGATGCGCGAAGCGGTGCAGAAAACGGCAGGGCGCGTGCCGCTGGAAGTTTCCGGCAATGTGGACCTGGAAACGATTGCCGAATACGCCCGCACCGGCGTCGATTTCATTTCCGTCGGCGCGCTGACCAAGCACGTGCGAGCCGTCGATCTGTCACTGCGGCTGCAGTTGCACTAGACGCCCCGAGCCGCTTGCGCGGCGGGGTTGGCGCCCACACACTGCATGCATGAGCGATCTCCATACGCTGTTCCTGTTGCTGCTGCTCGGCGCGGTCGTTGGCCTCTGGCTGAAATTCAGCGCCGGACGCGACCGCGCCGTGCGCGAAGCGCGGCGGCAATGCGAGCGGCACGGACTGCAGTTGCTCGATGAAACCGTTGGCCTTCGCGCGCTGCGTCTTCGCCGCGTCAATGGATGGCAGGCGATCGAACGTTGCTATGGTTTCGACGTGAGCATCGATGGCGACGACCGCGAACCGGGTCGCCTGTGGATGATCGGAAACGCCATGACCGGTCTGAGCCTGCCGACCGTGAAACTGGTTTCACCGCAAGAGGCTGTTGCCTCGTTGCTGGCGACGGCCAGCACAAGCAACGTCGTCCCGATCGATCGGCAGCGTCAGACCAATAACCGACCGCACTGATTCCGGTTGTGCGTGGACGGCGCGTTACTTGACCACGCGCAGGAACGGCGCACCGCGTTTTGGCTTGTCGCCACCACCATCGTTGCGCGGCGGCGGTTCGTCGCCCGGTTCGCTCGCAGGCGACGGCGGTGTGTCGCCACTTTCATCGGCCGGAAACATCATTCCCTGACCGTTCTCCTGCGCGTACAGCGCGAGTACCGACTGCACCGGAATATGGATCGCCTGGCTGACGCCGGAGAACCGCGCCTGGAAACTGATCCACTCGTTGCCGAGGTCGAGGTTGGCCACTGCACGCATGGCCAGGTTGAGCACGACCTGACCGTTCTTGATCACCTGCGGCGGCACGCGCACACCTTCAAAGCCGGCATCGACCAGCACATAAGGCGTCAGGTTGTTGTCGCTGATCCAGTCGTAGATCGCCCGCAGAAGGTACGGGCGGTTGGAACTCATCGACGTGCTTTCATTCGTACTCATGGGTTTGTCGCATGGCCTTTTCTTGATCGGTCATGCTGCGCGCAAAACCCTGACTGTGAAACAAACGCTCGCCGTAATCGACGATCGGCTTGCCTTCGCGACCCAGATCGACACCGAGCCACGGCAACCGCCAGATCACAGGCGCCACGAGGCAATCGGCCAAGCTCATTTCCGGATTCAGGAAGAACTTCGAAGCCTTGAACAGCGGCAGCGTGGTGAGCAGATGCTCGCGCAGGCGCTTGCGCGCAGCGTCGGCCGTACGGCCTCCCGCGCGGATGATATCGACCTGCGGCAGCCAGTCTTTCTCGATGCGCACGGCGGCCACGCGCAAGCGTGCACGCGATTGCGGATCGATCGGCATCAGCGGCGGATGCGGATAGCGCTCGTCGAGGTATTCGCAGACCACCGACGTATCGAACAGGGTGAGGTCCCGGTCAACCAGCGTCGGAGTGCTGACATAAGGATTGAGATCGACCAGGTCTTCCGGCGGCTTGGCCGGATCGACCAGTACCCGTTCATAGCTGACGCCTTTGGCGGCCATTACCAGTCGAGCGCGATGACACTGGATGTCATCGGCTGTGGTGTAGAGCGTCAGTACGGCACGCGAGCGAGCGCTTTGAACCATGCGCGGTTACCCCCATCGGTGAGACGGATGCGGCGGCTCTTGGCCGCCGCATCCGGATAATGCCATCCGTATCAGTGGACGTCTTTCCAATATTCCTTTTTGAGCACATAGGCCAGCAAGGTAAACAGGGCCAGGAACAGCACCACCCAGATGCCATAGTGCTCACGCTGCAGGGCCGCCGGCTCGGAGGCGTATTGGAGGAAACTCGTCAGGTCGCGCGTCGCCTGCTGGAACTGCTCCGGCGTCAGCTTGCCCTGATGCGCCAGCTGCAGCTTTTCCACTTCATCGCTGCTGCCCGACTTCATCACCGCGGTCTGCGTGCCCTGCAATTCCCACAACGGGAACGGCATGGCGGCATTCGGCAGTGCCGTGTTGTTCCAGCCGATCGGGCTGTGCGGGTCGAGGTAGAACGAATTGAGATACGTGTAAACCCAATCCGCACCCTTGGCGCTGACTTCGAGCGAGAGATCCGGCGGTGCCTTGCCGAACCAGGTGGCGGCGGATTCGGACGGCATCGGCGAAATCACCGGATCGTCGAACCTCGCGCCGGTGAGGTCAAAGTTCTGCATGACCTCCTGCTGGGACAGGCCGAGGTCGTCCCCAATGCGCGAATAGCGCAGGTACTTCAGCGAATGACAGCCGACGCAATAGTTGAAGAACAACTTGGCGCCACGCTGCAACGCCGCCTGATCGCGCACGCTGGAGCCGGACGCCATCAAGCCGTGCCCCTCTTCCGCATGCGCAGGAATCGTGCTCGCCAACAGGCCGAGCGCGAGCGCCAGCGATGGCAGGAATTGCTTCATCAGGGATCCCCGTTTCATCAAGTTCTGCCGCTTAGTCATGCACCGTCACCCGATCCGGAACCGGCTTGGTCTTCTCCCAGCCGAAGTACGTGTAGGCCCACAGAAACACGAAGAAGCCGAAATAAATGATGGTCATCACACGACCGAACAGGTTTTCCCAGAACGTCAGGTCGACGTTGCCAAACCACTCGGGAATGACCTCGGCGGTAACACCGGCGCCGACCGCACCCAGACCGAGGAACGCCACCACGAACAACCCCAGGCTCACTTTGTAGCCGGTGCCGCGATAGCGGATCGACTTGACCTTGCCGCGATCGATCCAGGGCATGAAGAACAGCACGGCGATCGCGCCAAACATTGCCAGCACGCCCCAGAATGCCTGACCCAGGAACGACGGGATCATCCGCACGATCGCGTAGAACGGTGTGAAGTACCAGACAGGCTTGATCTCGGCCGGCGTGACCAGGTTGTTGGCCATGATCGAGTTGTCGTGCTCTAGGAACCACCCGCCAAACGTCGGCGCAAAGAAGATGATGAACGCGGCGATCAGGAGGAAAAAGCCCACGCCGACCAGATCCTTCACCGTGTAATACGGATGGAACGGAATACCGTCGGTCGGCTTCAGCGCATCCCAGCGATTGCCCTTGGGGCCTTTCTTGATTTCCACGCCGTCCGGGTTGTTCGAGCCCACCTCATGCAGCGCGGCGATATGCAGCACAACCAATAACAGCAACACCAGCGGTAGTGCGATCACGTGCAACGCGAAGAAGCGGTTGAGCGTGGCGTCGGCGGGCAGGAAGTCGCCCATGATCCACTCGACCAGTGCGCCGCCAATTTTCGGAATCGTGCCGAACAGGGAGACGATCACCTTCGCGCCCCAGAACGACATGTTGCCCCACGGCAGCACGTAGCCCATGAACGCTTCCGCCATCAACACCAGGAAGATCAGCATGCCGAGCAGCCACACCAGTTCCCGTGGCTTCTTGTACGAGCCGTACATGATGCCGCGGAACATGTGCAGGAACACCACGATGAAGAACAGCGAGGCGCCGGTGGAATGCATGTAACGGATCAGCCAGCCCCACTCCACGTCACGCATGATGTACTGCACCGAGTCGAAGGCTCCCGCCGCGCTCGGGTTGTAGTTCATGGTGAGGAAGATGCCGGTGACGATCTGGTTAACCAACACCAGCAACGCCAGCGAACCGAAGTAATACCAGAGGTTGAAATTCTTCGGCGCGTAATACTCGGTCATGTGCGTGCGGTACATGGGCATCAGGCCCGGTGCACGCTCGTTGACCCAGTCGCCGATGTTGGTGAATACGTTGGCCATTACGCAGCCCCCTTCGGATCCACGCCAATCTGGATGGTCGTGTCGTCGATGAAGTTGTACGGGGGAATCTGCATGTTCTTCGGTGCCGGCACGCCCTGATACACGCGGCCCGCCATGTCATAGCGCGAATGGTGGCACGGGCAGTAGTAGCCGCCCTGCCAGTTCGGATCGAACGGTTCGGGTTTCATTTCGCCGACATAGCCCGGCACGCAACCCAGGTGCGTGCAGATGCCGACCATCACCAGCCATTCCGGCTTGATCGATCGGGTGCCGTTCTGTGCGTACTTGGGCTGCTGGTCAACGGTCGATTTCGGATCGACCAGCCGCGTGTCCTGCGCTGGCAATACCGCGAGCTGCGCCGGCGTGCGGTTGACGATGAACACCGGCAGGCTGCGCCAGCCGACGATCAGCTGCTGACCGGCCTCGATCTTTTTCAGCGACTGCGTAACCGGAGCACCAGCGGCCTTGGCGCGCGCGCTGGGTTCCCACGACTTGATGAAGGGCACAGCTGCCGACACGATTCCCAGACCACCAACCACCGCGGTGGTTGCTGTAAGGAAACGGCGGCGGCCGTGATCGACGACTTCGTTCGCCATCAGGCTCTCCGGTACTTGTACTTGCAATGCATGGTGGGGTTTTGGGCCCCGCAAAAATCGCGTTAGTGTAGCGTCAGGCCCTGGCCCGTACAATAAAACCGCAACACCGGGCGCGAGCAACGCCATCGCCCCGCACCACTCGCCACGACAGCCGGATTTCCCTTTTCGACATGAAACATGCCGCCGGCACTTTTGCCTTCATCGCCCGCTTCGTCGTTCTCGGGCTGGCGGTCGCGTTCGTGGTCAGCCTGTTCTGGCCGGGAAGTGGAGAACGCCTGCGCGCGCGCTTCGGGTTGCATTCGACGCCTGCCGCGATCTTAACCGCCCATGTCGGAGCCGGCCCGGTTTCTTACGCCGACGCGGTGGCGGCGGCAGCGCCATCGGTGGTGAACATCTACGCCAACAAGATCGTCAACGAGCCGGCGATCCAGATGTACACCGATCCGACATTGCAACAACTCTTCGGCGGCCAGCCCACGACCTATCAGCATCGCGAGCAGACACTCGGCTCCGGCGTGATCGTCAGCGCGCGAGGGCAAGGGTACGTACTGACGAATTACCACGTGATCGCCCAAGCCGAAGACATCCAGACCCTGCTCTACGACGGGCGCGTCGCGAAGGCGACGCTGGTGGGCGCGGACGAGGAAACCGATCTAGCCGTCCTGCGCATCGACGCAACCAACCTTCCAGCGATTCATCTGGGCGATCAATCGCTGCTGCGCGTCGGCGATGTCGTGCTGGCGATCGGCAATCCTTTCGGACTCAACCAGACCGTGACCATGGGCATCGTGAGCACCATCGGCCGCCAGTTGAACAGCTCAAGCGCGGAAGATTTCATCCAGACCGATGCTGCGATCAACCTTGGCAACTCCGGCGGCGCACTGATCAACACGCAGGGCGAACTGGTCGGCATCAACGCCTTGCTGATCGGCAAAGGCCAGGCCGCCAATGCTGAAGGCATCGGCTTCGCTATCCCGGTGGCAACGGCGCAAAAGGTTCTCGATCAACTCATCACCACCGGCCATGTAGTGCGTGGCTGGCTCGGTGTCGACTACACCTTCGTTCCCGTTCCGGCCAACAGTGGACTGCCCGCGGCGGCGCGCGGCGTGCAGGTGACGGACGTCTATCCCGGCGGCCCGGGTGCGCAGGTCGGCATCCTGCCGCACGATGTATTGCTGCGCATCGGTGATGACGACATTCGCGATCCGGCGGACCTGCGTCGTCGCGAAGCGTCGCTCAAGCCCGGCAGCACGGTGGAGGTTTCCGGTCTTCGCAACGGCAGTCCGTTTCACGTCAGCGTCGTGCTTGCACAACGGCCCACGATGAGTGCCAGCTCGGCCGCGAGCGACGGCTAGAAACGCGTTTCGTCAGTTCGAACCGCTCGCCGCCAGCGGCGGATGCAGCGCCGCGCCATAGCGCTTGCGCAACGCACCGACGCGAACCACGTACACCTGCGTTTCCGCGTACGGCGGCACGCCGCTGTAACGCTGCACCGCGCCGGGACCTGCGTTGTACGCAGCGGCGGCGAGTTGCTCGTTGCCGTTGAAGTCATGCAGCAGCAGGCTGAGATAACGCGCGCCGCCGCGAATGTTCTGGTCGGTGTTGAACGCGTCGAGCACACCCATGTCGCTCGCCGTGGATGGCATCAGCTGCATCAACCCTTGAGCACCCTTGAGCGACATCGCGCGTGGATTGAACGCGCTTTCCGCGTGGATGATCGCGCGCAGGAACGCCTCGTCCACGCCGTATTCCGTGCTCGCCGCGCGGATCACGTCCGCATACGCCGTAAGGTTCAACGACACGCTGCCCCAGTGGATCGGCGAATGCAGGTTGCAGGCCAGGCACTCGGCGATATAACTGAACAACATGGTCACCGAATGACCCTTCTGGCTCACCGAGGGCAGGTTGGTGTATTCGACGCTGCCATCAGCTCGCACGATGCGGTACACGGCGCCGCGCAACACGCGGCTGGCCGGGTCGTTGTTCATCGCAACCGGCGCGATCGCACCGCTGTGCGACTCGTGATAACTCCAGTGCCCGGGCGTGCCCGCGCCGACCGCCGCCAATGGCAGCTTCGCGGTTGTATCGGCCGAACCGCGTACCCATGCGAGCGATGTGCGCTGTAAGAGCACATCGCCCAGCGCGCGCGCGCTGGTTTCAGCCGAACCCTGCACGCGCGCCAGTGACGTCGATATGGAAGTGTCCATGGCGATATCACGCGCGGTCGTGTCGACCGAACCTTCGACCCTGACGAGCGAGCTGAGCAGCGGCTTCACCCGGCGACGGGGCGCATCGCTGCCGAACGTGCTGATCTTCTTGCAGTCGTGATATCCCGCCGTGCTGCTGCTGTAGACGATCTCGCCTTGCACGCCGGTGCAGTGATAAAGCGCGCCGGCCGTGGCCGCGGAACACCACGCCATTCCCGACAACAACGCGCACGCCAGCGCGACCCGGTAAAGGATCGAACGAAACGGGAAGCCCCAATCGAGCCTTTTGACGCTTCCCCCGTGACTGGCGACATCGAGCATGGGCGCAGTGTGCCGTCATGCGATGCCGCCGCCAAGCGCGCCATGGCCGTTTCGTGCGCCACGACGCATGGGAAGCAAACCCGTTCAATTGGTTCAACGCCGAGCGCAAGTGCTTGATCTGCCATGGCGATTGAGTGGCGACGCGACTCCAGCGCGGTTAAACTGCGCGGTCCGGCGAATGCATGCAGGCGCCTCCAACGAATTCGGCATCGATGTCCATGAGCGGTACGCCAGCTTCCATGAAACTATTCATCAAGACCCACGGTTGTCAGATGAACGAGTACGACTCGGCCAAGATGGCCGACGTGCTGAAGGCTTCGCACGGCATGGAATTGACCCAGGACGAAGCTGAAGCCGATGTCATCCTGATCAACACCTGCTCTATTCGCGAGAAGGCACAGGAAAAAGTCTTCAGCCAGCTCGGCCGCTGGAAGCAGCACAAGAAGGGCGGCAAACCGGTGCTGATCGGCGTCGGCGGTTGCGTGGCATCGCAGGAAGGCGATGCGATCGTCAAGCGCGCGCCCTATGTCGACCTGGTGTTCGGCCCGCAAACGTTGCATCGCCTGCCGCAATTGATCGACGCCCAGCGTGCGAGCGGCTTGCCGCAAGTCGACATCAGCTTTCCCGAAATCGAGAAGTTTGATCGCCTGCCCGAGCCACGCGCCGAAGGTCCCAGCGCGTTCGTCTCGATCATGGAAGGCTGCTCGAAATACTGCAGCTACTGCGTGGTGCCATATACCCGCGGCGAAGAGATCAGCCGTCCCTTCGATGACGTGCTGGTGGAAGTGTCCCAGCTCGCCGCGCAGGGCGTGCGTGAAGTGAATTTGCTTGGCCAGAACGTCAACGCCTTTCGCGGCCCGATGCATGACGGCGGCATCGCCGACCTGGCCGTGCTGATCCATGCCATCGCGCAGATCGACGGCATCGGCCGCATCCGCTTCACCACCTCGCATCCGCTGGAGTTTTCCGACTCGCTGATCGAGGCCTACGCCAGCGTGCCGCAGCTCGCCAACTATCTGCATTTGCCGGTGCAAGCCGGCTCCGATCGCATCCTGAGCGCGATGAAGCGCGGCTACACGTCGCTAGAGTTCAAGCAGAAAATCCGCAAGCTGCGCGCCGTGCGCCCGGACATCTGCGTGTCGTCGGATTTCATCGTCGGCTTCCCCGGCGAAACCGCCGAGGATTTCGAAAAGACCATGAAGCTGATTGAAGATGTCGGCTTCGACCAGAGCTTTTCCTTCGTGTTCTCCTCGCGCCCGGGTACGCCGGCCGCCAACCTTGCGGACGACACCACGGCCGCTGAGAAACACGAGCGCCTGACGCGACTGCAAGCTGCGATCAATGCCAACGCGAAGAAGATCAGCACGGCGATGATCGGCAGCGTGCAACGCGTGCTTGTCGAAAAACCGAGCACGCGCGATGCGAACGAATTGACTGGCCGCACCGAGAACATGCGCTTCGTCAATTTCCCCGGTCATCCACGCCTCATCGGACAGTTCGTCGACGTGGTGATCACCGACGCGATGGCCAACTCGCTGCGCGGGCGCCTGAAAATCGCCGAAGACATCGCCGCCTGACCGAACCGTGGAAGCGCACCCTGTGCGCGATACTCATTGGCACACGGCGTCGCGCACAACCGAACGGAGTCCCTTGTGGACAGGGTGCGCTCCTACCGGCAACAGTCCACCCGAGCATCTATCGACATCCATCCATGACCGACACGCTTACCCAACGCGACTTCCATCTCGATCCCGAAGACAACGAACGCCTCGCCAATCTGTGCGGTCCATTCGATGAACACTTGCGGCAGATCGAGCTGCGCCTCGGCGTGGAGGTCAACCATCGCGGCTGCGTGTTCCAGGTGATCGGTGAAGAAGTAGCTGTGAGGGCCACCGAAAAAGTTTTGCGCGCGCTGTACGACGCAACCACCAGCGAAACGCTGACCGGCGCGCGGGTGCATCTGTACCTGGCCGAATCCGGTATCGATGCGATCGCCGATGCATCGGCAGAAAACACGCAGGACGTCACGATCCGCGTGAAGCGCGGCGTCATCAAGGGCCGCGGCCCGAACCAGTCGCGTTACCTGCACGCCATCGCCACGCACGACATCAATTTCGGCGTTGGCCCGGCCGGCACCGGCAAGACGTATCTCGCGGTGGCCAGCGCGGTCGAAGCGCTGGAGGCCAACCGCGTACAGCGCTTGTTGCTGGTGCGCCCGGCGGTGGAAGCCGGCGAAAAACTCGGTTTCCTGCCGGGCGATCTTTCGCAAAAAGTGGATCCGTATCTGCGTCCGCTCTACGACGCGCTGTACGAAATGCTCGGCTTCGAGAAAGTCGCCAAGTTGATCGAGCGCAACGTGATCGAGATCGCGCCACTCGCCTACATGCGCGGTCGCACGCTCAACGATTCGTACGTGATCCTCGACGAGGCGCAGAACACGACGGTCGAGCAGATGAAAATGTTCCTGACGCGCATCGGCTTCGGCACCGTGGCCGTGATCACCGGCGACGTCACCCAGGTCGATCTGCCGCGCAGCACGCGCTCGGGTTTGCGTCAGGCCATCGAAGTGCTGCGCGGTGTCGAAGGCATCAGCTTCACGTTCTTCACCTCGCGCGACGTAGTGCGCCATCCACTCGTCGCAAAAATCGTGCGCGCCTATGAATCCTTCGAGCAGAAGGACGAAAACATTCGATGAGCGGCGCGGCGCTCAAGCTCGCGGTGGGTTATGCGCTGCCGCGCGCAGGGCTGCCTTCGTCAACAAGCTTCCGGCGCTGGGTCGACGCCGGCTTGCATGGCGCACGGCATCGAAAAGCCACCGAGTTGTCGATCCGCATCGTCGATACCGATGAAGGACACGCGCTCAACCGCGATTATCGCGGCAAGGATTACGCCACCAATGTGTTGTCCTTTCCCGCCGAATTTCCGCCCGGCGTGAAACTGCCGCTGATCGGTGACCTCGTGATCTGCGCACCGGTTGTGCTGCGTGAAGCCACCGAACAAGGCAAGCCGCCGCGCGATCACTGGGCGCACCTGACCATCCACGGCGTGCTTCACCTGCTCGGTCACGACCACATCGATGATCAGGACGCCGAGCGCATGGAATCGCTCGAAACCCGCATCCTGGCCGGCCTCGGCATCGCCGATCCCTACCTGTAGAAGCGCACCCTGTGCGCGATGCTTTCCGCCGATAACGAAGATCCATCGCGCACGACCGAAGGAAGTCCTATTGGACAGCGTGCGCTCCTGCAGACTCTGAACCGCCACGATTTTTCCGTTAGAATCCGGCTTCCGCCCGCATCGGGCAGAATCCCAATAGTGATGAACGACGACCCTGGCAGTACCAGCGGCCCGGCGCACCGTACGTGGTGGGACCGACTGGGCCATCTTTTTTCCGGCGAACCGCGCAACCGCAACGAACTGATCGAAGAGTTACGCGCCGCCCAGACCAACGGACTGCTGTCCGTCGACACCCTCACCATGGTCGAGGGTGCGATCAAGGTCACCGAACTGAGCGTCGACGATGTGATGGTGCCGCGCGCACAGATCGTCATGCTTTCCGCCGAATCGAGCCTGCCTGATCTGCTCGCCGTGGTGGTGGAATCCGGCCACTCGCGTTTCCCCGTGCATGGCGAAGACAAGGACGAAATCCTCGGCATTCTGTTGGCCAAGGACCTGCTCAAATTCTTCGGCGCCGCCGAGCATTTCGACATCCGCGGCATCATGCGTCCGGCGGTGCTGATCCCCGAATCGATGCGCCTCAACGTGCTGCTGGCGGAGTTCCGCCTGACCCGCAACCACATGGCGCTGGTGGTGAACGAGTATGGTGGCGTCGCCGGCCTCATCACCATCGAGGACGTGCTGGAACAGATCGTCGGCGAGATCGACGACGAGCACGATGATGACGACGATCCCGAGCTGATGCACGAACAGCCCGGCGGCGACTGGCTGGTCAGCGCGCTCACGCCGATCGAGGATTTCAACGAGCAGGCCGGCACCGAATATTCCGATGAGGAATACGACACCGTCGGCGGCATGGTCACATCCGAGTTCGGCCATCTGCCGGAAGTCGGCGAGGAAGTCGTCATCGGCGACTATCTTTTCCACGTGACCGAGGCGGACGATCGCCGCGTGCAGCAGTTCCGTGTGAAGCGCCCGTCCGACAAATAGACGTCCATTTCAAAAGCGACACCACGATTCCATCGCGCACTCGTTGCGCCTTCACCTGATGTTGGTCGCATGAATCGTATTGGCTGCAAACTTGCCCTGCTCTGCCTGCTCGCTCTCGCCGCAGTCATGCCTGCGCATGCCGACGTTGCCAACGCACCCGGCAGTGATCTTCGCGTATCGCTGATTACCTACGGACCCGGCGCCATCTACTGGGAACGCTTCGGACACAACGCGATCGAGATTCGCGACAACGTGTCCGGCGAGTCGGTGGATTTCAACTACGGCGTGTTCGATTTCAACGAATCGAATTTCTTCCTCAACTTCGCGCGCGGCCGCATGCATTACATGATGGATGCGGAATCCAGCGCGCCGGAGCAGGACGGTTACAGGCAGGACGGCCGATCGGTCACCCGGCAGCAACTCGCGCTCAGCGCTGACCAAGCCGCCGCGTTGCGCGATTTTCTGTTGTGGAATCTGCGTCCGGAAAACGCCGGCTACAACTACGACTATTACGCCGACAACTGCAGCACCCGCGTACGCGACGCGCTGGACAAGCCCATCGGCGGACGCCTCAAAACGTTGCTCGAAGCGCGTCCCGCGCGCATGACCTTCCGCCAGCAGACTGCGCGCCTGATGAGTGCGCAGCCGTGGCTCATGCTCGTGATGGATGTGGGCCTGGGGCCATATTCGGATCAGCCGCTTACTGCGTGGCAGGAAACTTTTCTGCCGGAGGTATTAAAGACGCAGTTGCGAACGGCGCAAGTGGACAACGGGCACGGCGGATCGATTCCGCTGGTGCAGTACGAACAACTTCTGGCGCCCAATCGCCTGGACGTGCCGCCGGAAAACGCGCCGAACCTGAAATTGCCGCTCGGCATGGCCGGCCTGGTTTTCGCGGGGCTGCTCGTACTTACCCGGCGTCGTATTTCCGTCGGTTACGCGTTGCTCGGCACGCTGTATCTGCTGAGCGCGGGCGTGATCGGCCTGATCCTGCTGGCGCTGTGGATCTTCACGGCGCACCACTCGGCATGGGCCAACGCCAACCTGCTGCTGTTCAATCCGCTCGCGTGGCTGCTGTTGCCCGCGCTGTGGCGTTCACGTCGCGGCTTTGCGCCTTCGCGATTCGTCGATGGCGTGATCGTGCTGCAGCTGGTCGCTGTGCTCGCGGCGGTGCTTTTGCACCTGCTGCCCGGCGTCGTGCAGCAGAATCAGCCATGGCTGCTGTTTGCCCTGCCATGCTGGCTGGCACTGGCCTGGAGCCTGCGGCAAAACCGGTAATCCATCCGCAATTGCCCTGTCTTGAAGGGCGCGTCATCATGCGCGGATGAACCTGCTCACTCCCGTTCCTGTTGCACCGTCGTCGGCGCCCCAATCGATGGTGGTGAACTGCATTGCCTATCGCAAAGATGGCTCCCGCATCGGCGATGTCACGCTCGATGCGATCAGCGACATCCTCCAGCAGGACGGCACCTTCGTGTGGGTCGGCCTGCACGAACCGGATGAAGCATTGCTGCTGAAACTGCAGGAAGAATTCGGCCTGCATGACCTGGCGATCGAAGACGCGCACAACGCACACGAGCGCACCAAGATCGAAACCTACGGCGACTCGCTGTTCGTCGTGGTGCAGACCGCGCAGCTCGTCAGCGGCAATCTGGCGTTCGGCGAAACACATATCTTCATGGGCCCGCGCTACCTGGTCAGCGTGCGTCACGGCGCGTCGCTCTCGTATGCACCAGCGCGCCGCACCTGCGAGCACACGCCGGATCTCCTCGCACTCGGCCCGAGTTATGCGCTCTACGCCATCCTCGATTTCATCGTCGACAACCTGCTGCCGATCGTGCGCGACTTCCGCGAAGAACTGCAGCAGCTCGAGCAGGACATCTTCGCCGAAACTTTCAAGCGCAGCACCGTGCGAAGGCTGTACGACATGCAGCGCGACCTGATGACCTTGCGCCTGGCCGTCGCGCCGTTGCAGGACATCATCAGCCAGTTGGTGCGCCTGCACCCGAGCCTGATTCCCGACGAACTGCGCGCGTATTTCCGCGACGTCTACGATCACGTGTTCCGTGTCAACGAATCCATCAGCGCCATGCGTGAAATGCTCGGCGCCGCCATCAACGTCAACCTCTCGCTGGTCACCTTCGGCCAGAACGAAGTGATGAAAAAACTCGCCGGCTGGGCCGCCATGCTCGCCGCCCCGACCCTGCTCACCAGCTGGTACGGCATGAACTTCGCGCACATGCCCGAACTCGACAAACCCTGGGCCTACCCCGCCATCATCGTGCTGATGGCCTGCACCGTCGGCGGCATTTTCGTGGGGCTGAAGCGGGCGAAGTGGTTGTAGCTGCACGGCTGTAGGAGCGCACCCTGTGCGCGATATGTTCGCCGCAAGATTCATCGCGCACAGGGTGCGCTCCTACAAAAAGCTGAGCTGTGTGCCGCTGGAATCACGGGGTTCGAGCTTGCGACAGTCTCCGCATGCCCCAGCCACCCGGCCATCGCGCGTTGCGCAAAGGACGCGCATCGCTACCGAACCAGATCTATCTGGTCACCACAGTCACCGCCGGACGCGAACCATGGTTCCTCGACCTGGAATTCGCCCGGACCTTCTGTCGGTTGATGATCGAACCAACGACCTGGGGTGATTCGATTCCGCTCTGTTGGTTACTGATGCCGGACCACTGGCATGCGCTGATCCAGCTTGGTGAGCGAGACGATCTCTCAGTCGTCATGAACCGCATCAAGTCCATCACCAGCAAGCACATCAAGCCGATGAAGCAAGAGGCAGTCCACGGGCTATGGGCTCGTGGTTTTCACGATCACGCGCTGCGACGTGATGAAGACATCCGCGCTGCAGCCCGCTACATCGTCGCCAATCCGGTACGCGCAAAACTTGTGGATCGAGCAGGCAACTACCCCTACTGGAACTGCATCTGGCTGTAGGAGCGCACCCTGTGCGCGATGGCTTTTTTGTGTGGGTGATCCGAAAAGCCGTCGCGCACGACCGAAGGAAGTCCCTTGTGGACAGGGTGCGCTCCTACATGGTCCACGGTAAAGTGCGGGCCACCGTTTGCATCCAAATTACTGCGCGGTTTTCGCCCCATCCTTAGCCGTCCATTCCTTCAACCACGCATTCACCGCGTCGTGCCATTGCACGCTGTTGTGCGGCTTCAGCACCCAATGATTTTCATCGGGGAAGGTAAGGAACTGGCTGGGAATGCCGCGACGTTGAAGTGCGGTGAACGCGCCCATGCCTTGCGTGATCGGGATGCGGAAATCGTTGCCGCTGTGGATCACCATCATCGGCACGCGCCAGTCGGCGACGTGATTGATCGGGTTGAATTTCTCGTAGTTCTGCGGATGCTCGTACTGCGTGCCGCCGTTTTCCCTTTCCTCGAACCAGAGTTCTTCGGTGTCGTAATACATCGCGCGCGCGTCGAACACGCCGTCGTGATCGACCAGGCATTTCCACGGCTGATTCCACACGCCGGCAATCCAGTACGTCATGTAGCCGCCATAACTCGCGCCGAGCGCACACGCGCGGTTGCCGTCGAGAAAGCTGTACTTGTCCAGCGCCGCTTTCCAGCCGAGCTTCAGGTCTTCTAGCGGCTTGCCGCCCCAATCGCCGGAGATGGCATCGGTGAACGCCTGCCCGTATCCAGTGGAACCGTGGAAGTTCACCGTCACCACCGCGAAACCCTGCCCGGCGTACGTCTGCGGATTCCAGCGATAGCTCCAGCCGTTGTCCATCGCGCCCTGCGGACCGCCGTGGATGATGAAGGCGACCGGATAGGTTTTGCCCGGCTGATAGCCGACCGGTTTCACGACATAGCCCTGCACGCTCGCGCCGTCCGCGCCCTTGAAGTTGTAGAACTCGAAGTCGCCGACCTTCGCATTGGCAATGGCATCGGCGTTGTAGTGCGTGATCTGCTTGAGGCCCGATCCATTCGCACTGGCGAGATACAAATCTGCCGGTCGTTTCAGGTCATCGCGCGCCAGCAGCAATTTGCCGCCGGCCATGGAATAGCCGTCCACCGTGCCGTCGCCCACCAGCCGCGTCGCCTTGCCGCTCGCCACGTCGATGGCGAACAACGCATGCTGGCCATTGTCGTCGCTCGTGGCGTACAGCGTCTTGCCGTCATCGGAAATCGTGACGCCGCCGGGCGAGCGATCCCATTGCGGATCGACTTCGCGTTTTGCACCGCTGGCGAGATCGAGCGCGGTGATCGCGAACCGATCCGACTCGGACGCCGGCGTCTTCATCGCCAGGTAGTACAGCGTCTTTCCGTCATGCGATGGCACCGGAAACGCATCCCACGCCTTGTTGTCGGCAGTGAGATTCTTCGGTGCCGCCGATCCATCCGACGGCACGCTGTACACATCGAAGTTGGTCGACCACGGCTCGCTGCTGCCGGCGATGCGCACATCGAAATACACGCTGCGACCATCCGGCGAAAACGCGAATTCGCTTTCGTCGCCGAACGGTTTGCTCGGCACATCGCCATCGATACCGCGAGTCAGCAGCGTCGGTTCGGCCGGCAACTGGCCCTTGCCGTCGAAGCTCGCGATATACAGCTGATTGCGTCGCTCGCTGGCCCATGTATCCCAGTGGCGCACGAACAATTTGGTGTACAGCGTGCCGCTGGCCTTGTCCTTGTCGCGCGCATCCGCGCGCTGCTGCGTGCAGGCGAGCGTGCTGCAATCGGTGAACACTTCATACGACAACAACACGCGCTTGCCATCAGGCGACAACTTGTAGCCGCCGACATCGAGCGGTGAATGAGTCACCTGCACCGCCGCCGCATGCTTCGCTGGATTCAGGCCGGTTTGGCCGCCCAAATCCACCCGCCACAGCTGCGCTACGCCATTCGCCGGCGCCACGTAATACAGGCTGCGTCCATCCGCCGACCAACGCACGGAGCTGCCCTTGTCGATCACCTTCACCGGCGGGCCGCCGTGCAGATCCAGCACAACAATCGCGTTGACACCCTTGTTGGCCGCATAGTCCGTGCTGCGCAAACCATAAGCGGCATAGCGACCATCCGGCGACAACTGCGGATCACTCACTCGATCCATCATCACCAGATCGCGCACGTTGAACGGATGCGCGCCCTGCGCCTTGACGAAGGTGGTATCCACCTCACCCGCCATCACAGGCATCGTCACCAGCGCCAGCAGAAGCGCAGCCATCAAAGGTTTCATCGTGATTTCCCCGGTTGAACAAAGTCGTGACGGTAAGCGTGGCGTGCACCGGACGCAAGCCGCATATGCATCGCGCTGGCGTATCGCCGGATACAGCGGCGAAGGTCGCCATCACCAATGCATTCAAGCGGCCCGCATCCCGATCCGCCCTTCGCGAAGTGCAACGCATGTGCTCCCGTGAGCGCCGCCAGCGCCGATCCCGGGCCGTTCGGCCCCTGCCATGGCGACAACTTTCTGACAATTTTCGTCACTACCTGCCCGGCATGGACAGAGCCAGGCAATGCCACGCCAGTCACATTTCCAGCGGCGGTGAATGCAGGCGCAGCAAGGGTCGCGAGCTTTCGTGACCGCAGGCACAAACTATTCGGCCTTGGATATGCGGAAATAGCCGTGCAGCGCTGATGGCACGCAACCTGCTTTAGTCTGCTCGAGCTTCCTGGTCGTTGTTGACCAATGAGTGTGGGTCCGATCCGCTAGGGGGATTCGGAGCTGGGGCTCAGGGGGCATCACCCAAGGTTAGATAACCAACTACAGAGGAACCACCATGAAGACCATGCAGAAAGGCTTTACCCTGATCGAATTGATGATCGTGGTTGCGATCATCGCGATCCTGGCCGCCATCGCCATCCCGCAGTACCAGACCTACGTGATCAAGTCGCAGTTCAGCCGAGTGATGGGTGAAGCTGGCGACCAGAAAGTTGTCGTTGAAGACTGCATCAACAACAATCAGCTAACAGTTGGTGCCGCTGCGGGCAACTGCGTCTCTACAGCTACTTCTTCCGATCTGATCGCTCCTCCGGGCAAACCGACACTTCCTACCACTCTCACCCCAGCAGGCAACACTGTCATTACTGCAGTTTTTGGTGGTCATGCCAACGCAGCTTTGAATGGCAGCCTGCTTTGGACGCGTAATGCAAGTGGTAGCTGGGCCTGCTCCAGCACCATTACTGCAGCACTCAGGCCCAAGTATGCTCCCGTGAGCTGCCAGAACTGATTCATCGACTTATTGTTGTCTTGCAGAGGCCGCCATTGGGCGGCCTTTGTTTTTGAATTCTTCAACATGACGAGACTGGCTTCATGGCCTACGCACCACTCGGAATTTGGCATCGTTTCTTGCCGTTGCTTGGTAGCCTGCTGCTAATCGTCCTCGTTTTCTGGCCGGCGCTCTCCGGCGGCTTCATCTTCGACGATTACCCCATCTTTGCGGAAAACCAGGCAATCCATGTCAATGGCTGGCACTGGCAGGCATGGCATGCCGTCTGGGCATGGTCACTTGCGAATGTGCAAAGACCGCTGGCGATGTTGAGTTACGCGCTTAACTACGCGCTGGGTGGTTCGACCTGGGGATTCAAGGCCGTCAATCTGGCCATCCATTTATTGAACACGGTTTTGTTGTTCTTGCTGACCAAGCGCTTGATGCTGGCTGGTTGGTCGGCGCGACTTGGTGAAAACATCGAGCGCCATCACCAGCGTCTCGGCTACTGGTCTCTGGCGGTTGCCTTCGCCTGGGCCGTTCATCCGCTGCAGGTATCGGCAGTGATGTACGTGGTGCAGCGCATGGAGTTGATGGGTTTTACTTTTGTGCTGCTCGCGCTACTGGCGTACTGGCATGCGCGGCAACGCCAGTTGACGGGACAGCGCAGTTGGCCATGGTTGTTGCTCTGTGCTGCACTGGTGGCCGTCGGTTACCTGGCAAAGGAAACCGTGGTGCTGGTGCCAGGTTATGCGTGGCTGATCGAGGTGACTCTGCTGCACTTTGCAGCGGCGCGTTCATCAGTCGAGCGCCGCTGGAAAATTGCTTACATGATCGGTTTTGTCGCGGCACTGGCACTGTTCGTTGCGTATTTGTTGCCTCACTACGCCACGGCGGCTGCCTACCAAATACGTGACTACACTGCGTGGCAACGCGAACTCACCCAATTGCGGGCGCTGCCCATGTATCTCGGGTGGAGCTTGCTGCCTTTGCCCGACCAGTTGCATTTCTATTACGACAACTATCCCGTTTCGACGGATTTGCTGCATCCGATCACGACGCTGCTTGGCGGTTTGATTTTGGTTGGGCTGCTTTCACTGGGCGTTGCGGTGCGTAAACGGCGTCCCCTGCTGGCGCTCGGCATCGGGTGGTTTTTCATGGCGCACTTGCTCACGAGCAGCCCGCTGCCACTGGAACTGGTTTTCGAGCACCGCAACTATCCCGCCTTGTTTGGCGTACTGCTGGTGGTGGCCGACCTCATGTGGTTACTTGCATGTCGAATCAAGTCGGGCGTGCCCGGCCTCGTCGTCTGCGTCCTCATTTTGAATCTCGCCTTTCTCACGGCGCTTCGAGCCGCCACGTGGGCCAGTCCGCTTTTTCTGGCAACGTCACTTGCCAGCATGAATCCAGACTCGCCCCGCGCCGCTCTCGACTTGGCCCGGCGCTACGTAGCTATGTCTGGCGACAATCCCGCCAACCCGCTCTACTCGTTGGGTATTCAGCAACTGGAGCGTGCGGCGCGGTTGCCCACGTCATCCATCTTGCCGGAGGACGCGCTGCTGATTCAGTCGGCGGCCCATCCGGGTACGGCGGATGGCCCATGGTGGACCAGCCTGCAGCAAAAATTGCGAACCCGTCCGCTAGGACCAGAGACCAATCAAGCACTGTATGGATTAGTGCAACAACGCTTAGGCGGCAACATCGGCATCGACGCGCGGCAGTTGGCCGAGGCGTACAAGATCGTGGTTGCACGCAACCCCGATCGCCTCACCTTGCGCACTCAATACGCCGAACTGGCTGCCGCCGCCCTGCACGATCCAACCACCGCCATTGAACAATGGCAGGCCGCATTACCGTTACGAAAAGATACAGATGTCTACGCTCGCGAATTGGCCGGCTATTTGGTGGACCACGACCGTGGTCAGGAAGCACTGGCAGTGATTGCCAAGGCACAATCCATGCGGCCGAAATTGAGCGGCGACAAAGTGTTGCTCGCATTACGGACGAAGGCGCTAGCGCAACTGACAGCACCATCTGCGACATCGCCAGCTGCGATCACCAAACCCTGAACCGGGCATTTTCTCAGTGAGCTGGAGAAGACCTCTAACCTGAAAGCCGGGACGGTCCGGGTAACTGAAGCAAACGCGGCGTTGAGATCGACGCCAATCGTCGAAACGCGTAAGGCGTCACGTTCGACGAGGATGTAGTGGTACGGAAGCTGCTTCAAATTACTGATTCAAAGGAGGAATCACATGCCACGCCAACGCTCAACCGTCGGCTTCACCTTGATCGAGATGATGATCGTGGTCGCGATCATCGCGATCCTGGCCGCCATTGCCATACCGCTTTATCAGACGTACGTGGCGCGTTCGCAGGTAACCCGCGCGATGAGTGAGGCCAGCGAAGCCAAGGTACTGATCGAGGATTGCGTCACTAGTGGCAAGGTGCAGTTGGGTACGGCCGTGGGGCAATGCAACAACAGTGTTCTCGCCGCCTCGGACATCCTGAAGGATCCATCGCAGGGCGCCGCCACCGCGCCGCCAGGCACAGGCATTGCGCAAGTCCAGTTGCCACAGAATGCCAACGATACCGGCACGATTTACGTCACGCTGGGCAACCACGCGTCGCCTTTGATCACAAACGGAAAAATTACCCTCACGCGCGATCCGACAGGGTCGTGGACCTGCAAGTCCGACACCGCGATCATCGGCGAAAAATTCTCTCCGGCGAATTGCAAACCTAACTGATCGCTTTCGCACGCGATGGGGACGTGCTCGGACACAGTGATCTTTCAGTCGTTGGAATACAGTCGTGTATTGTCACTTCAACGAACGCTGCAGCTTGAGGGTGCACGCGCAGATCGCGACAGATCGCTGTCATGGCGCCATGCGATCCCTCGGCATCACAATCCGTCGACAAGGGCTGGCCCTACTCTAGCGGTCACGCGCGGAGGTGCCGTTGCCATGCATCGACTTCCCATCGGCAGTCAATACACACCGCCCGACTGAAACCGCATTCATATCACTTGCAACAGGGAGTTCGCTCATGAGCGAAAGAAAACGTGCTTCGGTCGTCACCATCCTGGTGATCGTCGCCATCATCGTGGTCGCGGCAGCCATCGCCGTACCCGCCTGGAAAAACCGTCAGGTCAGTGGCCGCGTAAGCGACGCGCTGAAAACAACCCAGGCAGCCAAACTGGTGGTGATGGAAGCGGCGACCACCCGCGGCGGCGTGGTCAATATCCAGCGCGGCGATGTCGGCTACAACGCCAGCGCCATGTCGAGCCCTTACGCATCCAGCGTGACGATTGCCGATGGCGGCCGGATCACCCTCTCCACGCGCAACACCGGCGCCGATCCCGATCCGGTGTTGTTGCTGACACCGAGCGATGACGGCAAGGCCGGCGGCAGCGGCTCCATCACCTGGAACTGCAGCGTCGTCACCGGCGATGCGAACATGCTTTCGGACATCTGCAAGACGACGGCTCCAGCGGCCGCCGTAACCACAGCACCTGCGGCGACCGCATCGCAAGCGCCGGTGACTTCGGGTTCCGCCGTGAAGTCGGAACCTGCCGCAGCGGCCACCGCTGCCGCCCACTGAGGTCGACCGCCATCGCCCGATGCATGCGGCGATGGCGGTAGCTCGGCAAAGTGGAATCGTTATGATGGGCGGATGATGCCGACCGCTCTTTCATCTCTTGTTGTGCAAACGCAGCCAGCACCACGCGATTGCGCCGGTGAATACGCGCGATGAGTGCTCGCCGGAATTTCCGCCTCAACGCAACCGTCGTTCTCGCCATCGGCACGCTTGTCGTGGCCTGCGTGTACTGGGCCGGCTTGTCGGGCAGCTGGCTGTTCGACGACTACCCCAACATCGTCGACAACCACAACGTGCAGCCGGCCAATGCCAGCCTGTCATCTCTCGTCGGCGCGGCGCTCTCTTCACAGTCCAGCGACTTCAAACGACCGTTGTCATCACTGACATTTGCGGTCAATTATCTTGTGGGTGGAATGGACCCATACAGCTGGAAGCTGGTCAATCTGCTGATTCATCTGCTCAATGGTGTGGCCATTTTCATGTTGGCCAGGAAACTGATCCAGCTGGCGCCGGCATTACCCGCCCGTGTTGCGAGCAGCTCCTTACGCAGCCACTTGAACCAGACACAGCGCGCGCCCGCGGATGTCGTGGCGGCACTGATCGCCACGGGCTGGATGCTGCTACCGATCAACCTCACTGCGGTGCTCTATGTCGTGCAACGCATGGAGAGCATGGCGAACCTGTTCGTGCTCATCGGCCTGCTCGGCTATGTCGCAGGCCGGCAACGCATGCTGCAAGTCAATGAAGTCCTGGATGCAACGGAGCACAGGCCTACAAATACACGTGGATTCCTGCTGTGCATCACCAGCCTCATCATTCCAACCGCGTTGGGGGCTTTGGCGAAGGAAACCGCAGTGATGCTGCCGCTGTACGCGCTGGTGATCGAATGGATCTTCTTCCGCTTCCGCAAGTGCAGCGATGCTTTTGATTTTCGCATTGCAACGTTGTTCGTCGTAGTGCTGCTGGTACCCATGGCGATCGGCATGATCTGGGTGTTGCCGGCATTGCTGCAACCAAACGCGTGGGCGACGCGCGATTTCACCCTGGGCACGCGCCTGCTCAGCGAAGCGCGCATCGTGGTGGGCTATATCCGATGGACACTGTTGCCGACGCCGAATGCGTTGTCGTTCTATCACGATGATTTCCGCATATCGACCGGCTTGCTGACGCCATGGACGACGCTCGCGAGCCTGGTGATGCTCGTCGTGATGGTGCTGTCGATTTTCTGGCTACGATCACGACGTCCGCTCGCGGCACTTGGCATCGCACTATTCCTGGCATGCCATCTGTTGACGGGCACCGTTCTTCCGCTGGAGCTGATCTACGAACATCGCAATTACTTTTCCAGCTTCGGCCTGCTGCTTGCGTTGGTGCCGCTGCTCGCGGTGCCGCGCCAGACGTGGCTGGCGTTGCCGCGCTATCTGCTGCTTGCGGGACTTCTGCTTTGCTGGTCGGCGTTCACGGCCATGACCTCGTATGCATGGGGCAGTCCGTTGCGACTCGCGGAAGAACTCGCCGAACGCGCACCCGCTTCACCTCGTGCGCAGTACGAACTGGGACGGACCTACATCATCTATTCGCGCTATGACCCGGCGTCACCGTTTACGCCGCTGGTCTATGCACCACTGGAAAAATCCGCCGCGCTGCCCGACTCGTCGATTCTTCCGGAGCAGGCACTGATTTTCATGAACTCACGCATGCATCTGCCACTGAAAGATGCATGGTGGGAAAGCATGATCGGAAAGTTGCGACAGCGGAAACCCGGAGTGCAGGATGAAAGCTCCCTGGGAGCACTGACCCAATGCGCGCGTGATGGGGAATGCGAATTGCCCAAGGCCCGCATGGTCGATGCCTATAACGCGGCATTGTCGCACTCTGCGCCCGGCGCGCGTCTGCAGTCCATGTACGGTGACTACGCATGGAACGTATTGCATGACCACGACTTGGGCGAGCGCATGACTGCCGCAGCGGTACAAAACGCCACAAACGAACCGGCGTACCGCATAACACTGGCACGCATGCTCGTTGCGCAAGGGCGTGTGCGGGAAGCACAAGAGGTCGTCCAACAACTACAGCGACTGAATTACGGCGGACGTCTGGACGCCCAGATAGCAGAATTGAATGTGCTTACCGGATTGAAGTGAAACGATACGCCGCCGGTGCAGTGACCGAGCGATCAGTACATCGCTGCAAACATGGCATTCTTTGCCCAGAAGCGGCGTGAATGACCCAGGATGCAAGAAATGAAAGCCGACGATTCCTATCCCTTGATGACTATCGGTGTTCCTGTCTTCAACGAGGAGCGCTTCATCGATTCTGCGCTGACATCGTTGCGCGGCCAGGACTACCCGAATCTGGAAATCATCATTGCCGACAATGCCTCCACGGACCGCACACTGGAAATTTGCAAACGCCACGCTCTTGAAGACACGCGCATTCGCATTGAAACCACGGAAATCAATCGGGGTGCCGTCGCAAATTTCGGGCACGTGCTGGATATGGCATCCGGCGCTTATTTCATGTGGGCTGCCGGGCACGACCTCTGGACATCGAATCTCGTGTCTGAATGTATCTCGCTGCTGGAAGACGATGCGCGGGCTTGTCTCGCGTTTGCCAGTTCACGCTGGATCGGCGTGGATAGCGAACCTCTCGCCATGGCTTCAGGCTGGAGCGATACTCGCGACCTGGCTGCAGCAGCGCGTTTTTTCACCATATTCTGGGGCAACATGCACCCCGTCATGGGCGTGATGCGAACCCATCGAATGCGCGAATGCTCGCCCATGCCCGGCATCGTCGGGGGCGACCTTGTGTTTCTCGCTGATCTGTCCCTGCGCGGCAGCTTCCTGCATGCGGCGAAATCGTGTTGGTCGCGAAGGGAGTTCCGTTTGGAGAAGCATCACGACGATAAATTGAAACGCTACGCGTCCGATTCAACCGGCATCATCAGAACAAGATTCACGCGAATGTTTCCATTGCTCAAACTTCCATTCGCATTGATCAAGGTCGTGCTGCGATCCGGAATTTCGATCGGTGACAAGTTGGGAATCATCATTGCGTTGATGCCTTCCCTGCTATTGCGTTACGTGGTTGGTCGGCGCGGTCATGCTGAATAACCTCAGGATTGCTGTTCTTGAGAGTCATGCGTTAAGACGTCTGTTTGCTGCATCGCGCTGGATCTTCGGGCCCGCGGCGGTGATCTTTCTGATCATTGCCGGCGTTCGGGCGCGGGGAGCTTTCCACGCGATCGCGGTGGGTTCCCATCTGGCTTCGTTGACCGTCACTGTCTTGCTGTGGGCCTCGCTCAGTCTGCTTGGCCCTGTTTTCACCTGGCTCGCTTTGCGCGGGACCAGCGCGATCATCCCCTACGAAACCGCATTGAAAATCTACCTGGGTCGGTTGCCGGCCAAGTATCTTCCCGGAGGCGTTTGGCAAACCGTCTCGAGGATGATCGACCTGCACCGCATAGGTGTCGATCGCTCCCAGCTCTCTGCACTTGTCATGCTTGAAAACCTCGTGCCGCTCGCCGTTGCGCTGACTTTGGGAGGAGCGTGCACATTCGTCATCGGCGCCAGCAGACTTCCCGCGCTTATCGCGATGATGGGTGGTTTGACCATACTGGTCAGTGTCCCCGTCCTGCTGCGTCATCGTCTGCTGTTGTACAAGAGCCGCTTTCCCTTGCGCATCTATTTCCTCGCCGTCCTGACTTCGGTTGCGTTCTGGATCATCGCGGCTACCGCGTTTACGTACTACTGGTATTCGTTCCCCTCGGCGCACGTCGACGTATCGCCCCTGCAGGTATCTGGCAGCTATCTTCTTGCATGGTCTGCCGGATTCGTCAGCGTGTTTTCGCCGCAGGGAATTGGCGTGTTCGAGTCGGTGATCAGCTTGCTCCTGAAGGGCACACTTTCCTTTGGAGAAGTCGCTGTACTGGCCGTCGGATTCCGTGTTGCGACTCTCGTAGCTGATCTCCTCGCTTACGCCATCTTTTTGATGGTCCGATATGGCCGGAGAATTCTTCGCCCTAACCGGGAATGAAGGTATCCTCACGCAGTTGCAGGCTTGGAACAAAGTCTTGTCCATGAGCGTGTGAAACCGACCCGCCTCTCTGGAAACACTGAATATGAAGGCTGTAATTCTTGCGGGTGGACTCGGCACTCGGCTGAGCGAAGAAACCACGATTCGTCCCAAACCCATGATCGAGATCGGCGGCATGCCGGTGCTCTGGCATATCCTCAAGATCTACTCCCATCACGGCATCAATGACTTCATCATTTGCCTGGGCTACAAGGGCTATGTGATCAAGGAATACTTCGCCAACTATTTCCTGCATATGTCTGACGTGACCATCGACCTGCGAACAAACCAGCTCGATGTCCATCACAAGCACGCCGAGCCATGGCGGATCACTCTGGTGGATACGGGCGAGAATACGCAGACCGGCGGGCGACTGAAGCGGGTCGAAAGTTACCTTGAGAACGAGACGTTCTGCTTCACTTATGGCGATGGACTTTGCGACATCGACATTGCTGCTCAACTCGCATTTCACAAAAAAAGAAATGGCTTGGCCACGATGTGTGCAGTCCAGCCGCCCGGCCGTTTTGGTGCCATCAATATTCATGACAACCGAATCACCCGCTTCGAGGAGAAGCCCTCCGGCGACGGATCCTGGATCAATGGGGGATTTTTTGTTTTGGAGCGTGAGGTGCTCACCTATATCGCGGACGATGAAACCATCTGGGAGCGCGAACCGCTGGAAGCACTGGCCCGCGACGGCCAGATTTCCGCGTATACGCATGAAGGTTTTTGGCAGCCCATGGACACCTTGCGCGACAAGGTCAAACTTGAAGAGCTCTGGCAGAGCGGACATGCCCCATGGAAAACCTGGTCTTGAGAAATCTGTTTGGCGGTGCCTATGAAGGCCGCCGCGTCCTGGTAACGGGGCATACCGGATTCAAGGGCTCCTGGCTTTGTCTTTGGTTGGAGGCCATGGGTGCGCAAGTTTCCGGCCTGGCGCTGGCCCCGGACACGGAACTCGCTCATTGGAATCTGCTTGGTCTCAGCGACGTGCGTGACACACGCGTGGATATACGCGACGGCAACGCGCTACGACAAGCGCTGGATGCCATTCAGCCCGAGGTGATTTTTCATTTGGCGGCGCAACCTTTGGTTCGACGCAGTTATGGCGATCCCGTGACTACGTTCGATACCAATGTCACCGGCCTTGTGAATCTTCTTGAAGCGGTGCGCAGTACGACATCGGTGCGCGCGCTGGTGAACGCGACTACGGACAAGGTATATCTGGATCAACCCACCACTTCCGGTTATCGCGAAGATCATCCTCTTGGAGGACATGACCCCTACAGCACATCCAAGGCCTGTGCCGAGCTGGTGACGGACTGCTATCGAAAGAGCTTTTTCAGTGTTTCGGGTCCTCGAATGGCTACGGCGCGCGCTGGCAACGTCATCGGTGGTGGCGACTGG
This sequence comes from Rhodanobacter sp. L36, assembly GCF_009765755.1. Classification (GTDB taxonomy): domain Bacteria; phylum Pseudomonadota; class Gammaproteobacteria; order Xanthomonadales; family Rhodanobacteraceae; genus Rhodanobacter. Next base: position 1,522,197 of record NZ_LMUV01000011.1, on the reverse strand, counting down.
TCGGAAGATCGCCTGGTGCCTGATCTTGTTCGCGCCGCATCGACTGGCACAGCGCTGTCGATCCGCAACCCCGGTGCGGTCCGCCCGTGGCAACACGTCCTGGAGCCGCTGTCGGGTTATCTGCGTCTCGGCGAAGCGCTTCTCACGGGCGCCGATGTGGAAGGTGCCTGGAATTTCGGGCCTTCTCTGGACGCGAATCTGCCTGTTCAAGAGTTAGTGACAAAAATGAAGGATCACTGGCCCGAATTTCTGGTTGAGCACGACGCCACTCCGCAACCCCACGAAGCCGGCGTATTGCGGCTGGACTGCTCCAAAGCTGCACAGACACTTGGATGGCGGCCCGTGTGGAACGCCGATGACACTTTGCAACGCACCAGCCACTGGTATCGTGCTTATTACGAGCATGGCCTGATATGCAGTCGCAGCGATTTGCGTGACTACGTTGCTGCTGCGCAGGTCTCCGGCCAAGGTTGGGCAGCATGAAATTCCATTCCACACCGCTGTCCGGCTTGACGTTAGTCGAGACGTCGGCGACGCAGGACGAACGTGGCCGATTCAGCAGATTGTTCTGCGAGGAAGAGTTCTCCTCCATACGTGCAGACTTGCACTGGACCCAAATCAATCTCTCCACCACTTTCCAGAAGGGAACAGTGCGCGGAATGCACTATCAACATCCACCAGCCACAGAGGCCAAGCTGATTCACTGCCTGCGCGGTCGTGTCTTTGATGTTGCGGTCGATTTGCGTAAGGATTCCGCCACCTTTCTGCATTGGCATGGCGTTGAATTGAGTGAGCAAGGGGATATGCAATTCTTTTTGCCCGAAGGCTTCGCGCACGGATTCCAAGCGCTCACCGATGACGCACAGCTGCTGTACTTTCACACCGCTGCATGGAGTCGCGACCTCGAAGGAGGACTGCGTCACGATGATCCAGCCTTGGGCATCACATGGCCGTTACCGATCTCGAACCTGTCCGAAAAAGACCGTCAGGCGCCGCTGATCGACCAGCACTTCGTTGGAGTCTCCGTATGAAATGTCGTTTTTGCGCCACGCCGTTATCCAATGTTTTCGTGGATCTTGGCAGCGCACCACCTTCGAACGCGTTTCTTACCATGCAAACCATCGACGCTCCGGAAAGCTGGTTTCCGTTGAAGTTGTTCAGTTGCGACAACTGTCGTCTCGTGCAAGTCGACGAGGTGCAGGCGCATGGTGAACTGTTCTCCCCCGATTACGTCTATTACTCCTCGTTTTCCAGCTCCTGGCTCGCCCACGCTGAACGTTATGTGGAGTCCGCCGTCGAGCGACTCGGTTTGGGCCGCGAAAGCCTGGTGATTGAAATTGCATCCAACGACGGCTATCTCTTGCAATACGTCGCCGCTCGCGACATTCCATGCGTCGGCATCGAGCCCACCAGCGGCACAGCCAAAATCGCGCGGCAGAAGGGCATCGAAACGATGGAATGCTTTTTCGGCCGCGACGTGGCAAATGCATTCGTAAACGATCGAAAGACGGCCGATCTGATTATCGCCAACAATGTTCTGGCGCACGTGCCGGACATCAACGACTTCGTCGCAGGCATGGCGACTGCCCTCGCCCCCGAGGGAACCATCACCATCGAATTTCCGCACCTGATGGAACTCGTGGCCAGCAATCAGTTCGACACGATCTACCACGAACACTTTTCATACTTCTCGCTTCAGACCGTCCAGAAAATTCTTGCCGCTCACGGCTTGCGCGTTTGGCACGTCGAACAATTGCGAACGCACGGTGGTTCCTTGCGTCTCTGGGCGTCGCATGATCACAGCGGCCATGTCCAGACACCCGATGTTGCGGCCGTGCTTGCGCTTGAGTCACGCGCTGGCATGCAGGACGCCTCGTATTACACGGGCTTTCAGGTACGTGCCGACACGGTCAAAAATTCATGCCTGACTTTTTTGCTGGAGCAACGTTTGGCTGGACGTCTGGTGGTGGGCTACGGTGCAGCGGCCAAAGGCAACACGTTGCTGAACTACGCTGGTGTGCGACCAGACCTCTTGCCTTATGTCGTCGATGCATCACCCCACAAACAGGGCCGCTGGCTCCCGGGCTCGCGTATCCCCGTGGTGGCCGAAACGCGAATACGTGAAGATCGACCTGACTACGTGCTGATTCTGCCGTGGAATCTTCGCGATGAGATCCTCAGTCAACTCTCTTATGCCCGAGAATGGGGATGTCAGTTCGTCACGGCGATACCATCAATTTCCATTTTTTAGTTGCGCAATTTCCTAGGCGTTCTTCAATAGAGAAACAAAATGACAGAGATTCCAGTATTCAATCCCTTGATAGAGGCAGAGGAACTAGAGTCTGCCCAAGCGGCGCTAAAAATGGGTTGGTTGGGGATGGGCGCCTATGTGGGTCAATTCGAAGACGAGTTGAAGGCATTCATTGGCGCGGATGATCGATATGTAGCGGCAGTTAGTACAGGGCACGCGGCGCTACATCTTTCACTTTTGATAGCCGGCGTCGGACCAGACGACGAAGTTATAACGCCATCCTTTAACAACATTGCCGATTTCCAGGCCATTTTGGCCACGGGTGGAGAACCCGTATTTTGTGATATAGATGAACAGACTCTTTGCATCGATTTATCCAAAGCCGAAGAGTTAATTACGCCTCGAACGAAAGCCATAATTGTAATGGATTATGATTGCATTCTTTGTGATCACGACCGTGTCGCTAATCTGGCAAAAAAATATAACATCCGCGTTATACACGACGCGGCACATGCCTTTGGATCAAAATACAAAGGGCGTAATGTCGGAAGTTTTTCCGATATCTGCATATTCAGTTTCGATCCTGTCAAAACGATCACTTGCATTGACGGAGGTGCAATTATTGTTCGAACAGAAGAGGAACTGAAAGCCATACATGAAATGCGTCTCATAGGAATGGGTCAGCCCACATCCGTGATGTATCAAAATCGACGCGCTTGGACATATGACGTTAAAAGACTTGGCTTTCGTTACCACATGGCCAACCTTCATGCCGCCATCGGACTGGCGCAGCTCAAGAAAATGGATCGCATTTCAACGACTCGTCGAGCTCTGTGCAACCAATACAATGATCTTCTATCCAAAATTCCCGAAGTTCGCGTGCCGCAAACGAGCTTTGAAGAGGTAACGCCTTTTCTTTATTACATCCGCGTGAGCGAAAACGATCGCGATGATCTACGTAATCACTTATCGTCAGTTGGCATCGATACGGGAATTCATTGGCAACCCGGTCACTGGTTCAGTCTATTCAAAAGCTGCAGACACGGCGATCTTACGGTTACCGATAAAACAGGAAAGGAAATACTATCTCTTCCAATGAATACAAGCATGAGCTTGGAGGATGGCAAACATGTGGCTGCGGCGATCAGTGATTTTTTCTCTAAAAATTAACGTCGATAAGGCGTTGCCATTGTCCACGCGGGACATTTATCTTGAAAACCAATCTCGAAAACGGTAGGACGCTGTTAACCGCGCTAAAGCTTGCAGCGGGTCCCTTTGGCTCTGAACTTAATATCCCTGTTGGATGTCCAGTCCGTGCGCTGCTGAGGCCCGTCGCAACTACTCCGGAAAATGTAGTTTTCGGCGATATCGTCGCAATGAGCGAATGGCGCAACCGATTCGTGACTCATTTCCTGACTGAATTCCTTGCGACACCGGAAAGAACAAAATCATGGCTGACGGACGTTGTTGGACCCAACGGAAGTAAGATACTTTTCATGGTGGATTTGCCGGATGGAACAACAACTGGCCATGTCGGCATAGACTTCATAAACTGGGAAACCGGTTACGCGGAAGCCGACGCGATCGTGCGTGGCGGTGAGGCGCCAAAGGGCGTGATGCGCGAGGCCTTATTGACCGCGATTTCCTGGGCGAAAAATCAGCTTGGCATAAAAGCTGTAGGTGTTCGTGTACGCTCGAATAATCCTGCCTTGGGTTTTTATCACAAAATTGGCTTTACTGAAATTGCACGCTACCCCCTCCGTCGCATTGACGAGCCAGACTTGGTTCGCTGGGTCGAGGATATCCATTTCAAGGAAGAGGAAGCGGAGCATTTTCTGGTTCACATGATGTTTGATTCTCAAAATTGATTTTCTCCAGCACGTTTATTATCTACTCAATGGAAATATAGATGCCCATGCAATTAGAGAATGAGACGACTCTAAGCTTTGAGAGCGAACGACGCGAACGAGTATCGAACTATCCCAACAATCGGCCGTGGCGAGACTTGTCCGATCAGTGGATGTCTCATGCATTTTCTTCAAAATACATGTACAACTTTTCCAGTCTTGGACGTCCTATCATTCAGACCCCCATAGATATGGTTGCACTTCAGGAGCTTATCTGGACGACCAGACCTGACTTAATAATAGAAACGGGCATAGCTCACGGCGGCTCGTTGATCCTGAGCGCATCGATGCTCGCGCTGCTCGATTACTGCGAGGCGGCGGAAAATGGAGAAATGCTCGATCCACGAGCCAGTCGTCGCCGAGTGCTTGGCGTTGATATTGATATTCGCAGTCACAATCGCGCGGCAATTATCAAGCATCCCCTTTCTCATTTAATAGAAATGATCCAAGGTTCTTCAATTGACTCGGACATCATAGCTAAAGTTCACAGTGTCGCAGCTACGTACAAACGCATCCTTGTAATTCTGGACTCCAATCACACTCACAATCATGTGCTGGCTGAACTCGAAGCCTATGCGCCGCTGACTAGCTTAGGCAGCTATTGCGTGGTATTTGATACGGTAGTCGAGGACCTGCCTGCAGACACATTCCCGGATCGTCCTTGGAACAAGGGGGATAATCCCAAAACGGCTGTATGGGAATATCAACGTCGCTTGAGGGAAGGGCTTCATCTAGCCGCGGATGGAGAGCCATTAATGTTTGAGGTCGACTCGGAAATGGAAAATAAGCTACTCATTACGGTAGCCCCTGATGGTTACTTGAAACGCATTTGAATTAAGGAATTTTTCGAAGTAACTTTGGCTTAAAAAGCTATGTACGACTGCCTGTGGCAGATCTATTAAATCGATTGATAGGCTTGACTTTAAACTATCCTCGAGCCCGCTACGCATCCCGCCGATATGTCAGTGACGTAATCTGCTCGGATACCAACCCGATCAAAAAGATAATGACGCCGGCACTCCACATCAACGTGCTTCCGTTCGTCAGTCGACCTTGATGAGTGAAGGTCCACGCATAGTTGAGGCAACCCAGCAGGAAGAATGCAGCGCTAGCCGGAACAAACAGCTTCAGCGGCGAATACAGCGTCGCGATCTTGAAGATGATCAGCAGAAATCGCAGGCCATCGCGTATCGGCTTGATGTGGCTTTTGCCGATACGTTGCGCTGCGGTGATGGGTACGTAGGCCACCGGATACGCGCTGCGGAAGAAGGCCATGGTGCTGGTGGTGGGATAGGAAAAGCCGTTGGGCAGCAGGTGCAGGAATTCGCGAAATTTTTCCGCGCGCACGGCACGGAAGCCGGAGGTGAGGTCAAGTATCGGATGGCCGGTCATGCGCGTTGCCAGCCAGTTGTAGATGGTGTTTGCCACGCCCCGGCCCACGCCTGCCTGGCTGCTCCAGTCGCGAGCGCCGACGACCATGTCATAGCCTTCGTCGAGCTTGGACAAGAGGCGATCGATATCCGCCGGATCGTGCTGGCCGTCGCCATCCATGAAGATGAGTACTTCACCGCTCGCATGGCGCGCGCCGCGTTTGATCGCGGCGCCGTTGCCCATCGAGTACGGCGACGAAAGGCACGTGACTTCATTGCCGACGCACACCGCCCGGGTTTCGTCGGTGGAGCCATCGTCGACGACCACCAACTCGGCATCGGGATAGGCCCTTCGCAACCGCGGCAGGAGCTTGGTCAGCGCAGGCGCTTCGTTCTTGGCGGGCAGGATGATGCTTGAACGGTTCAACAGGTCGGCTCCCCCAGGATAAGCGAAGATCATAGCGTGAAGCATGCTGGCGGTTGGACCATGCGCGGTTCATCCGGACGTGGCAGGCGGCGAATCTTTCCTCGTAACCGCTTCGGCTCCGATGGAACAGTGAAGGCATCCGCGCGAGCCGCGTTCGAATCCCTTGGCCGGGGTCTTGCAAGACTGGTCGGGTTACAAGCCCTCGGCCCGGACGGGAACACCTGATTTCGCCCCTGCTTGAGGCTTTGTCCATGCCCGGCGAGCCGTGGATTGTGTGGTACGTCACGCCGCCGATTTCCGCCCCTTGGAAAGGATGACCTGGGCTCTGGATTGCGGTAGATTCAACAACATACAGCGGGGGTTTCAACCAAATCATGTCATCCCAACTACAGCAACCGTCGCTCGTGGGTTTGTCCGGCATGGCGCGCCGCCTGGTGTCCGAAGGGGTGCTGCCGGAGACCGACGTTCGCAGGGCCATGGCTGACAGCGCACAGCAGAAGGTGACGCTGGCTGCCTGGATGCTGGATCGCAATCTGGTCGACAGCCTGCAGCTGACCCAGATTGCCTCGGCTGAATTCGGCATGCCGATCATGGATGTGGCCTCGATCAATCCCGCATCGATGCCACTGGGGCTGATCAGCGAAGCGCTGATCAGCAAGCATCAGGCGCTGCCGTTGTTCCGCCGCGGCAAGCGCCTGTTTGTCGGCATCGCCGATCCGATGCAGTCGCACGCGCTGGACGAGATCAAGTTCCACTCCAACTGCATGGTGGAGCCGATCCTGGTTGAGCGCGGATCGTTGCTGAAGACGATCGACACGCTGCTCAACAACATGCGCGACACCATGCCGGACATCGGCGGTGGCGATCTTGATGGCCTGGACCTCGAAGCCGGCGACGACGAGGCCGAAGCCACCGGCATCGACGCCAACGCGAACGACGACGCGCCGGTGGTGAAATTCGTCAACAAGATTCTGGTGGACGCGATCCGCCGTGGTGCTTCGGACATCCATTTCGAGCCGTTCGAAACCCAATATCGCGTACGTCTGCGCATGGACGGCATGCTGAAGGCCGTGGCCAGCCCGCCGATGAAGATGGCCAACCGCATCTCCTCGCGTATCAAGGTGATGGCGCAGCTGGACATCGCCGAAAAGCGCGTGCCGCAGGATGGCCGCATCAAGCTCAATCTTTCCAAGACCCGCGCCATCGATTTCCGCGTGAGCACGCTGCCGACATTGTTCGGCGAGAAGATCGTGCTGCGTATTCTTGATGGCTCCTCGGCCAAGATCGGCATCGAAAAGCTGGGCTACGAGCCCGACCAGCAGGCGCTGTACATCGACGCCATCCACAAGCCCTACGGCATGGTGCTGGTCACGGGTCCGACCGGTTCCGGCAAGACGGTATCGCTGTATACCGGCCTGAACATGCTCAACACCGCCGAGCGCAACATCTCGACGGTGGAAGACCCGGTGGAAATCCGCGTCGAGGGCATCAACCAGGTACAGCAGAACGTGAAGCGCGGCATGACGTTCGCCAGCGCGCTGCGTTCGTTCCTGCGCCAGGATCCGGACGTGATCATGGTCGGCGAAATCCGCGACCTTGAAACCGCCGAGATCGCGATCAAGGCAGCGCAGACCGGCCACATGGTGTTGTCCACCCTGCATACCAATGACGCGGCGCAGACCATCGCGCGCCTGATGAACATGGGCATCGCGCCGTACAACATCACCTCGTCGGTGACGCTGATCATCGCGCAACGCCTGGCGCGGAGACTGCACGAATGCAAGAAGCCCATGGATGTGGCGCCGAAGATTCTGCTGGCTGCCGGCTTCACCCAGGCGGATATCGATGAAGGCCTGACGATTTACGAAGCGGTGGGCTGCGACGCCTGCAATGAAGGCTACAAGGGTCGCGTGGGCATCTATCAGGTGATGCCGATGCTGGAAGATATCCAGCGCATCATTCTTCAGGGCGGCAACGCATTGCAGATTTCCGACGTCGCCAAGGCTGCCGGCGTGAAGGACCTGCGGGCGTCCGCCTTGCTCAAGGTAAAAAACGGACTGACGAGCCTGGTCGAAATCGATCGCGTCACCAAGGACTAAGCGCCGGGCGTGGTTCGCAACTTGCGGAAATCGCCACGGTTTGCGCTTGCGAAATGACATAAGCTGTAGCAAATGTTTGATGGCCGCTTCAGGGCGGATCTTGGAATCATTGGGGGAAGATGCGCATGGCCACGGCTACCGCAACCGCAAACAAGGCACGTGAAGCGCGCGAGCGCGGGGCGAAGCGTGCGGAAATCAGCAAGACAGCCGTTTACGACTGGGTAGCGCTGGACAAGCGCGGCAAGCGCATGAAAGGTGACATGCCTGCGAAAAATGCTGCGCTGGTCAAGGCCGAGCTGCGTCGTCAGGGCATGAACCCCCAGACTGTCAGGGAGCGTTCGAAGCCGCTGTTTGGCGCTTCCGGAAAGAAAGTCACGCCCGGTGACGTGGCGATTTTCAGCCGTCAGATCGCCACCATGATGGCCTCCGGCGTGCCCATGGTGCAGTCGTTCGACATCATCGCCGACGGCCAGAAAAACGTCCGCTTCAAGAACATCCTCAACGACGTCAAGCAAAGCATCGAAGGCGGCGCCGCGCTGCATGAAGCACTGCGCCAGTACCCGGTGCAGTTCGACGAGCTCTATTGCAACCTGGTACATGCGGGCGAAACCTCGGGCGTGCTTGACACCGTGCTCGACACCGTGGCCACGTACAAGGAGCGCACCGAAGGCATCAAGAAGAAAATCAAGAAAGCGCTGTTCTATCCGATGATGGTGCTGGCGGTGGTCTTTCTCGTGTGCATGATCATGCTGCTGTACGTGGTTCCGGTATTTGCAAAGACGTTCAAGGATGCGGGCGCGGAATTGCCCGCGCCGACCCAGTTCCTGGTGTCGGCCTCGGAATTCATGCAGAGCTATTGGTGGCTGGTGATCGGTATCGTGGGCGGCAGCATTGCCGCCTTGATATTTGCAAAGAAGCGCTCGCTGAAATTTGCCCATTTCCTGGATCGCGTAGCCTTGAAGATGCCAGTGATGGGCAACATCGTGCGCAACTCCGCGATCGCGCGTTTTGCCCGCACGCTGGGCGTAACATTCCGCGCCGGCGTGCCGCTGGTGGAGGCACTGGATTCCGTGGCAGGTGCGACCGGCAGCGTGGTCTACGGCGATGCCGTGAAACAGATGCGCGACGACATCGCGGTCGGTCACCAGTTGCAACTGGCGATGAAGCAAACCGGCCTGTTTCCGAACATGGTCGTGCAGATGACCGCCATCGGCGAGGAATCCGGTTCGCTCGACAACATGCTGTTCAAGGTGGCGGAGTTCTACGAGGAAGAAGTGAACAACGCCGTCGATACGCTGTCGACGTTGCTCGAGCCGCTCATCATGGTGGTGCTCGGCACGCTGGTCGGTGGCATGGTGATCGCGCTGTATCTGCCGATCTTCAAGATCGCCGGTACGGTCTGAGTTTTCTCGTGCCATCTGACGCGCCTTTTCATGGAGACCGAGCGACTACGAGTTGCCCGGTCTTTGAAGAAAAATGCTGGTGAATATCCTGCAGTTCCTTTCAGGACGTTGGACCATGGCGACAAGTGGCGGCGTCCTGCGTTAGATCAGGCGTGAAACACACACGATCGCTGCAGCCAGCCAAGGCTCCGTTCACCAACTCCTGAAGTAACGACCCGACACGCGCAAGGTCCGACATGCTTGAACTTCCAACGGCGGCATGGGTAGCAATCGCCGGAATACTCGGCCTGCTGGTGGGTAGTTTTCTCAATGTGGTGATACTGCGGCTGCCCGAGCGCATGGCCGCTGCATGGCGGCAGGAAGCGCACGACGTTCTGGAAATGGAAGCAGACACCACGCCACTGCCTCCGGGCATCGTGCGCGAACCATCGCACTGCCCGCATTGCAAACACCCGCTGTCGGCACGCGACAACATTCCGCTGTTTGGCTGGCTTTTGTTGCGCGGACGGTGTCGCTATTGCGGGACAAAGATCTCCATCCAGTACCCGCTGGTGGAACTGTTGAGCGGCGTGCTGAGCGCCGTCATCGTGCTGCGGTTCGGCCCGTCGTGGTCCGCGCTGGCAGGACTGGCGCTGACGTGGACGTTGATTGCCTTGGCGGGTATCGACTTCCGCACACAGCTGCTGCCTGACCAGTTGACGTTGCCGCTGCTCTGGCTGGGTCTTTTGCTTTCGCTGCTGCCGATGTTCGTTGCTGCGCCTTCGTCGATCATCGGCGCCGCTATCGGTTATCTCAGCTTGTGGAGCGTGTACTGGATTTTCAAATTGCTCACCGGCAAGGAAGGCATGGGTCACGGCGATTTCAAATTGCTAGCGGCGCTCGGTGCGTGGATGGGGCCGATGGCCTTGCTGCCGATGATTCTTTTGTCCTCGTTGATCGGCGCGTTGATCGGTGGCGCACTGATCGCGATGCGTCGGCACGAACGCGAGATACCGATACCCTTCGGCCCGTTCATTGCCGCCGCCGGATGGGTATGGTTTGTCGCGGGTCCTGATCTATTGAACGGCTACATGCAGCTCACCGGCTTGCGATGAATGGTGCATCGAATGTGATGGTCGTTGCGCTCACCGGCGGCGTGGCCTCCGGCAAGAGCGCGGTCACGCGTCGCTTCGAGACACTGGGCGTGCCCGTACACGACGCTGACGTGGCCGCGCGGGAAGTGGTCGAACCGGGCACACCGGGGCTTGTGGAAATCATCCGTGACTTCGGCAGTGATGTACTTGGCGACGATGGTCGGCTGAATCGGCCGGCGATGCGACAACGCGTGTTCGCCGATCCCGCTGCTCGACTAAAGCTCGAAGCGATTGTCCATCCGCGCATACGTCAATGGCTGCGTGATCGCGCACTGGCAGAACGTGCGCGGTATTGCGTGCTGGCCATACCCCTGCTCGCAGAAAACGTGGCGCATTACGACTGGGTGGATCGCGTATTGCTGGTCGATGCGCCCGAAGCGCTGCAGATCGAACGGCTCGTGCGCCGTGATGGCATCGACGAATCGCTGGCTCGGCTCATGCTCGCGAATCAGGCGAGCCGTGCGAAGCGGCTGGCGCTTGCCGATGACGTGATCGAAAACCACGGCGACGAGGCCGATCTCGATCACGCCGTGTCCGAGCTTCATCGCCGATATCTTGCAATGGCAGCGACGCGATTGCGGCCTTAGATCATCCAGCGAACGCGTGGACCATGCCGGAAACGGACTAGGCTGAAATCCGCAACAATGCTTCGAGAATCGGCCGGTCGGCTGGTGCCAGATCAAGTGGATCGATCGTTGCCGGTTTGACCCAGCGGAGCGCCTGCCCTTCCATCGATTGCGGCTCGCCTTCCCACTGTTCGATCAGCCACGCATCCAGCAGAAGTTCGCGCTCGGCATATCGCCATGGCAAGTGGACAAGAGGACTGGCGTGCTTGACCGTCACGGCGAGTTCTTCATGCCATTCGCGTATCAACGCCGCCAGCGGTGCTTCGTCCGGTTCGCGCTTGCCACCGGGAAATTCCCATGCACCGGCCAGGTGCTTGCCTGGTGGGCGTTGGGCCAGCAGTACACGCCCAAGATCATCAATCAAAACGCCTGCCATCACATGCATGATGGCCGGCGTCGATCGGTTGCTCGAAGACATCAGTTGTTGCGCAGGTACTCGACCATGTCGAAGTCGTGCGCATGCTCGGCGTCCGCCGCGTGGTGCACACGCGATACCTCGGTCCAGTCGCTGAAATGCACGCCCGGAAAAAAGGTGTCGGCGCCATCGACAGCCGCACTCACCCAGGTGAGATACATGCGACGTGCACGCGGCAAGGCATCGGCAAAAACCTGGCCGCCACCGATGATCATGAGGCCGGTGTCGCCGCAGCGCGCTTGCGCTTCCTCGATCGAGCGCACGGTAATCTGGCCTTCGAACGGTGCTTCGTGCCGACGCGACAACACAAGATTGACGCGGTCAGGCAATGCGCGGCCGATCGAAACGGCGGTGTTGTAGCCCATGACCACGTTTTTGCCGGTGGTCAGTTGCTTGAACCAGCGCAAATCATCCGGCAGATGCCAGGGCAAATGGCCCTTGCGGCCAATGGCGGAGTTTTCATCAAGCGCAGCGATCAGCGAAATAGCCATTGGAATCCTGAAAAGAACTGAAAAATGCAGTCGACAATCGCCCTGCGGCATTGCCTATTGCATCGAATATTAGCAGGCCTCGGCGATGTCGCGGTGGTCGTGGCGTGACGGTGCGACCGGGTGTCCGCTGGCCATTCGTCGCGAAATCGCGAGGCAAGACAAACGCATCTAGACGGCTACAGGCGCCTTGATTGCCGGATGCGAATCGTATCCTTCGACCGCAATATCTTCATAGCGAAAATCGAAAATCGACTTCACGTCGGGGTTGAGCCGAAGCCGGGGCAAGGGCCTGGACTCCCGGGTCAGTTGCAGCTGCGCCTGCTCCACGTGGTTGTTGTAGAGATGCGCGTCGCCGAGCGTGTGGACGAAATCACCCACGTCCAGTCCGCACACCTGGGCCATCATGTGGGTGAGCAACGCGTAGCTGGCGATGTTGAAAGGCACGCCCAGAAAAATGTCGCCCGAGCGCTGGTACAACTGGCAACTGAGCTTGCCGTCGGCCACATAGAACTGGAACATCGTGTGGCACGGCATCAACGCCATCTTCGAAAGCTCGCCCACGTTCCATGTGTTGACGATCAGCCGACGCGAATCGGGGTTGCGCTTGATCTCTTCGATGACCCATGAAATCTGGTCGACCACGCCGCCATCGGCTTTCGGCCACGCGCGCCATTGCTGGCCATAGACGGGACCGAGATTGCCCTGCGCATCGGCCCACTCATCCCAGATGCGTACGCCGTTTTCCTTGAGGTACGCGATATTCGTGTCGCCGCTGAGAAACCAGATCAGCTCGTGCACGATCGATTTCAGATGCAGCTTCTTGGTAGTGACGAGTGGAAAACCTTCAGCCAGATCGAAGCGCATCTGCCAACCAAAAGTGCTGCGCGTGCCGGTGCCGGTTCGGTCGTTTTTCTCCACGCCTTTTTCCATGACGTGACGCAGTAAATCGAGATATGCGCGCATGCCCTACTCCTCGTCCGTGCCTTTATCCGGCAACGCGGCCGTATACAAGCGCAATGTCGGCGCGTTTCGCGACAGGGCCAGCAGCCACACGCCGATCACGATCAGCGGCAGCGACTGCATCTGCCCCATCGTTACCCAGTGCGTGCCGAACAGATAACCCAGCTGCGGATCCGGCACACGCACGAACTCCACCGCAAAACGGAAGACGCCGTACATCAGCGCGAACAAGCCACTGACGAGATACCGTGGCCGAGGCCTGGAGGAGACCAGCCAGATGACGATGAACATCGCCAGACCTTCCAGTGCAAGTTCGTAGAGTTCCGACGGATGCCGGATCAACCCGCCATAGCTCTGCAACTGCTGCAGCAGCGCCGGATCACTGCCGGCATAGGCAACATCATCGGCGTGCGCGCTCGGAAAAATCATGCCCCACGAAAGCGATGTCGGCTTACCCCACAGTTCGCCATTGATGAAGTTGCCGAGTCGTCCGAGTCCGAGGCCCAGCGGCACCAGCGGCGCAACGAAATCCATCGTGTCGAAAAAATGCAGCCGATGTCGCCGCGACCACCACAGCGCCGCCGCCAGCACGCCAAGCAGGCCACCATGGAAACTCATGCCGCCATCCCACACCTTGAACAACGCCAGCGGCTGGGTCCATATCCAGTGGATGCCGCCCTCGTAGTAAAAAAGCATGTACCAAAGACGCCCGCCGATGATCACGCCGAGCATGCCGTAGAAGAAAAGATCGCCGAGCGCTTCACGGCTGACCGGCAGACGCCCTTTCTGGCGCCGGTACTCGCCCAGCAAGGCCACGAAGAAAAATCCCAGCAAGTACATCAGCCCGTACCAGTGCACCTGGACGGGGCCGAGGCTGAAAGCCACCGGATTGATATGAACGACGAACGGTTGGGACATGGCGACTGCGCGAGCGGGAAAAGCCAAGTGTAGCCGGGCCGCTTGCAGGATGATCCGATGCCCTTCCGAGAAGCCGGCGACGCAAGCTAGAATCCTCGCCGGACGCTGCCTCTGCGAGTTGGCGGCAACTGTGAGCTGGTTGCAGGAAGCGTCCGAATCAGCCAGATCGTCGCGCTCCAGACGACCCCGGCTCACCACACGGAGCGTGACAGGGGAAAACTCAATGTCTCACCGTATCGCGCAGGCCGTGCTGTCTGCCGTTTGCCTGTTGGCGCCTGCCGTCTTGATGGCGACCGATCTCATTCCCGTGGAGGATTTCGCGCGGCGCGCACAGTTGTCGATGCCTCGGCTGTCCCCGGACGGTCAATACCTCGCACTGCGAATGGATGACGAGACTGGAAACTCTCATTCGCTGGTCGTCTACAAAGTCTCCGACATGAGCCATCCGGCAAGTGTCCTGCACATGCCCAAATATGAATTGCCTGGCGGCATCGTGTGGGTCAGTTCGACGCGTCTGCTGGTTGAATACGGCAAGCAGTTCGGCTCGGTCGACAAACCCGAGCTCACGGGGGAAATCCTGGCCACCGACGTCAATGGCAAACATCAGGATTACCTTTTCGGATATCAGGACCTCTACGGCAGCCGATCCGATACCAGAGCCGCGGACCGCGGATGGGGATTTGTGGCGGAGTTGCCCGAATCGCCCAACAACCACTTCTACATGAGCGCCGAGCTCTGGGAGAACAAGGACCACAGCTGGCTGTACGACGTCGATGCCGTCAAAAACACCCGCCATCTGGTGGGTGATCTTGATGTCGGCAACATGGAATTCATGGTGGGCTCTGACGGACAGGCGCACTACGCCTACGGGACAAATTCCAACTACAACTACGTGGTGTATCACCACGAGGCCAATGGTTGGGCGCCCATGTCTCCCAGCCAGGTGGGCCACAATTTCGTGCCGATTTACACCGCGCAGGATCATCAGCATATCTACGCCTACTACAGCGCCAAGGGCGGTCCGTATTCTCTGGTCGAGCAGGACGAAATGGGCGGCGATCGACGCGTGCTGGCCGCCGACGCTTTCGGTCGCGTCGGCGACATCATGTGGACGGCGCCGCCGCGCCAGCCATTCGCAACCAGCGTCGAAACAGGCGTGCCGAAGGCGATCTACACGGACCCCAACTTGCCGGCCGCCAAACTGCACCTGGCGATCAGCCAGAAATTTCCAGGCGAGTTCGTCAACTTCATCAACTACAGCGAGAACGGCGGCGAGCTTCTGTTCTCCGTCTCGAGCGATCGCGATCCCGGCACTTATTACCTGATCGATACCACGCATTACAAAGTGATCAAGCTGTTCTCGTCGGCCGACTGGATCGATCCGGATAAGATGGCCGAACGACGCCCAATGCGATTCACCGCGAGCGATGGCATGCCGCTCGAAGCCATTCTCACCATTCCTCGCGGCCAGGATCTGAAAAAACTGCCGATGATCCTGCTTCCTCACGGAGGGCCGCACGGCATCAGCGACGACTGGTACTTCGATGACGACGCGCAGTTCCTCGCCAGTCGTGGCTACCTCGTGCTGCAGGTCAACTATCGCGGCTCAGGTGGCCGTGGACATAATTTCGAGGAAGCCGGCTATCGCAACTGGGGCACGCGAATCCAGCAGGATCTGATCGACGGCGTGAAGTGGGCTGAAGGCGAGCACTACGCCGATCCCGAACGCGTGTGCGTCTACGGCGCCAGCTTCGGCGGCTATTCCGCCATGATGACCGCGATTCGCGCACCGGATCTGTTCAAGTGTGCGGTCGGCTACGCGGGCATCTACGACCTCAGGATGATGTACGACAAGGGCGACATCCAGGAGGACAAATCCGGACGCAGCTATTTGCAGACGGTGATCGGCAAGGACGATGCCGATCTGGATGCGAATTCTCCCGACAAGCTGGCCGACAAGATCAACGTGCCGGTGTTGCTGGTTCATGGCGAAAATGATCAACGCGCGCCGTTCGCTCAGGCAAAAGCGATGCGTGCGGCATTGGACGCGGCGCACAAGCCTTATGAATGGCTGAGCAAGTCCGGCGAAGGACATGGCTTCTACGAAGAAAAAAACAACATCGAGTTTTACACGTTACTTCAGACGTTCATCGCCAAGCACATCGGAGCTGGCAACGTCGCGCACTGAGTGAAGAAGCAAATGGGATGGCGCCGACGTGCCGTCCCTTTTTCTCGGTATCCGCACCCGCCACTCGCGAAACATTCCGCGAATGTCGGCCAGCGCAATTAGAGAAGCACGGGCCGATCCGGCAGTTCATCCCGACGATCCGTGCCATCGTCGGGAAAATGCCTCAGCAGCAATGCATGCGTGGCGGCGATGCCGTCGAGGCTGCCTTCGCGCCATTGCCCTCGCGCATAGCAGTCGAGCATGCGGCGGCTGATGGCGTTCCACTCGTCCGGTTGCACACGCGAGGCGATGCCTCTATCAGCAACGATCTCGATGCGGCGTTCGGCCATCAACACGTAAAACAGCACGCCGCTGTTGTGTTCGGTATTCCAAACGCGCAGTTGGGCAAAAACCTGATGCGCGCGTTTGCTTGCGTCGATGCCGTCAAGCACGGCCAGTGGCGCAAGCCTCGATTCGACGGCAAAACAGACTTCGCCCAGATGCGCGCGTTCGCCCGCGGCGATCGCCGCGGCCATGTCATCAAGCAGCGCGGGGGGGAAGCGTCGGCGCAACTGAAACCAGCCACCCAACAGATTCGCCAGCAGCCGTTGCATGCGTGCCATCACCAACTCCCCGACGAACCGCCGCCGCCGAAACTGCCACCGCCGCCGCTGAAGCCACCACCGCTTCCACCACCGCCGAAACCGCCGCCACCCCAGCCGCCACCGCCAAAACCGCCCCATCCTCCGCCGCCGATCGATCGCCCGCCACCGCCGGGCAACAGCATCAATACGCCACCGACGATCGCACCAAGAATGCCGGCGCCCATCGATATCAGCAGCCACAGCAAGCCACCGACGAAAATGGCGCCCAACGGTGCGCGGACAAACGCGCTGGCACGTCCGAGAAAGTTGCGCAGGAACAGCGCAACGAACACGCCGATCATCAAACCGTTCTGCAACCCGGGCCCATGGCGTTCTGTTTCGGGCGAACCCTGCACGGGTGGCGGCAGCGCTTCGCCGTTGATCAGCTGCGTCACTGCGCCGACCGCGTCGCTGATGCCGCCGAAATAGTCGTTGTTGCGGAATTTCGGTGCAATGTACTCACGGGTGATCCGCGCGGTGGCGGCATCGGGAACCGCACCTTCGAGGCCGTAACCCACCTCGAAGCGCACGTGCCGGTCGTTTTTCGCGATCAGCAGCAGCACGCCATCGTCGGTGCCCTTGCGACCGACCTTGTTGGCCTCGGCCACAGCCAGCGAATAGCTCTCGATGTCCTGATCGCCCGTGCTGCCGATCATCAACACGACGAGTTGTGCACCTTTGGCTTTTTCCAGCGCGACGAGTTGCGCATCCAGCTGATCGATTTGCTGCGCACTGAGCGTCCCTGTGAGATCGGTGACATGCCGCGCAAGCTTCGGCACGGCATCGGCCGCGTGCAGCATGGCTGGCGACAGCAACGCCATCGCCAGCCAGAGCCACAGGCGCGGAAAGCGCCGGGACATCATCAGTGCGTCGAAGCGGCGGGCGCGGGTGTGCCGGTACCGAAATCGACCGTCGGCGCAGTGGAAATGGCCTTCTCGTTATCCACGCTGAAATTCGGTTTCACCTTATAGCCGAACATCTTCGCCGTGAGGTTGTTCGGGAACGTGCGGATCATTTCGTTGTACTGCTGTACTGCCTGCACGTAACGATTGCGCGCGACCGTCACGCGATTCTCCGTGCCTTCCAGCTGTGCCTGCAGGTTCTGGAAAAGACCGTCCGCCTTGAGCTGCGGATAATTCTCGCTGACTACCATCAGCCTCGACAACGCGCTACCCAGCTCGCCCTGTGCCGCCTGAAACTGCTGCAGCTTCTGAGGATCGTTCAACGAATCGGAATTGACCTGCAGACTGCCCACCTTGGCCCGCGCATTGGTGACTTCGACGAAAACTTTTTCTTCGTGCTGCGCGTAACCCTTGACCGTATTGACCAGGTTCGGCACCAGATCGGCACGACGCTGGTACTGGTTGAGCACCTCGGACCAGGACGCCTTGACCGCTTCGTCCTGTCGTTGCATGGCGTTGTAGCCGCAGCCGGACAGAACACCCACGACCAGCAGCAGGATCAATGCGCGCAAAAGTTTCATGGGATGTCTCCGGTGTTTGTGCTTACGAGGTGTCCCATTGCAACACTCGTGGACGTCTGAATGCAATTGAACACGATTAAAATCTTTCGAGACCGCTCACGCACCACGTCATATCGTCCATACCTGTCAGAACAGCCCCGGGAGTAGCATGTCCTTTGACGACAGGAGAGCCTTGCCATGGCTCACGGATCGAAAGAAGCAGAGGTCGGTATGAATCAGCGGCTCCCCTTGTATGTGACGTGTTTTTTTCTGGCCAATTTCGTTTGCTCAGCCAGCGCGTATCAATCAGAAACCGAGGCGAAAGATCCCCAAAGAGTGTTGAGAGCGATGGACAACACTCCTGCCGAGGGGCATCCGGATGAGTACAACGAGTTTGCCGGCATGCGCGCATATTTCGCGGGCAGGTATCCGGAGGCGATGAAGTCGTTTCTTGAAGCGGCACGTTACGCCGACAAACTATCCCAATTGAGCATCGGCTTGATGTATCTCAATGGACAAGGTGTGCAGAAGGATCCGGTCACTGCATTCGCTTGGGTGGCCATCGCGGCCGAGCGCAAATATCCGCAATTTCTGGTCACCCGCAATGAAATCTGGTCTCGGCTAGACGCGCAACAGCGCGATAAGGCCAAGGCGTTGGTCGAAAAGCTGTACGCGGAATATGGTGACATGACGGCGAAGCCGCGCATGGCCATGGTGTTGCGGCGTGAACGCACGCACCAGACCGGTTCGTACCTTGGCTTCGGCTCGGATTCGGTAGCCAGCCTGACCCCGACGCAGTTCTTCGGCGTGGGTGGAGGAATTGGCGGATATCCCAAATGTGGCAGCGAAACTATCGACGGCGCCACCATGACGGGCTGCGGCAATATCTACACGTCGTGGCGATGGGATCCCAAGCAATATTTCGCTGTGCGCGACGGTGCCTGGACCGGAACGGTCACTGTGGGAACATTGCAAAATGGCCAAACGCCCTCACCGCCCGACAAGCGATCAGACAAGCAGAAAGATATCCAGTAGAACAGGTGGAAGCGCGATGAGTGGCCGCTTGGCTCACTCTGCAAACCTGTTGAACCGGGACTTGTCTAATTGATAAATCGTGGTCCCAGGATCAACGCCCAGCTCAGCCCCATCAGTACCAGCAGCACGAACACGGCGGCCGAGCCCATGTCCTTGGCGCGGCCGGCAAGTTCATGGAACTCGGGGCTCACCTTGTCGACCACCGCTTCGATGGCCGAGTTGAGAAGTTCGGCGGACAGCACCAGCATGGGCGCCAGGATCAAAGCGAGTTTCTCCAGACCGCCATGGCCTAGCCACAGACCGAGCGGCACCAGCACGATGGCGAGGCATGCTTCCAATCGGAATGAAGCCTCATGACGCCAGCCCGCGCGCAGGCCTTTCATCGACCACTGAAAGGCGCTCCAGAGTTGCTTGGGACCGCGAAAACCCTCCGCTGCCATATCGTGTGACCTCAGACCGTTGCCGGCGACGGCAGACGGCTGTTTGCCGT
The DNA here is from genome assembly GCF_009765755.1 of Rhodanobacter sp. L36. Taxonomy (GTDB): domain Bacteria; phylum Pseudomonadota; class Gammaproteobacteria; order Xanthomonadales; family Rhodanobacteraceae; genus Rhodanobacter. Next base: position 1,502,399 of record NZ_LMUV01000011.1, on the reverse strand, counting down.
ACGGGAACCGGCCAGGGAAATCGAAGAAGTCGGCGCGCACGCGGACTCGATGAAGGCGATTGTCGGCATGAAGCGCGGACCCGTGCAGTGGCGAAAACAGGCGGTCATGATGCCACAAGGGTCGCAGTGGGAAGCCGGGTGTTTGTTGGCAACCGGCGCATGACATACCCAGGCCGTGCAACCGGGACAGCGAGTCACACAGACCAGGCGAATCGGTTACGCTGCATCGGTTGTGGTTCATTTGGGACCCATGCATGGTCGACGCCAGGCGTCACCACGGTTTGACTCCAGCACGGAAAAGTTAGATGGCCATCCAGAACCCGCCTGTTTCGCAAACCCGCTCGTTCGTCACGGTGTTCGTCATCGAACTGTGGGAGCGCTTCGGCTTCTACGGCATGCAGGTGCTGATGGTGACGTTCCTGATGAAGAAGCTCGGGTTCATCGACACCAAGGCCAACCTCGTCTGGGGTGCGGCCGCCGCATTGATCTACGCCACGCCGGCCATCGGCGGCTGGATCGGCGACAAGCTGCTGGGTACGCGACGCACCATGCTGATCGGTGCGAGCGTGCTGGCGGTCGGCTACGGCATCCTGTGGATTCCACCGGAGGCGCTCGGGCTCGTCGATGGCCGCGCCGGCATCATGGCGCTGTTGACGCCGGCCAACCTCACCTATTTCGCACTCGGCGTGATCGTGATCGGCAACGGTTTCTTCAAGCCGAACGCCGGCAACCTGGTGCGCAAAATCTACGAAGGCGACGACGCCAAGATCGACAGCGCGTTCACCATCTACTACATGTCGGTGAACATCGGCTCGATGATCTCGATGACGCTGACGCCATGGATTCGCGATCACTTGACCGCACGCTACGGCGATTCAATCGGCTGGCATACCGCGTTCGGTTGCTGCGCGGTGGGCCTGGTCGTGGGCTTGATCATCTACTTTTTTATGCGGCGCGCCTTGCGGCATATCGGATCGCCCGCGGACGACCTCCCGATGAACATGCGCCGGGCGTTGCCGGTGTTCGGTGCAGCCTTTCTAATGGTGTTCGTGGTCGCCTTCATCCTGCAGAACGAACTGGTCGCGAAGATCTGCGTCTATGCCGCCGCCGTGGTGATTCTGGGTGTATTCACGCATCTGATCCGCAGTAGCCAGCCGAGCGAACGGGCTGGCCTGATCGCGGCGTTGGTGCTGACCGTGCAAACCATCTTCTTCTTCATCTTCTATTCGCAGATGGCGACGTCGCTGAACCTGTTCGCGCAGCGCAACGTGGACCTTTCCTTCAACTTGCTTGGCTGGCACCTGACCTGGATTCCGGAGCAGTACCAGAACCTCAATGCGATCTGGATCGTGATCCTGAGCCCCGTGCTTGTATTCATCTACAACACAATGGGGCGCAGCGGAAAAAATCCTTCGATCGCGCTGAAGTTCGCGTTCGGTTTTGCCGCGGTGGCCATCGGCTTCTTCATGTATGGCCTCGGCGCACACGCGGCGGTGAACGGCCAGGTGTCGTCGTGGACCATGGTGTGGGGCTACGGCTGGTACTCGCTGGGCGAAATGCTGGTCAGCGGCCTGGGCCTGGCGATGATCGCGCGCTACGTGCCCGAACGCATGGGCGGTTTCATGATGGGCGCGTACTACGTGGCCGTGGGCCTGTCGCAATACCTCGGCAGCATCGTCGCCAACATCGCGCACATTCCGGACAACATCACCGATCCGGTGCAGTCGTTGACGATCTATGTGAGTCTGTTCAACAAGCTCGGTTTCGTCGGCATCGCCTGCGTGGTGATCGCGTTGGTCATGCTGCCGCTGATGAACAAGCTGTCGGCCAGCCATTCCGATCAGGCCAATAACCACACCCCCCTGCCTGCTGTACGCAGCGAAGAATTCGACAGCTCGCCATGATCGCGTTACCGCCGCATTCGTGCAGCGGTTGACGTAGCGTCTGATGCAGCCATGAAAGCGATGTCGCCCCGAAGTGTCGCCCGCATCGGCCCGTTCGCACTCATGCGAACGCTGGCCTGGTTGCGGCTTTGCGCCATCGCCGGACAGAGCGTCGCGGTACTCGTTTGCGCATGGTGGATGCAGCTTCGGATTCCGTTGTTGCCGTTGCTGCTGGGCATCGGATTGCTCGCAGTTTTTTCTGTGTTCGCCGCTTGGCGATTGCGCCAGCCGTGGCCGGTGCGCGAGTGGGAAACCATCGGCCATATCGCCGCCGACACGCTGGTGCTCGGCTATCTCCTCTACTTCACCGGCGGCGCCAGCAATCCGTTCATCACGCTGCTGCTGGTGCCGATCGCGCTCTGCGCCGCGGCGCTGTCGGTGCGCGCAATCCTCGCGGTGGCGGCGCTCACCGGCGCGGCATATCTGATGTTGTTGCGCTGGCATGTCGCGTTGCCGGTTCCGATGCACGACGAGATGCACGGCGGTTTTACGCTGCATGTGGCCGGCATGGGCGTGAACTTCGTGATCAGCGCGGTGCTGCTGGGGTTCTTCATCAACCGGCTCGCCAACGAACTGCGCCTGCAGCAGATGGAAGTGCAGCGTGTGCGCGAACGCGCACTGCGCGACGAGGGCATCCTAGCCATCGCCACGCAGGCCGCCGGAGCCGCGCACGAACTCAACACGCCGCTGTCGACGATGCGCACGTTGCTGCCGGAACTGCGACGCGACCACGCGGATGATGCGATGCTCGCCGAAGATCTCTCGCTGCTCGAAGGCCAGGTCGATCGTTGCCGAACCATCCTGCGCGAGATGGTGGCATTCGGCAAAGCGCAGCTGTCGCAGGAACCCGAAAGGCTAAGCGTGGCGGCGTTCGTGCGCGGCTGCAGCGAGCGATTTCAGCTGCTTCGACCCGAAGCGGAACTGGCAGTTGAGCTGGACCAACAAACCTCACTCATCATCCTTCGCACGCCACCGGGGTTGCGCCACGCGCTACTCAACCTGCTCAACAATGCCGCAGACGCATCGGCGTTGCGCGGATCACAGGCAGTCGCGCTGCGAGTATCCAGTGATAGCCAATGGCTGCAACTCGGTGTCATCGATCACGGCCCCGGTTTCGACGCCGACAATGGCCCGGCATTGCTCGGCCAGTCGCGGAAACAGGGCGGCCTGGGTATCGGGCTGGCGCTGGCGGAAGCCACCGCCGAACGGCTGGATGGCGAGCTCGTTGTACGCAGCAGCGCAGCAGGTGCGGAGGTTCGCCTGCGCCTGCCGCTAGCGGTGATCGCGGCAGCATGATCCACGCATTCATACGCCACTGTCGGCGACAATAAGCAAGTCGCCAGACCCGGAAGAGCAAGCCATGACCGAATCGCCCGCCATCGCCACGCGCCCGCTGCTGCTGGTCGACGACGACGCCACCTTCGTCCGCGTGCTCGCTCGTGCGCTCGGCTCGCGTGGCTTCGAGGTCATCACGGCCACGCATTTCGATGAGGCACGCGCGCTCGCACGTCGGCATCATCCACGCTATTGCGTGCTCGATCTCAAGCTCGGTGAGGAAAACGGGTTGCGATTGATTCCGGAGCTGCATGCACTCGTGCCGGACATGCGTGTGCTGCTGCTGACCGGCTACGCGTCGATCGCCACCGCAGTGGAAGCGATCAAGCGCGGCGCTCACGATTATTTATCCAAGCCGGTCGACGCCGATGCCGTGGTTCGAGCTCTGCTCGATGGCGACGCGGACGCCGACGACAACGAGCCGCCGGACGCGCCGGACGCGCCACTTGCCTTGCGTCGGCTGGAGTGGGAACACATCCAGCGCGTGCTGACCGAATGCGATGGCAATATCTCGGAAACTGCGCGACGCCTCGGCATGCATCGCCGCACGTTGCAGCGCAAGCTGAGCAAGCATCCGGTGCGTGAACGGCCCGAACGGGACGACTGAGCCACGCGTCATGGGTAGGAGCGCACCCTGTGCGCGATGTTTTTCGTGACGTGGCGAAGAGCCATCGCGCACAGGGTGCGCTCCTACGGTTCAATGTGCGGCATCTTTCGCTGCGACAACATGCCCAGCGGTGGCAGGTGGCATTGCACTCTATCCTTACGACCCTAGACCCACATCCAGAGTCGCTCCTTGAAAGCCTTCGTCATCGGCCTCTGTGCGCTCCTCATCCTGCTGCCCATCGGGCGGACGATGGCGACCGACCCCGCGCCGGCCACCACCACGCTCGCCCCGGTATCGGTGCACGCCAGCGATACGATGGTGACCGAGACGCCCGCCGTGCGAGTGCAGGTGACGCGTGCACAGTTGCATCGGCAGAATGTGACCGAGAGTGCCGACGCGCTGAAATACGCGCCGAACATGATGGTGCGCAAGCGCTACATCGGCGATCCCAACGCGGTGATTAGCGGTCGCAACGCGGGCACGCTGCAGAGCGCGCGCAGTCTCGTCTACGCCGACGGCCTGCTGCTCTCCAACCTGATGACCAACGGGTACGACGGCGCACCGCGCTGGGGCATGGTGGCGCCGGAGGAAATCGGCGCCGTCGATATTCTTTATGGTCCCTATTCCGCGCTGTATCCCGGCAATTCACTGGGCACCACGGTGCTGATCCACACCACGCTTCCGCAGCGCCTGACGGCCAGCGTGAGTTCGCAATTCTTCAGTCAGGATTTCCACGATGCGTACGGCAGCAGCGGTCATTACAACGGCAGGCAAATCGCTGCGACGCTGGGCGACAAACAAGGTCGCTGGAGCTGGCTGCTCGAAGTCAATCGCCTCGACAACGATGGTCAGCCGTTGCAATACGCGACCGCGCAAGCGGGAGGCAACGCAGCCACGGCCGTGCCCGTTACCGGCGCCACGCTCGATCGCAATCCCAACGGTTCGCCGCGGCTGGTTTATGGCGCCAACAGCATCGAGCACACCGTGCAGACGCAGGCCAAGTTCAAGCTCGGCGTGGACATCACCGACAACATCGCCGCGCTTTTCACCCTCGGCTGGTGGCACGACCGCGCGCAGGACCGCACGCGCAGTTTGATCCGCAATGCCGATGGCCAACTTGTAAGCAGCGGCGTAATCGATGCGGCGGGCACGACCTGGACGCTGCCGGCGAGCGGCCTCGCGCCATCGTCCGGCGTGGACACACACATGCTCTACGGCGCCGAGTTGAACGGCCATTTCGACAACGGCTGGCGCTGGACCAGTGTCGTCAGCCACTACGATTTCCTGCATTCAAAAGCGGCCACCGCGAACCTTGCCGAACCCGGCGTGCCGATCGGCGGCCCGGGCACCGTCGCCGACAAAGGTGGTTCCGGCTGGGACACGTTCGACCTTCGCAGCTCCGGCCCGCTGGGCGATCAGCACATGCTTTACGCAGGCATCCATGGCGATCGCTACGTGCTCGACACGCGCGTGCGCAACGCCAGCGACTGGCTCGGCGATGCCGATGGCACGCAGGTCAGCGCGTTCGCAGGACGCACGCAGACGCGCGCCGCATATCTGCAGGATGTCTGGAGTTTCGCGCCGGCCTGGGCACTGACCATCGGCGGACGACTGGAACAATGGCGCGCTTACGGCGGACTCCTGGCGAACGCCAGCAGCAGCCTGCGCTACACCGATCGCCAGCGTACCGACTTCTCGCCCAAGGCCGCCTTGAGCTGGGATTTCTCCGACGACTGGCAGCTACGACTCGCACACGGAAAAGCCGTGCGCTACCCGACCGTGGCCGAACTTTTCCAGGGCACGATTTCGGCCAACGCCATTGTCAACAACAATCCAGACCTGCAGCCCGAGATCGACGAGTCCACCGACCTCACCTTGAATCGCTCGCTGACGAACGGCCACTGGCGCGTCTCGCTGTTCCAGGATCGCATCGCCCATTCGCTCTATTCGCAAACCGACATCACCGTCACGCCGACCGTCACCAGTGTGCAGAACATCGATCGATCGCGCGTGCGCGGCATCGAAGGCGAGTTCGGCCTTACGGACGTCTGGACGTCCGGACTCGACCTGCAGGCCAGCGTCGCTTTCACTCATTCGAGGACGCTGGAAGATCGTCAATACCCACTCGCCGATGGCAAATGGTTCCCGCGCATTCCGAAGATGCGCGCCAGCGTATTCGCTGACTACCGTTTCGCCGCGCAGTGGGACATGTCACTCGGTCTTCGTCATTCCGGTCGTCAGTACGGCAGCCTCGACAACAGCGATTTCGTCGACAGCTACGGCGCCGTCACCGCGTTCACCGTCGCCGACGCCAAATTGCGCTGGCACCTCGCGCGTGGCTGGACCGCATCGCTCGGCGTCGACAACCTCACCAACGAACACTACTGGGTCTACCATCCCTACGCCGGCCGCACCTGGTTCGGCGAATTGCGCTGGGATCTTTGAACGGGAACCACGATGCGCCGACTGCTGATCGCCCTGCTCTGCCTGTGTTCGCCTGCGCTGTTCGCGTACGACGACATGCACATGGACATGCCGAAGGAGCCGCCGCTGGGCGCCAGTGCCGCCTTCGACAGTCACGGTCGCCTGTGGATCGTCGACGCTGCGGATGGCCACGTGCGCCTGCGTCACTCCGACGATGATGGCCGCACGCTGAGTGCTCCCGCGATCGTGAATTCCATCGCCGAACCGATTTATGCCGAAGGCGAAAACCGACCCAAGCTCGTGCTCGGCCTCCACGACGACATCGACATCAGCTGGTCGCAACCGAGGGCCAAACCGTGGACCGGTTTCGTGCGCTTCGCGCGCTCGCGCGATCACGGCGCCACGTTCAGCGCACCACTGAGCGTGCATCGCGACCGGGCCGAAATCACCCATCGCTTCGACGCGCTGGCCGTCGACGGAAAAGGCCGTGTCGTGATCGCATGGATCGACAAGCGCGATCAGGAAGCTGCCAGCCAGCAGAAAAAACCATACCTGGGTGCGGCCGTCTACTTCAGCTGGTCCAACAACGGCGGTGCGAGTTTCGTGCCGGAGAGAAAGCTGATCGATCAAAGCTGCGAGTGCTGCAGGATTGCGCTGTCGCTGACGCCGAACGGTGAAGTCGCCGCGTTCTTCCGCAGCATCTACGGCGACAACATCCGCGACCACGCCTATGCCGTACTGCACGTCGATGGCCGCGCCAGCCACGCTGATCGCGCCACGTTTACCAACTGGAAGATCGAAGGCTGCCCGCATCATGGTCCGGGACTCGCCATTGGCAGCGATGGCACGCGCCACGCAGTGTGGTACGAGGCCAAAGACAAACCAACCATCTGGTACGGGCAGCTCCAACCCGGTCATGCGCCGACGCACCTGCTCACCGTTGCGAACGCCGGCGCCAGCCACGCCGACATTGCGGTGCATGGACGCACGGTGTGGATCGTGTGGAATCAGGTCAGCGCGAGCGGATATGCACTGATGCTGCGCAGCTCGACCGATGGTGGCGTGCATTTCAGCGCTGCGCGTGAAATCGCGCACAGCACCGATGCCGTCGCTTCGCCACAACTGCTGCAGAAAAGGAATCAGCCCTTTGTGGCATGGAACACGGCGGGCGGCTTTCAACTGGTTCCGATTCGAGCTGCGCGATGAAACGAGCACTTTTCGCGCTGGTCAGTCTGCTTCCCTGCGCGGCTTTGGCCGCATCGTTGCAGCCGTTGTCCGCAGGCGATGTTGCCGCGCTGGTAAAGCCACCGACGCATGGCGAACGCATCATCGCGCTATGGGCACTGGACTGCGCCTATTGCGAAGGCAATCTCTCAGCGCTGGCAACGTTGCAGCGGGCGCATCCGAACGATATCGAACTGATCACTGTCGCCACGGACAGCTACGAGCAGCACGACATGCTGCAGATGCATCTGAAGATGGCGCAGGTAGATAACTATCCTGCCCGCGCCTACACCGAGGCATCACCCGATCGGCTGAACTTTCTCATTGATCCGAGTTGGGGTGGCGAAACGCCGCGGGTGCTGGTGATCCGTGCGAATGGAAGCCGGATGGGGATCAGTGGCGAATTGGGTCCGGCGCAACTGCAGCGCCTTCACTAGTTCAGGGCTTGTGTCCTCAGCTATGTGTCGCATCTTCAACGACCGCAGCCACTCGGGCCGGACATCCCGCGAGCGGCGTCACTTCCATCACATAGCGCGATTTGCCGTCCGCGCTCTTACCGTCAACATGCACGATCTGTTTCATCGAGCCGTGCAGACTGGCCTGTGCGAGGTCTTGATGGTTGGCATCCAAAACCACCAGATCGATATGCAGACGATTGGCAGCATCGGATATTGCGGTGGCGCGCAGCAGCCAGCCGTGAACTTTGAACGTCGTCGTCTTGCCATTCGCCGTACACAGCGAGAGTGTTGCGCGTCGCACATTTTCTCTGCAGGCGGATGCCATCGCCCGCTCGATCGATGTAGTGAGCTGATGTTCGACGATCGCTGATGCAGGACACGAAGGGTCGAGCATGGGTCACTTTGTCGAATTCACGCCGGGCGCGGTCGATGAATCCTGACACCCTGGCGATGGTGTCATCGCGATCTTGATCGTGTTGTCCTCAAGTTTTTCCAGATGCTTGCCGTCAACTATTTGACCGAACACGACCGTCGCCTCCTGCCCGGGCATGGTACGAACGACCGGATTTGCCCTCTGTTCCCGCACCCGGCCAGCACCACGGTCGAAGCGTGTGTAGACCTGCGAACGTATCTCGATCTGGCCTGCGGCCACGGGAGTGACTGAGAATTTTCCCTTCCACGAAAGCTTGTCGCCCTCGCCTCCGTCGACGTCCACGTATTCATTGGGGCTCACGCAATAACTGGAGGTCCTCGAACCAAACCTTCCGCCCATCGCGACGTTGATCTTCAACGTGTAGTGATCAGCCACGATGGATGCAGCCCTTGGCTGGGTTGATGGTGTCGCCGCGTACACCGCACAGGTAAACCCCAAGGCGGACATAGTCATCAGTACGCCGCCGATACGCCGGCGCTTGAGGTCGGGTTGCTTTAATTTCAGCATGGCAATGCGCTCCGTAATGGGGTGACGTGACCAAGGACAACCCACCGGCAGCGCCAACGCTGCGCACTGGGTTTTCAACATCGCGTTGGCGTAACGGCGTGGGCTTATTCCAAGCTCGCGCAATACCACCGCGTCGCATGCCAGTTCCTGGTCACGACGCAGGGCCAACATGGCCAGCCATGCCAGCGGGTGAAACCAGAGAACCGCAGAAATGATTCTCGCAACGAGGCACCACCAGCCATCGCGACGACGCGCATGCACCGCTTCGTGAGCAAGAATCAGTGATTGCTCGTTGATGTCGTAGCGGGATTCGAAATCGATCGGCAGCACGATGTGGGCGCGCCAGGCACCCATCAGTGCGGGTCCGATGTCGGGGCTCGCTGCCCGCAGAACCGGCCAACGCAGCTGCGCTCCCTTCACTAGCGTTGCGCCACGCAAATGGCGTCGGTAGCGCCACTGTCCGAGCATGGCCAGTACAAGACTGACCAGACTGCCCGAGATCCAAAGCCAAGCGGCCCACACACGCCACTCCGTAACGCCTGATTCCGTAGCCCGTGCCGGCAGCGCAGCAACGATTGAAGTCATCTTGAGGACAGTGGGAAAAAATGTGATAGCCGATACATTCGCGGCATGCGTCCACTGGCTAGCAAGCATGGCCAGCGGCGGCAACCACCACAGCTGGAAGGCCAGCTCGGTACCGAACAGATGTCGGAAGGGCTTGCGCAGAACGAATACCAGCGCGGCTGCCACAGTAAAAGCCAGTATCAGCAGCCAGCCGCGGCCGATCCATTCGAGGCTCATCAGCTCAGCGTTCATCGTCGAGTTCCTGCAGTAGTTTGCGCAGCTCGGCAATATCCTTCTTCGACAGTTTGCGATGTTCGGAAAAGTGCGCGACCAGCGGTGCGACGCGTCCACCGAACAGGCGATCGAGCAATCCTTTGCTTTCCTGAAGCACGTACTGTTGGCGCGTCAACAGAGGGGTATAGAGATAACGGCGGCCGTCGCGTTCGGCGCGTACGGCGTTCTTTCGCAGCAGGCGATTGAGCAGGGACTTGACCGTACCTTCCTGCCAGTTCTGCGCAGGCCCTACCTCCGAGAGTATGTCCTCAGCGCTACGCGGCGCTTCGCGCCAGAGAACATCCATTACTACCGATTCCGCTTCACTGATTGCCATGGCGTCACCGATTACATGTGTAATTGAATTTATGTTTACACGTGTAATTTCTCTCGTCAATAGCTCGTCATATCGTCCGCATCACGGCGCTGCGGTCGGCCGCAATGATTCCGTCGTATCCTTGGCAGCTGATTCTCCACGCATGAAGGCATGGCAATGGACAAGGTGTATCCCGGTGCGGCGCAGGCGCTCGATGGTTTGCTGTTCGACGACATGACCATCGCTGCGGGTGGTTTCGGGCTGTGCGGCATTCCCGAGAACCTGATCGGCGCACTGCTCGACGCGGGCACCAAGGGCCTGACCATCGTGGGCAACAACGCCGGCGTGGATGACTTCGGCATGGGTCCGCTGCTGAAGACGCATCAGGTCAAACGCGTCATCGCGTCGTATGTCGGCGAGAACAAGGAATTCGAGCGGCAGGTGCTCGCCGGCGAACTCGAGCTGCAGTTGACGCCGCAAGGCACACTCGCCGAAAAACTGCGCGCGGGCGGCGCCGGCATTCCCGGTTTCTACACACGCACGGCGTTCGGCACATTGCTGGCGGAAGGCAAGGAAACCAAGGTGTTCGATGGCAAGGAATACGTGCTGGAAGATGCGATCCACGCGGACGTGTCGATCGTCAAGGCATGGAAGGGCGACGCGCACGGCAACCTCGTGTTCCGCGAGACGGCGCGCAATTTCAATCCGATGATCGCGACCTGCGGCAAGATCTGCGTGGCGGAAGTCGAACAACTGGTGGACGTTGGCGAACTCGATCCGGACAACGTCCATGTGCCGGGCATTTACATTGATCGCATCATCCAGGGCGCGAACTACGAAAAGCGTATCGAATTCCGCACCACCGCTGGCGCAACCGGCGCAAAGGAAAGCCCGATGCGCGTGGCGATGGCCAAACGCGCCGCGAAAGAATTGCAGGACGGCTTCTACGTGAACCTCGGCATCGGCATTCCGACCATGGTTGCCAACTACATTCCTGAAGGCATCAACGTCACGCTGCAATCGGAGAACGGCCTGCTCGGCATCGGCCCGTTCCCGACCGAAGAGCAGATCGATCCTGACCTGATCAATGCCGGCAAACAGACCATCACCACCCTGCCCGGCTCCAGTTTCTTCTCCAGCGCGGATTCGTTCGCGATGATCCGCGGCGGTCACATCGACCTGTCGATTCTGGGCGGTCTCGAGGTATCCGCGCAGGGCGATCTGGCCAACTGGATGGTGCCGGGCAAGATGGTCAAGGGTCCGGGCGGTGCGATGGATCTGGTCAGCGGCGTCAAGCGCGTGGTGGTGCTGATGGAGCACAACGCGAAAGACGGCTCGCCGAAGATCCGTACCGAGTGCGAATTGCCGCTGACCGGCAAGCAGGTCGTCGATCTGATCATCACCGACCTGTGCGTGTTCGAAGTGCGCAAGGGCGAGGGGCTCGTGCTGATCGAACTCAACGAAGGCGTCGGCGTCGACGACGTGAAAGCCCGAACCGGTTGCGAGTTCGCCGTATCGCCTGCACTGAAAAGCTGAAGCCGTGCGTCCCGCCGGGTCCCCGCCTAGGCGGGAAGCGGATGCGGAAAGTGGATGCGCGCGATGTTTTCGTAGCCTGGTCGAGTCTGCAGTTCCAGCGGCCAGGCGAAACGATCGCTGATGCGTTGCGCGATCGCCAGTTCAAAGCCGTGACGGTCAGCACCATGAAGCATCAGCGGCCCACCGTTGTCGGCTGCCTGCGGCGATGCGTGGTTGCTCACACTCACCACGCCGGGTAGCACGGTGATCAGTACGCGTCCCTGGTCGGTCTGCTGGCACGCATTGCGGATCACCTGCCAGCACAACACCGAAAACGCGCGTGACGAACCCTCAAGGGCGAAGCGTGCGGGTTCTTCCAGTTGGAGTTCAATCGGCCGTCCACTCAAAAGTTCACGCGCGGCCGCCAGTTCGCGCACCAGCACATCATTGACGACAAACCGTTCGGTGTCGGCACCGGGATCGGATTCACGCGCAAGAATCAGCAAGGCTTCGACCAGCGCTTCCATCTCCAGGCTTGCGCGCTTGATCCGGCGTACCGAGCGCGCGCCGAATTCGCTGATGTCACGCTCCTCGCTCAGCATGTCGACCGACATCTTGATCACGGTCAGCGGGCTGCGCAATTCATGGCTGGCGTCGCGCGTGAAATTGCGCTCGCGCTGATTGAACACGGCAATGCGCGAAGCAAATCCATGCAGCCCGCGCGCAAGCGAAGCAAGATCGGCATCGGTGCGTGGCGAAAGGTTCGACGTGCTCAACGCATACAGGTCGGGCTTTTCGTCCCAGCCATTGATGAGCTTTGCCAATGTGCTGACCGGCAACCATTCGCGACGCGTCGCCATCCACGCGAGCGTGCTGGTGATGACGATCACCGCGATCACCGCAGCCCATGGCGCCACGTCATAAATGCCCATCGTGCACACGATGACCATGGCGACCAATTGCAGCCCGAACACCCACGCAATGCGCTGGTGGAACGCACCTGCGTGAAATGTCTCCTGTGACTTTTTGCTGCTTTCCATCGCCTCGCCGTGCTACGCGTTCATGCAGTCTGGGCTGTGGTTGGCACTTCCGACTCGAGATCTGCGAGGCGATACCCCGCCGAGTGAATCGTGTGTAGCAGAGGTCGCGCGAAGGGTTTGTCGATGACGCGCCGAAGGTTGTACAGATGCGAGCGCAAGGTGTCGGAGTCCGGCAGGGTATCGCCCCAGATTTCGCGCTCGATGTCGCGGCGACTCACCACGCGCGGCGATTCGCGCATCAGGATCGCGAGCAGCTTCAGGCCGATCGGCGAGACCGTGAGTTCCTGGCCTTCGCGGGTGAGGCGCAGCGTCGCCGTGTCGAGCGTCATGTCGCCCACATTGAGCACCTCGGTCGACACTTGGCGACGATCGCGGCGGATCAGTGCACGCAGGCGCGCCTCGAGTTCGCGCACTTCGAATGGCTTCACGAGGTAGTCGTCGGCACCGGCTTCGAGGCCGATGAGCTTGTCCTCCAGCGTGTCGCGCGCGGTCAGCATCAGCACTGGCGTGGATTTCTTGGCTTCCTTTCTCAGCTTGCGGCACAGCTCAAGTCCATCCAGACCCGGCAACATCAGATCCAGCACGATCACGTCGTAACTGTTCGATACCGCCAGATGCAGGCCGCTCACGCCGTCGGCGGCATAGTCAACCGAATAGCCGCGGCGTTCGAGAAACTCACCCACCATCTCGGCGATCTGGCGGTTGTCCTCGACCAGGAGAATCAGGCCTGCTTGCTCGTCATGTACGGTCATATCGTCCTCGCTCGATGCGGTTTCACATATGTGAAGACGATAACCGGCGGCGGGGTGATGGGGTCGTGAAAAGGATGCAACTGATCCGTCAAATGTTCAGCTGTCAATGAAGCAAGGGCTGCAGCTGTTTCCATACCGTATCGAGCACTTTCGGCTCACCCGCCGCGAGCGGATGCAGACCGTCCTCCTGCATCAATGAAGGATCAAGCGCCACGCCATCCAGCAGAAATGGAACCAGTGCCGTATGCCTGGACCGGGACAAGTCCGTGTAGACCGCGCGCAAACCATCGCGATACTGCGGGCCATAATTCACCGGCATCTCGATGCCGAGCAACAGCACACGCGCCTTGGCGTGTTGTGCGAGATCGATCATCGCTGCAAGGTTGTCGCGCAACGAGGGAAGCGACAAACCCTGCAGCCCATCGTTCGCTCCCAGTTCGATCACGACGACGGCCGGATGATATGTCTGCAGCAGCGCGGGCAGACGGTTGCGTCCGCTCAACGACGTTTCGCCGCTGATGCTGGCATTGACCGCGGTCCACTTCGGCACCATGTTTCCCAGACGCAAGTCCAGCAGGTATACCCACCCGGACTCCACCGATATGTTGTGCGCCGCCGAAAGCGAATCGCCCAGCACCAGCACGGTTTTCGGCGCCGCCGCCTGGGCCGTGCCGATGCCGCATAGAAATACCAACAACCAAAGGCATCGACGCATGAGCGATTCGTCCCATCCCATTCTTGAAGCCCGCGATGTTAGCAAGTCGGTCAGCGGTCCCGAGGGAAAGCTGGACATCCTGTGCGATGTGAGCCTGCGCATCATGCCGGGCGAAAGCTTTGCCATCGTCGGCGCTTCGGGTTCGGGCAAGACCACCCTGCTCGGCCTGCTCGCCGGGCTGGACACGCCCGACTCTGGCGACATACAGCTCGATGGTCACCGCTTGCAGCAACTGGACGAGGAAGCGCGTGCCGATGTGCGGCGGCGACTGGTCGGCTTCGTGTTCCAGTCGTTCCACTTGCTGCCCGCACTGACCGCCGAGGAAAACGTGATGCTGCCGCTGGAACTGGAAGGCAGCCCATCGGCGCGCGTGCGTGCGCGCGAAGCGCTCGAAGCAGTCGGTTTGACTGCGCGCCGCCGACACTATCCGGCGCAACTTTCTGGCGGCGAGCAGCAACGCGTGGCGATCGCGCGCGCGTTCGTGCATGCGCCGCGGGTCCTGTTCGCCGACGAGCCCACCGGCAATCTCGACCAGCGCACCGGCCACCATGTCTGCGATTTGCTGTTCGGCCTCAACCGCGATCACCACACCACACTGGTGCTGGTGACACACGATGCAACGCTCGCCGCGCGCTGTGACCGCGGCATCGAATTGCATGAAGGTCGCGTGCTTACGCCCGTGCAGGGAAACAACGCATGAGGCTGATGTTGCTGGCGCTGCGCAGCCTGCGTCGTGAATGGCATTTGCCGGAGCTGCGCACGCTGGCTGCGTCGCTGGTGCTGGCGGTGGTGGCGCTCGGTGTGGTCGCGACCCTGGCGACGCGGATCGAACGCGGCATGCTGGCGAGCGCAGCCGAATTGATCGGCGGAGACATCGGCATCTCTTCGCCGCAGGCATTGCCGCCCCCATTCGTCGATCAAGGTCGGCGACGCGGATTGAGCAGCACCGCCACCGCGAGTTTCCCCAGCGTCGCGTTCGCCCATCAGCAGAGCCAGCTGCTCGACGTGCAGGCGACCGACGCGAACTACCCGTTGCGTGGCACGCTGGAACTCGCCGATGCAGCCGGTCATTCCGTTGCTGCGCGCGCACCCGGCGTGGGCCACGTGTATCTCGATCACCGCGCGCTGGTCGCGTTGAATCTCAAAGTAGGCCAGCCGCTGCAACTGGGTGGACGTCCGCTGATCATCGCCGCCGAACTCGTGCGCGAACCCGATGGCGGCGAGCTGTTTGCACTCGCGCCGCGCGCGTTGATGAGCCTGGCCGATGCCGAACAGGCCGGCCTGCTCGGCACCGGCAGCCGCGCGCGTCATCGCCTGTTGCTGGCAGGCGAACCCACCGCTGTGCAGGGCTGGCGCAATTGGGCGCAAGCCACCACGTTGCCGCAAGGCGCAGAACTGATCACGCCGGAACAGACGCAGGAGCGCATGCGCACGGCGTTCGATCGCGCGAGCGCCTTTCTCCGACTCACTGCGTTGTTGTCGGCACTGCTCGCCGGTGTCGCGATTGCGCTCGCGGCGCAACGCTATGCGCGGCGCAAGACATCCGAAGTGGCCTTGCTGCGCGCGCTCGGTACATCGCGTCGCCGCGTGCTCGGTTTGTTGCTCGGCACGCTGGCTGCGCTCGCGATTCCTGCGGCTGGGCTTGGGCTGCTGATCGCGCTTGGCCTGTCGCAACTCGCGTGGATGTTCGCCAGCCAGTTGTTCGGCGGCGTGCCGACGGTGTTGCCGCTGGGTCCGTCGTTCGCGGCTGCGGCGATGGGCATTGCGGTGCTGGTCGGTTTCGCCCTGCCGCCGCTGGCGCGCCTTGCCGAGGTGCCGCCGGTCGCGGTGTTTCGCCAGAGCGTAACGCGCCGCGCGCGACGTTTCGATGTGCTGTACCTGATTCCGCTGCTGGTTGCGCTGGCGCTGATCTGGAGCCAGAGCAGTTCGCTCACGCTGGCCGGTATTCTTGCCGCGAGTCTTTTCGGCGTCGCGGTCATCGCCGCACTGCTCGCGGCATTGCTGCTGTGGTTGGCGCGTCGCGTCGCACCCGGCGCACACCCCGCATTGCGTCTTGGCCTTGCTGCGCTCGCGCGTCGGCGCACGTTGAGTTTGGTGCAGGCCACGGCGTTGAGCCTCGGCCTGTGCGCGCTGTTGCTTCTGGCGGTGGTCGCGCCATCGCTGTTGCAGGGTTGGCGACAGGAGTTGCCGGCAGATACGCCGAACTGGTTTGCGCTGAATCTGCAGGACGATCAACGCGCCGGCTTCGAGCACACGCTCGCGGCCATCGGCGGCAGCAAGCTCAACATGCTGCCGCTCGCGGTGGGCAAGCTCACTGCGATCAATGGGCAATCGATCGATCGCATGAAGTTCCAGGATGAGCGCGGCAAGGAATGGGCGGATCGTCAGTTGCGATTGTCGTGGGCCAGCGAACTGCCGCCGAGCAACCAGATCGTCGGCGGTCAATGGCAAGCTGCGCATCCGGCGCGCGCGGAAGTTTCGATCGACACGATGTGGCGCGACATCTTCGGCTTGAAGATCGGCGACACACTGCGTTTCGATGTCGGTGAAGGCAGCATCGATGCGCGCGTCGCCAGCATCCGCAAAGTCGACTGGAGTTCGTTCCGCGTCAACTTTTTCCTGCTGCTCGATCCCGATCACGCAAACGGTTTGCCGCACACCTGGCTGGCCAGTTTCTACGTGCCGCGCGGACATGCCGAACAGCTGGCGCAGTTGTCGCGTGGCTACAGCAACCTGAGTCTGGTCGACGTGGATTCGTTGCTCGATCGCGTGCGCGAAATCGTCGATCGCGTCGGCAATGCGGTGCGCTGGATTCTCGGTTTCAGTTTGCTCGCGGGTGCGCTGGTGCTTGCCGCCGCGCTGGCGGCCAGCGCCGCCGAACGACGACACGAAGCGGCGTTGCTGCGCACGCTGGGTGCGCGTCGATCACAGCTACGCGTGGCTGCCGCGTGCGAGTTCGCGCTGCTCGGACTGGTCGCCGGCCTGACCGCTGCAATCGGTGCGGCCGGCGCAGGTCTGTGGCTCGGCCACGCGGTGTTTCACATCGAAGGTTTCGTGCCGCCGCTGTTGCCGCTCGGGTTGGGCGCGCTGATCGCGGCAGCCGTCGTGATGTTGCTCGGCCTGGCGGGCACGCGCAGAATCATCCGCACACCGCCGATGCGCCTGCTGCGGGAAGAATGACGATGCCGCAACGCCACGGACTTGCTGCCCCGACGATGCACGATGCCATGGCGCCTGCCGATGCATAGCTTGTGGCCTCGCCTGAAGGCGGAATGGCTGCTCGTTCTGTTCGCGTTGCTCGCCATCGCGCTTGCGTTGTTCGACCCGCGACCGCTCACCGATTACCAGCGCTGGCTGCAACTGCCGACGCTCGCCGGCCTGACCGGATTGCTCATCGCAATCCAGGGCATTCGCGACAGCGGCATGGTGCAACATGCGGCGGCAGTCGTCGTTGCACGCGCGCATTCCGTGCGCAGCCTTGGACTTCTGTTGGTGGCGGCGACCGCGCTGCTGTCGATGGTGCTGACCAATGACGTGAGCCTGTTCCTGATCGTGCCGCTGACGCTGGCGATCGGTGCGATGTCGAACCTGCCAATCCTGCGCATGGTCGTGCTCGAACCGCTCGCGGTGAACGCCGGTTCCACGCTGAGTCCGATCGGCAATCCGCAAAACCTGCTGCTCTGGCAACACTCGGGACTGCCGCTGTTGCGTTTTGCGCTGGCCATGTTGCCAACGTCCGCGATCATGCTGGCGATGCTGGTGGTATTCACCTGGTGCTGGCTGCCGCGCGAGCGGATCACGCTGAGCCCGGAGGGCATCGACGGCAACGTGCATTCGCATCGGCTCGGCGTGGGCTCGATGCTCGCGCTGGTGGCGATGGTGCTGCTGATGGAATACGGCCACGCTGCGCTGGGCGCCATCGTCTTGCTCGCGTTCTTTGCGCTGCTCGCGCGCCAGAGTCTGATGCGAATCGACTGGCTGCTGTTGCTGACCTTCGCCGCGATCTTCCTCGGGCTCGGCCACTTCGCGGATCTGTCGCAGGTGCGACACGCGCTCGATCATTTCGATTTCAACCGGCCGCTGACGCTCTACCTTGCCGGCATCTTCGCCTCGCAAGTGATCAGCAATGTTCCGGCTACCGTGCTGTTGCTCGATCGTGCGCCCGATGCCGTTGCGCTGGCGATCGCGGTGAACGTCGGCGGTTTCGGCGTGGCGATCGGTTCACTCGCGAACCTGATCGCCTTGCGCCTGGCCGGGCAACCGCGCGGCATGCGATTGCTGCATCTGGTGTCGATACCGTTCCTGCTGATCTGCGCGCCACTGGTGTATCTGGTTTCCTGCTTTTTGTAGGAGCGCGCCATGCGCGCGATGGACTTCCAAAAGCATCGCGCACAAGGTGCGCTCCTACAAAGCGCGATCAGTCGTCGTCTTTGGGCAGGTTCACCTTGCCCTTGATGTTGGAGTGGTCGACGTCGCCGCTGCCCTTGGCGCCGAGGCTGAGATCGCCACCGACATCGCTCACGTTGAGATCGCCCGAGCCCAGCGTTTCGGCATGCACGCTGCCGCCCACCTGGCGCAACGTAACGTCACCCGAGCCGATGCTGCCAATGCGCGCGTCGCCGCGAACGCCGTTGCCCTTGAAGTCGCCCGAACCCACCGAGCCGACATTCAGGCTGCCGATATCGTTTGCGTCGATGTCGCCGGAACCCACGCTCACGTCGACCTTGCCCGGTATTTGCCGAACATGCAGATCGCCCGAGCCGACTGTGCCGGTCAATTGCTGCACGCCGCTGGCTTCCGCGTCACCGGAACCCACGTCCAGCGTCACCGGAAGATTCGCGGGAATCTGCATGTTGATGTCGAGATATGCGTACGAGTCACCACCGAAAAGGTGCCACGAGAAATGATTGTCGCCACCGATATCGATCAGCAGTTGATCGCCTTCACGACGCTGCGTGACCTGCAGGCTGTCCAACGCGGACTGATCGGAGGCGCACGCCTTGCCATTCAACGTGGCGCTGCTCGCGCTGCCGCCGATGAGATGAAGGTTGTGGCTGTGGACATCGACCTGCACGGCGCGCACGCCCGACAAATTGAGTTGCAGGTTGCGTGGCGCCTCGAATTTGCAGTGGTCGGCGGCAAAGGCAGCAGCGGGAGCGCACAGCAGTGCGGCGATGAGAAGACGGCGCATGGCGCATTTCCTGAAAGGTCGGTGCATCTAGGATGCCACCCGCGCCAAAAAGGTTGCATGGCCGCAGGAGCGGCGTCGCTCAGGGTTTGCGTTCGAGCGCCTTGACCCGCTGCCACAGCGCTTCCTGCTCGGCCAGCGTGTGTGCGGCAAACGGCTTGCCGTCATCGGCTGCCAGATTTTCCATCGCGCGAAAACGCCGCTCGAATTTGCGGTTCGCATGACGCAGGGACTGCGAAAAATCCACACCGGCATGCCGCGTGAGATTGACCAGCACGAACAGCATGTCGCCTATCTCGTCTTCCAGTCGTGCCGCATCGACGCCATCAGCGAACTCTGCCCGCACCTCGTCGAGTTCTTCGGCGAGCTTGGCCAGCACTGGCTGCGGATCAGTCCAGTCGAAACCGGTGACGGCCGCGCGCTGCTGCAATTTCAGTGCACGCTTCCACTCCGGCAAGCCTGTCGATACGCCAGCCAGCGCACTGTGATCGGGCACATGGCCTTTGGCATCGCGTTCGACGCGCTTGATGTCTTCCCACGCCTGCTTCTGCGCCGCCGCGTCGGCATAGCGAACGTCGGCGAAGACATGCGGATGGCGTCGGCGCATCTTGTCACCGATGCCTTGTGCCACATCGGCGAAGTCGAACAACCCTGCCTCTTTCGCCATCTGCGCATGAAACACGACCTGCAGCAGCAGATCGCCGAGTTCGTCCTGCAGATCGGTCCAGTCCTGGCGATCGATGGCGTCGGCCACCTCGTACGCTTCCTCGATGGTGTACGGCGCGATGGATGCGAAGTTCTGCTGCGCATCCCACGGGCATCCGCCATCGCGGTCGCGCAGTCGCGCCATGATCGCAAGCAGTTCGTCGAGTGGATGGCGAGCCGGGTCTGTCATGTTTCGTCGCGTTGCCGCGCTCAGAAACCGGCGGCTTTCAAACGCGATTTCCAGTCGATCGCGCGATCGCCAATGGCGATGAATTCCGGATTGAGCAACGATTCACCACGGTTGTAGCGAAACGGTTGTCCCTGCAAATCGAGCACGGCGCCGCCGGCTTCTTCCAACACGCACTGCGCGGCGGCAGTGTCCCATTCGCTGGTCGGGCCCAGCCGCAAGTAGACGTCCGCGCCACCACGCGCGATCAGGCAGAACTTCAGCGACGAACCCAATGGGACGCGTTCGTAACCTGTGCCGAGCAACGCTTCCAATGCGGTTTCCTGCGCAGTGCCGTGCGACCTGCTGCCGGCCAGCACTGGCGGCTGCGCGATCGATCGCGTGCGAACGGTTTGCCAGTCGGCGCCCGCTTCGCTTTGCAACCACGTGCCCTCGCCGAGCGCGGCCACATACAACTCGCCGGTGACCGGCGCCAGCACCACGCCGAGCACCGAACGCTGGGTGTCGATCAGCGCGATGTTCACGGTGAACTCGCCGTTGCGCTTGACGAACTCGCGCGTGCCGTCGAGTGGATCGACCAGCCAGTAACGCGACCATTGCCTGCGCTCGGACCACGCCAGCGCCTTGGCTTCTTCCGAGACGATCGGCAGCAGTGGATCGAGCTCGGAGAGGCCGGCCATGATCACGCGCTGCGCCGCAAGATCGGCCGCGGTCAAAGGCGAGGCGTCTTCCTTGGTCTGCACCGCGAAGTCGCCGCGATAGATGTCGAGGATCGCTTCGCCGGCCAAGCGCGCGATGTCACCGATGCGCTGCACGAATTTCGAAGGTGCACTCATGCGTTGAAACGTCCGGCGAGATATTCGCGCGCCATGAACAACGCCGCGATCGAGCGGCCTTCGGTCACGTCGTCGCGGCCGAGCAGCGTATGCAGTTCGGACATTTTCCACGGCACCACTTCGAGTTCTTCCGGCTCGTCGCCTTGCAGTCGTTCGGGATAGAGATCCCGCGCGATCACCACGTGTGCCATGTGCGTCATGTACGACGGCGACAGCGAAAGGTGATGCAGGATTTTCAATCGATGCGCGCCGTAGCCGATCTCTTCTTTCAGCTCGCGCTCGGCGCCCTGCTCCACCGTTTCGTCCTGATCGAGCCGACCTTTCGGCAGGCCCAGTTCGTAGCGGCCGACGCCGGCGCCGTATTCGCGGATCAGCAGCACGGTGTCGTCATCCAGCATCGGCACGATGATCACCGCGCCGAGCCCGCTGCCTTTCAGTCGCTCGTACGTGCGGCGTTCGCCGTTGGAAAATTCGAGATCGAGCTGCTCGACTTTCAGGAATCCGCTGTCGTGAACGTCGCGCGTCGCATGGATGATCGGAAGCTTTGGCATCCGTCGATTGTAGCTCAGCCTCGCGACACGACCGGCGCCGACCCCAGTTGCACACCCCGACCGGTCGCGATTGCCCAGATCAGCAGGCCGTAGACAATCGCGTGCAGGAACCCAAGCACGAGTCCCGATATGGCCACCATGTGCGCCATGTCGATGGCCCCTTCGTGATGCGGCAGGAAGGCCACGTAGAACCAGCTCGCGATGATCATCAGTACCAACTGCAGGATGGAGGCGATCAACAGAAGCATCGCCGCGCGCGACGCACGCGACCACAGCACGCACGCCACTACGATGCCGGCGATGGAAGCCAGAATGCCGAAAACATTGTTGGCCAGCCAGATCAGTGCTTGCGGGAAATCGCTCATGTCACGGTTGCTCCGGATTTTTGGAAAGGCGCAAACGCGAGAGCGCCTGCGCGTGGATGGATGGTGAACCGGCAAGCACGCTGCGCGTGTCGAGCGTCAGTGGCGCACCTTCGATATCGGTGAACACGCCGCCGGCTTCGCGCACGATCACCGCGAGCGCTGCGATGTCAAGGATGTTCACGTCCGACTCGATCACCAGATCGAGCGAGCCGCGCGCGAGCAGGTGGTAGTGGCAGAAATCGCCGTAGCCGCGAATGCGATTGCTGTCGCGGATCAGCGCGCCCAGCGCATCCCAGCGCGCATCGCCGGTCAGCGTCTTGATGTTGCCGGTGGAGATCGACGCGTCGCTCATCGCGGTGATGTCCGCGACCTGCACGCGCTCGCCGTCCATCCACGCACCTTCGCCGGCGCTTGCCCACATCGTCTCGCCGTAGATCGGCGCACTGGAAACGCCGAGCACGAGTTCGTCGCCATCCATCAATGCGATCTGGGTGGAGAAGAACGGCGTGCGCCGCACGAAACTCTTGGTGCCATCGAGCGGATCGACCAGCCACATCAACCCGCCACGTTCGCCTTCGAGGCCGAACTCCTCGCCGTAGATCGACGCCTGTGGCAAGGCCGTGCGCAGGATGTCGCGGATCGCCTGTTCGGCTTCGCGATCGGCCACGGTCACCGGCGTCGCGTCGGGTTTCAATTCGGTCACTACGCCGCGTTGCCAGTAATGGCGAATGATATCGGCCGCGGCCGAAGCGGCGTCGCGTGCGGCAGCGAGTGCACGTGATGAAATATCGGGTGTCATGGTTGTCCTTTGACGCGACGGCCGCTGGAAGTTGAAGCGCCATCGGCAAGACCACCGTTGCGCTGAATGTGGATGCGGCCTTCGCTGTCTGGATGGCCGAACTGCGCCAGCCATCGATGCAACGCTGCATCGGGCCGTCGCTCGCGTAGTGTGGCGTCCAGTCGCCAGCCGAGTGGAATCACCTGCAGATTACCTTTCGCTTCCAGCGGACCGGTTCCGTCGTCATGCAATTGCACCTGAACGATGCCGCCTTGCGCGGTGGCTTGACCGTCAAGCACACCCAGCGGCACGAGCCCATCGCTGGTCAGCAACGCTGCATCATGCCAGTGCATCGCGGCCTGCAATTCCAGCGGCCAGCCGCCTTGCAGCAAGGCATGATCGAGCGTGATTTGCATCGCGCCACGCGGTTCGCCAAAGCTCGACGGCTTGCGCTGATCCGCGTTGTCGAGCGTGGCATGCAGGCTCGCCGCATCGAGTTGGATCTGGTCCGCCGAAACCCGCTGCATCGTCGCGGAAAAACCCAAGCGCGGTCCTTCGAGTTTCATCTGTCCGCGCACTTTCCCAAGCAAAGCGAGCCGCGAGAGTTGCCAATCCAGCCGGCCCATGGATCGGCCGTCCGCCTGCACCACGTTCGCCACGCTGCCGTTCCACACCGAACCCTGCACCTGTTCGAGACGCACGCCTTGCAGACGCGACTCGATGCTCGGCACCAGCCATCGCGCCGGCAAAAACCATACGAGCAGCAAGGCGGCCAGCACGAGCACGCCGAATCCGATCAGGGCTTTTCGAAAGTAGCTCAATCGCGTATCTCTTTCCGGTGATCGACGGGCTTGAGCGCCCATCGCGCAACGCCGATGATAGCCGGATGACTCACACCGCAAGCGGCAACGCCGCACTCGCCGCGCGCGACCTGAAACATCTCTGGCATCCGTGCACGCAGATGCACGATCACGATCCCGCTGGCGCAATGCAGGTGCCGATGGTGCCGATCGTACGCGGCGAGGGCGTCTGGCTGATCGATGCGGATGGAAAGCGCTATCTCGACGGCATCAGTTCGTGGTGGACCAATCTGTTCGGGCACGCCAACCCGCGCATTGCCGCCGCGCTTGCCGATCAGGCGCAGCAACTTGAGCACGTCATCTTTGCCGGCTTCACGCACGAACCCGCCGTCGCGCTGGCCGAGGAACTCGTGCGTGTCACGCCTGCCGGGCTCGATCGCGTGTTCTATGCGGACAACGGATCTGCGGCGATCGAAGTCGCGCTGAAAATGAGCTTCCATTACTGGCTCAACCAGGGCCACGGCGAAAAAACACGCTTCATCGCCTTGACCGGCAGCTATCACGGCGAAACGCTCGGCGCGCTGTCAGTCAGCGACGTGGCGCTGTATCGCAAGACGTATGCGCCGCTGCTGCTCACGCCCTTCCTCGCGCCATCGCCGGATGCCTACGAAGGCGAATCCGGCGAGTCGCCCGAACAGACGGCCAAACGCCGGCTCGTCGACATGCGGCGATTGCTCGAGAAACACGCGCACGAAACCTGCGCGGTGATCGTCGAGCCGCTGGTGCAATGCGCCGGCGGCATGCGCATGTACGACCCGATCTATCTGCGCGGACTGCGTGCGCTGTGCGACGAATTCGCGGTGCATTTCATCGCCGACGAAATAGCGGTCGGGTTCGGTCGCACCGGTACGTTGTTTGGCTGCCAACAGGCTGACGTGTCGCCTGATTTCATGTGCCTTTCGAAAGGCCTCACCGGCGGTTTTCTGCCGTTGTCCGCGGTGCTCACCACGCAGGCCATCTACGAAGCGTTCTATGCCGAATACAGCGCGGGCAAGGCGTTCCTGCATTCACACAGCTACACCGGCAATCCACTCGCCTGCCGCGTGGCGCTGGAAACGCTGGCGATCTTCCGCGACGAGCCGGTGCTCGAACGCAACCGCGAATTGAGCGCATATCTCGCGCGAAGGCTGGCA
This sequence comes from Rhodanobacter sp. L36, assembly GCF_009765755.1. GTDB lineage: Bacteria > Pseudomonadota > Gammaproteobacteria > Xanthomonadales > Rhodanobacteraceae > Rhodanobacter. Next base: position 1,477,690 of record NZ_LMUV01000011.1, on the reverse strand, counting down.
CCACTGCGCGATCATCCGAACGTTGCCGATGTGCGGCAAACCGGCATGATTGCCGCCGTCGAACTGGTGGCGGACAAGGCAAGCCGGCGCAACTTTCCGCCATCGGACCGGCGTGGCATGCGCGTCTATCTGCATGGCCTGAAACTCGGTGTGCTGCTTCGCCCGCTGGGCGACGTGATTTATTTTATGCCGCCGTATGTCGTGACCGCGCGGGAAATCGACTTGCTGGTCGAGACCGCCATCGCAGGCATCGAACTCGCAGTCGCTGGATGAAACTCACTGAGTGCCTCGAGTGAAGTCACTCGGTTATGCTGACTTTTTGATTGACGAAAACTCATGCGACAGATACGTATCCACGTCGAATCCGCGCTCGAGCCAGGCACCGAATGTGCGCTGCCGACGCAGGCCGCGGAACACGTCGGCCGCGTATTGCGGCTGGTTGCCGGCGATCCGCTTACGCTGTTCAACGGCGATGGTCATGATTACGCAGCGACCATCCTCACGATCGATAAACGCAAGGTCGTCGTGCAGGTACAATCGAAACAGCGAATCGAAAACGAATCGCCGTTGCGGCTCACGCTGGTGCAGGGCATCGCTCGCGGCGAGAAGATGGACCTGATTGTGCAGAAGGCGACCGAACTCGGCGTAACGCGCATCGTGCCGCTGCTGACCGAACGCTCCGAGGTAAGGCTGGATGCTGCGCGCGCCGAGAAACGTCTGGCTCACTGGCGTGCCGTGGCAGCCAGCGCATGCGAACAAAGCGGCCGCGCGCGAATGCCCGAGATTCTTGCGACGCAGACGTTGTCGAACTGGGTGGCGGGGCTCGCAGAAGACGGCGCATTACGCCTGGCGTTGCTGCCGGATGCCGCGCACTCGTCGCGCGACCTGCGATTCACGCAAGCGGGTGGGCTGCTGGTGGTGGGGCCCGAAGGCGGGCTCGGCGAACGCGATATCGAGTTGCTGGAAAATGCGGGCTTCGAAGGCTTGCGCCTGGGTCCGCGCATTCTGCGCACGGAAACCGCGGGGCTCGCCGCGCTCGCATCGTTGCAGGCGTTGCACGGCGACGGCTAGATATCGAATGCGACTGATGCCGCTGAATCGACCGCAGCGCGACATGCACCGATCGCAAACGATCAGTCCGAACTGTCGGTCGGCTCCGATGACTCATCGGTCTCTGCGGTTTCCTTCTCCGCATCCGCATCGCCGAGTAAATCGAGCAACTCGGTTTCAATCCATTCCAGATCCGGAATCATCGCCACGTCGTCGCGCACCAGCACCTGCGCGCGCACACCTGCAGGCAACGGCGTGCCGTCGTGGGTCGGAATGATCAGCTCGGCATTCAATGTCGCCAGGCGCGGAAAGCCCTGCGTGAGCACGGCAATGAAAGGCATCGCAGGATTGCCGCCCAGCGCCTTGAGCACGGCAACGCGCACGCTCAGGTCAGTATCGCCGGCTTCGGTGCCGGCCAGCTGCGTGAATGACACGAGCGGCACGCGCCAGCCACGCCAGGAGATGCGGCCGAGCAACCAGTCGGGTGCATTCGCAACAGGTTCGGGCGTGCTTTGCGTGACGACTTCGGCGATGGTCGCGTTGGGTAGCAGCAGACGCAGGTTGCCGACGGGCACGAGCACGCAACGGATTTCACGCGGCAGCGGATGGTCACTCATGGAAACACCTCGAGCAGGTGCGCCGCGAGTTCGCGCGGCGTACCGGAATAACTGACAAGTCGTTCGGCGAAAATGCCACTGACCATATCGGCGAAATGCTCGCCGGACGACGACTCCACCCAGACCTGTCCACCACGGTCGTGAATGGCTTGCGACCCGGCCACTGCGTCGTTGGCGCGACCGGCAAACACAATGGCCAGAGCGTCGCGACCGAACGCGTTTGCCGCCATCGAAAAACTCGCATCGATGGACGGCCCGGCATCGCCGGCCTGCACTTCGATGCTGCCATCACGGCGCAACAGCACCTGACCGGAGTCGGGCGCCAACAGCACTTCACCGGCGCGAGCGCGGCCGGCGTGTTCTGCCACGCGAACCGGCAAGGCGCTGCGCGCGGAAAGTTTGGCCATCTGTTCGAACAACGGTTCTGTCGACAGACGTTGCGTGTGCAGGAATGTCAGCCGGCTGTTATTCGGCACGGCAGCCAGGAACTCGCACACCGAATCGATGCCATCGACCGTGGCGCCCAGCACGACGATCCGAGTCAGCGCACTGCTGCCGCTGTCGTCCAGATGCATCTCGCTGACGTGCTCGTATGCCTTTGGCGCAATGGCTTCTTCCATGGAGACGAGCTCGAAGCTCATCAACGGCTCGAAGCCTTTCGCCATCGGCTCGCTTTCGGGCGCAAGGAAATCGGCCGCGCTCACCTTTTCGATGCCGAACGTCGCTGCGTTGGAATTTTCAGTCGTGGCGGCCGGTTGGGCAGCGTCATCGAAAAGTGCCCAGCTGTCCGGTGCCTTGACCGGAGCAGCAGCTGCGGCATCGGCGACCAAAGGAGCTGCAACGGTCGTCGGCTGCGTGGCCTGACCTTCGTCGATCGGCGCGAGGTGCAGATGATCGAGTTCGAAGACCGGCGGCGTCACGCTGGCCTGCACGGCTGTCGGCTCGATGGTTGTCGAGTGGCTGAAATCATCGGATGCATCCAGCGGCAACGCATCGAGCGCAGTCGCGGGCGCGCCAAAATTTCCGTCGTGCAGCGGCGGCGGCGCTTCGTCTTCGCTGAAACGCAAACCGGAGCCCGTGGTTTCTTCGTCTGCGTCGGCGAGATCGCCCGACGCGAGCAGCGCTTCCAGTTCCGCCGCCAGATTTTCGGATTCGGCCGCGGCTTGTTGTTCGTGTAGTTCGTCGGTTGGGTGCGGTGAAAGATCGGCCTCGAATGCCGGCGGCACGGATTCCGGATTCACGTGCACAACCGTTACGTCCGCTGGATACGCAGCATCGACGACTTTTTCGGTTGGCTCCGACACGTCGAGCATCGGCGCGTTTTCCGGTCGCGGTGGATCGACATCGCCAGCCTCCAGCACCTTGACCGCAAGATGTCGTGCCCAGCGCGCGTGATCCCAGCCGATCAATTTGCGGCTGGCCTGCGCATCGTTGAAAACGACACGCGGACGATCGCCGTCGATCACGTCGTAGAGTTGGTCGAGCGCGTCGTCCGCGGCATCGTCCAGGTTCACTACCAACACATCCGCGCCGCACTGCTGCAACAGCTCGCGGCTCAGACTGGAGACGCCGCCTTCGTGCACGATGCGTGCGCCGCGCTCAAGCAGCGCTTCGCGAAGTTGCCCGGCCAGCTCGGTATCGTCGAACAACAGCGCGACCGCCGGTGCCGCGTGGGTCATGGTTCGGCTCCGACGCGCTGCTCGAGCACCTCGCTGATCTGCACCAGCAGTTCCGCTTCCTGATAGGGCTTGCCGAGATAACGATCGACACCGATGTTGAACGCGCGCTGGCGATGTTTGTCGCCGCTGCGAGAGGTGATCATGATGATCGGCACATCGCGCAATCGCGGATCGGCTTTCATGTGCGTCGCCAGTTCGTAGCCGTCCATGCGCGGCATCTCGATATCCAGCAGCATCAGATCCGGCACGCGCTCATGCAATTTCTCGATCGCGTCGATACCGTCTTTCGCCGTGCTGACTTCGTACTCGTGACGTTCCAGCACGCGGCTGGTGACCTTGCGCATGGTGATCGAATCATCCACCACCATGACCAGCGGCCGGATGCGGACTTCCTCGATGATCGGCGCCTGCACTGCGCTGAGTCCGTCGACCAGACGCTGCTGGCGACGCGTGATGCCGTGGCGAACCAGCGGCGCGAGGTCGAGAATGATCAGCACCGAACCGTCGCCCATGATCGTCGCGCCGAGCAGGCCGGGCACCGAGCTGATCTGCGGGCCCACCGACTTGACCACGATTTCGCGCGAGCCGAGCACCGCGTCGATGCGGATCGCCGCACGAAGATCACCGGCGCGCGTCAGCAACAGCGGCTGCTGTTCGCCTTCCGCCGGAAGCCCGGGCGGCAGACCCAGCAACTCGGCCAGATCGTGGATGCCGAAGTCCTCGCTGCCGTAGACAAACGACGGTTCGTCCTCGGCCATCATCGTGGCGAGGTCATCCGGATTGACGCGGGCGACGCCCTGCACCGAGGTCATCGGAATCGCGAAGGTCGCTTCGCCGATACGCACCAGGATGGCTTGCGTCACGGCGAGGGTGAATGGCAGGCGCAACACGAACGTGCTGCCCTTGCCTTCGTCCGATTCGATCGACAGCGAACCGCCGAGCTGCTTGATCTCGTTGGCGACCACGTCCATGCCGACGCCACGGCCGGCCAGCTGGGTAATCTTGCCGGCGGTGGAGAAGCCCGGCTGGGTGATCAGCGACAGCAGCTGGTTGTCGGTCGGCTTGATGTCGGCGCGCAGCAGGCCGCGTTCGATGCCGCGCTTGCGAATCGCCGCGCGATCAAGACCGCGACCATCGTCGCTGACCCGGATCACCACCTCGGTGGCTTCGCGGGCCACGCGGATGTGCACCGAACCTTCCGCCGGCTTGCCCGCCTTGCGGCGTTCCGCCGGGCTTTCGATGCCGTGCGCGATCGCATTGCGCAGCATGTGTTCGAACGGCGCCTTGATGCGGTCGAGCAGGTTGCGATCCATTTCGCCGTGCGCACCGTCCACGTACAACTGCGCGCTCTTGCCTTGCTCCTGCGCTGCCTGACGCAAGGTGCGGCGAAGGTTCGGCACCATCGTGTCGAACGGCAGCATGCGCGTTCGCAGCAGGCCGTCCTGCAGTTCGGTACTGACCCGCGACTGCTGGATCAGCAGCGTTTCCGCCTGACGGGTGAGTTCGTCGAGCATGTTCTGGATCGACACCAGATCGGATACCGACTCGGCCAGCGCGCGCGAATACTGTTGCAGCTGCGAGTAACGATCGAGCTCGAGCGGATCGAACGTGGTGAGGCCCGCTTCGCGATGCTCGCGCTGGAAGCGCGCGATGATCTGCGCCTCGGTTTCGATTTCCAGCATGCGCAACTGGCTGCGCAGACGGGCGACGGTCTGTTCGAGTTCGACCAGGTTGAAACGATAGCCGGCCACCTGTTGTTCGAGGCGCGAACGGTAGATCGCCACTTCGCCGGCGTGGTTGACCAGGCTGTCGAGCAGGTCGGCGCGAACGCGGATCTGTTCCTGCGACGAGCGGACTTCTTCTTCCGCTTCGGGCAGCAATTCGGGCAACTCGAGTCCCGCAGTCGATGCCGGTGCGGCCGGGATCGGCGCCGGCTTGGAGGCCTTGAGCTCGGGCATGGCGACGGCCGCCAGCATCGCATCGTCGGCCAGGTTTTTTTCGCCCGCGAGCGCGAGCAGGTGATCGATCGTGGCCTGCGGATATTCCGTGGCCTGGCCTTGCGACACCTTCAGCACCAGCGAATGCAGTTGATCGAAGCTGCCTTCCAGCGCGGTGATCAGAGCGCCCGCCCTGCCTTCGTCGCGTATGGGTTTTTCGAGCAGGGTTTCGATCGCGTGGGTGAGATCGCCCACCGGCGCCAGGCCGGCAATGCGTGCGCCACCCTTGAGCGTATGCAGGTCGCGCTGCAGCTCGGCCACATAGGCGAGATGCATCGGTTCGGCATGCCACTGCGCCACCACGCCATCGGCGTGATCGAGGATTTCGCGTGCCTCGTCGATGAAGACTTCCAGCAGATCGGCATCGATGTGGCCCGCGCCGGCGAATGCACCGGCGTGTTCTTCCACAACTTCCGTCTCGGTGTTGGTATCGGCGTCATCGTTGTTGTCGACATCGCGCGAGTCGGACTGGGCGACGGCGTCCGCAGCTTCTTTTTCGGCGGCCGCCTGTGCCAAGGCGATCTTTTCGGCGGCGTCCTGCTCTGCCGCAGCTCGTTCCGCTTCGACCTGCTGCTGCGCTGCATGTTCTGCTGCAACACGTTCTGCTTCTGCCTGTTCCTCGGCTGCACGCTCGACCGCGGCTTTCTCCGCCGCAGCTTTTTCAGCGGCTGCCTGTTCCGCGGCGAGTTGCTCCGCGGCCTCTTTCTCGGCAGCCGCTTGTGCGGCTTGCGCCGCGGACTGTTCGGCAGCGAGGCGTTCGGCGGCAGCGAGTTCTTCGGATTCCTTGAGCGCAGCGGCCTCGACAAGTGCCGCGCGTTCCGCAGCCTGCTCGACGGCGAGCTTTTCGGCGGCTGCCTTTTCGGTTGCTTCTCTTTCGGCGGCTGCCACGCCGGGTTCGAATGCGTCCAGCGCCGCCACGAGTTCGGCAGCGACGGCATCGTGACGCGCTTCGTCGGGATGCGCGGGCTTTGAGGGTTGCTGATCTTCGGCGTGCGTGGAAGCGTGTGCATCCGCGTCGTCCGAATGCGCGACACCCGCTTCGGCGATGCTGGCATCCAGCAACGCGCCGATGTCGGCATCATGCGTTTCTGCATGATCCGCAGCGGCGTCGGATTCCGGCATTTCGTCGTCCGCGTGCGGTTCGAATACCACGTGCGCGACCTGCGATTCGGGGTAACGATCGCGCATCTCGACGATGTGAGCGGTCAGTTCGTCCGCGTTCGGTAGTTGCGGCGTAGCGACATCGAACTGGCCCATCACGTGATCGACCATGTCCGCCGCCTGACCCAGCAGGCGAACACCCTCGGACGGCAACGCCAGGTTCGACGCACGCAGGCGCTTGAACAAACCTTCGAGCGGCGAGAGCAGTTGCGTGAGCAGCGGGATGTCGACCATCGCGATGGCGCCATGCAAGGTGTGCACCGCGCGCAGCAGGTCTTCTCCGATCGGCAGCTCCGCATCGCTGCGCTGGATGGCAGCGCGGATGGTCTGCAGATACTGCGCCACTTCGCTGCGCAGGATTTCCAGCAACACCGGATCGACCGACGGCATGACCGCAATCATCTCGTGTGCAGCGGCCGGCTCGTGTTCGGCGGATACCGCGCTGGCGTCGGTGAGTGTGGCTTCCGGCACCGCTTCTGCCAGTGGATTCGTGCGCGGAATGCGGCGACGCACGACACGACGCACCATTTCGGTAGCGGACGACATGTGTTCTTCCACACGCGCCGGCTGGCCGGCGCTGACCTGTTCGGCCGTGCGCATGATCGCGCTGAGCGGCGCGGTCGGCGCGCCCTCGCCCTTGAGCGCGGCGAGCAATTGCGGCAACACATCGATGGCGTGACGCACAACGGCCTGGACGTTTTCGTCCGGCTGGATCGAATTGTCCAGCACACGGTTGAGCATGTCCTCGACTTTCCAAGCGAATTCGCCGAGCACGCCGGCGCCAACCAGACGGCCGGAACCTTTCAGCGTGTGGAACGAGCGGCGGATGCTGATCAGCGACGAATGCTGCGCAGGGTCGGCCAGCCAGATGCCTTCGGCATTGCGCAGGTTATCGATTTCTTCCTGCATTTCTTCCAGGAAGATTTCGCGGATGTCGTCATCGATGCCTTCGGCGTCGGCGTTGAAACCGGTGTTGCCCGACAGCGCATCGCGCGCCGGCATTTCCTCGAAGACTTCTTCCTCGATCTCGATCCAGTCGTCCTGATCGTTGGACGCGCTGCCTTCGAACATCGACGGCGCGATGGTTTCGGTCTGCGCGAGGCGCATGCCGTCCAGGTTGTGCACGTGTTCCGCAGGCGACTTTGCTTCGCCGATGAACAAGCTGCCGAGGTCGTCGCCGGGCAACATGCTGACCGACTCGGAGAGTTCGGGATGCTGCTCGTGTTCCAGATCGCCGGGCACCGACACGGCTTCCGTCACCGGCGCTTCCGGCAGTACGCGTTCCGGCGGCAGCGGCCAGTAACCGAGCAGACCGAGGCTGTGTTCGGCCACGTCGAGAATGTGTTCGAGTCCGCCGCGATGTTCACGCGCGGCTTCGAGGTAATACTCCAGCGCCGCAAGTGCGTCGGCCAGATGATCCATCTGCACGCCGGTCGGCACGCGGTGGTCGCCAAGCAATTCGTTGTTGATGAAGCGACCGACGCCTTCGGCCAGTTCGGCCGGGCGCGGCGAAGACATCATGCGCAGCGCGCCAGATACTTCGTTCATCAGAGTTGGCGCACCGGCGAGACGCCGATGCTCCCAGCCCGATTCCATGAACGCCACGATGGCGTCCTTGACCTTGCCGGTGTTGCCGATCGCTTCGTGCATCAGCGTGGTGACCACACCGAGCGCTTCGCTGCGCGGCAGGCCGTGCATCGAATCGTCCGCGACCTGATCGCCTTCGGATCCGAGGCTTTCGATGTGATCGTCCAGCGATGCTTCGACGTAGAGCAGCGCGCCGGCGACATCCAGCAGCGTGTCCTCATCGGCCGGACGCATGCGGCTGGCAATTTCATCGAGCACGCGACGCTGTTCGTTGACCACGCGGCGCGGCACGTTGAGCGCCAGCATACCGAGCGTATCTCCGACGCGTTCGAGCACTTCACCTTGCGTGGCGAGTTGCGCGGGGTTGCCGTCCTGCTGACGCAGGAACAGATCGAGTGCTTCCTTGACGCGCAACAGGTCGTCTTTCAACGCGCGCGATACCGAATCCAGCAGCGCACGGTTGTGGCCGGCCATCGAGCCGCGGGCGTGTTCCAGCTCGCCGGCGTCGGGAAGAAGCGTGTCCAGAAGATAGGTTGTGCGCAGCAGTTCCATCTGCGGGCTGCGCTGTTTGGCTTCGGCCACGATATAGAGAAGTTTGGAAGCCACTTCACTGGCTTCGCCGCCTCGCAGGCTGTCTTCGCCCTGCTCGATCAACAGGCGGATATGCCGATCGACCTTGCCGACGAGCTGACGCACTTCACCGGCCTGGCCTTTGAGCATGCCCTGCTCGAGACCTTCAAGCACACCGGCGGTGATCCACCACAGGCGACGACCGTGCACGTGATAGCAGCGCGCGCAGATGGCGAGCAACGTCTTGCGCATGCCGACGAGTTGCTGCGAAGGATTCTGGCCACGGAACCACGCCAGCAACTGTTGCTGGAAATGCAGGCGCAGGTCGAGCAACTCACCGCGATGCGCTTCGGCATACGCTTCGCTCATCGCCGCAGGCGCCTGCTCGGGCAGGAAGGCGTCGAGGTTGGGATGGAACATTGCCGATTCGGGCAGCGGCGGCTGCTCGCGACTCGCGCGCAGATCGTTGAGCAATGGCAGCAATACCACCGGCACGTCGCGATGGCCGCTGGACAGACGCTCGAGGTAATCGGGCAGTTGCATAAGCCCGCGCATCAAGGCCGCGTAGGCCTCTTCGCGGTAAGTGATCTGCTCGTCGAGCAATGCCGTGGAAAGTGTCTCCATCTCGGCGGTGACCATGGCTGCGCCATACAGCTCGACCATCCGCAAGGTGCCATGCACTTGATGCAGGCGCGTCGCGCACTCCTTCATGGCCGTGCGGTTGCCGGGATTTTCGACGTAGGACTCCAACGCCTCGCGGGCAATCGACAGTGTTTCGTCGAGCTCCGGCTTGACCCATTGCAGCGTGGTGAAATCGATGTGGTCTTGAAGTCTCATGCGCCTCTCTCAGTGGCTGCCCAACGTTCCATTACGCAACCAGCGAGACTGCCCCCCGTCAAAAATGCCTATGCCAGCCGGACTGATGTCAGCCCGGCAGCTTGAAGTGCGCCACCGAACGCCGCAGGTCGCTCGCCAATTGCGCCAGCGTACCGATCGAGTCGGCCGTCTGGCTCGCGCCCTGCGAGGTCTGCGAAGTGATTTCCTGAATCGCGTTCATCGAATGCGAAACATCCGTTGCCGCGGCGGACTGCTCGCGTGCGGCGGTGGAGATGTTCTGAATCAATGCGGACAGATCGTGCGAAACGCGCTCGATATCGCCCAGTGCGCTGCCGGCGTCTTCCGCCAAGCGTGCGCCGGCCACCACTTCGGCGGTGGTCTGCTCCATCGAGTTCACCGCTTCGTTGGTATCGGACTGAATCGTCTGCACCAGTGTTTCGATACGTTTCGTGGCGCTGGTCGAGCGTTCGGCCAGTCGCTGCACTTCGTCCGCGACGACCGCGAAACCGCGACCCGCTTCACCGGCCGAGGCCGCCTGGATCGCCGCGTTCAACGCGAGGATGTTGGTCTGTTCGGCAATGTCGTTGATCAGTTCCACGATCGAGCCGATCTCCTGCGAGGATTCACCGAGACGCTTGATGCGTTTCGACGTCTCTTGGATCTGATCACGGATCGAGTCCATGCCCGAGATGGTTTCACGCACCACTTCGGCGCCATGCGAGGCGATTTTCACCGAGCGCTCGGCCACGTCGGCCGACTCGGCCGAATCCTTCGAAACGATGTCCATCGAGCTCACGATCTGGTTGATCGCGGAGGTGGCCGAACTGATCTGCTGCGCCTGCTGCTCCGCCGCGTTCGCCAGATGGCGTGCGGTGGTCTGCGTTTCCTGCGCCGACGACGACACCTGCTCGGAGGTTTCGTTGATGGTGGTCACCAGAGAGCGAAGCTCGTCGATGGCGTAGTTCACCGAGTCGGCGATCGCGCCGGTGATGTCTTCGGACACCGTGGTTTTTACAGTCAGGTCGCCTTCGGCGAGCGAGCCCATTTCATCCAGCAGGCGCATGATCGCCTCCTGGTTGCGCTGGTTGAGCTCGGTACTGCTGGCGAACCGGCGGCGCTGATCGCCGACCAGGGTGATAACCAGCACCAGCGCGAAGAACACCGCGCCAATTGCGCCAAGCAGGCCCCACCACACGTTCGGAAACAACCGGCGCAGCGGCAGCTTGCCGATCTGCTCGGACAAATCATTTGCGCGCAACAGAACCGTTTGCGAATCCAGCGAGGCCTGATTGCCGGCGTGCTTCACATCGGCGATGTTGCCAGCGGCAGATACCAGTTTTGCGACTGGATCGGCCAGCGTGGCCCAGCTGGCGTCCATGTCCGTGAGGATCTTGTGCGCGTTGGCGTCGCTGATCGGCTTGACGCCGCTATCGGCGTTGCCGGTCAGGAGACCCTTCAGCACGTTGCCGTAAAGCTGCGCGTCGCGCGCCAGACCGTCGGCTGCGGACTGCGCGGAATCCCCACCCTGCAGCACCTCCTGCACCCGGCGGATGATTCGGTCAGCGGACAGCATCTGGCGGGACGTGCCGAGCATCTGTTCGGAACTGCCGCTGCGCTGCTGCAGGATGTTGACCACTTGCTCCATGCTCGAGTTGAGCAAGGGCATCTGCTGCGACAAGGTGTTCGCGCGTTGCCCGGAGTCGAGCACCACGGCCTTGTTGGAAAGGATCTTGCCGATGTCCGCGTCCAGTTGTTTCCACGATGCGTCCAGCGCGCTCACCGCGCGGCCCGCCGGCGTGGCTTTGCCGTCCGCGTACGGCTGCATGCCGCTGCTGACGTCGCCGCGATTGAGCTTTTGCACGGCGGCATCGATGGAGTTGCGTGTGCCTTCGAGTTCCTTGAAGGAATCCGTGTTGCCATCCGACGATTCCAGCGCGAACTTCGCGGTCTGCTGAGACAGCACCTGGATCTGCGTGGTCAGCGCGATCGCCTGGCGATCCTCACCGTTCTTCTGGTTGAGCAGGAAGAAATCCACCGCCGCAAAGCCGATCGCAATCAGCAGCAGGACAATGAGTACGGTGTAACCCCGTTCCCTGCTGACGCCCCCTGTAGTGCTCATGTTCACCTCACCCTTTCCAGATCTTGCCGATGCCGCGTCGTTGCGCGGGTAGCGGCGTGAAACGTGTCGCCCCAAGTTTCCGGCCCCGATGGGCGCCGGCCCTTCGATATCAAAACTGTGTCGCTATCAGGCAGCCGCCAGGCGGAAATCCGGCGCACGAACCAGTCGGCTCATGCTGAACACTGCCAACTGCTGCTCACCCACCCGACTGTCGACGAAACGCATCAGGCGCGGATCGTCTTCGTGCCCGGCTTCGCGTCGCTGTCCTTCGTCCACCGTGCGCTGTCCGAATACTTCATCCACCAGCAGCGCGACGTTGCCGCCGCCCTGACGCACGATCAGCAACCGCGTGCGATCCGAATGCTGTGTGCGCTCGCCGAACAGGAAGCGCGCGAAATCGATCACGGGCACCAGGTTGCCACGCACGTTGGCCACGCCGAGCAGCCATGGCTGCGTGCCGGGCACCGGCGTGAGCAGCGGCACTGCCAGCAGCTCGTTGATTTCGTCGATGCCGCTGACCAGCAGGCGCGAGCCGACGCGGAAACCGATGCCGCGCCACAGCCCCGGCGCCTCCAGCTTGTCCTGCGTATCGGAGGCGTGCGCCAGCGACAGGCGCTCGTAGCGGGCCAGGATTTCGAAGGGCGTGCGGTTGACGGACTGGTTCATGTGGCGCTCGGCAACAAATCGTTGATGCAAGCCAGCAACTCTTTCTCGTTCACCGGCTTGGTGATGAAGGCGCGCGCACCCTGGCGCAGTCCCCAGACGCGATCGGTTTCCATCGACTTCGTGGTGATCATCACGATCGGCACCGCGGAAGTCACCGGGTCGCGAGTCAGCGTGCGGGTTGCCTGAAAACCGTTCATGCCGGGCATGATCACGTCCATGATCACCAGCCCCGGCAGGTCGGCGCGTACGCGCTCGATCCCTTCCTCGGCGGTGCTGACAGCGACGACCTGATGACCGGCACGCTCCAGCAGCGTGGTGAACACGCGCACGTCGGTTGGCGAATCGTCGATGATTAAAATGTTGGCCACAGGTTCCCCCAAGAATCTGCAGTCAGCGGTTGACTACCGCAGTGACGTGGCGATGGATGGCACCCAGCAGCTCGTCGCGCGTGAATGGCTTGGTCAGATACTGCTCGGCGCCCACGATGCGTCCCCTCGCCTTGTCGAACAAACCATCCTTCGAACTGAGCATGATCACCGGCGTGGCGCGAAACTGCGGGTTGTTCTTGATCAGTGCGCAGGTCTGATATCCATCGAGTCGCGGCATCATGATGTCGACAAAAATGATCGCCGGCTTCTGGTCGGAGATCTTTGCCAGCGCCTCGAAACCATCGACCGCTGTCAGGACTTCGCATCCCTCCTTCTTCAGCAGCGTTTCCGCCGTCCGCCGGATGGTCTTCGAGTCATCGATCACCATGACCTTCAGGCCCGCCAAGTCATTTGCACTTACGTTCAAATTCACTACTCCCCCCTGTTGCCCGCCCGAGCTCAGGATAGCCACCAGATCATGCAACAGGCATGCCGACCGGTGTTGATGGAAAAAATGATGGCAGCAAAAAAGTCGGCAACCGCGTCGTGGCGGCGTCTCCGAAGCATTGTTGTTTACCGCCTGCCCGCCAAAACTGTCAAGCAATAATGACCCGCACGCCATGTGCAACTGTCGAACAGCGCACAAGGTGACCCATATTGGCACCATCACGCCACACGCGACAGCGAACGCACATGTCGCTTGTGGCAAGGCGATCGACTCGGCCACCATCCACCATTGATATGTCCGCCTGATGATGTGGAATACCCACGCCAAGGCTTCAACGGAGAATCACCATGACCCTCTCGGTCGCCGTGCTGATGGATCCCATCGGCGCCATCAAGATTGCCAAGGACAGCAGCTTCGCCATGCTGCTCGAAGCGCAACGTCGCGGCCATTCGCTGCACTACTTCGAACAGGGCGACCTCGCCTTGCGCGATGGGGCGCCGTGGGCGCGCATCGCCACGCTGGAAGTGCGCGAGGATGCGCAGCGCTGGTTCACGCTGAACACGCCTCGGTGGCGCGATCTGCGCGAGCTCGACGTGGTGCTGATGCGCAAGGATCCACCGGTCGACGCGCAGTTCATCTACGACACCATGGTGCTGGAAGTCGCGCAGCACGAAGGCGTGACGGTGGTGAACGACCCACGGTCGTTGCGCGACTGCAACGAAAAACTTTTCGCGCTGGCGTTTCCCCAGTGCATCGCGCCCACCATGGTGGCGCGCGATGCCGGCGAACTGCGTCGCTTCGCCGCGGAACACGGTGAGGTCGTGTTGAAGCCGCTCGACGGCATGGGCGGCCGCGGAATCTTTCGGGTCAAGGCGGGCGACAGCAATCTCAATTCGATGCTGGAAACCTTGCTCGCCGGCGACTCGCACGGACAAGGCCGCCAGCTGGCGATCGCGCAGAAATACATTCCGGAAATCACCGCCGGCGACAAACGCATCCTGGTGATCGATGGCGAGCCCGTGCCGTACGCGCTCGCGCGCATCCCGCAAGGCAACGAATTCCGCGGCAACCTGGCTGCCGGCGGACGTGGTGAAGGCGTGCCGCTGTCCGATCGCGACCGCTGGATCGTGGCTCAGGTTGCGCCCGAACTTCGCCGCCGCGGATTGCTCTTCGTCGGGCTCGACGTGATCGGCGACTACCTGACCGAGATCAACGTCACATCCCCGACATGCATCCGCGAACTCGATGCGCAGTTCGGGCTTAACATTGCCGGCCAGTTGTTCGACGTCATCGAACACGCCATCGGAAAACGCAACGCGTGAGCGCCACCGCTACTGCTCCACCCACGCCGGAACCGATCGGCGCGACGTTGCTGTTTTCGCTGTTGCTGCACGGCGTGTTGCTGCTCGGCATCACCTTCCATTTCGTGAAGCCCCGGCCCAGCCTGCCGACACTGGACGTGACGCTGGTGAACGTGGCCAACCAGGAAGCACCGGACAAGGCGGATTTCCTCGCGCAAGCCAACAACACCGGCGGCGGCCAGAGCGACCAGGTCGCGCGGCCATCGCAGGTGTTCTCCGGCGCGTTGCCACGGCCGGATCCAGGCACCGCGCCGCAGGTGGTGGAGGCGTCGACGCCTCAACCGCGCGACGCCACGCCCGCGCGCATGGTCACGACGAGCGGCAGCAGCAACCTCACGGTGGCCAGCGACACCGCACAAAGCCAGGTCGATCCGCAGGAGCAGCTGGCTACCGCCGAAGAACTGCACCAGCAGCAGGCCATCGCGCAACTGGCGGCGGAATTGCGCAATAAGAAAGAGAGCTACGCCAAGCGCCCGAAGGTGAAGTACCTCACCGCAAGTACGAAGGAATACGCCTTCGCCGCATACATGCGCGGCTGGACCGATCGCATCGAACGCGTGGGCAACCTCAACTATCCCGAGGAAGCACGCAGCCGCGGATTGCATGGCGACGTGCTGCTCACCGTCGTGCTCCGGCTGGATGGCAGCATCAAGAGCATCGAGGTGATCCAGAGTTCCGGCCAGCATGTGCTGGATGCCGCCGCCGAGCGCATCGTCCGCCTGGCCGCGCCTTTCCCCCCGGCGCCGCAAAGCGGCGAGCACGTGGACGAACTCAACATCACGCGCACCTGGCAGTTTCAACCCGACAACGTGTTGCAGACGCGCTGAACGACGCGGCTCGCACGCAGCGCTTACAATGCCCGCATGACTGTGATGCAACCATCGACGCTCACCGGGTATTTCCTGATCGCGATGCCGAATCAGGCGCAGCCGCCGTTTTCCCGCGGCGTCGCCCTGCTCTGCCAGCACGACGAAGACGGCGCGGTCGGCCTGCTGGTCAACCAGCTTTCCGAATATCGGTTTGGCGACGTGCTGGCGCAGATGAAGCTCGACTGCACCGACATCGAACTGGCCGATGCGCCCGTGCTGATTGGCGGCCCGGTGCAACAAGAACGCGGATTTGTGTTGCATCGCGAACCCGGTGCATGGGAATCGAGCTACCGGATAAACAGCGAGTGGTCGGTCACCACTTCGCGCGACATCCTCGTTGCCCTCGCCGCCGGCGACGGGCCAAGCCAATCCATCATGGTGCTTGGCTATGCCGGCTGGGATGCCGGGCAGCTGGAGCAGGAACTAATGAACAACGCCTGGCTGACCACCGAGGCATCCAGCCGGGTCGTTTTCGACACGCCGCTGGAAGATCGCTGGAGTGCCGCCGCGGGGCTGGTCGGCGTCGACCCGCGCCAATTGTCCGGCTACGCAGGTCACGCATGAGTTGCGTGCTGGGTTTCGATGTCGGCAGTCGCCTGACCGGCGTGGCCGTCGGCAATTCGTTCACCGCGAGTGCGCGCGGCCTCACGACGGTGACGGTGCGCGATGGCGAACCGGACTGGCAACGGCTGGATGGTTTGCGCAAGGAATGGTTGCCCGAAACCCTCGTGGTCGGCCTTCCGCTTGCGCTCGATGGCGGCGAGCAGCCCGCGAGCCGCCACGCGCGTCGCTTCGCCGAGCAACTGCGCCAACGCTACGATCTGCCGGTCGTGCTGGTCGACGAAAGGCATAGCTCGCAGGAAGCCGCGCAACGATTCGCGGCCGCGCGCGCAGCCGGACTCAAACGTCGCAGTGACGCCATCGCCATCGACGCGGAAGCTGCGGCCGTCATCGTCGAGCGATGGTTGAACGGCAAGGCGCCTGCCCCCGCCGACCTCTGAAATATTTCTTCCGGACTTGTCGCCATGAGCCCACGCCTGCGCCACCTCACGACTTTGGAAAATCTTCCGCGCGCCACTATCGAGCGACTGCTCGACCGCGCGGAATCGCTGCGCGACGCCTGCGCCCACGGCACCCGCAAACTCGACGTGCTTGCCGGGCGCACCGTGCTCAACCTGTTTTTCGAACCATCCACGCGAACGCGCACCTCGTTCGAGCTGGCCGCGCGACGCCTCGGTGCGGACGTGGTCAATTTCGACATTGGGTTTTCCTCCACCAGCAAGGGTGAGGAATTGTTCGACACGCTGCACACGCTCGAAGCCATGCACCTAGACGCGATCGTCGTGCGGCACAAGCAGTCCGGCACGCCGGACGAACTGGTGCGGCACGCGATGAGTGGCGTGTCGGTCATCAATGCTGGCGACGGCAATCGCGCGCATCCCACGCAAGGTCTGCTGGATGTGCTGACAATCCGCCAGCATCGGCCGGACTTCGAAAACCTCAGCGTGGTGATCTGCGGCGACATCAGGCATTCGCGCGTGGCGCGCTCGGACATCCAGGCGCTGACCGCGCTCGGCGCAGGGCAGATTCGCCTGTGCGGACCGGCCGCGTTGATGCCCGCATCCGACGAATTCCCTCACTGCGTCCGTTACGACGACTTCGACAAAGCGATCGCCGGCGTCGATGCCGTGATCACGCTGCGCCTTCAGAAAGAGCGCATGGCGTCGACCGACCTGCCTGACGAAGCGGCGTATTTCACCCATTTCGGCCTGGACCCGCGCCGCCTCGGTCTCGCGGCCAAAGGCTGCCTGGTGATGCACCCGGGGCCGATCAACCGCGGCATCGAGATCGCTTCGGCCGTGGCCGATGGCGCGCAATCGCGCATCCTCGAACAGGTAGGCAATGGCGTGTTCGTGCGCATGGCTGTGCTGAACGAGGTGCTGGCCCGCTGAAATGCGCGCTCGCTACTGGTTATAGAACTTCTGGCGCAATGCAGCACAGGCCAAAACGGGCATAATGCGCCGGTAACACTCACATTTATCGGGGATCATCATGCGATCGACAACGCGGTATTTCGCGCTGGGCTTCGCCGGCGTCATGCTGGTGGCTTGCGGGCACAAGGACAAGGATGCACCACTGGCTTTCGTACCGGCCGACACGCCGTACGTCATCGCCAATCTCGACATACTGGACGACGACACCCGCAAGGCCATGCTGGATCAGGCCAATTCGCAGTTGCCCTCCGAAGTCGCGCAGATCAATGCAGCGGCCGATCAGCTGGCCAAGAAAGATGCCGATGGCGCACGCCTGCTGCATGCCCTGGCCGCCGAATTCAACGGCAAGACGGTCGAAGCTTTCGCACAGAATGCCGGACTCGATCTCAAGGGTTATTCCGCGTTCTACGGTATGGGCCTGTCGCCGGTGGTCCGTTTCCAGCTGAGCGATCCGACAGCCTTCGAAGGCTTCATTGGTCGCCTCGAAACCGCCTACGGCAAGAAGCTCGACATCGCAAAGGTCGGCGATCAGAGCTACCGCAAATTTGTTTCCGCCGCGTCCGGTACGCAGGTGATTCTTGCCACGGTCGGCAAGCAGGCTGTTGCCACGCTGCTCCCTGCCGATGCGTCCGAGTCGCTGCTTCGTCAGGCGCTGGGACTGGATCGTCCCGAGAAGAATCTCCAGGACGATGGTCGTCTGGCAACGCTGGCCACGGCCAAGGGTTATCAGAAATGGGTGGTTGGCGATGTCGAGTTGAATCGCATTCTTCCACTCGCACTGAGCGGCAATGATCCGTTGCTGAGCGCCTTGCACAAGGCTCGCGCACAGGCCGAATCGGCAAAGACCGGCGAGCCGGTGGCTAACCAGTTGCAGACCTCGCCCAGCTGCGCCGCCGAAGCCGCGCGCATTGCGGCACGCGTGCCCTCGATGAGCTTTGGCTACACCAAGCTGGACGCGAAACATCAGGACGGGCGCTTCGATATCGCGCTTGCCGATGACATCGCCAAGGCGTTCTCGGGCCTGAAAGTCGATCTGCCCGGACTCGGCAGCACAAACTCGTCGCCGTTCGATCTGAGCATCGCGTTGCCGGTAGCCCAGCTGCGCACGTTCTGGTCTGCGCAGGCCGATGCGGTGGCTGCCAAGCCATTCACCTGCCCCGCGCTGACCGATCTCAACGACGGCTTCGCCAAGCTGGGTCCGGCGACGCAAAAAGCGGCCATTCCTCCGTTCGGCGATCTGCTGGGCGTACGCATTGCACTGGATACATTGGCTTCTGCGCCCGGCAGCACGTTGCCGACATTCAGCGGTCGCATCGTGCTCGCCACCAACAACCCGACCGGCCTGCTGGCGATGGGTCAGATGATGGTGCCGGCGCTGGCACAACTGAAAATCTCCAACGATGGCAAGCCGCTCGCACTGCCACAGGACATGACCGCGATGCTCGGCCAGCCGGCTTGGGTAGCGATGGGTGCCAAGGCCCTCGCGTTGGGCGTGGGCGCGGGCGAAGACGCGAAAATCGGCGACACGCTCAAGGAGGCCGGTGGTGATGCTGGTCACATGACCCGCATGCATCTCAGCGGCGCCATGTATCTCAACTGGCTGCAATTGATGGAGCAGAAAGTCGACAGTCTCGCCGCCGCCAGCGCAGCGATGAGCAAGAGCGACGAGCCTTCCATCGATGGCGACAGCACGGACGACGCCGGCCAGACCGCAGCCGCCAATGCCGCGCGCTCCAAGGCGCAATTCGCAGCCATGAAAACGCAGGCCGAACGCGTCGACAGCATCGATGTTGAAATGCATGTGGGCGACGATGGCATGGTCGTTACCAGCCAGACCGTTCTGAAATAAGTCGTGATGAAAACGAAGCCGGGGTGCCCACGGCGCCCCGGCTTTTTCATGGCCTCAGAAAAGTCATTCAACGCCTTACCAACATTGCAATGACGGCTTCTTCGCATGCGTGATCGGTGTCTGAATCGAAGTCGCAATCGCCACGCCATATTCACGGAGCGACTGGTGCTATGGCGCCACGGAAACCGGCAACCACGGTAACCGGCTGCCTTCTGGGGCAGACCTTTATCCATGAGGAGAATGCTATGCGTAACCATTCGATGATCCGCAACAGTTTGTTCGCCGCCGGCCTAATGGTCGCCTTTGCTGCAGCGCCGATCGCCCAGGTCGCCGCACAGGATGCCGGCGGCTCCATGCAGAAGTCGTCGGATAATAAAACGGTGCCGGACAAGGCTGCCGATGCCTGGATCACCACCAAGGTGAAATCCGAATTCACCACCACCAAAGGCATCAAGGCCACCGACATTTCGGTGACTACCGATGGTGGCGTCGTGTCGTTGTCAGGCACAGTGGCGACGGGCAAGGAAAAGATGCGTGCGGAACGCGTTGCCAAGCGCGTGAAGGGCGTGACGAGTGTCGACGCCAGCGGCCTGACGGTCAGCCCCGCTCAGTAAGCTTTCGAAAACGCCGTAACGAAAAAGGAGCCCGTCGGGCTCCTTTTTCTTGATGTCCGACGGGTACTCAACGGTGGAGCATGTTGCCGCCGAAGTGGCTCGCGTCGCGGGTTTCTTCCAGCTCCACGCCATCCAGTCCCTGCGACAAGGTGTGTGCATCGCCGCCTTGCGCGAGCTTGATGCGCAGGCGCACTTCGTTGGAACTGTCGGCGTGGCGCAGCGCGTCCTCGTAGCTTATTTCACCGGCGTGATACAGCTCGACCAACGCCTGATCGAAGGTCTTCATGCCGAGCAGCGTCGACTCCTTCATCACTTCCTTGAGCTTGTGGATTTCACCCTGACGGATGTAGTCCTGCACCAGCGGCGTACCCAGCAGCACTTCCACCGCCACCCGACGCGCCTTGCCGTCCGGTGTCGGGATGAGCATCTGCGCCACGATGCCTTTCAGGTTCAGGGAAAGATCCATCAGCAGTTGCATGCGACGGTCTTCCGGGAAGAAATGCAGGATGCGGTCCATCGCCTGGTTGGCGTTGTTCGCGTGCAGCGTACACAGCACAAGATGGCCGGTTTCGGCGAACGCGATGGCGTGATCCATCCCTTCGCGCGTACGCACTTCGCCGATCATGATCACATCCGGCGCCTGGCGCAGCGTGTTCTTCAGCGCGTTATCCCAGCTGTCGGTGTCGATGCCAACTTCGCGCTGCGTGATGATGCAGCCTTCGTGCTTGTGCACGTACTCGATCGGATCCTCGATCGTGATGATGTGCCCGGTCGAGTTCATGTTGCGGTAGCCGATCATGGCCGCCAGCGACGTGGATTTGCCCGAACCGGTCGCGCCCACGAACACGATAATGCCGCGCTTGGTCATCGCCAGTTGCTTGAGCACCGGCGGCAGGCTCAGTTCTTCCACCGTGGGAATCTTTGATTCGATCCGGCGCAGCACCATGCCGACGCAGTTGCGCTGGTAGAAGCACGACACGCGGAAACGGCCGACACCTTGCGCGGAAATCGCGAACTGGCACTCGTGGGTTTTTTCAAACTCCTCGCGCTGGCCCGGTGTCATCACGTTGAGCACCATGTCGCGCGCCTGCTGCACGCTGAGCGGACTCTGCGTGATCGGCACAATGCGCCCCTGCACTTTCATCGACGGCGCGACGCCGGCGGTGATGAAAAGGTCAGATGCCTTCTTGTGCACCATCAACTTGAGGAACGAGGTGAAGTCGAAATCGCTCATGGCGAATCTCTCCGGAAGACAGGAAACGGGAGTCGTGGAATGAGATGAGAGAAACGATGCGCCACATAGGTTGCGTCATCGTTTCCGCACGCCTCGTTCCTTACTTGAAGACATCCTTGTTCTTGGCATACGTCGACGCTTCCTGCCGCGTCACCAGTCCGCGCTTGACCAGATCCTGCAGGCACTGATCCAGTGTCTGCATGCCGAACTGCTGGCCGGTCTGGATCGACGAGTACATCTGCGCGACCTTGTCTTCGCGGATCAGGTTACGGATAGCCGGAATGCCGACCATGATCTCGTGTGCCGCCACGCGGCCGCCGCCCACTTTCTTGAGCAGCGACTGTGAAATGACCGCGCGCAGCGATTCGGAAAGCATCGAGCGCACCATCGGTTTTTCGCCGGCGGGGAACACGTCGATGATGCGATCGATCGTCTTCGCCGCCGAACTCGTGTGCACGGTGGCGAAAACAAGGTGGCCGGTTTCCGCCGCGGTCAGCGCCAGGCGAATCGTTTCGAGATCGCGCAACTCGCCGACCAGGATGTAGTCGGGATCCTCGCGCAGGGCCGATCGCAATGCTTCGTTGAAGCCGTGGGTGTCGCGATGGATTTCGCGCTGGTTGACCAGGCACTTCTGCGAGGTATGCACGAATTCGATCGGGTCCTCGATCGTGAGCATGTGCCCGTATTCGTTCTTGTTGATGTGGTCGACCATCGCCGCCAGCGTGGTGGATTTGCCCGAACCGGTCGGGCCGGTCACCAGGATCAAACCCTGCGGCTGCTCGATCAGCTCCTTGAAGATGCGCGGACAGGCCAGGTCTTCCAGCGTCAGCACTTCGGACGGAATGGTACGAAACACCGCGCCGGCACCGCGGTTCTGGTTGAACGCATTGACGCGGAAACGAGCCAGGCCGGGAATCTCGAACGAGAAGTCGGTTTCGTAGAATTCTTCGTAATCGCGGCGCTGCTTGTCCGACATGATGTCGTAGATCAGCGAGTGCACCTGCTTGTGTTCCAGCGCCGGGATGTTGATGCGACGTACGTCGCCATCGACGCGGATCATCGGCGGCAGGCCTGCGGACAGGTGCAAGTCCGACGCCTTGTTCTTTACCGAGAAGGCAAGCAGTTCGGCAATATCCATCTGTGGTTCCCCTAACCGATCGTCCGGATGACTTTTGTGGAAGACACGGCAGGCGGATGGTCTTCGCCCCGGCTCGTCGCTCCGCGCATGGCGCGATGGCGATGAAACCCGTGAAACGAATGACCCGAATCCCCCTGCGACCGGGTCGATACTACTCGCGCAACAGGCTGTGCGGCCAGTATTTTTCGCCCGCCTCGCGCAAACTCTCGCGCCGGTTTGCGAGGATGTGCGCCAAATCGTGAATCGGGCATCGTTCGCCGCTGGGCGCATGCCGATCTTGCCAACGTCTTCGCTCCCGCGGCGTCCACTCCAGTAAGGTATCGACCTGGATTGGCCGAGGAACTCTGCATGACACGACTTGCCTTCATCGGCGGCGGCAACATGGCACGAAGTCTGATCGGCGGCCTGCTCAAAACCGGTGTCGCTGCCGCCACCATCAGTGTCGCCGAACCACTGGCCGAAGCGCGCCACGCGCTCGGCCGCGAATTCGGCGTGGCCTGCTATGCCGAAAACCGGCTCGCCGTGGCCGAGGCGGAAATCCTGCTGCTGGCGGTGAAACCGCAGATCATGCCGGCGATCCACGCCGAGCTACGCGACATCCTGCAGCGCAACCGGCCGTTGCTTATCTCGATTGCCGCCGGCGTGCGCCTGGATCAACTCGAACGCTGGTTCGGCCCGCTGCCGATCGTGCGCTGCATGCCCAATACACCAGCGCTGATCGGCGAAGGCGCCACCGGGCTGTGTGCCAACAGCCGCGTCAGTCCTGCGCAGAAGGCGCAGGCGCAGCACATGCTCGACGCCGTCGGCATCACGCGCTGGGTCGATGACGAAAACCTGATGGACACGGTCACCGCGTTGTCCGGCTCCGGCCCCGCGTATTTCTTCGCGATGGTGGAAGCGCTCGAAGCTGCCGCCGTCGCACAAGGCCTGCCGCGCGATATCGCGCGCGCGCTTGCTGCGCAAACCTGCCTTGGTGCGGGTCGCATGCTGGTGGATAGCGGCGAAGATCCATCGATCCTTCGCCAGCGCGTTACTTCTCCCAACGGCACCACGCAGGCAGCGCTGGAAAGTTTCTCCGTCGACGCCCTGCCCCGCATCGTCGCCCGCGCGGTTGCTGCGGCCACCCAACGCGGTACCGAACTTGCCGCCAGCCTGGATGCTTTCTCGTGAGTTACCTGATCAACGCACTGTCGATGCTGATTGAACTGGCATTCGATGCCGTCGTCACACTGCTGCTCGTGCGTCTGCTCGCCGAAGCGTGCCGCGCGGATTTCAACAATCCGCTGAGCCAGTTCGTCTATCGCTATACCAACCCCGTGCTTGCGCCGATTCGTCGCGTGCTGCCGAACTGGCGACGCATCAACCTCACGGCGTTGCTGCTGGCGTGGCTGGCGGTGTTGCTCAAGCGGTTGCTGCTTTTTGCGTTGATCGGGATCATGCCGCACGTGCTCGGACTACTGGTGCTGTCGCTGGCCGAATTGCTCGACTTCATCCTGCTGTTTTACCTGGTGCTGATTTTCGGATGGTCGCTGCTGAGCATGCTGCAGACCGACTCGCGACAGCCGTTGCTTCGTCTTGCGAATGCGCTGGTTGCGCCTTTGATGCGGCCGTTGCGCGGTCGACTGGTGGCCGGACAGATCGACTTTGCGCCAATGGCCGTCATGATCGTCTTGCTGCTCGCGCGCCTGCTCATCGCCGCGCCGCTGCTCGACCTCGGCACACGGCTCGCCGTTCAAGGCTGAACCTGTCGGAAGTCACCGGTCAACGCTGACTTCGCGCCACTGTCTATCGATTAGCATGCTCGGGGTCTCCTTCGGAAAACCGACCATGAAACCCACGCCACGCCGCGTTCCGATTTGCCTCTTTGTCGCCGCGATCATCGCCGTCCTGGCCGGATGCGATCGCGGCACACCCGCGACTTCATCGACATCGACCGCCGCGCCCACCACGAGCGTTGCACCGGCTAGCGTGGCGAAGGCGACGACGCCCGACGTGGTCGCGGCAAACATCGACACCTCGGTAAAGCCCGGCGACGATTTCTTCAGCTACGCCAACGGCGCCTGGCTCAAGACACATCCCATCCCGGCCTCCGAAGCTTCATGGAGCATCGGCAAGCTGGTGCAGGACGATCTCTACGGCAAACTGCGCAAGATCAGCGAAGACGCCACCACGGCCACGAACGCGAGCGGCAGCGATGAGCAGAAGATCGGCGATTTCTGGAGCACAGCCATGGACAGCGCCTTGGCCGAACGCCAGGGATTGGCCCCGCTGAAATCCGAAATGGCGCGCATCGACGCGGTGACCGATGCGAAAAGTGCGCTCGATGCGGCCTTTGCGCTGCAACCGATCGGTGTCGATGTCTTCTTCGGTTTGGGCGTGCAACAGGACGAAAAACACAGCGACGTGATGGCCGTCTATCTCGAACAAGATGGCTTGGGTCTTCCCGATCGCGATTACTACTTCAACAACGAAGCCGGCGTCTCCAAGGCTCGCACCGCGTACGTCGTGCATCTGCATAAGATGTTTGCCCTGCTCGGCGAGGACGATGCCGCGGCCGGCGCAAGCGCCGACAAGGTCATGGCTTTCGAGACTGCGCTGGCGAAAGTATCGCGACCACTCGCCGAACTGCGCGACCCGCAGAAGAACTACAACAGGATGACGCCGGCTGAATTGACCGGCAACTACACCCCGGACATCGCATGGAACCAGCGACTGCAGGCATGGAAGCTGGATGCTCCCTACGTCATCGTCGGTCAGCCGGAATTTTTCGCCGGCCTGCAAAAACTTTTACGCGCGACGCCGGTTCCGGTGCTACGCGACTACTTGCGCGTGCATCTGGTCGACGCGTATGCGCCGACACTCGGCAAGGCGATCGACGATGAGCACTTCGATTTCTATGGTCGCGTGTTGACCGGCCAGAAGGAACAGCGTCCGCGCTGGAAGCGCGCGCTCGATGCGGAGAATCAGGCGATCGGCATGATCCTTGGCCGTATCTTCGTACAGGAGTATTTCCCGGCGCAGACCAAGCAGCGTTACAACAACCTGGTGGAAGCGATCCGCACTGCGTACGGCGAGCGCATCGACAAGCTGGACTGGATGAGCGCGACCACCAAGGCCAAGGCGCACGAGAAACTTGCAGCAGTCACCAAGAAGGTCGGCTACCCCGACAAGTGGAAGGATTACTCCGCCCTGAAGATCGGCCGCGACTCGTATGCGCAGAACGAAATGAATGCCGCTCGCTGGGCATTTCAGGATCAGGTGTCGAAATTCGGCAAGCCGGTCGACCGCAGCGAATGGGGCATGACGCCGCAGACATACAACGCCTACTACAACCCGTCGAACAACGAGATCGTGTTGCCCGCAGCGCAATTCGCCATCCCGGGCTTCAAGGATGACCAGGTGGACGACGCCGTCATCTACGGCTACGCCGCCGCTTCAACCATCGGTCATGAAATCACTCACGGCTTCGACGACGAAGGTCGCCAGTTCGATGCGAAGGGCAACCTCGCCGACTGGTGGACGAAGGACGATGCGAAAAAATTCGGCGAACGCGCAAACGTGCTGGTGAAGCAGTTCGATGCGTACGAGCCGTTGCCCGGCCTGCACATCAACGGACGCGCGAGCCTCGGCGAAAACATGGCCGATTTTGGCGGCGTGCTGATCGGCCTGGATGCGTTCAAGAAAACCGAGCAATACAAAAAGGGCGAGAAAATCGCGGGCTATACGCCGCTACAACGCTTCTTTCTCGGTTACGCGTTGTCGTGGATTTTCCAGGAGCAGGATGCACTGCTGCGCCGCGGCCTGTTGAGCGATGTGCACGCGCCCGCCAAGTGGCGCGTCAACGGACCGCTGTCCAACATTCCGGATTTCTACCAGGCGTTCGACATCAAGCCGGGCCAACCGATGTGGCGCGACGAAAAGAATCGCGCGCATATCTGGTAATCCATCTCGACGCGCTGATCGTTCACGCCTTGAACGATCAGCGCTGACGCGTCGACCATGCCATGACAATGCGATGGATCGCGTCGAGCCCGTCGAACAGCGCCGCAGGGCCGGGCTGCAGGATGATCGGCGACTTGATCTCGTGCAGCTCGCCGTGGCGTACCGCGGGGATCGCATGCCAACCGGGGCGTGCCGCGACTTTCTCGGGGCGGAATCGCTTGCCGCACCATGAGCCGAGGATGATGTCCGGCGCGCGCCGGATCACCTCGTCGCCATCGGCAAGGATGCGTCGCTTCGCCAGCGGCTCGCACGACAATTCGGGAAAACAATCGTCGCCGCCGGCGATGCCGACGATCTCGGCGACCCATCGGATGCCGGTGATGATCGGCTCGTCCCATTCCTCGAAATACACTTTAGGGCGTCGCGGCAACTTCGCCGCGGCTGCGCGAATATCCGCGATGTGCTGTTCCGCGCGCCTGGCAAATGCTTCGGCTTTTTCGTGCGCGCCGACCATGGCGCCGAGTCGGCGAATGTACGCGAGGATGCCGTCGACGCTGCGGTGATTGCTGATCCACACTTCGACGCCACACTTGATCAACTCGCGTGCGATATCGGCCTGGATGTCCGAAAAACCGATCGCCAGATCCGGTTCGAGCTTGAGGATCTCGCCGATCTTCGCGCTGGTGAAAGCGGAAACTTTCGGCTTCTCCTTGCGCGCACGCGGTGGCCGAACCGTGAACCCGGAGATGCCGACGATGCGACGCTCTTCACCGAGCGCGTACAGCACTTCGGTCGGCTCTTCGGTCAGGCAGACGATCCGTTGCGGATAATGATCCGGCACGTCTTCAGCGGTCACGCTCTCAATGTCCCACAACCGTCACCGTGACTTTGCGCTGGTGCGGATCGATGCGGTGTTCCCACAGATAAATGCCCTGCCAGGTTCCCAGCAACAACCTGCCACCTTGCACCGGCACGGCAAGGCTGACGCCGGTGAGAATCGAGCGGATATGCGCCGGCATGTCGTCCGGACCTTCCGCGTCGTGCTCGAATATTTTGTCTCCATCCGGCACGGCGCGGGCAAACCAGCGTTCCAGATCGTCGCGCACGGCGGGGTCGGCATTCTCGCTGATCA
This sequence comes from Rhodanobacter sp. L36, assembly GCF_009765755.1. Taxonomy (GTDB): domain Bacteria; phylum Pseudomonadota; class Gammaproteobacteria; order Xanthomonadales; family Rhodanobacteraceae; genus Rhodanobacter. The sequence goes on along the minus strand of NZ_LMUV01000011.1, from coordinate 1,450,458 downwards.
GCAGCGAGCAACTGGTGTGCGCCGTAAAGATGTTCGCAAGGCCCGTCTGCACGTGACTGACTGCGACCGCGTCGGCCACTTGTAACGTGATGTCGCTGAACCCGCGTCCGCGCGTGTGCACGGCGAAACCGTCCTGCGCGACATGCGTCACGGGCGCGGCGCGTGTCACGGATAAAGCAGCCGGCTGGTCCAGGTCTGGCCGTGTCGATTCCAGCGCACCCGCTCGTGCCAGCGGAATTCCGCGCCGTACCAGAATTCCAGCGTATCCGGCTCGACCACGTACCCGCCCCAGTGGGGCGGGCGCGTCACGTCGCGACCTTCGAATTCATGCTCGTAGCGCACGAGCCGCTGCTCGAACGTTTCGCGGTCGGGCAGTGTTTGCGATTGCAGCGATGCCCATGCACCAATCTGGCTGCCGCGGGCACGCGTGGCGAAATAGGCGTCCGATTCCTCGGCCTGCAGTTTGCGTGCCGCGCCTTCCGCGCGCACTTGCACGCCATCGCGCAACTGCTTCCAGTGCAGGCACAACGCCACCTGTGGATGGACGTCCAGCTGGCTGCCCTTGTCGCTTTGGTAATTGGTAAAGAAACGCAGCCCGCGCTCGTCCACGCCCTTGAGCAGCACGATGCGCGAAGCCACGCGGCCAGAACCATCGACCGTCGCCAGGTTCATTGCGGTGGGTTCGCGATCGCCGCTGGCCTTGGCCTCATCCAGCAACTTGCGAAACGTATCCAGGATTTCGGAACTGAGCATGGCGTCTGAAACTTTCCTTTTGCATCGTGGCCGAGTCGCGCCATCATGGCGCAGATGAATCCACGCGATGATAGTGCAATGGCCCATTCAACCCGAAGCGACCGTTCGCGCGGCACGCGCTTGCGTACAGCGCTTTCATGCTGCGCTCCTTCGCGTGAAGGGAACATGCGCCACTTGCCCATCTTTGCCAGCGAACGAGGCGTAGAAATGGAGGTCTGTGGTTGATGACAGCTCAGGCCAACATGCATAACGAAGCGCTCGCCGGCCATCTGCTGGATCAGTATGCCGGTCGCATCGCGCGGTCGCGTCGTCCTTACATCCTCGGCGTATCGGGTCTGCAGGGCAGTGGCAAGAGCACGCTCGCACGGGTGATGAAAGCGCAGGCCGAAGCGCGCGGCTGGCCGACCGAAATATTGTCGCTGGACGACTTCTACTACTCGCGCAGCGATCGCGAAGCGCTGGCGCATCAGGTGCACCCGCTGTTGCGCAGCCGCGGCGTACCCGGCACGCATGAAATCGAGCTGATGATGTCCGTTCTGGCCGCGCTGCCGCACGCGTCGGACAAATTGCCTGTCACACATCCGCGCTTCGACAAGGGACGCGACACGCGCATTCCGCCCTCGCGCTGGCCGCGCATCATCCATCCGCCAAAGCTGGTCATCGTCGAAGGCTGGGCACTTGGCATCCGTCCGCAGTCGCAAGCGGCGCTCGCGACGCCGGTCAACGAACTGGAACGCACCGAGGATGCCGATGGCAGCTGGCGTCACTGGGTCAACAAGCAACTGCGCAGTTATCAGCCGCTATGGCGCAAGTTCGACGCGCTCATCGTGCTGCAGGCGCCAAGCTGGAACATCGTGCAGCGCTGGCGCAGCGAGCAGGAAGAAGAACTGTTCGCGCGCCATGCGCCGCTCGCGATGGATGCGAAAGGCATGGAACGTTTTCTTGCGCATTTCGAGCGATTGAGCCGACATGCGCTCGCCACCCTGCCTGCACTCGCGGATACCTGTGTCGAATACGACGATGCAAGGCACGTGACCGGACTCAGTCACGGCTGAATCGCCTGTTCAAACAAACATGATCAGGCCGCTGGTTCGACCTGCACGGCCGTGCCGTACGCGAGCACTTCGGTGACACCTTCGGCGATCTCGTTCGCGTCATAACGCATGGCTACCACGGCGTTCGCGCCCAGCGCCGCCGCATGTTGCAGCATCAGGTCGAACGCATCCTCGCGAGATTTTTCGCATAGCTCCGCATAGATCGAAATGTTGCCACCCACCAGCGTCTGCAACGCCGCACCGATATTGCCGATCACGCTGCGCGAACGCACAGTGATGCCGCGCACCACGCCAAGCGATCGCGTGATGCGATAACCGACGAGTTCGTTGCCGGTGCTGACCTGGCTGTGGGGAATGTTGTTGGCCATGTGCTTTTCCTGAGTGTGGGTAGAAACAACCCGATCGATCAATCGTCGGATGAAAGCGCGTAGTCGCCGCGGCGGAATGCTTCGAGCACACCACGCGCCTGGACGACATCGGATTCGCTCACCATCACGCGGATACCGCCGAGCGCCTGGGTCCACACGGAGTTCACTCGAACGAGGTTCGCGTCCGCTGCGACAGCATGGATACCTTCGGACCCCAACAAGCCGCACAGAAGTTCCGCATGAACCGGCGAGTTCGTGCGCGTGAGGCATACCAAATCCCCTGTGGCCTCGTTATCCGAAACAACTTCTTCCGTCGCAGGCGACGCCGATGGCATTTCTGTGGAAAGGCCGCGTGTCGCAAGTTCGGCTGCAGCCACGTCCATGGCGACCGTTGTCATGTCGCCCGAGCGATAACGACGCAACAATTCATCGCCATCCATCTGCCCGAACCTCACCCTCAATTCCGTGCGCTCGCTATCCAACGCATACTCCTCGAAACAATTACCGCAGTGTCATAACAAAAACTTCATCCTGATCGCGCCACATCCTCCTGGCGGAAAAGAGCCGCGTAGCCATCGCGCGAATCCGGCCAACGCGGAACGAAACCGCTGTCGCGCAATCGTGCGTTGCTCAATCGTTTGCTGCCGACGCCGACTGGCGCAGGTCCATCGGCGAGGGAGGGCGCGCCGATCAATTCCGCAAGGTGATCGTAAAGGACGTCGAGCGGCAGCGGCGTGTTGTCCACGCCCAGATATAGCGGCAACGGATGCGCCAGGCCAAGCAGATGAACCACGGCCGCCGCCGCGTCGTCGATATGGATGCGATTGGCCCAGTGTTTCCGTTCGCGCGGTGCCGTGACAGCACGTTCTCGCAGGCGATCAAGAAGCTGCAGGCGACCGGGGCCATAAAGGCCGGCCAGTCGCAGAATGATCGACGGCACCGCTTGCGCATCCAGCCATTGTTCGGCCTCACGCAGCACGCGACCGTTGAATCCCGGCGGCGATGTTGGCGTCTCCTCGTCGACCCACGCATCGCCATGTTCGCCGTATACAGCGCTGGACGAAACGAAAAGCACGTGACTCAATTTACTCACATCCAGCGCGCGCAGAAGGCGTTGCAGGCCGTCGACAAAGAGCACGCGATATGCGTTTTCGTCGCGCCGATCCGGTGCAGGCGCATAGACGACCTGAGTGATGTCATGCGGCAAATCACACAGGCTTTGGGGCTCTGTCAGATCGCCACGTATCCAGCGAATTCCCGCTGGCGTCGCTGCCGGTAGTGTGCGCCGCATTGCCCAGACCTCATCGCCGCGTGCGATCAAACGCTCCGCCACACGCATGCCGAGGTCGCCGCAACCTGCAAGCAAAACCTGTTCGCTCATGCTGGCGTGATCCGCACAGCGGGCGGATTTTCCATGTTGGCAGTCATGCATGTCGCCAGCGTTGCCACGTCGCGATGTTCATCCTTCCACGCAGCCATCGAAGTCGCCCTGCTAGCATTCATGCAATGAACCCGTCGCAAAATCTTTTCATCATTGGCCCGACCGGCGCCGGCAAAACGTCGGTGGGGCGCCGCATTGCCGCGCATTATGGCCTGCCGTTCGTCGATCTGGATCAGGAAATCGAGCGGCATTGCGGCGTCGATGTAACCACGGTATTCGAGATCGAAGGCGAGGCCGGTTTTCGTCAGCGTGAGAGTTCGGTACTCGACGAATGCAGCCTGCATGGCGGCGTGGTGCTGGCGACGGGCGCCGGTGCGGTGCTGGCCGAGGGCAATCGTCAACTTCTGCGCGAACGCGGTTTCGTGGTGTGGCTGCAGGTCAACGTGGATCAGCAGCTCGAACGTCTCGAACGCGACCATCGCCGACCGTTGCTGGCGGTTCCCGATCGTCGCGAACGGCTGGAATCGATGGCACTCGTGCGCGAACCGTTGTATCGCGAACTTGCCGATCTCGCCGTACCGGGCGAGCACGGACAAGTACCTGCCGCGAGCGAACGCTGCATCGCGTTGCTCGACCAGCACTGGCGTCGCCAGCCTCCCATCTCCGCGCAGCAGACCGCATGAACACGCTTGCATTACAGACCATCGATGTCGCGCTGGGCGATCGCAGTTATCCGGTATGGATCGGTTCCGGCTTGCTCGCCGATCACGCGCGTTGGCGCGCGATGCTGCGCGGGCGACACGCGCTGGTGATAAGCAACAGCACGGTCGCGCCGTTGTATCTGGATCGCATCGCGCAAGGCCTGGACGGCCTGCGCTGGGCCTCGTTCCTGCTTGACGATGGCGAAGCGCACAAGAGTTTCGCCAACGTCGGGCGCGCGCTGGAAGCACTGGGCGAACTCGGTGCGACACGCGACGCCTGCATCATCGCGCTCGGTGGCGGCGTGGTCGGCGACCTCGCCGGTTTCAGCGCCGCGTGCTGGATGCGCGGCATCGATTTCATCCAGATGCCCACGACGTTGCTGGCGATGGTGGATTCGTCGGTGGGCGGCAAGACCGGCGTGAACCTTCCCGCCGGAAAGAATCTCGCCGGCGCCTTTCATCAGCCGCGCGCGGTGATCGCCGATATCGACACGCTGGCCACGCTCCCCGATCGCGAATTCCGCGCAGGTCTCGCCGAAGTGGTGAAAGGCGCAGCGATCGGCGACGAACCTTTTTTCGCCTGGCTGGAACAACACGCCGACGCATTGTCCGCGCGCGATCCCGGCAGCGTGATGAAAGCGATCGCGCGCAAGGTGCGCTACAAGGCTGGCGTCGTCGCCCGCGATGAAACCGAACAAGGCGACCGCGCCTTGCTCAACCTCGGCCACACCTTCGGCCACGCGCTCGAAACTGCCGGTCGTTACACTGCGCTGCTGCACGGCGAAGGCGTGGCTATCGGCATGCTGCTTGCCGCACGCTTGTCCGAGCGTCTCGGCATGAGCCAGGCCGCCGATACGCAACGCCTTCAACGCCTGCTCGAAAAACTCGGCCTGCCCGTCGCGATTCCCGCCGGCATGGATGCGCAGAAGCTGCTCGCGCTGATGCGGCTCGACAAGAAGAACACCGCCGGCACGCTGCGCTTGATCCTGTGGCGCGGCGTAGGGCTGGCCGAGATCGTGTCTGGCGTGGGTGAGGCCGACGTGCTCGCGGTGCTGCAAACCGCCGGATAACCGGATGGCAACCGCTCCTATAAACTGTTGCATCCGGCCTTGCACCGGATTCACGCCGGAACCACTGGAACCCATGCGCCTCTACCTGCAAACCGTGCCCGGCTCCGCCGAAGCGCCCCGTTATGTACAGATCACGCTGGAACAGGATCTGCTCGGCGGCTGGACGCTGTATCGCGAATCCGGCACGCAAGGCGGAAAGGCCAGCCTCAAACGCGAACAATTTCTGGAGCGCGACGCGGCGGTCAACGCTTTCGAAAAAGCGCGCGATGCGCAGATCAAGCGTGGCTTTCGCCTGATGTTTGCTCAAGGACAGGAAGGCCCGTACGGACGCTGATGAACATGCCCCATGAAATCAGGCACGACGAATTGAAAAATGACCGTTTCCTGCGCGCCCTGCGCCGCGAGCCCACCGACACCACGCCGATCTGGGTGATGCGCCAGGCCGGACGCTATCTGCCGGAATATCGCGCCACCCGCGGTCGCGCCGGCAGCTTCATGGCGCTGGCACAGAATCCCGAACTGGCTTGCGAAGTCACGCTGCAGCCGCTGGAACGTTTTGATCTCGACGCGGCGATTCTGTTTTCCGACATCCTCACCATTCCCGATGCGATGGGTCTGGGCCTCACGTTTGCGCAAGGCGAAGGTCCGCAGTTCGCGCACCCCGTACGCAGTGTCGCCGACATCGCGAAGCTCGCCGTCCCGGACATGGATGGCGAGCTGCGCTACGTCATGGATGCGGTGCGATTGATTCGCCGCGAACTGCACGGGCGCGTGCCGCTGATCGGTTTCTCCGGCAGCCCGTGGACGCTTGCGTGCTACATGGTCGAAGGTTCGGGCTCGAAGGACTTCGCCACGCTCAAGGCGATGTGCTGGAACGAGCCGAAACTTGCGCATCAGCTACTTGATACGCTGGCGCAGTCGGTCGCGCATTACCTGATCGCCCAGGCCGCTGCCGGCGCGCAAGTGCTGATGGTGTTCGACACCTGGGGCGGCCTGCTTGGCCCTGCTCCGTTCCGCGAATTCTCGCTGCGCTACATGACGCGCGTCGTGGATGCATTGAAAGCCGATGCACAAAGCCGTGAACTGCCGATCATTCTTTTTTCGAAAGGTGCGGGGCAGCACCTGGCGGAAATGGCCGATAGCGGTTGCGCAGCGCTCGGCGTCGACTGGACCATCAACCTCGACGACGCACGCCGCGCCGTGGCCGGCAAGGTCGCGCTGCAAGGCAACCTGGATCCGGCGATCCTGCGCGCGAATCCAGAAGTGATCCGCCGCGAGGCGCGCGCCGTGCTCGACAGCTACGGCAATCATCCCGGCCATGTGTTCAACCTCGGCCACGGCATCACGCCGCAAGTTGATCCCGAGCACGTGAAAGTGCTGGTGGACGAAGTGCATGCTTATGGGCGGGTGCTACGGGGTTAGGTTTTTCTTGTCCTATTGCGCGTCTTCGAAGCGAAGGATCCCGACATCTTCATTTGTCGTCGGGAACGCAGGGACACAAGCGCAATACTTCAACACTCTGTCAGTGCGCCTCGCTTGGACCCACCCGCGTCCACACCCCGACATAATCCACCACCATCGCGTGGCCGGGCTCGGTCGTCGACACCGGTGTGGAATGACCGCCTGCCATGGCGTACGAGAACCCGCCACCCATGGCCACGTTCAGCAGCAGGAAATAACCGCCCTGTCCGGTGACTTCTTTCCATGTGTCGGCGGGAAGTTGGTTCTGCGATACGTGGGCGTAGAGTTTGCGATCGACATACCAGCGCAGCTGGCCGGGCTTGGCGCGGCGATCCCACTCGAACGTGTACGTATGAAAGGCCGCCTGGCAGGTAGTGATCAGGCATGAGGCACGGCGTCCCAGGCCGTTGGTTTCGCGGCACGGTCCGCCCGGGCTGACGCCGCAATGCAGGATGCCCCAGACGGAATTGATGCCGTTGACGTTTTCCATGATGTCAAACTCGCCCGACTGCGGCCAGTTGCCAATGCGGCGATACGACTGGCCCAGCGCCCAGAACGCTGGCCAATAGCCGAGCGCTGTCTTGCCGGTAACGTCGGGCATCTGGATGCGCGTCTCGATGCGCATCACGCCGCCTTCAGGCGCGCGAAAAGTATCGGTCGCGGTTTCGATGCGTGCGGACGTCCAGTGTCCCTGCGGATCGCGGCGCGGCGTGATGCGCAGGTTGCCGCTGCCGTCCAGGCCGATGTTGGCGGGTGACTTGGTGTACGTCTGGCTTTCGTTGGTGCCCCAGTTCGGCGGGCCGCCTGGATAGTTCTGCCCGGTATCGAATCGCCAATGTGTCGCCGAGGGCAATTGCCCGGCGGGGCCATCAAAATCGTCTCCGAACTGCAGGTTCCAGCCCGCGTATTGCGGCATGGCGGCGCGCGCTACCGGCCCCGATGCGAGCGATGAAACGATGATGGCAAGGAACACCAGGAGCCTTGCTGCGAATCGCGATGACCGTCGATGCCTCATCGCGATTGCCCCGAAAAAATACCCGATGATCGCTCGCACCCAGACTCCCTGCTCGTTCGTGACTTCAGCAAGGGCCGTATTCTCGCATCATCACCGTCGTCACGCGGCGCGCCTGCTTTGGCAGCGTTCGCCCTCGCCCGTACAATGCCCTTCTGTTCCTCATGTCCCAACGCGTCCGCAACGGCGCGACATCGCGAGTCCCCATGGAAAAGAGTTTCGAGCCAGCCCAGATCGAGTCGAAGTGGTATGCGCGCTGGGAAGCCAGCGGCGCGTTCCAGCCCTCGGGCAAGGGCGACCCGTATTGCATCCTGCTGCCGCCGCCGAATGTCACCGGCACGCTGCACATGGGGCACGCGTTTCAACAGACGGTGATGGACATGCTGGTGCGCTATCAGCGCATGCGCGGCATGAACACGCTGTGGCAGGTCGGTACGGATCACGCCGGCATCGCCACGCAGAAGATCGTCGAGAACCAGCTCGCCACTGAAAACAAGACGCGGCACGACCTCGGCCGCGATGCCTTCATCGAGCGCGTGTGGACATGGAAAGAGGAATCAGGTTCCACGATCACCCACCAGATGCGCCGGCTCGGTGTGGCAGCGGACTGGTCGCGTGAGCGCTTCACCATGGACGAAGGTCTGTCGGCCGCGGTACGCAAGGTATTCGTGGAGTGGTATCGCGCCGGGCTTATCTATCGCGGCAATCGGCTGGTGAACTGGGATCCGGTGCTCGGCACAGCCGTGTCCGATCTGGAAGTGAACAACGTCGAGCGCGATGGTCACATGTGGTCGATCCGTTACATGACGGCGGACGGCACTGAGAACCTGGTGGTCGCCACCACGCGTCCGGAAACGATGCTCGGCGACGTGGCCGTGGCGGTGCATCCGGACGACGAACGCTACGCGCACCTGATCGGCACCCTGCTGCAGTTGCCACTGAGCGGCCGGCAGATTCCGGTGATCGCCGACGACTACGTCGACAAGGATTTCGGCACCGGCGCGGTGAAGATCACACCGGCGCATGATTTCAACGATTACGCAATTGGGCAGCGGCACAAGCTCGCGCCTATCGACATCTTTACGCTGGACGCTAAGGTCAACGACAACGCGCCGGAAAAATATCGAGGACTTGATCGCTACGACGCGCGCAGACGCGTGCTGGCTGATCTCGAAGCTGCTGGCCTGCTGGTCGAAACCAAGCCGCACAAACTGCAGGTGCCGGTGAGCCAGCGTTCGGATGCGGTGATCGAGCCGATGCTCACCGATCAATGGTTCGTCGATCTCACATCCGACACGCTGACGGATGGACGTCCAGGCGGCCGAAAGGCGATTACCGAACCGGCGCTCGATGCGGTGCGTTCCGGCGAGATCAAGTTCGTCCCGGAAAACTGGAGCACCACGTATACGCAGTGGCTCGACAATATCCAGGACTGGTGCATCAGCCGCCAGCTGTGGTGGGGTCATCGCATTCCGGCGTGGTACGACGAGGCCGGTAACATCTTCGTCGGCGAGGATGAAGCCGATGCGCGCGGCAGCGCAAAGACGGCGCCGGTCGGCGCGCTGCGCCAGGACAACGACGTGCTGGATACGTGGTTCTCCTCTGCGCTGTGGCCGTTCTCCACGCTTGGCTGGCCGGCCAACGGGCCGGTGAAGAACGAGCACGGCGACGTGGTGGCGAACTGGGAGCAGGACAAGATCTTCCTCCCCAGCGCCGTGCTGGTCACCGGCTTCGACATCATTTTCTTCTGGGTCGCGCGCATGGTGATGGCGACCAAGTACTTCACCGCACAAGTGCCGTTCCGCGAGGTCTACATCAACGCCATCGTGCGCGATGCGGAAGGCCAGAAGATGTCCAAGTCCAAGGGCAACACGCTGGATCCGCTGGATCTCATCGACGGCATCGAGCTCGAACCGCTGGTGGAAAAATCCACTAGGTCACTGCTGATTCCGCAGGTGCGCGAGAAAGTCGAAAAGCGCATCCGAAAGGATTATCCCGAAGGCATTCCGTCGATCGGCACCGACGCATTGCGCTTCACCTTCGCCGCACTCGCAAGCTACAGCCGCACCATCAACTTCGACATCAAGCGCGCCGAAGGCTACAAGGCATTCTGCAACAAGCTGTGGAACGCGGCGCGCTTCGTGCTGATGAATTTACCCGAAGGCGACATCGTCGCGCCAACTGGCGGGCCGGTCACCGAAGCCGAACGCTGGATTCTCACGCGCCTCAAGCAGACGCTGGCAGAAGTCGAACAACATTTCGTCAGCTATCGCTTCGATCACCTCGCGCAATCGCTCTACGAATTCGTTTGGAACGAGCTTTGCGACTGGTTCCTCGAACTTTCAAAGCCTGCACTCAGCGGCGATGACGCGGCCGCTGCGGCCTCCACGCGTCACACGCTGCTGGTGGTGCTGGACAGCGTGCTGCGCGCGCTGCATCCCGTGATCCCCTTCATCACCGAAGAAATCTGGCAATCGGTGGGTCCGAAACTCGGCCTCACCGAAGAGAGTTTGATGCAACGTCCGTGGCCGAACGCCTGCGAGATCGTTGCCGATGATGCCGCCACCGCCGAGATCGAATGGTTCAAGAACGTGCTCAGCGGCATCCGCAGGATTCGTTCGGAAATGAACATCTCGCCAGCCAAGGTTATTCCGCTTCTGCTTGCCGATGGCGATGCCGACGACCGCGCTCGCATCGAAAAATTCGCTGCACAGATCAGCTTCCTCGCGCGCGCCGAAACACCGCAGTGGATTAAAACCGGCAGCGATGAGCCAGCCGCTGCCGCTGCCGTGATCGGCGCGTTGCGCGTGATGATTCCATTGGCCGGACTCATCGATCTCGACGCGGAGAAAGCCCGACTCGCCAAGGAAATCGCCCGCATCGAAGTCGAAATAAAAAAGTGCGAAAGCAAACTCGGCAACGCCAACTTCGTCGCCAACGCCCCCGCCGAAGTCGTCACCCAGGAACGCCAACGCATCACTGACTGGAACGCCACTATCGTCGCCCTGCGCGAGCAGGCGCAGAAATTGGGGTAATACTGTTTAGACGTCCAGACGCGAGGCACGTTTTGCAGCCACGACGGCACGTGACTCCAGCTATTGATCCGGCTCTTGATTCGAGCTCTTGATCTCCATCCCCTGTGCGGCGGTGAGACGTGGACGACAGGCCGCGCAGCGGGAGTCGACCTGGAAGTCGACTCCTTTTCGCCAGTACACGGCGACGGCATGGATGCCAGAGTTGAGGCAACGCAGGAGCGGTTGCCCGATGTGCTTTCGAAAAGCTCGGCCACGGCTCACGGACTTGCCGGGCGCAGCTCGGCAAGCGCCAAGTGGGATGGCCTTTCTCTTTGGTTATCTTTTTCTTTGGCCACGCAAAGAGAAAGTAACTCGCGTTCCGAAGGAGCACGAAAGCTCTGCTTCAAAAACACGTCACGACAACAGCGTTTCCCGCTTTTGCCGGAATGACGGATGACGAAATAATGCGCTGCTGGATTCCGGCCTTCGCCGGAATGACGAAATAGCGCCGGCTACGACCCCAACAAATCCAGCACCATCACAATCGCATCCTCCCGCCCATGCGTCGCCGGGTAATAACGCGGTCGACGCCCGATCTCGGTGAACCCCACCGAGTCATATAGCGATTTCGCCAGCGGATTCGACGGACGCACTTCGAGAAAGGCACGCTCGGCACCGTTCCAACGCGAAATATCGAGCAAGCGTCCCAGCAACAAACGTCCAAGACCCTGGCCGCGATAGACAGGGTCCACGCAGATGTTGAGTACGTGCGCTTCGCCCGCGCCCATCGAGAGGATGCCGTAGCCGCAGATCGTCGCATCCATGCAGAGCACCCAGCACGGATGTCCTGCCTTGAGGCAGTCACCGAAAATGCCGAGCGACCAGGGAAATTCGTAGGAAGCGTTTTCCATCGCGCTGACTGCGGCCAGATCTTCCGGTCGCATGGCGCGAACCTGGGCGACAGGACGCACGACCGCGGCCATCGTTCAGCGCTCCACCGTCGCCAGTGCACGGCGCACGTTGCGCAGTGCGTTCCACAACCGTCGTTTGGCGGCGGCACTCGTCAGCACCAACGCGGGCTCGTCGGCCAATACGATTTGTGCGCGATGCATCGCGGCGGCGGACAACGCCCGACCGAGCGCATGCGCCTGCGGTTCGCCGAAAACCAGATACGCGCGCGCCTCGGGCACATCCGCCAGCGGCTTTCCGGCCTGCACCATGACGCGGCCGGCACGCGCCAGCGCGGCGCCGCAGGCATTGAGCGCGCGTCCCAGCAGATCGAGTTCGCGAGTGCTGCAACCTTGCGGCAGCACGATGACGCAGGCAACACCGGAAGCGGTGTCCGCCATGGAACCCCTTTCTGGCGAAGCGTCTCCCTGTGCCTCTCGCCGCACCCATGGCGTGACACCGAGTGCGCGCAGCACGCGTGCGCGACGATCATCTGAAGTCCGCGTCGAAACGTTCATGCCACACGCCTCGCGCGGCGACGATGCGCCAGCCCCCACAACGTACCGATCGGACCCGAAAGCAGGTACATGGTGAACCCGACGAACAGCACGCGTGGCGTGTCCAGGATCAGCAGCGCGAGCAGCAATACGGCGCCGACCATCCAGGCGAACGGCACGCGCTGACGGTCGCCGGTCGGCAACGACTTGAAGCTGGTGTAACGAAACCGGCTGACCATCAGCAGGCCGACCACGATCGCCAGCACCGGCGTGATAAAGCAGAACGCGCTACCCGGCAGGCCGAACTTGTCCACGCTCCAGACGAACGACATGCACACCGCCGCTGCCGCCGGACTGGCCAGACCCTGAAAATAGCGCTTGTCGGCCACGCCGACCTGCGTGTTGAAACGGGCCAGACGAAGCGCCGCGCAGGCGGCGTAGATGAAGGCCGCTGCCCAGCCCAACTTGCCCCACAACGGGCCGAATTCCCTCAACGTGGACAGCGACCAGGTGTACATCACCAGGGCGGGTGCCAACCCGAAACTGACCAGGTCGGATAGGGAGTCGTATTGCACGCCGAATTCTGACTGGGTACCAGTCATGCGCGCGACGCGGCCGTCCATGCCGTCGAGCACGGCGGCGATGAACACGGCGACGGCGGCTTCGGAAAATCGCCCTTCGATGCTGGCGATAATCGCGTAGAACCCCGCAAACATCGCGCCGGTGGTGAACAGGTTCGGCAGCAGGTAAATGCCCCGATGTCGCGGCGGGCGTTGGGGTATCGGGTCGCTCATGAATCAATCCGTGACAGGATGCGCGCAGTGTAAACCATCGACCGCTTGAGTCCGGCCCGTGGTGGTGATAACAAGGGACACCCGATTTTGCCGCCGATTTTCACGTTCTGGAGAACACCATGCATCGTTCGCTGATTGCCCTGGCGCTTCTGTCGCTGGCTACGCTGGCCACGGCCCAGGTCTACAAATGGACCGATGCCCACGGCACCATTCACTATTCCGAAGCGCCACCGACCGAAGGCACCAACTTCAAGAAGGTCAGGGCCAATGGCAGCGCCGAGCCGTTGGCACCGCCCGCTGCGCCCGCCGCCGCCAACAGCGCGCCGACAGCCGCGTCCTCCGGCCTGCCGGTCATGGACACACCGGAAAATCGCGGCAAGCTTTGCACCATGTTGAAGGCCAACCTCACCGTGCTGCAGGCACATGGGCCAGTCGTGCAGCAGCAAGGTGACAAATCCGTTGCACTCGACGACGCGCAGCGCAAGCAGCAGGTCGACTCGACGCAGGGACAGATCCAGCAGTACTGCCAGTCGAAGTAACCGTCCATCGCGCCGGAGCATCGCACCCGGTGTCGCATCGCCACCGGCGTTGCGGGCGGGCCGCTACAATCGGCGTCTTTCATCACGCCGGAACACCCGCATGCGCCTCAGCCAATTCCACCTGGCCACCGTCAAGGAAGTACCCGCCGACGCGGAAATCGCCAGCCATCGGCTGATGTTGCGTGCAGGCATGATCCGTCGCCTGGCTTCGGGCCTTTACACATGGTCGCCGCTGGGCCTGCGCGTGATGCGCAAGGTCGAGGGCATCGTGCGCGAGGAAATGGATCGCGCCGGTGCAATCGAGTTGCTGATGCCGTCGATCCAGCCCCGCGAGCTGTGGGAAGAAACCGGCCGCTGGCAGAAATTCGGCGGACAACTTCTGAAGATCAAGGATCGCAAGCAGCAGGAGTTCTGCTATGGGCCGACGCATGAGGAAGTCATCACCGATTTCGCGCGCAACGAGCTGAAAAGTTACAAGCAGTTGCCGATCAATTTCTACCAGATCCAGACCAAGTTCCGCGACGAGATTCGCCCGCGCTTCGGCGTGATGCGCGCGCGCGAATTTCTGATGAAAGATGCTTACTCGTTCCATCTCACACAGGAATCGCTGGCCGAAACATATGCCGCGATGTATCAGGCGTACACGCGGATCTTCACGCGGCTCGGCCTCACCTTCCGTGCCGTGCAGGCGGACACCGGCGCCATCGGCGGCAACGCCAGCCACGAGTTCCAGGTGCTCGCCGATTCCGGGGAAGACGCCATCGCGTTTTCCGATGGCTCCGATTACGCCGCGAATCTCGAGAAGGCCGAAGCACTCGTGCCTGTCGGCGAACGCGAAACTCCGACAGAGACACTGGCGCGCGTCGACACGCCACGCGTGCGCACAGTCGAGGATGTCACGCGCTATTTCAACGTCGCCGCCCATCGCGTCATCAAGACTCTGCTGGTGCGCGGCCATGATGGATTGGTGGCTTTATGCCTGCGCGGCGATCACGAACTCAACGAAGTGAAGGCCGGCAAGCTGGCCGAGTTGTCGGGCGAATCGGTGCTGGCCAGCGAAGAGGAAATCCTCGCCGCCATCGGTGCGCGCCCCGGTTTCATCGGGCCGGTCGGGCTTCCGCAAAATATTCCGGTGATCGTTGATCGCGATGCGGCGCAGCTTGCTGATTTCATCTGCGGCGGCAATACCAACGACGTGCATTGCTCCGGCGCAAACTGGTTACGCGACGCGCGCATCAGCCGCATTGCGGACCTGCGCAACGTGGTCGAAGGCGACCTGTCGCCCGACGGCAAGGGCGTGTTGCACATCGCTCGCGGCATCGAAGTCGGCCACGTGTTCCAGCTCGGCCAGAAATACGCCGAAGCACTCGGCGCCACCGTGATCGACGACCAGGGCAAGCCGCAGCTGATGACCATGGGCTGCTACGGCATCGGCGTCAGCCGGATCGTCGCCGCGGCGATCGAGCAGCGTCATGATGACGCCGGCATTGTCTGGCCGGAGGCGATGGCGCCTTGGAGAGTGGTGGTGTGCGTGATCAATCCGAAGAAAGACCCTGCCGTCGCCGAGGCCGCCGAAGCGCTGTACCAATCGTTGAGCCAGCGGGGCATCGAGACAGCGCTGGACGATCGCGGCCTGCGCCCCGGCGGCATGTTCGCAGACATGGAGCTGATCGGCATTCCCCACCGCATTGTTGTCAGCGAACGCGGCCTGGCCGCCGGAACGCTGGAATATCGCGGCCGCCAGGACGCCGATAGCCGGGCGATCACCGAGCAGGATTTGTTTGCGTTGCTGGGTTGAACGGTTTGCGGATTAATGAAACCGTCGCACCTGCGGAACTTTTTACTGACCGCACTACCGGTCAATAAAACTTTCGACGATTAACTCCATTGCCCGGAACGGATTAACGGCGACCATTTGAAAATGCCCGCCCATTCGTCTGCGCGCTTTACAAGCGCGCGAGCGATCAGCGAGAATCATTGATGCAACAACCTCTCTGCTGGTCGGGTGCCCCTTCCATTCCCGACTTTTAAATACCAATACTCACCCCCGGGAGTCATTCAATGGCCGTCGATATCAAGAATCTCAATCACACCCAGCTTAATGACCTCATCAGCAAGGCCCAGGTGCGCCAGACGGAATTGCGCAAGGAAAAGGTCGTCAAGCTGCGCGACAAAGTGCACGCCCTGATCAAGGCCGAGGGTTATACCTTCGAGGATATTTTCGGCGGCGCCCGCAAGGCGAAGCGCACCGGATCGGTCGCACCGAAATACCGCAACCCGGCCAACCCGGCACAGACCTGGTCCGGCCGCGGCAAGCGTCCGCACTGGTTCAACGACGCTTTGAAGGCCGGCAAGAAGGAAAAAGATCTGACGATCTGATCCAACGCCATACGCGATAAAAAGAAAGCCGGCTTCGTGCCGGCTTTCTTTCTTTCGACGTAACTTCAATAAATACCGGCTCGTTATGTCAACGTTTGGTCAGAGTGATCGACGCGGCGCCACCAGCAGGTCGCCGAACATCAATCCTGCCACCAGCGATATCAACAGCGTGATCAGCAACAGGCCGGTTTCCATGCCCAGCGATGTATTGCGCTCGAGCAGAAACGACACACTGCGAAAACCGACGCTGCCCGGCACCAGCAGCAAAACACCCGGTTCGCGAACCACTGCGCCCGGTCGATGCGCGAATCGCGCATAGAGGTTGGAAAGCGAACCAAGCAACAATCCACCCAGGAAAACCCCGACGGGCGCTTTCGGCAACGAGCCGGATATTTCCCCTCCCCAACGCGTGGCAAGATAACCCACGGCGACCGCAAGAATGACCACCGGCCAATCGCGTCGTGCCGCGCGGAACAGGATGGCGAAGGCAATCGCGGCGATCAGCAATGCCGGGTAATCGATCCAGTTCGGCAAGGCGGCCACGGTGGAATCACGTGCCTCGATGCCAAAGGCGGCGCACAGCTGCGTCGCCGCGATCGTGCCGAAAGTCAGCTTCAGCAGGGTCGACATCGCGCCGCCCATGCGCGCCATACCCGACACCAGGTGCTGGCTGGAAATTTCGCGTACCGCGGTGGTCAGCGACATGCCGGGTATCAGCACGATCAAACTCGCCAGCACCACCGCCTTGATCGCCAGCGGCGCAAAGAATGCGCTGACGGAGATGGCGATGACCGTGGCCACCAGCGCGCAGATCGCATCGCTGGCCACCGCCAGCCGCGGCCGGCGACTGGCCAGCACGGTGATGCAGCCGATGATCACGCCGGTGATGGCGGCCACCACCAGATCCAGCCACGAGCTGTGCAGGAACAACGCCGCGATGGCCGCGGCGGAAAGGCCATAACTGGCGATGGAACCCAACTGCTCGCGCCGTGTATCAGGAAGGCCCAGCACGCGCAGCAGATGAAAGCCTTCGTGCAGATCCATTTCACCGGCGATCACGCGGTCGGCGATCTCGTCGGCGCGGCACAGGCGCTCCAGATTCACTTCGCCTGGCGACAGCCGCACGACCTGCGTCACCTGCGCGAGACCCTCTTCGCCCTGCGCCAGATCGGCGAAGGAAATGATGATCGCCGTCGGACTGGACCAGACATCGGCGCCCAGGCCGAGTCGCTGCGCCGAGCCGGCAATCGCCATTTCCAGACGCGGCGCGGATGTGCCGTACTGATGCAGTCGACGCGCCAGTTCCAGCAGAAAGGCCATGCGCGTGGTGATCGCCGTGCCGGCGAAACCCTGCGCCACGCTGCCGGTCGCACTCATGTCGCGGCGCGCACCTTCAGCGTAGTGCCGTCGACCGACAACACTTCCACCGTCGCGCCAACCGGCAGGTCCGGTCCGCTGACCAGCCATTGGCCGTCGCCCACGCGAGCCTTGCCGCGACCGTTGACGATCGGTTCGACCAGGTCGTAGCGCTGCCCGATCATCTGCTCCGCGCGACGGTTCAGTCGCTCGCTGCCGGGCGCGCGCCGCTCGATCCGCGGCCGCAGCAGGCGCGCATAGACAAGACACGCGGCACTCGCCAGCAACGCGAACAGCACGGCCTGCGCCAGCAGGCTCAACGTTGGCACGACCCACAGCACTACGCCCATCGCCGCCGCGGCCACACCGATCCACAGCAGGAAATAACCGGGCAGCAGAAGCTCGCCGGCGATCAACACCAGCGCAAGGATCCACCACAGGTAATGCATGGAAAACTCCCACATGATGCGTTCCCCCTCAGCGCGGCGGCGCCTGCGCGATCGACTTCTGCTGCTGGGCCAGCGAATCCTTTGCGAGCTCGGCGATACCGGCCAGCGAACCGAGAATGCCGGTGGCTTCAATCGGCAGCAGCAGCATTTTCTGGTTCGGCGACTTGGCCATTTCCTTCAGCGCATCGACGTAGTTATTGGCGACGAAGTAATTCAGCGCGTTGACGTTGCCGTTGGAAATCGCCTCGGAAACCATCGTGGTCGCCTTCGCTTCGGCTTCGGCCGATCGCTCGCGCGCCTCGGCCGCGCGGAACGCAGCTTCCTTCTCGCCTTCGGCCGCGAGGATCACCGACTGCTTCTCGCCTTCGGCCTTGAGGATCGCCGCCTGACGAAAACCTTCCGCGTCGAGAATGTTCGCGCGCTTCTCACGCTCGGCTTTCATCTGCCGCGCCATGGCGTCGATCAGGTCGCGCGGCGGCGCGATGTCCTTGATCTCGATGCGGTTGACCTTGACGCCCCACGGATGGGTTGCTTCATCCACCACGCGCAGCAACTTCGCGTTGATGCCGTCGCGCTGGCTCAGCGATTCGTCCAGGTCCATCGAACCGAGCACGGTACGGATGTTGGTCATGATCAACGCGAGCGACGCCTGCTCGAGATTCGAAACTTCGTACGCGGCCTTGGATGCGTCGAGCACTTGGTAGAACACCACCCCGTCGACGCGCACGACCGCGTTGTCCTTGGTGATCACGTCCTGCGACGGCACGTCGAGCACCTGCTCCATCATGTTGATCTTGCGTCCGACCGACTGGTAGAACGGCATCAAAAAGTGCAGGCCGGGGCTAAGTGTGCGGGTGTACTTGCCGAAGGTTTCCACCGTCCATTCGAAACCCTGCGGCACGATGCGCACGAGTTTGAATATGCCGACGATCACCAGAACGAAGATCACCAACGCGAGCATCTGTCCGATTCCCATTGCCTTCTCCCTGCTTGACGAAGGCGTGAGTATAGGCGAGCTCGCGTTACGCCAGACCCTGCCGGCCGACCTGCGGCAGCACCAGGCTCACCTGCAAGCCGCCGCCTTCACGGTTGGCTAGCAGCACGCGGCCGCCGTGCGCTTCGGCGATTTCGCGCGCCAGCGCGAGCCCGAGGCCTGTGCCTGAGCGCTTGGTCGAATAAAACGGCAGCAACGCTTGTGCCAACACGGTTTCGGTCATACCCGGGCCACGGTCGGCGACCGCGATCCGCAACTCGCGACCGGTGTCGCTGATCGACAGCGTGACGTCTTCGTCCGCGCTGCCGGATTCGTGCGCGTTCTTGATGAGGTTGATCAGCACCTGCTCGATCTGCGCGGCATCGAATCGGCTGGCGCGTTCCGGCGCCGGATTGGCCAGCTTGAACTGACAATGCAGCGCCAGCCCTTCGAGGAACGGCATCCACTCGATCGATATGGGTTGCGGCGACGGCAGCTTGGCGAAGCTGGCATAGCCAGCGATGAATCCGTGCAGGTGTCGTGCGCGTTCGCCGATGGTGGCGAACACGCCGGGCAACCTGTCGGTGTCGCCGCGCCGCGCCAGCTCGGCGCCGGAATGCGCGAGCGACGAAATCGGCGCGAGCGAATTGTTGAGCTCGTGGCTGATCACGCGGATCACCCGCTTCCACGTCGCCACTTCCTGACGCGACAGTTCGCGCGTCATGCGACGGAATAACTGAAGCCGATGCGGACGGCCCTGCAAACGAAACGCGCGCTGCGAAAGATGGAAGGTTTCCTCGCTGCCGTCCATCTCCACGCTGAGCAGCGCATCCTCGCCACTTTCCACCGCGCGACGCAGTGCTTCGGGCGCATCGGAAAGCAAGGCGGCGAAATCCAGACCGTGCACGCTGCTGCCTTCGTTGAACAGATGCCGCGCGGCAATGTTGGCGTAAGCGACGCGACCGGACGAATCGGTGAGCACCAGCGCGACGGGCGTGTTCTGCACCACCGTATCGAGCAGCAGTTCGCGCTGCACGAGATGCTGTCGCTGGTCGCGCAGAGTTTGTCCCAGCGCGTTGTGCATGCGGATCAGTTCACCCAGTTCGTCGCGCCGATCGATCGCGATGGACAGGCTGAAATCGCCGTCGCGATAACTCGCCACTGCGCCTTCGAGCGCGCGCAGCAGACGACTGATCGGCGACATCGCGCGGCTGGCCAGCCAGAACGCCACCGGCATCATCACGATCAAGGTTGCCAGCAGCCCGCCGTAGAAACTCATCCGTGCCGGCAGATCCAGCGACCGCAAGACATCCTTGTTCATCCATTTCATCAACTGCGTCAGCGGACCTTGCGTGACACCGGCATAGATCAGCGCGCCGGCCAGGCCACCCACGATCAGCAACAGCGTCAGCCGTCCCTGCAGCGAATTCAGTCGACGCCACATCAGCGATGAACCGTGGCGCGGACGCGATGCCTCAATGGCATTTGGGATCCTGCGGTGTCTGCGCGCAATCCAGCGGCGGACGGCCATCCTGCCAGGCACGATCGCTGCCCATCACGGACGACTTGTCGTTGGCACTTGGCGGTGGTGCACTCGACGGACCGGTGTCGCCGCGATCCTTGAACTTGAAATGTTCCTTCGGTTGCGAAGGCTTCATCGACGGATGCGCCGAATAAGTGGACGCGCTGGCCGCAGGATGCGACGACCAGTTGTCGTTCCCGTTGGTCGTGGGCGGCGGCGCCGACTGCGACATCGCAGCGGAGGCGATCAGCAACATCGACAGTCCTGCACAAATCCGATAACGCACGGCATCACTCCTGCTGGTTGGGTGCATCATCTTTCTACGCCGTTGCCGCAACGACAACCATGACGGACGACGTGGTATCAGGCCGGTGTCGCCAACCCGTAACGTTCCATGCGCCGATACAACGCCTGTCGCGACAAGCCGAGATTCTGCGCAGCGCGGCTGACCACACCATCAGCCTTGCTCAACGCGGCTTCCACCGCCTCGCGACTCGGTTCATCCAGGCTGCGCGATGTGCTCGACACGTGCTGCGGCAGGTTCAGCAACTCCGGCGTGATCGGGTTGCTGCCGGTCAGCAGCGCCGCGCGCTCGATTGCGTTTTTGAGTTCGCGCACATTGCCCGGCCACGGATAACCCAGCATCGCCTCGCGCGCCGCATCGCCGAGTTCCGCGCGCCCAGCGAGAAAGAATTCAGCCAGCGGAAGAATGTCGTCGCTGCGATCGGTAAGCGGTGGAAGATTCACTTCAATGACGTTGAGTCGGTAGTAAAGATCTTCGCGGAACGTGCCGGCGCGAATCATCGCTTTCAGGTCGGCATTGGTCGCCGACAGCACGCGCACCTTTACCTGGCGCGTGCGCCCGGAGCCGAGTCGTTCGAACTGGCCGGTTTCCAGCACGCGCAGCAATTTCATCTGTCCCGGCAACGGCAGGTTGCCGATTTCATCGAGAAACAGCGTGCCGCCATCGGCCATCTCGAAGCGACCTTCGCGCGCTTTGTTGGCGCCGGTGTACGCGCCGGCATCGGCACCGAACAACTCCGCCTCGATCAGTTCGCCCGGCAGCGCACCGCAGTTCACCGCGACGAACGCGCCGCGCTTCACCGCGGAGTTTGCATGCACGATCGCGGCGATGCGCTCCTTGCCGGTGCCGTTCGGTCCGGTGATCAACACCGGCACATCCGAGCGCGCGATCTGGCACGCGAGGTCCAGCGTGCGTGCCATCGCCTCGGAAGCAAACACGATGTTGTCGAGGTCGTACTTGCCTTGCAGTTGCTCACGCCGCTGACGACGTTCGCGCCGGGTGCGCGTCATCTCGCGGGTGGATTCGGAAAGCTCCAGCAGGTTTTCCACCGTCGCGAGAAGTTTGTTGTCGTCCCACGGCTTGGCCAGGTAATCCGCAGCGCCGGCTTTGACCAGTTCGACTGCGGTTTCCAGATGTGTCCATGCGGTGAGCAGGATGACCGGCAAATCCGGATGCTGCTCGCGGATCGCGCGGAACAACGCCACACCTTCTTCGCCCGACGTGGTGTCGGCGGTGAAGTTCATGTCCTGGATCACCACGTCGACCATGTCGCGCCGCAAAGCCGCGAGGCCTTCGTCCGGCGTGAGCGCGGTGAGCGCACGGATATCGTGCAACGACAGCGCCAGCGAGAGCGCCTCGCCCACGGACGGGTTGTCGTCGATGATCAGTACGGTTCGCATCTTTCTTCTGCACATGCGGACATGGATGCCGCTCGGACCACAAAGGTTGCCATGACTAACGGCATGCGTATACACGCGAGCGCTTTTTCATGCGGTTTCGCGCACGTTTTCCGCTTATTTGTCACGGGTGATTTCTGCGGGCGCCACATCGCCCGCTTGTCGGGCGAAAGGCAGCGCATCGTTCACCAGATGAATCAGAAACCGGCCGGGTTGCTCCTGCATCACCATGTGCGCCGAATCGGCGAATAGCACGAGGTGCTTCGATGGCGCCTGGATCTTCGCGAACCACTGCTCGGCCAGTTCGTGCGCGGTGGTGAAATCGTGCTGGCCGGCGAACACGATCACCGGACAATTGAAATGCGTCACGTTGTCGAAGTTCACATCGAGCAACGGCTGCAGTAGATGCGTCAGCGTGAACAGGCTGCCTTTGCCGATAGCATCGAGCTCGGCTTCGCTGTAATCGGGTGAGAGTTCTTCCGCATCGACTTCATAATTCAAGCTGTCGCGCCCATAAGTAAGTCCGCCGAAATACGTCTCCCAAGTGGTGCGCGTTCCGATACGATCCAGCGTCAACGGTTTCGTGCCGGGATACGGCGCGATCGCCTCCAGCTCTTTCACTGCCTTGGCGTTGCCATGCGCCTTCGCTTCGCGCAGCGCGAACGCATAACCGATCTCTTCGTTCCTGCGCACGTTCACCATCTGGCCAACGCCGATATATGCGTAGAACCATTCCGGATGCAGCTGCGCGAGCCGCACGCCAAGCACCGTGCCCCACGAATGCCCGAGGATGAAAATCTTCCGTTTTGCATAGCGCGTGCGCAGGTATTGCACGACCTGTACCGCGTCGCCGGTCATGCCCGCGATGGTCATTCCCGGCGCCATCTGTTGCTCGGTGTTCGCCGCATAGGTCTTGCCGCTGCCACGCTGATCCCACTGCACGACGGTGAAGTAATCCTCCCACGCCGATTGGTACGTGAAGTCGGCGGGCATCGCCGGCGACGCCGGGCCGCCATGCAAATAGAGCAGGACGGGATTGCGTCGATCGTGCCCGCGAATCGACAGCCACTGATCGATGCCGCCGATGCGCACCTTGATGCGCTCGTCCACGCCATTCGGCGAAACGATCTTGCGCGCATTGTCGACGATCGCCGTGACCTCATCGCGGGACATCATGTGCGGCTTTTCGGCAGCCGCAGCGGCGGGCGCCTTAGCCAACGCGACGTCGTTCGCAGCAACACTCGTCATGCCAACCAGCGTCGTCGTGAAAAAGAAAACCGTGCAAAAAGGAATCTTCATCGTGAATGTTCCGCGGAAAGAGAATTGGAAAGTTCCGCATCCTTGCCCTTGTCAACAGCAGCCGTACTGCCAAGTCGTCACAAGGATCGCGTCGCCACTATCGGCGGTACGCGTGCCGCGCGCATCGCGGGGCTCAGCACGGCCAGCTGACCCAGCAACAGCATCAGCACCCCGCCGATCGGCAGATAACTCCACGGCAGACGTGGCAATTCGTAGTAATGCATCAGCAACAGGTTACAGCCGAATGCGAGCAGCATGCCGACGGCCACACCCATCACAACGATCAACAAATTTTCGACCAGGAAAAGTCGAATGATGTCCCCGCGCCGCGCACCCAATGCACGGCGTATCCCGATCTGCCGCGTACGTTTCTGCACCCAGAAACCGGTGAGGCCCATGATGCCGATCACGGTGACGATCACCACCGACAACGACACACCGGCGAACAGCCAAAGCGCGGCGCGTTGACTCTTGAAGGCGGCATCCCGACGCTCGTCGTAAAAACTGATGCGTGCAGGTGAATGGCTGTCCATCGTCGAATCGAACTGCCGATGGATGAAACTGCGCACTTCTCCCAATGCTGCTTCGCGCATGGAAGGGTCGACGCGCACCGCAAAGCTCAGTCCGTCGGCCTTGCCGATTTTCTGCGCAGTGAGAACCGTGTAGTCGGCTTTCCCATCGGTGGCCATTCCGAGTTGATTGCGCAAAAGATGCCGCACCACTCCGACGACTCGATAACCCGGATCGGTGGATTCATTCGGATCCGACAGCAACTTTCCGACGGGCTGACCGTCGGGAATCAGCTGGTTCGCCATCGCCTGCGTGATGATGACCGGTAACGGCGCACCGGCGTTGGTATCCCCGTATTCGCGATATTCCGCAGGCAGAAAGTCCCGTCCGGCAACCAGCTGGAGGCCCAGCGTCTTGACCAGTCCGTCGCCGATATAGCCATTCACACCGATCTTGACGCCGCTCGGCCCCTTGAACTCGAAGATCATCAGCGTCGTCAGCACCATCGGCAAACCCGTTGCCGCGCTGGCGGCGCGAACACCCGGCAATCGGCGCAGCCCCTCTTCGGCAGTCTGCACTTCCGCTGCGCTCCATGAGCGCGTCGTTGACGAGATCTGATCGACGAGAATCAGCTCGTGACCCGCCACGCCACTGGGTGCCAGCATCGGCTGCATTTTCTGCCACACCAGAAACAGCACGTTGCACAGAATGGCGCACGCCAGCGCGACCTGCAGCAAAACCAGCAGCGGCATCAGGCTGTGCCGGTACAACGTCGAAAACATCGCTCGCCACGACATGGGTAATTTCCTCAGGCGCTCTTGACTTGCAGGCCGGGCTCCACCGCAGAAGCGCGCCAGGCAGGCAGCAAGCCCACCAGCACACCGACGGCAAGAGCAAGCACGAACAGTCCGGTGAACATCAAAGGATCGAGTTTCGCCAGATCGGTAAAACCATCGTCCTGCAGGCGCAGAATCTTCAGCCCCAACATGGTCAGGGGCAGCGCCAGTACGCCGCCAATCACGCAAACCACGCTGGCTTCGATCACGTGCTGCGTAAAAATCGAACCTCGCGTGGCACCCAGCGCGCGGCGAATGCCGATCTCGCCACTGCGACGCATGAACTTGGCCGCAAGCAGACCCGCCACATTGACCATGCACAACAACAGGAACGATCCGGCCATCCAGACGTTCAGACGCACGTTGTCGGGAATCACATTCTGTTTCTCCAGCCATTGACTCACACCAAGCAGCTCCACCTTGGCGATTTTTTTTCCGAATCCGGCAAGCGACTTCTGCTGTTCGACGTAGTGCGTCAGGTATTCGCGGTAACTGGCCACCTGTGCCGGTGTATCCAGTTGCACCCAGTAAGAAAGCCAGGCGCAATGCTGAGGATCAGGCGCCGCTCCGGGCTTTTGCGTCACGCTGTCATCGCAACCGTCCGGGCCGTATGCCGACATTCCCGCATCGAGCGCCGCGCCATAAGGAACAAACACGCTCTCATGCTCGCTGCCGCTAAACGACCAGCTTGCCAACTCATAAAAGTGGGGTTGCGGCGCGTACGCCGCGCTGACACCGATGACCTGGAACGGCTTGTTGTTGATGCGCACCACGCGATCCACCGCATGGGTCGTGCCGAACAATTGCTGCGCCAGGTTTTCATCAATCACCGCGACAGGTCGCCGATCGGCATCTTCCGTTGCGCTCCACGACCGCCCGTAGCGTAGAGCGACACCGAACATCGGCACGAAATCGCTGGTGGTTGCCAGCAGGTTCTGATCCTTCTGCCGGTGAGCTCCGTTGCCATCCTCGACATCGGCACTCATGTCCGCCAGAGCCGTCTGCCGCATAGCACGATGGGCGCCGAGCAACGCCTCGGCATCCGGCATCCTGATGCGGTCATAGCTGGATATCGTGATGCCGGCCATCTTGAACACTTCAGTATTGAAGGGCTTGGCCTGCACCGTATCGACCCACGCCAGATACAGGTGATCGCTGCGACCCGGCAGCGGATCGGCCGACAACATGTGCAACAGCGCCAGCGTAGTCATGCTGGCCGCCAAACCGAGCGCCACCGTGAGCACCGCCAACGTCGTGCTTTTCGGAAAACGTCGAAGCCCATGCAGCGCCAGCTTGAAGTTGTAACGAAACATGGGTCGATCCTTCCTTGGGCAGGTAGCTTTTATATCGTCACGCCGCCCTGGTCGCCACCACCGGCGGCACGCGCGCGGCGCGCATCGCGGGGCCGAGCACGGCGAGTTGTCCGAGCAGCCACAATACCGCGGCGCTGATCGGCAAATAGAACAGCGGCAGCCGCGGCAGTTCGTAGTGCGCCATCAGGATCAGGTTGAGCAGCACCGCCAGCAGCAATCCGATCACGATGCCGGCGCTGACGATCAGGAAATTCTCACCCTGGAAATAACGCAAGATGTCCGTGCGCGTCGCGCCGATCGCACGACGGATGCCGATCTGCCGCGTGCGCTGCTGCACCCAGAAATTCGCCAGACCGGTGATGCCCAGTGCAGTGACGAACAGCAGCCCGAGCGCGGAGGTGAGCAACAGACCGATCATGGTGGTATCGCGCTGGAAGTAGTCGCCGCGCATCTGCTCGAACGTGCGCATGTTCTCCGCTGGAATGATGCGATCGGGATTGACCTGAAAAAGCCTGGCTGCGGCAGCGCGCAGAACTCGCTGCCGATCGTCCGGCTTGCTGCGCAACAGATAGGTCACCTGCGCATTGTTCGGCAACATTGGATAGATCATCGCGAGCTGGTTGCTGGTCGATTCGCGCAGATGCGGACGCAGCAGCGTACCGACGACACCGACCACTCTTATCGGCTTGTCTGCACCGCTGTAGATGCTCTGACCGAGCGGGTCCTTGCCCGGATACAGACGATCCGCCAGCGCCTTGCTGATGATGGCCGTTGGCACCTCCGTCCCCGTCATGTATTCGTCTTGATGAAAATCGCGCCCCTCCACCAGGTGCAGGCCAAGCGCGCCTATCTCGCCGGGCGAACCGCCGAAGACCGCTGGCTGCATGCACAGGCCGCTTTGCATCATCGAGTGTGCGGCGATGGCCTTCGCCATGTCCTCGGCGCTCGCACACGCGCCATAGGACGATTCTCCGTCGCCCAACGGCAACGAATCGACTGCCACCGCAGCGGTGACTCCGGGCAGCGCGCGCAACGCCGCCAGATCAGCAGCGTGCTGCGCTTGCGGATTGCCGCCTTTCCGGATCATCTCGCTATCGAGCATCGACAGCGCGGCTTCGTCGACCCCGCTGGACAACGTCACTTGTCCAACGCGCTCGCTGATCATGAATGCGACATTGCAGACGATGGCGCAGGTCACTGCCACCTGAAGCATCAACAGCAGTGCGGTCAACTTGTGATGGCGCAGGCTGGAAAGTATCGGACGCAATGGCATGGCACCACTCCTCATAGCGTCTTCAGTTGCAACGCGGGCGTGATCCGGCACGCACGCCACGCGGGCAACAGGCCGGCCAGCATGCTGGCGAACACCGCCAACAAGAGCGTGCCGATCAGCATCGATGGGTCCATCTGCGCGAGGTGCGCGTAGTCGTCCGGTCGCCGTCGCACGCTCCACAGGCCGACCTGCGCGATCACCAGCCCGAGCACGCCGCCAGCCAACCCGATCACCATCGACTCCACGCCCATCTGCTGAAAAATGTCTCGCCGTCGTGCACCCAATGCGCGCCGCACGCTGACCTCGCCACTGCGGCGCAGAAACTTCGCCAGCAGCAACGCCACGATGTTGACCATGCACACCAGCAGAAATCCGAGTGCGAGCCACAGTTGCAGGCGCACATCGGCAGGCACCAGCTTCTGATGGTCGAGCCATTCCATCAGGCCATACAGATGCGCATTTCCTGGCGCGCGCTCGAATCGCCCCAGGCGTTTCTGGTTCGTCGAGTAATCGATCAGAAACTGTCGATACGCAGCGACCTGCGTCGAATCCTTCAACTGCACCCACACCTGCAGCCACGTCACCGTCGGCGATTTCATGTCGCCGTCGAACGAGGACCACGCGGACACGTTGCCGCTGGTATCGAATTTCAGGTCCAGGGCGGCAGACAGCGGCACAAAAAATTGATCGGCGGCACTGAACACCCTCGCCGATGCATCCGCATAGAACAACGGCTGTGGCCGCCAGTCGGCAGCCACGCCGACCACGCGGAAATCGGTATCGTTGAGACGGACCATTCGCCCGGTGGCATCTGCCGAACCGAACAGTTTGCGGCCGAGCGTTTCGCTCAACACCACGACGTGTTCGCGTGCACCGTCTGCCGATGCAGCCCAACCCTGACCGTGCACGAATGGCACGCCGAACATCGCGAAGAAATCTGCCGTCGTGTAATGACCATCGACATAGAAGGGCCGCAGGTCCGTGCGCTCCGGTTTCACCAGCAGATGCCCGCCGGCCATCGCAGCCTGTCGCTCGGCCCGATGCGCGGAGACCAACGCCATCGCAT
This sequence comes from Rhodanobacter sp. L36, assembly GCF_009765755.1. GTDB lineage: Bacteria > Pseudomonadota > Gammaproteobacteria > Xanthomonadales > Rhodanobacteraceae > Rhodanobacter. Next base: position 1,422,188 of record NZ_LMUV01000011.1, on the reverse strand, counting down.
CGGGCCAGCTGAAGTTGACGCCCGGGTCCGGCCCGTATTCGCTCTTGTGATAATCCAGTGGCAACGGATCGAGATGCGGGTAGTAGATTTCACCGCTACGTCCCGGCAGCGGATCGCCCGACATCACATGCAACACGGTAACCATCGTCATGCTCGCGCCGATGCCCAGCCCGATCGCCAGCACCATCAACGCGGTGAGCACCTTGTTGCGCTTCAAGCTGCGCAGTGCGAGGTCCAGATAATAACCAAACATGCTTTGCACCCTCGTTGTATACGACCACCGCCTAAAGGAACGGATCCATCACACCGAACGCGTGGCCACCGCCGGCGGCACCGCCGCCGCGCGCAACGCAGGCCCGAGCACGGCGAGCTGGCCGAGCAGCCACAACGCCACCACGCCCAACGGCAAGTAACGAAGCGGCATCCTGGGCAGTTCGAAGTGCTTCATCAGCAGGAGGTTCAATGCCACCGCCATCAACATGCCGATGGCGATGCCCACACTGACGATGATGAAATTCTCGATCTGGATATAGGCGAGGATGTTGCCGCGCGTGGCGCCGATCGCGCGCCGTATGCCGATCTGGTGCGTGCGCTGCTGCACCCAGAAACTCGAAAGCCCGCTTGAGACTGCGCAGCGCGAGATCGATGTAGTAGCCGAGCATTCCGTGTCTCCCCATTTGCAACGTCGATCACACCGATCGGGTCGCCACCACCGGTGGCACGGCGGCCGCACGCATCGCCGGGCCCAGCACCGCGAGCTGGCCGAGTCCCCACAGAATCAATGCGCCGATCGGCAGGTAGTAAAGCGGCAACCGCGGCAATTCGTATTGCGTCATCAGCAACAGGTTCAGCGCATAGGCGAGCACCATGCCGAGCACGATGCCGAAGGTGACGATGAGAAAATTTTCGATCTGGAAGTAATGCAGGATGTCGCCGCGTGTGGCACCGATCGCGCGGCGGATGCCGATCTGCCGACGTCGCTGCGCTACCCAGAAACTGGCGAGGCCGACGATGCCGAGTGCGGTGACCAGCAACAGCGCGACGATGACGCCGATGAGCATGCCGGCCATCACGCGATCCTGGCGGAAATGACGCTCGCGCAGATCGGTAATGGTCTGGCTTTGCAATTGATCGACTACCGCATCCGGCGCGACCGTGGCAATGGCCGCACGCGCATCGCGCAGCACGCGCCACAACTGCGACGGATCCGCGCGCAGCAGATAGCGACCGGAAAGATTCGGGCCCGGTTGCGCCGGCGTAAACACCGACCACTGGATGGTCGAAGGGCCACCTTCGCTGCCTTCAGCCTTCGCCAAGTTCGCTACCACGCCGACGACGCGAAAGTGAAATTTGTCGCACCAGAATTCCTTGCCCAGTGCATCAACACCCGGCCAAAGATGATCGGCCAGTGTGCGCGTCACCAGAACGTTGGCGTTCGACGGAACAAATTGCTGAAGCGGCTGGTACTCGTCCGATGACGGTGCGCGACCTTCCACCACTTGCAACCCGAGTGCCTTGAAACTTTCAGGCCCTGCCACGTAGAAATCGACGACGCCGCCGAACTGTTTCCCGGCACTGTCCAGCGTGATCCCCGCCGTGCCGGCGTGTTCCCCGAATGGCACCTGGTTGATGACGCTGACCGACTGCACGCCGGGAATCGCGCGCAGCCCGGATGTGACGCGCGCATTGAGATCGGTCGACTTGGCGTCGTCGTAACCGGTAAGGCTGATGGTGGCGAGCGAGCGTTCGTCCACGCCGCTGTCGACGTGCATCAGCCCGACGCGGTTGGCGATGAGGAAACACGCGTTGCACAACACGGCACACGCGAGCGCGATTTCGAGGGCGATCAGCAACGTGGCAAGCCGATGTCGACGCAGTGCGGAAAGGACAGGTTGAATCTGCATGTGCGTTTCCTCAGAGCGTCTTCAGTTGCAGGCCGAGCGCCACGCGGCTGGCGCGCCACGCGGGCACTGCGCCGGCCAGCAAGCTGGCGACGATCGCCATGACGAAGGTGGTCAGGAACATCATCGAATCCAGGTGCAGCAGATCGGCGTATTCCACCGGTTGCTGACGGATCAGTGCGAGGCCGAGCAAGGTCAGCAGCCACCCGCCGATGCCGCCGATCAGGCCGATCAGACCGGCCTCGACCAGGCACTGCGCGAGCACCGCTCCCTGGGTCGCGCCCAGTGCGCGGCGTACGCCGATTTCACCCGAGCGACGCAGGAATTTTGCCAGCAGCAAACCGACCGTGTTGAACAGGCAGATCAATAAAAACGCGAAAGCCAGCCATGTTTGCAATCGCACATCGCTGGGCACCACCTGATTGAAATCGAGCCATTGCATCAGGCTGCGCAACGTCGTGTTGTCGGCATGCGTCAGGCGACCCAGCGCTTTCTGCTGCGCGGCATAGTCGGCGATGAAACGTCGGTAGTTGCTGGCCTTGGCCGCGCTGTCGAGTTGCACCCACAGCGCGACCCACACGCAGGGCTTGTCCTCGATCTTCGTGTCGGCGTCGGGGACGTGCCAACAGGTAAAGATGTTGGTGCCGCTGGCATTGATGTCCAGCGAGCTGGAGAACGGCATGAAGACGTCTTCCGGCTTGTTGTAGAAACTCGCGGTCTTGCCGTTGCTGAAGCGCCCTCCCGCGACGTCATAGAACTGCGGCGAAGGACGCCACGGTGCGAGCACGCCGATAATGCGCACGTCATTGTCTTTCAGCCGCAAGGTGCGGCCCACGCTGTTGGCTCCGCCGAACAGCTTGATGTTGAGGTCGGACGAAATCACCGCGACACGCGAACGACTCTGATCATCCTGCGGCTGCCAACCCCCACCGTATTGAAACGGAACGTCGAACATCGGAAAGAAATCCGACGTGGTCGAAAGCATCTGGGCCATCAACGGCGGCTGGTTGACCTCCGGTGCTGTCAATCGAAGTGAGCCGCTGGCCACCATGGCCTGGCGATCCGCCCTATGCGCGGCCCACAGGTCCATCGCCGAACGGTAATCCATCATGTCCCAGGCTTCGTGCGTGTGCCCGGGATCCGGATCTGGCGAAGGGTCGACCTGCGGATAAAACAACGTGGCGCTGCGGGTTGGAATGGGATCGCCCGACAACAGATGCATCACCGTCAGCGTGGTCATGCTCGCGCCGATACCGACGGCGATCGCGATCACCATCAGCGCGGTAAGCACCTTGTTGCGCTTGAGGCTGCGCAAGGCGAGGTCGAGGTAGTAGCCGAACATATCCATTACTCCACGAAAGTCATTCAACGTCGCGACGGTAGGAGCGCACCCTGTGCGCGATGCTTTTCACGATGAGCGCAATCGCGCACGACCGAACAAAGTCTCTCGCGCACGGAGTGCGCTCCTACGCGCATCGCGTTCACGCCGATCTAGTCGCCACCACCGGCGGCACGGCGGCTGCACGACGTGCCGGGCCGAATACGGATAGCTGGCCGATCACCCACAGCGCGATCGCGCCGCACGGCAGGTAGTACCAGGGCATGCGGTTCAATTCGTAGTGCTGCATGAGGTAAGCGTTGATGCCGAACGCGAGCGCCATGCCGAACACCACGCCTGCCGTGCTGAGCAGGAAATTCTCGGTCTGGAAGTACCGCATGATGTGTCCGCGCGTGGCGCCGACGGCACGGCGCACACCGATCTGCCGGCGACGCTGGTTCACCCAGAAACTGGTGAGGCCGACGATGCCGAACGCGGTGACCGCGAGCATCACCACGCACACCAGCACCAGCATCCACGCCATGCTGCTCATGTTCGCGAAGTACTTGGTGCGGATCTCGCTGTAGGTCTGCCCCTTGGCCACGGCACCGGGATTGATGGTGGCGAGTTTCAGCTCGGCCTCGCGCACGATGCGATCACGGTCCTGCGGATCGCAATGCATGACGTAGTACGCCTGCACGCCTTTGGATCCAGCGGCACCGAGGGGGAAAAATGCCGTGCTGTAATTCTGCCCGCCGATGTTGGGACGCAGGACATCAGCCATCACGCCGACCACGGTGTAGTAGTGCCCGGTGGTGTACATGGTCTTGCCCAGCGCCGGCTGCCCGGGCCACATCTTCTCCACCAGACTTTTCGTGAGCACCACCGCATGGGTTTCCGGCAACGGCGCGCTGCCGAGGCTGCTGTTGGCGTAGTCGTCGTCGTTGAAGAAACGACCCTGCACCACACGCAATCCCAACGTCTTGTCGATGCCCGGACCGACGAAGAACAACGAGACGTTGGTGGTGCTCTGGTCGGTAATCGTCGATTCCGGCTTGGTGCCGAAACTCCAGCCCCAGTTGTTGGTGCTCAGCGGGAGCGTGCTGATCACCGCCGCCGATTGCACGCCGGCAATGCCGCGCAGGGCCGCGAGGTTGCGTGGCACATCGCTGCCGGCGAGTTTGTCGTCGGTGCCGCGCAAGGTCACGGTCACCAGGCTCTGTTCGTCGATCGCATTGGGCAGATGGATGTCGGACACGCGCTGGCTGATCATGAACACGGCGTTGCACAGCACCGCACACGCCAGCGCGATCTCCAGCACGATCAGCGTCGCCGGAATCATGTGCTTGCGCATGCTGGCGAAAATCGGTCGGATTTCCATGATCATCTCAGGCGGCCTTCAGTTGCGGAGCGGGAGCCAGCACGCAGGCGCGCCACGCAGGCAGGATGCCGGCGATCAGGCTTGCCACGAGTGCCACGACAAACGTGAAAAGAAACATCGCCAGATCCAGATGCGCGAGCGATGCGTATTCGGCCGGCTGATGACGAATGCCCAGCAGGCCGAGTTCGGCAAACACGAGGCCAAGCACGCCACCGGCCATGCCGACGATCGCGGCCTCGACCATGAACTGCGCGAAGATCGCACTGCGCGTAGCGCCAAGCGCGCGACGCACACCGATCTCGCGCGAGCGACGCAAACATTTTGCCAGCAACAAGCCAACCGTGTTGACCACGCAGATCAACAGAAAACCGAACGCGAGGCCCGCCTGCAATCGCACATCGTCCGGCACCACCTGCTGATCGCGCAGCCAGCCCATGAGATCGAGCAGGCTGGTTTCCGATCGCTGGAATCGGCTCAGCGATACCTGTTGTTTCGCATAGTTGGCGAGATATTCCTTGAAGCTTGCGATGGAGGCGGCATCACCGAGCTCCACCCATACGCCGACCCACATGCAAGGCGCGGCCTCGAGGTGATCCATGTCGCTGACTGCGGCGTAGCACTCGATGTCGCCCGGGCCCATCTTGATCGCGCGGCCGGATTTCAGCGGCAGGAACACCGCGTCGCCATCGCCGTAACTGCGTCCGCCCAGATCCTGCGAATAGAAACGTGGCTGCGGCGCCCACGGCTTGAGTACGCCGGTGATGCGGAAGTCATGGTCGTTGATGCGGATGACTTTGCCGACGCTGTTGGTGCCGCCAAAAAGTTTGTCGTTGAGGAAACTCGCGATCACCACTTCCTGCGCGGCGCCCTCATCGTCGTTCGCATTCCAGCCACCGCCGAACTGAAACGGCGCGTCGAACATCGCGAAGAAATCCGCCGTGGTCATCACGGTGTCGCTGAAAAACGGATGGCTGTTCGCCTGCAGCGGCATTACCTTGGCCTGGCTCAACACGATCGCCGCCTGGCGCGTGGCGCGACGTGCGTGCAGCAGATTCATCGCGTCGGGATACGTCATCGTCGGTGCCGGCTTGGTCTCGCCCGCCACGTAACCGTCTTTCGGATTCGGATCGATCTGCGGATAGAAAAGTTGCGCGCTTTTTTGCGGCAGCGGATCGCCAGACAGCAATCGCAACACCGTGAGCGTGGTGATCGTCGCGCCGATACCCAGCGCGAGCGCGAGGATCATCAGCGTGGTGAGCACCTTGTTGCGCTTGAGACTGCGCAGCGCGAGATCGAGGTAGTAGGCGAACATCAGTCATGTACTCGCGTTGAGATGAGGGTGATGAAAAGCAGGGACGAGAGAGGGGTGGCAAGAACGAAAGCTGGAGCATGCAGCGGCGTGCAGGAGACGAACCGGTTCGCGCGAAATGCGCGGTCCCGACTCTCCTCTCGCGACTCTTTCCTGATCTTCATCACACCGACCTCGTCGCGACCACCGGCGGCACCGCCGATGCACGCAAGGCCGGACCAAGCACGGCGAGTTGTCCGATGATCCACAGCGCGATCGCGCCGATCGGAAAATATTCCGCGGGCAGACGCGGCAATTCATACTTCGTCATCAGGAACAGATTGATGGCGTAAGCCAGCGCCATGCCGAGCGCGATACCGATGGTGGCGAGCAGAAAATTTTCGGTCTGGAAGTAATGCAGGATGTTGGCGCGGGTCGCGCCCAGCGCGCGTCGCACACCGATCGTGCGCCGCCGCTGCGACACCCAGAAGCTCGCGAGCCCGACAATGCCCAGCGCGGTGACGATCAGCAGCGCGATGATCACCCCGGCCAGCATGCCGGCCATCGCCCGGTCGTCCTGGAAGTACCGGTTGCGTATGTCGTCGAAGCTGCGCTGGGTGGTAACCACGCGCAGCGGATCGATCTTCTTCAGCGCCGCCAGCGCGGCGGTCATCACCGCATCGCGATCCTGCGCCCGCGTGCGGATCACGTAGCTCTCATCCTTGCTGGCACCCATGCGGATGGGCACCACCATGGTGTATTGCGCGGAGGACGTGTCGTAGGCGTTCGGTCGCACCAGGCTGTCGAGTACGCCGACCACGCGCAGCGCGACCGTCGGTGTCAGCCACACCTCGCGACCGAGCGGATTCTGTCCGGGCCACAGGCGTTCACCCAGCGTGCGGGTGATCAGCGTCACCGATGGAATGTTCTTGCTGTCACCGGTACCCAGCGCTTTCAGCACGACATCGACGTTCATGAAGTCATCGGGTTGCAGATCGCGTCCCGAGATCAAGCGCGCACCCATGGTTTTGGCGATGTCTTCGCCGAAATACGTGGTCGCGTTGAGCGTGCGCTCCGGCTGGTTCGGGTCGAGCCTGAGGTTGCCGTTGGAAGACGAATTGCCGAAGGGGACCTCGTTGGTCGACGCCACCGAGATCACGCCCGGCACCTGACGCAACGCGGCGACATCCTCGCTGATGCGCGCATAGGGATTGGGCGGTACCACCGCGTCAGCCACCTGGATCTGCAGCAGTTCGTGCTCGGCCACGCCGCTGGGCATATCCATGCGCTGCAAACGCTGGCCGATCAGGAACACCGCGTTGCACACGATCGCGCAGGTGAGCGCGATCTCCAGAATCAGCAGCCAGGAAGTGAGCTTGTGCCGGCGCAGCGTGGAAAGAATCGGAAGGATGTCCATGGCAGCCTCAGTTGCTCTTCAGTTGCAGGGCGGGAGCAATCTGGCAGGCGCGCCACGCTGGCAGCAGACCGGCCAGCAACGTGGCGCACAGCGACAGCACGAACGTCGCGTACAACATGGCGGGATCCAGATGTGCCAGCGCCGCATAGTCGGAGGGACGTTGGCGCACCAGCCACAGGCCGAACATCGCCAGCAGCAGACCGCCGACACCGCCGACCAGACCGACCACGCCGGCCTCCATCAGCAGTTGCGCGAACAAGGCGCGTCGCGATGCACCGAGCGCACGTCGCACACCCAGCTCGCCGGCGCGACGCATGAACTTGGCGAGCATCAAACCGACCGTATTGACCAGACACACCAGCAGAAAGCCGAACGCAAGACCGGTCTGCAGGCGCACGTCATCGGGCACCACCATGTTGTAGTCGAGCCACTGCATCACGTTGCGGAGACGCACGTTCGGTGCGCGCTGGAAGCGGCCGGCGGTTTTCTGATCCTGCGAATAGCGCAACAGGAAATCCTTGTATGCGGCAGCCTTGGCAGGCGTATCCAATTCAACCCAGAACTGCAGCCACACACAGCCGTCCATCGGCAGGATGCCGGCCGCACCGCCCCCGCTGTTGCCCCAGCAATCGGAAGAGCCATTGCGGTCCAGCCGCAGCTCCAGCATGGTCTGCAGTGGCAGGAACACCTGCTCGGCGTAAGCGAACGAACCGGTGTTGAGATCGTAGAAGTGGGGATTCGGCTGCCACTTGTCGAGCACGCCGACGATGCGCCAGGAAACACCTGCCAGCCGCACCGAGCGGCCCACGCTGTTGGCTCCCTGGAACAGCTTGTCGTTGAGCGATCGCGCGATCACCACATCACGTGCGTGCGCATCGTCATCGGCGGCAGTCCAGCCGGTGCCGTAGAGAAACGGCGCTTCGAACATCGGAAAGAAATCCGCCGAGGTGTAGCGCGCTTCCACGTAGAACGGATCGAGCATCGATTGCTCGGGCATCAGCGGTACCGAACCGCCGGTCATCAATGCCTGCCGATCGGCACGTTTCGCGCGCAGCAGATTCTGGCCATCGATCAGGGTGACCTGATCCGGCGGCTCCTTGCTCGAGGTCATGCCCTTGAGGTCCTGCGGATCGAGCTGCGGGTAATACAGCTGCGCGCTGCGACCCGGGATGGGATCGCCCGACAGCACATGCAGCACGGTGAGCATGGTCATGCTCGCACCGATGCCCAGCGCGATCGCCAGCACCATCAAGCCGGTGAGCATGCGATGGCGCTTGAGGCTGCGCAAGGCCAGATCCAGATAGTAGCCAAACATGCGCTCAGGCTCCGCTCGGAAATGAAGCATCGGAAAACGAGCGACGGATGGCGGCAGCGCCCGTGATCGGCATCGCGTGACTTCCCCAAGCCGCGATACTAGCGCTCCCGCCATCCACCACCCGACTCTTTCTGTTCGTTGTCATCACACCGACCTCGTCGCCACGACCGGTGGCACCATCGACGCCCGCATCGCCGGACCGAGCACCGCCAGCTGGCCGATGATCCACAGCGCGATCGCGCCGATCGGGAAATACGTCGCCGGCAGACGCGGCAATTCGTACTTCGTCATCAGGAACAGGTTGATGCCATACGCCAGCACCATGCCGAGCGCGATGCCGATGGTGGCGAGCAGGAAATTCTCGGTCTGGAAGTAATGCAGGATGTCGTGCCGCGTGGCACCCAACGCACGGCGCACGCCGATCATCCGCCGCCGCTGCGCGACCCAGAAACTGCCGAGGCCGACGATGCCCAACGCGGTCACCAGCAGCAGCGCCACGCAGACACCGATCAGCAGTCCGGTCATCGAGCGATCGTTCTGGAAGAAATTCCCGCGAATCTCATCCCATGTCCGCTTTTGCACCACGATGCGATGCGGATTGTTCTGCTTCAGTTTTTCCAGCGCGATTTTCAGCACGCGTTCTCGGTCACCCGGCGCGGTGCGAATGACGTATTGACCCTGCGCAAGCTTGATCGGAATCACCGCGCTGTAGTTGGCCGTCGAATCGTCCTCGATGGAAGGGCGCACGAGGTTTTCGAGAATGCCGACCACCTGCAGCGGAATCTTGCCGATGTAGATCGACTTGCCCAAGGCATCCTGGTCAGGCCACAAACGCTTGGCCATCGATTGCGTGATGATTGCCGTGGCGGGAAACAGCTTGGTGTCGCCGCTGCGAACGCCCTCCATCACCGCATCCATGCTGCGATAGTCATCTGCTCGCAGATTGCGTCCGGCGATCAGCCGCGCGCCGTACGTCTCGATCAGGTTCTCGCCGTAGTAGGTGCTGGCATCGATCATCGACTTGGGCTGGTTGGGATCGATGCGGATGCCGGCGTTGTTGGAAGAACTGCCGAACGGTACCTGCGCGACAGAGGCCACTTGCGTCACGCCCGGAATCTGCCGGATCGCGGCGAGGTCTTCCTGCGCACGCGCGAACTCGTCGGCCTTCGCGCCAATGCTGGCCAGTTCGATCTGAATCAGTTCGTGCTCGGCCACGCCGCTGGGCATGTGGATGCGTTCGATGCGCTGGCTGATCAGAAACACCGCGTTGCAGATGATCGCGCAGGTCAGCGCGATCTCCAGGATCACCAGGAACGCGGTGATTTTGTGTCGGCGCAGCGTGGTGAGAATCGGCAGGATATCCATGGCGTTCCTCACTGGCTTTTCAGCTGCAGGGCGGGCGTGATCTGGCAGGCGCGCCACGCCGGCAGCAGTCCGGCGAACAACGTGGATACCACTGCCGCCACGACCGTGGCTGCGAGCATGGCCACGTCCATGTGCGCGAGTTCGGCGTAATCGGAAGGCTGGCGTCGCACCAGCCACAGGCCGACGAACGCCAGCAGCAAACCGCCCGCGCCGCCCGCAAGTCCGATCACGGCCGACTCCATCAGCAACTGACCGAACACCGCCCGCCTGGATGCGCCAAGTGCGCGACGCACGCCGAGTTCGCCTGAGCGGCGCAGGAATTTCGCCAGCATCAGGCCAACCGTGTTGACCAGACACACGAGCAGAAATCCAAGTGCGAGCCACGTCTGCAATCGCACGTCGCTGGGTACGACCTTGTTGATGTCGAGCCATTCCATGAGGCTTGGCAAACGCACGTTGGCGGGCCGCTGGAAACGGCCCAGCGTTTTCTGTTCCTGCGAATAGTGCTCAAGAAAATCGCGATAGCCGGCAACCTTTGCCGGGTCGTTGATCTGCGCCCAGAACTGCAACCACACGCACGAAGCGTTCTCGAAATGCGCTTCGTCCGCGCCGCCCCTGCCCCAGCAATTCCTGGAACCGTTGAGCGGCAAATGCAGATCGCGCGACGTCGACAGCGGCATGAACACGCTCTCGACGCCCGAATAATCCCCCATGTTCAGATCGTAGAAATGCGGGTTGGGCCGCCAGTCGCCAAGCACGCCAATGATGCGGAATGCGGTGTCCTTCATGCGCAGCGTCTGACCGGTGCTGTCCTTCCCGCTGTACAGCTTGTTGTTGAGTTCGTTGGTGATCACCACGACGCGCGCGCGCGCCTCATCGTCCGCCGCGGTCCAGCCGTGGCCGAAGCGAAACGGCGTGTCGAACATCGGGAAGAACTCCGCCGTGGTATAGCGCGCGTCGCTGAAGAATGGATCCAGTGCCGATTGCGTCGGTTGCACGGGCACGGCGCCGCCCGTCATCAGTGCCTGTCGATCCGCGCGCTTTTCGCGCAGCAGATTCATGCCGTCGATCCAGGTGACCTGACGCGGTGGTTCTTCGCCGGCTTCGTAATCCGCCATGTCGCGCGGGTCGATCTGCGGATAGAACAAGGTCTGGCTCTTGCCCGGCAGCGGGTTGCCGGTCAGCACGTGCAGCACGGTGAGCATGGTCATGCTGGCGCCGATGCCGAGCGCGATCGCCACGATCATCAGGGCAGTGAGCACGCGGTTGCGTTTCAGGCTGCGCAATGCGAGATCGAAGTAGTAGGAAAACATGCGTCAGACTCCGATCGTCGGGTCAAGGGACAAGGGCCGAGCCGCAAGGGGCGTGCAGGCACCGCCGATGTCGGTGCTTTCGAACTCGTCCCGCGCAACTCGTCTCTCGCCCCTGTTTTTCATCACACCGACCTCGTCGCGACAACTGGCGGTACGCGTGACGCACGCAATGCCGGCGCGAGCACCGCGCCCTGCCCGAGCAGCAGCAGGATCACCGCGCCGATACACACGAAGATCAGCGGCAGGTGATCCTGCGCGTAGCTGGCGACCATCCACAGATTCAGCGCGAGCGCGAACACCGTACCGAGCACCACGCCGGCGATGCTGATCAGGAAATTCTCAGTGAGAAAGTACGTGAGGATGTCCGACTGTTTCGCGCCGAGTGCGCGACGCACACCGATCTGCCGACGTCGCTGACCAACCCAGAAACTGGTGAGTCCGACGATGCCTGCGGCGGTTACCGCCAGCAGCACGACGCAGATCGACGCCATCAACTCGACCATGCCTCGGTCGCGCGCGTAAGCCGTCGCGCGCAACGTGCCGTAGTCGATCACGCCGGTTTCCGGATCGATCACGCGCGCATTGTTGAGCGCAAACAGGCTGTTTCTTGCGGCCTTCATGGCGTCGGAAAGCTGGCCGGGTTTTGCGCGCACGACGTAGTCGCTGTGATTGGCAAGCAGGCGCAACGGCATCAATGCCGACTGATCCGAAAACGAATCCGACGACGCGATCGTGTATGGCGTATGCAGATGATCGAGGATGCCGATCACCGTGCTCGGTTTTGTGCCGGGACCGAAATAGATCGTCTTGCCCAACGCATGGCCGTCGGGAAACATGCGCAGCGCAAGCGCACGCGTGATGATCGTCACCGGCGGCTCGGTGGGACTTTGCGGATCGAGCGGCACGACTTCGTCGGAGCGGAAGTTGCGCCCGGCGATCAGGTGCAGGCCGAGCACACCGATCGTGTGATCGTCATCGAAATACTGCGCGGCATGACTGGTTTCGCGACGCTGGTCGGCACTGTGCAGAATGCCGCTGTCCCAGCCGTTGCCGCCCAGTGGCTCGGAGTCCGTGGCATACGCATCGACCACTTGCGGCAATTGCCGCAGCGCCGCGATATCCGCACGCATCAGCGCGTCGATGTCGTGCGGCTGACCGACCCATTCGTTCTTCACCACGAACAGATCGCGTGTGTCGATGCCAACCGGTTCGGACAGTTTCGCCGCACGCTGGCGAATCATGAAAAGCGCGTTGCACACGATCGCCAGCGTCAACGCGATCTGCAACGCGATCAGCACGGTGCCGGCCTTGTGGCGTCGAAGCGCAGCGATGATGGGCCTGATCTGCATGCGTCCCTCAGTTCGACTTCAACTGCCAGGCTGGCTGCACCTGTGCAGCGCGCCAGGCGGGATAGAACGCGGCGATCAGCGTCGCCACTATCGCCGTTAAAACGGTTAGCGTGATGAGCCACAGATCGAAGTGCGCGAGCCGGGCGATCGCCGCTTCGAACACCACGCCGATGGCCAGGATGCCCAGTGCGGTGAATGCCAGACCGACCAGCCCGCCGGCCAGCCCGACCATCGTGGCCTCGGCGAGAAACTGCGCATAGATCGCCTGACGCGTTGCACCCAATGCGCGACGCACGCCGATCTCCGGCGCACGACGCATGAATTTCGCCAGCATCAAACCCACTGCATTGACGAGGCACACCAGCAGAAAACCCGCCGACACTGCCAGTGACACCGGCGTTTCGGACGGCACGACGCGGGTGTAGTCGAGCCAGTCCTGCAGGTTGTGCATCTGCGCCTGCGGCGGCCAGTTGAAGCGTCCGCTCTGTTGCTGTTTTGCGCCGTAACCTTCGAGAAAACTGCGGAAGCGCGACTGCGCCGCGGCGTCGGGCAACTCCGCCCAGAACGCGATCCACACGCACTCCGAATGCAGCCAGCCTTCGAATCCCGGTGCGGAATTTTCATGGCATGCATTGTTGCCGTTGGTCTGCGTGTGCAAATCGATCGCACGATTGAACGGCACGAAGATGTCCGGCTGATCACCAAACGCCGAATGGTTGGAGACGTCGTAGAAACGTGGCTGCGGATTCCAGTTGTCCAGAACGCCGGTGATACGAAAATCGTGATCGCCCAGATGGATGCTTCGCCCAACGCTGTTGGCGCCGCCGAACACGCGGTCGTTGAGCTGGCGGCTGATCACCACCGCACCCGCGTGCGCGTCATCATCGGCACGGCTCCAGCCGGCGCCGAAACGAAACGGCAATTCGAACATCGGAAAGAAATCCGCGAACACCGCATGACCCTGCACGCGGAACGGCTCGGCACCCGTGCGCTCCGGCGTCACTGCGTAACGGACCGGATACAGCGCGGTCTGCCTTTCCGCTTCATGCGCCTGCATGAAGGCCATCGCATCGCGATACGTCACCGCATTCGGCGGCTGACCATTTTTCACGATGTCATTCGGTCCCCAGTTGTCCAGCTGCGGGACGAACAACTGCGAGGATTTGTCGGGCAACGGATTGCCCGACACCACGCGGAACACCGACCACGTCGTCATCGACGCGGCCACGCCCAAGCCGATCGACATGACCATCAGCAGCGTCAGCACCGGATTGCGGCGCAAGCTGTAGAAGCCGAGTTGAACGTAGTGGATGAACATGGATGTTCCCGGCGTGCGCTCAGGCCGCCCGCGTCGCCACGACCGGCGGCACGTTGGATGCGCGCCGCGCCGGCACGAACACCGCGAGTTGACCGAGCGCAAGCATCGCCAGCACGCCGACCCCGACGTACAGCACCGGGATGCGTGCCATCTCGTACTGGGTCATCAGCCACATGTTGAGGCCGACGGCCATGGCGATGCCGATTACTACGCCCGCACCGGCGATCATCAGGTTCTCCATCTGGAAGTAATGCAGGATGTCGATCTTTCGCGCACCCAGCGCGCGACGCACGCCGATCTGCCGATGCCGCTGGCCCACCCAGAAACTGGTGAGCCCGACGATGCCCGCCGCGGTGACGCACAACAACACCAGCGCCACCACGGCCATCAGGATCGCCATGCCGCGGTCGGCTTCGTAGGCGTCATGACGAATATCCGCAAATGATTTCACGCTGTTGTCGTCGAGCACGCGCATCGGGTTCACCGCATACAACGCTGGCGTGACGGCGCGCATCGCCGCTTCCAGCCGACCGGGCTTGGCGCGTATCGCATAGCGCGCGAAGTTTGCGTCCAGCCGCACCGGCGCCAGCGTCGAGTTGTACGTAGTGTCGTCGCTGTTGAAGAGTCCCGGCGCTTGCAACTTCTCGACCACGCCGACGACGGTTACCGGCTTGCCGCTGCCGTTGAGATAGGCGGCCTTGCCGACCGCGTCGCCTTTCGGAAACAGCTTGTCGGCAAGCACTTTGGTGAGTATCACGATGTCCGGATCTTTCTGATCGCGAAAGCCCTGGTTGTGCACGTCGCCCGCATTGAACGCGCGCCCGGCGATGAGATGCATGCCCAGTGTGGGAAACATCTGGTCGTCACCGAAGTAGTAGGTCGTGCGACCGAAAGCCTTCTTTGAATCCGGCTTGATATCGATCGCGCCATTCCACGATGAGCCGAGCAGCGGCAACGAATTGATGGAGCTCACCGATTGCACGTCCGGCAGCGCTCGCAATGCGGCGAGATCCTCGCGCTGCATCGCGTCGAGTTTTGCAATGCTGTCTGCATCGTCGCCGGACGGTGCGCCGACCCACTGCTGACTGAGCAGGAACAAATTGCTTTCGTCGATGCCCGTGGTGCGCCCGACCCGCTCGATGCGCTGGCCGATGATGAAGACGGCGTTGCACACGATCGCCAGCGTCAGCGCGATCTGCATCGCGATGAGGATTACGCCGGCCTTGTGCTTGCTCAGTGCGGCAATAAGCGGATGCAGGGTCATGGGGATGTACCTTTTACTGTCCAGTGAAGCCGGCTCTTGTCGAGGAGTGCGGCCACGTAAGGCCGCTTTTTGCGCAGGAAAAACACGTCAATTGCTTTTGAGCTGCCACGCGGGTTGCACGCGGGAGGCACGGAACGTGGGATAGAGACCGGCAAGCATCGTGGCCACCACCGCGACCAGCAGCGTAATCACCAGCAGCGAGACATCCAGCCTGGCGAGGTCCGAAATGCTCTTCGGCAGCACGAAGCCGACACTCGCGACACCGGCGCCGGTCAGCAGGAGGCCGAGCACGCCACCGGCCAAACCGACCACGCCCGCCTCGGTGAGGAACTGCGCGTAGATCGCATTGCGTGGCGCACCCAATGCACGGCGCACGCCGATCTCGCCGCTGCGACGCAGGAACTTTGCCAGCAACAAGCCGATCGTGTTGACCAGGCACACCAGCAGCAGGCCGACGGCCACCAGCAATGAAACCTTGGTGTCGCTCGGCACGACATGCTCGTGTTCGAGGAATGCCGGCACATCACGCAGGCGGATATTCGGCGCCCAGCCGAAGCGGCCGGCTTTCTGCTGATCACGCGCATAGGCGGTCAGGTAATCGCGGTAGGTGCTGACCGCGGATGAATCATCCAGTTCGGCCATGAACGCGATCCACACGCAGCTCGAATGCTGCAGGCCGACGAAACCCGATTCCTTCGGCGTCTCGTTGCAGTTGGTGTTGCCGTCGTTGGGAATGCCCACGTCGATCGCGCGCTGGAACGGCACGAACACATCCTCGACGCCTTCACTGAAACCACCGCTGTTGACCACGTCGTAATAGCGCGGCTGCGGATTCCACTTGTCGAGCACGCCGACGATCCGATAGTCCTTGCCTTCGATGTTGAGCGACTTGCCCACGCTGTTGGTGTCGCCGAAAAGTTTTTCGTTGAGCTTGGCGCTGATCACGGCCACCGCGGCACGTTGCGCGTCGTCGTTCGCGCTCCAGCCGCTGCCGTATTTGAACGGCGCATCGACCATCGGAAAAAATTCGCCGTACACCGCGTGGCCGCTGACGTTCATCGGATGCCTGCCCGCCTGGGCCGGCACCACCGACGGTGCGATCTGATACAGCGCCGATTGCAGCTTGGCGCGATGCTCGCGCATCAGCGTGGTGGCGTCGGTGTAATTCATCGCGTCACTGGGTTCGCCATCGTCCTTGTCGCTGCGTCCGCTCGGACCCCACGCATCGATCTGCGGCACGAACAGCTTCGACGACTTCCATGGAATCGGATCGCCCGATACCGCACGAAATACGGACCAGCTGGTCATCGACGCGGCCACGCCGAAGCCGATCGCCAGCACCATCAGAGCGGTGAGCCCGGGGCTGCGCTTGAGGCTGCGCAAGGCCAGTTCGAGGTAGTAGCTGAACATTCCACGTGCTCCTGGAGTTGTCTCCTCCCCTGCGAAGCAGGCGAGGGGTAAAAATCAAACCGACCGCGTCGCTTCCACCGGGGGCACCTTCGACGCACGCAACGCCGGCGCCAACACCGCGCACTGTCCGAGTACCAGCAGCACGGCCGTACCGACGATCACGTAGCCCAGTGACAGGCGCGCCATTTCGAATTGTGTGACCACCCACAGATTGACGGTCACCGCCATCACGATGCCGATCAGCACGCCGCCGATGCCGATCAGCAGATTCTCGGTAAGGAAATAACGGAGGATGTCGCCGCGCGTGGCGCCGAGTGCGCGACGCACGCCAATCTGCTTGCGTCGCTGGCCGACCCAGAAACTGGTGAGCCCGACGATGCCCGCGGCGGTGATCGCCAGCAGCATCACGCTGATCACGCTCATCAGGATCGCCATGCCGCGGTCGCTCTTGTAGGCATCCGCGCGTATGTCGGCATACGTCTGCACACCGTTGTCGCGATTGATCACACGCATGGGATTGGCGGCAAGCAATGCCTTGGGTGCGGCGCGAACGACGTCGTCACGCTGGCCGGGCACTGCGCGCACCATGTAGTTCGCACCTGCCGAATCCATCAACTGGTAAGGCACCAGGGTCGCGTAGTCGGCCCACTTGGCGGCAAAGTTGTCCACCCATGGCGCCTGCATGCGCTCGACCACGCCGACGATGACGCTGGGCTTGGCCGAAACGTAGACCATCTTGCCGAGTGCCGATCCGTCAGGAAACATTCTTTCGGCCAGCGCGCGGGTGACGATGACTTCCGCCGGCGCCACGTGGTCCGGCCCGGTGGCGCTGATTTCGTCGGCGTGGAAATTTCGCCCTGCCACCAGTTTCAAACCCAACGTGGCAAGCGCGTGGTCGTCGACGAAATAGACGGCCGTACTCGTGACCAGGGCGAGTTTGTCGGGTGTGTGTCCGATGCCGTAGACGGTGCCGCCCTCGGCCAACGGCCACGCATTGGTCGCGTAGACATCGACAACACCGGGCACCTTGCGCAGCGTGGCGAGATCCGCGGCAAGCATGGATGCATTTTCGCCAGCCGCCGGCTTGCCTACCCAACCGTTCTGGATCACCAGCAGGTTCGCTTCGTCGACGCCACTGGTCTGCGCCATGTGCGCCATGCGCAGATGGATGATGAACAGCGCATTGCAGACGATCGCCAGCGTCAGCGCGATCTGCAGAGCGATCAGCAGGGTGCCGGCCTTGTGGTGCCTGAGCGCGGCGATGATGGGCTTGATCTGCATCGTCGTCGTCCTAGTTCGACTTCAGCTGCCAGGCCGGCTGCACATGCGCCGCACGCCAAGTCGGATAAAGCGCTGCTACAACCGTCGCTGCCATCGATACCAGCAGGGTCAGCCCGACCAGGGTCAGGTTGACTTGGGCCAGCCGCGCGATCGCCGGCTCGAACACCAGGCCGATGCCGAACACGCCCACACCCGTCAGAAGCAGTCCGAGTAGTCCTCCAGCAACGCCGATCGCCCACGCCTCGATCAGAAACTGCACGTAGATCTGGCGGCGCGACGCGCCAAGTGCGCGACGCACGCCGATCTCTCCCGCGCGGCGCATGAACTTGGCCAGCAGCAACCCGACCGTGTTGACCAGACAGACGAGCAGAAAACCCAGCGCAACCATCATCGACACGCGGGTCTCCGGTGGCACGACCTGTTCGTGGTCAAGCCAACCGACAAGGTCGAACAACTGTGCGCCACCCGTCCAGCGGAAGCGGCCGCCGCGCGTTTGTTCGGCGACGTAACCTTCGAGGTAGCTCTTGTAGTGCGTCACCGCGGCGGCGTTCGGCAACTCCAGCCACAGCGAAACCCAATCGCATTCGGAATGCAGCCAGCTATCCCATCCCGGCGCGCGACCCGTGCTGCCGAAACAGTTGTTGTTGCCGGTGGTGGCGCTTTGCATGTCCACTGCCCGCGTGAATGGCAGATAGAAATCCGGCGCATCGGCGAACGAGCGATTGTTGTTGACGTCGTAGAAACGCGGTTGCGGATTCCAGTCGGCCGTGACGCCGACCACGAGGTAGTCGTGGCCATCGAGATTCAACGTGTGGCCGACGCTGTTCGTGCCGCCGAAGAGGGACTGGTTGAGCTGGCTGCTGATGACAATAACGTTCGCGCGCTGCGTGTCATGTTCCGATGCCCAGCCGTTTCCGTAGCGGAATGGCACGTCGAACATCGGAAAGAAATCGGTGTACGTCGCATAGCCATTCACCGTGAACGGCTGGCTGCCCGCGCCTGGTACCACGGTGTAGCTGACCGGATAAATCGCCGTCTGACGCTTTGCTTGATGTGCGCGCATCAAAGCCATGGCGTCCGTGTAGCTCAGCGAGTCGGGGATGTCGCCACCGCTCTTGCGGCTTGCCGGACCCCAGTTGTCGATCTGCGGCACAAACAGTTGCGCCGATTTGTCCGGCAACGGATTGCCGGAAACCGCACGAAACACCGCGTAGGTCGTCATGGATGCGGCCACGCCAAAGCCGATTGCCAGCACCATCAGCGCCGTGAGCAACGGATTGCGCCGAAGGCTGCGCAATGCCAAACGAAAGTAATAGCCAGTCATGCCACGCATGGCCGCTCCGTGCGCTTCGCGTTGTCAACGATTTGGCCGTTTGAGTGCAGGGTCTTCATACGGATCGCGTTGCCTCCACCGGAGACACTTTCGATGCGCGTATCGCCGGCGCCAGCACGGCGCCCTGCCCCAACGCGAGCAGCGCGATCACGCCGATGCCGACGTAGATCAGCGAGAGCCGCGCCATTTCGAATTGCGTGACCATCCACAAGTTGATCGCGATCGCCAGCACCACGCCGACCGCCACGCCGCCGATGCCGATCAACAGATTTTCAGTGAGGAAATAACTCAGGATGTCGCCGCGCGTGGCGCCAAGCGCGCGACGCACGCCGATCTGCTTGCGACGCTGGCCGACCCAGAAACTGGTGAGCCCGACGATACCCGCGGCAGTGATTGCGAGCAGCACCGCGCTGATGATGGCCAGCAGAATCGCCATGCCGCGATCGCTGTCGTAGATGCGCTTGCGGATCTGCACGTAGCTGCCGCCATCGTCAGGATCGATGATGCGCAGGCGATTCTGCGCGTAGAGTGCACGCGGCACTTCGCGCATCGCATCGGCAAGCTGGCCCGGTTTGGCGTGCACGATGTAGTACACGCCCGTCGCGTCCTGACGCGCCGGCCAAAGCAGCGATTCGTAGGCGTAAGCCTTGTTCCACTGCGACACGCCCTGCCGTTGCAGGCGCTCGACGATGCCGACGATGACGGTCGGCGTAGTGGACATCGCATAGATCGGTTTGCCCAGCGCCGAACCATCGGGATACAGATGGTCGGCCAGCGCTTTGGTCACGATCACCACGGAAGGAATGACCACCTGTCGCGGCGCCATGTAGACGACTTCGGCGGCGTTGAAATTGCGGCCGGCGATCAGCTTCACGCCCAGCGTGTCGAGCATGTGCTCGTCGCCCAGGTAGATCGATGCATCCGTGGTCGGTGTGAGCTGCTCGGGCTTGCGCATGATGAAGTTGTCCCAGCCGCCACCGCTCAGCGGATAGGCGTCGCTGGGCGATGCATCGCTGACGCTGGGCAATTGACGCAACGCGACGAGGTCGGTGCGCACTTGTGCGTCGGCCTGCTCCGGCGACATGTGCCCCGCCCACTGGTTGGGGATTACCAACAGGTTGGCTTCGTCGACGCCGGTGGGTTCGGAAAGATGCGCAAGTCGCTGCTGGATGATGAACATCGCGTTGCACACGATCGCCAGCGTCAGCGCGATCTGCAGCGCGATCAGCACGGTGCCGGCCTTGTGGCGGCGCAGCGCGGCGAGGATGGGCTGGATGTGCATGCTCATGGAATCCGCCTCAATTCGACTTCAGCTGCCAGGCGGGTTGCACCTGTGCTGCGCGCCATGCCGGATAGAACGCCGCCGCCATCGTGGCGAACACGGCCACGAGCAGAGTCAGCGCGATCAGCGAAAGATCCAGATGCGCGAGGCGCGCGATCTCCGGCGTGAACAGCAGTCCGACGCCTGAAACGCCCGCCGCCGTGAGCAACAGTCCAAGCACACCGCCCGCGAGTCCGACGGTGCCGGCTTCCATCAGGTACTGCACGTAGACCTGCCGACGCGACGCGCCGAGCGCACGGCGCACCCCGATCTCCGAAGCACGGCGCAGAAACTTCGCCAGCAGCAAACCGATCGTGTTGACCAGGCAGATCACGAAAAATCCCAGCGCCAACAGCAGCGAGATGCGGCTTTCCGGCGGCACCACCTGCTGGAAATCCAGCCACTGCATCACGTCGCGCAGGCGCACGTTGGGCGCCCATGCAAAGCGACCGGCGTGCTGCTGATCCGCGGCATAGGCTTCGAGAAATTTCTGGTAACTCGTCACATCCGTCGCGTTATCCAGTTCGACCCAAGGCGTGACCCACACGCAGATGCTGTGCATCCAGTCGTCCCAGCCGGAAAAATTCAGATGGCCGCGACAGCTGCTGCCATTCGGGCTGACCTGCATGTCTACCGCGCGATTGAACGGCAGGTAGAAGTCGGTGGGCTGTTGAAAAGGACTGCCGTTGAAGAGTGCAAAGAAGCGTGGCTTGGGATCCCAGTGACGGGTGACACCGACGACGCGATATCCATGGCCGTCCAAGGTGACTTCGCGGCCCACGCTGTTGGCGCCGCCGAATATTTTCCGGTTGAACTCTTCGCTCAGCACCACGGTTGCCGCACGCCCATCGTCCGCGCCCGAATCCCAACCATCGCCGTAGAGAAACGGCACCTCGAACATCGAAAAGAAATCACCGGTGACTGCATAACCGTTCGCGGCGAATGGAAGGCTGTTGCTGCTTTCCGGCACCACCGACATGCTCATGCCGTACAGCAGCGTCAGCCGCTTCGCCTTGTGCGCGCGCTGCAAAGCCATCGCATCGGTATAGCTCAGCGCGGCCGGCGGCTCGCCCTTGATGTTCTGCTGCGGACCCCAGCCATCGACCTGCGGCGTGAACAGCTGCGCGGATTTGTCCGGAATCGGATTGCCCGACACCGCGCGGAAGATCGAATACGTCGTCATCGACGCGGCCACGCCGAAACCGATCGCCATGACCATCAACCCGGTGAGTACCGGATTGCGCCGAAGGCTGCGCAGACCCAAGTGCAAGTAATAACTCAACATGCACTTCTCCAGGAAAAGACGGGGCAGCGCGAGTGGCGAGCGGACGTTTTCATACCGATCGCGTTGCCTCCACCGGAGACACTTTCGATGCGCGTATCGCCGGCGCCAGCACGGCGCTCTGCCCCAACGCGAGCAGCGCGATCACGCCGATGCCGACGTAGATCAGCGACAGCCGCGCCATTTCGAATTGCGTGACCATCCACAAGTTGATCGCGATCGCCAGCACCACGCCGACCGCCACGCCGCCGATGCCGATCAACAGATTTTCG
>NZ_LMUV01000011.1:1266889-1400050 GCF_009765755.1 Rhodanobacter sp. L36 | reverse complement strand
TTGTTCTGGAAGTTCAACGTGCCGTTGTTCATGAAGGCGTTCGGTGTGGGCGCACCCATGTCGATCGTGTTGGCCCCCACGACCGTGATCACGCCACCAGTGGCATTGGTGAAGCGGTTGCTGCCCAGCGCACCGGGGTTGCCGAAGTCGATGTCGCTGACGTTGAGGTTGATGGTGCCCACGTTGCGGAAGAAGTCGTTGCCCGCGCCGAGCGTGTTGATGCCCGCGGCATTCCAGATCGCACCGGCATTGTTGGTGAAGCTGAAGTTGCCGGCGCCATTGCGCAGCTTGCCGGTGATCGTGCCGTAGTTCTGGATCACCGCATTGGGCGCATTCGTTTCCACGGCGATGCCATTGGTGTGCACCACCGTGGGCCGCGCGACGATCAGGCCGTTGTTGATCAACGTCGCGGTGGTACCGGAGGTCAGGTCGACTGTCACCGCATGCGCAGCATTGGCGTGGATGGCGCCGGTGGCCGTGTTGGTGAAGGACAAGTCACCAGGCGTCACCAGATTCACGCCGTAGGCGATGCCGTTGGTACCGGCGCTGGTGTTGATACCGCGCAGGATGCCGCTGTTGCTTGCCGACACATTGGCGCCGGACGCGAACAGGCCGGTGGCGACGCTGTTGAGACCGTTCGACGTGGCCGTGATGAAGCTGCTGGTTCCCAAGGCGATGGTGATGTTGCTGGCCGTCGCGGCAATGCCGGTCGCCGCTGCTGCACCCGGCGACGCTGTCGTGGCATTCACCGTGCCGTTGTTGATGATGTGCGCGAAGCCGTTGGCTGAGTTGTTGCTGGCAAAGATGCCTACGGCGGTCACGGTCCCGGTAACACCGGCGTCGGCGATGGCGTTCGCTGCTGCGCTGCCTTCGTTGTCGATCGAGACGCCCTGATCGGTGCTGATCAATCCGTTGCCGTAGATACCGATGGCGACCCGTGCATCGAGACCACTCGCGAACGTATTGCCACCGAGCGTGCTTTCTGCGTTTGCCGACACGCTGCCTGCGATGCCATTGGTGACCGATACGTCACCCAGCGTCAGCGTGCGCCTCGCGCCGTTACCGACCTTGGAAGTCGCCGCAATGCCATTAGCCGTGGTGATTCCATTGGTGTTGTTGAAGTACGCCGACTTGCTGTTTGCAACGATGAGGCCGCTATTGCTGACATTGATGTTGCCGTAGGTGCCCAGGGCATTGATGCCGGCACCCCATGCACCATGTACGGCGTGGAAAGCCGGCGGGCCGTTGCTGGAAATGTCAGCGGCGGTGATCGTGCCGGTATTGGTGATGACGGTGTCGCCGTAGTGATTGGCGTAGCCATTCTGCGTGTATATGCCGAGCGCGCTGCTGGTCAGCGGGTTGGTCGTGGATGCCGTCGCAGCAATGCCGCCGGCATTGTTGACCGTGGTGACGCCCGAGTAGTCGTACGTGCGTATGCCGATGGCCTCGGCATGGAGGTTGCTGTTGAGAGCGTTGGCTGCGTAGCGCGTACCGGTGGCACTGTGTGCACCAATGGTGCCGCCATTGGTGACTGTGATTGCGTTGCCGGTGTAGTTGAAGTTACGCGCGAACACGCCTTGCACGCTAAGTTCGCCGGAAACCTGCACGGTGCCTTCGTTGGTGATGTCGATCGTGTCGGCACCACCGTTGACGCGTGCGATCAATCCCTTGGCGCCCTGCGAGCCGTAGACCTGCAACAGGCCGATATTGTCGATGCCGGCGCTGCCGACACCCACGGGTCGGCCTCCGACGCCCGCAGTTACCGTGACGCCGTAGCCCTCCTGTGTGCCGCTGACACGGATGTTGCCGGTGTTCGATATCAGGGCTGAGCCGTACTCTGCGAGTGCTTCTACGCCAAAGCCCAACGCGGCACTCAGGCTGATATCACCGCTGTTGACGATGGTAGTGTTCAGCGCACCGTAATAGCCCGCGCCAAAACCAACATCGTGGAAACGGCCGGTCTGGGCAAAGATGCCAGTCATCTCACCATGCGTGTAGGCGCCCAAGCCCGGTGTGGGTGCATTGATCAGCGTGATGTTGCCGCTGTTGACCACGTTGGCAGATCCGTAGGCGCTGGTTGCGGAAATGCCGAGGCTCGATGCGTTATATGTACTGCTGTTGATGGCGATGCTGCCGGCGTTGTTCACGCCTGCCGCGTTGTTGAACGTATACGCCTCGATGCCGGTGCCGCCGTGCTGGGTCGACACTAGGATGCTGCCGGTCGCGTTGTTGTTGACCTGCACGCCGCCGGCGAAGTTCGAGTACCCAAAAATACCGGTGCCATTCGGATTGACGCCGCTGCAGAAGCAATCGCCGATCTGCACGACGTGGATCGCACCGTTGTTGTTGACTGTCGCTTTGGCGTCGAGGCCATAGCCCACATAGGCGCCGATGCCGGTGGGTGTCAGGCCGCTCGCGAACACGGTACCGGTGGTCGTGTTGGTCACACTCACATCACCGTACAGCGCGATCGCCTTGATGCTGTCGGCAAACCAGGGTCCCACAGCCTCGACGAAGCCGGAGTTGGTGACGGTGGTACCCGAGTAGCTCTGTGCACCGATGCCCGTCACGGTGGTGAGCGAGAACGGGTAGCCAAGAATCTGGTGCGATTCACCTACGGCCGTGCCGGAGTTGTTGACCGAGGTTATTCCAGTGGTGGACACCGCGCGGATACCCGTCGCGTTGTTGAAAAGGTTGCTGTAGCCGAAGACCGTGCCGGTATTCGTGGCGGTGGCGTCACCGCCGGCCGCATCGATTTTCATGCCGATGCCGACGCCAAGGCTGGAATAGCCCATGGCGTGACCGCTGTTGCTTGCGTTCGCGTCGCCGTTGTAGGACTGGGCATGGATGGCCGTGGAATAGTTCGAGCTGTCGCCTTTCGCGGCAATCGTCATGTACGCGGTGTTGTTGGCGCTCGCCGTGCCATTGGCGCTGATGGCCGACACGCCGACTGCACTGCCTCCGTAGGCGCCGGAAAGATTGAATCCATCATTGCTCGCGGTGGCGTTGCCGTTCGCCGTATAGGCTTCGATGGCGTGGCTGATACCGCCGTGGCCGATCACCTGGGTAAAGCCCGAGCCCGACGCCGATGCATCGCCATTGTTGCTGATCGCAGAGAGGCCGACCGCGTTGTAACCCGAGGTGATGCTCAGGCCGCTGCTGCTGACGATGCTGGCATTGCCATTCACCGTCTGCGCGAGGATGCCCGTCGCCGTTCCCGTGGCGGATGTCACGCTGATCGAACCGGTGCTGTTGACGCTGGCTCCGTTCTGTCCGAAGGCTTCGATCGCGATCGCCTGATCCTGCCCGCCATTCGCGGTAACCGATCCATCGTTGCTGACGGTGGTAATGCCGGTGGCAGAGGACGCGAGCAGACCGACAGCTTGATAGGTCGTGGAGGTCGCGGTGATGTTGCCGGTGTTGGTCACGCCGACATCCCCATAGGCGCTGACGAGTGCGCCGACGGCGATGCCGTTGACCGAACTCGCCGTGATGCTGCCTTCATTGTTGAAAGTCGCGATGCCCGCGGCGCTGTTCGCGCTGAGTGCGAGTGCGTTGCCGTCCTGCGCTGTCGCGGTGATGCTGCCGGCGGCCTGGTTGTCGAAGGTGATGTCGCCGGTATCGGTGTAGGTATTCACGGCCGTCACATCGTCGACGCCGCTGCTGTAGGCACTGATGCTGCCGGTGTTGACGATGTCGCTGTCACCGAGCGCCACGACATTCAATGCGCTCGCGCCAGTGCCACCGGAGACCTGCGTGTTGATACTGCCGTTGTTGGTGACCGACGCTGACGAGGAGCTGTCGACATGGATGCCGTCTGCGCCCGTCGTGGTAATGGCAGCCGAGCTGATCACGCCGATCGTGCCGCTCCAGGCGGCATCGATGCCGATAAGTCCGGCCGCCGGCGTCACACTGCTGGGTGCGGTGTCACCGACGACGAGCGTGAGATCGGCGATCGGCGCGAAAGTATCGCCGGGCAGTGTCTGGGTGAAATCACCGTTGCATGAAACGGTGTTGGGTGCCGTGGTGACGCAGGTACCTGCCGCGAATGCCGCGCTGCTACCGCCGAGCGCAAACAGCGTGAACGAAATGGCCAGCGCGGCACGCACGGCGCCAGTGAGCGGCGTGACGTTGGGCGTGTGCCCGAGGCGCGTTCCCTTGTTGCGAGTGTTGGTGTGTGCGTTCATCGACTACCGGACCCCTTCAGTTTTTTGAAATCGCGCGAGCCGCTCCGTTTCCGGTAGCGGCTTGCGTCGATGCGATCGTTCGAGCGGTGGCGTGAAGCGCTGGCGCAACACGCATGAGGCAGCGGTGCTATTTGCCGATGGTGACGGCAGTGGTCTTTGCGAGCACGTAACCCACGTTGTCCGTCACCGTTTCTGAAACGGTGTAGACGCCTGCCTTGGGATACAGATGGCTCGGGCTGGCCGCCGTGGAGGTGCCGTTGTCGCCGAACGTCCATGCGTGCGTAACGATGGTGCCGGCGGTATCGGTGGAGTGGTCGGTGAACTTGGCAATCAGGCTGGTGGCGGTCAGGCTGAAGTTCGGCGTCAGCGGACTCGGTGCGCCGACGTGCGCGAGCAACTTGCTGAGGATCACGCTGCCGCGGCCCGTGGCGAAGTCATAGCCGACCTTCGCCGCTTCGCCGCCGTTGGTACCGACGGTCACGTCATGAAAATCGGAGGAAGGCAACTGGTACAGCAGCGGCGGTGCGAAGCCGATCGTGGGTCCCTTGATCGCGATGATGCGCGACCACAGGCCCACGAAGATCGGCGTCGCCAGACTGGTGCCACCCCACAGTTGGAAACCGCCGTTGACGGTGACGTTGGCACCGGAAGCCGGGTCGCCTTCCATTGCGATGTCGGGTGTGCCGCGCTTGGTGCCAGGCACCAGCGCGTTCTGCCAGACCGGCTTGAGTTGATACGTGCTCGGGCTGCCGCCGCCATTGATCCAGACGGTTTCGCCGCCCCAAGTGGTAGTGGATGCACTGAGCGTGGTGCCGCCCACGGCAAGGACATAGGGCGAACTGGCGGGCCAGTTCGGCGTGAGGGTGCCATTCCTGCATTCGTCCGCACCGAAGTCGCCGGTGGCAACGGCAAAAGTCTGGCCCTGTGCGATCGCTGCCTGGAAGATCTGATCCGCTGCAGCGGCCGTGCCGTCACCCTTGGCGCCGGTCTCGCATCCACCGAGGGATACGTTGATCACCTTGGCGGCGTTGGCGGACATCGCGCCATTGATGTCTGCCAGGATGTCGACGTCGGAAAGCGTGGGGGCGACGTAGTAGATGATCTTGCCGACTTGTCCGCCTGCGGCGCCGACGATGTCCTGTCCGTCGATGTCCCATTCGATGTCGCCGCTGGTGTCGCTGCTGGCCGGGCCCGTATTGACGACCTGAGTCGGCACGGTGGCCAGACCGTTGGCGGCAGTGAACGTGTTGAGGTCGACGATACTTTGTGTGATGTCGCCTTGGGCGATGATGCCGACGGTGACTCCCGCACCCGTCTGCACGCCGGTGCCGCCATAGATCGCGGAAAACTCCACCGGATTATGACTGGTGATCGAGATGGTGCCGCTCGCCATGGGCTGTGCGCGTTGCGCAAAAGTATGCAGCTGATAGACGTTCTGCAGTCCGATCACCGAAAGCACGCTGTCCTGCAGCGCGGCCGGCACATGCACATCGCTGTTATTAGCGAACGCGGAGCGCCCTTCGAGCGTCTGCACACGGGAAAGCGTGGTGGCGAACGCGGCTTGTGCGTTGCTCGCCGTGCCGTCGGCCGATACCAGCATGTTGTTGGATGCGATGGTGACGTGGGTGAAGCCCGAACGCGTCAGGTAGTTCGCGACGGCCTGCGCCTGCAACGCCGTGGGTGCGTGCGTCGCGGAAAATGCCGCCGACGTCATCGTGCCGCGCGCGCTGATCAGCGTCTGCAGTTGCGCCGCATTGCGCAGTTTCAGCGCGACCACGATATGCAGTGGCTGCGTGTGCGTCAGCACGCCGGTGAACGCATCGCCCGGGCGCAGCGTGGTGGCGTTCGCCACGGCGGCGCCGATGCCGGTGCCACCGACGGCAACTTGTGCCGAAGTGGTGGACGCTGCAGCGAGTGCGAGCGCGGTGCTGAAGGCCAGGGCCGTGAGCGGAAGTTTCTGAAAGATCGTCGTCATCGTGAAGGCTCGTGTGGATTACGAAGCTGCCGGATTGCTCCGGAAACACGGCGTTATCCATCGACACGAGCCTCGCCCGTCGATCAATGCACGCAGCCATGCGTCGAACACCGGCGATGCACGCGCGGTGGTTGCTCAAGTCCTTGGTGCGATTGCAGGTGGCACGACACGCATTCGGAAAATTCGCGCAAACGCGTCCGACGCCATCCCTCCCAGGACATCGCAGATCGATCGAATGAGTTTCCCGTCTTGCCCGGATTCGGTGGAGCCGCCATGCGCGGAACATCCACTCGGGAGCTATTGGAGGCTGGCTTCAGCCCTCGGCGTTCCTGAGCCTGTTCCGAGTATCGGCGCCGCTCCGGGAGGTGGCAATAGAAAACGGTGGTGGATTTCTCCCATGAGAGAAATATGCCACTCCCTTTGGGGCAACGGTCATCACGCGGTCACCTCGAAGGCGACGTCAACCGATGCGCGGGGATTTTTTGCTTCGCGCCGGCGCGGTAACCCGTTCCGGAAATGCATCCAGCGCCGCGCGCCAGCCGAGCTGGAAACGTGTGCGCGTGTCGAAGCTCTTCATCAGTTCAGCGACGCGGCGATTGAGCGTGGTGGCCGACATGCCCGCTTCATGCGCGATCGCCTTGTCGTTCAATCCGGCGGCGAGCAACGGAATCACCTGTCGCGCTGCATCCGACAAACGCTTGTCGGATTCACCGGTCTGCAATTGTCCGCTCGGGCTGAAGATGATTGGCGTCGAGTGTTCCCAGGTCAGTTCGAACAACGCGCACAACGCATCGAGCAGTGACGACGAACGCACCATCATCACCGGGCTGCCGGGATCGTCCGCATTCAACGGCAGCAACCCGACGCGACGGTCGACGACGAACATCTTGACCGGCAACGTCGGGAACACGCGCGCTTCTTCGCCGTCCTCGATATCGAGCCGCACGCGGTTGAGCGCGCCGGGCAGGGCGAGCAGGCCCGAGTCGGAAATGCTGCGCACGCGCACGCCCGGTTTTTTTTGGGAAGGCTGATCGCCGTGCGGAATGAGTACCGGTGCGCGCTGGAAAAGAATCGCCTCGTGCTGCGCGGTCTGGCGCAATTGCGAAAGGATCTGGCCCAGCGCCGTGCGGTTGGTGATGAGTTCGACCAGTTGTTCGGGCTCGTGCGAATTGCGCGCGTTGACGGAATGCTCTTTCAATTGCGCGATGGTTGAACGCGCACGCTCGATGTCGGCCTGTCGCTGGCTGGCCAGCGCCTCGACGGCGAGTTCCGGCGCGGCGGCGATGT
The DNA here is from genome assembly GCF_009765755.1 of Rhodanobacter sp. L36. GTDB lineage: Bacteria > Pseudomonadota > Gammaproteobacteria > Xanthomonadales > Rhodanobacteraceae > Rhodanobacter. The sequence continues at coordinate 1,392,601 of NZ_LMUV01000011.1, read as the reverse complement.
AGCGACGCGGCCGCTCGGGCGAATGCGAAGCGAGTCCCTTGGATTCGATGCTGTCGAGCAGGCGCTGCGTCTTGCGCGGCGACAGCGACAATGCGACGGCAATATCTTCGGCGGTCGCCGTGCGGTGGGAGAGCAGGGCGCGATAGGCGCGCTCCTCCATGTCGTCGATGCCGAGTACTTCAAGCGACCGTGTGGCGCTCGCGCCGTTGCGTGACGTGTTCATCGTGCCTCCCGCGCTCTTGGGAATTTCCTGGACGGGCGGCGGGTCTGCCGCGCATGCGGCACGACCGATCTTCCGACTGAACACCTCGACTTGCATGGACGCACGATGCGATGCGCCAACTGCTCGATCGACATCGCCATGTTAGTCGCTTGCAGGTTATCGCGCGCCGACCGCGTCGCTTCCGAGGTAACCGGATATCTACCAGTGCACCATGAAGGCCAGCGTCTGCGACCATTGATTGGCCGAGCCGTAGCGCTTCACCAGCGGACTGCCTGCGGCGTCGCCAAGCAGACGTCCGTACTGGATAGCCAGCGCGAAACCGGTGTGCCGGCTGGTCGGCACGAAGGCGTCGTATTCCAGATGCGCGTTCTCGCCGCCGCCTTGCGGTCGCCAGGGTATCGTGCCGATGGCTGCCGCTTCAGCGGGACGCACACCGAAAAATCGACGCATCGCCGGACCGCTCATCGCCTGCCATTGCAGTTCGAGCGAATGCTGGATGTACCAGACATTCGGCAGTTGCCAATCGCCGTACGCCGCAACGTAGGAGCCAGCGCCGTTGAGGTCATGGCTTGCATGCATGCCGACTGTCCAGCGCGTGTTGAATACATATTCGACGTAGCCGCCGCCCTGGAATCGTGGTGAAAGCGAAGCGATCTTCCCTCCCAGCGGACCGAGATCGTCGTGCGTGCGTCCCCACAGATAATTGCCGTAGACGCCGCCATGCCAATGACTGCCTCTGACGAAATCAAGGGTCAGTCCATCGGCCGTGGAAAGCTCGCCGATATCGGGCAGGTCGATGTCGATGTACGGCAATGGCTGGTTGCGATGATCGCTGGCGCCCATCCACGCCGGCATGCGTTGCACGCCAACGCCGAATGCGTAAGTTTGCACGTCGTCCGCCCGCGCGATGGAGCTGCACATCGCTGCAACACCGAAGGTTGCGACCATGCAAAACGGTGATCTTCGCAACAGCATGAGCCGTACCGTAACTGAACCCATCGGCATCATAGACGTCCGTTGCGGCGACGGGAAAGGGAATCGAAAGGCTGGTTTTCTACCGTTGCATCTCTACCGCGTGAGTGACTGCCGATGCCGGTGTCTGGCTGGACCATCCTGTGCGATTTCGACGGCACTATTTCCGTTGAGGACGTGATCGATTCGCTATTGGATCGATTTGGTCTTCCCGGATGGGAAGTGCTTGAACAAGACTGGCGCGCAGGTCGCATTGGTTCGCGCGAATGCATGTCCGGCCAGGTCGCGCTGCTGCGCATGACGCGCGATCAACTCGACGAACATCTTGGCGAGATGTGGATCGACCATGCGTTTCCAGGCTTCGTCGCCAAAGTACGCGAACTCGGCGTGCCGATCCGCGTGGTCAGCGACGGGCTCGACTACGCAATCCACCAGATTCTCGGCCGCTACGGCCTGGATGATCTGCCGCTCGCGGCCAATCATCTTTCGCCGGCCACGCCGCCAAGCCAATGGCAACTCACGTCGCCGTTCCAGGCCGATGGATGCCGCAGTGGTACGTGCAAGTGCGCCTGCGTGGCGAAGGCGCGCGAGAGTGCATCGAAGACGCTACTGATCGGCGACGGTGCATCGGATTTCTGCGCTGCCGATCGGGTCGATTTCGTGTTCGCCAAGCATCGCCTGATCGAGCATTGCCGCGCCGCCGGCATCGATTACGTGCCGATCACCGGCTTCGAAGACGCGCTCGAATTTCTGCCGAAACTTCTCGACGGAAGCCTGATCAGCCATGTGCATCACGAGCATGCGCACGCGCCGCACTGATCACGCATCGACATTATTTTTCACACTCATTCGGATCACCCATGAATATCGACAAGAACGCCGTCGGCTTCATCGACGACGCGCAACTGCTGGCTGACGAAGCAAAATACAGCTCGTTCGGCGACACCGTGCATTACGTGGACCCGCCGAAAATATTCCGCCACGGCGAAGGCAGCTACATGTTCGACACAGCCGGCACGCCGTTTCTCGATCTGCAGATGTGGTACTCGGCGGTGAATTTCGGCTACGGCAACAAGCGCCTCAACAACGTGCTGAAAAACCAGATCGACGTGTTGCCGCAAGTCGCCAGCCAGTACTTGCACCAGACGCGTATCGAGCTGGCAAAGACGGTGGCGTTGGATGCGAAGAAGAAATTCGGGCTCGACGGCCGCGTGCATTTCAACGTGGGTGGCGCGCAGGCGATCGAGGACTCGCTGAAGATCGTGCGCAACGCCAGCAATGGCAAAAGCCTGATGTTCGCGTTCGAAGGCGGTTATCACGGTCGTACGCTCGGCGCATCGGCGATCACGTCGAGCTATCGCTACCGCCGTCGTTTCGGTCACTTCGGCGAGCGCGCGATGTTCCTGCCGTTTCCGTATCCGTTCCGTCGACCGAAAGGCATGACGCCGGAAGAATATTCCGACAGCTGCGTGCGCCAGTTCGAGCGCCTGTTCGAAACCGAATACAACGGCGTGTGGGATCCGAAGACCGGCCAGTGCGAGTACGCCGCGTTCTACGTCGAACCCATCCAGGGCACGGGTGGCTACGTGCTTCCGCCGATGGATTTCTTCAAAGGCTTGAAGAAGGTGCTGGACAAGTACGGCATCCTGATGGTGTCGGACGAAATCCAGATGGGTTTCTGGCGTACCGGCAAGCTGTGGTCGATCGAGCATTTCGGTGTGACGCCGGACATCGTGGTGTTCGGCAAGGCGCTCACCAACGGACTCAATCCGCTGTCCGGTTTGTGGGCGCGCGAAGAGTTGATCAATCCGACAATCTTCCCGCCGGGCTCGACGCATTCCACGTTCAACTCCAACCCGCTCGGCACCGCGCTGGGGCTGGAAGTGATCCGCATGGGTTACGAACTGGACTATGAAACCAGCGTGCCGAAGAAGGGCGCGCACTTTCTCGAAGGCCTGCGCGACCTGCAGAAACGACACAAGGAAATCGGCGACGTCGACGGACTCGGCCTCGCCTTGCGTGCGGAGATCTGCACTGAGGATGGCTTCACGCCGAACAAGGCGCTACTCGATCGCATGGTCGACATCGGCCTGGCCGGCGAGCTCGAACATGACGGCAAGAAGATCGGCCTCGTGCTCGATGTGGGCGGCTGGTACAAGAACGTGATCACGTTTGCGCCGTCGCTGGAGATCACGCACGAAGAAATCGATCTGGCGATCGCGCTGCTCGATCAGTTGCTGACCAAAGCCAAGAAGATGTGATGGTTGCCGCGCCAATCAGCGCACCAGGGGAACCCGAGGGCTTGCTGTCGGGTTCTTTTTTATTTCTGCTGAAAAAAAGTCAGGGCGCGGTGACATCGGATACGTGTTCGCGACTTTCTGCCAGACCTAGGCATGTGATGCCGGCGACGATTGCGACGGCGCCCAACACGCGCGGCGCGGTGAGATGCTCGCCAAAGAGCGGGATCGACAACAGCATGGCTGACACCACGTCGAGGTGCGATGCGGCAAACGCCGGTCCGATCGGCGCGTGCTTGAGCAAACTCATCCAAGTAAAGAAAGCGCCGATGTAACCGACCACTGCGCCGTATACCCATGGTTGCCCGAACACGCGCAGCAACCATGCGATATTCGCAGCCATCGGCAAGGCATGCATGCCGGCGAATTTGAAGTTGATCTGCGCCAGCGAGTCGAAGCCGATCAACAGCGCAAAGCCGAACAGATAAAACCAGCCGTGTTTCATCCGGCCACTCCGACGATGGCGACGCCGAGCGCGACCAATGCGATGCCCAACACACGCAGTCGGGTGAGTTTTTCGCCAAACAGAAAACGTCCGGCGATCATGATCGCGACGATGTTGATGGAGCCCAGCAGCACGCCCTGCGACAACGGCACCAATGAGAGGAAGGCGATCCACACCATGAACTCGATCACGTAACAGCCGATGCCGAACCACAGCCACGGTCGCTGCACCATGTATTTCCAGCGCGCCAGTCCGTTCCCCGCAGCCGGATCTCCAGCGGCCGCCTTGAAGGCGAGTTGACCACCCGTGCCAAGCACCGCGTTGAGCAGCCACAGGCTGGCGACCAACATCGAGATGGAACCGTGCGTCGGCATTGTCAGCCGGCGCTCGACGCGTTGTCGCTGGCGGCTATGCGATGGAAGAACGCGGCCGAATGCTCGATCAGTTTTCGTCGGTCCTTGTCGATGGTGATCATGTGATAACTGTCGTGGAGCAGCAGCAGTTCGCTCGGCGCGCTGACTTTTCGCACGACCAGTTCTGCATTCCTGATGCTGGCGACGTCGTCTTCGCTGGCGTGCGCCACCAGACAGGGCGCGGTGACTTTCGAAAGCGAACGACGCACGTCCGCGGAGAGCTGAAGCATTTCCGCCAACGCAAACCACGGGTTGCCCGGCAGGCCCGCGGCAGCACTGTCGCCGCCAAGCATCGCCGCACTGATCTGTGCGCGCAGGCGTTCGTCGCGGATACCGTACGGCGGTTCTTCCATGAACATTCGGTGGCGACCGATACCCAATTTTTTAAGCAGCGGCAGGATGAAGGAGAAGTGCGCTTTCCACGGAATGCTCCAGCCGTCATAGCGGAACGTGGCGCCATAGACGCCGACACCTGCGATCAGTTGTGGACGATCGGCGGCGAGTTTCAACGCGAGCAGCGCGCCCATCGACAAGCCGCCGACGAACAGACGATCGACCTTGCCGCGCAATTCGTCGGCGGCGTGTTCGACGCTTGCGTACCAGTCGCGCCAGCCGGTGGCGATCAGGTCGTCGGCGTCGCCGCAATGTCCGGCCAGCTGCATGCCGTGCACGGTAAAGCCCGCCTTGTTCAGTCCCTTGCCGAGCAAGCGCATTTCCATCGGCGTGCCGGTAAGGCCGTGGATGAGCAGCACGCCGCTGCGGCCGCCTTCCAGAAAAAAATCAGTCTGCTGAATCACGTGTTGCCTTGGGAAAAGCGCAGCGCTCGAAGACGTTGCGTTGTGCGATACGCAACTGCGTTGCGTACGTCGGTCGAGAGGCGAGTTTCGAAGAGCGAAGCGTTCATGCGCCGCGCGTCGTCGACGGGAAATCCACGATGACGCGCAGGCCGTGTTCTTCGGCGAGTTCGTAAGTCACCTGCGCGTGATGCCGTTCGGCAATACGCTGGACGATCGCCAGGCCGAGGCCGGTGCCGCGTTCGTTGTTGCCCGGTGCACGGAAGAAACGTTCGCTCAATCGCGGAAGCAGTTCGGGCGGCACGCCCGGGCCGTTGTCCTCGACCGCGAGTCTCGTGCCGCCGTCGTCGCGCTGCTGCAGGCTCACCGTGACGACGCTGCCGCGGCCGGCGTAGTTCATCGCGTTGTCGATCAGGTTGTCGAGCAGGTCTTCGACACTGGACGCATTGCCGAGTATGCATAGCGGTTCGTCCGATCCGCGATAACCGAGATCGACGCCGGCACCGAGCGCTTCGTGCACGCGCAGCGATACGGTGTCGGGCACCAGCCGCGAGAGATTCAGCAGGCTGCGATCTTCTGCTTCGAGCGGCGATGCCTGCGCACGCGTCAGCGCCATCAACTGCGATGACGTGCGTGCCGTGCGCTGGGTCAGCCGATGGATATGCGTCATCGCGTTGGCGACGACTTCCGGACGTGGGTCGGCCAGCGCGCGATCGACATGCAGGCTGAGTCCGGCCAACGGCGTGCGCAACTGATGCGCGGCATCGGCGATGAACCGATCGTGTAGCGCGAGCATACCGCGCAGCCGACCAAACACCGCATCAATGGTGAGCGTCAGCGGTGCGATTTCCTGCGGCACGTCGGGACCGTCGATCGGCGTGAGTTCGTGACTGCGAGAAGTGAGTCGCGCAGTCAGCGGATCGAGCGCGCGCAAGCCGCGACTGACGCCGAACCACACCAGCAGTAGCACGCACACGATCAGCGACGACTGCATGACGATGGCCAGCAGCAGGATTTCCCGCGCCTGCTGGTGACGATCGCGCAGAGTCTCCGCCACGGTCACGATCAGGCTGTCGTTCGGATTGTGGCTGGCCACGCGGATCGTCGCTGCACGCAACACGTGTCGCTCCACGTGCGCGTCGTAGAGCACGGGTGGACCGCCGAGCGCAGGTGCCCGCGCTGTCTGCGACAGCTGCGCATCGCCGGTCAGCAATCCACTCAGGGTACTGCGCACGGCGAAATAGCTGCGACCGTTCGGGTCGTACTCCAGCAGGAAGCGCGCCTGAGGCGTAAGCGAGCCGCCGAGCTGGTTGTCGCCGGACATTTTCGCGAGCGTGAGCGCATTGTCGCTGAGGTCACGGTCGTGCACGCGATTGGCGTAGTTCAATGCGACAACGTAGGTGAGTACGGCGTCCGCACACAGCAGGACAGCCATCGGGATCAGCAGGAAAATCAGCAGGCGTCGACGCAGGCTGGGGCGTGAACGGACCGGCAGGAATTTCATTGCGGAGAAGTCGCCGACTCGGTTTCTTCGAGCAGATATCCGAGTCCGCGAATCGTGCGCACGGTGGTGCCGCTGTCGCGCAGTTTGCGGCGCAGGCGATGGATGGCGATGTCGAGGCCGTTGTCGGTGAGTTCCTGGTCCCAGTCGCACAACGCTTCGACCAGTTGCGCGCGACTGGTGACGCGATCGGCACGCAGCACGAGTGCTTCGAGCAGGCCGAACTCGCGCGCGGTGAGCTCGAGTGGCGTGTGATCGATCCATGCGCGGTGCCCGGGCAGATCCAGCCGCAGACGGCCGAGCAGCATTTCCGGCACGCCCTTGCTGCTCACGCGACGCAGCAGCGCGCGCACGCGTGCCTCGAATTCGGAAAGCGCAAACGGCTTGATCAAATAATCGTCGGCACCGAGGTCGAGCACGCGAACGCGATCGGACAAGCCGTCGCGCGCGGTAACCACCAGTACGGGGAGTCCTGCGCCGCGGCTGCGCAGACGGCGCAGGACTTCGCTGCCTTCGATGTCTGGCAGGCCCAGGTCCAGCACCAGCAAGTCGTAATCGTGATCGTGCAGCGCCAGGTCGGCGAGGTGGCCGCTGGCCACATGATCCACCGCGTGTCCGCCGTGCCGCAGCGATGCACACAGGCCTTCGGCGATGGAGAGATCGTCTTCGGCCAGCAGGATGCGCATCGAGAATTCCGGTGGAGAAGTGGGCCGCTGCATCAACTTTCTGCATGGCACGCGATAGACCAGTTTATTCCGTGACGGTTCCCTGGTGCGCGATGCAAACAATCACTCGAATCGACATAATGACTTTCGGCTAGTGACCACGTCGCAGCTGCGGTGCACACTGCATCATTCATCGGGGGAGAAACGCATGGGATCTGTGACTGGGAATGGCAGGCGGCTGTTCGCCATAATGACGTGTGCCGTGATGTGGTCCGCAGGCGTATGCGCGCAAAGCGCCATCAAGATTTATCCGTTGAAACCGCCACAGGCCGCGGCCCAGCCAGCGCCCGCACCCGCCAGTACGGCGCCGATTCCACTCGCCACCGCCGATGCCGCAGCGCCGACCGTCGCCAGCGCATCCAATGCATGGGGTGGTGAACGCACCGGCAGCGAACCGACCTTGTCCGATCGCGTGGTGAGCTACAGCATCGATGCCGATCTGGATGCGCCGCATCACGCAGTAACCGGCAAGGAGCACATGACCTGGCGCAATCGCAGCGATCGCCCCGTCAGCCAGGTGTATTTCCATCTCTACCTCAATGGCTTCTCGAACGCGGGCAGCACGTGGTTCACAGAGCGCGAAGTGCTCACTGCGCATGGTCGCTCGCGTGGCGCCGCGGCGCTCAAGAAAGGCGAGTGGGGCTGGATCGACCTGAAGCAGGTGAAGCAGGGCGATTCGTCCCTCAAGTGGAGCTTCGTGCAGCCCGACAACGGCCCGGCGACTGATCGCTCCGTCGTGCGCATCGATCTGGCGCAGCCGGTGCCGGCCGGCGGCACGTTGGCACTGGATATCGAGTTTCTCAGTCAATTGCCGCGCGTGGTGGAACGCACCGGGTGGTGGGGTGATTTTAATCTGGTCGGGCAGTGGTTTCCGAAAATCGGCGTGCTGGAATTGCCCGGCGAACGCGGCGCCACCGCGCCACGCTGGAACGTGCACGAGTTCCACTTCAACAGCGAGTTCTATGCGGATTTCGGCCTGTATGACGTGCGTATCACCGTGCCCAGTGACTACACGGTCGGTGCAGTCGGCAAGTTGCAAGGTGAGCCTGCCGTCGCCAACGGCAAGACCACGTATCACTTCATGCAGGGCGACGTGCACGATTTCGCGTGGGTCGCCGCGAAGGGCTACAAGATGATCGAGGGCAGCTGGCAGGGACCGGGCAGCCCGAAGGTGGATGTACGCGTGCTGTATCCGCCGGAGTACCTGGCGAGTGCGCAGCCGACGATGAAAGCCACCACCGATTCGCTGACGTATTTTTCCAAAACGCTGGGCGCGTATCCCTACGAAACCGTGACCGCCGTGGTGCCGCCCTACAACGCGACCGAAGCGGGCGGCATGGAATATCCGACGTTCTTCACTGGCGAGGGCTATGCCAAGGTCGAGCCGGGTACGCTCACGCAGTACGCGGTGGATTTCGTCAACATCCACGAGTTTGGCCATGGCTATTTCTACGGCCTGCTGGCATCGAACGAATTCGAGGAGCCGATCCTCGACGAAGGCATGAACGAGTACTGGGACAACCGCATGCTGCGTGAGCGCGGCCAAGGCGTCGACGTCGGTACTGGCTGGATGAAGAGTCTGGGCATCGTGCCGTCGATACCGGGTTTCGATATCGAACGGCTTGGCGCAAGCCTCAAGAATCCGCCCGATCCGCTGGGCCAGAACGCGTGGGATCGTTTTTCCAGCAGCAGCTACGGCACCGTGTACACGCGCACCGCCACCGCCATGCACGATCTGGAAGAGCGGCTCGGCACGCCGGTGATGGAGCGTGCGATGAAGGAGTACTACAAGCGCTGGCGCTTCCGTCATCCCTCCGCGGCCGATCTGCGCGCGACGCTGATCGATGTGTCCGGCGATGCGCGGAACGTGAACGCGATTTTCGACGAGTACGTCTACGGCAACGCACAGATCGACGACAGCGTTGCCAGCATCGATTCGGACGAAGTGCTGCCGCAGGCAGGCAGCTGGCCGAAGAACGGCGCGCGCAGCGAAGTCGTGGCTGATGATCTCGACAAGCAGATCGACAAGCAGCGCGAGGACTGGAAGAAAGCCCATCCCAAACCCGCGGCAGGTGCCGGGCCATTTCCATGGCGAAGCACGGTGACGGTTCGCCGCGACGGCGCGCCGGTGTCGCAGGTGCTGCGGGTGAAGTTTGCCGATGGAAGCAGCCAGGACGTGCCGTGGAATGACGATCGTCGCTGGGCGCGCTTCGTGTTCACCCAATCCAGCAAAGTCGTGTCCGCATCGCTCGATCCGGATGGCAAGATCAAGCTGGATGCGAACAAAATCAACGACAGCCTGACGACCGAAAAGAACGGCGCGGCTTCGCGTCGATGGGGCGCCGACGCGGCTGCGTTGGTGCAGGTTTTCTACAGCCTGGTGGGGTCGCTCTGATGGTCAACATGCACTCCCGCCGCGTGAACTTCGGTGCTGCGACACGCGCCGCTCTTGGTGCCATCCAGTGGCGATTGCTGCTGCTGTGGACGCTGCTGCTGTGGCTGCCGACCGCCGTGGTCAGCCTGCCGCTTTTGAGCCAGTTGGGCGATCTGCTTGACCACTCGATCCATTCGCAGGACTGGGCCGCGCATTTCAATCCGGTAATGTTCGGCGATGTGATTTCCGCGCTGAGCGATGACACCGGCTGGTTTCACGGTGTCGCCTTGCTCGGCCTGCTGTTGATCCTGCTGTTGATGCCGTTCCTCAACGGCATGGTGGTGGGCAGCGGTCGTGCAGGACGCGCGCTGGGTTTCAGTCATCTTCTCCAGAGCGGCGTCGTGGAGTACGGGCGCATGTTCCGGCTGATGCTCTGGTCGATTGTGCCGTACGTCGTGATGGGCGGGCTGCTGTTTTTTGTCTTCGACGCGGCGGACAAGGTGGACACGCACGCCGTGCTCGAATCGAAATCCGACAGCGCGTCGCATATGGCGACCTGGGTTGCAATCATCTTGTTCGCGCTGGTGCAGGCGATCATGGAATCCGGCCGCGCCGCGTTTGTCGCCGATAGCGGGCTCCGTTCGGCGACGCGCGCGTTCGGACGCGGCTTCATGCAGCTGCTTCGCCGCCCTTTCAGCACGCTGCTGTTGCTGATCCTGATCAGCCTGATCGGTTACGCCATTGCGACATTGCTGGGCGTTGCGCGTATCCACTCGCCGGCGATCGGCACCGGCGGCGTGATCTTGGCGATGGTGCTGACGCAACTGGTCGTGCTGGTGATCGGGTGGACACACGTGGCCCGCGTCTTCGCATTGGCCGAAGTGGCGCGATCGCTGCCGAATGCTCGGCGCAGTGCGACGGGCGTACCTGCGGCGTTGTAAATAGTTGCGGCGCTACGGCGCCGCGACACTACATGTGAAAAAAGGCCGCGAATGTCGCGACCTTTTTCTTGATCAGGCGTATGCGCGCCGATGCCCCTGATGTGGCGGGTAATAGGCGAACACGTGATTGTGGCTGCCGAAGAAATCCATGTCCTCGATGTGCTCGCCGCCGAGACGCTCGGCCAAGCGATCGGAATCCTCGTTGCCGATCCGCACCAGGCTGATCACGCGCTGCGCATGCAGCTGGTTCCAGGCGAATTCGAGTACCGCGGCGCCGGCTTCGGTGGCGTAGCCGTGGTGGCGGTGTCCGGGCTTGAGCATCCAGCCGAGCTCCAGGTCGGGCCAGCCTTCGGGATACATCAGTCCGGCGCGGCCGATGAATTCACCGGTCGATTTGAGTTCCAGCGCCCACATGCCGCAACCGCGCAGTTGCCAGTGACCGAGCAGCATCGCCAGCGAACGCCAGGCGTTGGTGCGATCCAGCGGCTGGCCATCGCCGATCCATCGCGTGCTGTCCGGATCGGCCAGCATCGCTGCGTAGTCATTGAAATGCTGTTCCGTCAGCGCGGTCAGGCGCAGGCGCGCCGTTTCGAGTGCAGGGATATCAAACATCGTCATCTACGTTGAGTGGCGGCGAGCAATTCGCTGAGCGCGTGAGTACTGCTGGCAAGGCTTTCTGGCCAGGGCAAGCCTACAATTGTCTCACCCGTGACCGAATCGGCAAAATCCTCAGCCTGGCCGGGTGGCAACAGGTGTCGGTAATCGATGGTGATTTCGGTTCCGGCGGGCAACTCAGCCAAGGCAAACACGAAACCCAGATGCCACAACCCGTTGGGCCTGAAGCTGTGATTGATGTAGCACTCGTCGGGCCAGTCGGGCGACAGCGTGTAACGGTCCTCGAACCAGCGTGCACTCGCATGGAACTGCGCTTCCAATGCCGGCGTGGCCTTGATTTCGGTGTAGCTGTAAGTGCGCTCGATGCCGTCCGGCGCGGTCAGGATGCTGCCTGCGGCGACGGTCTGGTCGAGGAACAATCCCTTGCCCGCGCCGGCAATGGCGGAATCGGCAATGTGGTAGCTGGGCAGGATCATCGGGGTATGGATGGACGAGGGCGCGGGAGTGTAACGCAAGCGGCGTGGTCCGCATGGGCCGCGCCGCCAGGTGTCAGACCAATGAAGCGTTAAAAGGGTTATTCCTTGTCTGCTGGCACCGCCGCCTTCTTGCTCTTGTGTACAGGCTTGGCCGGGGCCTCGGCTGGTGTCGCAGCTGCTGTCGCTGGTGCGGCGGCGTCGGCGCTCTCATCTGCCAACAGGATCGCGGAACGATTGAGTTCGATGGTGGCCTTGCCGATGCCCTTGACGTGGCCAAGGTCGTCGACCTTCTTGAACGGTCCGTGCGCTTCGCGGTAGCTGACGATGGCCTGCGCCTTTGCCTGCCCGATGCGGTCGAGTGCCTTGGCGATGGCCGTGGCATCCGCGGTGTTGACGTTGACAGGCGTGGCAGCGAGCAACAGCGCCGGCATGATGAAAAGCGACGTGAAAGCGAGTGCAACGAGTTTCTTGAACATGGTGTCTCTCCGTGGGCAGTGATGGCGGCATCTCGAAACCGCCATTGAACTTTGCCGGGACGGTCGCGTCCGCGAAGTCGGAGCATTTGCATGCAAAGCTGCGCCACGGGCTTCGGTGCCTGTGGGCTCTGCCCGATGTCCTGTGGGCCGTCGACAGCGAGCGTCCCGAAAGGCGCTGTTACAATCGCTGTCTGACTTTTGACGGAGCAAGCTCATGGATACCGCACGCCTTTCGCGCTTCGTCGAGGGCCTCTGGGACGACGAGATCGTGCCGCAGCTGGTCGAATACATCCGTATTCCCAACAAGTCGCCGATGTTCGATGCCAAATGGGCCGAACACGGCTACATGGATGCGGCGGTCAAGCTGATGGAGGACTGGGCGCGTTCCAAGCTGAGCCAGTTGCCGGGCGCGACCCTTGAAGTGGTCCGACTCGAAGGGCGCACGCCACTGATCTACATCGAAGTGCCCGGGCAGGGCGACGACACCGTGATGCTGTACGGACATCTGGACAAGCAGCCTGAAATGACTGGCTGGTCGGAAGGGCTCGGCCCGTGGACGCCGGTGATCAAGGGCGACAAGTTGTACGGCCGCGGCGGCGCCGACGATGGCTATGCGATCTTCGGTTCGCTGGCCGCGCTGCTGGCGCTGCGCGAGCAGGGCATTCCGCACGCGCGTTGCGTAGTGATGATCGAGGCGTGTGAAGAGTCAGGCAGTTACGACCTGCCGCACTATGTCGATCACCTGGCTTCGCGCATCGGCAGCCCGTCGCTGGTGGTGTGCCTTGATTCCGGTTGCGGCAATTACGACCAGCTCTGGTTGACCACGTCCCTTCGCGGCATGACCGGCGGCAACCTCACGGTGCAGGTGTTGGAAGAAGGCGTGCATTCGGGCGATGCATCCGGCGTGGTGCCGTCGAGCTTCCGCATTCTGCGCGAACTGTTGTCGAGGCTCGAGGATCCGGCCACCGGCCAGATCAAGCCGAAGGAGCTTTATGTCGAGATTCCGCAGCAACGGGTCGAGCAGGCCAAGCTTTCTGCCGAGGTGCTGGGCGAAGACATCTACGACAAGTTTCCCTGGGTGGATGGCATGCAGCCGGTCACCCATGATCTGGCCGAACTCGTACTCAATCGCACGTGGCGCCCGCAACTGGCGGTGACCGGGGTGGGCGGCCTGCCGCCGCTGGACAGCGCAGGCAACGTGCTGCGGCCTTTCACCTCGGTGAAGTTGAGCCTGCGCGTGCCGCCGACGCTCAGTGGCGCCAAGGCAGGCGAATTCGTCAAACGCCTGCTGGAAAAAGATCCACCTTACGGCGCCAAGGTCACCTTTACGCTGGAAAAGGACGGCAGCGGCTGGAACGCGCCGCAGTTGTCGCCTTGGCTGGAACAGGCAGTCGCCGATGCGTCCGACCACTATTTCGGCGCGCCGGCGACCTACATGGGCGAGGGTGGCAGCATTCCTTTCATGGGCATGCTCGGCGAAAAGTTTCCAAAGGCGCAGTTCCTGATCACCGGCGTGCTCGGCCCGCATTCCAACGCGCACGGCCCGAACGAGTTCCTGCACATCCCCACCGGCAAGAAAGTAAGCATGGTCGTGGCCGAAGTCGTGGCTCGACACCATCAGCAACATGCCGGCGCCTGACCAAACCGGTCGCCCTGCGTGAGCGCGGATACGACACAGCTGGCCGCCAACTGGGCGCAGGTTCGCCAGCGGGTAGCCGATGCGTGCCGCGAAGTAGGGCGCGATCCGGCTTCGGTCAACATCCTGCCGGTCAGCAAGACGTTCGGAGCGGAGACGGTTCGTTCCGCAGCCAGCCTGGGATTGCATCGCTTCGGCGAGAACAAGGTGCAGGAAATCCGCGACAAGGCGCTGGCGCTGGCCGATCTCGACCTCGATTGGGTGGTGATCGGTCATCTGCAGACCAACAAGGCCAAGGACGTAGCGCGGCTGGCCAGCGAAGTGCAAACCCTGGACCGGCGCGAACTCGCCGAGGCGCTGCATCGTCGCCTTGAGGCGGAAGGACGAACGATCGACGTGCTGGTTCAGGTCAAGACATCGCCGGAGCCGAGCAAGCATGGCCTGCCTCCCGACCAGCTAGCTGACTTTCTGAGAAGCCTGAAAAGTTTTGGCAGCTTGCGCGTCGGCGGGCTGATGACTCTGGCAATCAACTCGCCACGCCCCCAGGAGGTGCGTGATTGCTTCCGGCATTTGCGCGAACTGCGCGACCGGGCGGAGCAGGACGGTCATCGCTTACCCAGGCTTTCGATGGGCATGAGCGGGGATTTCGCGCTCGCCATTGCCGAAGGAGCAACAGAGATACGCATTGGTACGGCTATCTTCGGCGGGCGTGCCAACGCCTGAAGCTTCACGATTCTCGCATTCGCCGGAAACAATTTTCCCTATCGCGAACATTGCCGGAAAAACAAATAATTCAACATCTTGCGACGAAATGCGCAGTAGTTTGCGCTTTTTCAAAACGACGGAGTTCACTTAACCTCAATCGAACATACGGCCTATGTCTTCTTGGTAATTTCACAGCTCAGTCACGTCGTCAGCTCTGCAGACGGCCAATCCTGATGTCGTTCAAGGGATTTCCCGCATGCAAAAAAGATTGACCGCCCTGTTAGCGCTTGCCTCCGCACTGCTTGTGTCCGCACCGTTGCAGGCCCACGCCAAAGCACATCACGCCAAGCCAGTTCACGCAAAGCACGCGCAGCAGAAACAGGCCCACACCAGCCGTGCACACACGAAGCACAGCCAGCTCGCCGCAACCAAGCACAAGGCAGTCGGTCGGCATCATCACCAGACTCATCTCGCTGCTGCCACCCGAATGGCGCACGTCGATGTTCAGACGGCCCTCGACAGCATCGTGCTGAAGCCTGACACCGCACTGACCCTGTCCGGATCGCAATACCTCACCGCGCATGACGCGGGCTCCACCAACACCGTTCCCGCCTGGCTTGGCCACACGCCGTCGTTCGATGCCGCGCAGATGATGGCGCAGGCCGATGTCCCGACCTATTTCGCCAAATTCGGCAACAGCGTTACCGAGACCCGCATTAGCGCATCCAGCAAGGCCAGCGTCGCGATTTCGGATCAGGACGTTTCGGCAGCCGTGGGCAGCGGCGACAACGCCGCCGTGCGTCAGGCGCTGATCGCCTTCGCGATGCAGCTGCGCGACATTCGCTATGTACGCGGCGGTCATGATCCGGCCACGGGTTTCGATTGCAGCGGCTTCGTGCGTTACGTGTTTGCTCACGCCATCGGCATGCAGTTGCCGACCAATTCCGCCTCCCAATTCCTCGCCGGCCTGCGCGTCAAGCGCGCGGACATGAAGCCGGGTGATCTGGTGTTCTTCCACACGCACGGCAAGCGCCGCATTTCGCATGTGGGCATCTATATCTCCGATGGCCGTTTCATCCACTCGCCCACCAGCGGCAAGTCGGTGCAAATCTCCAGCCTGGACGAAGATTACTGGGCCAGGCATTTCGCTGGCGCCAAGCGTCCGCAGGCGATCGCCATGGCTGCACGTGGCTGAGCTTCGCAGCTAGCAGGAACAATCAAATTTCCGATGGCCGCCGCAAGGCGGCTTTTTTATTCCGGCGTAAGAACCGAACGATCCGGCATTGCATCGGTCTATCGGGCGCTCCACATCAAGCATTACGCCATGGCGACAATGCTCCGTCGTAGCTACGCTTGCGCTCCTTCAAGGACATGACCCGATGCCTTTCGATCTTCCACCCGTCACCCGCAACCTGCTGATCGCGAACGTGGTGGTGTTTCTGTTGCAGATGATGCTGCACGATTTGACCAGCTTGGCCTTGACCCAACATTTCGCTCTGTGGCCGCTGGGACCCGATGTCACCGATGCATCGCCCGATGGCAACATGATCACTGGCGGTTTCCGCATTTGGCAGCTGGTCACTTACGCTTTCATGCACGAAAGCTTTCTGCACATCGCATCCAACATGTTCGGGCTGCTGATGTTTGGCGGCATCATCGAGCGCACACTAGGCGCTCGGAACTTTCTCGTCTATTACTTCACCTGCGCCGTCACGGCAGCTCTCGTGCAATTGATCGTGGTGAAATTCTTCATTCCCGGCTTTTATCCGACGCTTGGCGCATCCGGTGCAATCTTCGGCATTCTTCTAGCGCTGGGCATGCTGTATCCACACGAAAAATTGATGGTGATTCCGATTCCCGTGCCGATGCCCGCATGGGTGTTGGTGACTGGCTATGCCGTGATCGAGCTGGTGACAGGCGTAACAGGGACGCTGTCGGGTATAGCCCACTTCGCACACCTCGGCGGCATGCTTGGAGGCATCGTGTTGATCCAGTACTGGCGTGGCCGCCTGCCGATCAAACCGAAGCGCGTGTTTCTGCGCTGACGCTCAACGCAGCGCCAGGAAATCGCCGCTGACCACGAAGCGCACGGCGTCAAGCCGCAGACGTGATTGCGGAAGCGCCGCCAGCAAGGCCGAGCGCTCGTCGGTGACTGCGGTGATTTCCGTGTCGCTGACCGATGGATTGACCGCTTTCAATGCGTGAAGCCGCGAAAGTTCGGCATCCAGCATGTCGGTGGCCAGCGCTAGCGCTTCATCGATGCTGCCCTGGCCGCGTTCGGTGGCAATTTTCTCTGCACGCTCGAGCATCGGCGGCACCAGCTTGCCGAGAAATTTGCGGTAACGCGCGACTTCGATATTGCGATCGCCCGCCTTGCGTAACGCTGCGTCGCTGGGGGTGAAATCCGCACGCTCGGACAAGCGCGTGTCCACCGTTACCACGATCGGCAAGGTCGGCAGAAAACGTTCGGCGTCGAGCTTGCGATCGGCCACGCACTCCAGCACGTACACCGACTGCAGCAGGGCCGTGCGCGCCGGCAGCACATCGTCGACCATGAAGGCGGCGTTGCCCTGTTCGCCGGACAGCGCGAGATCCATCGCGCCGGCGACCAGCGGATGATCGAGACGAAGCAGCGGCAGGTCTTCCCGCGCAAGTGCCACATCACGATCGAACGTCACCGATTGCGGGCCTTCCGCGAAACCGGGCAGGGCATCGGTGGATAGGTATTGCGGATCGAGCAGCAGCACCTTGCCGCCGAGCTCTTCCGGATGAATGCCGAACGCTTCGAGCAAACGCTGCACAAAGGCATCGCGACTTGGGTCGTTGTCCTCGCGCGAGAACGCCTGCTGCAGTTCGTCGGCGTGCAGATCGCGGCTCGCGGCGAGTTCGAGCAGATGATCGCGACCGGCGCTGATCAACTGCGCCATCTGCTCGTGACTTGAACGTGTCTCGGCCAGCAGCACGTCGAGTTCCTGATCGCGGTTGTCGTCGCCACGCGAATGTTCGTCGGCCAGCCGCGCGAGCGGTTCGCCGAAACGACGCAGCAGTTCGCGGCCATCGGCCGGACTCATGCGAAACGCATCCACGCCTTCGTCATACCAACGCGCCAGAACGTGCTGCGCGCTATCGGCGACTGCCACGATATGAATACTGATGTCGTGTTTCTGTCCGATGCGATCGAGACGGCCGATGCGCTGTTCGAGCAGGTCCGGATCGAGCGGCAGATCCCACAGCACGAGACGATGCGCGAACTGGAAGTTGCGCCCCTCTGAACCGATCTCCGAACACAGCAGGAGTCGCGCGCCGTCGGGTTGCGCGAAGTAGGCCGCGTTGCGATCGCGCTGCACGATGCCGAGGCCTTCGTGGAATCGCGCCACGCCGACACCGCTCTTCGTGCGCAGGGTTTCCTCGAGCGCCAGCACCTTCGCCTGGCTGCGGCAGATCAGCAGGAATTTATCCTGCGGATGCGCGTCGAGCAGTTCGATCAGCGCATCGACGCGCGGGTCGGCGCTGTAGTCGACTTCGATCAGCGCAGGCGGCTGCTGGATGTCCGCGTGGAATTCGCCCAGCAACGACTGGCGCGTGCCTTCGCCCAGCTTGCCCGCGTCGATCAAATGCCATTCGGGCAGGCGCTTCGGAAAACCGCCGATGCCCGCGCGACGATTGCGGAACATCGCGCGTCCCGTGCCATGACGGTCGATGAGCGCGGCAAGCAGTTCGCGCGCATTTGCGGGCTTGGTTGACTCGGCGAGCTGCGCGGTGAGTGTTTCATCACCGCGGAACGCCTCGGCCAGCGTCGCGCGTTGATCGTCGTTCAACGCTTCGCCATCGAGCAGTCGGTCGGCAATCTTCGACAGCGTCTGATAGGTATCGGACTCCGCGAGATAACCATCGAGATCGTGATAACGCTGCGGATCGAGCAGTCGCAGGCGCGCGAAATGTCCGCTGCGGCCAAGTTGTTCCGGCGTAGCGGTGAGCAAGACAACCCCGGGGATTTTGTTCGCCAGTCGCTCAACCATCGCATAACGCGGGCTGACGGTTTCCGGCGACCAGGCGAGGTGATGCGCTTCATCGACAACCAGCAAATCCCATGGCGCATCCAGCAATTGCTGCGCATGTTTCGGCGAGTTTTCGAGAAAGCTGAAATCGGCGATCACCAGTTGCTCGTCCTCGAAAGGATTGGTGTCATCACCGGATTGCTCCAGTGCTTCGCAGCGTTCCTCGTCGTAGATCGCAAAGCTCAGGTTGAACCGGCGCAGCAGTTCGACAAACCACTGGTAGACGAGCGTGTCCGGCAACAGCAACAGCACGCGCGATGCGCGGCCGGTCGCGAGTTGGCGCGCGATGATCATGCCCGCTTCGATGGTCTTGCCGAGCCCGACTTCGTCGGCCAGCAGCACGCGTGGCGGGCGACGTGCGGCGGCGATGCCGGCGACGCGTAGTTGGTGCGGAATCAGGCCGATGCGCGCGGCGCCAAGACCCCACGCAGGCGAGCGACGCGCGGCGGCGCGACGTCGCAATCCATCAAGTCGCAATTCGAATTGCGCGACCGGATCAGTGCGTCCGCCGATCAGGCGATCGTCGGCCTGGCTCACGCTCTGCTCGTCGTCCAGCTGGCCTTCTTCGAGTTCACGGCCTTCGCCGCGATAGATCAGCAATTCGTCGCGGATTTCGACGCGTTCGACGAGAAAGGCGATGCCTTTGCCCGCGACGCGCTGGCCGGCGCGAAACTCTGCGCGCAGCAGCGGCGCGGAATCGATCGCATAGGGCCGAAGCACACCAGCTTTCGCGAAAAGTATCTGTACGCCGCGCCCCTCCACGCGGAGAACAGTGCCGAGACCGAGTTCGGGTTCGGCGGAAGAGATCCAGCGTTGACCAGGTACGAACATTGCACAGCCGTGTTGCATCGAGGGCCGACAATTATCCGCTCCATGGCGCCACGAGGGAACAACCGATTACGGATGCAGGCGTCGCATTGTTCCTGAAAACGCGATCTTGCAGCTCAGGTCTCGGCCCATTGCCGCAGCAGGTTGTGGTACACGCCGCTGAGTTGCAGCAGCGCCGCAGCGTCGGCGCCGGAGTGCGTCAATGTCTGGATCGAGGTATCCAGTTCGAACAGGATGCGGCGTCGGCTGTCGTCGCGGATCAGGCTTTGCACCCAGAAGAACGATGCGAGTCGCGTACCGCGCGTGACCTCCTGCACCCGATGCAAGCTGCTCGACGGATACACGATGAGGTCGCCGGCCGGCAGCTTCACTTCGTGCTCGCCGTAGGTGTCGTTGACGATCAGTTCGCCGCCGTCGTAGTCGTCGGGCTCGCTGAGAAAAAGCGTGCAGGAGATATCGCTGCGCAGTTGCTCCGCATCGGGCAGCGCCATCACGGCGCCGTCGACGTGAAATCCGTAATGGCCGCCGCCTTCGTAGCGATTGAAGCGCGGTGGCAGCGTTCGCAATGGCAGCGTGGCTGCGTGATAGAGCGGATGCTTCGCCAGTGCCGCCAGCACGATCGCGCCCAGCTCGCGACGCAATGGCGACGCATCGGACAGCTGCCGGTTTTGCTTCACCGCGGCACCTTGCGGGCCCACGGTTTCGCGGCCGTCGGTCCAGTCGGCCGCTTCCAGCGCGCTACGCAGCTGCATCACGTGTTCGCGATTCAGAACATCGGGAATGTGCAGCAGCATGGCGGTTTCCTGAGCAGACCTTCTCCCGTTGAGGAGAAGGTCTCGTGCAACATCAGAAGCGGAAGTTGGCGGTGAGCATCGCCGACCGCGGCGTGCCCGGAGTGTAACGGTAGCCACTCTTGTTGATCGCCGCGACGTAGTTCTTGTCGAACAGATTGTAGAGATTCAGCTGCAGGTCGAGATGCTTGTTGACCGGATAGCTGGCCATGGCGTCGAACACCCAGTAAGCCTCGGTGAAGGCAGGCGTGCCGACCGCGCTGTCGGTACCGCGTTTCATTTCGCCGGAGTAACGCGCGCCGCCGCCGATGGTGAGATCGAAGGGCAGGTGATAGGTCGTCCATGCGGTGAACGCTGTCTTCGGCGTATAGGCCAGATCACTCGAACCGTCCGTCGTCACGGCAGTACCATCGACGACCTTGGCGTTCATCGTGGTGAAGCCCGTGCTCACGGCCCAATTGTCGGTGATCTTGCCGACGGCGCCGAGTTCGATGCCCTGAACGCGCTTCTTGCCGATCTGGTAATAGTCCAGCGTGGTCGGATCCTGCACCAGATCGTTGGTGACCGTGGTGCTGTAGAGCGCGCCGGTCAGCAGCAGTTTTTCGCCGAGCAGATCCCACTTGGTACCGAACTCGATCGTGCGTGCCTTTTGCGGATCGAGATTCGGATTGTCGGCGCTGTTCGCCGATGTGCTCAACGTCAACGTGTTGCCGCCCGGCGGTTCCTGCGAGACGGCAAAGTTCGCATAGATGCTGCCGTTGGTTGCCGGCTTGTAGAGGATGCCGAGCTTGTAGTTGGGCAGGTTGCCCGATGCGTGACCGGCGGCGCCAGCCACGCCGGTGACGACGGTGCCCACCGGCAACGGTCCGCAAAGTGGAGCACGGGTGGCGCTACACACGACGGTGCTACCGAAATTGGTGGTGTAGTGATCCATGCGCACACCGGCGTTGACCTGCCATTGCGTACCGAATTTCAGTGTGTCGAAAAGGTACGCAGCTTCGGTGTTCGTTTTGCCCTGGCTACCGGAGCCATTCAGACCGTAGATCAATCCGGCAACATCGGGATTCGGATCATAGAGATTCGCCGCCGGCCACACACTGCCATTCAGCGCGCCCTTGCCGATGGTACTGACCTTTTCCTGCGTGAGCTCGATGCCCGCGCTGAGGTCCTGGGTCACGCTGCCGGAGTCGATCGTCGCGGTGACATTCGCCTGATCGGTCAGGATGCGGTTGACCTGATCCTTGAAGGTGGGGTTGCTGCGCGCGATGGTCCAGGTCGATGGATCAGTGGGGTCCGGCGTCAGCAGATTCGCGGCGCTGCCCATGAACGACGTGAGCAGATAGTCCTCGCGCGTGCGGCCCCAGCGCAACGTGTTGTGCAAGGTCGTGTCGGGCGAGAAATCATGCTCGACGATGGCGGTGAACATGTCCGCCTGCACGTTGTCGTGGTCGGCATCGGTGCCGTAGAAATTTTCCGGGTCGACCTTGTCGGCGTTACCGAGAAACGGTCGCGTCGGGTCCGGACTCGTATAACCGGGCAAACCGATCGTTGGCACGCCGCCATCGGGCACGTTGTTCTGCTTCACATGCAGGTAGTCGAGGTAGACGCGAGTCGCAGTCTTTAGTCCGAACGCGAGCGTGGGCGCAATGCCCCAGCGATCGTTCTCGACCTTGTCGCGGCCAGGTACGCCGCTGTCCTGGCCGACCACGTTGAGGCGGAAAGCCGAGCTTGCGCTCAGTGTCTGGTTCCAGTCGGCCGTCGCGCGCTTGTGATCAGCGCTGCCGTACGACACCGATCCGGAAACGCCATTGCCGAGTTGCGGCTGCTTGCTCACCATGTTGATCGCACCCGTCGGCGCGGTGCGGCCGTACTCGTTGCCGTCCGGGCCCTTGGTGACTTCGATCTGCTCGACATTGAAGACATCGCGCGAGATGGAGCCGAGATCGCGCACGCCATCGACAAAGATGCTGCCCGACGTATCGAACCCACGCATGTAGATGGCATCACCGGTATTGGTGGTGCCGTTTTCGCCGACATAGAACGTGCCCACGCCGGGGCTGTTGCGCAGTGCCTCGGTCAGCGTGGTCGCACCCTGCTGCTGGATCAGATCCTTGGTAATCACGCTGATGGTCTGCGTGGTGTCGAGCAACGGCTGGGTGAATTTCGGCGACGACACCTTGTCGACGCGGTAATCCGCAGCACGGTCCGCTTCCACATGGACACCCGGCAGCGTCTTTGCGTTGGTGACCTGTGGACTATCGGAAGAAGTCGTTGCGGCCATGTCGGTGGCACCGACAGGAAAGGCGAATGCCAGCCCGGTCAACAGCGTGGCAGTGGTGGCCATGCAGGCGTTCGAGGATTTGCGGGCGACAGGCGCGTGCTTTCGGCTTTTGATGAAGGCCATGGATTTTCCGTAATGAATGAGTGCGTGTCGACAAGGCCTGATGGGTCTGGCGAATGCGCATGTCTCGCAATGGCTGGATACAGGTTGGGCCGTTGTAACGCGCGCGGAATAAACGATGCGCGGTTGCCAGCGGTCTGGAACCAGGTCAACGCAAGGGCGTTCCCGTCGCGTCTAATCTGGCTCAAGCAGTTGCATACGATATTTTTAATGAGAATGATTTGCAATACCCAAAACACGCCTGGTCAGCTGATCGGCGCGTCGAGGCACAAAAAAAGCCCCGCATTCGCATGCGGGGCCTCAAGTGACACGACACCGCGATCAACGCGGTGATGGGTTTATCGACTTACCAGATCTTCACCTGTTTGTCGTCCGAGCGGACCATCACATCGCCCGCCTTGCACTGGAACGCAGTGGCAAAGGCCGGCATGTTGGATGGCGCACCCATGGCACGCAAGCTCTCGGGCGAGTGCGGGTCGGTGTTGAGCTGCAGGATCTCGGATTTCTCGCGCATGCTGCCGCGCCACACGCGCGCCCAGTTGAGGAAGAAACGCTGGTCCTGCGTATAGCCGTCGATCTTCTGCGCGGCCTCGGTCGGGTTGGCTTTCAAAGCCGTCTGCAGCGCGTCATACGCCACGTTCAGGCCGCCCAGGTCGGCGATGTTCTCGCCCAGGGTCAGCTTGCCGTTGACGTGCAGATCCGGCTTGTCCTTGATCGGCGTGTAGTCGTTGAACTGATTCACCAGCTTGCCGGTACGGGCCTCGAACTGCGTCTTGTCGGCCTTGGTCCACCAGTCGTTCTGGTTGCCGTCGCCATCGAACTGTGAACCCTGATCATCGAAACCGTGGCTCGACTCATGGCCGATCACCGCGCCAATGCCGCCGTAGTTGATCGCGTCATCCGCCTTGGCGTCGAAGAACGGCGGCTGCAAGATCGCGGCCGGGAAGTTGATCGTGTTGTCGCTCGGGTTGTAGTACGCGTTCACCGTCTGCGGGGTCATGCCCCATTCCTTGCGGTCGGTCGGCTTGCCGATGTGCGCAATGTCGTACTGGTAGTTGAACTTGCCGGCGGCTTCGATGTTCGCGTAGTAGTTGTCCGCCTTGATATCCAGACCCGACCAGTCGCGCCACTTGTCGGGGTAGCCGATCTTGGGCAGGAACTTGTTCCACTTGTCGATGGCCTTGGCCTTGGTTTCGGCGCTCATCCAGTCGAGGTTCTCGATGCGGGCCTTCAACGCATTGCGGATGTTGGTGACCAACTCTTCGGCGCGCTGCTTGGCTTCCGGCGTGAACGCCTTGGCCACGTACAACTGGCCGAGCGCTTCGCCCATGCTGCCGTTGACGGTGCGGAGCACGCGCTTCCAGCGCGGCTGCTGCTGCGGCTGACCGGCCAGCGTGGTGCCGTAGAACGCGAACTTGTTGTCCTGGAAATTCTTGCTCAGGTACGGCGAGGCATCGTCAATCGCATGGAAGCGCAGGTATGCCTGCCACTGGTCGACCGGCGTGCTGGCCAGCATCTTGTCGAACTGTGCGAAGAACTTCGGCTGCGACAGCGAGAAGCCCTTGTCGATCTTCACGCCCTGGGCGTCGAAGAATTTGTCCCAGCTGAAATGCGGGGTGACTTTGTCCGCTTCCTTGACGGTCACGAAGTGGTACTCGTTCTTGGTGTCGCGCTCTTCCACCGGTGACAACGAGGCGGCAGCGAGCTGGGTTTCGAACTTCAGCACGTCGTCGGCCTGCTTCTTCGCATCGGCTTCGGCCACGCCGGTGAGCTGCAGCGCCTTGGCGATATACGCCACGTACGCATCGCGGATCGCCTTGTAATCAGGCTGGGTGTAGTAGTCCTTGGTTGGCAGGCCCAGGCCGGCTTCGTTGGCGAAACCGATCTGCATGTCCGCGTGCTTGAAGTCGCCGCCCGCGCCGAACTGGAACACCTGCGCATCGCCTTCGGCGTAACGCTTGATGATGTAGCTGGAGACGTCCGCGCCGTTCTTCAGGCCGGCGATCTCGTCGAGTTTGGGCTTCAGCGGCTCGAAGCCGTTCTTCTCGATGGTGGCCTCGTCCATGCCCGAGCGGTACAGCCAGCCGATCTTTTGCTCGATCGTGCCGGCCTTGGCGCTGTCGGCGCCCTTGTTGGCGTCATCGACGATGGAGTGCTGGGTATTCAGGCTGGCATCGGCCAGCTTGTTGAACGCACCCCAGCTCGTGTGGTCGTTCGGGATCGGGTTGGCGGCAACCCACTTCGAATTGACGAAGCCGTTGAAGTCCTGGCAGGCGTGGATGTTCGGATCAAGCTCGCTGACGTCGAAAATGCTCTTGCCTGCATCGGCGACAGCGGTGGTGCTCGCGGCCGCCGGTGCAGTGCTGGCTGTCGTCGGCGCGGTGCTTGCCGGTGCCGGTGCCGGTGCGGAAGCCTGCTCGCTCTTGCCGCATGCGGCCAGCGACAGGGCCACGGTGACGGCCAGGGCCAGGGGCTTCAAGTATTGCTTGGTCATGGATTTCCCTCTGTGATGTTGTCGCCCATTGGGCGGGTACGGTGAATGGATGCTGGGGCGCGATCTCCCCGGAAATGCAGCCATGCCTGTCCACGCTAGGCCAAACGTCACGGGCCAGACAGTGTCAAAGGTCAGGGGCAGGGCGCAGTGAGATCAGAGGTCATTGGTTGGGCATCAGCGCCTGCAACTGCACGGCATCGAGGCGAAGCACGGGGTACGCGCCGACCTGTTGCACCGCGTACCACGGCGAGCGCTCGAAGAAAAACTCCAGCCGCGCTTCGGCGTTGGCGGCGAAAGCCGGATCATCGTGAAGCTTCTGCTCGAACTCGGTACGAAGCGCGGGACGTTTCGCCAGCATGTCGTGCGCCAGCTTTTCCAGCACGCGCGGCTCGCCGTATTCCTTGGCTTCGAAAATCGTGTCGAGATAACCCCAGCGCAGCAGTGAATCCGGCGCCTGCGGTTCGAGCAGTTCGATGGCCACGTTCGCAGCGCGCTGATCCATCGGCACGATCACCGACCCGGCTGGCAGGGTTACGTCGCGTGTCACGTCGTGCATGACGACATCGCGCACCATCAGGTGACCTTCGAATGGTTTGGCCATCCATTTCGGCTCGTCCAGTTGGTAGCCTCTGGCGTGAATCGTCAATGGCCGTTCGATGCGTCGATAGTGAATGCCGTGTGCGTCCAGCTTGTCGATGATCGCCGTCCACTGCGTCGGTATCGCATACGCCGCCGGCGGCGTGATGGAAACATCCGGCAGCAAGCCATTCCAGTTGTCGATGCTGTATGTCTGCGGCCGTGTCGGGTGGTACTGAATCCACAGGCTGTTGGAGATATCGCTGTGGGTTGTGGTGAATGCGAACCCCTTCAGATCAAAAGGCGTCGATCGCGGGTCGAGCTTGAAGGTGAGCGCCACGCGCGGCTGCGCATCGTGGGCACGAGCGATGGTGTCGGCATCGGCTTTTGCGGTGGCACGCAGCAATGCTGCCGGGTCGCGGTCGATCTGCTCCAGCATCAACTCGACCAGGTCGTAGCTGGCACGCACACGCGTGGCGTACGGCTTGAGCATGTGTGTCTCGATCAGCAACGCCGGGCGATTCTGCAACGCCGCGTAGCCCGTCGAAAAACGTGGGCCGGAACCGAAATTCTCTATGCCCTTGCGCGGATCGCGCCCGTTCTTGAACTCCAGATAGATCGACGCGAGGTGCCCGCGTTTTTCATACGCAGGCAATGCGTGGTCGACGAGCGCATCGCGTTGCCATGCGTCGATCGCCGGATCGAGCTTGTGCGCATCCTCGGTATACCAGGTCAGGTCGTACTGATAATCGGCGCCGTCGGTGGTATGCACGTCGATCAGGAAATCCGGCAGCCAGCGTTGCCAGAGTTTCAGCCACGCGCGCATCTCCGGCGCATCCGCCTTGACGTAGTCGCGGTTGAGGTTGAGGTACTGCGATTGCCCGCGAAAACCCATGCTTTGCGGGCCGTTCTGGTTGATGCGGTTGTACGGCGAACTGTTCTCGTGACCATCCACACTGAACACCGGGATGTAGACCAACACGAGGTGATCGAGCACATGCGGAAATTTGTGCTCGATCGCGATATCGCGCAACAACATCAGCCCGGCGTCCTTGCCTTCGATCTCGCCGGGATGGATGCCCGCCTGCACCAGCACCACCGGCTTGCCGGCCTTGCGTGCCGCCATGGGATCGAACGTGCCGTCAGCGCTGGCGATTACCACCGTCATCGGCCGACCTTCGGGCGTCGTGCCGAACGTCTCCACGCGAATCAAGCCAGGCGCCGTCAGCTGCAACCGCTGCAGGTACGCCAGCGTGTCGGCATAACTCGGCGTGGTGCGGAAATGCGCAATTTCCGCGGGCGTCGTGAAGTCGTGCTGGTTCGAGCTCGTTGCGTGAGCCATCAACGAAGCAAAGCAGAGCAACATGGTCGATAGAACACGAGGCATGCTCACGCGCGATCTTCCGTCTCATCGTGTGGCAGCGACACCGGCGACGCCGGCAATGTTTCGGGCGCCACCGCGCCGCCGGAAATGATGAAGGCCATCGCCTGATCCATCGTCCACTCCGTCGGCGTGAGTTCGTTCAACGGCACCACGACCAGATAACCACCCGTCGGATTCGGCGTTGTCGGTATGAAAACCGACGCCATCTCGCGGCCGCTGCCATCCTCGTTCATTACCCGCGTGACGAAACCGACCGTCTTCATGCCGCGACGTGGAAACTCCACCAGCACCACACGCTGCACGCCGGAGGGCTTGTTCTGCAGCACCGCCATCAGCTTCTTGGTGCCACCGTAAATCGTCTGCACCACCGGGATGCGCGCAAGTAATCCGTCGAACGTGGTGATGAAGCGTTGACCGATCACCCGGTTGGCAATCCACCCAAGCAGATAAAGCGCACCCAGCGTGATCAGCAACGCCAGCACGAACGTCAGCCATTCCGTGTTGAACACCGCTGCCGCTCGCGGCGCCACCGGCGCCAGCGCGGCCAGCAACGCATTCACCAGCGGCGCTCCGATCCCCGCCAGCATTCCCAGCACCAGTTTGAACACCGCCCATGTCACCCATAGCGGAATGAAAGTCAGCAAGCCGGTGAGCAGGTAGCGTTTGACGCGCAGGGAGCGCATGGGGTGATCCGACCGGGAGGATCGTTCATTGTAAACGGGTGAGTTGCTCACCATTCGCCGGATCGAACGGCGCAAATGTTCCCGACGACGGTCGTTGACGGCTGGCGCTTCGTCTTCGTGGCTGGTGATTGGCCGTGAGGTGCTGTTTTTTTCCGATAAGTGTCTTGGGCGGCAAAGGACGCTATCGAATGTCAGAAAGTGCCTGTACCCTCGCACGCGTCGACGTCGGGGCGACGTTCGTCATAACAGGGAGTGTTGGCATGATCAGCGACAATCGTATTTCGGCGGTGCTGTCCGAGCAGGATGTGGCAACGGTGCAAGGGGCGCTGGCGACCATGCGGGAGTTACTTCCGTTTCTGGTCACGCTGTCGGCGCAGGATCGACGCGAGATGCCGCGACTGGGGCTGAAGTCGGTGGGGTTCGACGAAAAGTGCGTCACGTACATGGCGAGCCGGGCGCAGTTCGTCCCTGGCTTCATCAACACCGCCGACTTGCAGAAGGATCGACAACTGCGCAGCCAGTTGATGCGCTTCGCAACCGAACTCCAGACACTGGCAATGAGTGTGGACGATACTTTGCAGTCGGTGTCCAGCGAACTGTGGATGGCTGATCTTGCGTATTACCAGAGCGTGCGCGAGGCGGCGCATCGCGGCCACGAAGATGCGCACGATGTCTACGAAGACCTGTCCCAGGGTTTCCCCGGCCCGCGCGTCGGCCGCGTTGCATCCGAGACAACTGCTGCCTGATCGGCGTGCCGACGGGGACGCCATGAAAAGCCTCCGCCGGCATGAGCGAAGCCACTACTGCGCTTCGTGAGATTTCCAAAGCAGTCACATAGACTTCCGCGTTGTTATTCGCCCCGCGTAGCAACCCTTCTGCTGGCATCGCCATGTCGATGCGGCGCTTGCCGTCGAGGCTTCGCATCCTCGGGTGGAGTTCCTGCCGACTGCACTGTGATTTTTTTCCGTACGCTGCGAATCATGGGTGGAACGGAGGGAAACGACGTCCATGACAGCCAGGCAGCAACAGCGGCGATTCGAGGAATTGCTGCACGAACATCGGCGCATCGTGTTCAAGGTGGCGGGGCTTTACAGCCGCAATGCCGCGGATCGCGATGATCTGGTGCAGGAAATCAGCACGCAGCTGTGGCGGTCGTTCGGTGGATACGACTCGGCGCGGGCGAAGTTTTCCACCTGGATGTATCGCATCGCGTTGAACGTGGCGATCTCGCAGGTGCGGCGCGAGCGCCGGCCGGAGTCGGATCGTTTCGAGCCGCTGGAAACGCATCACCTGGAAACGGTTGGCGGTGGCGACCCGATCGCCGAGCAGGACGAACGGCTGACTGCGCTCTACGCGTTCATCGGTCAGCTCGATCCGCTCAATCGCGCGTTGATCCTGCTGTATCTGGAAGACCGCAATTACACCGAGATGGCCGAGATCCTCGGCATCAGCGAAACCAATGTGGCGACCAAGATCAGCCGCATCAAACAGAAGCTGCGCGGCCAGATGACCGCCGGCGAATCCGGAGCATGACCATGGAACTCGATGACATGAAACTCGCCTGGCAAACCCTCGACCACCGGCTCGAACAGCAGCATGCATTGAACGTGCAGATTTTTCGCGATGGCCGGCTGGACACGATGCGTCGCGGACTGCGGCCGCTGGTGTGGGGGCAGGCGTTGCAGATGGCGATCGGCATCGCCGGCATCTGCATGTTCGCGCCGATCTGGGTGACGCATCTGCATGATCCGGCGGTGCTGATCGCCGGTGTCGTGATGCATCTTTATTGCCTGGGGCTGATCATCGTCGGCGCGATGGTGCAGGGGCATATCGCGCAGATCGATTACGCCGCGCCGGTGCTGACGATCCAGCGCCAACTGCTGAAACTGCGCCGCGTTTATGCGGTCGGCGGCGCCGTCGTGGTGGGCCTGCCTTGGTGGTTTCTTACGGCACCCTTGCTGGTGGTGCTGACGCGCGGCGCGATCATGCAGGTGGCGCCGTCGGTGATCTGGATTCAGCTCGCGGTCGGCGCGGCCGGCCTGCTCGCGACATGGTGGGTGCATCGCTGGACACGCCAGCCGCAACGCGCGGCACTCGCCCGCAAACTCGACCACACCAGCACCGGCAGCAGCATCCGCCGAGCGCAGGCGGCAGCGGGTGACATCGCGCGGTTCGAGCAGGAATAACTACAGCGTCGCGAAGTGCTCAGCGGGCGCGAGGTTTCAGCCGCACGTAAACCTGCTTGCGCACCCGCGCCACGACTTCGCCGCTGGCGGTGACGATGTCTGTTTCGAACCAGCGCAGCACTTTTTCGCCGTTCGCAGCCGCGGCGCGCAATTCATCGACCACGGATGTTTCGAGTTT
The DNA here is from genome assembly GCF_009765755.1 of Rhodanobacter sp. L36. Lineage (GTDB taxonomy): Bacteria > Pseudomonadota > Gammaproteobacteria > Xanthomonadales > Rhodanobacteraceae > Rhodanobacter. The sequence continues at coordinate 1,362,429 of NZ_LMUV01000011.1, read as the reverse complement.
GAAATGCGCGTAGACATCGGCGCGACCCGGCGCAACGAAATCGATCGCGCCGGACTTGTCCCACACGTAGTAGTCGTTGCCGAGCCGGTGCATCACCAGCAGCATCCAGAACGGATCGGCCATGGCGAACAGGTTGCCGCCGAACTGGCTGCGCACGTAGTTGCGGTTCCACGGACGCAACCGCAATACAACTTTCGCCTCGCTGTAATCATCGCTGAGCGATTGCAGGCGAATGGAATTGAACAGGAACGGCGGCCACAGGTTGAGCAGACGACGGAACGTGGATGCCTTCATCAAAACAGCAACGAGGCCATCTTGCGGCGATAGCGGCCGACAAGTTCTGCATCGTCGAGCGTGGCGAACGCAGCGAGCAAACGTTTCTTTGCCTGACCCTCGTTCCACGCGCGGTTGCGCTGCAGGATCGCAAGGAACTGATCGAGTCCGGCGACAGCGTCGCCTTCCAGCAACAAGCGCACGCCGAGCCAATCGCGCGCTTCCCAATCCGTATCGTCCGCCTGCACGCGTCGCTGCAATTCGGGCAATGGCGGCGCGTCTTTCAGAGCGTGGGCAAGTTCCAGTTCGCTGCGCAGGCGTTGCGCGCGCGCGTCGGTGGCGAGGTTGATCGGCAGCGCGTCGAGTTCCGCTTCGGCTGCACTGATCTGGCCGGCGCGCATCAACGCCACGGCAAGGTCGAGTTTGAGCTCGGCCTTGTCCGGCTCCATTGCGATGGCCTGTTGCAGGCGGCCGATGGCTTGTTCGGGTGTTTCCTTTACCGGTTCCTCGACCACTTCTTCCACTGGCGCTTCCAGTGGCTGCACATGGCGAGAGAGGAATTCGCGCAGCTGGCCTTCGGGTAGCGCACCGGCGAAACCATCGAGTACCTGGCCGTCTTTTACCAACATGACAGTCGGAATGCTGCGAATGCCGAACATACTGGCGAGTTCCTGCTGCTTGTCGACGTCGACCTTGCCCAGGCGAAATGCACCGTGATATTCGGCGGTGAGTTTTTCCAGCATCGGTCCGAGCGTTTTGCACGGTTCGCACCAGCTGGCCCAGAAATCGACCAGGACCGGCGTAGTCAGCGAGGCTTGCAAGACATCGGTCTCGAAAGTCTCCTGCTCCACGTCGAACACATGCGATGTGATGGCGGTGTCAGTCACGTCAAGCTCCATGAGTCGAATGACCCTTCAGGTCAGGGCATCGGATCAGCATATCAAGCGGTCGCGTGCAGTTCAGCGCGGGCACTGCAGATTTGCGAGAATGACCGATGGCAAGCCAGGGAATCCACACGGTCGCATGAGCACGACTCCACACGATGCGCTGATGATCTGCGAGCACTGCGACACGGTGTATCGCCGACGTGTGCTGACCCGTGGCGACGTGGCCAAGTGCGCGCGCTGCCAGGCGATTCTCGAACGTCATCACGGGTTGAGTCGCAACGCGATGCTCGCGCTGGTGCTGACGGCGATGATCATGTTCGTGCAGGCCAACATCTGGCCGATCGTCACGCTCGGACTCAACGGGCAGGAGAACAGTGCCACGTTGTGGGGCACGATCATTGCGATGTGGCAGCAGGACGCGAAAGTCGTTTCGGTGCTGGCGGCCGCGACGCTGTTCTTTTTCCCGCTCGTCAAGATGATCTCGATCGGATGGCTGCTGCTGTTCGCGCGCAGCGGTCGGCGTGCGCCGGGCTTCGTGCCGATGATGGTGACGCTGCATTACGTGGGCCCGTGGACGATGAGCGAAGTGTTCGTGCTTGGCGCGCTGGTGGCGATCGTCAAGGCGCGTGTGTATTTCGACGTGATCGCCGAGCCGGGCATCTATGCGTACGCGGTGCTGACACTGCTGATCACTGTGTTCGCCAGCGTCGACCTGCGTTCGCTGTGGGAACTCACGTCGGAGAAACCCGCGTGAGCGCGCTTCCACGCGCAAGTGATCTGGGCGTAATCGGCTGCCATGTCTGCCGGCTGGTGTCGAGCGACCCGTTCGACCACGATCATCCCGACCACGCCGGGCATGGCGATGTGGCGACCTGTCCACGCTGCGGCTCTGCACTGCACCGGCGCAAGGCAGCGAGTTATTCGCGCAGTTGGGCGCTGCTGATAGCCGCTTTCATGATGTACATCCCGGCGAACCTGATGCCGATCATGCGCACGGCCAGCCTCAACGACATCGACGACAACACCATCCTCAGCGGCGTGGTGGAGTTGTGGACGAAAGGCTCGCCGGATCTGGCGGTCATCGTTTTCACGGCAAGCATCGTGGTGCCCATGCTCAAATTCCTCGTGCTGGGCACGTTGCTGATCACCAGCCAGCGCGGCACCGACTGGGCGCGGCCGCAGCGCGCCAAGCTTTACCGGCTGGTGGAGCTGATCGGTTACTGGTCGATGCTGGATGTGTTCGTGGTGTCGTTGCTGACGGCACTGGTGCGTTTCAATGTGCTGAGCCTGGTCGAGCCGTTGCCCGGCGTGATCTTTTTCGGCCTCACCGTGGTATTGACCATGTTCGCTTCGATGACGTTCGACCCTCGTTTGATCTGGGATGGCAGGGAAACCCATGAGTGACGACCACAGCACCGATCCGAATCTTCCGGCAGGCGATGAGCCGCCGCGAGACGAATTGCCGCGGGACGAGTTGCCCAAACCGGTCATCCGGCACCGGCGTTTCAATGCTTCGCTGATCTGGCTGGTGCCGGCGCTCGCCGCGCTGGTGGGTTTATCGCTGGTGGTCAGCAACCGGTTGCAGGCCGGGCCGCACATCACCATCAGCTTTGAAAGTGCCGAAGGGCTGGACGCCGGCAAGACGCCGGTGAAATACAAGAACGTGGTGATCGGCAAGGTCGACAAGATCCATCTGAGCGATGATCGCAACCACGTACTGGTCGGCGTCGCGCTGGAGAAAAGTGCCGAGAGTTTCGCGGTCAAGGACACGCGTTTCTGGGTGGTGCGTCCGCGCATTGGATTGGGCGGCGTATCGGGCATCGACACGCTGCTTTCCGGCGCCTTCATCGGCGTTGATGTGGGCGACTCAAGCGACGCGGAAGACAGGTTCACGGGCCTGGAAACGCCACCGGCGGTGAACCATGGCTCACCCGGTCGTAGCTTCATGCTGCATGCGGACGATCTCGGCTCGCTGGATATCGGTTCGCCGGTTTACTACCGGCGCATCCAGGTCGGCCGCGTGGTGTCTTACCAGTTGGACAAGGACGGCAAGGGCGTATCGCTGCAGTTCTTCGTCGATGGCCCGAATGACCGCTATGTCACCACGGCCTCGCGGTTCTGGAATGCCAGTGGTGTCGATCTCTCGCTCGGTGCCAACGGACTGAAGGTGAACACGCAATCGCTCGCGTCGGTACTCGCCGGCGGCATCGCGTTCCAGGATCCGCGCGGTCCGCACGACAGCACGCCGGCACCGGAGAACACCAGCTATCAACTGTTCGGCGACGAAACCACGGCGATGGCGCCGCCCGATGGCGAGGCGCATTACATCCGCATGCGTTTCGAGCAGTCGGTGCGGGGCATGGCGGTGGATGCACCGGTGGAATTCCTCGGCATCAACATCGGCAAGGTCGTGTCGATCAACCTCGATTACGACGAAAGCCAGCAGCGTTTCCCGGTGATCGTGGGCGCGGTGGTCTATCCGCAACGCCTTGGCGGCGCGTACGACAAACTGGAAAGCCTCGCCAAGGCGCATGGCGAGAACCCCGATCTCTCGCAGCTGATGGGCCGTCTGGTTGATCACGGTCTGCGCGCGCAGGCACGTACCGGCAATCTGTTGACTGGCCAGCTGTATGTATCGCTCGATTTCGTGCCGCATACGCCGTCGGTGTCGTTCGATCCGAACGCGCGTCCTCTCACCATTCCGACCGTGGCCGGCAGCTTCGACAAGCTGCAGGAACAGCTGGCTCAGATCGTCGACAAGGTGGACAAGATTCCGTTCGACAGCATTGGTCGTAACCTCGACCAGACGCTGGCCGGGCTCAACGCCACCATGAAACAGGTCAACGGCCAGACCCTGCCGGAATTCAGGAACACGCTGAAGGGCGTGCAGAAAACCATGGGCACGGCCAGCGATGCGCTGTCCGGCGATTCGCCGTTGCAGCAGAACCTCGGCGGCACGCTGAGCGAACTGCAACGCATGGCGCGCTCGGTGCGCGTGCTCACCGATTATCTGGGCGGCCATCCGGAATCGCTGATCCGTGGTCGTCGCCCCGATGCCGCGCCCGCCGAACTGAAGCCCGCCACCGAAACGCCGCAAAGGAGTCAACCATGATTCGGACCGGACTGCGCCTTTGGACCTTGGCGACCGCGCTGACGCTGGTCGCCTGCGCCTCGGCACCACTGCATTACTACACGCTGATTCCGCCGGCCGGTGATATCGGCGAATCGGCTGCAGCGGCCAGCGGCCCGTCGATGCCGTTTGAATTGCTGGCTGTGAGCGTGCCGCCGCAGGTGGACCAGCCGCAGCTGGTGGTGCGCGAAGGCGGGCAGGGCGTGGCATTGCTCGACGGCGAACGCTGGATCGCGCCGCTCGGCGATGAAGTCCGCGGCGCGATGTCGGCTGACCTGTCACGTGAACTCCACGCCCAGGACGTGAGCAGCCTGCCGGGCAACGACAAGCCGCTGTTGCGGATCAAGCTGGATGTGCGCCGCTTCGATTCGCAACCCGGTAGTTACGCGCTGATCGAAGCGAGCTGGAGCCTGCGCGTGATGCACGGCGAGCACGAAAACGGCATCGCCTGCAGCAGCCGCATCAACAAGACGGTCGGCCCGGGTTACGACGCATTGGTTCAGGGTCATCAGCGTGCGTTGGCGGAACTGGCCGGGCAGATCGCGGTAGCGGCGAGGTCGCTCGGCAACGGGCAGGCGGCGGTTTGCCCGGTCCCTTGACGGGCCGGTTCAGGCTTGGCGCCCGGGCTGCGCTGGGCTAGTCTGCGCAGTTCACTGCAGCCGGTTGTCATCGCGCTGCGCCAACCGCATTACGGCGTCGGAATCATGCAGGACACACCATTCTCAGGCTCGACCGCAACGGGCGACGTCGCCGAACAGGCCGACGCCACCGGGCAGTACCGGCCACAGTCGCTGGAAGCGACCGCGCAAAGCTACTGGACTGCGCAACACGCGTATGAGGTGAAGGAGGACGACTCCCGCCCGAAGTTCTATTGCCTTTCGATGCTGCCCTATCCGTCGGGCGCATTGCACATGGGCCACGTGCGCAACTACACCATCGGCGACGTGATCAGCCGCTACCAGCGCATGAACGGTCGTAACGTGCTGCAGCCGATGGGCTGGGATGCGTTTGGCCTGCCCGCCGAAAACGCCGCGATCAAGAACAAGACCGCGCCGGCCAAGTGGACCTACGCCAACATCGAGCACATGCGCACGCAGTTGCAGTCGATGGGCTACGCGATCGACTGGTCGCGCGAGTTCGCCACCTGCCGTCCCGAGTACTACGTGCACGAGCAGCGGATGTTCGTGCGGTTGATGAAGAAAGGCCTGGCCTACCGCCGCAACGCGGTGGTGAACTGGGACCCGGTCGACCAGACCGTGCTGGCAAACGAGCAGGTGATCGACGGCCGCGGCTGGCGCACCGGCGCGGTGGTGGAGAAGCGCGAGATTCCGCAGTGGTTCCTCAAGATCACCGACTACGCGCAGGAACTACTCGACGGACTGGACACGCTGCCGGGCTGGCCCGACGCGGTCAAGACGATGCAGCGCAACTGGATCGGTCGCAGCGAAGGGCTGGAAATTCGTTTCGACGTGAACGACGCCGATGGCCAGGCGGTCGATCCGATCACAGTGTTCACCACGCGTCCCGACACGTTGATGGGCGTGACCTTTTTGTCCGTCGCTGCGGAGCATCCGCTCGCGCTGCGCGCGGCGAAAAGCAAACCGATACTGGCGGATTTCATCGCCGAGCTGCGCCAGGGCGGTGTTTCCGAAGCGGAACTGGAGACGCAGGAAAAGCGCGGTATGGACACGGGCCTGCACGCCATCCATCCGATCAGTGGTGAAGAGCTGCCGATCTACGTGGCGAATTTCGTGCTGATGAATTACGGCACCGGCGCGGTGATGGCGGTGCCAGCGCATGACCAGCGCGACTGGGAATTCGCCAGACGCTACAGCCTGCCGATCCGCATGGTGATCGTCGATCGCAGCGTGCTCGATGCGCTGGGGGAAATTCGCCGCGATCTCTCGTCGGGCGCAGGCAACGATGCGATGAGCGCGGCGCTCGACGGTGGCAGGATCGATACGTTCGAGACCGCCTCGGCGGTACGCATGATCGAGGACTTCGAGCAGCGCATCCAGCAAGAAGGCGCATACACCGAACGCGGCTGGCTGGTGAACTCTGGCGAGTACGACGGCCTCGATTTCCAGCAGGCGCTGGACGCACTGGCGAAACGCTTTGAAGCGGATGCGCGTGGCGAGCGTCGCGTCAACTTCCGCCTGCGCGACTGGGGCGTGAGCCGCCAGCGTTATTGGGGCTGCCCGATTCCGGTGATTCGCTGCGCGACGTGCGGCGACGTGCCAGTGCCCGAGGACCAGCTGCCGGTGATCCTGCCCGAAGACGTGGCCGACGCGTATTCGAAAGTCGGCAGCGTGCAATCGCCGATCAAGGCCGACCCCGAGTGGCGCAAGACCACGTGTCCGACCTGCGGCGGCGCGGCCGAACGCGAGACGGATACGTTCGACACGTTCATGGAATCGAGCTGGTATTACGCGCGCTACACCAGCCCCGGCGCATCCACGCAAGTCGACGAGCGCGCCAATTACTGGCTGCCGGTCGACCAGTACATCGGCGGCATCGAGCACGCGATCCTGCACCTGCTGTACTTCCGTTTCTATCACAAGCTGCTGCGCGACGAAGGGCTGGTGAAGTCGGATGAGCCGGCGACCAATCTGCTGTGCCAGGGCATGGTGATCGCCGAAACGTTTTACCGCGACAACGCCGATGGTTCGAAGGACTGGATTAATCCGGCCGACGTGGAACTCGAGCGCGACGAGCGTGCGCGAGTGATCGGCGCGAAGTTGAAATCCGACGGCCAGCCGGTGCAGATCGGCCCGACAGAAAAGATGTCCAAGTCGAAGAACAACGGCATCGATCCGCAGACGATGATCGGCAAGTACGGCGCCGATACCGTGCGGTTGTTCTCGATGTTCGCCGCGCCGCCGGAGCAGTCGCTGGAGTGGAACGAAGCCGGCGTCGAAGGCATGTTCCGTTTCCTCAAGCGCTTCTGGCGCGAAGTGACGACGCATGCGGCGAATCGGGATCATCCGATCGTGGATTCCGCTGTGTTGGATGCCGGTCAGAAAACCCTGCGTCGCCAGTTGCATGAAACCATCCAGAAAGTCGGCGACGACTTCGGTCGGCGTCATGCGTTCAATACGGCCATCGCCTCGCTGATGGAACTGTTGAACGCGCTGAACAAGTTCAGTGATCAGAGCGACCAGGGCCGCGCCGTGCGCCACGAAGCACTGGAATCGATGGTGCTGCTGCTCAACCCGGTGGTGCCGCACATCGCCCATGCGCTTTGGCAAGTGCTGGGCCATGCGGAAAGCGTGCTGGAGGATCAGCCCTGGCCGCAGCCGGATGCGTCGGCGCTGGTACGCGATACGCTCACGCTGGCGGTGCAGATCAACGGCAAGTTGCGCGCTACCATCGAAGTGGCGGCGAACGCCGCGAAGGAAGAGGCCGAGCAGCTCGCGTTGGCGCAGCCGCAAGTGGTGCACTTTCTTGAAGGCCTCAGCGTGCGCAAGGTCATTGTGGTTCCGGGCAAGATCGTCAACATCGTCGCAGGATGACTCCATGAATTTCATGCAAAAGATCCGCCCGATTCAAGCGCCGCTACTGCTGGCGCTGACGTTGGTGCTCGGCGCCTGCGGCTTCCATCTGCGCGAGAACGCCAACCTGCCGCCGCAGATGCAACGCGTGCACGTCAACGTTGCCGGTGGTGGAGAGTTCCAGCGCATGCTGACTCGCGCGCTCGAGGTTTCCGGTGCCACGGTCGAGGACGAAAGTGGTCCGGGCATTGCCGAGCTGCAGGTGCCGGTAGCAAGCTTCAGTACCGATTCGCTGAACAACGGCGGCTATGTGCGCATCACCGAATACGCGGTGCATTACCTGGTGCAGTTCGACGTTGCGGATGCCAACGGCCAAATGCTGATTCCCATTCAGCGCATCAACATGCAGCGCGAATACAGCTACGACGCAAGCAACACCATCGGCAACGCGTCGCAGGTGCAGGAAATTCAGCACAGTCTCAATGCCGATGCCGTGCAGGCGATCCTGTTCCGTCTGCAGGCTGCCGGTAAACACGACATCACCAAGCCGGCGACTGCTTCCAGCACGCACTGATGCCACTCAGCCAGGGCCAATGGCAAAAATCGCTGACGGCCGATCATCTCGCGCCGGTCTACTTGCTGGCGGGCGAGGAATTGCTGGTACTGGAAGCCGCCGATGCATTGCGCGCACAGGCGAAGAAACTCGGCTACAGCGAACGCGAAGTTATCGACGTCGGCCAGCATTTCGACTGGGACGATCTGGCGCGCTCTGCCGCGGGCATGTCGCTGTTCGCCACGCGTCGGCTGATCGACCTGCGCCTGCCCACCGGGCGGCCCGGGACCGAAGGCGCGAAGGCAATCAACGCGTTCAGCGCCGATCCGCCGCCGGATGTCACCTTGCTGATTACAGCAATGGAGTGGAGCAACAAACACGATGGTGCGTGGAGCAAGAAGCTCGACGCCAGCGGCACGATGGTGGTGTTCAACGCGCCGCGTCCGAACGAATGGGGTGCGTGGATCGGTGCACGACTCGCATCGCACAAGCTGACCGCCACGCCGGATGCGATCGCCTTGCTGGCCGAGCGCGTCGAAGGCAATCTGCTCGCCGCTGCGCAGGAAATCGACAAGCTCGTGGTGTTGCATGGCGAAGGTCGCATCGATGCCGCCGAGATGGAAACGCTCGTCGCCGACAGCGCGCGCTACGATGCTTTCAAGCTCACCGATGCCGCATTCGTCGGCGATGGCGCGCGCGCGTTGCGCATCCTTGCCGGGTTGCGTGCAGAGGGCGACGAACTCATCGCGCTGATGGGCTGGCTGGTGAACCAGTTGCAGCTCGCGTTGCGACTGGCCAATGCCAACGACCTCGCTGCGCAGGTTCGCATCGAGCATCTGTGGCCCGCACGCGAGCAACTGTTTCGCAAGGCGCTGCGCCGCGCACCGCGCGAACACTGGCTGCAATGTCTCGCGCGTGCTTCACGTATCGACCGCATGGCCAAGGGCCGCGAATTCGGAAATCCGTGGCAGGAGGCCGAGCGGTTGATCGCCGCCATTGCCGAACCTCGCGCGGCCGCCGCACTGGCATGAAGCCGCTGGCGATTTTCGGCGGCACGTTCGACCCGGTGCATATAGGGCATCTGAACGCGGCGTGGGAAGCTGCCGAAATGCTCGATGCCGAAGTACGCATGATGCCGGCCAGTGTGCCGCCGCATCGCACAGCACCGACTGCCAGCGCGGCTCAACGTGCCGATATGTTGCGAGCCGCGTTGCGCGGCCAGTCCCGCCTCATTCCGGATACGCGCGAACTCGATCGCGCTGGCCCGTCATACACCATCGATACGCTGCATGAACTGCGCGATGAAATCGGCAAGCGTCCGCTAATTCTGTTGCTTGGCGCGGATGCATTTGCAGGTTTGCCGGGCTGGCATCGCTGGCGCGAACTGTTCGACGTGGCGCATATCGCGGTGTTGCAGCGTCCCGGAGTGTCTGCGGAATTTCCCGACGAACTCGAGAAGGCGATGGCCAAGCGCCACCTTCGCGATCTGGCCGGTTTGCGGAAAACTTCGGCCGGTCATGTTGTCCAGCTGCAGATCACGCCGCTGGAAATTTCCGCGACGCGTATTCGCGAACTGCTGAAAGACGGTCGCGACGCGCGCTATCTGTTGCCCGTGGGATTGTTCGACGACGCGTCGTTGCTCGCTCCGTACCGACACGACTAATCGCCGCATCATGCAGGCTCGGCCCACACGCTGTTGGCATCGCCGCCACGCGCGCGCCGAGCCGTGACGCGAGCCAGTTCGACGAAGGCAAAGGCCAGCGCGACTGCAACCACGTCGACGGCGAACAGCGCAGCATGACCGGCCGCGGCGCTACGCCAGAACCACCAGCCCGTCGTGATGCCGTGTGCAATCGGAATCAGTGCGGTGACGATCGCTGCCAGCCAGAGCAGTTCGCGTGCCGCAACAACCGGCGACCGATGTGATGCCCACAACGCGCACATCGCCCAGCTGATGAAGCAACTCCAGCGCACGCCTGCAGGCCATAGTTGCGCTGCCACGAACGCAACCGAAATCGCCACACAGAATCCCAGGCAAATGCCGACCGTCGCGCGCGCCATGTTGATCTGTGCGCGTCCCTGTTCCAGTTGCCGACGTTTGCGACGCGATTCGATCCACAGCAGGTTGCCGGAGTAGAACAGGAAGGCGCCGCCGACTCCGAGCAGGAAATACAGCCAGCGCACAAGCACGTTGCCGTAGTCGCCGTAATGCAAACCATAAACGACGGCAAGCGTTGCGTGGTTTGCGTCGCGCTGTCCGGGCAACTGCGTGGCAAGCGGGGCTCCAGTGGTGGCATCGAGCGCGATAGCGCTCATGGTGCCGAGTGCATGGGCCGATGCGCCGGTGATTTCGACGACGGCGTGCGCGTCGCCTGCGTTTGCGAGTTTGAGATATGCCGGCTCGAAATCATCGACACCTTGCGCGCGAGCCAGTTCGATCGAGCGCGCGTACCACTGGGCCAGCGGCGTCATCGCGTGCGCAACATCCGCTTTCGCGATCGTCGGCGCGGTATCCATCGCGGCGCCGGATGCGGCCATCAACTTGCCGCCGTAGATCAGCGGATCCAGCGCCATCATCAGCACGAACAGAAGGCAAATCACGGCGCCGGTCATGGCGAACATGATGTGGAACGGCAGGCTGAGTACACCGATTACGTTGTGCGCGTCCTGCCAGAAGCGCTTAAGGTTGCGCCCGGCGCGCAGCGCGAAAAAATCCTTCGTCAGTCGCGGCAGGTGGATCACGAACCCGCTGACCAGCGCGACACCGTAGAGCAGGCTTACCCCACCCATCAGCCACGTACCGATCACCGGAATGCCCAGCGAGAAATGCAGCTCGTTGATGAGCTCCGGCAACGCGGCGAGCGGGCGGGTCGGGCCGCCGTCGAGATTGTCGAGACCGGCGTATAGCCAGCTGCCGTGGCGGTTCATCCAGTACGCCACTGGCTGGGGCGATTCATGTCCTGGAAACAGCATGCCGAGAAACTCGTGTGCCTCCGGGTGCTTTGCCAGAACACCATCAAGCAATCGCTGCGCATCGCCCAGCGAACCAATACCGATATCGACGGCGTGCGGCGTTGCCCATTGCTGCAGCGGTTGCTGGAACATGGTGATCGCGCCAGCGTAGAACGCGACGAACAAGGCGAACCCAGCCACCAGTCCGACCCATGAATGCAACGTGGTGAAGCTGCGCAAGGTGGTCGATTTCAATTTCATGCGGAAGGACTCACTGCACCCAGCCGAATGATTGCAGCGCCCAGAGCAGGATCAAGCCAGCCAACGCGATACCGCCAAGCCAGAGCCACGCGTGCCTGCCGTTGCGGAACAGAAAGCCAGTGCAGATCACGCCGATCCACAACGGCAGAAACGCCACGAGGCCCGGCACCATCGTGCGTTGCCAAGGTCCCGGGAACGACCAGCACACCAGCCCGATCAGCGCCGCGCTGACAAAGAATCCGGCCAGCACGCCGGCGCTGGCGCGTGCCCACATCAGTCGTGTTTCCTGCTCGTCTTCGATGAAGAAGTGCGCAGTGCAATCCATGGCAACACGATCATCGTCAGCATGCCGGTACCCAACATTGCGCCGAGCCCGACGCCAATGCCGAATGTGTTAATCCAAGCAGCGATCGACAGCACGCAAAGCAGCAAGGCGAGCGACATCGACCACCGCCGCCATCGATGCATGGACGGCCAAAGGCAGTTCGACGACGTGGCGTAGAAAGCCGTCGCAGCGAGCACGGAAGTCGCCAGAGCCAGCGCGGACAACATGCTCATCGTTCAGTCCTTACCAGCGGTAACGCGCGCTGAGCGTGACCTGGCGCGAGTAGCCGTAGTAACACCAGACATTGCTGTTGCATACGGAAACGTAGTCCTTGTCGAACAGGTTGCTGGCATTCAACTGCAGGCGCCATCCTTTGATGTCGTAGTGAACGGCGGCATCGAACAGCGTGTAAGCAGGCGTCTTCCATTGATTGTAGATGTCGCCGTAGTGATCGCCGACATAGCGCACGCCGCCGCCGAATCCGAGCCCGGCAAGCGGGCCCGAGACAATCGTGTAATCCGCGCCCAGCGATGCCTGCTGTTTCGGCAGCAACGCAATCTGCTTACCCAGCGAGGCCAGGTCGTTGGTCTTGGTGACGCGCGAATGACTGTACGTGTAATCGCCATATACGCTGAGGTTGCTGCCGATATTCCAGCGGCCTTCCAGCTCCAGACCGCGCAAGCGCGTCTCGCCCTGCTGCACCTGGAACAGCGTGTGGTTGGGGTCGATGGTGAGCGCGTTCTGCTGGGTGATCTGGTACGTCGCCAGCGTCAGCAGACCTTGTCCATCGGCGGGCTGATACTTCACGCCGGCTTCGTACTGATCGCCGGTGGTCGGCTTGAATGCATCGCCCGAAAAATTGCTGCCGACCGTCGGCTGGAACGAGTGCGAGTACGACACGTACGGCGACACACCGCTGTCGAACAGATAGTTGAGACCGACGCGCCCGGAGAACGCGTCGTCCTTCTGCGTTGCGCTGGTCTGCACGCCGATCAGATTGTCGGTATCGGTTTTTACATGATCCTGGCGGCCGCCGATGGTGAGCATCCAGCGATCGATCTTGATCTGGTCCTGCAGGTAGACGCCGAGTTGCGTCTGCGTCTGCACGGTTCGGCTGGTATAGGCCGGCACGGTGATCGGGCTGCCGTAAACCGGATTGAAAACGTCCAGCGGCGCCACGCCGAAAGCGAACGCCGACGAGTAGTCGTCATGTCCACGCCGATAGTCCACGCCGGCAAGCAGCGTGTGCTGAAGTGCGCCGGTGTCGAATGCGTATTGCAGGTTGTTGTCGACACCGAAGGTCTTGGTGTGATCTTCATTCGGGAACAGATAGCGCAGCAGCGTGCGCTCGTCCGAGAGCAGGCCGAAGGCACCGACGTTGCCGCCGTTGTTGTCCACGTCGGTCTTGCCGTAGCGCAGATTCTGGCTGAACGCCACGCCGTTGGTGAAGTCGTGATGGAACGCGTAGCCGATCGTGGCGATGGTCTTGTCGTAGTCGTTCTGACCTGGCTCGCCGGTGAAACGGTGGCGCGAAATCTTGCCGTAAGGATTCGGCAGCAAGGTACCTTCGGCGGGAAGAAAACCCGCGGCGGCAGTGGTGTCGCCTTTCTGAAAGCGCGACAACAGGGTTAGCGACGTCGAATCGTCCGGTTTCCAGGTGAGTGCCGGCGCAATGTAGTAACGGTCGTCCTTGATGTAGTCGGTCTCGGTGTCGCTTTTGCGCGCCAGTGCGGTGAGGCGATACAGCCAGTGGCCCGAATCATCCAGCGGCCCGCCGAAATCAAAGGTCGCTTCGTGCAAGTCGTAGCTGCCGACCTGCAGGCCGACTTCATGCAGCGGTTGCTCGGTCGGCTGCTTGCTGACCATGTTGACCATGCCACCCGGCGGCATTTCGCCGTAGACGACCGAGGACGGACCCTTCAGTACTTCCAGTCGTTCGAGCCCGTAAGGTTCAATGCGCGTGATGCCGGTGCCCGATCCGTCGGCCAGCGCAAGGCCGTCCAGGTAACGAGCCGGCGTGAAGCCACGCACCAACAACCAGTCGCTGCGCGAATCGCTGCCGTAACCGCCGCCTTGCGCGCCAGCGGTGTACCACACGGCTTCCTCGATGCCATGCACGCCGCGTTCGCTGAGCTGGTCGGCAGTGATCACCGACACCGACTGCGGAATCTCGACGATCCGCGTATCGGTCTTGGTCACCGAGCCGGTGTCCTTCGCGATCGCTGTGACCTGCACGTTGCCCAGCGTGGTGACGGGTTTGCGTGTAGTCGTTGTGGAATCGGTTGTCGTGTCCTGTGCAGGTTCCGCTGCACGCGTGGCCGAGAAGGGCAGCATTGCGGCGGCGATCAGCGGCAAGCCCAGCAGCGCGTGACGGATGGATGTCGTAAGGAACGGCGCGCGCCGACTGACGCGAAGGTTCGATTCGTAAGGTGTAGACATGGCCGCCCTGCGTGCAGTGAATCAGCGACACCTGCAACGGATGCGGTGACGACTGGAAGGGATGCCAGCGGTCTGTCGCAATATATTGCAAGTGAGAATGATTCTTATTGTAAGCGAAGCGAGCGCACGCGGCAATGAGCAGACGAGGTCAGTGCGCCATATCCGGCTGACCTTCCGGTGATCTGCGTTCGAGTACGTCGGGCAAGGCATCGCCGCTTTCGGTGAAAGCCAGCGACACCGAGTTCAGGCAATGCCGGTCGCCAGTCGGCGGCGGGCCATCCGGAAACACGTGGCCAAGATGGCTGCCGCAGCGCGCACAGACTTCCTCGACGCGGATCATGCCGTAGCTGGTGTCGCGCACGAGCTTGATGTGCGAGGAATCGTAAGGCTGGAAGAAACTCGGCCAGCCGGTGCCGGAATCAAACTTTGCGCTGGAGCGGAACAACGGCAGGCCGCAGAAACGGCACGTGTAGACGCCGTCCTTGTGGTTGTCGAGAAACACACCGCAAAACGCCGCTTCGGTGCCGTGTTCGAGCAGCACGCGACGTTCGTCGGCGGACAATCCGGCCGTGATGGTCTTGCGCTGCGTATCGGTGGGCGGGTTGAGATCAAAGGCGGACATCGCGAACTCCAGTCTGAAAGGCGAGGGCAAGTGTTCTTCGTTTCATTCCAGATGGACGTTACATGTCACCGGATCAAGTGCCGGTGAGTTGGTGCGATCACGACGCCGAAGAAACTCAGGGTGATTCGTGCAACTGCGTCTGCACTTCGTTGATCGAATCGCGAATGCGTTTGCTGAACACTGAATCGTCGTGATGGATCAGCAGCAGATGCTCGGTCGCGCGCGTCATCGCCACGTAGAGCAGGCGGGCTTCATCGGCTTCGGTCTGGCCGGGTTTGGGCAGCGAGCCGAGGCCGGGAATGATCACGAACGGAAATTCCAGGCCCTTGCTGGAATGCATCGTCACCAGCTTGACGCTGTCCCCGGCTGTGAAAAGGTTTTGCTTGCCGACGCCTTCGGCGAGCTGGCTCGGGACGCCGATGCGCTGCAAGGCCTCATGCAGTTTTTCGCCTTCCCATTGATTGCGGAACAACACGGCCATGTCGGAATACGGTCGGCCGTGTGCATGCTCGTCGCGCAGCCGCGCGATCAACACATCGAGCTGTGCGCTGGCCGTGTCGGTTCGCACGAGTTCGGGTAGGGCGCCGCGACGGCCCGCGCTTTCCGGCGAGATCAGCGGAACGCCGTCGTCATCGTCGCCGCGCGATTGCAGCAATTCGCTGGCGAACACGCGTGCCACCGAGAGGATCTCCAGCGTGTTGCGGTAGTTGAGCTTGAGAATCGTGGTGCGGCCCTGCGCCTGCACACCGAGGCTTTTCCAGCTGATGCGACGGCGATCGGCGTTGCCGTAGATGTTCTGCGCATCGTCGTACAACACGAGGAGCGAGTTGGTCGCCGGGTCGATCATCTGCACGATGAGCTTGTACCACTCCGGTTCGAAGTCATGCCCTTCGTCGATCAGCACGGCGCCGTACTGGAAGCGCGGAATCTGGCCGCGATCCACGCCGGCGATCACAGCGGGTGGCAACGCATCGGCGAAAACTTTTCCGTTACCCGATGGCAGCGGCTCGTTGTACGCCACCAGCATTTTCCGGCACCACTTGTGGAAGTTGTAGACCTGTACTTTTTCGCTGAGCCCGCGCTCGCCGATCAGTTGTTCGAGCCGTGCGGCCAGTGTCTTGTTGTAGCAGAGCACCAGGATGGGCTTTCCCATGTCACGCGCGAGCTGCATGGCGCGGAAGCCGAGGATCATCGTCTTGCCGGAGCCGGCGACGCCGTGGATCACGCGATGCTCGCCGCCGATCGAGCGCGCCAGTTGCTCTTGCTGCGAATCCATCACCTTGACCAGGTCGGGAATTTCCAGCGGACGCACGGCCGCGTCGGTGGGACCGAACAGACCGAACTGGCCGCTGCCCGCTTCCACGCGCAATTCCGGAAACAGATGCCAACGCACCCGATCGATCTGCGGCAAGGTCAGCGTGACCGGAAACACTTGCGGGAACATTGCCCACAGCCGTTCCTGAAACGCTTCGGCGTCGACCGTTTCGTACAGTTCATCACGGCAGATCACCAGATGATCGGGCAGCACGTCGCCCAGAGCACCTTCATCGAATTGCTTGCGAGTGATGTTGGCCATCACCACGCCCCAGGCCCACGGCATGATCAGCTTGCCCGTGTGACGCGAGCCCTCGGGATGGCGCAGCGCCGGATCCCGTTCCAGTACCACGCCGATTTCCAGCGCGTACGCGCGCGCTTGCAGCAGCGGGTTGGTTTCCTTCACCAGTCCGCGATCGGTAACCAAAGTGAACTGCGTGCTGTCGGCATGACGGATGGTGTCGACTTTCCAGTCCTTCACTTCCAGAACCAGCAGGCCGCGGCGTGGATGGAATACCACGAAATCCGGATGGCGCTGCTTCACCCCGACCGGCACGTCGTACCAGAGCAGGTAGTCGTCTTCGAGTTTCTGTTCCAGCCGCTCGGAAACGCGCTTCTCGCCGCCGGTCATGCGCGGCAGGCAGCTGTTGCGTGTGGGAATGAGAGTTGCCACCGGAGCCCCTGCGGTTCACGTACCCAGCGGACGTTAGCCGAACCGCGGGGGCTGTCAATGCCGTGCGTGGATCAACTCTCGAGCGTGGCGTCCAGCGAGATGCTCGCCTTGAGTACCTTGGAAACCGGACAGGCCAGCTTGGTTTCCTGCGCGATCTTGTCGAACGTGGCCGCATCGGTACCGGGCACCTTCGCTTTGCAGGTCAGGTGCGAAGTGGTGATCGAGAAACCGTCGCCGTCCTTGTCCAGCGTTACCACGGCCTTGGTATCGATGCTGTCGGCAGTGAGGCCCGCGTTGCCCAGCCCGAGCGACAGCGCCATGGTGAAACACGCGGCGTGAGCGGCGGCGATCAGCTCTTCCGGATTGGTGCCCGGGCCATCTTCGAAGCGCGACTTGAAGCCATACGGCGCTTCACGCAGCACGCCGGTTTCGGTCGAGATGCTGCCCTGGCCGTCCTTGATGCCGCCGGACCAGTGGGCGGATGCGGATTTCTTCATGGGGTTCTCCGTGGGTGATGAACAGAACGGCGAGTATGGCCCGCGATCCATACAGAAAATGCGAACCCAGCGATCGCCTGGCTTCACCTGCGGTTACCGTTCGTGGCACGTATGCTTGCGCCTTTCCGCCGCACAGGATTTCGCATGACACCCGCCATCCAGCATGACCGCGCCGCCCACCGATTCGAAACCATCGTTGAGGGTTCGCATTGCGAACTCGATTACATGCTCGCCGCCGGTGTGATGACGATCACCCACACCGGCGTGCCCGATGCGGTGGGCGGACGCGGCATCGCCTCGGCCCTGGTGGAAGCAGCGCTGACGACGGCGCGCCAGGAAGGTTGGAAGGTCGTGCCGGCCTGTTCGTACGCGGTGGCGTGGATGCGCCGCCATCCCGGCTTCGACGACCTGCGATCCTGAAACCGTTCGCTATCATGGGCGGATACGCGGCTGTCGTGCCGCACTCGGGAGCAGCGTGTGAGCAATGACGAATCGGCTGTGGCAGCGCGGCGCAAGAAGCGCGGATGGCGACCGTTTCGCTATTTGAAATCCCGCCCGAGAACGATTCTCTCGCTGATGATCTTCGTGCTCGCGGCGGCGGCGCTGCTGGCGCTGGATTTCCGTCCGGCCACCGCCGTGCTGCTTGCTTTCGATCTGGCTGCCATCGTGTTCCTGAGCATCATGGCGCACATGTTCAACAAGGCGAACACCGCTCACATGCGCACGCAGGCGAAGGCGATGGACACCGGTCGCTGGGGCATTCTCTGGAGCGGCATCGTGTTGTCGACGGTCGTACTGGTGGCGCTGAGCAACGAGCTGCACGCGGCGAAGGTCGGCGGCGTGCTTGCACTGGTGATCGGTGCGATCAGCGTGGTGCTGAGTTGGTTGTTCCTCAACACCATGTTCGCCATTCACTACGCGCACGGTTTCTACGGTGATTTCGGCGACAAGCACACGGGCCTCGATTTTCCCGAAACGCCGCATCCCGATTACTGGGATTTCACTTATTTCGCGATCGTCATCGGCATGTGCTTCCAGGTATCCGACGTGCAAGTCACCAGCCGTTATCTGCGCCGCGTGGTGCTGCTGCACAGCGTGATCGCGTTCTTCTTCAACGTGTTCATCATCGCGATCACGGTGAACATCGTCGCTGGCCAGAGCTAGCGCGCGATGTCCTTCGCGGTCATCGGCGTGTCAACGAATCGCTGGAGGCTGATGGACCATGAATGATTCCTTCGCACGACGTCTGGGCATCGAGCATCCGCTGATCCAGGCGCCGATGGCGGGTTCCACCACGCCTGCACTGGTGTCCGCGGTGTCGAACGCAGGCGGACTCGGTTCGGTCGGCGCAGGTTATCTGGAACCGCAGGCGATCCTCGATCAGGCGCAGGCGATCGGCGCACTGACCGATCGCCCGTATGCGATCGGCCTTTTCGTGTTGCCCGATGAATTCGATGCGGACATGGCTGCCGTGGCGAAAGCGCGCGAACAACTTGATGCGCTGATGGCACGCGAAGGCCTCGACGTGCGCACCAGCCTGCCGATGCGCTGGGCCCCGCGCGCGTCCGATCAGTTCGCGGCGCTCTGCGAAGCACGGCCCGCAGCAGCGAGCTTCGCCTTCGGCGTGATCAGTCCGACGCAATTGCGCGCGTTGCACGAGCGAGACATCTACGTGATCGGCACCGCGACCACCGTGGCCGAAGCGCTGGCCTGGGCAGATGGCGGCGCTGATGCGGTGTGCGTGCAAGGCGCGGAGGCGGGTGGTCATCGCAGTACATTCCTGCACGATGCGGAGGACGCAATGATCGGCCTGTTCGCGCTGCTGCCGCTGACCGTTCGCGCGCTCGCAGCGCACGACAGGAACATTCCAGTGATCGCTGCCGGTGGCATCATGGATGGTCGAGGCATGCTTGCGACGGAAGTGCTTGGCGCGGCCGGCAGCCAGCTCGGTACGGCCTTCCTCACATGTCCCGAATGTTCCGCCGCCGAGGCGTGGAAGCGCGACCTGCCGCAGGTGCAGGTTCACCAGGTGACCACTATCCGCGGCTTTTCGGGTCGCGCCGCCAGAGGCCTGCGCAACCGCTTTGTCGAAGCCATGCCAGAGGCCGCGCAAGGCCTGCCGTATCCGGTGTTGAACGCACTGACTGCGCCACTTCGACGCGCCGCAGCTGCCGCCGGGCGAGGCGATCTGCTGTCCGAATGGTGCGGCCAGGCGGCTAGCATGGTTCGGCCTCAACCGGCGGCCGAACTGGTGACCCGCCTGATGCACGAGTACCGCCTGGCGAAACGCGAACTGGCACATTGACTTGCCCGCCATGGCGGGGCGGTATACTGCGCCCGCCATCGCACCTGCGATCCGCACGAGGCCAGACCACTTGAGCATGACTCAACGCAGTAAATCGACCGTCACCACACCCGTCCTTCGCAAGCACGTCATCGACGCGCTGGAAGATCTCAAGGCCAAGGACATCCGCGAGATCGACGTTCGCGGCAAAACCTCCATCGCCGACCTGCTGGTCATCGCGTCGGGCACGTCCGCCCGCCACGTCAAATCCATCGCCGACGAAGTCACCCGCGGCGCCAAGAAAGCGGGCGTCATGCCGCTGGGCGTCGAAGGCGAAGTGGAAGGCGAATGGGTATTGGTGGATCTGGGCGACGTGATCGTGCACGTGATGCTGCCACGCATCCGCGAGTTCTACGGACTCGAGCGACTGTGGACGGTGGGCGACCGTGGCCACGAAGCCGACGCTGCCCAAGCTGGCTGAAGCGACAGATCGCCGGCATGCGCGCACGACTGATTGCCGTCGGCGAACGCATGCCCGGCTGGGTCGCCGAGGGTTTCGCGGAATATCGCAAACGCCTTTCGCACGATCTGCCCATCGAACTTGTCGAACTGAAACCCGGCCTGCGTGGCAAGGGTCGCGACGACGTGCGCGCGATGCAGGATGAAGGCGCCGCGATCCTCGCCGCGCTTCCGCACGACACGCATGTCGTCGCGCTCGACGGGCGCGGCAAGGCATGGTCCAGCGAGGAACTCGCCGGGCAGCTCGTCAGCTGGCGCATGGCCGGTCGTGATCTCGCGTTTCTGATCGGTGGTCCGGACGGCCACGCAGCCGACGTTCTCGCGCGTGCAAATCAACGCTGGTCGCTCGGTCCGTTGACGTTGCCACATATGCTGGTGCGGCTGGTGCTGGCAGAACAGCTTTACCGCGCCACCACCATCGTCGCCGGGCATCCCTATCACCGCGCGTGAGCGCCATTCGTCGAGGAGCGTGTCGCCATGTCGTTGCAGATTCGGGAAGCCACACTTCGGGACATCAATGCCGTCACTGTCTTGTTCGATGGCTATCGACAGTTCTACGGACAGCCCGCGGACATTTCGCGCGCACGCGACTTTCTCGCCGAGCGCATCGCCAATCGCGAATCGCTCATCCTGCTCGCGCGTGGCGAAGGCGATGAAGCGGCGCTCGGATTCACCCAGCTGTATCCGCTGTTTTCATCGGTGCGCACGGTGCGCACCTGGCTGCTCAACGATTTGTTCGTTGCGTCCGCAGCGCGGCGCCGTGGCGTGGCTGCCGCCTTGATCAACGCTGCGGTCGATGCAGCGCGCGCACGCGGTGCGGCCAGTCTGTCGTTGTCCACGGCGCTGGACAACGCACCAGCGCAGGCGCTGTACGAATCGATGGGTTGGCAGCGCGACCGACAGTTCTGCGAGTACATGCTCACGCTTTGATTCGTTCGCGGCCTTCGCCTGGAATAACGATGCTCTATCTTGCTTCCCAATCGCCGCGTCGACGCCAGTTGCTGGAGCAACTCGGCTTTCCGTTCAATGTGCTTGATGTCGATGTAGCAGAACACCGCGAACCGAACGAATCCCCACACGATTACGTTAGCCGCGTGGCACGCGACAAAGCGCGCGCCGGCCTGCGAAAACTTGCTGGTATCGAAGGTGTCTGCGTGCTTGGTGCCGATACCGAGGTGGTGTTGGACAATGATGTTTTCGGCAAGCCGGCCAGTGACGCCGACGCCGCTGCGATGTTGCGTCGGCTGTCGGGGCGACCGCATGCGGTCATCTCGATCGTGTGGCTGGTCAGCGCCTCTGGCGAGCAATGCGCGGTGAGCACATCGCAAGTTCGCTTCGCCGCGCTCAGCGAAAAAGTGATCGCTGACTATGTCGCTACCGGCGAGCCGTTCGGCAAGGCTGGCGCTTATGCGATCCAGGGCCGTGGGGGTATGTTGATCGAGCATCTCGAAGGCAGCTATTCCGGCGTCATGGGGCTGCCGGTTTTTGAAACGTCGCAGTTGCTTCGCGAGTTCGGCATCTTGCCAAGGTGATGTGTCGAGCTGCGATCAACCCGGCTTGATCACCAAGAACCAGGCCAGCATCGCCAGCGCGTTGTTCGTTGCATGCGTGAGCACGGCCGGCCAGATCGAGCCGGATTTCAGGCGTATCCACGACAGTGCCAGCGCAAGCAGGAACAGATCGGGCAGCGCGTACCACTGGAGTTTCAGTCCCGGCAGGTGGATGAGCACGAACAACAGCGACGTGACAGCCACGGCCCAGCCCACCTGCCATCGACGCATCAGGGCGGACAGCAGCAGGCCGCGAAAAAGCAGCTCTTCGACGATCGGCCCCAGCGTAGCCACCATCAACGCAAGCACCACGCGCGTTCCAATTTGCGCCTGCGCGCCAAGCTGCTGGATGTCCTGCGACACCGGATGATCGCCGGCCAATACGTGTGTCACCGCGCCACCAAGCATCGGTGCGGCAATACCCAAAGCGATCGCCACGATGAAAAACGCGGACGCGTTTGGCATCGCAAAACCGAATCCCGGCGGGTCCGGCATCGACCAGAATCTCGGCCATTTCTTCCACGCCATCCACAACGTCAGCAGCGCCGAGCCGACCAGTACCGCAATGATCAGCGCTGCATGGATATCCGGCTGTTCGAGCGTGGTCTGGACGCGCGGCTCCAGTCCTGCGAGCGCCGCCCATCCTCCATGCAGAAAGGCCTGCACGCCGACGATGACGGCGACCACCAGTCCGGCAACCAGGCCCAGCCCGATCTGCAGCAGGAAATACATCGCGATGAAGCCGATCGCCACGCCAAGACCCGGCGCACGCGGCGATGCAGACGGCGGCGACGCTCGCATCGGCAAGGGCGGCGGCGACGTGGGTACGTTGTGGAGGAGAGTGTCCATTCGAGTCGTGGCAATCCTTGGCGAGCCGTGATGTGTACAGTGCGAATGCATGTTCGCATGCCTGGCGCCAGCGATATATTAGGGCTGCTTTCCTCGCCGCCGAGTTCGGGTAGCGGCCAACGACAATCGGATAAAGGGGGCGTGGGCATGACCATCGATTTCGGCAGGGCGGCAGGTGACTACGCACGACATCGCGCAGGGTTTCCCGAGGCGTTCTTCGATCGACTAATGAGCGACGGAACCGTGCGACGCGACGACGTCGTGCTGGATCTGGGAACAGGCACCGGAACGGTTGCGCGCGGACTGGCGTTGCGCGGATGCGATGTCACCGGGCTTGATCCTTCCGCGCCGCTGCTGGCGCAGGCAGCCGAACTCGATCAGGCCGCTGGCGTCACGGTGAAACAAGTGCGAGCGCGCGTGGAGAATGCCGAGTTCGATCCGGCATCGTTCGACGTGATCACGGCAGGACAGTGCTGGCACTGGTTCGACCGACCCAAGGCAGCCACATTGGCGCGCCGCTGGCTGAAAGCGAACGGACGCCTGGTGATCGCGCATTTCGACTGGCTGCCGCTGGCTGGCAATCTGGTGCAGGCCACCGAACGCCTGATCCTCGCGCATAACCCGGGCTGGACCATGCACAGTGGCAGCGGCATCTATCCGGCGTGGATGAAAGATGTGGCCGAAGCGGGTTTCGTCGAACTGCAGACCCACTCATTCGACATCGATGTGCCTTACAGCCACGAAGCATGGCGGGGGCGCATCCGTGCCAGCGCCGGTGTCGGCGCGAGTCTCGACGATGCGAAAGTGCAGCGATTCGATGCGGAGCTCGCCGCGCTGATGGCGAAGAATTATTCCGCGCAGCCGATGGCAGTTCCGCATCGGGTCTGGTTTCTCAGTGCGGTGAATCCCGGCCAGTCCGACTAAGCGGATCAGATCAGCGCGGCGCCATCAACCCAGCATCATGGCGCGCCCGACGCCGAAGCACGCCAGCAACAGCAGCACAGCCCAGGCCACCATCGAAACCGTGTAACCCCCGGCGCGTTTTTCGGCGGCGCCGAGATACGCCACCGCGTACCACACGCGCCCGACGAGCCACACCAATCCGATCAATCCGGCCCAGCCGGTGAAACCGTAATTAGCGGCCAGCCACAGTAGGGGCAGGAACATCACGGTGTTTTCCAGCGTGTTCATCTGCACGCGATAAGCGCGCTCGAACGCAGGATGGCCCACTGTCGCCGGCGCCTTGATGTCGTACTTGTAGCGTGCCTTTCCGGCCACCCAGACGGTACCGAACAACAGCAACATGGTGAGCAGGGTAACCAGGGCGGGCAGCTGAGTCATCGGTGGGTCCTCGTGAAAAGTCACCTACTGTAACTGCAGCGAATGCGTGGCGTGATGCCGCGCAAGGCGCTATCTTCGCGCGGACATCGACAGATTGATCAGCGAGGGACGTATGGATTGGCAGAAGGGTGAAAGCAGCGACAACGTCGAGGTCGACAGCGGCGGTGGTGGCGGTGGCGGCCCGCGCTTTGGCGGCGGTCGCGGCATGGGTCTGGGCGGCTTGATCGTGCTGGCGCTGATCGGCTGGATCTTCTTCAAGAATCCGCTGGCATTGCTCGATCAGGGCGGCGGTCAGTCGTCGTCCTACGCGCCTACGCAGGCGGGCACGCCGGCGCAGGTCGATCCGCAGCAGAAGGAGTTCGTCAGTCGCATCCTCGGCTCGACCGAGAAAACCTGGGGCGATATTTTCGCGGCCAGCGGCAAGACGTATGTCGATCCCAAGCTTGATCTCTTCACCGGCGGTGTGAATACGGCATGCGGCGCGGCTTCCACTGCGGTCGGTCCGTTCTATTGCCCGGGCGATCAGAAAGTCTATCTCGACGTGGCGTTCTTCCAGGAATTGCAGGATCGCTTCCACGCCTCCGGCGATTTCGCGCGCGCGTATGTGATCGCCCATGAAGTCGGGCACCACGTGCAGAAACTGACCGGCATCTTCGACAAGGTCGATGACGCCCGGCGCCGCGGCGCGCCGATGGATGGCGCCGATGGCTTGTCGGTGCGGCAGGAATTGCAAGCGGATTGCTTCGCCGGCGTGTGGGCAAACCACAGCCAGCAGCGCCTGCAATGGTTGCAGCCAGGCGACATCGAGTCGGCTTTGAATGCAGCCAGCCAGATCGGCGACGATAACCTGCAGAAGCAGGCGCAAGGTCGCGTGGTGCCCGACTCGTTCACGCACGGCACGTCGGCGCAACGCGTGAAGTGGTTCAAGGCCGGTTTCGACAGCGGCGACATGGGCCAATGCAATACGTTTGCCGGAGAACCTTGAGCCGGTTGCATCAAGTTTTCGAAAGCCCGCCGATTGGCGGGCTTTCATCTTGTGCGTTGACGAACGCCGCGTCGTGATTGTCTGTCAGTCGAACCGATGAAACATCCCTGCCTCCATTGCGGCGCGTGCTGCGCTTATTTTCGCGTCGCATTCCATTGGTCGGAAGCCGATGCGTCGCTAGGTGGCGTCGTGCCGTCTGAACTCACGGAGAAACTTGATCCGCATCGTCTCGCCATGCGCGGCACCAACGCCTCGAAACCGCGTTGCGTCGCGTTGCGTGGCACGGTGGGCGAGGCGGCGCATTGCGGCATCTACGCGGAGCGACCCTCGGTGTGTCGCGAGGTACAACCGTCCTGGGAATCAGGCGCGGTAAGCGCGCAATGCGACAAGGCGCGCCTCGCTCATGGACTTGCGTTGCTCACGCCGCAGGACTGGTTGCAGCCATACGACACCGATGTAACGTCCGACTGACTGCGACTCAGTCGAATCGGTAGATGTCCATCGCCAGGAAACCCATGTCGACGCCTGCATCGATGCGCTGCGCATGTGCCTTGTCGCCCGCCGCACCCAGTGCGACGAACAGCGGCAGCAGATGTTCATCGGTGGGATGCGCGCGTTCGGCGAACGGCGCCTGCTTTCGATAGTCGAGCAGTGCATCAACATCGCCTGCCGCCAGCTTTTGCTCGATCCACTCGATGAAAGGACGCACGTACGGCGCCTGCCGCTCGTCGCTGTAACCCGCGCCGAAGTCATGCAGGTTATGCGTGATGCTGCCCGAGCCGATCACCAGCACGCCTTCGTCGCGAAGCGGTGCCAGCGCCTGGCCGATCGCGTATGGATGCGTGGGCCCGAGTTCCGGCTGAATCGAGATCGTCACCACCGGAATGTCGGCGGCGGGATACAACAACCGCAGCGGCACCCAGGTGCCGTGATCGAATCCGCGTTCTTGATTCGCAACCGGCGCGAGCCCGGTTTGATCAATCAGCTCGATAACGCGCGCAGCGAGCTGTGGATCGCCTGGAGCCGGATAACGCACTTCGTAGAGCGCCGGCGGAAAGCCGCGAAAGTCGTGGATGGTCGGTGGTGTCGCGGCAACCGCAACTTGCGGCTGACGCGACAGGAAATGCGCGCTGGCGATCACGATGGCTTTGGGCCGCGGAAGCGCAGCGGCGAGTTCCGCCAGCCGTTTACCGGTGAGGCCCGCGTGCAGCGCGGTCATCGGCGAACCGTGGGAAATGTACAAACTGGGCAAGGCGGCCATCGAAGCGCTCGCTGAAAGGGTTGCCCATGAAGTATGGCAACACGACAGGTTTTTCAGCGCCAGCTATGGGAAACGTTCCGTCGCCCGACTGAAACAATCGGAGACGGAAATAATCCATGCAACTTACTTGCGATGCGGCGGCTTGCTGCCGTGCCGCGGTTTCGCATCGCCACCTTTGAAGCCACCGGGCTTGAATCCGCCGGGTTTCTTGAAACCGCCGGGCTTGTGCGAAGGCGCAGAAGCATTGCCGGCGTCGGTATCGGTGCCATCCCATTCGTGGATGCGCAACTGCTGCTGCACCACCCACACTTTTTTCAGGTGTTCGAACACTTCGTTGGGCATGCCGTCGGGCAGGTCGATCAGGCTGTAATGGCCACGAATGCTGAGGCGTCCGATGAACTGGCTCTCGAGCCCGGCTTCGTTGGCGATGGCGCCGACGATGTTGCCCGGTTTCACGCCGTGCTCGTGACCGACTTCGATGCGGTAGGTTTTCTTGCCTTCCTCGGTGGCATGAGCGCGGGTCGGGCGCGGCGAGAAATCGCGCGACGGCGCGCCATCATGCGCAGCATTCGGCCGATGATCGCGTGACGGTCGCGAGATCGCGTCGCGTTCGACTTGGGCGCGCTTGTCATCGGGGCGGCTGCGCGGCGGCTTGTCACGCGATGACGCTTCGCGCATGGCTGGTTCGTATTTCTCTCGCTTCGGCTGTGGCGCCAGCAGCAACGGCTGGTCGCCCTGCGCGATACGCGCCAGCGCGGCAGCGATCTCGATCGCCGGCACGTTGTGTTCCTGCTCGTACTGCTCGATCAGCTTCTGGAATTCGCCCAGGCTGCCTTGCGCGAGCATGTCGCTGATGCGCTGCTTGAACTTGCCGATGCGCACGTCGTTGACCACATCGACCGATGGCAACTGCATCTGCTCGATCGGCTGGCGCGTGGCGCGCTCGATCGCGCCCAGCATGCCGCGCTCGCGCGGGCTCACGAACAGGATCGCCTCGCCGCTGCGACCGGCACGACCGGTGCGGCCGATGCGATGCACGTAGCTTTCGGTGTCGTACGGAATGTCGTAGTTGAACACGTGGCTGATGCGATCCACGTCGAGTCCGCGCGCGGCGACGTCAGTGGCAACCAGAATGTCAAGCTTGCCGTCCTTCAACTGCTGGATCACCCGCTCGCGCTGCGGCTGCGCGATGTCGCCGTTGATCGCCGCCGCAGCCAGGCCGCGTGCCTGCAGTTTGCCGGCGAGCTCCTCGGTCGCCTGCTTGGTGCGCGCAAAGATGATCATCGCGTCGAACGGTTCGGCTTCGAGAATGCGCGTCAACGCATCGAGCTTGTGCATGCCGCTGACGAACCAGTAGCGCTGGCGGATGTTCGGCGCGGTGGTGGTCGAGGACTTGATCGTGACTTCGACCGGATCCTTCAGATGGCGCTGCGCGATCTTGCGGATGACGCTGGGCATCGTCGCCGAGAACAGCGCAACCTGACGTTCCGGCGGCGTGGCCTGCAGCACTTTCTCGACGTCGTCGATGAAGCCCATGCGCAGCATTTCGTCGGCTTCGTCCAGCACCAGAAAACGCAACTCGGAAAGATCCAGCGTGCCCTTGTCCATGTGATCGATCACGCGGCCGGGCGTACCGACGACGACGTGCACGCCGCGCTTGAGCGAGTGCAACTGCGGACCGTAACTCTGGCCGCCGTAAATCGGCAACACCTGAAAACCAGGGATGTGAGCGGCGTAACGCTGGAATGCTTCGGCCACCTGAATGGCCAGCTCGCGTGTCGGCGCCAGCACCAGCGCCTGCGGCTTGCCGGCGCGCGGATTGATGCGCGACAGAATCGGCAACGCGAATGCGGCAGTCTTGCCAGTGCCGGTCTGCGCCTGGCCGAGCACGTCGCGGCCTTCCATCAGCGGCGGAATCGTGGCGGCCTGAATCGGTGACGGCGATTCATAGCCGACATCGGCGAGGACACGCAGAACGTCGGGATGCAGTGCGAGTGCGCCAAAGCCGGACGGAACCGGGGCGTTGTCGGAGACGGGGGATGACATGGGAACCTCGAAACAGGGAGAGCGGCAGCCGGAGGTGTGGCGCGCAAGCGGCGCATTCTACCATTTCAGGTGCGGGCGCGCCGCTGGTTTGGCTGAACGGTCCGGCACGCGGCGTTATGATCGGCGGTCCCTGTTCCGCGAGGAAGCTCATGACCACGATCGAGACCATCGGCGAACAACGCTGCCACGGCGGTATTCAGGGGTTTTACCGGCATGTGTCCGAATGCTGCGCGGGGCCGATGCGCTTCGCCGTGTACCAGCCGCCGCAGGCTGCCAGTCAGCGTTGCCCGGTCGTTTATTTCCTCGCCGGGCTGACATGCACCGAGGAAACAGCCGCCATCAAATCCGGTGCGCAGCGTGTCGCGGCCGAGCTGGGCTTGATCCTGGTCATGCCCGACACCAGTCCGCGCGACACGGGCATCGAAGGAGCGACCGGCGATTGGGAATTCGGCGAAGGCGCGGGCTTCTATGTCGATGCGACCGAAACGCCGTGGTCGTCTCGCTTCCGCATGCACAGCTATGTCGCGCACGAACTGCCGGCATTGATCGCCGAACACTTTCCGGCGGACGTTGCGCGCAGCGGCATCTTCGGCCATTCCATGGGCGGGCATGGTGCGCTGACCATCGCGTTGAAACATCCATCGAACTATCAATCCGTTTCTGCCTTCGCGCCGATCGTGGCGCCGAGCGAAGTGCCTTGGGGCAGGAAGGCAATGCCGCGTTATCTCGGCGACGATCCGGCGGCGTGGGCGAATTACGACGCCTGTGAACTGGTGCGCCGCCAGACATTTCCGGGCACGATTTTGATCGATCAAGGCGAGGCCGATGCGTTCCTGGAAGCGCAGCTGAAACCGGAGCTCTTCGATCAGGCTTGCGCCGAAGCCGGGCAAGCATTGCTGCTGCGACGTCATCCGGGTTATGACCACAGCTACTACTTCATCGCCAGTTTCATCGAAGAGCATCTGCGTCACCATGCGCAGGCGCTGAATTCAGCGTGATCGCGCGGAGACGCAGCGAACCGGCATGCGTTCGCTTGAAACCGACGACGCATCGATTCTGCAGAGGTTTCGCGTGCGGAAGCGCGCGCACCTGAGTCCTTGGGAACCCCTGCGCGACGATCGTCATTGCACGCTCGAAGGCTGTCGAGAGTTCATCGCCGACGCGAGCGAAAAGATCGCGCAGGATCGTTGCTATTTGTTCGCGGTGTTCAGCGCGGATGAGGCGCGGATCATCGCGACATTCAACCTCGCCAACATCGTGCGAGGTGTTTTTCAGGCGTGTCATCTCGGATATGCGATAGCGACGAATCAATTCGCAACGATGTTCAAGACCCCTTGCCACCAGACTTCTGAAACGACGTGGCGGCCATCAGGCCGCCACGAAGATCATGTGTTGAACAGGCTCGCGCTTAGGCCTTGGCGGCCGGTCGCGGCTTTGAGCGGCGACGCTGATTGCCTGCGGCGTGGTCACTACGACCCGGCGCAGCATAGCCATTCGGACGAGCCGATGTGGACGTTTTGCCCTGGCGCGGCTGACGCTGCGGCGCGCGTTGCTGCGGACGCTGCACCGGACGCGGTGCGCCGGCATCCAGACGCAGCGGTGTCGACGGCTCGTAACCAGCCACGTTGTTGATCGCGATATCCTGGTTGAGCAGCTTGCGAATATCGCGCAGCAAGCCGGATTCGTCATGGCTGACGAGCGAAACGGCAAGCCCTTCGGAACCGGCGCGACCGGTGCGGCCGATGCGATGCACGTAATCCTCGGCAACCATCGGCAGATCGAAGTTGATCACGATCGGCAACTGGTCGATGTCGATGCCGCGCGCCGCGATGTCGGTGGCAACCAGCACGGTGACGCGGCCGCTCTTGAAATCGCTCAAGGCGCGGGTGCGTGCGTTCTGGCTCTTGTTGCCGTGGATTGCAGCCGTGCGCAGGCCGGAAGCGTTGAGGTACGTCACCAGTTTGTCGGCACCATGCTTGGTGCGGCTGAACACCAGCGACTGGCGGCGGCTATCAGCCGATAGCAGGTGCAACAGCAGGTCGCGCTTGCGTGACGCGTCGACCGGATGCACCTGGTGGCTCACCAGCGTCGTAACGGTGTTCGGCGCGGAGACCGAAATCTCGCGCGGGTTGTGCATGAACTCCATCGCCAGCGACTTGATCGCCGGTGCGAAGGTGGCGGAGAACAGCATGGTGTGACGCTTTCTCGGCAACGCCACCAGGATGCGCTTCAGCGCAGGCAGGAAACCCATGTCGAGCATGCGGTCGGCTTCGTCGAGGATCAGCGTTTCGACGCCGGAAAGATCCAGCGTGCGCTGCTGCATGTGATCCATCAGGCGACCCGGCGTGGCGATGACCACGTCCACGCCGCGACGCAGCGCATTGATCTGCGGACCCATGCTGACGCCACCGAAAATCGTGGTGGCACTGACCTGCATGTGCTTGCCGTAGTCGCGCAGGTTCTCGTGCACTTGGGCCGCCAGCTCGCGGGTCGGGGTAAGGATGAGCGCGCGCGGACGGCGCGTCATGGTCTGGCCGCTGGTCGACAACCGCTGCAGCAGCGGCAGCACGAAGGCTGCGGTCTTGCCGGTGCCGGTTTGCGCGGCAGCGAGCAGGTCATGACCTTCCAGCGCGGGTGGAATCGCGGCGGCCTGGATGGGGGTGGGCTTCGTGTAGCCGTAATCGGCGAGCGCACGCAGCAACGCGGGCGCAAGGCCCAGCGAATCGAAAGACATTGGAAACACTCCTGAGCAACCCGGAGTGTTGATACCGTGTTGCAGACTTGGGGAAAGAGCGGCAAAGCCGCAGCAGTCAGAACGACTGCGGCGCGCAGTATAGACCAATAACCGAAACCGTGCCTGTCGCCATTACAGTCGCGTCGGCGCATGCGCAAGATAGAAAGAACATTGGCGCGTTGCACGTCGCATCGAACTCATGCATACATAGGCGCTCGTCGAACTTTTCAGCCAAGGAATCCAGATGTCGTTTCTTGCACCTCTGCGCGAACTCGATACCGCCCAAAGGCACACGGTGCTCGCAAGCTTCCTCGGCTGGACACTCGATGCGTTCGACTATTTCCTGCTGACCTTCGTGATCCTGGCGGTGGCAAAGGATTTTCACACCGACAAGGACGCGGTTACCTACGGTTTGTTTCTCACCCTGGCCGCGCGGCCCGTCGGTGCACTCTTGTTTGGACGGCTCGCCGATCGTTTCGGACGCCGACCGATCCTGATGCTGGATGTGATTCTCTTCTCCGTGTTCGAACTGGCGACGGGATTCGCGCCCACGCTGACGGTTTTTCTGGTGCTGCGTTTCCTGTTCGGCGTGGCGATGGGTGGCGAATGGGGTTTGGGCGCCTCGCTGGCGATGGAAACCATTCCGCCGAAGGCACGCGGCGTGGTTTCGGGCCTGTTGCAAAGTGGCTATCCCTGCGGATTCTTTCTCGCGGCGCTGGTCAACTGGCTGCTCATCGATCACATCGGTTGGCGCGGCTTGTTCATCGTGGGCGCATTGCCCGCGCTGCTGGTGCTTTACATACGACGCACAGTGCCGGAGTCGGCGGTATGGAAGGCTTCTCAGGCGGAACACGGCAAGCAGAGGCTTTTCGAATCCATGCGCGGCCACTGGAAGCTGGCGATCTACCTGACCTTGTTGATGGCCACGTTCAACATGTTCAGTCACGGCTCGCAGGACCTGTATCACACGTTCGAAGAAGAGAGCCTGCACTTGGCGAGCGGATCCGGTGCGGCCTTCATGCTGGTCGCGATGTTGAACCTGGGTGCGATGGTCGGCGGTCTGTGCTTCGGCGCGTGGTCGGAGCGGATCGGCCGGCGCAAGGCGATGATCATCGCCGCGCTGCTCGCGATTCCGGTCATTCCCCTGTGGACGCACGGCGGCTCGCTGCTGTTGCTCGCCTTGGGTGCATTCCTGATTCAAGTGATGGTTCAGGGCG
Source organism: Rhodanobacter sp. L36 (assembly GCF_009765755.1). Classification (GTDB taxonomy): domain Bacteria; phylum Pseudomonadota; class Gammaproteobacteria; order Xanthomonadales; family Rhodanobacteraceae; genus Rhodanobacter. Next base: position 1,330,226 of record NZ_LMUV01000011.1, on the reverse strand, counting down.
CCTGGGGTGTCGTGCCGACCCATTTGAACGAGCTGTCCCCCAACGCGGTCAGGGGTACGCTTCCCGGCTTCGCCTACCAGGTAGGCAACCTGCTTGCCGCTTATACCGGCAATGCGCAGTTGAAGATCGCCAAATGGCACGGCGGCGATTTGGCGTTCTCGATGGGCTTGTGGATCGCAGTCGTCGCATTGGTGCTGGCGTTACTCGTCTGGCTCGGGCCCGAAGCGCGCGGCATCGGTTTCGGCGGCACGAAACCGGCCGAATGATGACGTCGCTGCTAGAATCCGCTGTTTGATCCCTCGACGAGACACGCAATGAAGGCTGGCAAAGACAAGGTCATCGCACTCCACTACACCTTGACGGTAGACGATGAAAAGGTGGAGAGCTCGCACGATCGCGACGAGCAGTTGTGGGTTCTGCTGGGTCACGGTCAGCTGATTCCCGGCCTCGAAGCGGCATTGGAAGGTCATGAAGCCGGCGACACGCTGCAGGTCGACGTGGCAGCCGCGGACGGCTACGGCGAGCGCCAGGAAGGTCAGACCCAGCGCATGTCCAAGAAATATTTTCCGCAAGCCGATCGCCTCAAGCCCGGCATGGTGACCTTGCTGCGACTGAAGGAAGGTGGCCAGCGTGCAGTGACGGTGCAGAAGGTTGGCATGAGCACCATCGACATCGACCTGAATCACCCGATGGCCGGCAAGGATCTGCACTTCGACGTCAGCGTCAGTGAAGTGCGTGAAGCAACGGAAGAAGAAATGGCGCACGGTCATGCACACCCGCCTGGAGCGGATGCGCACTGAAGAGTGTCAGTATTTGAAAGACTGAAGACGGCGCCTCAGGCGCCGTTTTTTTTGTGTTTCGAACACGAGAGCGAATGGCGAAGCTGTCTGATCCGTCGCTGGGTGAATGGCGAACACGGGATGTAACCAGCAGCAGTGGGCGGAATTGGTGACGAAGATCTAAAGGCTCGGTTGTTCGCTTCGTCCTACTACGCGCTCAGTCGAGCACGCGTTTGCCGTAGGCAAAGTGATCCCGCCAGTACGGCCCATCGATGTCGTCCAGTCGTACTGTGCCGCCACTGTTTGGCGCATGCACGAAACGGCCTTTCCCCACGTACACACCGACGTGACTGATGCCGCCGTGGATGGCGAAAAACACAAGGTCACCACTCGCCAGCTGCGTCATCCGCTGCACCTTACGGCCATCCATCGCCGACATGTCCCTGGACGTCCGAGGCAATGTCCTGCCTGTCGCCGTGCGGTAGATGTAGTCGATAAGCCCGCTGCAATCGAATCCACCAGCCGGCGTATTTCCACCCCAGCGATACGGCGTGCCGACCAACGCAATGGCGCGAAACAAGACGTCGTTGGCCGCGCCTTCACTCGCTGCAGATGGCGCCATCGCGGGAAGATCGGACAGCGACGAATGCGATGGTTTGAACGTGGCTTCGCGGCGGTGTGGCGCGCTTGAGCAGGCTGCCAGCAGCAGAATCGTTCCAAGAACCAGATAGCGAACGGGCCGCCTATGCGACGACGGGAATCCGATGGGAGACACTGATTCCGTACGCATGTAGCGATCCCGGCTGGAGTCGCGCCGAGGTTAGCAAATCAATGAGTTGGAAGGAAGTCGTAAGAGACTGGTCGAAACTTGCGGGAGACTACCGCTTGCCCACTTCGATATTCTGCTCCGACAGCGTGTGGCCGCGAATGTCCCATGCCCTGAGTCGGTAATTCCCGGGTCGCAGATAGAGCTTGCTGACCATGTCACCTTGCAAAAAAGCGTAGCGATCCGCTGCAATCGCATCGTCCGACTCACCTGTGTAATGCGCGTCCACAACGCACGGCACCGTGACCTTGCAAAGCGTGGTGCTGATCGGAAGTGGAACCCGTTCGTCGTTCAGCGAAAGCCACTCGGGGCGCTGCGTGTTGACGAAGTGCGAGAGCATGGACTGAGTGCGCACCATGTCGTTGACGATATTGGCAGGTTGGGAATAACCACTTTCCACCGCTCCCGATCCGCTGGCAGGAAGAATCACGTTGAGGTCATACAAATCCGGATGCGCGCTCCATGTCTTTCCGGTCGCACGATTGACCAGCACCGTCGGTTGTCTGGGCTCAAACGTATCGGCGAGCTTTTGATATGCATCCATCACGCTGGGAATCTGTTCGCGAAACTGCGTCTGGTCGATGGACAGCGGTTCGATATGGGTAAGCGTCTGAAGCTGCGTGGCCATCGGCAACGTATTCCCAAGGCGTCCCTTCGCCTTGTCGATGTGAGCGTAGCCCGAGTGCACGAACAATCGCGCATGGGGATCTTTGGAGAAGACCTTTTTGTAGAGATTGTTGGCCTGGCCCGCTTCGCGCTCCTGAAGTGACGAATTCTCCACATCGAATGACACAACCGTAAAGCCCAGCTTCAAGGCGACGCGAATGATGTCGCCGTAGGAGGGCTCTCGCAAATATTCGGTTCCGCTCGATGCGATCGGATAACCCCTGTGTGCCAGAGCGTCATCCTCGCTGACGAGTGCCTCGGCCGCGAAATAGTTGAAACCTATTGCGCGCAAACGTGGCAGGAGTTCCAGCGTCAGCTGCCGGGTGTGGGCATCGTGATGTGCTTCGTTGATCATCACGATACGACGGCCTGCGGCAAGCCCTGTAATGACATCGCCGGCACTCGCCATCTTCCAGTCGCTCGCGGTTGGAAGCTCGATGTCTCCGGATTCATGGCTTTTGAGCGGAAAGTCTCGAAGGGCTTCGTTGTAGAGCCCGAGCTCGTCCTCGGTCGAGGCGAACATCTGCATACCCAGCGGTCGATCGGCCGCCGGCAATGTCGGCATTGTTTTGACGAGAAAAATGTATCGGGCTAGATCGTTCGGTTGTCGCGCGAGCACGTTAAACATTTCGATTGTCGCAGGGCTAAAGTTCTGCGCGAATGCCGACGTAGATATCAGTGCCAGGATGCACATTAGGAAAAACTTTCCGAGCATCATATTCGAGCGCCTACTATTGAAATCTTGCGAATTTACACGTTCAACGGGCAACGAAAATTTTTTCGTGAGAACCAGCTAATTGATAGCAATCAAGATGAATCTTTTTCTGTATGGACATTTTCGTGGTCAATGTTCATTGACCACGTACGTCAATGATCTGATTTGAAAGCAGCGTTCCGTCAACACTCGATGACTGCAGCCGATACTTGCCAGGTCGAAGAAACAGCCGACTCGTGTTGTAAGGGTCCGAAAAAACCAATCTGTCCGCTGGGCTCGCTTCATCGCCTTCGCTAGCGTAGTGCGCATCGACGACACAAGGGAAATTCAATCTGCACAAAGTCGCATTGATATTGACCGTTCGACGAAGTCCGCGAAGAGTCAGCCAAGGGGGGCGCTCCATGTTGGCTAAAGTCATCAGCGAATCCCCGGAAACTCGAGCTAATTCACTTTCATTTCTTGCACCGTGTTGCCGATAAGTTGTTCCAAACGATTTTATGTTCAGGCTAGCCGGAAGGATGACATTGACATCGTAGAGCTTCGGCTCGGCGCTCCAAAGTGCCCCTGTGGCGCGACTGATCAGCACGATGGGTCGATCTGGTTTGAACTCGACGATCAGCTGATGGTAAGCGTCCGACCTGTCCGCTGATAATTCCAGAAACTGGGTTTGGTCGACCGACAAAGGAATGATGCCGGTAAGCCGTTGCAGATAGGACGCCATGGGATCGACGTTGCCCAAGCGCTCCCTGTTTTTGTCGATATGCGCAAAACCGGCGTGCACGAAAAGGCGCGCCGAAGAGTCCCTTTTGAAAACTCTGGTGTAGAGATTTTCGGCCTGCCCGATTTCGCGACCTTGCGTAGAGGCGCTGTCGGTGTCATATGGAACGATGACAAAACCGAGCTTGATGGCTTCTCGCAGTATGTCCCCGTAAAGCGGCTCGCGAAGATATTCCGACCCGCTGGTCTTTATGGGATACCCGCGTTTGACCAGGTCTGGATCTTTTTCACCGATGGCCTCGGCGGCAAAATAGTTAAACCCGAGTGATTTCAAACGTGGCAGAAGGCTGAGCGTCAGTTCGCGGGTGTGTGCGTCGTAGTGTGCTTCGTTGACCATCACGATGCGGCGACCGACCGCAGCTTTTGCGATGGCGTCAGCAGCATCCACGGCTTCCCAATCTTTCGCGGCAGGGAGCACCAGATTGGGTACTTCCCGGACTCGGATCGGAAAACCGTAAACGGCTTGGTCATACAGGCCCAGTTCCGTTTCCGTCGAAGCGAGAAGCTGCATGACCAAAGGCTGGTACGCCTTGGGCATGCTTGCCGTCATTTGGGTCAGATACGCATATCGTCCAAGGTCGGTTTTCTGTCGAGACAAGTTCTGAAAGAGCTCGAGTTGAGCTCGATCAAATGATTGCGCGTTCGCTGACGCTGTAGCGAATGCTGAAAGAGCCAATACGGATGAGAGAAGTATTTTTGTCAGCATACGAGCCCACCCGGACATCCAACTGCAAGCGTGCGCATGAAATATAAGTGAAACAAGAGCCAATGCGTGACAAAAATGCCCGGCTTTGGCTGTTGATTATGGATTGTTGCCTCGATCGCGACCATCCATCTTGCGAACAGTGACGAATTTGGCCTCGATCAAGTAGGGTTGATTGTTGATTGTCGAGAAAATCCAGATGTCCTCAAATCCTGACCTGATCGTGCTCGGTGCCGGATCCGCGGGCCTCGCAACCGCTTTCCGTGCAGCGCAACACGGCGCCAGAGTAGCGTTGGTCGACCCGCGCGAACTCGGTGGTACCTGCGTCCATCGTGGATGCGTGCCGAAGAAAGCGCTGTGGTTTGCTGCCCAGTGGGCGCAACTGCAACAGATGGCCGTCGATGTGGGTTTTGATTCCCGGCCTGGCGAACTCGACTGGGAACGATTTCGCGAGTTGCGGCGGAAATATGTCGATGGAATAGAAACTCGCTACGCACAGCGCCTGCAGGACGCAGGCGTCGAGTTGTACCGGTGCGAGGGGCGCTTCATCAAGCCGGATACAGTCGAATTGTCGGATGGTCGCAAGCTGCAGGCGAAACAGATCGTGATCGCCACCGGCGCGCGTCCACGTCGATTACAGCTACCGGGCTTCGATCTGGGTATGGTGTCCGACGACATATTTGCGCTGCACGTCCGGCCAAAAAAAGTAGCGATTGTTGGCGGTGGCTACATCGCGGTCGAATTTGCCTGCCTGCTGCAGGCACTCGGCAGTCAGGTGGACTTGCTGGTGCGCGATCGTCTGCTTGACGGGTTCGACGAAGAACTGGTCGAGGAATTGGCTGGCCAGATGACCGCGCAGGGCATTCGCATGGTTCGACACAGCCATATCACGGCGGCGCATCGCGATGATCGCGGCATCGTGTTGATGGATGAAGGAGCGGACGCTCTTGGTCCTTACGAAGCCGTGATCTGGGCGGTTGGAAGGGTGCCGAACACGGAGTCGCTGAACTTGTCGGCGGCGGATGTGCTGGTTGACGAACATGGCCACGTCATCACCAATGCGCGGCAGGACAGCAATATTTCCGGTATTCATGCTGTCGGTGACGTCACTGCGAACAAGGCCTTGACTCCGGTAGCAGTGGCCGCTGGCCGCCATCTCGCCGACCGCCTGTTCGGCGGTCTGGACGATGCGCATCTCGATAACGAGAACATCCCCAGCGTCGTGTTCGCCAAGCCGCCTCTCGGCATCGTGGGATTGACCGAAGCGGAGGCGCGCAAACGCCATGGCGCGGCAGTAACTGTTTATCGAAGCCGCTTCACGCCGATGCAGGTGGCGTTGACCGGGCGCAAGGATCACAGCCTGATGAAGCTTGTCTGTGTCGGCGACGACGAACGAGTGGTCGGCATTCACGCCATGGGACCCGGTGTCGATGAAATGTTGCAGGGATTTGCGGTGGCGCTGAAGCTTGGTGCGCGCAAGCGCGACCTGGATGCCACGGTGGCGATTCATCCCAGTTCCGCCGAAGAGCTTGTATTGATGAGCTGAGTACAATGGCGCGCATGACCCACTTCACTCTGCAACGCGGTCGCGCGCCGCTTCTGATCAGCCTGCCGCACGACGGCCGTTTTATTCCCGACGACATTGCCAAGCGCATGTATCCGGCAGCGCGTCGCTCGCCGGATACGGACTGGCACGTGGGCCGGTTGTACGAACCGCTTGCAGCTTCGATAGGCGCGAGCGTGTTGAAGCCGCGGATGTCGCGCTACGTGATCGATCTCAACCGACCTGCCGATGGCCATGCGTTGTATCCGGGTTTGCGCGAAACAAGCTTGGTATCGACCGTCGGTTTCGGCGGCGAGCCGCTGTATCGCGAAGGGCTCGAACCGGATGCCGACGAAGTCCAGCAGCGGATACGCGATTACTGGCTGCCGTATCACCAGGCGCTCGCCGACGAGCTGGCAAGGCTCTGCGAATTACACGGCAGCGCGGTATTGTGGGAAGGCCATTCGATTCGCAGTCGCGTGCCGATGCTGTTCGAAGGGCGCTTGCCGGATTTCAATCTCGGTACCGTATCAGGCGAGAGTTGCGACGCAGCTCTGCAGAGGCGATTGACCGGCTGCCTTGAATCGCAGTCGTTGTTCAGTCATGCGGTCAACGGCCGCTTCAAGGGTGGTTACATCACGCGTCACTATGGACGTCCAAAACACGGCGTGCAGGGCGTGCAGCTCGAACTCGTGCAGTTGAATTACATGGACGAGGAAAGCTTTGAATACGACGACGTGAAGTGCGTCGCCGTGCAGGAATTGATCGGACGCATGCTGCAGCAGTGCGTGGCTTAGGCGCAGGTTTTTGCCGGTCACGTGACCTTTTTCGAACCTTGTTAGGTTTGTGCAAAGGCATTCACATATTCAGCGTCGGTACGATGTCGGGCTGCAATGGTCGTTACGTCGCGCCACCCGAGCAGCCGGGTTCCGGCCGGGTTCGCGATACACATCGTGCGAGGCTGGACATCATGCGTAAATTTGCGATCGCTTCCCTGCTTGCTGCAGGCATTGCCGTTTCCGGTTCCGTGCTGGCACAGGCCACCGCCCCACAACCAGCTCCTGCGCCGACTCCCGCGCCCGCGGCTGCTCCGATGGCTTCACCGGCGCCCGCTGCAACTGCTGCGCCTGCTGCGACCACTGCGCCCAAAACCCATCACAAGAAAAAGCATCACAAGGCATCGACGACCGCGCCTGCTTCATCCAGTACGGCAGGCTGACCTTCGAGTTCGAATAAAAGAAGCGCCAATGGAAAAACCCGCCGGTTCGCCGTCGGGTTTTTTGTGTCCTGAAGCAATCGGTGATGACTTGGCGCGATTGTCTAAAGTGCCGGTGCTTTCAACGCTGCGATGCATTTCAGTTCGATCGCGATGGGCGTCGGCAGGGCAGTGATTCCAACCGTCGTGCGACATGCATCGACATCTGCGAAATGGCTGGAGTAAAGGCGATTGTAGGCAGCAAAGTCGCGCGACATGTCGGTCAGAAAAACGGTAACGTCGACCAGATCGCTCCATGCCGCACCGCTTGCTTCGAGGATCGCGCGGACATTCGCGAACACCTGGAGGCATTGTGCGTCGATGTCATAACTCACCAGCCGCCCTTCGGCGTCATGCACGTTGCCAGGGATGATGTTGCTGCCGGGTTGGCGAGGGCCGACGCCAGAGATAAACAGCAGGTCCCCGACACGTCGCGCGTGCGGATAAGCGCCGATCGGCGCGGGTGCCGAGGTGGTGCGCACGATGTCGCTCACCGCGTACTGGCCGGCGAACGAACCAGCCGTTGCAACGCGCGTTCGTACTGAGGCTCCAGCCCGGCGCGCGAATCGACGTGCATGTCCAGATCGTTCATGTGCCCGTTGTCGAGGCTGTAACACCACGCGTGTACCGAAAGATTCTGTCCGCGTTCCCAGGCGTCCATCACGATGGTGGTTCGGCAGGTGTTGGTCACTTGTTCGATGGCATTGAGTTCGCACAGCCGCGCATTGCGTACCGCCATGAGGTCGAGCGAAGCGAGCATCGACGCGTGCTTTTCAGCGACATCGCCCACGTGCCGCAACCAGTTGTCGACGAGACCGAGGCGTTTTTCGTCGAGCACCGCCTGGATGCCGCCGCAGCCGTAGTGGCCGACGATGATGATGTGTTCGACCTTGAGGATATCCACGGCGAACTGCATGGTGCTCAGACAATTGAGATCGCTGTGCGCGACCACGTTGGCCACGTTGCGCTGCACGAAGATTTCGCCAGGCGGAAGGTCGACGATCTGGGTAGCGGGAACACGTGAATCGGAGCAACCGATCCACAGGTACTTCGGCGATTGTTGCTTGGCGAGTGCCTCGAAGAAATGCGGATCCTGCGCATTCATCGAGGAAGCCCAGCGTCGGTTGCCATCGATCAGGTCTTGCAGGGGACTGGTCAAGAGAACTCCCGTTTCATGCGACGACGTCGCGCGATTGATTCAGTAACGGACGCAGATATTTCTGGTCTGGGTGAAGAAGTGCATGGCCTCGATGCCGCCTTCGCGACCCATGCCGGATTGCTTGCTGCCGCCGAACGGTGTGCGCAGATCGCGCATCATCCAGCAGTTGATCCACACGATGCCGAAGTCGAGCTGTCCCGAAAGACGATGCGCGCGGGATAGATCCTGCGTCCAGACGGATGCGGCGAGACCGTAGCGGCTGTCGTTGGCGATCGCCAGCGCTTCGCTTTCGTCGTCGAACGGAATCAGGCTCACCACCGGCCCGAAAATTTCCTGTTGATTGGTCTGTGCCGCGCGGGGCAAACCCTCAACGACCGTGGGAGCGATGAACCAGCCGCTCTCGCAACGGCCGGCCACGCGAACGCTGTCACCGCCGCAGAGAATCGTGCCGCCTTCAGCACTCGCCCGTTCGATGCAACCCAGCACTTTGTTGTAGTGCGCTTCGGAAACCATCGCGCCGAGATCGCTTGTGCGTTCATTCGGGTCGCCAACGGCGAGCGCGCGAACGCGATCGAGATAACGCTCGCGAAAAGTTTCGTAGATCGAACGTTGCACCAGCAGGCGCGATCCGCACAGACAGATTTCGCCTTGATTGGCGAAGCCCGAGCGAACAATGGTGTCGAGATTCGCATCCGACAAATCGGCATCTGCGAACACGATGGCGGGATTTTTCCCGCCCATCTCCAACGACACTTTCTTGAACTGCGTGGCGGCCACTGCGGCAATGTGTGAGCCGGTCGCCGTGCTGCCGGTGAACGACACTGCCTTGATTAGCGCGTGCTCCACGATGGCTTGTCCGACCGATGGGCCACGACCTTGAACGATGTTCAGCACACCCTTCGGAAAACCTGCCTCAATGCTCAGTTCGCCAAGCAACGCCGCGGTGCATGGCGTGATTTCCGAGGGCTTGGCCACGACCGTATTGCCCGCAGCGAGTGCCGGGGCGATCTTCCAGGTAAAGAGATAGAGCGGCAGATTCCACGGGCTGATGCAGCCAACCACACCGAGCGGTTGGCGCAATGTGTAGTTGATGGCACCTGTGCCCGGAAGCCCGGTTTCCATCGTGTGCGATTCGCTGCCCATAGTCATCGCCGCGGCGGCGAAGTAACGCAGGTTGCTTATGGCGCGTGGGATGTCCACCGTGCGCGCAAGCACCAGTGGCTTACCACTGTCGCGTGATTCCAGTGCGGCGAATTCCTCAAGCCGTGACTCGATCAGCTGCGCCAGTTTTTGCAACAAACGCGCGCGCTGGTCCGCTGGCGTGCTGGCCCAACCGGGCGCGGCATGCGATGCGGCGTCGACAGCGGCGTCGACATCCGACGAAGAGGAATCGGGGCAAAGCGCGAAGACGGAACCGGCGGCGGGCTCGTGCACATCGAGCCACGCATCGTGATGCGGCGCCTGCAGGCGTCCGTCGATCAGATTGGTGAGGCGCAATGGGGACATCGGCGCAAGCTTAAAACCAGCGTGAGGCAATTGCACTGACGTTGGCGAGGCTCAACTCAATGCACGCGTGCGGCCACCGTCCACGGCGATGCTGACGCCGTTGACGTAGCCCGCCGCAGGTGAGCAGAGGAATGCGATGACTGCGGCGATTTCACTCGCTTCGCCAAAGCGGCGAGCGGGAACCGTGGCCAGCATGTCCTTGGCGATGTCGTCTTCGCTTCGGCCACTCGCCGCGGCCTGCAAAGCCAGCAAGCCATTCAGGCGATCCGTTCGCGTGTAGCCAGGCAGCACGTTGTTGACGGTGATGCCATCGGCGGCGAGTTCGCCCGACAAGGTCTTGGCCCATGCAGCGACCGCTGCACGCACGGTGTTCGACACGCCAAGCCCTGCGATGGGTTCCTTCACGGAGGTAGAAATCACGTTGATGATTCGGCCGAAACCGCTTGCGCGCATTCCCGGCAAGACTGCCTGCACGAGCGCCTGGCCTGCGAGCAGATGCTGCCTGAAGGCGATCTCGAAGGCCGTGCTCTCCGCGGTGTGCGCCAGGCCCGCTGGCGGGCCACCGGTGTTGTTGATCAGGATATGCACCGGCTGTTTCGCAGCCAGTTCTGTGACGGTCGACTGCAAACCAGCGGTGTCCAGCATGTCGACACTGCGCCAGTCGTGCTGCTGGCCGTCGCGTTGTTGCAATGCGTTTGCGACTTCCTTGAGCGCTTCGCCGGATCGGGCGAGCAAGGTGACGCTGGCGCCGAGTTCGGCCAGTTCAATGGCCGTCGCGCGACCGATGCCCTTGGATGCGCCGCAGACCAGCGCGTGGCGTCCGCTCAACTCCAGTTGCATGGCGTCTCCTTAAATATCACCGCAGCAGAAAACGCATAGCCAATGCGCCCAGAAAACACAGCCAGCCCAGTGGAGGGCTGCAGCGCCATACGGTGCGCCAGCCGTTCAACTTTTTGTCTTCCAGCGCGGGCAGGGCGGGTGAACGGACCGCGTGTTGTAGACGCACCCAAGTACGCAGCGCGTTGCTTCGGCCTTGTTCCGGCTCCGCAATGATTTTCCACTGCTGCGGATAACGCGTTCTCATGCGCCGAGCCAGCATGAAAAGCGCGATGTACGACAACACGAAAAATACGACGCCACCGGCGAGCAGCGCGATATAGAGCGTGATCATTGCGTGCTGCTGACCGGCGTGCTGCCCTTGGATTTGTCGCTGCTCCACGGAATCGGAATGGCAGTGCGGATGGTATTAAGCAGGCCATTGCCATCGGCGGCCTTCTTGCAGATCGCACTGCCGACGGCCTTGGCATAGGTCTTGTTCATCATGCCGACCCACACCGAACCGTCGGGACCGTGCGGCACGCTGAAGCTGCCGGCGGTATTCATCTGGAGCGTTGCTGCGGTGCTGGTGGGAACCGACGCGGGCGATTGCTCCCAATAGGTCTTGCCCGCCTGTTGCGCAGCCGAGCTGTAGACCAGCAGGTAGCGGGCCTTGGCGCTGTCCACGGTAAAGCTGCCGAATGCGCCGGTGGTTTCATCGCTCCAGCCCATGTGTTCGCACAGTCCGACGTCTTCGCTGTGGATCGGCTGGAATCCGTCGTCGAGCATCACGATGGTCGGAGCGAAGAGATAACTGGTATGCAGCCAGCGGCCATTCAATTCCGATTTCAATGCGACGCGGTAGGGCACCTTGGCATTTTCAGGCAGGCGAAAAGCGACGAAATAGCTGTGCGCGCCGTTGAGGTTGGCCACCATGCTGCCGACGCCCATCACGAATTTCTGTGGCTGCCAGGGCAGCATCGTCTCGTAGGAGAAGTCGGCAAAACTGCTGCAGCATGGCGATGCGTCCTGCAATTTTTTCGCCGCCTGCTTGAGGTTGTCGCCGGAGTTTTCGCTGGGCGGCCGCAGGTTGGGAGGAATCAGAATCTTCGCCGTATGACATCCGCCGAGCAGCACGGCGAAAGCAAGCAGGGCGATGGTGAGGAAACGATGTGACATTGGCAGGTTTGAATACTCAGAATTCGGCCGTGCCGGCGGCACGCGGATAGGGAATGGCATCGCGGATGTTTGCGAGACCGCAGACGTAGACCAGCAGACGCTCGAAGCCGAGTCCGAAGCCGGCGTGCGGCACCGTGCCGTAACGGCGCAAGTCGCGGTACCAGCCGTACGTTTCGACGTCCAGGCCGAACTGCGCCATGCGCCGGTCGAGGTAATCCAGCCGTTCTTCGCGCTGCGCGCCACCGATGATTTCGCCAATGCCCGGCGCAAGCACGTCCATGGCGGCGACGGTCTTTTCGTCATCGTTCAAGCGCATGTAGAACGCCTTGATTTTCTCGGGGTAATTCATTACGACCACGGGACGGCCAATATGTTTCTCGGCCAGGTAACGCTCGTGCTCGGTTTGCAGATCGATGCCCCAGGCGACCGGGTATTCGAACTTCTGCCCGGACTTCTGCAGTATCGCGATGGCATCAGTATAGTCGATCCGCTCGAACGGTTTGGCAATAAAAGCTTCTAGACGGCTGATTGCATCCGGCGTTACGCGTTCGGCGAAGAACGCCATGTCGTCGGCGCGCTCGTCCAGCACGGCTTTGAAGATTGCCTTCAGGAACGCTTCGGCGCAGTCGGCATCGGCAGCAAGATCCGCAAAGGCGATTTCCGGTTCGACCATCCAGAACTCGGCGAGGTGACGTGGCGTGTTGGAATTTTCTGCACGGAATGTCGGGCCGAACGTGTAGACCTTGCTCATCGCCAGGCAATACGCCTCGACATTGAGCTGGCCCGAAACAGTGAGGAATGCCTCACGACCGAAGAAATCCTTGCGGAAGTCGATCTTGCCTTTGTCGTCGCGCGGCAGGTTGGCCAAGTCCAGCGTGGACAGGCGAAACATGTCGCCGGCGCCTTCCGCATCGGAAGTCGTGATGATCGGCGTGTTGATCCAGAAGAAACCCTGTTCGGTGAGGTGGCGATGGATCGCCGTCATCATCGTGTGCCGCACACGCGTCACCGCGCCGAAGAGGTTGGTGCGCGGACGCAGATGAGCGACTTCGCGCAGGAACTCCATCGTGTGTGGCTTGGGCTGGATCGGGTAGGTCAGCGGATCGTCCACGAAGCCCGTGACCTCGACCGTTTCGGCCTGGATTTCGAAACGCTGCCCCTTGCCCTGCGAGGCAACCAGTGTGCCGGTGACAATCAGGCCTGCACCGGTGGTGAGGTGCTTCACCTCGCTTTCGAAGTTGGCCACCTTGTCAGTGACCACCGCCTGGATCGGATCGAAGCACGAGCCATCGGTTACGTTGACGAAGGACAGGCCGCCCTTGGAATCACGAATCGTGCGTACCCAACCGCGCACGGTGACTGCGCTGTTAGCCTCGATGGAGCCGGACAAGGCTTGTTTCACGCTGCAAATCGTCGGGCTAACCACGGCCATGGATTGAAACTCCCTGCTGGATGCCGCATATCGGCTGGGTCGCGGAGCGACCGCCTCGTATCGGCGTGTGTAATGAAGACGGGCGCACGCGGCGCGCAAGAGCACCATGATAATGTAGCTATCGCCCGGCCCGCGACTACGCAGGCAGGTATCTGCACCCAACACTTCGCAAGCACTCATCGCTATGACCATCACCATTACGCCAGCCGCCAGCGAACGCATGCGCCACTTCCTGTCCGTCACGCCGACGGCGGCGGGCGTGCGGTTTGGCGTGAAGCGCACTGGCTGCTCGGGTTTCGCTTATGTAGTGGATCTGGCTGATGCGATAGGCAAGGGCGATCAGCTTGTGGAAATTGATGGCCTGCCGCTGATCGTCAACGACAAGAGCCTGGCTCTGGTAGAGGGCACCGTGATCGATTTTCAGCGCCAGGGACTCAACGCCAGCTTTGTCTTTCATAACCCGAATGCGACCGGCGAGTGTGGCTGCGGCGAGAGTTTTACCGTCGGCTGAGTGTCATTCCGGTTTGAAATCGCCACGCTGGCGGCCCCGAAGGTTCGACGCCTTTCACATCAATAGCTTGCGCCCAGCTTGTGCCGCCGCTTACAATTCCGCTTCTGTCCGCGCCCGTTTGGGCGTCGACGGTACTTGCCTCACCGCAACGGCGGGAGGCTGCGAGGCCGCGAGGCCGCATCCACAAGGAGTTACCTAACGATGACGCTGCGTCATTACGAAGTCGTGTTTCTGGTCCACCCTGACCAGAGCGAGCAGGTTCCCGCCATGATCGAGCGCTACAAAGCGCTGATCGAGACGGATGGCGGCAAGATCCACCGTCTGGAAGACTGGGGCCGTCGTCAGCTGGCCTATCCGATCGTGAACCTGGCCAAGGCACATTACGTGCTGATCAACATCGAAGTCAGCCAGAACGCGCTGAACGAGTTGGAGTCGGGTTTCCGCTTCAACGACGCCGTGCTGCGCCACCTGGTGGTGCGTCGCGACGAAGCCGATTCCGAGCCGTCCTTCATCCTGAAGAGCAAGGAAAAGGATGATGCCAAGACCTCGCGTCGCCGCGACGACGACGATGGCGAAAGCGAAGGCCGCGGTCGTGACCGCGACGACGACAACGATCGCGACAGCGACTGATAGGAATCCAGACCATGTCCAAATTTTTCCGCCGCCGCAAGTTCTGCCGCTTCACCGCCGAAGACGTGAAAGAGATCGACTACAAGGATCTCAACACGCTGCGTCAGTACGTCACCGAGAACGGCAAGATCGTGCCGAGCCGCATCACCGGTACCAAGGCGCGCTACCAGCGTCAGCTAGCCACCGCGATCAAGCGCGCACGCTTCCTCTCGCTGCTGCCGTACACCGACAACCACGACGTCTGATCGTGGCCAGCCGCAGCCTTCGGGCAGCGGCTGGTTGTTGCGCCCGATATCGTCGGGCGCAATTCGGATAACCTTCGGACAACCGTCCTGGCTGCGTCGGGCCACACCGGCGCTAACGAAAAGGAACCATCATGGAACTCATTCTCCTGCAGAAAGTCCGCGGCCTCGGCACGCTCGGCGACAAGGTCGTCGTGAAGCCCGGCTACGGTCGTAATTTCCTCCTGCCGCAGGGCAAGGCCGTTCGCGTCAATGCCGCGAATCTGGCTGCGTTCGAACAGCGTCGCGCCGAATACGAAGCCAAGGCCAACTCCGCCCTGGCCGATGCCGAAGCACGCAAGACCAAGTTGGCCGATGCGTCGGTGACGATCTCCGCTCACGCCAGCGCCGAGGGCAAGCTGTTCGGTTCGGTTGGTCCGCGCGATATCGCCGAGGCTCTGGCGGCGGCAGGTCATACCGTCAACAAGGGTGAAGTGATTCTGGGCGAAGGCCCGCTTCGCAACACCGGCGAGTATGACGTTGCGCTGCATCTGCATGCCGACGTGCACACCACGGTGAAGGTGATCGTGGTCGGCGACAACTAAGTCGTCGCCGCAAACCAAAGTACGGAACGGGCGCCTTCGGGCGCCCGTTTTCTTTGCGAATATCCATTTCGCAAAGCGCATCTGTGCCCGTTCTGTCCACAGCAACCCACAGGTTATCCACAGAGTTATTGTCTCGGCTGATGAGATGACGCCGCGTATGATGCTTGTCGGTGTGACTGACGCCGACGCATCGGTGCGTTGCCTGTCGTCCCGTGAGGTAAATCGATGTCCTTCGTGCCAGAACGCAAATCCTCCTCGCCTGCCATCGAAGCCTTGCGCGTGCCGCCGCATTCCATCGATGGCGAACAGGCGGTGCTTGGTGGACTGATGCTCGCGCCGGACGCGCTGGATAAAGTGGCCGACAAGCTGGCCGAACAGGATTTCTACCGCAAGGATCATCGACTGATCTGGCGTGCGATCAACGAGCTGGCCAACAAGGGCATGCCGTGTGATGCGGTGACATTGGGCGACTGGTTCGAAAGCAACGGCCTGGCCGAGATGGTCGGCGGCGCGGGCTATCTCATCGAGCTTGCCAACAGCACGCCGAGTGCCGCGAACATCACGGCCTACGCGGAAATCGTTCGCGAGAAATCGGTGATGCGCCAGCTGATCGACGCTGGTACATCGATCACGGAGGACGGCTACCGTCCCGAAGGTCGCAGCGTCCAGGAAGTGCTGGAGAACGCCGAGCAACGAGTGTTTCACATCGCTGAATCCGGCGCGCGCGGCAAGAAGGATTCCGTCTCGATGCGCGAGGCAGTGAAGGATGCGTTCCGCTTGCTCACCGAACGCTACGAGAATCGCGGTCAGCTCACCGGCGTGACCACCGGCTTCAACGATCTGGACAACCTCACGTCCGGTCTGCAGCCATCGGACCTGATCATCGTCGCGGCACGCCCGTCGATGGGTAAAACCGCTTTCGCGCTGAATATTGCCGAGACCGCAGCGATCCGCGGCAAGAAAGCGGTCGTTGTGTTTTCGATGGAAATGTCTGCGTCGCAGTTGGCTTTCCGTCTGATTTCGTCGGTAGGTCGCATCCATCAGCAGCATCTGCGCAACGGCGACCTGCAAGAAGAAGACTGGCCGCGCGTCTCCAACGCCATCCAGATCCTGTCCGATGCCAAGATCTTCATCGACGACACGCCGAGTTTGTCACCGGTGGAATTGCGCTCGCGCTCGCGTCGGCTGCATCGCGAACACGGTGGACTGGGCCTGATCGTGATCGATTACCTGCAACTGATGCAGGTGCCCGGCAACAAGGAGAACCGCGCCACCGAAATTTCAGAAATTTCGCGTTCACTCAAAGGCCTTGCCAAGGAGTTGAACGTGCCGGTGATCGCTCTCTCGCAGTTGAACCGCTCGCTGGAACAACGCGCGGACAAGCGCCCGATGATGTCCGACCTGCGCGAGTCCGGCGCCATCGAGCAGGATGCCGACGTGATCATGTTCATCTACCGCGACGAGTACTACAACAAGGAGTCGCCGGACAAGGGCATGGCCGAAATCATCATCGGCAAGCAGCGAAACGGCCCGACCGACACCTGCAAGCTGACCTTCCTCGGCCACTACACCAAGTTCGAGAACTACGCGCCGGATTCGTTCGTCGGCTCGTTCGATTGATCCGGCATTTTCGCTCACGATGAGCCGCACCACCGTCGCCACCATCCATCTGGGCGCACTGCGTCACAACCTCGCACGCATCAAGGCGATGGTCGCGCCAGCGAAGGTGATGGCGGTGGTAAAGGCCGATGCGTACGGCCACGGGCTTGAGCGCGTTGCGCGTGCACTCGACGACGATGCCGATGCATTCGCCGTGGCCGCGCTCGGTGACGGATTGCGTCTGCGAGCTGCGGGACATCGCCAGCGCATCGTGGTGCTTTCCGGCCCCGATAGTGCAAACGACATCAACGAGATGCAGCGCCTGCACCTCGACGCCACCGTTCATCATGAGTCGCAGTTGCAGTGGCTCGCGCAGGCGTCGCCCGCACGCGGTCGACTGCGGGTGTGGCTGAAAATCGACAGCGGCATGCATCGACTGGGTTTCGCGCCGGAGTTTGTGGCCGATGTGCACGCGCGGTTGACCGCGATGGCCGGCATCGATCCCGACATCGGTTTGATGACACACTTCTCCGATTCCGAAGTGTTCGACGACCAACAAACGCCCGCGCAGATCGCGCGTTTTTCAGAAGCCACGCGCATGTTTACCGGGCCGCGTTCGCTGTCCAATTCCGCCGCGGTGATTGGCTGGCCGGAAGCGCGCGGTGACTGGGTACGCACGGGCGGATTGCTTTACGGGTTGTCGGTCGTCGACGGTAAGAGTGGTGCCGATTTCGGTTTTCGTCCTGCCATGACGCTTAGCACGCAACTGATCGCGATAAACCGCATACGACGCGGCGAAAGCATCGGCTACAACGGCATCTGGACCTGCCCGGAGCACATGGACGTGGGCGTCGCCGCCGTCGGTTACGGCGACGGTTATCCGCGCAGCGCAGTCGCAGGCACGCCTGTACTGGTGGGCGAACGTCGCGTGCCGTTGATCGGTCGTGTGTCGATGGACCTGATCACCGTCGACCTTCGTGGCGTACCGACGGCGAAAGTTGGTGATCGCGTCACGTTGTGGGGTGATGGATTACCGGCGGAAATCGTCGCTACACAATCAGGCACCATTTCCTACGACCTCACCTGCGGCATGACCCGACGCGTGCTGTTTGTCGAGGACGACGGGTGAAGCATCGTCGCGGGTTTCGCCGACGTCAGATGGCGATGCTCCGCGTCTCGCGATCTGCGATGTCGTCCAGCTAAGCTCGTCCACATTCGCGTCCCAGAGAACCCGCATGGCCAAAGCCAAGACCGCCTATGTCTGCACCGATTGCGGTGCCGAGCACAACAAGTGGCAGGGGCAATGCATCGAATGCGGGGTGTGGAATACGCTCAGTGCCATCGTGTTGACGGACTCGTCCGCCGCCAAATCATCGGTCGGCGCGCAGCGATCCAGCTACGCGGGCCATGCGGCGGGATCGGCTCGCATCACGCCGCTGACGGCGGTGGCACTGACTGCCGAAGCACGTACGCATACCGGTATCGGCGAACTCGATCGCGTACTCGGCGGCGGATTGGTGCAGGGTTCGGTGGTGTTGATCGGCGGCGATCCGGGCATAGGGAAATCGACGTTGCTGTTGCAGATGCTTGGCACGCTTGGAGCGCATCTGCCCAGTGTGTACGTCACCGGCGAGGAATCACTGTCGCAAGTCGCTTCGCGCGCGCAGCGCCTCGGCTTGCCGCTGGAACCCCTGCAGGCCTTGGCGGAAACCTGCATCGAACGGATTCTCGATCAGGCGATGGCAACGCGACCGCGCGTACTGGTGATCGACTCGATCCAGACGATCTGGACCGAACTGCTCACTGCGGCACCGGGTTCGGTGAGCCAGGTGCGCGAATCGGCCGCGAAGCTCACGCGGTTCGCCAAGGAAACCGGCACGTCGGTATTTCTGGTCGGGCACGTGACCAAGGAGGGCGGCATCGCCGGTCCGCGCGTGCTCGAGCACATGGTCGACGCCGTGCTTTATTTTGAAGGCGAATCGGGCAGCCGATTCCGGGTGTTGCGCGCGTTCAAGAATCGCTTCGGCGCGGTCAACGAACTGGGCGTGTTCGCGATGTCCGACAAGGGCCTGCGCGAAGTGCCGAACCCTTCGGCGATTTTCCTGTCGGCGCACACCGGGCCGACATCGGGCAGCGTGGTGATGGTGACGCGCGAGGGCACGCGCCCGTTACTCGTCGAGGTGCAGGCGCTGGTGGATCAATCGTCGCTGGGCAACCCGCGGCGGGTGACCATCGGGCTGGAGCAAAATCGTCTAGCGATGCTGCTGGCCGTGCTGCATCGGCATGGCGGTGTGGCCGCTTACGACCAAGACGTATTCGTCAACGTGGTCGGCGGCATTCGCGTGCAGGAAACCGCGGCAGATCTGCCGGTGCTGCTCGCGGTGCTGTCGAGCTTGCGCGATCGGCCGTTGGCCGAGCAGACCGTCGCGTTTGGCGAAGTGGGGTTGTCTGGCGAAATTCGCCCGGTACCGAATGGCGAGGAACGCTTGAAAGAAGCGGCGACGCATGGATTCAAGCGCGCGATCGTGCCGCGGGCGAATGCGCCGAAAAAGGGAAAAGTCGGCGACATGGAAGTGATCGGTGTGGAGCGGTTGTCCGAAGCGATAGATGCCTGTCGCTGATCAGCTGTCGATGCCGCGATGCAGGATCAGTTCGAGCACGAACTTGGAGCCGAAGAAAGCCAGCAGCAAGACAGCCATGCCGATCAGCGTGAGATTCACCGCGCGCTGACCGCGCCAGCCATGCCGCCAGCGGCCGTAAAGCAGCACACCGAAGACCAGCCACGCCACGATCGACAGAATCGTCTTGTGCGCAAGATGCTGGCTGAAAAGATCGTCGACGAACAACGCACCGGTGATCAGCGTCAACGTCAGCAGCAGGAAGCCCGCGGCGATCAGTCGAAACAACAGTGTTTCGGTAAGCGTCAATGGCGGCAGCGCGCGAAGCCAAGGCCCGAACTGTCGATGGCGCAGCGCGCGTTCCTGCACCGCCAGTAGGATAGCCAGCACGGTGGCGATCGACAGTACGCTGAAAGAGATAAGTGCCACGGTGACGTGCAGCTTGATCTGCCAGTCCATCGCGTGCGGCACCGTAGGCGGCGCCAGGAAACTGTCGACCAGAACCAGTAAGGCCGTAAGCGGAAACACGATGACACCCAACGCTGCCACTGGCCGAGAGAGATTCACTAGCAAGGTAAGCGTGGATACGACGAAGGCGACCAGCGACAGCGCGGCAAAGAAATGCAGGTCCAGCGCGCCGCGATGCGTTCCGAGCAGAATGCTCGCGTGCATCAGTACTGCCAGCCCTGCTACGCCGAGCGCCGCCTGATTCCAATGCGTGCCGCGACCCAGCATCGGGCGCGCCAGCCAGCCTGCGGCAGCGAGATAAAACAGTATGGCTAGCGCGGCGAGGACGTGGATGATCATGGCCGGGCAGTGTCGCACAGGCCTTTGAGGCATGCATGCGAGGCGCTGCGGCCTGTCCGCTATAATCGACGACTTTCCAGTATGCCGGTCACGCCATGTTCGAGTCGCTCAGCCAACGCCTTTCCGTCACCGTCAACCGTCTGCGCGGACGCGGCCGGCTGACCGAGGAAAACATCCGCGAGTCGTTGCGCGAGGTTCGCATCGCGTTGCTTGAGGCAGACGTCGCGCTGCCGGTGGTGCAGGCGCTAATCCAGCGCATCAAGGTGCGCGCTGTCGGTCAGGACGTATTAAAGAGTCTCAGCCCTGGTCAGGCGCTGGTGAAAGTCGTCAGCGACGAACTGACCACTGTGATGGGCACGGCCAATACCGAGTTGAACCTTGCGCAGCAACCGCCGGCGGTGGTTCTCATGGCAGGCCTGCAGGGCGCTGGCAAGACCACGACGGTTGCGAAACTTGCGCGGTTGTTGACCGAACGCAAAAAGAAAAAAGTGATGGTGGTGAGCTGCGACGTCTATCGTCCTGCCGCGATCGAGCAACTGCGCACGCTGGCTGAGCAGGTGGGCGTGAAATTCTTTCCGTCCGATGCAAGCCAGAGTCCCGTCGATATCGCGAAGGCCGCCATCGCGGCGGCGCGGCGCGAAGTGATCGATGTGTTGCTAATCGATACCGCCGGTCGCCTGCACGTGGACGAAACCATGATGTCGGAGATCAAGGCGCTGCACGCTGCGGTCAATCCGATCGAAACACTGTTCGTGGTGGACGCGATGACCGGCCAGGACGCCGCCAATACCGCGAAGGCTTTCAGCGAAGCGTTGCCGCTGACTGGTGTGATCCTGACCAAGACCGATGGCGATGCACGCGGTGGCGCGGCGTTGTCCGTGCGTTACGTGACGGGTCGTCCGATCAAGTTCCTCGGCGCTGGCGAGAAGACCGACGCGCTGGAGCCGTTCCATCCGGACCGCGTCGCGCAACGTATCCTCGGCATGGGCGACGTGCTGTCGCTGGTCGAGGAAGTCGAGCGCAAGGTCGATCAGGAAAAAGCGCAGAAGCTCGCCCAGAAGGTGATGAAGGGCAAGCGCTTCGACCTCAACGACATGAAGGACCAGTTGGAGCAGATGGGCAACATGGGTGGTCTTGCCGGCTTGATGGACAAGCTTCCCGGCGTCTCGAACCTGCCTGACAGCGTCAAGTCCAAGGTCAACGACGGCGAGATGAAACGGATGATCGCGATCATCAGCTCGATGACCAAGAAGGAACGTCGCCATCCGGATCTTCTGAACGGCTCGCGGCGCGCTCGCGTGGCACGCGGCTCGGGCACGCAGCCGGCAGATGTCAATCGCCTGCTCAAGCAATACATGCAGATGGAAAAGATGATGTCCAAGCTCTCCAAGGGCGGCACCAAGGGCCTGATGCGTCAGATGCGAGGTGCCATGAAGGGCATGGGCGGCATGGGTGGCTTGCCCCCCATGCGCTGAAAAGGACTCTTCTGCGCATCACCGGCGCATAAGGCCTTTCTTTTTCTCCCTTTTCCGCTAAAATGCCTCGTTTACCGCGCACGTCTTCTCGTGTGCCTGCCGACTATCCGGCATTTCTGGAGCTTTACCATGGTCAAGATTCGTCTTTCGCGCGGTGGCGCCAAGGGCCGTCCGTTCTACCACGTTGTCGTGACTGATCAGCGCAGCAAGCGCGACGGCCGCAACATCGAGAACGTTGGTTATTACAACCCGGTTGCCGCTGGCAAGGACAAGCGTCTCGAGTTGAATGTCGAGCGCGTCAAGGAGTGGGTGAGCAAGGGTGCGCAGCTGACCGACAAGGTCGCGGCACTGGTCAAGGAAGCCGGCAAGCAGCAGGCAGCCTGAGCATGGCGCAAGCCGGTCGACGCGTCCTGATCGGACGCATCGTCGGGCTTTACGGTGTGCAGGGCTGGCTCAAGATCGAATCCTGGGCCGAGCCACGCATGCGGATCTTCGATTACCAACCTTGGCTGCTTAGCGCAGCGCCGGGTAAGGAAATGGAGATCACAGGCGCCAAGGGTCGTCAGCAGGGCAAGGGCATGGTGGCTCAGTTGCCTGGAGTGGACGATCGGGAACAGGCAGCGGCATTGATCGGCAGCGACATCCATGTCGATCGCGAGCAACTGCCACCGCCCGGAAAAGATGAGTATTACTGGGTCGATCTCGAAGGCATCGAGGTTGTCACCACGGAAAACGTGGAGCTGGGGCGGGTTAGTCACCTGTTCGCCACTGGCGCCAACGATGTCGTGGTAGTGAGGGATGGCGAGCGCGAGCGGCTGATTCCTTTCATCCAGGGTTCGTACGTGCGTTCGGTGGATCTGTCCGCAAAACGCATGGTGGTGGACTGGGATCCTGAATTCTGACATCGCCGCTTCAAGGCACAGGGTTGAGGATCATGCGCATCGATGTCGTCACTTTGTTCCCGGACTTCGTGCGGCAAAGCGCGTCGGTGGGTGTCGTGGGACGCGCGCAGCAACGCGAGTTGCTGCAGGTGGAAACTTGGAACCCGCGCGACTACACCAGCGACAGGCACCGCACCGTGGACAGCAGCTCGTATGGCGGCGGTCCCGGTATGGTGATGATGATCGAACCGCTGCGCGCGACCTTGATGGCCATGCGCGGCGCCGCACCGGAACCGGTGCATCTGATTTATCTCAGCCCGCAGGGATCGCGGCTGACGCAGGGCAGGGTTGAAGCGCTGGCGAAGCTGCCGCGCATCGCCATGCTTTGCGGGCGTTACGAAGGTGTGGACGAGCGTCTTCTGGCGCACGAGGTCGACGAAGAGCTGTCTATCGGCGACTATGTGCTTTCAGGTGGCGAATTGGCCGCTGCGGTGATCATCGACGCAGTGGGCCGGTTGCAGGATGGCGCGTTGAACGACGCGCAGTCGGCCGAGCAGGATTCATTCTCGGATGGTCTGCTGGATTGTCCGCACTATACGAAACCGGTGCATGATGCACTGGGTTCGGTACCGGAGGTTCTGCTATCCGGTGACCATGCGGCGATTGCCCGCTGGCGCCTGAAGCAATCCCTCGGACGGACCTGGTTGCGACGTCCCGATTTGCTGTCGCAGCATGCGCTGGATGTTGAATCCCGTGCATTGCTGGATGAATTTCGCCGCGAACATGTTCGATCTGGACAGGCGCGGTCCAACGAAACGGTCGATGACTGACCGGCTATTGAAATTACACAGGTGTTGCCATGAACAAGATCATTGAACAGTTCGAAGCCGAGCAGATCACCCGCCAGTTGCCGGAGTTCGGCCCTGGCGACACCATCGTGGTGAACGTCAAGGTGAAGGAAGGCAATCGCGAGCGCGTGCAGGCATTCGAGGGCATCGTCATCGCCCGTCGCAGCCGCGGCCTGCATTCGGCCTTCACCGTGCGCAAGATGTCGCACGGCACCGGCGTGGAGCGTGTATTTCAGGCGCACAGCCAGGCGATCGATTCGATCACCGTGAAGCGCAAGGGCAAGGTCCGCGGTGCCAAGCTGTATTACCTGCGTGGTCTGGAAGGCAAAGCTGCACGCATCAAGGAAGACGTGGCCGCCGCCGCTGCTGCCAAGGCTGCGAACAAGGCCGCTGCTGCCGCTGCATCTGCTGCCGCCGCCGAATAATCCGGCGACCTGGTTGCACGAAAAAGCCCGCGGAATACTCCGCGGGCTTTTTCATTTCCAATCCATCCAGATTGCCGACGAGGGGACGCCCGTTTATTGCAACCGCTGCGGTTCCTGCAGGAAGTTGCCCTGCACGAAGTCGACGCCGCAGGCGAACAACAGTGACGTGCTTGTGGCGTCCTCCACCCATTCGGCGATCGTCTGGCGTTTCAGCTCGCGTGCCTGCTGACAAAGTTCGGCCACCTTTTTCTGGTTCTCCGGATGCTGTGGCAGCTCGGCCATGTAGCTGCGGTCAATCTTGAGATAGTCCGCGTCCACGTGGGTGAGCAACTGGAACGAGTTGAGGCCGGAACCGAATTGCTCCAGCGCGAACTGGCCGCCGAGCTTCTTCCAGCCGACCACGAACTCCTGCGCGGGGCGCAGCAAGGTCATCACCTTGCTCTCGGTCATTTCCAGCACGATGCGTCCCTGTTTCAGCTCGGCCTTCCTCAGTCGCGCTTCAAGCCACGACAGCAAAGTCTCGTCCTGCAATGACGCGGTGGTGAGCTTGACGAAGAAGGTGGTTTGCAACCCCTGGCGCTCGCGCGTTTCGAGCGTCTTGATGGTCTGCTCGAGCACCCAGCGATCGATCGCGGTGTTGAGGTTGTGCTTTTCGGCGATAGGCATGAAGAAGCCTGGCAACACTTCGCCCTGCGGGCCATTCATGCGCAGCAGGATTTCCGAATAGTCGCCCTCGGCATCCTGCAGGCTGACCGTATGCTGGTGGTAAAGCACCAGCCCGTCGCTCGCCAGCGCCTGTTGCAGAAGATCGAGCCAGTAACGGTCGCGCTCGTCATCGGCTTTTTCGCGTGCTGCGGGGTCATGCAGTTCGATCTGATTGCCGCCGAGGCTTTGCGCCGTGCGCAGCGCCTGGCTCGCCTGATTGAGCAGCTGTTCCGTGTTGGCGTTTTTCTCACCCAGCAAGCTGCCGCCGATACTGGCGGTGACCGCGATCGAACTTGCGCCCGCGTCGAAGATGCCGTTGTTGATGGCGTGCTGCAGTTTGCTGATCCATTCCCTGACCGCATCGTCCTGGCGCGAATCCAGTGCGACGCCCAGCGTATGTTCTGCCAGCATGCCCGCCACATCGTCGGGCCCGAGCAGCATGCGGATGCGATCGGCGAAGTTCGCCAGCAATTCGTCGGCCTTGCCCAGACCAATGCTGGTCACGATCGACGCCCAGTTGTCGGGTTCGACCAGCAACAGCGACTGGCCCTTCTTTCCGTTGGCGGCTGCGGTCACCGCATCATCGATGCTGGTCAGCATGCGGGCACGATTGAACAAGCCCGTAACCGGGTCGCGTTGCAGTTGTTCAAGCACAGCCTGATCGACCATCTGCCGGCGGAAAACGATCTGCAGGCAGCGTTCGCCTTCGAACGTGGCCGACGCGAACTCCACCGTCGCATCGAAACGGCTGTCATCGGCGCGACGCGCGCGCAACGGGAGTTGTGCGGGAGATTTACCGCCACGCGCCTGCTCGCGCAACAGCGCCTTCAATTCATCCGCATTGGCCGAATCGATCAGGTCGAGCACCGGCATGCCGAGCAGGTCATCGAAGCTCTCGTAGCCGAAGGTGTCCAGATAGGCCTGATTGGCGCGGACATGCATGCCTTCGTGCACGTAAGCGATCGCATCGGTGGATGAATCAAGCAACGCGTCGCAGCGACGTTCCGATTCGCGCAACGCCGTTTCCAGCCAGCGAACTCGGCGTCGAGTTTGCAACGCGTCGAATTCGCGTTGCAGCACGGCGACCAGTTGTTTGGGCTGGCTGCGTGCAGCCACGCCGCGCGCGCCGGCGATGAAAAGGTCTGCGATGGTCTGGTTATCCATCGTCGTGACCAGGCCCAGCAGCGCGTAGTCACGGCCATGCGCATCGAGAAGCTGCACCACGTCGGGCAAGGCGAGCGTGGTGATGGCCGGATCGAACATCACGATGTCCGGCTCCAGCTCGTTTACCGCAGTCTGCAATTGCTCGTCGTTGGTGGCGCGAGCCGGTCGCACGGCGATTCCGGTATTGCGCAACAGGCTGATGATCTGTTCGGCCTCTTCGAGCGAGCTTTCGATGAAGAGGATCTTGATGACGTAGTCATTTTTCATGGGGCGCAGAGCTGTCCAGTGTCATCAGTGGTTGCATGGTCGCGTCGTTCAACGCCGGGTTCCATCGATGTTTGTAGCGGATTCCGTCAATGGCCGCCAGCGAAAAGCCTTGCGAAGAGCGCACGATCATTCAGAGCGGCCGCTTGGACATCTCGCCGCTCACCTCGCGCACGAGCCTCGGCACAAGGTAGCCCGGCAACCGGGCGCGAAGTCCATCGACCAGCGCCATCGCGCGCGCATCGTCCACTTCGAAATGGGCCACGCCATGCACGCGATCGAGTTGATGAAGGTAATACGGCAGCACGCCGGCGGCGAACAGGCGCTCGGATAGCGCAGTCAGCGCGTCGACGCTGTCGTTGACTCTGCGCAGCAATACCGACTGGTTGAGCACGGTGCAGCCCGCCTCGCGCAACCTGGCGCAGGCCACGTCCACGCCGGCGTCCATTTCGTTGGCGTGATTGGCGTGAAGCACCACCACTTTCTGCAACGGCAGCGCGGCGAGCCATGCGATGAACGGTGTGTCGATACGCTCGGGCAGCACCACCGGCAGGCGCGTGTGGATACGCAGACGCGTCACATGCGGCACTTCGGCCAGTCCGCGCGTCAGTTCCTCGAGCTTGGGCGTGGCCAGCGCGAGCGGATCGCCGCCGGAAAGAATCAGCTCACTGATCGATGTGTCCTCACGCAAATGATCAAGCGCCCTTCGCCACTGGCCCGCTGCCGCCATCTCCTCGCCATAGGGAAAGTGCCGACGGAAACAGTAGCGGCAATTGATCGCGCAACTGCCGCTGGCAATCAGCAGCGCGCGTCCTTCGTATTTGTGCAGCAGGCCTTGGGTTTCGCGCGCGGCCATGTCGCCCACCGCGTCGACCGTAAAGCCCGCGACCCGGTCGTGCTCGGCCGTTTGCGGCAGCACCTGCAACAACAGCGGATCGGATGGATCGTTACGGCGCATCCGCGCGACGAAACCGCGAGGAACCCGCAAGGCGAAATCGGCGTCACCGCGTGGCAACAAATCGGCACGATCGCCCAGACCCACGACTTGCAGCAATTCACGCACATCCGTGATGGCGTCTCGCCAGAGTTCGCGCCAGTCCGGTGCGGACGGCAATAGGCGGGCGTGGGGGCTTGCGGTTATCATGATGGGCCTTGGAGCGGGCAGTGAGGCCCGTGACATCCACCCATTTTAGCCGCCCATCGGGCGAAATCGACTCCGGAGCAGATAGCGCATGGCCACCCTTGGTCTCAATGACGTCAAAACGGGCAAGAAGATCCTTCACAACGGCGATCCATGGATCATCACCGAAGCGGAGTTTGTCAAGCCGGGCAAGGGTCAGGCATTTACCCGCATTCGCATCCGTAATCTCAAGGACGGCCGCACGACCGAGCAGACGCTGAAGTCCAGCGATTCCTTCGAGGAAGCGGATGCTACCGACACCGACATGCAGCTCTCGTTTGTCGACGGCATCGGCAAGGATCGGGTCTGGAATTTCATGAACATGGAAAGCTTCGAGATGGTGCCGGCAACGCTGGCCGCCATGGGCGACGCCTGGAAGTGGCTCAAGGGCGAGGAAGAGTGCGTGGTCACGCTGTTCAACGGCGGCATCGTCGCCGTGCAGGCGCCGAAGTTCGTCGAGCTGAAGATCGTCGAGACCGACCCGGGCGTTCGCGGCGATACCTCCGGCGGCGGTGGCAAGCCGGCCACGCTGGAAACGGGTGCCGTGGTTCGCGTGCCGCTCTTCGTCAATCAGGACGAAATCATCAAGGTCGATACCCGCACCGGCGAATACGACAGCCGCGTCAAGTGACTTATTGGCCTGCGCGCTTGCGCGCGGCTTTGCCAATATGTCATCCCGGCGAAGGCCGGGATCCAGTGAAATACTTGTGCGAAGCACGCAAGATCATTTTTCGTGTTTTCCTGTGTCGAGCAACTGGGTCGCCCGCACCGACATGACGATCCAGCAAAGGGCGGTCACCGCAAGGTACCGCCCTTTGTCGTATTCAACTCCCATCGAACGAGTGCCCAAGTGACATGAACCCGCTGACAGCGCAGTCCGTCGACCTGATGATCGAAGCCCGCTGGGTCGTTCCGGTCGAGCCGCACGGCGTCGTGCTCGATCACCATGCGGTGGTCATCGACAAGAGCATCATCGTCGCCGTGCTGCCGATCGCCGATGCGCGCTCCGCCTATGCACCGCGCGAATTCGTCGAGCTGCGCGATCACGTGCTGATTCCCGGCCTGGTCAACAGTCACACGCACAATCCGATGACGCTGCTGCGAGGACTCGCCGACGACCTGCCGCTGATGACGTGGCTGCAGCAACACATCTGGCCGGCCGAAGCGAAGGTGATGGGGCCGGAGTTCGTGCGCGACGGTGTCGAGCTCGCGGTCGCGGAAATGCTGCGTGGCGGCACCACCTGCGCCAACGAGAACTATTTTTTCCCCGACGTGATCGGTGCGACATACCGCAAGTTGGGTTTTCGTGCCGTGGTCGGCTTGCCGATCATCCAGTTTCCGACTGCGTGGGCGAAGACGCAGGACGAATATTTCGAGCGCGCCGGCGAAGTGCACGACAGCTTTCGCGGCGACCCGCTGGTCGGCACGGCGTTCGCACCGCACGCGCCGTACACGGTTTCGGACGAGAGCTTCGAACGCATCCGCGTGCTGGCCGACCAGCTCGATATTCCCGTACACCTGCACACGCACGAGACCGCGGCCGAGGTCGAGGAAGAAAAATCCAAGAGCGGCCTGCGTCCGTTCCAGCGCCTGCAGAAACTTGGCGTGGTCAACGATCGCCTGATCGCCGTGCACATGACCCAGCTGACCGACGGTGAGATCGCCGCATGCGCGGAGGCCGGCGTCTCGGTAGTGCATTGTCCTGAATCCAATCTCAAGCTTGCGTCGGGATTCTGCCCCGCGGAAAAACTGCGCAAGGCGGGCGTCAACGTGGCACTCGGCACCGATGGTTGCGCATCGAACAACGACCTGGACATGTTCGGCGAGATGCGCACCGCCGCGATGCTGGCCAAGGCCGTCGCAGACGACGCGTCCGCATTCGACGCTGCATACACGCTGCGCGCGGCGACGCTCAACGGTGCCAGAGCGATCGGACTGGAAGGCAAAATTGGTTCGATCGAACCAGGCAAGCAGGCCGATCTCGCCGCCGTGCGATTGAGCGACCTGGAAACCCAGCCGATGTTCCATGTCATTTCACAATTGATCTACGCGGCCGGCCGTCATCAAGTCAGCGATGTGTGGATTGCTGGCCGGCGCAAGCTTGCCGATCGCGTGCTGCTCGACATCGATACAACGGCCATGCTTGCGCGCACGCATGCATGGCGCGAGCGCATCGCTGCGCATTGATCGAACTACGATGGAGCTGCCGTGAATCGCTATCTCGTTTTGTTGATGCGTCGCTCCGACTTCGATCCGGCCGTGGTGCCATTGCACCTGCAGTTTCTGAATGAGTTGCGCAGCGAAGGACGCAATGAAATGTCCGGTCCGTTCGGCGACAAATCCGGCGGCGCTTATCTTCTGCGTGCCAAGTCGCTGGAAGAGGCGCATGCCATCGTGCATCGCGACCCGGCGCATACGAGCGGTGGCTGGGATGTCACGCTGCGCGAATGGAACGCCCACTAGACTCGTTCAATGTTTTCGAGGAATCCGAGCATGCAGACCAGCGCCAACGTAAGCCCCGATGAAATCGCCATGTTCGACCTGCTCGCCGCGCGCTGGTGGGATCCCGATGGCGAGTCGCGGCCGCTGCACGATCTCAACCCCGTGCGCACCGCATACATCGCGACGCGTGTCGAACTGCGCGGCGCCAAGGTTGCCGATGTCGGATGTGGCGGCGGCCTGCTCAGCGAATCGCTGGCGCGAGCTGGCGCCAAGGTTGTCGGCATCGACCTCGGGCAGAAGGTGATCGACGTTGCCAAGCTGCATTTGTACGAATCGAATCTCAGTGTCGACTATCGCGTGCAATCGTCGGCCGATCTGGCGGTAGCGGAGCCAGCAAGTTTTGATGCCGTGTGTTGCATGGAACTGATCGAGCACGTGCCCGATCCCACCGCGCTGGTGAACGATCTTGTCGCGATGCTGAAGCCCGGCGGTCAGCTTTTCATGTCCACCCTGAATCGCACGCCGGCTGCATTCGGCGCGGCGATCCTGGGTGCGGAATACGTGATGCGCATGCTGCCACGTGGAACACACCATTACGCGCAGTTCCTGAAACCGTCCGAACTCGGTCGTCTGCTGCGTCATGCGGGCATGGAGCTGGAAGATGTTTCCGGGCTCGGTTACAACCCGCTACGGCGCAAGGCGTGGATCAGTCGTTTGACCGCGGTGAACTACCTGCTCAATGCGCGCAAACCCGCATGAAAAATCTTCCTGAAAATGTCCAGGGCGTGCTGTTCGATCTGGATGGCACCTTGCTCGACAGCGCGCCCGATCTCTACGCAGCGCTGGTCGAGCAGTGCGCCGAAGAACACGTGCCGGTTCCTGCTTATGCACGCGTCCGTGAAGTCGTCTCGCGTGGCTCGCGCGCAATCCTGCGCACCGCGTTTGCGGAGCGCGGCGAGTCGGCGATCGAGTCGCTGGCGCCGCGCTACCTCGCTCTCTATCAGCGCGTGATGGCGCGGGAAACCGGCGCGTTCGAGGGCGTGGATGATCTGCTCACGCGCATCGAGTCACACGGGATGTGCTGGGGCATCGTCACCAACAAGCCCGGCTTTCTTACGGACGAACTGGTTCAGCGCATCGGCTGGGCGAGTCGCGCCAAGGCGGTCGTTTCCGGCGACACCTTGCCGGTGAAGAAACCCGATCCGGCGCCGGTACTGCTCGCCTGCGAACAGGCCGGGATCGCGCCAGCGCGCGGCGTGTTCGTCGGCGACGACCGCCGCGACGTACAGGCCGGCGCTGCCGCAGGCATGATCACGGTCGCGGTGCGCTGGGGTTATCTCGATGGCGGCGATCCGTCTACCTGGGGCGCCGACTTCGTCATCAGTCATCCGTCCGAACTCGCCGATCTTCTGCAGCTGCAGCCCGCTACCGCATGATCGAAGTGGTCGAACAGAAAGCCGTGTTGCAGGGCTTCATCGACAAATGGCTCGCGGTGCAGCCACAGCAGCGCGTCGCGCTGGCGTTCGCCGACGGTCGCCGGTATCCCGGTCACGTGGCATTAGCTGCACTGGAGCAGGAGTGGCTGAGTGCAGCCTACGGTATTCGCGAGCCGCAGGTTGCGGCGGCGAAGTTTGGTTGGTGGGCCGAGGAAATGGCGGAAGCGCGTGACAGCGGTGGCCGTCATCCGCTGACCCAGGTGCTGTTCGACGACGAACGCGCGCATGCGATTCCCACCGAACGGTGGCTGGCGCCGATCGCTGCAGCCATGGCCCAGCTGGAGCAGGGCACCGCCACGAATTTCCAGGCGCAACTGGATGCCGCCGCGCCATTGCACGGGGCGCTTGCCGCACTGGAAACCACTTGGTGGTTTGGTGCGGAAGCATCGTGCGAGCGTGCTACGCGCGTGGCGACACTCAATCATCTGCTGCATGCGCTGTCGCGGCTGGAGCAGGACGCCGAGCGGGACAAGCTGCCGTTGCCGATGGACAAGCTGGCGCGCCATGGATTGAGCCGCACGCAACTGCGCATGGCGTCAGACGCGCGCGAACAGGCGATCAAGGCACAACTCGAGGATCTGCGTGCGAGCTGGCACGAAGCCGCATCGATGCCCGGGCCGCTCAGCGTCTTCCGCACCGTGGAATCGCAACACGGCGAGCGACTCGTGCAACGCGCAGCCCGTGAGGAAGCACTCACCGTATTGCAGGCGGACTCGTCGCGTATCTCACCGGCCATCGCGTGGCATGCGTGGCGGGCTGCACGCGCGTGGCGCCGAACGATGCCTTGAGTTCGCCGGACGCAGTGTTTCCGCAGGGCCACTGTTGCGCGACCGGACTCATGCCCCAAGATTGATGAGCCTTACGGCGGAACATCCGCCGTTGTCAGGATCCAGACGATGTCGAACCACGAAAACACCGCCCGCCTGCTGCCCGATGTCGCCGTGCATGCGCAACCCCATCTCGCTGGCGCGCTGGACTGGGTCGGCATGGCGGACATCCAGGTGCCGGTGCATTTCGATGCGGGCGATGGCGATACGCAGCGCACGAGCGCCAAGGTAGGCGCCTTCGTCAATCTCAGGCGGCCGGACAAGCGTGGCATCCACATGTCGCGGCTCTATCTGCAAGTCGAACAGACGCTGAGCTCGCAGCCGCTGACGGCGGCTCTGCTGAAAAACCTGCTGCGCGGTTTCCTCGATTCGCACGGCGATCTTTCGGATCGTGCTTGCGTGAGCATCAAGTTCGACCATCTCGTGCGCCGCCCGGCCTTGCGCAGCAACAACAGCGGCTGGCGCTCGTATCCGGTGAGTATCGAAGCCAGCCTCACCAACGATGAATTTCTGCTCGAACTGGGCACCGAGGTGGTGTATTCGTCCACGTGCCCCGCGTCGGCTGCGCTGTCGCGGCAGTTGATTCAGGATCAATTCGCGCGTGATTTCAGCGCAGATGTCTCGGTCGATCGTTCTGCCGTGCTGGCCTGGCTCGGCAGCGAGCAGGGCATGGTGGCGACGCCGCATGCGCAACGCAGTGTTGCGTGCCTGCGTGTTCGCCCTTCGCATGACAATGGTTTTCGCCTCATCGAGCTGATTGATCGCGTCGAGCAGTCATTGGGCACGCCGGTGCAAACCGCAGTGAAGCGCGAGGACGAACAGGCTTTCGCGCTCGCCAACGGCGGCAACCTGATGTTCTGTGAAGACGCGGCGCGCCGTATCCAGAATGCACTCGATGCCGACGAAGGACTTCGCGATTTCCACATTCGCGTCGAGCATCAGGAAAGCCTGCATCCTCACGACGCCGTGGCTTATGCGAGCAAGGGCGTGGCTGGAGGCTACGGCGCTGTGCCGTAAGGACACGGATCGCGCGCGTCGGTTGGCTTCATTGCAAAAACCGCGTCGGCAACTCGCCGCCATCGACCGACGTCTCAACCGGTCCTTCACGGCGCGTCGGTGGATTCGCCCGACGCTCGGCAACGCGGATAGTGAAAATGCTCGGGCACCGGATCGTCACCGCCATGGCACAGCGGCTGGCAGCGCAGCAACCGCCAACCCGCGAGCATCCCGCCACGCCATGGACCAAAGCGTGTCACGGCAATCCGTGCATAATCGGAGCAGCTGGGGTGGAAACGGCAGCGCGGGCCCAACAAGGGACTAAGCCAGCGCTTGTAGAAACGCAGCGACGACAGCATCAATCGGCTTACAACATTCACGTTGCCGGGACAGCCTGCGGCATGTAGTTGTGCAAGTATTCCAGAAGTGAGCTTGATGGTGCAGGGCTCTTGGGCTATAACACGCGGCCGCCACGGCCGAAAACTGGTGAATGGATATGGCGAAAACGACGCGTAGTTCGACCGCCGCCAAGGCTCAGAAGGGCAAGTCTTCTGCCAAGGCGAAGGATCTCAAAACCGGCAAGTCGACAGTAGCTGCCACAAAGGGGCGGACCGTGAAGAGCGCCAGCAAGACACCAGCAAAACCCGCGGCCAAATCGGCAGCAAAGAAATCACCGGCCAAGCCTGCAGCCCGCAAGGTTGCCAAGCCGGTAAAGAAAGCCGCCGCGAAAGCGCCGGCAAAAAAAGTCGCTCCGGCCAAGAAGGCTGCGGCGAAACCCGCAGTGAAGAAAGCGCCGGCCAAGAAGGTCGTTTCGAAGGCTCCCGCCAAGAAAGCCCCCGCCAAGAAAGTCCCGGTAAAAAAGGTCGCAGTGAAGAAAACCGCAATCACCAAGGCGCCAGCCAAAAAGGCGCCGCCAGTCGCACCGAAGAAAACACCCGTCGCCGCCAAGCCGGTCGTAAAACCGGTCGCCAAGGTGGCGTCCAAGCCAGCCGCTCCGGCCAAGGCTGCACCCGTGAAAGCAGCGCCGGTCAAGGCCGCGCTCTCCAAGTCGGCGCCTGCACCGGTTGAGGCCGTCAAAAGCCCGGCTCCGTCATCTTCCGCCCGGCTCTTCAAGGGCAAGGTGGCGAGCGCAACCGCCATGGTGACCCCGCGTGAAGCCCCGGCTTCCGCGCGCGCATCGTCCAACAATAATCAGAAAAATTCGTCGTCCTCCATGAATAAACTCGCTACAAAAACACTCGACAACGGCGTCACCCGCGAGGATGACCGCTACGCGCTGCCTTCCACCAGCATCATCAATCTGCCCAAGGGTTATCACCCCTCGAATAACGAGGAGTACATGAACCCGCAGCACCTGGCTTATTTCCGCAACAAGCTGCGCGATTGGCGCGACCAGTTGGTGGAAGAGTCCCGCCAGACCATGGACAACCTGCGTGAGGAAGTCCGCGACGTTGGCGACGAGGCCGAGCGCGCCACGCGCGAGACGGAAAATTCGCTCGAGCTGCGCACGCGCGATCGCTACCGCAAGTTGATCTCCAAGATCGACAAGGCTTTGCGCCGCATCGAGGAAGGCAGCTACGGATTCTGCGAAGAGACCGACGAGGAAATCGGCGTCGATCGTCTCGACGCCCGTCCCATTGCCACGCTTTCACTGGATGCGCAGGAACGCCGCGAACATCTGCAGAAGCAGATGGGCGACTGACGCCTCAGCGCCTGTCGTAGATTGCCGAAACCCCGCCGCGTGCGGGGTTTCGCTTTTTGGGGGAAGGCGAGGGACGAGCGGCAAGAGCGGGACGACGAAATCCGTCATTGGCCTGTTGGTTTCGTTCGCGGCGGCAAATGGGCCGAGACGCAGCATCGGGCTTGCCCCTTGCCTTACTCCCCTCTCGTCCCTTGCTGCAACGCCTCCGCTGCATACGCTTTCAGTTTCACCAGCGTCGCAGCCAATCCGTTCGAACGGGTGGGCGATAGGTGCTTGGCCAGCCCGATCGTGCCGATGAACCGCGGTTCGGTGTCCACGATTTCCTGCGCGGGGCGATCCGAATAGACGCGCAGTACCAGCGCGATCAATCCGGCAACGATCGCCGAGTCGCTGGTCGCATCGAAATGCATTGACGAGGCATCTCCGCTCGGCACCAGCCACACCATCGACTGGCAGCCATGCACGCGATGTTCGTCGGTCTTCCATTCGTCTGGAAACGCCGGCAATTGCCGACCGAGATCGATCAGGTATTGATAACGCTCGGTCCAGTCGCCGAAGAAGGCGAATTCATCGGCAATCGTCTGTTGCGCGTCCGCGCTGGAGAGAGATGTATTCATGTCAGGACTTCACCACGCTCCAGCGGGTTCCCTGCGCGTTGTCCTCAATCACGATGCCGAGGCGGGTCAACTCGTCGCGGATCGCATCGGCCCGGGCAAAATTACGCTCGGCGCGAGCATCGCGACGTTGCAGCAGCAGATCTTCCACATGCGCTTCGTCGATCGTGCTTTCGCCGCGCTTGAACCAGAGCTCCGGCGATTGCTGCAGAAGCCCGAGCAATGCACCACCACCGATCAATGCAGCCTTGGCGTCAGCCGTTCCGATCTGGCGTGCGTGGTCGGCCAGTTGCGACAACTCGGCCAACGCTTGCGGTGTGTTGAGGTCATCGCATAAAGCCGATTCCATCCGCGCCGGCACCGGCAACTTGCCGGACGGAAGCTCGACGTCTTCGAGATCGCGCAGCACGCGATACCAGCCGTCGAGCGTACTGATGGCCTGCGCGATCGCGTTGTCGGACCAGTCCAGCGGCTGCCGGTAATGTCCACGCAGCAGCAGCAAACGCAGCGCTTCAGGCGGATGCAGTTTGAGCAGTTCGTGCACGAGCAACACGTTGCCCAGCGACTTGGACATCTTGCGGCCGTCGAAAGTGAGCATGCCGTTGTGCATCCACCAGCGCGCGAACACCTTGCCGCCGTGCGCGCAGGTGGACTGGGCGATTTCGTTTTCGTGATGCGGAAACAGCAGATCGACGCCGCCGGCATGGATGTCGATGGTTTCGCCCAGTTGCGCGGCGCACATCGCGGAACATTCGATATGCCAGCCCGGACGGCCGCGACCCCACGGACTTTCCCAACCGGCGAGTTCGGGCGTCGATGGCTTCCACAACACGAAATCCGCGGGGTTCTTCTTGTACGGCGCAATCTCGACGCGGGCGCCAGCGATCAGCTCTTCGGTATCGCGTCCGGACAACGCGCCATAAGCCGCATAGGACTCGACATCGAACAGCACGTGGCCTTCGGCGGCGTACGCATGGCCGCTTGTGATCAGCGTCTCGATCATCGCGATGATCTCGCCGATATGCGCCGTGGCATGCGGCTCGATATCCGGTGGCGCAATGCCAAGGCCTGCCATGTCGTCACGGTAGGCTTGCGTGTATCGATCAGTGATGGTGGTGATCGGCACGCCTTCCTTGAGCGCGGCGGCGTTGATCTTGTCTTCCACGTCGGTGATGTTCCGCGCGTAAACCACATGCGGATAGTGGCGGCGCAGCAGTCGCGCCAGCACGTCAAACACCACCGGCCCGCGCGCATTGCCGATGTGCACGTAGTTGTAAACGGTCGGCCCGCACAGATACATCGTCACCCGCGCCGGATCGCTCGGCGCAAAAAGTTCGGTGTGGCGGGTCAGGCTGTTGTAGAGCGAAATCGGCATCGGGTGGAAATCCGCAGGCGAAAGAGTCGTCATGGCGGGCGCGACGAGCCCGGCATCTTAACAAGGTGTAAGCGGCGCAGTGATCTTGCGGCCATTCTAAGCGTGGATTCAGCGTGAACTTGATGCAATGTCTCTAGTTCGCGCGCGAGCGCATCGATGTACAGATTCGGAGGTCGCCATGACCAGATTATTTTTCTCCACGCTGCTGCTGAGCATCGTGGCTTTCAGTGCGAGTGCACAGGATGCGCGTCAAGGCCCGCCGGGTCCTCCCGGTAATGACGACAATGCCCACTATGGTTGGGCTGATGTGCTGCGCGCGGATCCGGTGCAGGGCGTCACGCGCAGCGAGGTTCCGCAGCAGGAATGCTACGACCAGCCGGTCGTGCAGCACGACAGTGGCAATACTGCGGCGGGCACGGTGTTGGGCGCGGTGATCGGAGGCGTGCTGGGCCATACGGTTGGCAAGGGAGACGGTCGCACTGCTGCCACCGTCGCCGGTGCGGTGGCCGGCGGAGCCGTCGGCAACCACGTGTCGGATCAGGGCGGCGATTACCAGTCCACGCAGACTCAATGTCGTGAAGTGAGGTCGGTCAGCGAGCAGCGCCGGATCGTCGGCTACGACGTCGAGTACCGCTATCGCGGCGAGGTCTACATGTCCCGCCTAAGCTATGACCCGGGCGAACGCCTGCGCGTACGGGTGAGCGTGGAACCTGCAGACTGACGTTTCCCTGGCGTCACTGTTCATCGCATCGCCGCCTAAGGGCGGCGATGTCGTTTCCGCTCCCGATACTTTTTGTTGCGCGGCAGCGCAATGTTCGCCATCATGTGCGCTCGCCGTTCGGAACTCTCATGTCAACAGCCGTCTATACCGCCATTGTTCTCACCAGCGCCCGCATGGCCGCCGGCATGACATCGCGTGCTCGCCGACCGATGAACGGACATTCGGCCGGGTAGGCTGTCGTACGCGTTTCATGTGTTTCGACGATAAACCCGGCTCGCACGCCGGGTTTTTTGTTTTTGCAGTTGGAGAAATCGATGACCATTCGCCATTTCATCACCACGCAGGATTACAGCCGCGCCGAGATCGATGCGTTGTTGTCGCAGGCTGCGCAGTTCAAGCGTTCGCCGCGCGGCCAGCAGCTTGCCGGCAAGTCGATCGCGTTGTTGTTCTTCAATCCTTCGATGCGCACGCGCACCAGCTTCGAGCTGGGCGCGTTCCATCTGGGTGCGCACGCGATCGTGCTGTCGCCCGGCAAGGATGCGTGGCCGATCGAGTTCGAAGTCGGCAGCGTGATGGATGGCGATACCGAAGAGCATATTGCGGAGGTCGCACGCGTGCTTTCCCGCTACGTCGATCTGATCGCAGTGCGCGCATTCCCGAAATTCAAGGACTGGTCGGTGGATCGCGAGGACGCCGTGATCAAGGCCTTTGCGCAATATGCCACGGTGCCGGTGATCAACATGGAAACGATCACCCATCCCTGCCAGGAACTGGCGCATGCGTTGGCGCTGAGGGAGCATCTCGGCGATCTGCAGAACAAGAAATATGTGCTGACCTGGACCTATCACCCCAAGCCGTTGAACACCGCCGTGGCGAACTCCGCGCTGCTGATCGCGACGAAGATGGGCATGGACGTGACGTTGCTTTGTCCCACGCCCGATTACGTGCTGGACGAACGTTACATGGCGTTTGGCCGCCTGAATGCCGAACAGAATGGCGGCTCGCTGAAGGTCAGCCACGATATCGAGGAGGCCTATACCGGCGCCCACGTCGTCTATGCCAAAAGCTGGGGTGCGTTGCCGTTTTTCGGTCGATGGGAGCAGGAGAAACCGATCCGCGAGGTCAACAAGCATTTCATCGTGGACGAAGCGAAGATGGCGCTCACCGACCACGGCCTGTTCAGCCATTGCCTGCCATTGCGTCGGAACATCAAGGCCACCGACGCGGTAATGGATTCGCCTGCGTGCATCGCCATCGATGAAGCCGAGAACCGCCTGCACGTGCAGAAAGCGGTGATGGCTTCGCTGATCGCGCAACGCTGAGGCTGCGGCATGTACCAGCCTAAATCCTTCGTCGAATCGCGTAACGATGTGCTGCACGAATTGATTCGTGCGTATCCGTTCGCCACGCTGATCGTGAATAACGCCAGTGGCATCGTCGCCAATCATCTGCCGTTTGAAATCGTCGGCGATGTGCTGCATGGGCATGTCGCGGGCGGCAGCGAATTGTCGAAAATGGATGACGCCGAGGGGTTGGTGATTTTTCACGGGCCGGACGGTTATATCAGCCCCAACTGGTATCCGACCAAGTACGAGACTGGTCGTGAAGTTCCCACGTGGAATTACGCCGTCGTGCACGTGCATGGTCGTATGCGCGTTGTCCGCGATGCGGTCTGGCTTCATCAATTGCTGGAAAAGTTGACCGACCATCACGAGGCCACGCAGCCGCAACCCTGGCATGTCAGCGACGCACCGGCAGACCACGTCGAAAAAATGCTGCATGCCATCGTCGGCATCGAGATCACCATCGACCGCGTCGAAGGCAAGTTCAAGCTGAGCCAGAATCATCCGACGCGCAATCGCGCCGGTGTGATCGCCGGGCTGCGCGAGCGCAACGGCGATGGCGATGCCGAGCTGGCCGACCTCATGGCCCTGCAGGAGGAAAGCAAACCATGAGCATCGGACACGAGCATCGCTATCGCGTCGACGTCGAATGGACTGGCAATCTCGGAACCGGCACACAGAGCTATCGCGGCTACGAGCGCAGCCACGACATCCGCATCGCCGGCAAGCCAACGCTGGCCGGCTCGTCCGATGCGGCCTTTCGCGGCGATGCGAGCAAACACAATCCCGAAGACATGCTCGTCGCCGCCCTGTCGACCTGCCACATGCTTTCGTATCTGCACGTGGCGGTGACCGCGGGCATCGTCGTTACGGCGTATGCCGATACCGCCGAAGGGATGATGGAACTCCACGAACATGGCGGACGCTTCGTCGAGGTCGTATTGCGGCCACGTGTCACCGTGAGCGCGGCGAGCGACCGTGACAAGGCCATCGCGCTGCATGAAGACGCGCACCACGCCTGCTTCATCGCCAACTCCGTGAATTTCCCCGTGCACTGCGAGCCGCAAGTCGTCGTTGCACCTCTTTGAACATTTTCATATCCAGGATTTGCAAGTCATGAGCAAAGATATCGTTCTCGCTTTTTCCGGCGGCCTCGACACGAGCTTCTGCGTGCCGTACCTGCAGGAACGCGGTTGGGCCGTGCACACCGTGTTCGCCGATACCGGTGGTGTCGACGCGGACGAGCGTGTGTTCATCGAAGATCGTGCGAAGGAACTCGGTGTAGCCAGCCACGTCACTGTCGATGGCGGGCCGGCGATCTGGAACGGTTTCGTCAAACCATTCGTGTGGGCAGGCGAGGGCTACCAGGGCCAGTATCCGTTGCTGGTCTCCGATCGCTATCTGATCGTCGATGCCGCGCTGAAGCGCGCCGACGAACTGGGCACCAAAGCCATCGCGCACGGCTGCACCGGCATGGGCAATGATCAGGTGCGCTTCGACCTGACCGTGAAGGCGCTGGGCGACTACGACATCGTGGCACCGATCCGCGAGATCCAGAAAGAGCACACGGCCGTGCGCGCCTACGAACAGGCTTATCTCGAAGAGCGCGGCTTCGGCGTGCGCGCCAAGCAGCAGGCGTACACCATCAATGAAAACCTGCTCGGCCTGACCATGTCCGGCGGCGAGATCGATCGTTGGCAGGCGCCGGGTGAGGGCGCCACAGGCTGGTGCAAGCCGCGTGCCGAATGGCCGTCCAAACCGTTGCGCGTGAAGGTGGGCTTCGTTCATGGCGAAGCCGTAACGCTCGACGGCGAGAAGATCGCCGGCCACACGATGCTGGCGAAGCTCAACCACTTGTTCGCCCAATACGGCGTCGGTCGCGGTCTCTATACCGGCGACACTACCATCGGACTGAAGGGCCGGATCATTTTCGAAGCGCCCGGCCTGACGGCCTTGCTCACTGCGCATCGCGCGCTGGAAGAGGCGGTGCTTTCCAAACACCAGAATCGCTTCAAACCCGATGTGGCGCGCAAGTGGGTCGAACTGGTTTACGAAGGGTTTTTCCACGATCCGTTGAAGACCGATCTCGAGGCGTTTCTCCACTCCAGCCAGTCCACCGTCAACGGCGAAGTGACGCTGGAAACCACGGGCGGCAACGTCAGCACCGTGGCCATCGAATCGAAACACATCCTCAACGCCAAGGGCGCGACCTATGCGCAGGCGGCCGACTGGGGCGTCGCCGAAGCGGAAGGTTTCATCAAGCTGTTCGGCATGAGCAGCACGCTCTGGGCCGAAGTAAATCGTGCGACGGACAAGGGCTGAAGCTGCATGAGCGCGTTGCAGATATCGACGGACAAGGATCAGCTCGACGTCGAGCTGATTCATCGTTTCCTTTCGACCGACGCGTACTGGAGTCGCGGCATTCCGCGCGCGACGGTGGAACGTGCGATCGCCGGCTCGCTGTGCTTCGGCGGTTATCTCGATGGACATCAGGTGGCCTTCGCGCGAGTGGTTACCGATGGCGCCACCTTTGGTTATCTGGCCGATGTGTTCGTGCTGCCGGAACATCGTGGGCGAGGCTATTCCAAGACATTGATGAACATCGTCATGGCACATCCGCAACTGCAGGGCCTGCGCCGTTTCAGCCTGGCTACCGGTGACGCGCACGACCTCTATGCAGCTTTCGGTTTCGCCGCGCCCACGCGGCCGCAGAACCTGATGGAAAAGTTCGATATGGATGTCTATTCAAGAGAGACGGTAAAGGCATGAGCGCGCTACTCGAATCCACGCTGTACCATCTCAAGGCGCTGGTTGCCTTCGACACGCGCAATCCGCCGCGCGCGATCGGTACCGGCGGCTTGTTCGACTACATGCGCGCGCAGCTGCCAGGCTTCAGCGTGACCGTGACCGACTACGGCGCCGGCGTGGTGACCTTGCACGCGGTGCGCGGCTCACCGAAATACCTGTTCAACGTGCACCTCGATACGGTGCCGGATTCGCCGCACTGGAGTGCCGATCCGCATGTGCTGCGTACCACGGGTGATCGCGCGATCGGACTCGGTGCCTGCGACATCAAGGGCGCGGCTGCGGCGCTGATCGCGGTGGCGAACGCCTGCGACGGCGATCTGGCACTGCTGTTCTCGACCGACGAGGAAGCCAACGACGCACGCTGCATTGCCGGTTTCCTGAGCCAGCCACAACCGTATGAAGCGATCATCGTCGCCGAGCCGACGAAGGGCGAGGCAGTGCTGGCGCATCGTGGCATCCAGTCGGTGCTGATGCGGTTTGCCGGCCAAGCCGGTCATGCATCGGGTGAACAGAAACCCAGCGACAGCGCGCTGCATCAGGCGGTGCGCTGGGGCGGCGCGGCGCTGGATGTCGTGGCTGCGCAATCGCACGAGCGCTTCGGCGGGCTCACCGGCTTGCGTTTCAACATCGGTCGCATCGAAGGCGGCATCAAGGCCAACATGATCGCGCCAACGGCCGAGGTTCGCTTTGGTTTTCGACCATTACCGACGATGGATCCCGATCGTCTGCTCGGAATTTTTCGCGCGCTGGTCGAGCCGCAACCGGTCGCATTCGGCGAAACGTTTCGCGGTGCTTCGCTGCCTGCCGGCGATACCGCACGAGCGGAAGAACGCCGGCTCGCGGCCCGCGATATCGCCGATGAACTGGCATTGCCGATCGGCAACGCGGTGGATTTCTGGACCGAAGCGGCACTGTTCTCCGCCGGCGGCTACACCTCGTTCGTCTACGGCCCTGGTGACATTGCGCAGGCACACACCGCCGACGAGTGGGTGACGCTCGATCAACTGCGGCAGTACGCCGACAACATCTACCGCATCGTCGAAAGTGGAAACGCATGAACAGTGGCTCGCACACCCGCAAAACCATCGTGCGCCTGCTTTCGAGCATGGGCAGCGCGAAGGAAATCCAGCAGTACCTGAAGCGTTTTTCTCAGCTCGACGCGAAGCGCTTCGCCGTGGTCAAAGTGGGCGGCGCGGTGTTGCGCGACGATCTGCCCGATCTCACTTCATCGCTGACTTTCCTGCAGCAAGTGGGACTCACGCCGATCGTGCTGCACGGTGCGGGTCCGCAACTGGACGAAGAGTTGTCTGCTGCAGGCATCGAGAAACAAACCGTCAATGGTTTGCGGGTGACTTCGCCGCAGGCGCTGGCGATTGTGCGTCGCGTGTTCCAGCAACAGAACCTGCGGCTGGTCGAAGCGTTGCAGTCGATGGATACGCGCGCTACGTCGGTGCCCTCCGGTGTGTTTAACGCCAGCTATCTCGATCCGGAAATCTATGGACTGGTAGGGCAGGTGCAGAGCATCAACCTGGCGCCGATCGACGCCAGCCTGCGCGCCGGTTCCATCCCGGTAATCGCCAGCCTCGGTGAAACCGAACAGGGCCAGATCCTCAACATCAATGCGGATTTCGCCGCCAACGAACTGGTGCGCGTGCTGCAGCCATACAAGATCATTTTCCTCACCGGCACCGGCGGCCTGCTCGATGGCAACGGCAAGCTGATCGACTCGATCAATCTTTCCACCGAGTACGAGCAGTTGATGCAGCAGCCGTGGCTGCACTCGGGCATGCGCGTGAAGATCGAACAGATCGCCGATCTGCTGCAGAACTTGCCGCTGACCTCGTCGGTGTCGATCACACGACCGTCCGAATTGGCCAAGGAACTTTTCACCCACAAGGGTTCCGGCACACTGGTTCGGCGCGGCGAAAAAGTGGAACGGCACGATTCGTGGAAAGGCGTCGACTTGGCGCGCATGCGCGACCTGATCGAGTCGAGCTTCGGCCGCACGCTGGTGGATGATTACTTCGAGCGCACCACATCGTTCCGTATTTATGTCAGTGAAAACTATCGTGCCGCGATGATCCTCGTCGAAGTGGATGGCCTGGTTTATCTGGACAAGTTCGCGGTGCTTGACGACGCACAGGGCGAAGGCCTGGGACGCGCGGTGTGGCTGTTGATGCGTGAGGAAAACCCGCGCTTGTTCTGGCGCTCGCGCCACGGCAATCAGGTCAATCCGTTCTACTACGCAGAGTCCGATGGCTGCTTCAAGCAGCCACGCTGGAAAGTGTTCTGGTACGGCATGGACGATTTCGAAACCATCGCCCGCTGCGTCGCCCACTGCGCCGAACGGCAACCAACGC
This sequence comes from Rhodanobacter sp. L36, assembly GCF_009765755.1. Taxonomy (GTDB): domain Bacteria; phylum Pseudomonadota; class Gammaproteobacteria; order Xanthomonadales; family Rhodanobacteraceae; genus Rhodanobacter. The sequence continues at coordinate 1,286,253 of NZ_LMUV01000011.1, read as the reverse complement.
TGGTGGATTGAACAAGAGATATTGCAGGAGTGACGTAGTGGCAAACGGCAAGAAAACCATCGGCATCGTTGGCGCGCGGGGTCATACCGGTGCGGAGCTGATCCGACTGATCGCGGCGCATCCCGGGCTCGAACTCGGCTTCGTTTCTTCGCGCGAGCTGGATGGCGAGCGAGTCGATGTGCATGTCGCGGAATACCGCGGCGATCTTCGCTACACATCGCCGACGCAGGCGGTACTTCCGAGACTCGGCGCCGACGTAGTGATCCTCGCGCTGCCCAACGGCAAGGCCGCCGAATATGTGGCGGCGTTCGATGAGGCCGGTGTGGATTCGCGGATCGTCGATCTGTCCGCCGATTTTCGTTTCGACCGAAGCTGGTACTACGGCCTGCCGGAGCTGACACGCGACAGCTGGCGCGGCCAGAAGCGCATCAGCAATCCCGGTTGCTATGCCACCGCGATGCAATTGTCGATCGTGCCGCTCAAGGATCTGCTGGCTGCGCCGCCGGTGTGCTTCGGCGTGTCCGGTTATTCCGGCGCCGGCACCACGCCGTCGGACAAAAACGATCCTGAAAAACTGCGCGACAACCTGATGCCATACGCGCTGACCGGCCACATGCACGAGAAGGAGGCGTCGTTCCAGTTGGGCGTACCGGTGGAGTTCATGCCGCACGTGGCGCCGCATTTCCGCGGGCTCTCGGTCACTACCAATCTTTATCTTTCGCGCAAGATGACGCGCGATGAAGTGATCGCGCGCTTTCGTGCCGCGTACGACAACGAGAAGCTTGTCGTCGTGGTCGACGAAGCGCCATGGGTCAGCCGCATCGCGCATCGTCATCATGCGGAGATCGGCGGTTTCGCGTTGTCTGCCGATGGCAAGCGCGTGGTGATCGTGGCGACACTGGACAACCTGCTCAAGGGTGCGGCAACGCAGGCGATGCAAAACATCAACCGCGCGATCGGATGTGATGAATTGGCGGGCATCGACGTGGAGCGCGCGGCTCGACCGTGAAGCGGCATTGCGCTGCTTCCTGTCGTTCAACCTTTCCCGGAATCCCGTCATGCGTCTGTCCCGTTACCTCCTTCCCACGTTGAAAGAAAATCCCGCCGAGGCGCAGGTCGTTTCGCATCGGCTGATGCTACGCGCCGGCATGATCCGTCAGGAGGCCGCCGGCATCTACGCCTGGTTGCCTCTGGGCCTGCGTGTGCTGCGCAAGATCGAGCGCATCGTGCGCGAGGAAATGGATCGTGCCGGTGCCATCGAGTTGTTGATGCCGACGCTGCAGCTGGCCGACCTGTGGCGCGAAAGCGGTCGTTACGACGCCTATGGTGCGGAGATGTTGCGCATCACCGACCGTCACAAGCGCGAGCTGTTGTATGGCCCGACCAACGAGGAAATGGTCACCGAGATTTTTCGCAGCTACGTCAGTTCGTGGCGCAGTCTGCCGCTGAACCTTTATCAGGTGCAGTGGAAATTTCGCGATGAACAGCGGCCGCGTTTTGGACTGATGCGCGGGCGCGAATTCCTGATGAAGGACGGCTATTCGTTCGACCTCGACGAGGCCGGCGCGCAGCGATCGTACAACCGCATGTTCGTCGCTTACCTGCGATTGTTCGCGCGGATGGGCATCAAGGCGATTCCGATGCGCGCGGAAACCGGCCCGATCGGCGGCGATCTTTCGCATGAGTTCATCGTGCTCGCGCAAACCGGTGAGTCGGCGGTGTACTGCGATGGCCGCGTACTCGAACTGCCGATTCCCGACGCCGATATCGATTATGCCGGCGACCTGCAACCGGTGATCGATGCGTGGACTGCGCCGTATGCAGCAACCGAAGACGTGCACGATACGGCGCGCTTCGAACGCGATGTGACGCCTGGGCACCGCGTTCACACACGGGGCATCGAAGTCGGCCAGATCTTCTACTTCGGCACCCGGTATTCGGTACCGATGAAGGCCAACGTGACCGGCGCCGATGGTATGAATGTGCCGATCCACGGAGGCTGCTATGGCGTGGGTGTGTCGCGCCTGCTCGGCGCGATCATCGAAGCCAGCCACGACGAACACGGCATCGTGTGGCCGGCGTCAGTGACGCCGTTCGCGCTTGGCCTGGTCAATCTGAAATCGGGCGACGTGCGCACCGATGAGGCGTGTGAAGCGCTGTATGCGCAGTTGCAGGCGGCCGGCCTCGACGTGCTGCTCGACGACACAGACGATCGCGCCGGCGCAAAGTTCGCGCGCATGGATTTGATCGGCCTGCCGTGGCAACTGATCGTCGGGCCACGCGGGCTTGATGTCGGCATGGTAGAACTCAAGCAGCGCAGCAACGGCGAGCGCCGCGAACTTTCCATTGAAGCGGCAGTGCAGGTGCTGGTCGCTTCGTATCCGAACGAGAAGGACCATCCCCATGAGTGATCTGCTGTGGCAGAAGGACGGCGTGACGACGAACGCAAAGATCATGGCGTTTCTCGCTGGCGACGACGTGTTGCTCGATCGCGAATTTTTTCTGCACGACATCGTCGCGAGCAAGGCGCATATCGAAGGCCTCGCCAATATCGACGTGGTCAGCGCCGACGAATCGCAATCGCTGAAGCGCGAACTGGACGCACTGGCGGAAGATTTTCGCAGTGGTGCATTCATACTGGATAACCGATACGAGGATGGGCATTCCGCGATCGAGGCGCGACTCACCGAACGCCTTGGCGATGCAGGACGTCGCGTGCATACCGGCCGCAGCCGCAACGATCAGATTCTCGTCGCAACGCGCCTGTGGCTGAAGGATCAGCTATCCGCGCTGCACACGCATTGCCGCGCGATTGCGCAGGTCTGCCTGGATCGTGCAGCGCAGCCGGCGTTGCCGCTACCTGGCTACACGCATTTGCAGCGCGCGGTGGTTTCGTCCACGTCGATGTGGTTTGCCGGCTTTGCCGAGGGTTTCATCGACAACGCGTGGCGCGCGAAACAGACGTCCGAATGGATCGACGCCAATCCGCTCGGCACCGCCGCCGGCTACGGCGTCAACCTGAAGCTGGATCGCGAACACACCACGCAGGCGCTCGGCTTTGCGCGCATGCAGGTGTCGCCGATCTACGCGCAAATCTCGCGCGGCAAGTTCGAGATGGCGGTGCTGGAAGCCATCGGCAGTGCGTTACTCGACCTGCGCCGACTGGCATGGGATCTGTCGCTGTTCACCACCGCCGAATTCGATTTCGTGAAGCTGCCGTCCGAATACACCACGGGCAGTTCGATCATGCCGAACAAGCGCAACCCGGACGTCGTCGAACTGCTGCGCGCGAGCTACGCCAGCATCGCGGCTGCACGCACCGAGATCGAGCAATTGCTGTCGCTGCCCTCGGGCTATCAGCGCGACCTGCAGTTTTCCAAAGGCTCGCTGTTTCATGGTTGCCGTCACGGCTTGGCCGCGCTGGAGCTCGTGCCCGATCTGCTCGCGCGCATGCGATGGAACGAATCGGCGATGCGCGCGGCGATCGAGCCGGCGATGTACGCCACCGACGTGGCGATCGAGCAGGCGGCTGCGGGCGTGCCATTTCGTGATGCCTATCGCGCAGCCGCCGAAGCGGCCAGCGATGCGGGGCAGGGACGCACGCCGGAAGCCAGTCTCGCGGCGCGCGTGTCGCCGGGTGCGGGTTATGACCTGCGGCTCGATACTTTGCGTGCGCGGCTGAACCAACTGGACGGCTGAACGATGCACGAAGAACCCACGACCGCGATCAGCAGAGACGGCGCACCGCACTATCGCTGGGGCGATGTCTGCGATGGTTGGCATTTGCTGGAGTGCGACGACCTGAGTGTGATCGAGGAGTGCATGCCGCCGGGCGCCGCCGAGCAGCGGCATCGGCATGCCAGGGCGCGGCAGTTTTTCTACGTTCTCGAAGGCGACGCCGCGCTGGAGATCGAAGGCGAAATACATCACCTCGCGCGTGGTGTCGGTGTGCACGTGCCGCCGGGCGCAGCGCATCAGATGCGCAACGAAAGTGCTGCGGACGTGCGTTTCATGGTGGTGTCGGCGCCGAAAAGCCATAGCGATCGCATGCCGGCGGAAGCGCCGGATCGACCACGATGAACATGACGCGAGAACTTTCCGCACAGGATCTTCCGCGTTGGCGTCGCGCCGTGTTGAAGGTCGGCAGCAATCTGCTTGCGGCTGATGGCGGCGGACTCACCGCGCGCTACGCCGCGGCACTGGCCGGCTTCATCGATGCAAGCCATGCCGATGGTCGCCAGGTGGTACTCGTGTCGTCAGGCGCGGTCGCCGCGGGACGCGCCGTGTTGCGCGAACGAGCGACGCTCGATGACGGACTCGTCATGCGCCAGGCGCTCGCAGCACTCGGGCAGGCGCCGATGATCGCGCTATGGCAATCGCTGTCTGATAGGCCGGTGGCGCAGGTGCTGCTCACGCACGATGATCTCGGCAATCGCCGTCGCTATCTCAACGCGCGCGCCACGTTGCGCGAGTTGCTCGCGCTCGGCGTGTTGCCGGTGGTGAACGAAAACGACACCGTCGCGGTGGATGAGCTCAAGCTCGGCGACAACGACAACCTCGCGGCCATCGTCGCCGCGTTGGTCGACGCCGATCTTCTGTTGATCGCCTCCGATGTCGACGCGCTTTACAACGCCGACCCGCGCCGCAACGCATATGCCGAACCGATCGCGCATGTGTCCGCGTTGACGCCGGCGATCATCGCCATGGCAGGCGAAAGCGGCAGCGAGGCCGGCACTGGCGGCATGCGCACCAAACTGGAAGCTGCGGGCAAGGCGGCGACGGCCGGCATCCCCACGGCGTTGTTCAGCGGTCGCGATGCGGCGACGGTACAGGCGCTTCAGCACGGGCGATTGCACGGCACCTTGATCGACGCATCGACCGGTCGCATGCAGGCGCGCAAATACTGGCTGCGCCATGCACCGACGGCAGCGGGTCGCATTCGTGTCGATGACGGCGCAGCACGCGCGCTCGCCGGCGGCCAGGTGTCGTTGCTGCCGGGTGGCGTCAGTGGTGTGGATGGTGATTTTCATCGTGGCGATCTGGTCGAAATCATCGACTCGCAATCACGCACCGTTGCGCGTGGTCTGGCGCAATACAGTTCCGTGGAAATGCGCCGATTGGCAGGGCAACACAGTCGCGAGATCGAAGGTCTGCTTGGTTACAGCTATGGCGCGGAGATGGTGCATCGGGACGATCTCGCGACCGTGATCGACAGTACGACCAGCAACAGGGAGATCGGCGCATGAGCGATATCCGCCAGCAGGCCATCGCCTGTCGCGACGCTGCACAACGCGTTGCGGCACTCGATACCGAAACCAAGCGCAAACTGCTGCACGACATGGCAGTCGTGCTCGAATCGCAATCGGCCGTCGTGCTGGCGGCGAACGCGCGCGACATGCAGCAGGCGCAGGACAAGGGCGTGCAAGGCGCCATGCTCGATCGCCTGCGGCTCGATGAAACCCGCATGGCTTCCATCGCCAACGCCTTGCGCGAAGTCGCCGCGTTGCCCGATCCCGTCGGCGTGGTGACGCGACGCGAGACGCGTCCGAACGGGCTGTCGATCGAGCGTGTTCGCGTGCCGCTCGGCGTGGTGGCGATGATCTACGAGGCGCGACCCAACGTCACCGCCGACGCTGCCGCGCTGTGCCTGTTCGCTGGCAACGGCGTCATCCTGCGCGGTGGTTCCGAAGCGCTGCATTCCAATATGGCGATCGCTGCCGCATTGCAATCCGCGCTCGTATCCAACCATGTGCCTGCGGCCGCGCTCACGCTGGTCGAGGATCTCAGCCGCGAAACGATGGTCGAGCTGTTGCAACTCATCGACATCGTCGACCTGGCCATCCCTCGTGGCGGCGAAGGTTTGATCCGATTCGTCGCCGAACACGCGCGCGTGCCGGTGATCAAGCATTACAAAGGTGTATGTCATCTGTACGTGGATCGAAGTGCTGATCCGGTGCTTGCGTTGAATTTGCTGATCGACGGCAAGACCTCGCGTCCCGGCGTATGCAACGCGCTGGAAACCTTGCTGGTGCATGTGGACATTGCCGAAAGTTTTCTGCCGCTAGCCGCTGCAGCACTGCGCGATCGCGGCGTGCAGCTGCGCGGCTGCGAGCGCAGCCAGGCGCTGGTGTCCGACATGAAGCTGGCGACCGACGATGACTACGCCGCGGAATTCCTCGATCTGATTATCGCGATACGCATCGTCGACGATCTTGGAGACGCCATCGCGCACATTCGTCGTTACGGCTCCGACCACACCGAAGTGATCGCCACCCGCGACGAATCATCAGCGCAGCAATTCGTCGCGGCATTGCGCTCGGCTGTCGTGATGGTCAACGCATCTTCTCGTTTCTCCGACGGCGGCGAACTCGGCCTTGGTGCCGAGATCGGCATCTCGACCACGCGCCTGCACGCGTACGGTCCGATGGGCGCAGAATCCCTCACCATCGAACGTTTCGTGGTGCGCGGCGAAGGACAGGTGCGGCATCCACAAAGCCGCGTGTGAAGCGCGGCAATTGTTGTGCGTTTATTTCTTGGCCTGTCACCGACGATTGGACCAGGACGATCCACCCAAAAAGGAGTCGACATGTTTCCTGCTCACAACAAGAACCTGCAACGATTGCAGCGACTGCGCTGGATCATCTATGTGGTCATGGCCGTCGTGGGCTTCACAATTCTTGGCGTGAAGACGTTATTGGCACACTGACCTCGGGCACGTCCCGCAGCGAGTGATAGGTGCGCAGGCCAAGCGCTCTTGCTCGACGTACATCGTCATCGGCGCCCTTCGAATCGCCTCCGATCCGCCAGACCGCATCGCAGTGTTGCAGCAACCGTTCCGCGACCGGATAGAGGAATTGTTCGGCAATCGCATCGTTCGGTGTAGACGATCCGGCTTCGCGCGCCAGCGGTAGCGCAGCCCATTCGCCAATCATCGGCATGTGACCGAGCCGATAAATCGCCAGCGCAGCACGCTCCAGAGCCTGCAAGTTGCGGGTGATTTTTTCAGGGTCGCCACCGGTGCCACTGCGGTAAGGGCCAGCGATCAGCACGAGCATGGATTTCATCGCGAGGAATCCTTGGCGAAAAGATGCAGCGCGGCGTACTGCAGCAGCATGATCGTCTTGGCATCGACGATGTCGCCGCGGTGAAACATCGCCATCGCTTCGTCGAACGAGAGTTCGATGACTTCGATGTCTTCACCCTCGTCTTCGAGGCCGCCTCCGTTTCCGACCTTTGACGCAGCGTCGTATTCGGCGATGAAGAAAAACAGTTTTTCAGTGACTGAACCCGGGCTCATGAATGCCTCGAAGATCTTGTGCACGTTGCCGATGCGGTAGCCGGTTTCTTCCTCGATTTCCGCACGAATGCGCTGCTCCGGCGTTGCTTCATCGAGCAGGCCTGCGGGCGCTTCGATCAACATGCCGTGGTGACCGTTGACGTACGCAGGAAAGCGGAATTGGCGGGTCAGCACGATACGCCGAGTGGCGCGCTGATACAGCAGAACGGTGGCGCCATTGCCGCGGTCGTAAGTCTCGCGCTGCTGACGCTGCCAGCGTCCATCGGCGCGACGAAAGTCGAACACGGTTTTCTTCAAAAGGTACCAGTCGTCGGACAGAACCAGGCTTTCGATCACGCGCACCCGGTCGGCGATTTCATTCATCAGTCGAGCCTTTATGGACATGCCAGACTGAAAAAGCTATCGTGCATTATCGTGCAATGTCAATTAATTTCGTGCAGGCCCATGCTGACGACCCATCGAAAGAAATCCATCCTTGCGACGTTGAAGAAAGACGGCCTCGTGATCGCCAAGGCGCTCAGCGAATCCTTCGACGTCTCCGAAGACACCATCCGTCGCGACCTGCGCGAGCTGGCTGCGGAAGGGCTGTTGCAGCGCGTGCACGGCGGCGCGCTGCCCGCCTCGGCGGCGGTCGCGGACTTCGGCCATCGACAGCAGATCAGCACCGATGGAAAGCTGGCGATCGCAAAGAAGGCAGCCGGGCTCGTGTCGCCGGGGCAGGTGGTGATTCTCGATGGTGGAACCACGTGCGTGCAGCTCGCACGTCATCTGCCGACCACGTTGCAAGCCACCGTGATTACGCACAGTCCGAGCGTGGCGGTAGAACTGGTAGACCACGCAGGCATCGAAGTCGTGTTGATCGGTGGACGGCTGTTCAAGCATTCGATGGTGGCGGTGGGTGCGGCAGCGATCGAAGCCATCGCGCACATTCGCGCCGACCTGTATTTCATGGGCGTCACCGGCGTGCATGCCAAGGCGGGCTTGAGCACCGGCGATCTCGAGGAGTCGTACGTCAAGCGCGCGCTGGCGGGCTGTGCCGCAGAAGTGGTGGTTCTCGCCTCGGCGGAAAAACTCAACACGGCGTCCGCTTATGTCATTGCGCCGGTGACGACCGCGAACATCATCGTCGTGGAACGGAAAACCTCAAGGGTCTTGAGCGCGCCGCTGGTCGCGCAGGGGATCTCGGTCGTGCGGGCGTAGATGTGTCTGCGTCGTGCCGTGGGGTTCGCCCATCAAGCGATCGAGCGTCGTCGCTAGCGCGTTCGTCGAATACAAAGCTCGAAAAAAGACTTGAAAAGAAGCCTCTTTCTGCCAGATATTGCGCAATGTCCGGCGCAATATGCAGCTTTGTGGTGCGCTGCCACTGTGACTTCGGGCAAACTTGGCTTACATTTCGTTAGCTCCGCCATTGGCGGCCTTTGAAACAACACTGGGAAAAAGCATGGCAACGACCAAAAAGAAGGCACCCGCAGCTGCAAAGACCGTTGCGAAGCCGGCAACGCACAAGCCGATCAAGGAAGCATTGAGCAAGTCCGGACTCGTCAGCCATCTGGTGGAATCCAGCGGCGTGGCAGCGAAGGACGTTCGCGCCGTGCTGTCGGCACTCGAAGGCGCCGTCGCCGGTTCCGTCCACAAGAAGGGCGCCGGTTCGTTCACCTGGCACGGCGTGCTGAAGATTTCCGCGATCAGCGTTCCGGCCAAGCCGAAGCGCAAGGGCATCAACCCGTTCACGAAGGAAGAGCAGTGGTTCGCCGCGAAGCCGGCATCCACCAAGCTCAAGGTGCGTCCGCTGAAGAAGCTCAAGGACGCCGCCGCCTGAGTTTTTCTTTCGGGTTTGGCGAATACAGGACACGCGCTTCAGTGATGGTTTGACTGGAAGCGCGCAGGGCCAAGGACGGCTCCACTCTGCAACAACAACTGCGTTACATGTACGGCCGGCGCATGCCTTCAGCGCGCGATAAACGTCAGCCTGCGCGATGCCAGTTGCGTACCGCTTCGGCAAACACCAGGCAATCCTCGAGCCGGTTGTACAACGGTGCAGGCGAGATGCGGATGACGTCGGGCTCGCGCCAGTCGCCGATGATGCCTTGGTCCATCAAATACTCGAACAATTCGCGGCCGCGTTCGCGACCGCCAGTCACGCGAATGGACAGCTGCGCGCCACGACGTTGTGGATCGGCAGGCGTTACGACCTGCAGCACTTCCGCCAGCTGAGTCTGCACCAACCACTCAAGGTAACCGGTGAGTTGCAGCGACTTCTCGCGCAGGTTCCGCATGCCGGCGCGACGAAAGATTTCCAGCGACACGCGCAAAGGCGCGAGCGCGAGGATCGGCGGATTCGACAACTGCCAGCCGTCGGCGCCCGGCGTTGGAACGAACTCGGGGCCCATCTGGAAACGTGTGGTCTTGTCGTGGCCCCACCAGCCGGCGAAACGCGGCAGCACGGCCTTGGCGTGCCGCTCGTGCACGAACGCGCCGCCGACTGCGCCGGGGCCACTGTTGAGATATTTGTAGCTGCACCAGATCGCGAAATCCGCGCCGCTGTCGTGCAGTTGCAGCGGAAGATTTCCGACGGCATGGGCAAGGTCGAAGCCGACCACGCAGCCATGCTTGTGTCCGAGTTCGGTGATCGCCTTGAGGTCGAACGCCTGGCCGTTGCGATATTGCACGCCGGGCAGCATCACCAGTGCGATGCGCGAGCCGTGTTGATCGAGCGCGCGCTCGATCGCGCCGAGCGAGATGATTCCGTTTGGTTCATCCGCCTCGAGTTCGATCAACGCGATGGCCGGATCGAAACCGTGGAAACGCACCTGCGATTCCACCGCGTAGCGATCGGTTGGAAACGCACCGGCTTCGATCAGGATCGCCGGACGCTCTCTGGTCGGGCGATAGAAGCTCACCATCATCAGATGCAGGTTCACGCCCAACGTGTTCATCGCGACCACTTCGGATGGCCGCGCGCCGATCACCGCGGCAAGGTCGTCGCGCACGAACTCGTGGTAATCCATCCACGGCAGGCGACCCTTGAAATGGCCTTCCACACCGAGCTCGCTCCAGTAGTCCAGTTCCGCATTGACCGCGTCGCGTACTGCGCGCGGCTGCAGCCCCAGCGAGTTGCCGCAGAAGTATGTGCTCGGCTTGCCGTCCGTGTGCGGCGGTATCAGGAATTCGTCGCGGAGTGCGCGCAGAGGGTCGGCGGCATCGCGGGCGCGAGCCCAGTCGAGAGTGGCCTGGTAATCGAGCATGGAAGTGTCCTGCATGGCTTTGTGTAGGAGCGCACCCCTGTGCGCGAATCCGTCGGGCCGCAAACGCATCGCGCACAGGGTGCGCTCCTACTGGGTTACGAAAATCTATTTCAGGCGCGCGGCAATCGCGGCGCAACCCTTGTCGAAATTGGATCTCCACGCTGCGCCGGCGAGGCTCTGCGTCGGGCGCACGCAGCGCAACTGGACGGCGTGGCCGTTCTTCATCCAGTAGCGCTCGACATAGGTGAACTCGACGCCGTTCTCCTGCGCGGAGTAGAGGTTGCTGTTCGGTTCGGGTTGCAAGGGCGCGATCCTGTAGCCGGGCAATGCCATGGCCTGCGCGGTGGCGTCGCCGATGTACTGCTGGAAAGCGTTCGTGTCGGCAACCTGCTTCACGGTGACGGTGACACGCGCGAGGCTGGTCTTGCCGGTGGGCGAGGTATCGGGCACCTGGAACACGCGCACTTCCGGATCGCCTTGCGTTTGCATGATTGCCAGCCAGTCATCCGGCGTGCTGAAGGTGACGCCGCCATCGGCCATGCTGACGTCGGTGGCGTACGCGATGCCGGTGATCAGCACGGAAAAAATGATGGCGAGGGCGGCGACGCTGCGCTGAAGGAAGTTCATGCGGATTCCGGAATGGGAAGGTCGGGGGCGAAGCGATGGCGGGGCAGGCCCAGCCATTCCAGCGCCGTGCCATGAAACAGCCGGGCGCGGGAGACGTCATCCAGACCCAACGCCTCGATACCGCTGCCGGGTTCCTGCTCCCCAAGCGGGAAAGGATAATCGGTACCGAGCATCACCTGCTCGACGCCCGTCACATCCAGCAGATATCGCAGCGCCTGATCGTCGTGCACGCAGGAGTCGAAATAGAAGCGCTTGAGATATTCGCGCGGGTTGCGCGGATTGTCGGTGGCTACCAGATCAGGACGCATCTTGAAGCCGTGTTCGATGCGTCCGATGGTCGCCGGAAAACTGCCGCCGCCGTGCGCCAGCATCACGCGCAGTTTCGGCAGGCGCTCCAGCACGCCGCCAAAGGCGAGGCAGCACGCAGCGCGCGTTTGTTCGGCCGGCATGCCGACCAGCCAGGGCATCCAGTATTTGGGCATGCTGGCCATGCCCATCATGTCCCACGGATGTACCAACACGGCAGCGCCGAGATCCGCCGCGGCTTCGAAGAACGGAAACAATTCCGGCGCATCGAGATTCCAGTCGCCGCAATGCGAACCGATCTGCACGCCCTGCAGGCCGAGCTCGTCGATGCATCGCTCGAGCTCGCGCACCGCTAATGCCGGCGCCTGCAGTGGCACGGTGCCGATGCCGGCGTAATGGCGTGGAAAATCGCGGCACACGCCGGCCATGTGATCGTTGAGATGGCGATGCAACTCGAGCGCCTGATGTCCCGGTGCCCAGTACGAAAACAGCACCGGCACCGTGGAGATCACCTGCACGTCGACGCCGAAGCGTGCGTAATCATCGATGCGTGTCTGCGGATCGAACGCCGAGTCCCACACCTCGCGGAAGAATTTGCTGTCCTTGTAGATGCGATGGCGACCGTCGGTATGCGTCATCGTCGGAAAGCGGTCGTCGCCGAACTTCGCCGCCAGATTCGGCCAGTCGCGAGGCAGGATGTGCGCGTGGGTATCGATCTTCAGCATCCGCGCAGTGTAAGGCTTCCCGGCGGATGCTTGCAGCCGTCATGCGATGACTCGGCAACGCCGCTCAGTCGCGCGCAAGCCTGCCTGCCGGGCGATCCGCCTGATCGACCGGTGCACGTCCAACGATGTGAGCGAGCGTATTGACGTTGTCGACCAGCCGATCGCAGATGCGGTTGATCGATGCGGCGGTTTCGCGATCGTCCTGTGTGCCCAATTGCGCGGACAGCGCCCGCTGCATCGCGCGAAGGTCGGCCAGTGGCGGGAGGTTGCGCTGTTCGCGCAGGCCGGCGGCAATTTCGTGCAGTGCCAAGCCGGTGTGTCGGACGAAATCGTTGAGCTGTTCCTGTGCAGGAAGTTGCTCGTGATCGCCACATAACGCTTCCAGCGTCATCGCGGTGCGCGCCAGTCGATTGCCATTGGCGAGCAGCGCGCTGGCAAGCTCCAGCAGATGCGCGGGTGTGGCGGGCTCGGCACGCATGCGGTCGAGCGATGCCTGTGCGTTGGTGCGTGCGGTGCGCACGGCGGTACGCGTTTCGCGATGCGTGTTGCGTTGATCGGGTGTGGCCAGCGCCGACAGATAACTTGCGTAGGCATCGAGCATGCTGGCGAGTGCGGCGCGTGCGCGGCCGCGTTCCCAGGTTGGCCACGCCACGTAAGCGAGCATCGCCATGCCGCAACCAAGTGCGGTGTTGATCACGCGATCGGACACGGCGGCCGTGGAACCCACGCCTTCGAACGAAAGCAGGATCACCACGGTGCCGGTCAGCGCCGCCACCGCGATGCCGTAATGCGCGGTGGCGAGATAACGGAACGCCATGCAGAGCAGCCCCATCAGCGCAAGATGCGCCCAGGGTTCGTTCGGCGTGATGTGCAGCAGCACCGTGGTGAGCACCAGCCCGAGCACCGTGCCAACGACCCGCAACAGGCCGAAGTTGAGCGTGGCGGAAAAGTCCGGACGCAGCACGATCGCCGCCGTCATCGGCAACCAGTAACCATGCGGAAGCTGTAATTTGCGTGACACGAACAACGCGGCGGTAAGGCATACCGCCGTGCGAATGGCGTGTCGGAAGGCGACCGATCGCGGGGTCAGGTTCGCGCGCAGAGTGGCCAGCGTCGAAGCGCTGCGCAATGTTTTCGGCAGACGCGTTTCGGCTTCGCTGGCGCGCAGCTCGCCGCGACTACCGGCCCAATCCGCGTTGCGCACCGCTGCGGCAAGCTGGCCGGACAGCGCATGGATATGTGCGGCCAGGCCGCCCGCGTCGCTGCCGTTGCCAAGCAGCGCACTTTCACTGGCCTGCAATGTCTGCAGCGCGCGTTGCGCCTGCTCCGGCGGTTCGGCCTGTTCGAGTGCGCTGGCGATGGCTTGCAGCACGCGCGCTGCGTCGTCGCGGAACATCGCGTGGATGGTCGGGTTGGCGTGCAGCTCGGCCATCGCGGTAAGTTCGAGCCGGATGCGTTCTGCCAGTTCCAGCAGTACGCCGAAGGCCTCCATCGCGCGACCGTGCGAGCGGTGCCGACCGAGCAGGGTTTGTTGCAGCGTCGTCATCGCATCGGTGAGTGCAGGCACGTCACTGTCATCGCGGATGTTCTGGCGCGCGACCACCGCGAGCCCCTGATAGACGCTGGCCAATGCGTGACGTTCCGGCAGATAGCGTTTCCATGGCCACGCCGCCAGCGAGAACAGCATCAGCAACAAACCGCCGGAAAAGATCAACCCGGCACCGATCAACGCACCGAGCAGCGACGTCGGCGATGCCGCCGTGATCACCAGCAGAATCATGCTGGTCATGCCCACGCGCGCGGTGTCGATGCCAAACACCACCAGCAGCCCGCCGAAAAATCCGAAAGCCGCCGTGGCCGCCAGTATCGGCAGCAGCTGGCCGCCGATGAGGAAACCCAGCAGCGATGCCAACCCCGCTGCGAGCGACGCCAGCAGCAATTGCCGCAGGCGCTGGCGATAAGGGCCGGGCTGATCGGAGAACATGGTGTCCAGCGCGCCGGCGGCCACACCAAGTCCGACGTGCGGATAGCCGCTGGCAAGCCCGATGGCGAGCGGCAGCACGACCGCCGCGGTATTGCGCACCACCACCTGCCACGGCACATCCGGCCGCTTCATCTGGGTCAGTGTCTGCAGCACCGAGGCGCGCAGCGAGTAGCCGTTGGCAGCCATCGAGAGTTAACGTCCTTCAACCGATTGGTCGCGATCATGCAGGGTAACCGAAGGTACGACGTCGATGCGGTGATATTCGATCCGTCGTTGCTTTCACTGCTCGTGCGACATCGTTACGATCGACTGTCGATCGTCGCTTGATTGCGGTACCGAGCGATCGCAGGAGTGATGTGTTGCGGATCATGTTTCGGCACTCGTTGTGTTTCCTCGCGCTGGTTTGCCTGATGCCATCGGCATCGGCTGGCGATGCGCCGGTGCAACTTCAGGCGTTGAATGTCGAAGCGAAACACGAGCCGCTTGCGATCGACGAAGCGCATCCACGCTTCTCGTGGATCATCGCTACCGCGAGTCGCGACACGGTGCAGAAAAGTTATCGATTGCGCGTCGCCAGCAGTGCGGAAAATCTCGCGAATGACAAGGACGATGTGTGGGACAGCGGCCGTATCGCTTCGGTGCAATCGTTTGGCATCGAATATCGCGGCCCGGCCCTGCATTCGAGCACGCGTTATTACTGGAAGCTGCAAGTCGAAACGTCGGCAGGCGCCGCAACGTCACGGTCTTTTTTCGAAACCGGTCTGCTCGATGCGCGGGCCTGGGGTGCATCAGTGTGGATCGGCAAGGGCGCGCACGCATCGCTGGAGGCACCACTGCTGCGCAGGGTTTTCCATGTCGATGCCGGCTTGCGGCAGGCGCGGCTGTACGTCGCTGCTGGCGGCTACGCCGACGTGTCGCTCAACGGCCGACCGGCCAGCAATGCCGTGTTGTCGCCCGACTTCACCAATTACGACAAGCGCGTTCTCTATACCGCCACGGATGTCACGGCGCTGCTGAAAGCGAATGCGCCGAATGCGATCGGCTTGCAACTCGGTCGCGGATTTTTCGGCCTCACCAATCCGGATGTATGGCATTGGGAGCGCGCGCCGTGGCATGCGGAGCCGCGTGTGCGTGCGGTGCTTCGGCTGAGCTACGCGGACGGTCATCACGATGACGTCGTGACCGACGGCAGCTGGAAACTCGCCGATGGCCCAACCTTGCTGGATGATCTTTACGGCGGCGAAACCTACGATGCACGCCGCGCGTCAGATGGATTCGACAGCGTCGGTTTCGACGACCGCGCGTGGCGCAACGCCAGCATCGTCACTGCACCGAAAGGACAACTCGTCGCGCAACGCGAACAGCCGATCCGCGTGATCGAAACGATGCATGCCATTGCGGTCACACAGCCGCGAGCGGGCCTATTCGTTTATGCGTTTCCGCGCGTCATCGCGGGTTGGGCAACGATCGCCGCGCAGGGCGTGGCGGGCACGACCATCGTGGCGCACTACGGCGAAAAGCTGCTGCCGGACGGCACGGTCGACGATCGCGACGAGCATCATTATTTCGAACATGGTTTCCAGACGGATCGCTTCACGCTGGCCGGAAAGGGCGTGGAACGCTGGCACGCAAGATTTTCGTACAAGGGTTTTCGCTACGTACAGATCGAGGGTTGGTCCGCCGGTGCGACGCCATGGCGCAGCGCTGTGAGCGCGCAAGTCGTGCACACCGATGCGGCGGTTATCGGACATTTTTCCAGCGCCAATCCGCTGCTCGACTGGATTCACGCCGCCACCGTCGACACCATGCTCGACAATCTTTACGGCATTCCCACCGATACGCCGATGTACGAAAAGAACGGCTGGACCGGCGACGGCATGCTCGGCGCGGACATGTTTCTGCGCAACATCGATAGCGGCGAATTGCTGGCGAAATGGGTGCAGGACATCGAGGACACGCGCACGCCCGATGGCGCGCCGCTGCTCATCGCGCCCAACCCCGGCTGGGGCACAGGCCGCGCGCCGCCATGGCATGCGGCCTATGTGCTGGTGCCGTGGTCGCTATACATGCAGCGGGGCGATCGCCGCGTACTGGCGACACACGGGGAAGGCATGACGAAGTACGTGGACATGGAGTTCGCCCGTTCGCCCGGCGGCATCGCCGATACCGACCTTGGCGACTGGGTCAGTCCCGAAACCGATCCAGGCGGCGAGAACGCGCCGGAAGATCGACGCGTCGCCGCAACGGCGTATCTCTATCGCATGGCCACGACGATGGTCGATGTCGAGCAGGCGCTCGGCAACGCATCGCAGGCTCGCCATTTTTCCGATATGTCCAAGCAGGTGCGCGAGGCATTCAATCGTGCGTTCTTCGACGCGACAGCGGGCATCTATCGCGGCGTGGGCGATCGCGGTTACCGACAGACGCACAATCTCCTCGCGCTGGCTTTCGATCTCGCGCCGCCTGCGCAACGCACGCGTATCGCGGCTGCACTGGCGGCCGACGTTCGTACGCGTGGCGATCATCTCGATACCGGCGCACTTGGCACGAAGATCGTGTTGCCCGTGCTTACTGCTACCGGCCATGAAAACATCGCATGGAAAGTGGCCACGCAACTCACGTTTCCAAGCTGGGGTTTCTGGCGTGCCAACGGTGCCACCAGTTTGTGGGAGCACTGGAAGCTGGCTGCGCGATCGCGCGGACATTATTTTCTCGGGACCATCGACGACTGGTTGTACGGCGACGTTGCCGGCTTGCGCCCGCTGGAGCCGGGCTGGCAGAAGATCGAGATACATCCGGCGATGACCGCATGGCTTGAGCATGCGGCGGCAGATACGTTGACGCCGTACGGCAGGGCGTCGGTGTCATGGACCCGTCGCGATGGAACGCTGAATATCACAGCCGAGATACCGGTCGGCGCGAGCGCCGTCGTGCACGTTCCCGCGCGTGATGTTTCTGCCATTACCGAATCGGGAGCATCGTTGTCGCGTGCCGCCGGCATTCACGGAATGCATGCGTGCGGTGGCGATGTCTGTATCGAAACGGGCTCAGGTCGCTACGCGTTTCGTGCATCGATGAATGGATCCGGGCGATCGATACGCCCGGATCCAAGAGGGTGAATCAGGCGCGTCCGGCGAACTCGCCCGTCAGCGTGCTTACCCACACCTTTTCGTCGTTGCTGATGTATTCGGGCACCTGTATCTCGATGCCGGTGTCGAGCTTGGCGGGCTTGTTGCGCTTGGTCGCGCTGGAGCCTTTCATCTCCGGTGCGGTTTCCACCACGGTGAGGATCACGCTGCTCGGCACCTGCAGGCCGACCGGCGCATCGTCGATCACCTGCACGTAGTAACCCTCGATGCCCTCGACGATGTAGCCGGCGTTGTCGCCGACCAGTTCGGGCGAGAGCATGTACTGGGTGTAATCCTCGGCGTCCATGAACACGAAGGCATCGCCATCCATGTACGAGAAATTGGCCGCGCGGCGGATCAAATCCATCTCGCGCAGTTCATCGTCCGAGCGCAGGCTCAGGTCGAACTTGCGGCCACCGGGAATCGAATAAAGCGTGAAGCGAAACGTGACGTTTCCGCCGCGCGCGCTTGGCGAGCTGCGCTCGATGTCGCGCACCTGATAAACGGTGCCATCGTGTTCGACCACGTTGCCTTTCTTGACGTCGGAAGCTTTCATTTTCTGTCCGGGAATGGGAATCAAAGGAGCGGGAACGGGGAATCGGGAACGGGAAACAAAGCTAAAGCGAAAATCGTCGTGCTGCAGTCTTCCATGTTCCCCATTTCCCGATCCCTGTTCCCCTTATTTGGGCTGCAACCGCACCGCGCCATCGAGGCGGATGGTTTCGCCATTGATGTAGCGGTTGCCGAGGATAAACGCGACGGTTGAGGCGAATTCCTCCGGCTTGCCCAGTCGCGATGGAAACGGTATCGACGCGCCAAGCGATTCCTGCACCGCAGGCGGCATGTTGTCGACCATCGGTGTCCAGAAGATGCCCGGCGCGATGGTCATCACGCGGATGCCGAAACGCGACAACTCGCGTGCCATCGGCAGCGTCATGGCGACCACGCCGCCCTTGGATGCAGAGTACGCGGCCTGGCCGATCTGGCCTTCGTAGGCGGCCACACTGGCGGTGTTGATGATCACGCCGCGTTCGCCATCTTCGCCGGCAACGTTGTTCTGCATCAGCGCCGCGCCCGCCTTGGCCACGTTGAAGCTGCCGACCAGGTTCACCATGACGGTGGTGGAGAACGTGCCAAGCGGCATCGCACCTTCCTTGCCCAGCACGCGGCCGGCGCCGAGAATGCCGGCGCAGTTCATCACCACGTTGATACCACCCATTGCCTGATGCGCGGCAGCGACATTCGTGGCAACGCCATCTTCGGAGGTGACGTCGGTGCGATAGAAACGCGCGGTGCTGCCGAGCGACTTTGCGGCCTCGTTGCCTTTCTCTTCGTTGACGTCGAACAGTGCGACGCTTGCACCGTTCGCGACGAGATGTCGGGCGACGGCATGGCCGAGGCCGGACGCGCCACCCGTGATGATTGCCTTGACCTGATCGAGCTGCATGGAAATTTTTCCGGGCCTTAAACGCGCCATGTTAGCCGAGAGGCATGGCGGTCGTGAAATGAACGAAAGCCAGCCGTCGGACGTTTGTCGGGCATCGCATTCATCTGACATTCGCACGGCAGCGGCGATGTTGTCGGCAAGGCAGCAATGCCGATGGGGAACCCGCCGCACAGGTGTATGGCACGCAATAACTTGCGCGGGTTCCCGGGTCCTTTAGTTGTTCCAGATGTATTTGTCATCACTACCATCGCCACAAAAGGAATTCGCATGAAGAAGCAATTGAGTACGTTGATGATCTGCGGCGCATTGCTGCTCTCCGCCTCTGTCGCCGTGCAGGCGCAGCCACCACAGGATCGCGACCATCACGGCCACGACAACGGGCATGATCAGCATGGCCACGGCTTCTATGATCGCGGTCGCAGCGAAGGCTGGTACAAGCGCGGCGGACACGTGCCGGCGGAATATCGCGGCGGCAATTACGTGGTGACCGACTGGCGTTCGGCGCATCTGCGTCAGCCGCCACGCGGATATCACTACGTACGCAGCGACAACGGCGATTTTCTGCTGGTGGCGATCACCACCGGCGTGATCGCGAGCATCCTCGC
>NZ_LMUV01000011.1:785575-1266733 GCF_009765755.1 Rhodanobacter sp. L36 | reverse complement strand
TGTAGAAAAAAACCCCCGCCGATCGGCGGGGTTTTTCGTACGCGACCTGTTTCCAGTGCCGCCGTTACACGAGCAGTTCGCGGAATGCCGGCATGTCCACGAGTTGCGGAAATGGAATCACCGGTGACGGTAGCGCGTCCGGTATCTGCAACTGCATCTGCCACACACCCACGTCCCACCACTGGCCGTGCTTGTATCCGCATTGTTTCCAGACGCCTGCCGTGGTGAAGCCCATCGTTTCGTGCATGGTCACGCTGACGTGGCCGGGCAGGGTGATCACGCCGACCGCCTGCGTGATGCCTTGCAGGCGCATGCTTTCCAGCAGCACGCCGTAGAGCCGCCGTGCGATGCCACGTCGTTGCGCGTCGCCATGAACATAGATCGACGTCTCCGCGATCCAGTCGTACGCCGCGCGTTCGCGAAAGCGTCCGGCATAGGCGTACGCCAGCACATGGCCGTCTTCTTCCCAGACCAGCCACGGATAGTGCTGCAGTCGCGCGAGAATTCGATCGCGCATCATCGCCACGCCGGGCAGCTCGGTTTCGAATGTGGCGACGCCATCGATGATCGACGGCGCGTAGATCGCGTGAATGGCATCGGCATCCTTTTCGTGCGCGACGCGAATCATCGGGCGCGTGCCATCAGCATTTTGCATACTTCCAGTTTCGTGATTTGCCTTCGGCGAGCCACTCGATGGTGGTTGCGATGCGCTTGTCGCGCGTCGCGTCGGTCTTGGCTTGGTTGATCCACTCAACGTATTCGCGCTGCATGCTCGCGCTCATCGCGTTGTAGTGCGTGCGCGACGCCACATGCTTCTTCAGTCGCAGCGAGGCGGCCAGCGCCTCGGGCACGACGGGTGGCGGTTTCACGGCGGTTTTCGGACGCCTCAACTTGACGCCTGCTTCGTTCAACGCAGTAGCTTTCTTGATGTATGCAGCAAGCTCTTTCTTCGAAGGCAGATCCTTGATGGACGTGATCTTGCCGAACTGACCCATACCATCTTTCGAGTCATCCGCGCTGTCGCCGCCCACGACCTGCCGCGACAGCCAGAAGCCGAAACCGACGTGTTGCTTGAACGCGGCCATCATGCAGATCGACGAGCCGTTGTAGCCGAAGAACGGCATGCTCCATTTGATGCTTTCTTCCACGTCGGGGCAGGTTGCGTGCACCACGTCGCGCAGATGTCGCAGGATGGGCTGCGCGAATGCGGGCGATTTTTCGATATAGCTGTCGATGCGAGGATCATGGCTGGCCATGGCAACTCCGTTCAGAGTTCGAGGATGAAAAAACGGTCGCAACTGAAGTGACCGGTGCCGCCCATCGGCGCGGACAAAGGTTTGAATCCGCTGCGCGCGTACAGCGCCTGCGCGGCATCCATGCCGGTGAGCGTTTCCAGATAGCAGCGCCGGAAATTGAACGAGCGTGCGGCGTCGAGGCAATATTGCATCATCGCCGTACCTGCGCCGATGCCGCGCGCGGCGGGCATGAAATACATCTTGCGCAATTCGCACACGTCCGGCTCGCCGTTTTCCAGTGGCGCCACACCGCCGCCGCCGATGATTTTTCCATCGCGCTCGACTACGAAATACGCACCACGCGGTTGATCGTAGGCCTCGCACATGCGGTCGACTTCCGCGTCGTGGATCGCAAAACCCGGACCGTCCGCACCGAACTCGGGCATCACGTGGCGGATGATCGCCGCCATCGCGGCGTTGTCTTCGAAGCGGATCGGGCGAATCTGAAAAGCGTCGCTCATGGAGTTCCTTCGGGTGTGCGGTAGATGCTGCCGTTCTTCATCACGAAAGCCGGACGCTGCAGCGCCTTGATGTCGACGCTCGGGTCGCCGTTGAATGCGACGAGATCGGCGTCCATGTCCGGCGCAATGCGACCGAAGTGCTGCGATTGCCGAAGTATTTTCGCGGCTACATCGGTGGCCGCGTGCAGCGCCTGCGATGGTGTCATGCCATTGGCAACCATCGCGGCCGGTTCGCGCCAGTTGTCGCCATGCTTGAAGACGCCGATGTCGCTGCCGTTGCCGATGATCACGCCGAGCTTGAGCGCTGTACGAAAAGCGTGCTCGGCTTCGCGCATGCGTTCGGTCGGTTCGCTCTTGCCGGGCACGTAGTGCTCGAAATATTCCGCGGTGGATTCGACCGCGGTGAGCGTCGGCTCGTAGGCCGTACCGTGCTGCTTGAGTAATCTGAAGGTTGCTTCGCTCGCACCGTAGCCGTGCTCGATGCTGTCCACGCCTGCTTCCACCGCCATGCGCACACCGGCATCGCTGGCGGCGTGCGCGGCCACCGGACGACCGGAGAGATGCGCGGTGTCGACGATGGCCTTGAGTTCGGCGGGCGTGAAAGTCGGCGCAGTGCTGCCGTCCGGGCCGACGCGATAGTCGGCATACAACTTGATCCAGTCCGCGCCACGCGCCGCCTGTTCGCGCACCGCGGCCATGGCGGCATCGACGCCGCTGACTTCCTGCGCGCCGCTTGGAAGATCGAGATCGGGACGATAGCCGCGCGGCCCGGGTCCGTAACTCGCCGTGGCGACGATGGCGCGTGTGGCGACGAACAACCGCGGCCCCGGAATCAGGCCTTCCTCGATCGCGCGCTTCACGGATACATCGGCGAAACCGGCACCTTCCGTTCCCAGATCGCGCAAGGTGGTGAAGCCTGCCAGCAGGGTGGCTTTCGCATGGGCGGCGGCTTCGAGCGTGCGGTAATCCTGCGGTTCGGTCAGCACCTGATCGTTCCACAAGGTTTCGTTGTACGGGTGCAAAAACAGATGCGAGTGCAGGTCGATCAGGCCTGCGGTGAGCGTGGTGCCGGGGAGTTCGATGCGCCGCGTAATCGGCGGCGCCTTGATCGTATCCGCAGGTCCTACCGCAGCGATGTTGCCATCGTGTACCAGCACGGCCCAGCCGTCGTGCGAGGCGTGCTCGTCACCCGTCCACACATGCGACGGGAGCAACAACCATTCGCCTTTGGGCGTCACGGTTTTCGCTGACTGCGCCAGCACGCCCGCGCTGAAGAACGCCAGCGACGCCATTACCAGGCAACGCTGCCAGTTTGGTCGGCTCGCACGCATCGTTGCATCCCCGAAATCCGAGATCACCATGATAGCGACGCATCCTTCGCGCTGGCGAGATGCTCAGCCGACCGCAGTGCGCGCACGTGTGACGCGACTGGCGGTTTCCTTGTGCAACTGCGCGGCCAGCCATGCGCCGGTAGCGACCAGCAGATCGAGGTCCACGCCGGTGGTCATGCCCATGCCGTGCAGCATGTACACCACGTCTTCGCTGGCGACGTTGCCGGTGGCACCCTTGGCATACGGGCAACCGCCGGTGCCGGAAACGGCGCTGTCGATCACGCGCACGCCTTCTTCCAGGCAGCTGAGTATGTTCGCCAATGCCTGACCGTAGGTGTCGTGGAAATGGACGGCGAGCGCGCTGATCGGCACTTCTTGTGCAACGGCATGCAGCATTGCGCGTGCCTTGGCGGGCGTGCCGATGCCGATGGTATCGCCGAGCGAAATTTCGTAGCAGCCCAATTCGTAGAGACGCTTCGCCACGCGCACCACTTCGCTCACCGGTACCTCGCCTTGGTACGGGCAGCCGAGCACCGTGGAGACGTAGCCGCGAACGCGCACTTCGTCGGCCTGTGCCTGTTCGATCACCGGCACGAATCGATCGATGGATTCGTCGATGGAGGCGTTGATGTTCGCGCGATTGAACGCTTCGGAAGCTGCCGTGAACACGGCGATTTCGCGGGCGCCGACTTCGCGTGCGCGCTCATAACCCTGCAGGTTCGGCACCAGCACCGGATAGCTCACGCCCGGCAGCTTGCGAATACCGCGGAACACCTCGGCAGCATCGGCCAGTTGCGGCACCCATTTCGGGCTCACGAAACTGGTTGCCTCGATCGTCTGCAAACCGGTCGACGAAAGCCGATCGATTAGCGCGATCTTCACGTCCGCCGGCAACAGCGTTTTCTCGTTCTGCAGGCCGTCGCGGGCGCCGACTTCGACGATGCGGACGTGGTTGGACGGGTTCATCGGATGCTCCGGATCATTTGTAGGAGCGCACCCTGTGCGCGATTGCTTTTGAAGCATGGCGAGAAGCAATCGCGCACAAGGTGCGCTCCTGCCTGCTCAGGCTACGAATTTCACCAGCACACTATCGGCTTCGACGAATTCGCCTTCGGTGGCGAGCACGTTATCGATGGTGCCGGCACGCGGCGCCTTCAAGGCCAGTTCCATCTTCATCGCTTCCATCACCAACAATTCCTGGCCTTGTTCAACGTGGTCGCCTGCCTTCACTTTCACCAGCACGATGCGGCCGGGCATCGGCGCGATCACCTGATTGCCGCCGGCAGCGTCTTTCACTTCCCATGCGAATGCCGGTGCGCGCGAAAAGCTGTAGCGCTGGCCTTCGGCATCGTGCAGAAGCACATGTTGCGCATCCGCGCGAGCGTTGAACCGGCATGCCTCGCCATCGAAGCGCGCGCTGAGCACGTCGTCATTACATCGTGCACCGCGTACGTTGCAGACACTGTCGCCGTGACGCAATTCGTATTCGCCAGCGTGGCCGCGCGCTTCCACCTCGTGGCGTTGTTCGCGCAGTGCGAGTGCGACGATGCGTTTTCCCGCGTGGCCGACGCGCCAGGCATCGGCATGGTTCCACGGTGAATGCGGATCGGCACTATCACGTGCAGAGGTCATCGCTTCGCGCTCATCGGCCAGCAACGCGGCGGTGGCGCAGGCAAACAGCACGCGATCGACAGGCACGATTTCGCCGGTGACGAACTCCTCCAGATGACGATCGAGATAACCGGTGTCGATGGTTCCGTCGATCACGGCTGGGTGTCGCGCGAGGCGTTCGAGAAAACCGATATTGGATTTCGGCCCGATGATTTCGCAGTCGGCCAGCGCATCGCGCAACCGCTGCAATGCCTGCGCGCGGGTGACGTCGAACACGATCAACTTGGCGATCATTGGATCGTAGAAGATCGTGACCGTATCGCCTTCGACCACGCCGCCATCGAGCCGCACGTGCGCCGAGCGCGAAGGCAGCCGCAATGTTTGCAATTTGCCCGAGCCGGGCAGGAAGTTCTGGTCGGGGTCTTCGGCGTACAGGCGCACTTCGATCGCGTGTCCGCGCGCATGTACCTGATCCTGCGCCAGCGGCAGCGCTTCGCCGTGGGCGATGCGCAGTTGCCATTCGACGAGGTCGAGGCCCAGCGTCAGTTCGGTCACCGGATGCTCGACCTGCAGGCGTGTATTCATTTCCATGAAAAAGAATTCGCCCGGGCTGCCGTCTGCCTGGCGCGCCACGATGAATTCCACCGTGCCCGCGCCGACATAGTCGACGGCTTTCGCCGCCGCGACGGCTGCTTCGCCCATCGCCTTGCGACGCGCCGGATCAAGCGTGGCCGAAGGCGTTTCTTCCAGCACTTTCTGGTAACGGCGCTGCGCGGAACATTCGCGTTCGTTGAGATGGATCACGTTGCCGTGCGTGTCGCCGAACACCTGGAATTCGATGTGCCGCGGATGCTCGACGTAGCGTTCGAGGATCATCCGCGTGTCGCCGAACGAACTGGCCGCTTCACGTTGCGCGGATGCGAGTGCATCAGCGAATTCAGAGGCGTTGCGCACGATGCGCATGCCTTTGCCGCCGCCGCCGGCCGCGGCCTTGATCATCAACGGAAAGCCGGTTTTGCCGGCTTGGTCGGCCAGGTACGCGACGTCCTGATTTTCGCCGTGATAACCCGGCACCAGCGGCACCGCGTGATTATCCATCAGCGCTTTCGCGGCAGCCTTCGAACCCATCGCATCGATGCTTTCCGGACGCGGGCCGATGAAGACGATCCCGGCGTCGTTGCAGGCGCGGGCGAAAGCAGTGTTTTCCGACAGGAAACCGTAGCCGGGATGAATCGCCTGCGCACCGGTTTTTTTCGCCACCTCGAGGATGGCTTCGCCGCGCAGATATGAATCCGCCGGTCGTGGCCCGCCGATCGGCCATGCCTCATCGGCCTGACGCACGTGCTGCGCGTCTTTGTCCGCTTCGGAATACACCGCGATGGTGTGGATGCCAAGGCGTCGGCAGGTGCGGATCACGCGGCAGGCGATCTCACCACGGTTGGCAATCAGTACGCGCTCGAACATGCGGATCCTCGGGATGTTCGTTATCCAGCAAAGCCGGTAAAACTAGCAGATCGCTTATGCGCCGGGTGCTATTCGCCGTCCCAGTAGTCGACAGCTGCGTCGTAGCGGCCGATGACGCGGTAGGGCGGTTTTTCTGGTTGGAGCGTGGGATCGACGACCTGATATTTGCCCGAGTCGGGGTATTCGCAGATATCGGTGACGCCACGCGTGGACACCGCGAGAAAACGCAGTTCGACATCGCCGGTGTTGATGATCTGGTGCGCCGTTTCCGGGCCGCCTGGCGGGCAGGCGATGATGTCGCCGCTGCGCAACGGATAACGGGAATCGCCCAGTCGGAGTTCACCACTGCCTTCGAGGATGAAGAACATTTCCTCCAGCACGCGGTGGTTGTGGAACGGGCAGGCGAGCTTGCCGGGCGCGATCACCGTGAGGTTGTAGCCGAGCCTGCGTGCACCGATGCGACTGCCAATGTCGCCCCAGCGCAAGTCGTATTGATCGGCTAATCGACCCGGCGGCAATTCATCGGCGCTGGCCTGCTGCAGGACGATTTGATCGAGATTGAGAATGTGCATGTTGTCCGTTGATCTGATGTTCGGGTCAGGCGTGAAATCACTTCAGACGTTCGCGACCCAACGCGGTGCCTGCTTGTCGAGGAACGCTCCCAGTCCGTGCTGACCTTCCTCGGAAATGCGCAGGCGGGCAATGAGCTCGGCATTGGCGGCATCGATCCGTTCCGCCTGCGCCGGTTCAGCATCGCCCATGCGCAAGGCCAAGGCCTTCGCTTCGCGCTGGGCATTCGGTCCCGCCTTGTTCAACAAATGCAGTTGGCGCTCGATGGCTTCATCCAGATCGCCGGCGGGAACGCAGGCGTGCAGCAAGCCGATGCGTGCGGCAGTCGCGGCATCGAACACTTCGCCGGTGATGAACAGCCGACGCGATTCGCGCAGGCCGATGGCAGCGACCACATACGGCGAAATCACCGCGGGCACGAGTCCGAGTTTCACTTCGGACAGGGCAAACTTGGCGGTGTCGATACCGATGGCGATATCGCAGCAGGCGACTAGCCCCACGCCGCCGCCATACGCTGCACCGTTTACTCGGGCGATGGTGGGCTTGGACAGGAATTGGAGCGTGCGCATCAGTTTCGCCAGCCGCAGCGAATCCTGGCGATTTTCCTGTTCGCTGGCGCTGGCCATGCCGCGCATCCAGCGAAGGTCGGCGCCGGCCGAGAAGCAACTACCGTTGCCGGTCAGCACGACAGTGCGTACGCCGGGATCGGCATCGAGTTTTTCCAGCGCTTCGGTGAGCGACACGATCAGCACGTCGTCGAAGGCGTTGTGGACCTGCGGCCGGTTCAGGCTCAGCCAGGCGACCGGGCCGCGCCGTTCGCTCAGGATGGATTCGCTCATCGGTGGATTTCCGGCAAAGAAAGCCATCATAAACGCTGGCTGCAAGCGCATGAGCCGCGTGATGCGGCGGATCGGGCAAAGGTCTACAATGCGAACAATTCTTATTTGTGAAGTTGCCCGTGCGCCTCTCCGATCTGCCCAAAGGTGCTACCGCAGTGGTCGAACACGTGCATGACGCGCACGTGTCGGACCCGATTGCGCAGCGCCTACGCGATCTCGGCTTCGTCGATGGCGAGCCGGTGCGGGTGGTGGCGATCGGGCCGCTGGGTGCAGATCCATTGCTGATCCAGATCGGCTCGACGCGGTTCGCCCTGCGTCGCAGCGAAGCGGCGCGAGTCACCGTGCGGCAGGAGGCGGCATGAGCGCGGCAACGGTTCGCATCGCGCTGGTCGGCAACCCGAACTGCGGCAAGACCGCGTTGTTCAACCTGCTCACCGGCGGTCGACAGAAAGTGGCCAACTACGCGGGCGTCACCATCGAGCGCAAGGAAGGCCGTTTCGTCGCGCCATCCGGTCGCACGCTGCAGATACTCGACCTGCCAGGCACATACAGCTTCGACGCGAACAGCCCGGACGAGCAGATCACGCGCGACGTGCTGGAAGGCAATTATCCCGGCGAAGCGGCGCCAGACCTGATCGTCTGCGTGGCCGACGCCACCAATCTGCGCCTGCACCTGCGGTTCGTGCTCGAAGTGAAGCGATTGGGGCGCCCGGTAGTGCTCGCACTCAACATGATGGACGCCGCGCGGCGACGGAATGTCGTCATCGATGTCCCGGAACTGCAGCGCCGGCTTGGCATGCCGGTGGTGGAGACGATCGCGGTGAAACGCGATGGCGCGCAGGCATTGATCGAGCGCGTGGACGGTGAAATTCCCGAAGGCGCGACGGCCGTGGTCGACGATGCGATCAGTCGCGCCGATTTGCACGCGCAGGTGCGCGACATCCTCGGCGCCACCGTCAGCATGCCGCGCCAGACCGCGGCAATGGACGACGCGCTCGATCGCTGGGCGCTGCATCCGGTGTTTGGTCTGGCCATTCTTGCGGTGGTGATGTTCCTTGTTTTCCAGGCGGTCTATTCGATCGGCAAACCGATGACGGACGCCATCGGCGATGGATTCGGCTGGATGGGCGAACACGTGTCCACGTTGCTGCCGCCGGGTCCGTTGCAGAGTTTGATCACCGATGGCTTGTTCGGCGGCCTCGGTACGGTGATTGGTTTCCTGCCGGAAATTCTCGTGCTGTTTTTCTTCATCCTCGCACTGGAGGAATCCGGATATCTGCCGCGCGCGGCGTTCCTGCTCGACCGCCTGATGATGTCGGTCGGCTTGACCGGGCGCTCGTTCATTCCGTTGCTGTCGAGTTTTGCCTGCGCGATTCCCGGCATCATGGGCACGCGCAGCATCCAGGATCCGCGTGATCGTCTCGCGACCATTCTGGTCGCGCCGCTGATGACTTGTTCGGCACGATTGCCGGTGTACGCGTTGCTGATCGGCGCGTTCATTCCGATGCATCACGTGTTGGGTATTTTCAACCTGCAGGGGCTGGTGCTGTTCGCGCTTTATGCCGCCGGCATTCTCGGTGCGATGGGCGTCGGCTGGGTGATCAAGCGCATCCATCGCGACAAAAGTGAGCACGCCTTGTTGATGGAACTGCCCTCGTATCGCATGCCCAAGCCGCGCGATATCGTGATTGGCCTGTGGGAGCGCAGCACGATTTTCCTCAAGCGCTTGACCGGCGTGATCCTCGCGCTGACGGTGCTGATGTGGTTCATCTCCACGTTTCCGTCGCCACCGGCGGGCGCCATCGGTCCGGCAATCGATTACAGCTTTGCCGGTTACCTCGGGCGTGGCTTGCAATACATTTTCGCGCCGCTCGGGTTCAACTGGCAGATCAGCCTGTCACTGATTCCCGCGTTCGCCGCACGCGAAACCGCCGTCGCCGCGCTGGCCACGGTGTATGCGGTCGGCGGCGATGCGGGCACGGGTGGCTTGGCACATGCGCTGACCGCGAACTTCTCTCTCCCCAGCGCGCTGTCGTTGCTGGTCTGGTTCGCGTTTGCACCGCAATGCATGTCCACGCTGGCGGTGATCCGTCGCGAGACGAACTCGTGGCGCAACGTGACAATCTCTTTCAGCTACATGTTCGCAGTGGCGTACGTGGCTTCGCTGCTGACTTATCAAATCGCAAGGTTGCTGACATGAGCGCCGCCTTGCTGATCCAGTACGTGGTGATCGCGTTGCTGGTGGCGGTGAGCGTGCTGGTGGTTTTTCGCAAGCTCGCGCCAAAGCTCACCAATCGCTGGCTGGCCTCAGCGTCGATCCGTTTCAGTCAACCGGATCGCGCGGCTTGGCTGCGTTCGTTCGGTCGACGTTTGCAGCCAAAGCAGGCCACCGGCGATTGCAGCGACGGCTGCAGCACTTGCGCTGCGTGTGGACCCAAACCGCCGGCAGCGGCACGGCCGGGAACGATGCCGCTGGAGTTTCGTCCACGGACCAAGTAGTCCGCGGACCAGACAATCGAAGTTTCGGACAACGAAAAAGCCGGCTCGCGCCGGCTTTTTCGTGAACACGAATCGCTGTTGGCTTATGCCAGTTCGCGAATCTTCGCGTTGAGGCGGCTCTTATGGCGAGCGGCCTTGTTCTTGTGGATCAGGCCGCGGGCAGCGTAGCGATCCATCACTGGTTGAGCGACGGTGAACGCGGCGATCGCGCCGGCCTTGTCCTTGGCCTCGATGGCCTTGACGACCTTCTTGAGGGCGGTGCGGACCATGGAGCGGGCGCTGATGTTGCGCAGGCGGCGCTGCTCGGACTGGCGCGCGCGCTTCTTCGCGGACTTGATGTTGGCCAAGGTAGAACTCCGGAATACAGGGTTGAGGTTGGAAAAAGACGCCAATTATGCGGGCGATTGGCCGTTGCGTCAATCATTTAGCCATGATCGATGGCATGCAACGATGGATGGCCAGATCAGGTCGTCATTTTGACACGCCGGACTTTCATTCGTCGCAGAGTCATCGCCTGGGCTCGTCGCAGCGGATCGAAATCCTGTCCGGGTGATCGCCGGGAAAGACCATACATTGCGGCGGCCTCGACCTGAATCAGCGCGCTGCCACCGTTATACTCAGGCGATGATGAAACTTTTCAGGGACGCTGCGGGCCCTTGCCTGGCGCCCGGCGGCAGTGTGATCGCGGTCGGCGCATTCGATGGCCTGCATCGCGGTCATCAGGCACTGCTCTCGCGGGTGCGCGAACGTGCGCGGGTGATCGAGTGCGCGCCAGTCGTGGTGAGTTTCGAGCCGTTGCCGCGCGCGTTTTTCTCGTCAGAGCCGGTGGCGCGCTTGTCCAGCATTCGCGAAAAACTCCGCGGGTTCGCAGCCGCAGAGATGGATCGAACACTGCTGTTGCGTTTCAACAAGGCACTCACGGCGATGTCGGCGGAAGATTTCGTGCATCAGGTTCTCATCGCGAGACTGGCCGTGCGTGAAGTCTGGGTTGGTGCCGATTTTCGGTTCGGCCAAAAGCGCGGCGGCGACCTCGCGTTACTCGAGCGAATGGGCGAACAGCTGGGTTTTGCCGCGCGCACGATGCCGCTGGTCACGCTGGAGGGCGAACGCGTTTCCGCGAGCCGCATACGTTCATTGCTGGCGAACGGCGACTTTGCGCAAGCCGAGCCGCTGCTTGGGCGGGCTTTCGTCATCGACGGCAAGGTGGAATACGGCAATCAGCTCGGCCGCACCCTTGGTTATCCCACGGCCAACATCCATCTCTCTCAGCGCGTCAGCCCGGTGCATGGCATTTTCGCGGTGCGGGTGGGGCTGGGCGAGGGCGAATGCAGTTGGCCGGGCGTGGCGAGTCTCGGCGTTCGCCCGACCGTGAACCAGGTCAGCGAGCCGTTGCTGGAAGTCCACCTGTTCGATTTCGATGGCGATCTCTACGGCCAGCGCATGGCGGTGGAATTCGTCGCCAAGCTGCGCGATGAACAGAAATTCGACGGACTCGAACCGCTCAAGACGCAGATGGCGATCGACTCGCGCATGGCGCGCGAACTGCTCGGCATGAATTCGCGACTGGTCGAAGCTTGAATGGCCGTCGGCATTCCGGCACAAGTGCAAATCAACTAACGTTCTTTCCTTGCCTGCCATGCTGGCGGGCCGCTTCATTCGAGATGGCAATCAGGCAATGACCCAGGATTACAAAAGCACGATCAACCTGCCGCAGACCGAATTTCCGATGCGTGGCGACTTGCCCAGGCGCGAGCCGATGTGGCTGGCGGAATGGGAACGGGTGGATCGCTATGCGCAGATTCAGCAGAAGACGGCCGACCGCGAGAGCGTGTTCGTGCTGCACGATGGCCCGCCCTATGCGAACGGCTCGATCCACATCGGTCACGCGGTCAACAAGATTCTGAAAGACATGGTGGTGAAGTCCAAGCTGTTGGGCGGTCATCGCGCGCCTTACGTGCCGGGTTGGGATTGCCACGGTCTGCCGATCGAGATCGCGGTGGAAAAGAAATTCGGCAAGGCCGGCGACAAGCTCGACGCCGCCGCGTTCCGGCAGAAATGTCGCGAGTACGCGCAGGAACAGGTCGATGCGCAGCGCACCGACTTCAAGCGACTCGGCGTGCTTGGAGACTGGCAACGTCCGTATCGCACGATGGATTTCAAATACGAGGCGGACATGCTGCGCGCGCTTGCGCGTATCGTGTCGAACGGTCACGTCGTGCGCGGTGCGAAGCCGGTGTTCTGGTGCTTCGACTGCGCCTCGGCTTTGGCTGAAGCGGAGATCGAATACGGCGACAAAGTGTCTCCCGCGGTGGACGTGGCGTACGACGCCGTCGACGCAAAATCGCTTGCTGCAAAATTCGCTGTCGACGCCGTCGATGCGATCGTCGCCATTCCGATCTGGACCACCACGCCCTGGACCTTGCCCGAAAGCCAGGCGGTGTCGCTCGGTGCGGATCTCGAGTACGCGTTGATCGAAGGCCCATCGCGTAACGGCAAACGCGTAATGCTGGTCGTGGCCAGCGCGCTGACCGACAAGGTCGCGCTGCGTTACGGACTGGAACACACGATCGTGCTGGGTCATGCGACAGGCGCGGCGTTGGAAGGATTGAAACTTCATCATCCCTTCTACGCGCGCGAAGTGCCGGTCATCCTGGGTGATCACGTCTCCGCCGAAGACGGCACCGGTGCCGTGCACACCTCGCCCGATCACGGTGTCGAAGATTTCGTGGTGTCGCGCGAATACGGCATTGGCCTGCTCAACTACATCGAGCCGCGCGGCACCTATCGCATCGATACGCCGGTAGCCGACGGACTCGAACTCGGCGGCATGCACATCTGGAAGGCCAACGATGCGCTGGTCGATCTGCTGCGTCAGCGCGGCGTGCTGCTGGCGTTCGCGAAGATCGAGCACAGCTATCCGAATTGCTGGCGCCACAAGACACCGGTGATCTATCGCACCACGCCGCAGTGGTTCGTCAGCATGGAACAGGCGTCGCTTCGCGAAACTGCGCTGACATCGATCAAGAGCGTGCGCTGGATTCCAACCTGGGGCGAAGAACGCATCGCCGGCATGGTGGCCGGTCGTCCGGACTGGTGCATTTCTCGTCAGCGCACCTGGGGCGTGCCGATCGCGTTGTTCGTGCACAAGGCCACGCAGGAGCCGCATCCGGATTCGGTCGAGTTGCTGGAAAAGATCGCGCAGAAAGTCGAGCAGGGCGGGGTCGACGCTTGGTTCTCGCTGGACGCGAAAGAGCTGCTCGGCAAGGACGCGGACGACTACGAGAAAGTTACCGATGTGCTGGACGTCTGGTTCGATTCGGGCGTGACGCATTTCGCGGTGATCGGCCAGCGGCCTGAACTGCAACAGGGCAACGCCGAGCACTACAAAGTGATGTATCTGGAAGGCTCCGATCAACATCGAGGCTGGTTCCAGTCGTCACTGCTGACTTCATCGGCGATCCATGGCCGCGCGCCGTACAACGAAGTGCTCACGCACGGATTCGCGGTGGACGCGAACGGCCGCAAGATGTCCAAGTCCTTGGGCAACGTGGTCGCGCCGCAGAAGGTGATGGATACGCTCGGCGCCGATGTGCTTCGCCTGTGGGTCGCATCAGCCGATTACCGCAACGAGATGACCGTCTCGGACGAGATTCTCAAGCGCGTGTCCGACACCTATCGTCGCATACGCAACACCGCGAAGTTCCTGCTGGGTAATCTCGATGGGTTCGATCCGTCGACGCATCTCGTGTCTGTGGAAAACAGTCTGCGGCTCGATCAGTGGGCCATCCAGCAAGCGCATGACGTACAGCAGGCGGTGCTCGCCGCCTATGATCGTTACGACTATCCGGAAGTAGTCGCGCGCGTGCAGAACTTCTGCACCAACGAGCTCGGCGCTCTGTATCTCGACATCACCAAGGATCGTCTGTACACCATGCCGACCGACAGCCACGGTCGGCGCAGCGCGCAAAGTGCGATGTACCGCATCGCAGAAGCGCTGGTGCGCTGGCTGGCACCGGTGCTGAGTTTCACGGCCGAAGAAATCTGGCAGCAACTGCCCGGCGCGCACAGCGAAAGCGTGCTGTTTGAAACCTGGTACGACGGTTTGGCTAATACGCAGGCTTCGCCGGAACAACGGCGCTATTGGTCTGACTTGTTGACGATTCGCGATACGGCGTCACGCGTTCTCGAAGGCATGCGCAAGGCCGAACAGATCGGCGCAGGCCTTGAAGCAAAACTCGTGATCCACGCCGATGAGGCCGTGCGAACACGTTATGCCGAATCTGCTGACGAGCTGCGTTTCTTCTTCATCGTTTCCGATTTGGAAGTGGCGCCGTTGTCGCCACGTCCGGATGACGCGGTGAAAGTTGAGCTGGATGGCGCCGAAGTATGGGCCTCTGCCAGCGTCAGTAACGCGATCAAATGCGTGCGCTGCTGGCATCGCCGAGATGACGTCGGCAGCCACGCAGCCCACCCGGAACTCTGCGATCGCTGCATCGACAACATCGAAGGCCCGGGCGAAGATCGCCGCTGGTTCTAATGCGCAGAAGCGCACCCGTGCGCGATGCTTTCTGGTGACATGACGAAAGAGCATCGCGCACAGGGTGCGCTCCTACAGGTTCTCTTTTGCAGGTTTTGTCCATGTCCTCCAAACCCAATGCGCTCATCTGGCTGTGGCTGTCCGCCGTCGTCGTCGCACTCGACCAGCTCAGCAAGTGGTGGGCCACGCACGCGTTGCAACCGATGGGCGTGCCGCATCCGGTGATTCCCGGCTTTCTCAACTGGACACTCGCGTTCAATAGCGGCGCGGCTTTCAGTTTTCTCGCTGGCGGCAGCGGTTGGCAGCGCTGGTTCTTTGTGTTGCTCGCACTGGTGGTCAGTGCCGTGCTGTTGACGTGGTTGGCGCGCACGCCGCGTCGGGATTGGCGCACCGGCATGCCGCTCGGGCTGATCATCGGCGGCGCGCTCGGCAACCTGGTCGATCGCCTGCACGCGTCGCAGGTCACCGATTTCATTCACGTGTATTTCCGCGACTGGAATTACCCGATCTTCAACCTCGCCGACTGCGGTATCACCGTGGGCGCGGTCGCGCTGGTCGTGTTCGGACTGTTTGCCGGCAAGCCTGAAAAACGCGTGCGATAATCACCATTCCACTTTCGCGACCGACGAGACATTCCCTGGACATCCTGCTCGCCAATCCTCGTGGTTTTTGCGCCGGCGTTGATCGCGCCATCGCCATTGTCGAGCGCGCGCTGGAATCCTGGGGCGCACCGATCTACGTGCGCCACGAAGTCGTGCACAACCGCTACGTGGTCGACAAATTGCGCGCCGACGGCGCGGTATTCGTCGAAGAACTCCACGAAGTGCCGGACGGGGCGACGGTGATCTTCAGCGCACACGGCGTGTCGCAGGCAGTGCGCGAGGAAGCCGATGCGCGCCATCTCAAGGTATTCGACGCCACGTGTCCACTGGTCACCAAGGTGCACATGGAAGTTGCGCGGCTCGGCCGCATCGGTCGCAGCGTGGTGCTGATCGGCCACGCGGGACATCCGGAAGTCGAAGGCACCATGGGTCAATGGAATCCGGCGAACTCCGGCGAGATTCTGCTGGTCGAATCGCTGCAAAGCGTCGAACAACTCGCGCCTCAATTTCGGCACGCGTTGTCCTATGTGACACAAACCACCCTTTCGGTAGACGACACCAAGGCGATCATCGAAGCATTGCGCACGAAGTTTCCGGACATCGAAGGTCCGCGAAAAGACGACATCTGCTATGCCACGCAGAATCGGCAGGATGCGGTGCGCCGGCTCGCCGATGCGGTCGATCTGATGCTGGTTGTCGGTTCCGTCAACAGCTCCAATTCAAATAGGCTGCGCGAACTGGCCGAGAAGCAGGGCGTGCGTTCGTTCCTCATCGACGGCGCCGAAAATATCGATCGTGCGTGGCTTGAAGGCGTCGAGCACATTGGTCTTACCGCCGGCGCATCAGCGCCAGACAAACTGGTACGCGACGTCATCGCGCGTCTGCAGTCCTGGGGCGCGGGCGAAGTGCGTGAACTGGACGGCGAGCCGGAAAACATCACTTTTGCATTGCCAAAAGAATTGCGCGTGATCGGCAACAACAGCTCGGCGAATTTCTGATCCGTCTTTTACGGATACGAAAGGACAGATATGAAAAGGCCCGCATCAAGCGGGCCTTTTCATATCTGGTGCCGGAAATAGGAATCGAACCTACGACCTACGCATTACGAATGCGCCGCTCTACCAACTGAGCTATTCCGGCGAAGAGCCGCGAATTTTACGGTGCGATGCGATATGGCGCAAGCCGTGCACCCACCCTGGCGGATTCATTCATGGCGATAGTCACAAGAAACGAGTGAGTCGTCGTCGTCGGGTAAGCAGACATGCGCATTCGATGCAGATCAAGCTTCCATCCTGTTTTCATCCACTCGTCGGCCAACTTCTACCGCTTGTCGGCCAGCGATGGACGGCGCGCAAGCGGCGCGTACCCTGCACGCGGGGGTGTCGGGAGAGTTTTTCATGGGATGCATGTCGCGCCAGCGAGGTATCTCGCTGATCGAAGTTCTGGTCGCGACACTGATCTTCAGCATTGGCCTGATTGGCCTGGCTGGATTGATGGTGATGGCGACCCGCTCCAACCACGGCGCCTATCTGCGAACGCAGGTGATCTTTCTGGCCAATAACATGGCCAATCGCATGAGCGCCAACTCCGTAGGCGTGTGGAGCGGGAAATACAACAGCAGCGGATACCCCCTTGCAGTTGCTTCCGTCGATTGCTCAACAACTGCCTGCAACGCAACCAGTCTTGCGGCCCGCGATCAACAGATGTGGAGCAGCCAGCTACGCGCTTTCCTGCCCAATCCACAAGCCACTATTACTTGCGGCGGTACCACCAGCGCCGGATACAACCCCACTGCACAGATCAATTTTCGCCCTCCTTATGGCGGTAATTGCAACATGCAGATCCAATGGAGTGAGCGCTCGGCAGGCGATCAGGCCAGTCAATCGAATGCCGCTGCACAAATCCAGACTTTTACCTGGGAGTTTCAGCCGTGAGGGAGCGCATTTGTTTTCACCGCCAGCGGGGAGTGACATTGATTGAACTGATGGTGGCGATGGTGCTGGGCCTGATCGTTGCAGGCGGCATCGTTACCATATTCATTTCAACCTCCAGCAGTAATCGCACGCAGACTCAGTTGGCCCGGCTGCAGGAAGAAGGGCGTTTTGCAATCAGCCGGCTCAGTAACGATTTGCACATGGCCAATGGCCAGTACTGCACCGGTACCGGCGGTGTGGCACAGGCAGGCACGGGAGGCGTGTACTTGGACCATCTGCGCTCTCCCAAGGTTTACGCCAGGAATCTGACGGGTGCGCTCAGTGACGTCACCACAGCATGGGGTGCCAGCAGCGGAGGCCATGCGTATCCGCCGGCACCTTCGACGCCGTACAGCATGCCGTCGTTCCTCTTCATGCGCGGCTACGACTGCGGTCTTACGGATGCAACGTGTTCGCCAGCCAATCCGGCCGCAGCCGGATTGCCGTCCATGGGAAAGACATTGGGCGCTCGCGTCAGCGGCACGGATGTCATTACCGTGCGTTATGTCAATCCTTCCAGTGGTTGGGCGATCGGTGGGCCAGGTGCAAGCAAAATTGCCACGTCTTCCAGCATGGGCACGATCAATTCAATTACCTTGATTCCGGATTCCTCTGCGGATGAGCCGCCAGTAACCAACTTCGCCAATGGCGATCTGGCGATGCTTGCCGACTGCTCGAATGCCCAGATATTTCCGGCAACGGCATCCGCTACCGGCGTGATTGTGCCGGTAATCAACTCTACCGATGGTTTCGGTACAGGCAGCAGTAATACGCCTGCAGCGCAGCAACCTGAATCGGCACCCAAATTATTTGACGTCAATCGCGATCTGCAGACAGTGACCTATTATCTGAAAGTGGTCAGCGTCAATAACGACAACGCCGCCCCATTTACTGGCGCGCTCATGCGGCGCATCAATGGCGGTGATCCGACCAAAAAAGGTGGCTCGGAGGACGAGTTGGTACGTGGCATCGAGCGCCTGGATTTCAAATACGGCGTGCAGGACTCCAGCGGCAATACAAGTTTTCTCACCGCCAGCCAGATCGACGCCTCCACCAACTGTCCGCCCGCCGAAATCAATGCCATAACCGCTGTCGGATGTTTATGGCGCGGGGTGACCAGTATTGAAGTCAGCATCCTGATGGACGGTCAGGTACCGCTCTATACGCTCGCAGCCGACGACATGATGTACGCCTACAGCATCGACGGAAACACCGTGGCCGTTGCGCCGGAAAGCACTCGCCAGGTCACGCCGAACCAGCAGGGCTTTGTCGATCAGATGCTGCGGCGTGAATTCACCGTGCTGGTCGCTCTACGCAATTACAACCCATGATGCCGCACGCGGTTTCTCGATGCCGTCTGCGCTG
Source organism: Rhodanobacter sp. L36 (assembly GCF_009765755.1). Classification (GTDB taxonomy): domain Bacteria; phylum Pseudomonadota; class Gammaproteobacteria; order Xanthomonadales; family Rhodanobacteraceae; genus Rhodanobacter. The sequence continues at coordinate 1,248,186 of NZ_LMUV01000011.1, read as the reverse complement.
AATATAGATCAATGGAGTCATCATGCAAATGTCCAACAAGCTGCCACCGTTTCATCAAGCCGCGCGTACGCAACGTGGCGCGGTATTGGTGGTGGCGCTGATCTTTTTGCTGTTGCTGACCATCCTGGCGATCAGCGCATCCAGTCGTTCGTTGTTGCAGGAGCGCATGGCCGGCGGGCTATTCAATGCGCAGCAGGCCGAGATGAGTGCGCAGACTGCGTTGCGTGGCGCCGAATGGAAATTGTGGACCAGCGCGAGCAGCCTCGGCACGCACCTCCACTGTGGCAGCGGCACCTTCACGGACTGCTACATTTTCGATCCGGCCAATCCGATAGCCAACGTAACCAGTTTCCGCTCCAAGCAAGGGTGGGTTACCGCTGGTGCTACCGAATACAAAGGTTATGGCGATGGAACGAATTACACCGCATTTGCAAGTTCGACTCAGCACGGCAATCTTGCAGATAACCCGCGCTACATGATCGAGGACATGGGCGTCGAGTACGCGCCGGGCATCAGTGGCAGCCTGCATGAGTCCGGCGCCACGGGCACCGGTGGCGTCGGTTACACGAGTACGACAAGGCATATCTACAGGATTACCGCCCGTGCCAGTGGCGGTAGCAACAACACCGTGCGCGTGCTGGAAAGCACATTCGCCGCGAAGAGCAATTGAAACGGAGTTCCAGAATCATGCTTGTCGGTCGTTCGTTTCCCAAGCGTCTGCGCCACGCTTCGTTAGCTTTCATGTTGACGGTTATGGGTGGCATGTCCGCGCCAGCTTATGTGGCCACCGCGATCGTGGTGATTTCCGTAAGCCCGGATGTTTCGGCCGCTCCGGCTGGCAGTTCAAGCACAGGTGTGGTGGATCTCGGCACAACGCCGCCGCAATTGACTCAGACGGTGGCGCCGAATATCGCGCTGACCTTCGATGACTCCGGCTCCATGGGCTCCTCTGGATTGCCGGACACTGTCGACAACGCGGACGGCAATGGAACCGGTTACAAATCGAAACGCTATTACTCGGCATCCTACAATTACGTCTATTACGATCCGACCAAGACGTATAGCCCGCCATCCAATCCGGATGGCACTTCTTTTCCCGACGCCACCTATACGGCAGCATGGCGGGATGGCATCTGCGCAAATACGAGTACAGGCTGCAGCACTACCGTCAATTTATCCACGTCTTTCAAAACGACGGCGACGGGTTTCCCCTCGGACGTCTACGCGTCCAATTGCAGTAACCAGGCCAAGGCCTCCGTGGCAGGCGTCTGGTACAACAATGGCGCTTGCAGCTCTGTCGGCATACCGACCAGCGTATCTTCGGGTGCTGGTGGGTTTTGGTATACGTATAACGGTAGCGGGAATGTTGATTCCGACAGCAGTTATGGCATCCACACGGTGCCGAATACGAGCGACGCCACGGCGCTCGCGTTACAGAAAAACTTTGCCAACTGGTATTCCTATTACCGCACACGCAACCTGATGGCCCGAACGTCGTTGTCGCAGGCATTTGCCAATGTGGCTGCGGGCACGATCCAGATCGTCTGGCAGAACATGAATGCCAATACGCTCGCGACCGGCAGCACGATCGGGCTTTTCAGCGGTACGCAACGCACCAACTTTTTCAACTTTCTCTATGCATCACCGAATAAAGGCGGCACGCCAAGTCTGGATGCCACGATCAGAGTGGGAAAATATTTCAGCCAGAGTCCGACCACCAACAACAAGGACCCTTACTGGAACGGAAAAACCAACAACGATGCCAAGGATCTGACGTGCCGGAAGAATTTCCACATTCTGGTGACCGATGGTTATTGGACGCAGGACACACCTTCCAGTGCGCCGGGATCCGGTTTCCCCGGCAACGTCGTCACCTTGCCTGATGGCAAGATGTATTCAAACTCGTCAGGCAGCACCAGCGTCTATTGGAACCGCACGAGTGGCAGTGCAACCACGCCAACGCTTTCCGATCTCGCTTTCTACTATTGGGCGAATGATCTTCAGCCGGGCATAGCCAACAATTTGCCGGCTTACTGGTCGGGTACCAGTTATACCCAACCGACTCAGGCTCCAGACGCCGATTATTTCAATCCCAGCAACGATCCAGCGGTCTGGCAGCATATCGATATGTATGCGGTGGGTTTGGGTGTCAACGGCACCTTGTCGCAAAACGCCACCACGCTCAACAGCCTGATCGCGGGCGGCACAAAATGGCCCAAGGTCAATGACACGAGCAGCGTGAGTGACGGCACGGGTATCGACGATACGTGGCATGCAGCCCTTAACAGCAGAGGCCTGTACTTCAGTGCAACCAGTCCTTCACAGCTGACGACCCAACTGGGCTCGATTCTCAGCAACATCGGTGCACAGGCGGCTCCCCCGGCGACCGGCGCGCTCAATACCAGCGTGCTGATTGCGAATTCGCTGGGCTTCAATACCGGTTTCAATCTCGGTAGCTGGAGTGGCACATTCACCGCATCTTTCCTGAATGCCGACGGGACGGTTAGTGGCGGTGCATGGGATGTGGGTGCGTTGCTTACGGCGCGTACGACATCGCGACAGATTCTCACCGCGAAAGCCAACGCAGGCGGCACCGGCGTGACAGGCATTCCGTTTCAATGGGGCGGTCTGGATGCGGCCGAAGTAACGAATCTCGGTATACCTGCCAGCACGGCAACCGGCGATAGCGCGCAGACCCGGCTGGCCTGGCTGCGTGGCGATCGCACCTCGGAGAACAACGGAGTGATGCGCTTGCGCACCGCCTTGCTTGGTGCCGTCATCAATGCGCAGCCGGTGTACGTCGCCTATCCAGCCAACGGCTACAGCAATAATAACTGGCCCGCAAATTCACCCGAGGCACGCGCTGCGGTGGCGACCACGCCACATGGCTACGACCAGTTCGTGCAGACGTACAACACGCGTACGCCGACGGTGTACGTCGCCGCCAACGACGGCATGCTGCACGCGTTCGACGCTACCCAGAACGCCGACGGTACGAGGACTTCCACCAGCGGCAACGAATTGTGGGCTTACGTGCCGCGCGCGGTGTATCCGAACCTGGGTGCGTTGACCTTGTCGAAAAATTTCAAACCTGTATCGGGCGTCGATGCCACACCGGTGACGCGCGACGTGTTTTTTCCGAATTCGGGAGGCACGGACGGCAGCTGGCACACGATCCTGGTTGGCGGGCTGCGGCTCGGTGGTCGCGGGGTCTATGCACTGGATATCACCAATCCGTTGACGGTGAACGAGAGTACGGCCAGCAGCTCCGTACTGTGGGAATTCAATGCCGACATGTTGCCGGTGGCATCGGGTGCCGCGCCGGCTCCAGCTGCAACGGGAACCAATCCCGGCGGCAAACCGGCGGATCTCGGTTACACCTTCGGGCAGGCCAATATCGGGCGTCTTGCCAATGGCCGTTGGGTGGTCCTTGTACCGGGTGGTTATTTCCCGGACTGCAAGGCAAGCGATGCACCTCTGGGTTGCACCACGAACCCGGCGTACAACAGTTTCAGTTCGCTGTTCGTGCTGGATGCGCAGACCGGTGCGTTGATCAACGAATTGAAGACGCCGACGATGATCGGCACGAAAGCCATTACCAGCTACGGATTAGGTACGCCGGTGTTGGGTGACTACAACAACGATCAGGTCGATGACGTGGCTTTTGCCGGTGATCTCGTCGGCCAGCTATGGCGTTACGACTTGACCAACCCCGACCCGTCACTCTGGACAGTGACCCTGGCTTACCAGCCGACAACAGCGTACGCACAGCCCATCACGTTGATGCCGCGGTTGTTCCCTGATCCGGCGACCAACAAATTCATCGTGGTTTTCGGCACGGGCAAGTACCTGGGTGCGTACGACAATGCCGTGGCCAACCAGCAACAGCAGGCCGTTTACGGCATACGCGATCTTGGAACCACGGTGGTCGGCACCACGAATCTGCAGCCACAACTTCTGTCGGATTTGGCAAGCACCTCGGGCAGTACCAGCGGTCAGACATTGCGCGGCGTGACCAGCAATACCGTCAGCTCGAGCCAGAGCGGCTGGTATTTCAACCTGATCGACACGGGCGAGCGCATGGTGGTTACGCCAACCGCGTTGTTCGATACGAATCGCGTGGTCATCACAACGCTGATTCCGCAAAGCGATGATCCGTGTGCAGCGGATGACACGGGCGCGGTGATGGTGGTTGACGCGGCCACAGGCGGAGCGGATGGCGGTCTTTCTTCTCTCGGTGGTGGCTGGAGTTCGGGCGGCGTCGCATACCAACCGGTCGGTGCCATCGTGAACAATCCACCCACCAGCGGCACCTTGCCGGTGGCAACGAGCGTGGGTGGCGGACACCTGTTGATTCCCGGGTTGAGCGTCGCAGGTGGCGGCTTACTTTCCATCGACGACGCCATCTGGCGCCGTCGCTCTTGGCGAGAGCTCAACAATGACCAGTGATGTCGGCACAAGGGGACATACGATGGAACGCGAGCGCGGTTTTACGTTGGTTGAACTGATGGTGGTGGTACTGATTATCGCCATCCTTGCCGCTGTCGCGATTCCGGCCTACGGACGTTATGCGTTTCGTGCCCGGAGAGGCGACGGTCAGGCACTGCTGCTGCGTATCGCCAACGCGCAGGAGCGCTTCTATGCGACCAACAATCACTATGGATCGTTGAGCGATGTCGGATTTTCGGCGCCGGCAACGTCGGAGAAGGGTTTTTATCTGGCGACATCAGATGTGGCATCCGGCAGTACGTCGGCGCAGGCATTCAAGGCAAAAGCAACGCCCCAGGGGGCGCAAGCCAGTGATGCGTGCCAAGCACTTTCGATCAGCAACGCGGGCGTCAAGCTGCCAGCAGCGACTGATACCACGTCGAACAGCAACGGTAATTGCTGGTGATGGCCGCGTCCGGTATGCGTCGCCCATCACGTGGTTTCACACTGATCGAACTGCTGGTGACGCTGGTCGTGGCGGCCATCCTGGTGTCGATCGCGTTGCCAAGTTTTCGCGATTTGATGCGCCGTAGCCGAGTCAGTTCGGCCAGCAATACATTGACAGGAAACCTGGCGTACGCCCGCACCGAAGCCATCGATCGCGGCCAGCTGGTTTCCATGTGTCCGAGTACGGACGGCCAAACCTGTGCGGGAGGAACCACGCTCGAAACAGGCTGGATCGTGTACACCTATCCGTCTGGCGCGGCTTCCGCCAACAAGGCGGCTACGGCTACGTCGCTCATCCTGCGAGCAACCGCCAATATCGCTGGCGTGTCGGTGCAATCGAAGAACGCGGAAATCATCACCTTCGGTCAACAAGGGCAATTGAAGTCAACGGCGATGGCAACGTCCGGGCCAACGCTGGACTTCATCACCTGCTATCGCAGCGGCAGCACGGGTCTTGGAACAAGCACCGCAACCGTTCCAGGTGCGGAATTGAAAGTCAACGGATCCGGCAGTGTCGCCACCGACGTCGTTGCTACGGGCACAGCTTGCTCGCCATGATCGTCCGCAGGAAAAACGATGGTTCGTCAGGAACGGTGGCGTAACCGGGCGCCCAGCCCGCCGTGTCTGTCGACAAACCGGTTCGTCGCTGCCTTCAACGAATCATCGCTGCACCAGATTTCCGCGTGGCTGCGCGCGCGCGAAACCGCGGTGTAGAGGAGCTCGCGGCTGAGGATGCGATTGTCGTCGTCCGGCGGGAGCACGATGGCGACGCCCTGATATTCCGAACCCTGGCTTCGATGGATGGTGATGGCCCAGGCGGTGTCGTGCGCGGGCAGGGTGCGTGGGGAAAAGCTGCGCAAGCCGATGTTGCCGTCGCGATCGGCCAGCTCGAACCAGACGCGTAATCCATCCATGCCTTCCAGTGCGATGCCGACGTCGCCGTTGAACAATCCGCGTGCGTAATCGTTGCGGGTGATGATGACCGGGCGTGCGTGATGCCACGTGCGGTTGACGTCGATGTCGAATCGCACGGCGAGGCGGCGAGTCATTACGGCGTTGATGCCTTGTGCGCCGAACGGACCATCGCGCAACGCACACAGAATCTGCATCCGCCGCAATTGCAGCAGCGCTTCGTTGGCATCGATGGCGGACGACATCAACGCCGTCAGTGGCGACAGGTGACGCTCGATCCACGCATCGACATGGTTTTGCACATCGCGGCTCTCGATACAGCGACGCACGTGCAGATCGCCATCGGCGCGATTCGCCAGCAGCGCATTCAGCCACGCGGAGTCGGGCGATTGCCGCAGCGCCTCGATGCTTCGCTGCAATCCACTGCCTGCGCGCCAGCTGTGCGTGAGTGTCACGACTTGTCCGCGCAGCGGCGAGGCGGACTCGTTTGTGTTCGATGACGATGAATGTTCCGACGTGCTGGCGACGATATCGGCCAGCACGGAGCCGGCGTCCACGGACGCGAGTTGGTTGGGATCGCCGAGCAGAATCAGCATCGCGTCCGGGCGCACTGCGTCGAGCAGCTGCCGCATCATCGCCAGATCGATCATCGATGCTTCGTCGACCACGACGATATCTTCGGGCAGAGGATTCAGCGTGCCGCGAGCGAACGCATTGTCGGTCGGGCGATAGCCGAGCAGACGATGCAGCGTTCGCGCATCGGCATGGGAAATCAACGGCAGCAGATCCAACATGTCTGCGTCGCTGTCGTTCGTCATCGATGCCTGCAAATCAGCCTTGCCCTGGGAGACAGCCTGCAAGAGCCGCTGCGCCGCCTTGCCGGTTGGCGCGGCGAGAGCGATGGACGGATGCGCCGGCAGACCGCAGGCTTCGGCGTGGCGAAGCAGCATCAGCAACATGCGCAACACGGTGGTGGTCTTGCCGGTGCCCGGGCCGCCGGTAAGTACGAAGAAGCGTGAACCGGGAACCGCCGACACGGCAGCGCGTTGCAGTTCGGATGGCAGTGCGGGTGTGCCGGCGAACAGGCGCTGGATATCGTTCGCGATCATCTCGATAGCAATAGGTTGCGAGCGTTCAGCGCAGCGCTGCAGGATGGACGCGGCGAGCTTCGATTCGTGCTGCCAGTTGCGCCAGAGATAAAAGCGCTGGCGCGAATCCAGCACGAAAGGCGTGAATTGCGAGCCATCGCCGACCCACGCATGCTGGCGCAACGCATCCAGTGCGTCCTGATCAAAACCGGCGCCGGTGTGCGGATCGACCAGCCACGCGCATGCATGGCCCATGCCTTCAGCCAAGCTGGCCGCGCCAGCGGCGGTGGCCAGCACGCCGGAGCCGGTGCGTTCGCGAACCCAGTGCGCGAATGTCTGATCGACGATGCGCTCCTCGGGATTCACGGCGTCAGGCGATCTGTTATTCATGCGATGGCCTCGTGCTTGCCGGCAAACGCATCGTCGAGCGCTTCGATCAGTGCGGGCGGCCAGCGATGACGCCACACGCCCAAACCTGGCTCCAAACCGAGCGCGCGGACGAACAGATACCAGCTATCCCCAAGCTGTGATGCGGCCGTATAGCCGTCCAGACGCTGACGCAGGTAGCGATGCAGTGCCACGGTGTAGAGCAGCGCTTGCAACGGATAATGATGTTCGGCCATCGATACGTTGAGTGAGTCGTCGCGGTAATCCTGCAGACGTGCGCCAAGCCAGTTGGTCTTGTAATCGAGCACGTGGAAACTCCCGCGCCATTCAACGATGAGGTCGGCGAAGCCGGTGAGCATGCCGTTGAGCGTGGTCGTGTCGAGGCTCGCCGGAACCACGCCGTGTTCACCATGCACGGTGCATAGCTGCCGAAGGCGCGCCAGCGAAACCTGCTGCACCGGAAACTGGAATTCGAATTCGACGATGCGATGCTCGGGCGCCACGTCGATGAGTCGCAGGCCATCACCGAGGTCGGCGTGGCGCGAGCGGTCGATCAGCCGCCCGATGCGCTCCAGCATGTCGTCCGGCGACGCGCCGTTGGACTTGATGGCTTGGGCGTTGAGTTGCGCGGCGAGCAGCGCGCGCTGATCCGGCCACACGAGACCGGGTCGCGCGGATTCCAGCACGCGATGCACGGCGTCGCCGAAGCGCGGTCCACGCCACGGATAGACGACCAACAGGCGGGCGTCATCTACCGGCTCAACTACTGCACCGACGATTTCATCGCCACCCATGCCGACTTCATCTGCTGCACCGCTGTCGTCGATCGTGATGGCCGCTGTCGCATGACGGGCAAGTCCGCTGAAACTGTGCAGCCATTGAAAGGGCCGTGAGCGCGGCAAAGGCGATTGTGTTGCACGCGTCGCCGCCGTTTCCACGATGGGCGCGTAGTGCACGGTGTGATCGGAGAATGGCGCGGCGAGCTGCATGCCTGCGATGGCATCCGCCAGTTGCGGAAGCGATTCTTCGCCTTGGTCGAAACCAAGTTTTTGCTGCGCGTCGAGAATCAACCGATCGATCGCAGCCCATTGCCAGGCGAATTGATCGTTGGCCGTGCGGACGTTGCGATCGACCCAATACACATGCACCGCATATACCGCACGCGTCATGGCGACATAAAGCAGTCGCAGGCGTTCTTCGAGTTCTTCGCGAAAATGCGCGCCGCGATGTTCGACGAAATTCGGCGACCCGAGATCGACGCAGCGACGACCAGCATCGTCGTGATGTCGCAACACGCCCGGTGCGCGCGTGCCCGTGCGGTCGCCCACGCGCCAGATCAGCGGAAGGAAAACGATCGGGAATTCCAGCCCTTTGCTGGCGTGGATAGTGAGCAGTTGAACGCGGCGAGCATCGCTTTCGATACGCAGCTGGCGCTCCTCCGCAGCATCGGCGTCGCCGTCGTCACCCGACTGGCGCATCTCCATAAACCATGCGTAGAGGCCATCGAGTCCTTGCCGCGCGGCTTCCTCGGCGGCGAGCAATTCACCAAGATGGCGCAGGTCCGTCAACACTCTTTCGCCTTCGGGCTGTGCCAGCAAGGCGGTCGCGCGTTCGGCCAGCAAGGCTTCGATCAGCGACAGCACGCCGCGGTTGCGAACCAGCGTGCGCCAGCTATCGAATCTTTCAAGCTTGCGTTCGAATCCCTCGGGTTGTTTTTGCCATGCGTTGAACTCTTCCATGGTTGCGCCGAGCAACTGCGTGGCGAGTGCGCCGCGCACGGCCTGGTCATCGTCGGCATGCAATACGGCATGAAGGATCAACGCGAGTTCGCGCGCCACTTCGCCGGCGAAGATGTTGCCGCGTCCACTGCCGACGCAAGGTACGCCGCGAGCGACCAGCCGCGCGCGCAGCGCAACGATCTGCTTGTTGGTCGACAACAGCACGGCGATGTCGCCGGGCGTGATGCGGTGTTCGCCGATTCGTTGGCTCGGATCGTTGAGAAGTTCGGCGATGCGGTTGGCGCAATCGTCCAGTGCCATCGCATCGAGCGCGCCCAACGCAGTCACCTGCGGATCCTCGCGGAACGGATGGATGATCAGCGGTTGCGTGACCACGACACCATCGACGGACCACAGTTTCTCATCGGCGCGTCCGGCCGCGTCGACGGGCTGATAGCGGATCTGCGGATGTGCGAAGCCGCCGTCGGCGTGCGCGTACCACGCGTTGAAAGCATCGACCAACACGCGGCTCGAACGATGGTTGGTCGCCAACGAATAACGCTGATCCGCGCGTTCGCTGGCGCGCAGATAGGCGGCTATATCGCCGCCGCGAAAACTGTAGATGGCCTGCTTGGGATCGCCGATCATCACCAGCGTGCCACGGTCGCGATAGATGCGATCGAAGATCGCGAACTGCCGCTGGTCGGTGTCCTGAAACTCGTCGATCAGCGCTACCGGAAACGCGCCGAACAAACGATCCGCCAAAACGGCATCGGCGTGTTCACCGCACAGCCGCTGGTAGACCGCGTCGATGAGCATCGAAAACGTCAGCACGTGCCGTTGGCGTGCACGACGCGGCACTTCCTCGCGACAGAAGGCAGCAGCAGCGGCGAGGACTTCGCCGCGAGTGAGGATGGTGCGCAGTGTCAGCAGCGGACGCAGGTCCTGCAGCGCGATGATCAACGGATGCCTGTTCAAATCGCCCGCCGTGGCCGCGGCTTCCTGTTCAAGCACTTGTTCTGCGTCGAACGTTTTATCCAGTGCGTTGCACAGTTCGTCTTCATCATCGTCACGCAATGCGGGCACGATGCGTTTCAGGCGGTTGCGCAGGGCCGTCTTGCGCGAGCCGTAGAGTGATTTGTTCTCTCCCAGTTCTTGCAGTACGGCGATCGCTTCAGGTGTTCGAAGCGCGTCGATGCGTCGCTCCAGTTCGCCGAGCCCGCCGCATTGAATGACCGCATCGGAACCATCCGCAAGCGCGTGCAGATCACGCAGCAGCCCTTCCGGACCCGCGCTCAACAAAAGCGCAGCTTCGCGCGGATCGACCTCGCCGGTGAGGTAGCGCCGGCGCCAGAAATCCTCGACGCATTCGCGCAGCAGTTGTTGTTCGTCGAACAGTTTGTCGTTGGCGAAGGTCGCGCCACTTTCCAGCGGATAGTCGCGCTGAACGCGCTGACAGAAGGCGTGGATGGTCGATATCGGTGCGCGGTCGAGATCGGCGCGCGCGAGCTGGATTTTTCGACACGCGCGACGACGGCTTTCGTCATCCGGGCAAAGCCATGCGAGATAGCTGCGCAGCGAATCGTCTTCGGGCGCGGGTTCCGTGAACGAAACGGGCAGAGCGTGTTCCGCTTCGATCAGTCGCTGACGCAAGCGCTCGCGCAATTCCTGCGCGGCAGCGTCGGTGAAGGTGGTGACCAGAATCTGTTCTGCGCGCAGATCGCGTTCCAGCAAAAGACGCAGATAGATCAGGCCGATGTTCCAGGTCTTGCCGGTACCGGCGCTGGCTTCGATCAAAGTGCGACCGTGCAATGGCATGCGACGCCAGTCGAGAATGGGGAGCGCGTTAACGTCGTCAGCGTTAACGGTCATTCGCCATCTCCTGCATCGGCATTGACTGCGCCTGCTTGAGATTTCATCAGCATCGTGCGATCCGGATCGAGCACATGACAGACGCGCTCGGTGGCGGCGATGAAAGCGGCGCATGCGGCGCTGCGTGGATCAAACAGATCGAGGCCGCGTGTCAGCAGTGCTGCGTAACCGGGAGCGAAGTCGCGTTCGCCGCCGTGATTGAAGTCATCGCCTTCCCACGCGGACGCGGCCTTTGCCAAACGTTGATCGGGTTTGGCGACGGCATAGGCTTGCGCAGCGCGCGGAAAAAACAGCAGCGGTTGCCGATCAGCGGCCATGTAAATTTCGATCAGTTGCTTCAATCCTTCGCGCAACTGCCGAACATCCTGTGCAAGTACAGGCGAGAGCAAAGGCGAGCGACGCGCCTTGCGCCGATCGGATGCCAGCTCGAGATATTCGCCGCGAAGCGCGGTGTGCCCGGCGAGTTTCAGCGCACTCCAGTCGATGTAGAACGACAGCAGTTCCTTCAATCCGGCGGCGCGCGCAGGCTGCGCATCGAACAGAAGCAGGTCGCCGTCGGCGGTGCGGAAAACGCGGTCGATCACGCCGGTGAGTCGAACGCCATCGCCGAGATCGAGGTCGATCGGTTGCGCTGCGGGTACTGCGACGGCGCCGGAAAAAGTTTCGCGCGCTTCGCCGAGCAGTCCACCGAGTGATGCACGCAATGTTGTATACGCTTCCTCGCCGATTGCGCCGCCAGCGAGCATGCCGGACTGCGCGAGCCATGCGGGCGGTTCGACCGGCGGCGCGTCGAGTCCTGCGGCGAGCGCATCGAACAGCAGGCGATGCTCGACGCGTTCGATGCGACTGACGCGCGGTTCCAGTGGTTCGCGATCCGGCCAGGCTTGCTGGTCCAGTGATTCAAGGCTGATGCCTTGCGTACGCAGCAGTGCGTCTTTCGCCGGGTCGCGCCAGAACCGATGGAGTGCGGCGAGTGAGATGTCCTTGCGAGCATTCTCTTCGCTCACTTCGGCACGATTAGAGAGAAATGGTGGACTGGCGAGCGTGGCGTTTTTTTTCAGAAACGCCGGCTCGTACGAGAAAAGGCGTGGATCGTGTTTCGGCTGACCATGCGCATCGCGTTCGTAGTAGCGCGCGTCGAACGGTTGCAGCGGGTGACGCAGTATCCACGGCCGCGGCATGTCGCCGGCTTGCGCAAGGCCGTGCTGCTCGTCGAGAAACTGCAGCAACTCCGCCAGCGGCGCGGCAGGGTTGCGTGGTTTGCCATCGCGCACGCCTTCGCCGATGAAGCTGATATGCAGGATGTCGCGCGCCGACATCATGGCTTCAAGGAACAGGTAGCGGTCTTCGCTGCGCGTGTCGCGATCGCCGCGGCGCGGCTGGGCGAGAATCTTGTTGAGTCCGGCATCGCCGCCGGGCCGCGGAAATTCGCCTTCGTTCATGCCGATCAGGCAGACCGCGCGAAACGGAATCGAGCGTTGCGGTACCAAACCGCAGAAAGTGACGCCACCGAGCAGGAACGCTTGTCGTTCCGGCACCGCGTCGAGCGCGCCACGCACGGCTTCACGCACCACACTCCACGGCAGCGACGTGTTCATGCCGACTTCGCTGGCCTGCGTGCCGAGGCTGGCGGCGAGCCGGCGCAGCGCATCGAGCGCGTTGTTCTCCGCGTCGTCGCGAAGGTCGGCGAGGAACAGCGCGTCGATCAGTTGCAGCAACCATTCGCTCCACGCGCTCAAAGGCTTCGCCGTGGCGAATTCGTCGCGCGCACGGCGCAGCTCGCCGACGAGGCGATCGAGTTGCCCGACCGATTCGACCGCGATGCCCGAGACGCCATCGAGCGGAAGGATGCCGTCGAGCAACGCGCCATCGTCGTTCTCGCCAACGATCCATCCGGCATACATGCGATCGAATCCGAACTTCCACGAGTTGGCATCGACGGCAGCACCACCGGCCTGTGCCTTCATGTCGGCATCCAGTCCCCACGCCACGCGCGATCGGCGCAGCCAGCGCTCCACCGCTTCGCGACTGCCGCTGTCGATGGCGAAGCGACGCGCCACCGCCGGCACGTCGAGGAAATCCAGCACCTCGCTGACAGTGAAACGGCTCTGCGCGACGTCGAGTACCTGCGCGAACGCGCTCATCAACGGATGGGCGCGCGACAGGCCGACGTCGGCAAGGTGCCAGGGAATATGCAAAGGGTCAACGCGATATTGCGCAGGCTCGCCGAATACCGCCGCGAGATACGGCGCATACGCGCTGATGTCCGGCGCCATCACCACGATGTCGCGATGCTGCAGGGTGGGATCGTCGGCGAGGCTGCGAAGCAGGGTGTTCTTCAACACTTCCAGTTCGCGCAATCGCGTATGGCACGCGTGCACGCGCAGGCTGGCGTCGTCGCGTAGCGCGGGCAACACATCTTTCGCCAAGCTGCCCGCATCGATCTGTTCGCGCACCGATTTGCCGACCAGTTCCGGCGCCATGCAGCGAATGCTCGATTGCACCTGCGCCAGCAGGGATGTTTCGCCCGGCAGCGGCTCGGCCTCGTCCATCGGATCGCGCTCGTCGATCGCTTCTGCTTCGTCCAGAGTCAGGCAGAAGTCCTGCGCGATGCGGCCCAGCGCGACCAGCAAGGGATGGCCGACTTCGAAATACAGCGCTTCGGGATCGTCCTGTCGCGCGAGCAGAAAACGACGATCGCGCAGATAGACCCAGTGCTCGCGGCATGGGTCGGGGAAATACACATGCACCGGCGTGTGCAGCGCATACGCCTGCAATGCCTGCAGCACATCGGGCGGCAGATGGCTGACGCCGAAGACGTGTAGCGGCCAATCGTTTGCCGATGCGTCTTCCTCACGCAATGCTTCGAGTAGTGCAGCGCTGCGTTGCGCACGATGCGGCCGCGCGATGGTGCCTTGCACCTGTCGCCACAGCGCGGCTTGCCAATCGCGTGGTCGCCGTGCGGTCGAGCGCTCCCACTCGAGCATCCATTCCGGGCGATAGATGAGGTATTGCGTGTAGAGGCCGGCCATGTGTTCGGCGAGCTGGAAACTGCGCCGTGCGGCATCGTCGCCGGAAAGGTAGTTGTCTACTTCCGGTGCCGTGAGCGATGGCAACGCCATCAACAGCCGCCAACGCAAGGCTTCGTGGCGATAGGCGCCGCCGATCAGCGCTTCGTCGCCAAGCATGCGGCGCGCTGTGCGCTCGAACCATTGCCACGGCAGGATCATGTCGTAGTTGGCTGCAATGCCATGCGCGCCATTCGGTCCCGGGCGTTGCGCAAAGCGCCCGAGCAACCAGCGCTGCAGTCCGGGATGCGCGACCACTACCGTCTGTGCCGCCAGCGGATGCGCCGGTCGCTGCGCTTCGAGCTGACGCGCCAGCTCATCGGCCAGCCGCTCGGTGCGGCTACCGCGATGGACGATCAGTCCGCTTGGGTTTCCCTTCATCCAGGCCAGCTCGCAGAGGTTCGACGATGCAGGCGCACAGCATAGCGAGCCACCGTCCCACGGCTTGAGAATATTTGTCGATTTCCGCACGCAGCGATGTCGATCTGGCCGCAGCCCGTTCGTCGCTGTGATAAGGCAGGCTGCGGCGTGGATACTTGCGTGCGGCTTTCCATATTCTGTTCAACGACCCGATTTACAAGGAGAGCGACGATGCGAGTGCTGGTGATGGTGAAGGCCACCGCGGAATCCGAAGCTGGCGCGATGCCCAGCGAGAAACTGCTGGCCGACATGGGCAGGTTCAACGAAGAGCTGGTCCGGGCTGGCATCATGCTGGCAGCCGAAGGCCTGCACGCCAGTTCCAAGGGTGCGCGGGTGACATTTTCCGGCAGCCATCGCAGCGTCGTCGACGGACCGTTCTCCGAAACCAAGGAGCTGGTGGCCGGCTTCTGGCTATGGCAGGTGAAGTCGATGGCCGAGGCGATCGAATGGGTCAAGCGTTGTCCGAATCCTTTCGAAGGCGAATCCGACATCGAGATTCGCCAGGTGTTCGAGGCCGAAGATTTCGGCGAGGCGCTGACTCCCGAATTGCGCGAACGCGAAGAGCAGATGCGCGCGCAGCTATCCGGCAGTCACTGAGCTTTCTTTCAAACCGCAAGTTTTCAACCACAAGGAAAAGCCATGAAACTGGTTACCTATTTGATGTTTTCCGGACAAGCCGAAGAGGCGTTCAATTTCTACGCTCAGTGCCTGGGCGGCAAGATCACCATGCTCTCTCGCTACGGGGATGCACCGGGGAGCGAAGACCTGTCGCCGGAAGGCCAGCAGCAAGTCATGCATGTACGGCTGGAAGTCGGTGACCAGACGCTGATGGCATCGGACAACCATCCCAGCATGCCGTACGAAGGCATCAGAGGGTGTCAGGTGGCGATCCAGACGCAGACCGCAGCCGAGACCGAGCGTTTCTTCAACGCGTTGAAGGATGGTGGCGATGTCCGGATGGAAGTTGGTGCGACCTTCTGGTCCGAGTGCTTCGGCATGCTGACCGACAAGTTCGGTGTGGAATGGATGGTCAACTGCGAGAAAAATCCGTCGGCGGCTTGAGCGTCATTCGGATGCTTGTCCGCGAGTAACTGCTTTCGAAAAACAGGGCGCGCCTGAAAACGGCGCGCCTCGGAAATCCGCATCTAGGGAAAACATCATGTTCAAGACCATCGCCATCCTTGTGGTCATCGCGATCGTTGCGGTGCTGGCCGTCGCGGCGACGCGGCCGGATGCGTTCCGGGTCGAGCGCAGCATCACCATCAAGGCGCCGCCAGAGCGGATCTTTGCGCGAATCGATGATTTTCATCAGTGGGCCAGCTGGTCGCCCTACGAGAAAATGGACCCGGCGATGAGGCGCAGTTTCAGCGGATCGACCAGCGGCAACGGTGCGACCTATGCGTGGGATGGCAATTCGAAAGCCGGCGCGGGACGCATGGAAATCGTGCAGTCGTCGTCGCCGTCGAAGATCGTGATAAAGCTCGACTTCACCCGGCCGATCGAGGGCCACAACCTGGCCGAGTTCACGCTGCAACCGCAAGGCGAGATGACCACGGTCACCTGGTCGATGCACGGGCCGAGTCCGTATGTCGCCAAGCTCATGGGCATCTTTTTCAACATGGATCACATGATCGGCAAGGATTTCGAAGTCGGCCTCGCCAACCTGAAAGCCGTGTCGGAAAAATAAGACATCGACGGCTGGCCTTGCGCTCGCGCGAGGCAGATGGTGTGATCGCTCGCCATGAATGCGACCGATACCCACCGCGCCATCGATGCCGTCTGGCGGATCGAATCCGCCAGGTTGATTGCCGGCCTCGTGCGCATGCTGCGCGATGTCGGACTGGCCGAGGAGCTTGCGCAGGACGCGCTGGTGGTGGCGCTGGAGCAGTGGCCGAGTTCCGGCGTGCCGGACAATCCGGGCGCCTGGCTCATGACCACCGCCAAGCATCGCGCCATTGACCGGCTGCGCCGCGGCAAGCTGCTCGAACGGAAGCATGTGGAATTGATGCACGAGCTGGAAGACCAGCAGGAACATGCCGTGTCGGAGGTGGAGGCCGCTCTCGATGATCCCATCGGCGATGATCTGCTTCGCCTGATGTTCACTGCGTGCCATCCGCTGCTGTCGGTCGAATCACGCGTGGCACTGACGCTGCGGCTGCTCGGCGGCCTGACCACCGAAGAAATCGCCCGCGCGTTTCTGGTGCCCGAGCCAACCATCGCGCAGCGCATCGTTCGCGCCAAACGCCAGCTCGGCAAGTCCGATGCGCCCTACGAAGTGCCGCGCGGCGAGGAACTGCTCGAACGCCTGTCGTCGGTACTCGGGGTGATCTACCTCGTCTTCAACGAAGGCTATTCGGCTACCGCCGGTGATGACTGGCTGCGTCCGGCCCTTTGCGAAGAAGCCCTGCGGCTGGGCCGCGTGCTGGTCGGATTGATGCCGAGAGAGCCCGAAGTACACGGGCTCGTCGCGCTGATGGAAATCCAGGCTTCGCGGACCCGCGCACGCACGCGACCAAATGGTGAGCCGATCCTGCTGCTCGACCAGAACCGCGCGCAATGGGATCGCCTGCTGATCCGTCGCGGCCTCGTTGCGCTGGAGCGCGCGGAAAAACTCGGCGGCGCACTCGGCCCATATGCGCTACAGGCGGCCATCGCCGCATGTCACGCGCGTGCCTTGACCGCGGATGCGACGGACTGGCAACGCATCGCATCGCTCTACGCCACGCTCGCCGAAGTCACGCCATCGCCGATCATCGAACTCAATCGCGCGGTCGCCGTCGCCATGGCATCCGGCCCCGCTGCAGGCCTCGCCATCGTCGACACACTCGTCGACGAACCCGCGCTGGAAAACTATCACCTGCTGCCGACCGTACGCGCTGATCTGCTGTTCAAGCTAGGCCGCTTCGACCAAGCTTGCGCCGAATTCAAGCGCGCAGCATCGCTCACCCAGAACGTTCGCGAACGTGCGTTGCTGGTCGATCGCATGCACGCGTGTACGAAGGCTTCGTCAACATCCGCAATGTCGTGAACCTGATCTCGTTTTTTCTTTGCCGCTGGACGATCAGCACGTGTCTTCACAAAAGTGAAGACAATCAGGGCAGGAAGTGACCATCAGTGACAGTTGTCTGCGCAAGCGCAGCGGAGATTCAAAGGACAACTAACGAGCTTCGCAACGTTGACGCCATTCCCAAGGCTCAGGCGTCGCGATGGATATCGCTTGCGGCTTGGCTTGAAGAATGCTTGATGCTGTTTGTGAAATTCATAGCGAATATGGACATTGATGGTGTAACACCGCTTGTCGGGTAATTCCTGCCGCTGGTAAGTTGACCCCTGTGCAAGCAGAACTGTTTATGGGCTGAATGCATCCGGTTGACTTTGCTGTGGTCAGGTTGAGGCAGCCGAGGCTCGGAATCAGTATCGATGAAGGCATGGATACCTTCGTCGACTGATGTTCGTCACTGCAGTGTCGAAGTTCGATTCGGACATGGCAGAGGAAACAAACAAACGCTTTCAGCGTGTCAGGGGGCAATACATGAAGATGGGTCTTTCGCGTCGCCGATTGGCGACAGGCTTTACGCTGATCGAGTTGATGATCGTTGTGGTGATCATCGCGATCCTTGCGGCGATCGCCATACCGCTCTATTCCGACTATGTCACGCGCAGCAAACTGACCGAAGCCCATAACGGTCTGAACACCTATCGCGTCAGCATGGAGCAGTACTACCAGGACAACCGCAACTACGGCACCGCGACATGCGGTGCATCGCCTGCGAATGCGTCCAGTACATGGAGATACTTTGGCCTCGGCTGTGTGGTCAACAATGCTGGTCAAGGGTATGTAGCGACGGCCACTGGAAAGCCCGGTATCGGTGTGGTTTCCGGGTTCACGTTTACTGTCGACAACAACAACGTCCGACAGACGACGAATACGCCTGCCGGCTGGGGACCTAACTCGACGGTCTGCTGGGTCGCTCGTAAGGGAGGCGTTTGCCAATGAACGCGCTTGGCCATCGGGGGTTCACGCTTGTCGAGTTGATGGTCACCCTCACGATTCTCGCCATTTTGGTCACGCTCGGCGCACCCAGTTACGAGCAGTGGATTCGCAATACGCGCATTCGCAACGCGTCGGAATCCATCCAGAACGGGTTGCGCTCCGCACGCAACGAAGCAGCACAGCGAAATACCAATGTCCGATTCGAACTGACGACCGCCGCCGTTGCGGATTGGGCCGTCTGCGTCCTTCCGGCAGCCGCAACGGCTAGTACGCCATGCGGGGGAGCGGTTCCCATAGAGCAATTCAGCTCCAAGGGCGGGGCTGGCAGTGTGCAGATTTACGGGAGCAAGAATGTTGCTGATCTCGGCACGCTCAAAACCGCGCCGTTGACTGCCGCGGTGGCCGCCGCTTCGGGCGTCACATTCAATGCGCTGGGTCGACCACTCGGGTATGGCGCGACGTCGCTCCTGAGAATCGATGCAACAGCCGCTGCAGCGGGTAGCAGAAGGTATGTCACCACGATCACGGCGGGCGGCACAGTGAGAATGTGTGACGCCGATCCAAACCTCGCGTTCAGTGCCACCAGCCCGCAGGGGTGCCAATGAAAATCACGAGCGTGATATTCGCTGCGTCATCCAGGCGGCGTTCCGTGTCGGGTTTTGTTCTGCTCGATGCGGTCATCGCCATCCTGATTTTCTCGATCGGCATCCTCGGCATGGTTGCGCTCCAGGGCTCTGCAGTGAAGCTTGCCGGCGATGCGAAATACCGCACGGATGCCGCAATGCTGACGGACCAGGTGCTCGCGCAAATGTGGGGAAGCGATCTATCGACTCCCGGCGCTATCGCTACGGCGTTCAACGGAAGCGGCGCTACCGGCGGTCCGATGTACACGGCCTGGGCAGCCTCCCTCGATTGCACGTCAGCAAACCCGTCGACGAGTTGCCTTCCGGGTGTGAGCGGGGCAACCAATGCGCCGAGCGTCTCTGCCGTCGAGACGGTAAACACCAATAACAAGAACGTCGTAGCCGTGACAGTCACGGTTTTCTGGAAAGCCCCCAACGATACCGGTCCCCACAACTATGTCTCGACCACACAAATCTCGCGTTGACGTGGCGCGCGGTGCTCGCTGTGGCCTGACTTCGGTCCGGTGGCCATCGGCCGCGAAAGACAGTGGGTTTTCCTTGATAGAACTGCTGGTTGGCATCGTGGTCAGCATGATCTGCACGATCGCCATCATGGCCGCCTTCGCGATTTTCGAGGGCCAGAAGCGCACGACCAGCGCCGGCGACGATGCGCAGCAGAACGGCAGCTATTCGCTTTATGAGCTTGAGCGGCAAGTGCGCACCGCCGGATCCGGACTGGTGCAGGGCAAGAATTACGGTCTGTGGGGTTGTGTCCTCCAGGCAAGATCCAGCGGCGCTGCACGACTGCCCGCCGGAGCGTTGGCCAGCCCGTTCAACATCTGGACGTCCTCGCTTGCCATGCCGGTATTGATTGCCGATGGCGGCGCTGGTTCTGACGTGATCGGCGTAATGGGTGGTAACCCTGCCGGTCGTGTATTCAAGGCTCCGGTCACCAGCGTTCCTGACGCCACACATGTCATCGTGAGCAATTCGTTTGGCATCTTCGCCAACGATTACCTGCTGGGCACATTGAACGACGGCACGTGTTCCGTGGGGCAGGCTTTGGCCGACCCCACAACGCTGAACAATGTCGCGCTGAATGCGACCAACAGTTTGAGCGCGGGTATGGCTAACGCCACCAATCTCTACGACCTCGGCAATGCGCCAGTACTCAGTCTTTTCGGGGTCAATACGACAACCCAGTCTCTGGTGACCTACGACCTGTTGCAGCGGCCGATCGCAGGCACGGCACCGGGCGCCATTCCCATCGCAGACGGCATCGTCCAGATGAAGGCGCTCTACGGCGTTCACCTCACCGGCGCCGACCCGGCATCCATCGATGCCTGGGTCAAACCGACCGGCACGTGGTCTGTCGCCACGCTGACGGCCTCGTCGACCGCCGCCAATAACGCAGTCAACCAGATCAAGGCCATTCGTGTGGTGGTGGTCGCGCAAAGCCGGCTGCCCGAACGCGGCAACGTATCCGGCTTGCCGATAACGCTGTTTTCCGATCTGGCGGACGCGACGTTGCATTCCACTTTCACGCCGCAACCGCAGTATCGCTACAAGGTTTACGACACCACGATTCCGGTCCGGAATTCGATGATCACCAAATGGTTCTGAGCCACTGAACATGACGAATCGAGGCACTGGCATGAAATACGGGAGCGGCCCGAAAGCTCAACGAGGCATGGTCGCCACGCTGGTGGCGGTGATTGTTCTTGTGGCGACCTTGCTTGCAGCCGTGGCGCTGATGCGCTCCATCGACACAAGCAACACCATCGCGGGCAGCCTGGCTTTTCGCCAGAGCGTGATCCAGGCCGGCGATCTCGCCTACCAGCAGGCACTGCAGTTGAACTATCTCGAGCCAGTCAGCGACGGGGATCAACCGTCGGCGGGCTATTACGCGTCATTGCAGATACCTGTGACCTCGAACACCCGGGGGATTCCGGATGTTCTGGTAACGCAGATGCTCACGCCGGGAACGAACAACAACACGACAAAACCCCTTACGGGGCTACCAAGCGGCTACACCGGATATTGGGTGGTTGAACGTCTATGCCCGCCCGGGACAGTGGCTGCAAGCGTCACGCTGTGCATTATTCCGGGTGCAGTGATTCAAGGCGGCTCAAGTTCGAACCAGACCAAGGACAACGGCCCACCATTTTCCACTGGCGCCTATGCGGCATACCGGCTGACAGTAGGCGTGCTTGGGCCAAAGAACACGACGGGTTATATCCAGACAGTGTTGCGCTGACTGACAGCGCGACCGTCAAGGCCGGAACTCAGAGTTGATTCCTGATCGATACACAAGATGATTCAACGTTTCAGTCAGATTTTTCACTCGTTAGAAGCAACACGGAAGCGACCATGTTCAAGCATTTTCGTTCTTTGATGAAGTCGACCCCGGGCGCCGGTTTTGTGGCATTCGTATTGACGATATCGGGTATGGCTAATGTACAAGCTGCCTCGACCATACTGTCGGATACGCCGGTCTACAGCGCGTCGAACGTTCCCGCCAATCTGATGCTTGCCTTGTCCGTGGAATTTCCGACGGGCTTGGTGGCTGCTTACAAGGGCACCAACGATTATTCATCGGCGACCAAATATCTCGGCTATTTCGACAACGCAAAATGCTATGACTACGACACGTCAAACGGGTGGTTCAAACCGATAAGCGTCAGTGCGACATGCAGTGGGCACTGGAGCGGCAACGTGCTCAATTGGGCAACCATGGCAGCGCTCGACGAGTTTCGACAGGCGTTGACTGGCGGCAATCGAAGTACAGATACCACAAGTACCACGGTGTTGCTTCGCTCGAACCTGACAACGCAGGGAAGCTACAGCACAAACTTTCCCGACAAGTCCGTGAATGCTTCTGGAAACGTGGGCGATTCTTTTACTGGCACTGTTTACTTTCGGTCGGGCGGGCAGGGGACGAAAATTCTGGTGTCGAACAACTCCAGCTTCTCGAATTTATTATTATCCCGTACGGTTACATATAATGCTCAGGTGAAGGTCTGTGATCCCAACTTTCTCGAGGCCAATTGCAATTCCGCACACGATCCAGGCGATTATCCCGGTGCTGGTGTCTATAACAAGCCCGATGGGTTGATCCAGCAGAACTTCACGAAGATCCGTGTGGGTGCGTCCGCGTATGCATTCCTGAACGGTAACGGAAACGGGCAGGGTAACGGCGTGGTTCGCGCCTTGCTGCGCGATAACGGCCCTACAACTTATAACGGCAATGCTGCGCGTACCGCCAACCCCTATAAGGAATGGGATGCGACCACCGGCATTTTTCCGTCAAATCCGGATACTGCGGATACGACGGGTACTGCACCTGGCGGCGGCAACGCCACGCAGACCGGTGCGATCAATTATCTGAACAAGTTCGGTTACACGAGCAGTGGTTACGAAACCTACGACACCATCTCGGATCTTTATTGGGCGACGCTTGCTTATTACATGCATGTGCCACTGGATGCCGGCTACACGAAAAACCTGACCGCCGGAAACAGCCTCGATCCTGCTTTCCCCGTATTTGGCGGAACGCCGCCCAACGACCCCATCAGCTATTCATGTCAGGCAAATGCGATCGTCACCATTGGCGACGACCACACGCACTACGATACGCGTGTTCCAGGTGGAACATTGACCAGTTCTGTCGCGGGTGGTGGACTGCCCATCATCCCCGTGAACGGTACGGTGCCACCGGTGGACGCGGCGACGTGGACCACGACGATGGGAAATCTTCCGCTGGTTGAGGGCAGCACAACACCAAATAGCTACAGCTATTCCAGAAACTGGAACTCGTCCAGTCCGGCATTGGGAGGACTGGTATGGGGGGATCAGGGCACCTATTACATGCCTGGATTGGCGTATTACGCGCACGTCAACGATATCCGCAACGACCCTGCTCCGCGCGACCCAAGTCTTCCCCCAGTGATCTCAAATTCGTCTGGCAAGCAGACCGTCGATACCTATGCGGTCGATGTACTGGAGCCGGGCATTTATGACGGTACATCCGGCAACGATATTTTCGATCCAACCCGGTTAGGTTCGGCGGGCCCGAATATCTACTGGCTTGCGTCGAAATATGGTGGCTTCAACGACATCAATAGCAACGGCACGCCTGCGAATTTTCTGACCTGGCATACGAATTCGACGACGGCGGTTGCCAAGACGCTGCGGCCGGACAATTTCTTCCTGGGTAACCAACCGGATTTGTTGCAAGCGGGTCTACTGCAAATTTTCAACAAGGTCGCTTCGACCAGCATTGCGCGCGGCGCGGCGCCGAGCGTGACATCGACACGCGCGCTGACAGGCATACCTACCGGCGTCGCGCCGTACTTTTCGAATGTCAGCGGCTTCCCCATCTACAACGTGCAGTACAAACCGATCAGCTGGGACGGAGACGTGACCGGTTTCATAGGAGCCACGACGGCTGGCAGTGACGTGACACAGGTTCCAGGCAGTGCGACGTGGAGTGCGCAGGCACAGCTGGAAAACCTCACCCAGAGTTTGAGCGGAACGACGGTGATTGGCTGGAACACCGGGCGACGCGTCATCACGTCCAACACAAACGGCGCCAGCAGCACGCCAGGCACATCGCCGGGTGTGCCATTCCGCTACGCCAGTCTTCCTGCTCCCGAACAAACCGCCATTGGCAGTTCGTCACTGGTCAACTTTCTGCGCGGGGACAAATCAGGCGAAGCCGTTACCTACCATGTGCGCAATCACGTGCTGGGCGATATCGTGAACTCCCAGGCGGTGTTGGTGCAGGGCGCATCGTCACCCTCTTATGCGGAAGCGACCAATCCAGGCTACACCGCCTTTTCCACGTCGGTGCTCAACCGCCAGCCCGTTGTCTACGCGGGAGCCAACGACGGCATGCTTCACGCATTCGCCGCTGATTTCACGAGTTCGACTCCAGGCAATCTGGTGACCGGCGGAGGTAGCGAGCTGTTTGCCTACGTGCCGAGCTTCCTTTTCAAAGGCCCGAACAACACTCCACTAGTGGATGGACTGGCCGCGCTCGCCAACCTGACCGGTGTTTCCACCAATCCCTGGAACCATCACTTCTATGTGGATGCGACACCACAAGTCGCCGACGTGGACTTCCAATACACGGGACTGAACCCCACCGCGTCGACCGCAGCTTCGTCAAAGTGGCAGACCATTCTGGTGGACGGCCTTGGCAAGGGCGGCAAGGGGATTTTCGCGCTCAATTTAACAACAGTACCCGGTGCGATCAGCACGACCGGAAGCAACAGTACCTCTTCGGCTGACGGTGAAACCAATCTCAGCCAGAGCAAGGTCATGTGGGAGTTCACGGACTCTGACATGGGCTACAGCTACGGTCGTCCGCTGGTCGTCAAGACGCGAAAATACGGCTGGGTCGTGATCATGACGTCCGGCTACAACAACAACACCGGCTCCGGTGATGGTCACGGCGTGCTCTATGTGTTGAATGCCAAGACAGGCGCTTTGCTGCAGAAAATCGACACTGGTGTCGGTTCCGTTGCCAAGCCTGCGGGTCTCGCACAGGCAACCGGCTACACCCAGGATGTCAGCGACGGAACGATCGATCAGATTTATGCCGGTGATCTGTTGGGCAATGTGTGGCGTTTCGATCTCTCCGAACCTGCGATCATCGCGGGTGCGCCGACGCCGGCGTATCCGGCGCCGTTCAAGCTGGCCACCCTCACGGATTCGGGAGGCAACCCGCAGCCCGTCACGACGGCGCCGCGCATTGAACTGGACCTCGATTCCACTGGGCTGGGTACGTTGCGCTACGTATTTGTGGGGACGGGGCGTTTTCTGGATACCAGCGACCTCAACGATACACAGCAGCAGACCATGTATGCCTTGCGGGATGGGACGGGAAGTACGCCGTCATTACCGGCCGCGCCGCTCACCCGAAGCATATTGACGGCCAATCCCTTGGTTACTCCGGTGATCCTGGGGGACAACGCAACCGGCTGGTATTACGACCTCACTGGAAAAGCCAGTGACTCCGGTGGCACGGAACGTATTGTGGTGAATCCTGATGCGGCGGCCGGCGTTGCGGTCATCGCGTGGGCGACGGTCACTCCGTCTCTGGATCCGTGTTCGCTGCAAGGCAATATCTACGCGGCTGATTTTTCGACCGGCCAATCCGTGATCGAAGACGGATCGGGAAATCTGGTGACTTCCATCGGTACGACCTCCGCAACGACGGGTTTGCAAATCGTGCAGTTGCCTAGCGGTGAGTATTCAATTTTGTATGGTCAGACTGGTGCTTTGCCCAAGACGTTGAAGATGAGGCAGCCAAATCCGGACTCAAACCTCAATCGTGTCAACTGGCGAGAAATATTGAATTAGCGAGGCTACGCAAAAAAGTTGGTGATCCGTTGATCGATGCGTGCAGACGCGCACGCGGGTGTGTGCAGGCCCTGGGTGCAGGGCTTGCTCTACGGATTGATAGTGTGGTGACGCGCGGACGTAGTCTCAACACCGCGATCGACGCACAATGAAAAAGGCCACCGCAAGGTGGCCTTTTTCATTGATGCTGTTGGTGGGCGATGCAAGGATCGAACTTGCGACACCTGCCGTGTGAAGGCAGTGCTCTACCGCTGAGCTAATCGCCCGCCGAGCGCGGAATTCTAGGGGGAGTCGCGCGGAGGGTCAATGGCGGAACGGGGCCGAGGGCCATATCGACGATTGAACGCGGAGGTGCGTCGTCCGAAAGGCGGTGGAAGGACGCGGACTGTAAACTCGTTGTTCTTCATTCGCCGAAGCGCCGGACCATGGAATTTCTCAGCACGCATTTCGCCCACATCATGCATTCGCTCCAGCAGTTCCAGCTGACGCCGTGGAAGATGGTCGGCCTGCTTGGATCGGTGATGTTCACCAGCCGGTGGTTTGTGCAGCTTTACTACACGCGCAAGCACAAGCGTGTGGTGATGCCGCTGTCGTTCTGGTGGCTGTCGGTGCTCGGCAGCATTTTGCTGCTCGCCTATTTCACCCTGGGCAAAAACGATTCGGTGGGCATCATCTCGAATTTCTTTCCGACGTTCGTCTCGGTCTACAACCTGGTCGTGCACCTGCGTCATCACAAGAACAGCGTCACAGGCGATACGATCGCCTGAGCTGACGCTGAGCTTGAATCATTCGGGGTCGTAATCCAGGTTCGATGCCAGCCAGCGCTCTGCTTCGAGCATGGTCCAGCCTTTGCGGCGCGCGTAGTCTTCGACCTGTTGCTTGCTCAGCCGTCCGACCACGAAGTACTGACTGTCGGGGTGTGAGTAGTACCAGCCCGATACCGCCGCCGCCGGGTACATCGAGAAGCCTTCGGTGAGTTCGATGCCGGTGTTGCGCGTAACGTCGAGCAGCGCGAACAGCGTGGTTTTTTCGGTGTGATCGGGGCAGGCGGGATAGCCGGGCGCAGGACGGATGCCGCGATATTTCTCGGCGACGAGATCGTCGTTCTGCAGCGCTTCGTCGGGCGCGTAACCCCAGAATTCGCGCCGCACGCGTTCGTGCATGTGTTCGGCGAAAGCTTCGGCGAGACGATCAGCGAGTGCCTTGAGCAGGATCGACGAATAGTCGTCGTAGTCAGCCTCGAAGCGTGCGAGATGTGGCTCGATCCCGATGCCGGCGGTGACGGCGAAGCCGCCGATCCAGTCGGGTTTTCCGGATGCTTTCGGCGCGATGAAATCGGCGAGGCACAAGTCAGGGCGATCGACGGGTTTGTCGGCTTGCTGGCGCAGGCTGTGCAGTGTGCCCAACGGTGTGGTTCGTGCGGAGTCGGCAAACACCTCAACGTCGTCCCCCACATTCGCTGCCGGCCACAGGCCAATGACGGCACGCGCCGTCAGCCACTTCTCGGCAACGATCTTGTCAAGCATGGTCTGCGCGTCGTTGAAGAGTTCGCTGGCCTGCGTGCCGATGATTTCATCGGTGAGGATGGCGGGGTAATGGCCGGCCAGTTCCCAGGTCTGGAAGAACGGCGTCCAGTCGATATACGGACGCAGCACGGCGAGGTCGTACACGTCGAAGACGGTGACTCCCGGCGTGTTCGGTTGCGCTGGTTCGTACGTGTCCCAGTCACAACGGAATCGTTGCCCGCGCGCTTTTTCCAGCGACACAAGCTGCTTGCCCGGACCGCGATTGCGATGACGTTCGCGCACATCGGCGTAGTCGGCGCGCACCTTGGCAAGAAAATTCTCGACCAGATCCTTGCTGACCAGCGACTGCGCGACGCCTACGGCGCGCGAGGCATCCTTCACCCACACGGTGCCTGACTTGTAGTGCGGTTCGATCTTCAGCGCGGTGTGCGCACGTGACGTCGTGGCGCCGCCGATCAGCAGCGGAATGTGGAAATCCTGCCGCTGCATTTCGCGCGCGACCTGGCTCATTTCCTCCAGTGACGGGGTGATGAGTCCGGACAAGCCGATCATGTCGGCCTTCTCCGCGATGGCGGTTTCGAGAATCTTTTGCGCGGGTACCATGACGCCCAGATCGATCACCTCGAAGTTGTTGCAGCGGAGCACCACGCCGACGATGTTCTTGCCGATGTCGTGTACGTCACCCTTGACCGTGGCCATGATGATCTTGCCGTTGTTCTTGCCAGTGTCGCCGGTGCGCAATTTTTCTTCTTCGATATACGGGAGCAGATAAGCCACGGCTTTTTTCATGACGCGTGCGGATTTCACCACCTGCGGGAGAAACATCTTGCCGGCGCCGAACAAATCACCCACCACGTTCATGCCGTCCATCAACGGACCTTCGATCACGTCGAGCGGACGCGATGAAAGCTGGCGCGCTTCTTCGGTGTCTTCGACCACGAACTGGTCGATGCCGTGGACAAGCGCGTGGCTCAGGCGTTCCTTCACCGGCTTGTCGCGCCAGGCGAGTGTTTCGACGACGGCCAGGCCGCGTTTGCCCTTGTAGTTGTCGGCAATGTCGAGGAGCCGTTCGGTGGCGTCGTCGCGGCGATTGAGCACCACGTCCTCGACGCGCTCGCGCAGTTCCGCATCGATGTCGTCCATGATCGTCAACGCGCCGGCGTTGACGATGCCCATGTCCATGCCTGCGCGGATCGCGTGATAGAGGAACACCGCGTGGATCGCTTCGCGCACGGTGTTGTTGCCGCGGAACGAGAACGAAACATTGGAGACGCCACCGGAAATGTGGCAATCCGGAAAGCGCTTCTTCAGCTCGCGCGTGGCTTCGATGAAATCCACCGCGTAGTTGTTGTGTTCTTCGATGCCGGTCGCGATGGCGAAGATGTTCGGGTCGAAGATGATGTCTTCCGGCCGGAAGTCGAGTTTGCTGGTCAGCAATTCGTACGCACGCGTGCAGATTTCCACCTTGCGCTCGCAGGTATCGGCCTGGCCTTGTTCATCGAACGCCATGACCACGGCAGCTGCGCCGTATTGCTGCACTTTGCGCGCGTGTTCGAGAAACTGCTCCTCGCCTTCCTTCATCGAAATGGAATTGACGATGCCCTTGCCTTGCAGGCAGCGCAGGCCGGCCTCGATCACCGTCCACTTGGACGAATCGATCATGAAGGGTACGCGCGCGATGTCGGGTTCCGACGAAATCAGATTCACGAAGCGCGTCATCGCCGCCTCGGAATCGATCAGCCCTTCATCCATGTTGATGTCGATGATCTGCGCACCGTTGTCGACTTGCTGGCGCGCCACTTCGACGGCTTCGTCGTAACGATCTTCCTTGATCAGTTTCTTGAACTGCGCCGAACCGGTGACGTTGGTGCGCTCGCCGACGTTGATGAACAACAGCTCGGGCGTGATCACCAGCGGTTCGAGGCCGGACAGTCGCGTGTGGCGGGGATTACTCATCGACAACAGGATTCCATGTCATGGCTCATCGGACGCACCGAAAAGTCTGCGAAAAAGAAACACGTCACGCAGCGGCCACTTCAAGCGATGGCAGCGCGCGCGGCGCAAATTCGCGCACTGCTTCGGCGATCGCCTTGATATGCGCGGGCGTGGTGCCGCAACAACCACCGACCAGGTTGAGCAGGCCGTCGCGGGCGAAGCCGCCGATCACGCCAGCCATGTGTTCGGGTGTTTCGTCGTATTCGCCGAACGCATTCGGCAAGCCGGCGTTTGGATGCGTGCTGACGTAGCTTTCAGCGATGGTCGAAAGCGTCTGGATGTGCGGACGCAAATCGTCCGCACCGAGCGCGCAATTGAAGCCCACCGAGAGCGGACGCGCATGGCGCACGGAATAGTAGAAAGCTTCCGCGGTCTGGCCGGAAAGCGTACGTCCGGAGCGATCGGTGATCGTGCCGGAAATCATCACGGGCATGCGCGCACCGCGCTGATGGAACAGCTCGCTCAGAGCGAACAGCGCGGCTTTCGCGTTCAGCGTGTCGAAGATCGTCTCGACCATGATCACGTCGGCGCCGCCATCGATCAGGCCGTTGGTGGCTTCGGTGTAATTTTCCGCGAGCTCTTCGAAGGTGACATTGCGAAAGCCCGGGTCGTTGACGTCGGGCGATAGCGAAGCGGTGCGGCTGGTGGGGCCGAGCACGCCGATCACGAAGCGTGGTTGTTGCGGTGTCTTCGCGGTCATGGCATCGCAGGCAGCGCGGGCGAGCTTCGCGCCTTCGAGATTCAACTCGTATGCTAGGTGCTGAAGTTTGTAATCGGCCTGGCTGATGCGCGTGGAGTTGAAGGTGTTCGTCTCGACCAGATCGGCGCCGGCTTCGAGATAGGCTGCGTGCACGCCGCGGATGATGTCCGGCTTGGTCAGCGTGAGCAGGTCGTTATTGCCCTTCAGGTCGCAGCTGCCGGCGTGATCGTGTGCGTGGCCATCGTGACCGTGTTCGAAGCGCTCGCCGCGGAATCCGTTTTCATCCAGCTCATGCGCCTGCAGCATGGTGCCCATGCCGCCGTCGAGAATCAGGATGCGCTGACGCAGCGCCTGTTCGAGCAGGGCGACGCGTTCGGGATGGATGAAGGGCAGGGTGCTCATTGGGATGTCCTCGGGTCTTGCATGTCTTGTCGACGAATCGTCATGCCGGCTTGCGCGCGAGCAGGCTGATTACTTCGAAATGCGGCGCCTTGCGTTCGCGACTGACGCGATTGCAGCTGATCACGTCCAGGCCGGCGGCGTGGGCGAATCCATCCAGTTGCTCGCTGCGAAAGCCGAGGTTGCGATGGTCGAACGGCTCGACGGCCGCGCGGTGATCGTGCTGTCCCAGCGTGACTGCCAGCAGGCGACCGCCGGGGCGCAGCACACGTGCCGCTTCGGCCACGGCCTTCGCAGGTTGTTCCGCATAAGTCAGGGCGTGCAGCATCAATACAAGATCGAAACGCTTCTTGCCGAGCTCCAGCGCATGCATGTCGCCATGAATCACCTGCACGTTGGCGAAGGACTGGAGCCGCTTCGAAGCGGCTTCCGCCACGCGCTCGCTTGAATCCACGCAGACGATGGAATGCGCATGTGGCGCCAGCAATTCCGCCGTGATGCCGTCGCCCGAAGCAATGTCCAGCACATCGCCGGTGACGAGCAATTGCAGCAACGAACGCGCGAGCGTTTCCCAAGTGCGCCCGGGAGAATAGTGCCGCTCCATGTCGCCGGCCACGGTGTCGGCCCAGCCTTCTTCGCGCGCGCGATGAGCGAGCACGCCGGGGAGTCGCGCACTGTCTTCGCGCAGCAGCGCGTCGTCGATGCTTTCGCGCAGCGACACCAGCAAGCCGTGTTGCGCCTCGTCGCTTTCGTTGTTGGCGCGATAGTAGGCAGACACGCCAGCGCGACGGTCGCGCACCAGGCCCGCCTCCTTCAATTTGGCCAGGTGTGTGGACACGCGCGGCTGTGCCAGATGCAGTACCGAAGCCAGCTCGGCGACGGTGAGTTCCTCGTGCTCCAGCAAAGCCAGCAGGCGCACGCGCGTCGGGTCGGCCAGCAGGCGAAGCACGCTGGAAGCGGTCGCCAGGTCCATGGGTGCATCCTTATATCGCGATACAGAGATAACTAGTCTGGCTGCGGTTTGCCGGGGCGTCAAGCGCTGAAGCGCGGGGATCTCTGTTCGCAGCCGTGTCGGCGAAAGACGACGCGCCTGGCGCGGACAGCTAGAATGCGCGGCTGGCCTTTGGCCTGAGGGTTTCTTGATCAGCCGACTCGTGCGGCGCCAGGAGTAGCGCATGGATTTCAGCTTTACCGAAGACCAGTTGTCGATCCAGTCGATTGCCCGTGACTTCGCACAGAAACGCATCGTGCCAGTGGCCGCCGAACTCGACGCCAAGGGTGAGTTTCCGCTGGAGAACATCCGCGAAATGGGCCAGCTCGGCCTGATGGGCATCGAGGTGCCAGAAGCCTACGGCGGCGCGGCGATGGACCCGGTTGCGTACGTGCTGGCGATGATCGAGATTGCCGCAGCCGATGCAGCCACATCGACCATCATGTCGGTCAACAATTCGCTGTTCTGCAACGGCATCCTCAAGCACGGCAACGAGGAACAGAAACAAAAATTCGTGCGGGCCATCGCCACCGGCGAAGCCATCGGTGCGTACGCGCTGACCGAGCCGCAATCCGGTTCGGATGCCTCGGCGATGCACACGCGCGCAACCAAGAATGCCAACGGCGACTGGGTCATCAACGGCAAGAAAAGCTGGATCACTTCCGGCCCGGTGGCGCGATACATTGTGCTGTTCGCGATTTCGACGCCGGGGATCGGCGCGAAGGGCGTGTCGGCTTTCATCATCGATACCAAGCTGCCGGGCTTCCTAGCGGGCAAGTCCGAACCGAAGCTGGGCATTCGCGCGTCGGCCACCTGCGAGATCGAATTCGCCGACTACGTTTGTCCGAAAGAGAATCTGCTCGGTGATGAAGGCAAGGGATTCTCGATCGCCATGGGCGTGCTCGACGCCGGACGCATCGGCATCGCGTCGCAGGCCGTCGGCATCGCCCGCGCTGCGTACGAAGCCACGCTGCAATGGGTGCGTGATCGCAAGGCGTTTGGCCATCCCATCGGTACGTTTCAGATGACGCAGTCGAAGATCGCCGACATGAAATGCAAGCTCGATGCAGCCATGCTGCTGACGCTGCGCGCAGCGTGGACCAAGGGCGAGGCCGAAAAAAATGGTGGCCGTTTCGGCACGGAAGCGGCGATGGCCAAACTGGTGGCATCCGAGGCGGCGATGTGGATCGCGCATCAGGCCGTGCAGATTCACGGTGGCATGGGTTACTCGAAGGAGATGCCGATCGAACGGTTCTTCCGCGACGCCAAGATCACCGAGATTTACGAGGGCACCAGCGAGATCCAGCGCTTGGTGATCGCACGCGCGGAAACTGGTTTGCGCTGAGTTCGCGCCAAGCCAGAAATGAAAAAGCCCGGGCAGGGAAATCTGTCCGGGCTTTTTCTTTATGGCGTGCAACAAGTCTGCGGAAGAATGATTGTTCGCGAAGAAGAGCAATCAAGGTTCAATGCCTAGTGTTGATGTCCAGGCTGCGAGCCTGACGGTTGCCCGCCGTGACCACCATGATCAGGCAACTGCTTCTGATCACCGTTGCCTTCCAGCTTGTCACCGAGCAGGCGGCGCACCACCACGTAGAACACCGGGATCAGCAGCAAGCCGAGGAAGGTGGCGAACAGCATGCCGCCGATCACGCCGGTGCCGATCGCGTGGCGCGCATTGGCGCCGGCACCGGTGGAGATGAAGAGCGGGAACACGCCGAGGATGAACGCCATCGAGGTCATCAGGATGGGTCGCAGACGCAACCGGGCCGCCTCGACCACTGCTTCGCCGAGCGGCTTGCCTTCCTTCTGCAGGTCGACGGCGAATTCGATGATCAGGATCGCGTTCTTCGCGGCCAAGCCCATCACCGTCACCATGCCGATCTTGAAGAACACGTCGTTCGGCAGGCCGCGCATCATCGAGAACAGCACCACGCCGAGCAGTCCGAGCGGCACCACCAGCAGCACCGACACGGGCACCGACCAGCTGTTGTAGAGCGCCGCGAGGCAGAGGAACACCACCACGATCGACAGCAGCATCAGCAAGGTCGCGGTATTGCCGGCCAGCAACTCCTGGTAGGACTGACCGGTCCAGTCGTAACCGAACTGCGACGAGAGGTTCTTGCCGACGATGCCTTCCATCGTCTTCATCGCCTGGCCGGTCGAGTTGCCCGGCGCGGGATTGCCAACGATCTCAACCGCCGCGTAGCCGTTGTAGCGCTGCAGGGCAGGTGAGCCGCTGGCCCACTTGGCATGCACCACGCTGGATAACGGAATCATGTTGTTGGTGATGTTGATACCGGTCGTGCCCGACGTCGTTCCGCCGGCTGTTGCGGCAGTTGTACCGTTCGAGCTGGGAGTGAACAGGTGGTTCAACGCATCCGTGCCCATGCGATACGGCTGGTCAGCCTGGATCTGCACGCGCTTGACGCGGCCGCCGTAGCTGAAGTCGTTGACATAGACCGGCGCCAGCGCCAGCGCGATGGCGTTGTAGATGTCGCTGACCTGCAAGCCCATGGCCTGCGCCTGCACGCGATCCACGGTCAGGTTCAACTGCGGCGCCGGCGGCAACATGTTCGGACGAATGCCGAACAAGGTCTTGTCCTGCGACGCCTTGCCGAGCACCGTCATCATGGCGCCTGCCAGTTCATCACGGGACTGACCGGCACGCGCCTGCAGGTACATGTCGACGCCACCGAACTGGCTGAGGCCGGCGATGGTTGGCAGGTTCACAACGAAGATCTGCGCATCGCGGATGCTGTGCACCGCGCCGTTGGCCTGGCCGATGATTTCCGCAGCGGTGGATTTGCGATCGCTCCAGTCCTTCAACTTGATGAAGGCCATGCCGGTGTTTTCGCCGCTGCCGACGAAGCTGAAGCCCCCGATCTCGAAGACGTCGTCGACACCCGGATTTTTTCGGAGCGTCGTGCGAACCTGATCCATCACATTCATGGTGCGTTGAAGCGTGGCGCCCGAGGGCAGCGACACGACGGCGAGGATGAAGCCCTTGTCCTCGTCCGGCACGAAGCTGGTCGGCAGGCGGCTGTAGAGCACGCCCATCACCACGGCCAGCACCACGAACACCGCCATCCAGCGCGGCGCGTGCTTGACCGCGCTGCCGATGTGGCCGGTGTACTTCGTGGTGACTTTGCCGAAGATTTTATTGAAGCCGCGATAGACGGCATTCTTGTCCTTCTCTTCGTGACTGGCTTTCAGGAAGCTCGCGCACAACGCTGGCGTGAAGCTCAGCGCGAGTAGAGCGGAGAACAACACCGATACCGCGATCGTCAGCGCGAACTGCTTGTAGATCACGCCGACTGCGCCGGCCTGGAATGCCGACGGCACGAACACGGCAGCCAGCACGACGGTGATCGCAATGATGGCGCCGCTGATCTGGCTCATCGCTTTCTTGGTTGCTTCCTTCGGGCCGACCTTGTCCTCGGTCATGATGCGTTCGACGTTCTCGATCAC
Organism: Rhodanobacter sp. L36; assembly: GCF_009765755.1. Classification (GTDB taxonomy): domain Bacteria; phylum Pseudomonadota; class Gammaproteobacteria; order Xanthomonadales; family Rhodanobacteraceae; genus Rhodanobacter. The sequence goes on along the minus strand of NZ_LMUV01000011.1, from coordinate 1,213,724 downwards.
CACGATCGCATCGTCGACCACGATGCCGATCGACAGCACCATGCCGAACAACGTCAGCTGGTTGATGGTGAAGTCGAGCAACAGCATGCCGATGAAAGTGCCCAGCAGCGCCACCGGAATCACCAGCGTGGGGATGATCGTCGCGCGAAAATTCTGCAGGAAGATCAGCATTACGAGGAACACCAGCACGATGGCCTCGGCCAGCGTCTGCACCACTTCCTCGATCGAGATTTTCACGAACGGCGTGCTGTCGTACGGAATCTCGTACTTCACGCCGGGCGGAAACGACTTGGCCAGCTCGTCCATCTTGGCGCGCACGGCGGTGGCGACATTCAATGCGTTGGCGCCCGGCAGCAACTGCACGCCGAACGAGCCGGACGGCTTGCCGCGCCAGACTGCGGTGGAACCATAGGTCTGCGGACCGAAGGCGATTCGCGCGACATCCTTCAGCTTGACGGTGGTGCCGTCAGGATTGGCGCGCAGGATGATGTCGCCGAACTGGGCCGGGCTGGTGAAGCGGCCCTCTGCCGATACGGTGGCGTTGAACACCTGACCCGCAGGCGCTGGATCGGCGCCCAGCGAACCGGCGGCGAACTGCACGTTCTGGCTGGACACTGCCGTCTGCACGTCGGTCGCCGACAGGCCGTAGCCCTGAAGCTTGTCCGGGTTCAGCCAGATGCGCATGCCGTATTCCGAACCGAGCTGGCGCGTGTTGCCGACGCCGGACACGCGGCCGATTTGATCGAGTACCTGCGATGCCACCAGATCGCTGAGCGCAGCGCCGTCGATGCTCGAATTCTCCGAGGTCAACGCGACAAACATCAGGAAGTCGGGGTTGCTCTTGGCCACCACCACGCCCTGCGCAGTCACCGCACTGGGCAGGCGCGGGTTGGCCAGGTTCATCTTGTTCTGCACCTGCACCTGTGCAATATCCGGATTGGTGCCGGTCTCGAAGGTGGCCGTGATGGCCGCCGTGCCGTTGGAGCTGGAGGACGAGCTGAAATACAGCAGGTGATCGATGCCGGTCAGCTGCTGCTCGATCACCTGGGTGACGTTCTTTTCCACCGTGTCGGCGCTGGCGCCGGGGTAGGTGGCATTGATCACGACTTGCGGCGGCGCGATCGTGGGATAGGACTCGACGCCCAGGCCGAGCACGGAAATCGCGCCCACCAAGCTGATGAGTATCGCCATCACCCACGCAAAAATCGGGCGCTCGATAAAGAAATTGGGCAGCATGAAAAACTCCGTTACTGCTGGGTGGCGGACTTGTCGCCGCCCTGCGCAGATTTATCGGCCGGCTTCGCGTCGGGCTTGGTCGGTGCCGCGCCCTGACCGGGGGCGGCGTTGCTGTCACCCTGGCCCGGATGCCATGGCGTGGCTTTGGCCGGGCGGCCTTCCTGCACTTGTTGCAGGCCGGACACGATCACCTGATCGCCGCCGGCGAGTCCCTTGGTGATCACCCAGTTGTTGCCGTTGGCCTGGTCCGCGTCGACGTTTTTGCGTACCACCTTGCCGTCGCTACCGACCACCAGCGCATAGGCGCCGATGGTGTCGCGCTGGATCGCCTGCTGCGGAATCAGGAACACCTTGTTGCGCTCGCCCAGATTCGCCTTGAGCGTGACGTACTGCCCCGGCAACAGCACGTGCTGCGGGTTCGGCAGCTGCGCGCGCAGGTTGATCGCGCCGGTGGACTGGTTCACGGCGGCGTCGGAGAAGTCCAGCGTGCCCGGTTGGTCGTACGTGCTGCCATCGGGCAGGGCGACTTCGACGTGCGTCTGGCTGCGGTCGGACAAGGTGACATTGCCACTGACCTGTGCACGGCGCAGCTGGTCGAAATCGATCGAGCTCAAGGTGAAGTTGACATACAGCGGATCGAGCTGGTCGACCGTGGTCAGCAAGGTGGCTTCGCCGCTGCCGACGAGCGCGCCTTCCGTGACCTGTTGCTGTCCGGCGCGACCCTCGATCGGCGACGTGACACTGGCATAACCCAGGTTGATCCGGCTCGACTGCACATTCGCCTTGGCCGCCTGCACGGCGGCCGCCGAATTGCGCTCGGCGGCTTCGGCGTTGTCCAGATCGGACTTGGAGATGTAGCCCTTCGGCGCCAGCTCGCGCGAACGCTGTGCAGTGACCTTGTTGTTGGTGTAGGTCGCCTGTGCCTGTGCCAGCGAACCCAGGCTCGCATCAAGCGTCGCCTTCAGCGGCGCCGGGTCGATCTGGAACAAGACCTGGCCCTTCTTGACGTCGGTGCCTTCGTCGTAGGTGCGCTTCAGCAGGACGCCAGCGACGCGTGCGCGGACATCCGCGCTGCGGAACGGCGACAGACGCCCGACCAGATCGCGGGTGAGCGGCGAAGTCTGCGGTTGTGCGACCAGCACGCCGACTTCCGGCGTTGGCATCTGCGGCGGCCCCTGATCCTTGCCTTTGCCGCATGCGGCCAAGGCCAGCAGACTCAGGCACAGCACGGGTGTGCGCGGTAAAGAGAACTTCATGGGAGCTCCATAAGATGCTTGAACGGGAAGTGGGTCGCAGTCGTAACGCGCTGCAGCAAGTCGGGCGTGACTAGTTACTGCATCGCGATCCGTGTGTCGTGTGTCATTGGTTTGTCCCGACGGCCGGGGAGCCGCCGCGATCCGCAGCGCCGCGTCGGCCGAGGCCGTCGTGGAGGCATCCATGGATCACCTATACCGGGGAGTTTACATTTTATGGATGACACGAATCCAGTCATTGACACAGGCTGCTGCCATCTGCGCCGGTCAGGCAGTCGCGCGGCCGCATCGGTTGTCTGTACGACGCTGTCTGCCAATGCGACGAGTGTGCCCTGCCGAGGCACGCGAAACGCATGAATCAATGCGCAAGAGCACGCTGCAAACGATGCGATTCGGGTGGATTCGACCCGACCCGCAGCGTATCCTTCCGAGGCTTTTTATCCAGCTTCTCGACGCTCGTCTCCACTGACCAGAAGATGCCATGAATGCGATCCATGCAGTGAACGATAACTCCCTTCCGTCCGATGTCCTGGCAGAGCTCGGCAAGCGCGATCTGCCGACGCAGCGGCTGCATGAAGCCGAGGTTTTCTGCCAGGCTTTCTTCGCGCGCATCGCCGAAAGCGACGCAGACCTGCACACGCCGGCGCACTGGGCCGAACTGGTCAACGGGCTGGTTGATTTCATGCAGCAGCGCCAGAAGGCCCATGCCTCCGTGCGAGTGGTCAATCTTGCCGACACGCATGCCGGCCGCAGCCTGCTGCAGATCGTCACCGACGACATGCCGTTCCTGGTCGATACGGTGAGCATGATCGTCTCGGCGAAGCTGCAGATCCACGCGGTGATCCACCCCGTGCTGAAGGTGACGCGCGACGCCAGCGGCAAGTTGCAGTCGCTGGGTGACGATGCCGGCGCACCCGAGTCGGTCATGCATTTCGAGATCGATCGCGTCGCCGACGAAGTGGCGCAAGTGGAGCTGAAGGCGCAAGTGGAAGCAGCGCTGGACGACGTCCGCCTGGCGGTGATGGACTGGGCCGCGATGCGCGATAAGGCGCTGGCGATCGCACACGACCTGCCGCAACGCAAGCTGCCGACCGACGCGGCATCGGTGCACGAAGCCAGCGAGTTCATGCGCTGGATCGCCGACGATAATTTCACTTTTCTCGGCTATCGCGAATACGAGGTGACCGACGCCGATGGCGAGCGCGTGCTGCGTTCGATCGAAGGTTCCGGCATGGGTATCCTGCAACGGCAGGAACGTTCGATGGCGCCGCGCTCGCTGCGTTCACTCGCGGCCAGCGACCTGCCGCACTCCGGCGCCACCGACACCATCATCCTGACCAAGACGAATGCGCGCTCGCACGTGCACCGCGCCGGCTACATGGATTACATCGGCGTGCTGAAATTCGACGCCAACGGACGCGCCGTCGCCGAGCAGCGTTTCCTCGGTCTGTTCTCGTCCAACGCGTTCATGGCGCGCCCGCAGGATGTGCCGCTGGTGCGTCACAAGGTCGAGGCGGTGCTGGCGCGTTCGGCGCTCAAGCGCGATTCGTATTCAGGCAAATCATTGCGCCACATCCTGGAGACGCTGCCGCGCGAAGAACTGTTCCAGAGCAGCGAGGACGAACTGTTTGCTACCGCGATGGGCATTCTGGAATTGCGCCAGCGTGCGCGCACGCGGTTGTTCATGCGCCGCGATCGTTACGGCCGTTTCTTCACCTGTCTCGTCTACGTGCCGCGCGATCGCTTCAACACGTCGGTGCGTGAGCGCATTGAAACGCTGCTTGGCGATGCCTTGCATGCGGAGCAAAGCGATTCGTCCGTGCAGATGGGTGAAGCTGCGTTGGCGCGGTTGAACATCGTGCTGCGCCCGAAGATCGGCGATCAGCCGGTCTACGATCGCGCGGCGCTGGAGCAGGGCGTGGCCGGCATCGTGCGCAACTGGCACGACGAAGTGCGCGATGTGCTCGTACGCACGCGCGGCGATCATCAGGGCGTCGTGCTGGCCAATCGCTTCGCGAAGTCGCTACCCGCCGGTTATGTCGAAGACGTGAGCCCGGCCGTGGCCGCAGAGGATGTGCACCAGTTGTCGTTGCTCGAAGGCGACAATGCGTTGCGCATGTCGTTCTATCACCCGCCCAAGGCGCCGGAGACACTGCGCTTCAAGGTGTATCGCAGCGGCGGCGACATCGCGCTTTCGGAAGTGCTGCCGCAACTGGAAAACCTCGGCCTGCGCGTGCTGACCGAACATGTCTACGAGATTCCCGGCGACGGCACGCAGTTGTCGATCCAGGATTTCGAAGTGCAGCCGGTAGGCAAGCTCACTTTCAGCGTCGAACAGGTCGGCGCGTTGTTCGAGGATGCTTTCGAGCAGATCTGGCGCGGCAACGCGGAGAACGACGGCTTCAATCGGCTGATCCTCGGTGCCAAGCTCAGCTGGCGCCAGGTGGCGATGTTGCGCAGCTATTGCAAATACCAGCTGCAGGCCGGCGTCGCGTTTTCACAGTCGTACATGGAAGACACACTCAACAACTATCCGGCCATCGCCGGATTGCTGGTGGAGCTGTTCTTGGCCAAGTTCGACCCGCGTCGCGAGGATCTTTCCGCCGATGAACTCAAGGCTGCCGGCGCCACGTTGATCACCGAGATGCGCGCTTTGATTCCACAAGGCGTGCAGGACGCGCATCCGCATCTGATCGAAGGCCTCGGAGCTGCGTTGTCCCTGCCGCGCAGCGAGCAGTACGACACCGTGCATGACGCCATCGGCGTGCTGCTCGAAAATGTCGCCAGCCTCGACGAAGACCGCATCCTGCGAAGCTTCATGGCGGTGATGCACGCCACGCTGCGCACCAGTTTCTTCCAGACATGGGATGGCGCGCATCGTCCGTACATCAGCTTCAAACTCGACTCGCACGAAGTACCCGAGCTGCCCAAGCCGGTGCCGTATCGCGAGATCTGGGTCTGCGCACCGCGCGTGGAAGGCATCCATTTGCGCTTCGGCGCGGTGGCGCGCGGCGGCCTGCGCTGGTCTGATCGTCGCGAGGATTTCCGTACCGAAGTGCTGGGCCTGGTCAAGGCGCAGATGGTCAAGAACACGGTGATCGTGCCGGTCGGTTCCAAGGGCGGTTTTTTCGTCAAGAAAGCGCCGGTTGGTGGCGATCGTGATGTGCAACTGGCCGAAGGCATCGCCTGCTATCGTCTTTTCATCAACGGCCTGCTCGACATCACCGACAACCTGATCGAAGGCAAGGTGGTGAATCCGATCAACGTCGTGCGCCACGATGCGGATGATCCGTATCTGGTCGTCGCGGCCGACAAGGGCACCGCCACGTTCTCGGACATCGCCAACGCCATCTCGATCGAGCACGACTACTGGCTCGGCGATGCATTCGCGTCCGGCGGTTCCAACGGCTACGACCACAAGGGCATGGGCATCACCGCCAAGGGGGCGTGGGAATCGGTGAAGCGGCATTTCCGTTCGCTCAATCGCGATTGCCAGACGCAGGACTTCACCTGCGTCGGCATTGGCGACATGTCCGGCGACGTGTTCGGCAACGGCATGCTTCTTTCACGTCATACCAAGCTGGTCGTCGCGTTCGATCATCGACATATTTTCTTCGACCCGAATCCGGATATTGAAAAATCGTTTGTCGAACGCGAACGCATGTTCAAGCTGCCGCGTTCAAGCTGGGACGATTACGACCGTTCATTGATTTCCGCCGGCGGCGGCATTTATCCGCGCAGCGCCAAATCGATTCCGGTGACCGCCGAAGTGCGCGCCTTGCTCGGACTGAAAGCCGATGTCACGCAGATGGCGCCGAGCGATCTGCTCAGCGCGATCCTGAAAGCGCCGGTCGACCTGCTGTGGAACGGCGGCATCGGCACGTATGTAAAGGCAGCGTCCGAATCGCACGCCGATGTCGGCGATCGCGCGAACAACGCGCTGCGCGTCAATGGCGCCGAACTGCGTTGCAAGGTCGTGGGCGAGGGCGGCAACCTCGGCATGACGCAAAAGGGTCGTATCGAAGCCGCGCAACATGGCGTGCTGCTGAACACCGACTTCATCGACAACTCCGCCGGCGTGGACACCTCCGACCACGAGGTGAACATCAAGATCCTGCTCAACGACGCCGTGCAGCGCGGTGAACTCACCGAGCCGGCGCGTAACACACAGCTTGCCGCGATGACCGACGAAGTCGGCCAGCTCGTGCTGTGGGACAACTATCGCCAGAACCAGGCGATCACTCTGATGGAGCATCAGTCGGTCGGCCGCATCGGATCGATGGCGCATTTCATCCGCACGCTCGAGGCCGAAGGCACGCTCGACCGACAGGTCGAGAATCTGCCGAGCGAAGCGGAACTCACCGAGCGCAAGACGCGCGGCACCGGCCTCACCCGTCCGGAACTCGCGGTGTTGCTGTCATACGACAAGATTCGCCTCTATCAGCAACTGCTCGATTCGGACGTGCCGGAAGATCCATACCTCTCGCGCGAGCTGGTGCGTTACTTCCCCGAACCGCTGCACGAAAAGTATGCCGAGCACATGCAGCGTCATCGGCTGAAGCGCGAGATCATCGCCACCGCGGTGACCAACTCGACGATCAACCGCATGGGCGCCACCTTCATGATGCGCATGCAGGAAGACACCGGCCAGCGCCCGGCGGCGGTCGCCAAGGCGTATACCGCGGCGCGCGAAATTCTCGAGGCGCGCGAGTTGTGGGCAGAGATCGAACTGCTCGACAGTCAGGTCGCCGAGGACACGCAGATCGATGCGATCAAGCAGATCTGGTCGCTGCTGCGACACATGACACGCTGGCTGCTCAACCGTCCCGGCGGCACGCTGGACATCGCCGCCAATGTCGAGCGCTACCAGGACGGCGTGTCCGCGTTGCGCAAGGTGTTGCCCGATGTGCTGACGCCGACCGGCAAGGGTGAGTTCTCCTGCAACCAGGAAAAATGGGAAGGCCTGGGCATGCCGGCCGAACTGGCTATACGGCTTTCGCGCATGCCCGAATTGCGTGCGGCGCTGGACATGGTCGAGGTCGCGCAACAGAGCGGCCACACGATGGAAAAAGTCGCGCACGTGTTCTACGAACTCGGCGAGGCGCTCGACCTGGAATGGTTGCGCGATCAGATCGAGGCATTGCCGGTGGAAGGTCACTGGCATGCACAGGCGCGCGGCTCGCTGCTTGACGAACTCAACCATCAGCATCGTGCGCTTTCGCTGCAGGTGTTGGGCATGACTAACGATCGCACCGACATCACGCCGGTGCAGGCCTGGTTGCAACGCGACGACGCCACGCTGGAATACACCCGCAGCATGCTCGCCGAGATTCTCACGCAGAATGCGGACTATCCGATTGCTTCGGTGGCTGTGCGTCGACTGGCTCAGCTGGCGCAAGTGCCGGTGGCCTGAGTCGGGCCTCAGGTGCTGCAAGAAAACCGAAGGCGCAGGACCGGCATGGTCTTGCGCCTTCATGCTGTGTAATCTCCTCGCGTCTCCTGCCGGGTTCCCACGCATGCGCTTCGCCTTCGTTGCCAGCGATACCCACGTTGCCCAGCAGGCGCGGCGCAAGTTGATCGATCGCTACGGTGATGTACCGCCGCAGGAAGCCGAATTGATCGTCGCTCTCGGTGGCGATGGCTTCATGTTGCGCACGCTGCACGCGTTCCGCGCGCTGGAGATGCCGGTATATGGAATGAAGCTGGGTCGCGTCGGTTTTCTGATGAACAAGCACCGCATCGACGAACTGCCCGAGCGCATCGAACGCGCGCATACGGCGTCTTTGTTTCCTCTGCAGATGCAGGTGACTGATGCGGCCGGCCAGGAACACACGGCGCTCGCCTTCAACGAAGTGTCACTGCTGCGCCAGAGCAATCAGGCAGCGCATCTCGAAGTGCAGCTCAACAGCATTGTGAAATTGTCCACGCTGATCTGCGACGGCATTCTGGTGTCCACGCCCGCCGGTTCGACCGCGTACAACCTTTCCGCGCACGGCCCGATCTTGCCACTGGATGCGAACGTTCTGGCGTTGACGCCCATCAGTCCATTCCGTCCGCGTCGATGGCGCGGCGCCATCCTGCCGCATCGCACTGAGGTCATGTTGCGCATACTCGATCCGGTCAAGCGGCCGGTGAGCGCCACCGCCGATTTCCACGAAGTGCGCGACGTGCGGAGTGTGTCGATCAGGCAATCCGGCGGGCAGGGCGTGCGCCTGTTGTTCGATCCCGAGCACAACCTCGAGCAGCGCATCCTGGACGAGCAGTTCGCCGCGGAGTGAGTCTTTGAGCACAGCGCCGAGAGGCGAGTAACGAGGTCGCAAGCTCGCGATCATGTGACGTGCTCCGTTCTTGCGCTTGATCGTCATGCCGGCGAAGTCCGGAATCCGAGCACTTTCGATTTTTGCATCTGGCTACTTGCTCTCTGCCTCGCCGCTCGTCTCTTGTCCCTGCTAGATTGAAGCGATGAATTCTCCGGTCTCAGATATTCACGATCCAGGTGCTGCCACCGATCAGCGCCTCGTCGTGGCGATTTCCTCACGTGCGCTGTTCGACCTGGGCGACAGCCACGCATTGTTCGAGCGTGACGGACTCGATGCCTATCGCGCATTCCAGATCGAACGCGAAAACGACATCCTGAAACCGGGCGTGGCTTTTCCGCTGGTCCAGAAATTGTTGGGCCTCAACAAGCTCGCCGGTGACGTGCCGCCAGTGGAAGTGATTCTGCTGTCGCGCAATTCCGGCGACACCGGGCTGCGCATCTTCAACGCGATCCAGCATTACGGACTGGAAATCAGTCGTGCCGCGTTCACCAGTGGCGCGCCGACCTCCGACTACATCGCGCCGTTCAAGGCCGATCTGTTTCTTTCCGCCAATGCGGAAGACGTCGGTCGCGCACTTGTTGCCGGCGTCGCGGCCGCCACCATTCTTCCGAGCACCGCGCCGCCGCGCGCCAGCGAACAACTGCGCATCGCCTTCGATGGCGACGCGGTGATCTTTGGCGACGAAGGTGAACGCGTGTCGCGCGAGGAAGGCCTCGAAGCATTCCATCGCCGCGAAACCGAACACGCCTCCGAACCACTGTCAGTTGGCCCGTTCCGCGGATTCCTCACCGCATTGCATCGCTTGCAAGCAGCATTTCCCGCAGAAAATTCGCCGATTCGCACCGCGCTCGTCACCGCGCGTTCCGCGCCCGCGCACAAGCGCGTCATCCTCACGCTGCGCCGCTGGGGCGTGCGCATCGACGAAGCCTTGTTCCTCGGCGGTCGCGACAAAGGGCCGTTCCTCGATGCGTTCGGCGCAGATATCTTCTTCGACGATTCACCGGCGAACGTCGAGTCCGCGCGCAAGCATGTAGCGACCGGACATGTGCCGCATGGGGTAAGCAACCGATGAGTACCCGGTGAAACGAAAACCGCATGTCGTCTCAGAAAGCCTCTGCATCCACCAAAGGCGCTTACCTAATTTCCGTCAGGACAAGGCGTCGTCTGAGTTCCTGTTCCTCCGAAGACAGGCGTTTGACAGAGGCCAGATCCTGGTCCGTTGCCAAGCTTTTCCTGGTAGGCGCGATCAGCCGCGGCGCGATTCGCCGCATCCTTTCGCAGATCATTTCCTTGATCTTCGTACAACTGGGTCATGTCGTTTTGGGTCTGCCTGCTCTGCTGTCGCTGCTTTTCCATGGCTTCGACCGACGCCCTGTTTCCTTGTATCGAGGCATCCCTGGCGACGTGCAGATCATGGAATTTTTTCATCCACTCAGGATGTAGCCGATGTTCCTTGATGGAAGCGGGTGTTACAGAGACTAATTTTATGAGCTGCGCATCGTAGATCAGGACGTCGGACGGCAATCGACCGCTATGCACCAATAGCCGATCGACGTCAGTGAAACTCACCATGCTCTTGATAATACCGTCCGGGTCGTTGGAGACTTTGAGGGCCTCCGCTTCCGCTTGGGCTGCTGCTTCATATCCTGGTGAGTCGAGCTTGGCTATTTTCGCCTCGAGACTCGCCTCCGCTTGCGCACGCGCCGCATTCGCCTGCGCCAGTGCGTCGCCAGCTTGGTCGTTGCTTCCTTGGGCACTCGTTGCGAAGGACGAGTTAGATGCGCAGCCTGCCAGCAGAATAAATGCGCATACTCGGCACAGTGCTTTTTTTGAGAAGAAGTCCATGATGTTTTCTCCATCGACGTGGCATGGATCTTACCCGACGAATAAAGACGTCTACATCTTGCAGTAGGCGGCTGAAGTGGCAGCGGAGTTACGCGACCGATTTCTCGTTGCCGGACCGCCCAGAAACCCCAGACTCGACGCGATCGGCGCGGACATTTTCTTCGATGATTCGCCCGCCGACGTCGAATCCGCGCGCAAGCACGTGGCGACCGGACATGTGCCGCACGGCGTGAGCAATCGCGGCTGAGTAGCTGCCGAAAACTTCACCACGCGCGCACGTGGTCGCCGATAGCGTCATGTCCTTCTGGCGGAGTTCGACATGGCGACCAAAAACAAGACGCGTGCATCCACTGCGACCACTGTGCGTCGGCAGCGCGAGATTCAGGCGCAGACCGATCGCATGGATGCCGACAAGAAAACCAAGAAACCGAGCAAGGCACCTGCGCAAGCCGGCGCACGCAAACATCCCGAAAACCCTCTGCCGAAGCAGCACCAGCGCAAACCGGGCATCGAAAGCGAGCTTGATCCGCGCCCGCAATTCATGGCGCCGAGCTATAGCGGCAGCGGCAAGCTTGCAGGTTTGTCGGCGCTGATTACCGGTGGTGATTCAGGCATCGGTCGTTCGGTCGCGGTGTTGTTCGCGCGCGAGGGTGCGGATGTTGCCATCGTCTATCTCAGCGAAGACGGTGATGCGCAGGAGACGAAGGATCATGTCGAAGGCGAAGGCCAGCGCTGCCTTTTGATTCGGGGTGACGTGAAAGATCCGGCGTTCTGCCGCAAGGCGGTAGAGAAAACTGTCAAGACCTTCGGCAAGCTTTCGGTGCTGGTCAACAACGCGGCGTTCCAGGAACACGCCGAGTCGATCGAGGACATCACCGAGGATCATTTCGATCTCACGCTGCGCACGAATCTCTACGGCTATTTCCACATGGCGAAGGCTGCTTCGCCGCATCTCGGCAGCGGCAACTGCATCATCAACACCGGCTCGGAGACGGGTTTGTTCGGCAACGACAAGCTGATCGATTATTCGATGACCAAAGGTGGCATCCACGCGTTCACCAAGGCGCTGGCAGCCAACCTCGTAGCGCGCGGGATACGTGTGAACGCCGTCGCGCCCGGCCCGGTGTGGACGCCGTTGAATCCAGCAGACCAGCCGGCCGACAGGGTGGCGGAATTCGGCAAGTCGAGTGCGATGGGTCGTCCCGCGCAGCCTGAGGAAATCGCGCCGGCGTATGTGTTTCTCGCATCGCCGAGTTGTTCCAGTTACATCTCCGGCGCGGTATTGCCGGTGATGGGCGGCCCGACCTCTTGATTCGCCATCCACTCGCATGAAACGCAAACGCAGTGCGGCGTTAATCCTGTTGTTGGTGGCCTTGGTCGCAATTATTGCCGCGGGTTTTTATCTGGGCGTGACGCACCAGGAAGCGCGACCAGCGGGCGCGAGTACACCCGATGGCGCGCCGCCTGCGCCAGGCAAGTAACGGCACGACTGTGAATGCTGAGAGAAATCATGATTGAGCGCACCATCAATCCGACTGCGGCGTCCGTAACCCCCGCACCTTCTCCAAGTCGGCCCGATGATCCCTTGCCGCCTGCGCCCGTGCTGCCGGAACCATCACCTGATCCGACACCTGCGCCACCGGCGCCGGAACCCGTGCCATCTCCGCAGCCGCCACCCGAATCACCACCGATGACCGATCCGGAGCCACCGCCGAATCCGATGGGCGATCCGCCGATTCCTCCGGTCACGTCCTGATCTAGGCGAGATATCGAGTCAGTCACGTGACACACACCGTGCCATCACGACGCACGGCATAGCGTCCAGGTTCTTTACGAGGAGACGACTCATGACCATCGCAAAAAGAACACTAATCGCCACAGCCTTGCTCACCACCATGGCCGTCGCTCCATGGGCAATGGCGAAAGGCATGGCGGGTACGCACGACGCAAACTTCGTGACCAAGGCGTCCGCTGCCGGCATGACCGAAGTGCAGGCGAGCCAGTTGGCCGATGCCCACGCGCAGTCGGCGGATATCAAATCGTTCGCGAGCACGATGGTTACCGACCACACCAAGGCGGGTGACGAGTTGAAGGCGATTGCGCAGAAGGATGGGTTCACGCCGTCCGACGCACCGACGGCCATGCAGCAGAAAGCCATCACGCACTTGTCCACACTCAACGGTGCGGCGTTCGACAAAGCCTATTCGGCGATGATGCTGAAGGATCACAACGAAGCCGTGACGTTGTTCAAGGGTGAATCTGCCAGCGGCGCCAATGCCGATCTGAAATCATTTGCCGGCAACACGCTGCCAACACTCGAGCACCACCTCGCGATGGCGAAAAAGCTCAAGTAATCGACATGGATGCATGTGACGGTGCGCGATCATTTGCGCATCGTCTTCGATTCAAAGCGCGCGCCATCCCGCGAAACTGGTAAACATCGCTGCGACGATCAGCAGGGCACCGACGCTCCGTGCCATTGTCGTGCTCGCGGCGGGTTTGTCGTGCAGCCAGTGACGCGTCTTGTCAGCCAGCAATGTCAGTCCGCCATAAACGCAAAGTTGATTGATCGCGATGATCGACCACAACCTCATCGCCTGAAGCCAGAGAGTGCCTTCCTGCGGACGCAGAAACTGCGGAAAGATTGCCAGCATGAAGAGATAAGCCTTGGGATTGAGCAGGCTCGTAAGCACGCCCTGACCGAATGTGGCTGAAGCCGAACGTAGAGGTTTCGGACTTGATTTGCTGTCTGCCGATGAATCGGCGCTTGGATCGACGCGAATCAATGACCAGCCGATCCATGCGATGTACAACGCGCCTGCAAGCAGCAGTGCGTTGAAGGCGCCAGGAATGGTTTTCAGCAACACGCTGATGCCAAGTCCCGTCATCGCGACATGGCAGATGCCACCGGCAACAATCCCTGCGACCGCGACACATCCCCTGCGGCGTCCGCCGGTCAATGTGCTGCCGAGCACGAACGCCATGTCCAGGCCCGGCAGCACGATGATCCCGAACACCAGTGCCACGAACAGCCACAGCGGTGCGTGGGTCAAGGCGTCGCGTCCGTCATGCCAGTCAGCCAGCGAAGGCGCGAACGCGGCGTCGGATCCATCACGAGTCGCTCGGGCGCGCTGCGCAGGAGACCACTTGTGGCAAGTGCGTGCTCCGCGCTCGTCATGCGCGGCGTGATCTGGGCCAGTGCAGCATCGTCGCGGACCACGCCGAGCCAGACGAGAAACGGGCCGTCGCTGCGGATCGGCAGTTGTGGAAAATTGTTCGGCACGTCGAGCGACACCAGTAAGCCTGCAGTGCGCACACCCGTGTCGCTATACGCGGCGAAAGCCTGTTCCGCCTGTCTGGCGAATGCGTCCTCGCTACCTTTTTTCACGCTGAAGATCTGCGCGACCACGATGCCCTGCGCGCCGTTTTCCTCGACCACCGGATCGACTGCGGGCAGAACGAGCACACCCCGCTCGGGATGCAACGGGCGCATCAGCATCACGTTGTCGCTGTCCGGAAGGATCGCATTGACCTTGATCCGATGTTCCTTCCACACCGGCCCGTAATAGAAGGCCGATTCGATGATCGGTCGTGCACTGAGGTCCTTGAAACCGCGCAGCCAGGTGAAGTGATTCGGGTTGCCGCGTTCGGTGAATTGTCCGAACACCATGGCGCCGAGCTGCTCGAAAGCCTCGGGAAAATACGCATCGAAATATTTCACGAAGTGCGCGCGTTCGCCGTGCTCGGTGACATAGCGGCGAAACTCGATCACCTGGTTGTCCTGCAGATGCTCGACGGTCTGCATGTCCGTTGCTTGTCGCGCCAGTGCGCTGGATGTGCCCAGCGCGATACACGCAGCGACGAACGGAAGAAGTGTTGCGAGGAATTTCTTCATGAGGATTCTCGATGGATGCAGGATGGGGTGAGCAGATCGGAATTACTGACGCACGAATTCCATCGTCCAGTTGGTTTCCCACGATGCACCGTGATCGACCGAAAAAGCCTGTTCCCATGCAACGTGATTTTTATCTTGCAGCTTCCAGATGTGGCGCACGAGGATCGGCTTGCCGCCGAAGGTGTCGGGGCCTTCGAAGTCGCCGGTGTTGCCTGAGAACTTGCCGACAAGCGGCGGCTGCAACGTGATGGGCAAATTGAAATTGTCGACCCAGTACAACGTCCACTGCTGCGTCTGCGGATCGTAGAGATTGAAGCTGAGTGCCTCGAAATTTTTCCAGTAGCTGGTGCGGTAGTGCTCCTGCAAACCGAGGCCGCCGGGCAAAGGCTGGAATTCGTCCGTCGCATCGAACGGTATCCATGTGGTGGAACCGGCGAGCCGCTTCGCCAGCTTGCGGTTGTGCACGATCCAGTGGCCGTGGAGGCCATCGAAATCTTTCGAACCATCGTGCGCGGTTGTCGGTTGGGCCTGCGTTGGCATGGCGGATGTGGATGCGTTGACGGCGATGCCGATGGAGAAAGTCAGCGCGAGCAGGCAGGCGGCGAGTGTTCGGTTCGACATGACGTTGGCGACTCCGGCTTGTTGAAAGACATGCCGAGGCTAGAAGCGAAACAGGACAGATCCCGCCCTGATTCGTCGATACAATTGTCAGATGGCGTTACCCACCACGCGCGTGCTGGCGGTACTTGACCTGCTGCAGAGCCATGGCCGCATGAGCGGTTCGGAACTGGCGCAGCGGGTGGGCGTCGACGTGCGCACGCTGCGGCGCTACATCGTGATGCTGGAAGATCTCGGCATTCCGCTGACCACCGAGCGTGGGCGCCACGGTGCGTACATGCTGGTGGCCGGCTACAAGTTGCCGCCGATGATGTTCACCAACGACGAGGCGGTGGCGTTGTCGGTCGGGTTGGTGGCGGCGCGCGGTTTGGGGTTGTCCGACTCCTCACCGGCGGTGGAGAGCGTTCAGGCCAAGTTGTCGCGCGTGATGCCGATCAAGCTCAAGAGCCGTGTCGGCGCGATCGCCGACACGGTGAAAATCGACATGCAACCTTCGGCCGGCACTTTCGGTACGCAGGCCGCGTTGGTGACGCTGACGACGGCCGCGCAAGCACAGCAACGCGTGAACATGCGTTACGTGTCGGGGCAGGGCGAGCAAACGGAACGCCTGTTTGATCCGTACGGCCTGGCTTACTGGGCGGGCGGCTGGTACGCGCTCGGCATGTGCCACCTGCGCCATGCCCTGCGCTCGTTCCGGCTTGATCGCGTCGACGACGTGACGCTGACGGACGTTCCGTTTGAGCGGCCCGCCGGTTTCGATGCACTCGGGCAATTGATGCAGAACATCGCAAGCATGCCGCGCGGTCGTGCGATCGAAGTGTTGCTGCTGACGAATTTGGCGCGAGCGAGCTGCGCGTTTCCGCTTTCGTTCGGTCTGCTGGAACCGATCGATGGCGGCGTGCTGCTGCATGCCAGTGCCGATGACTTGAACTGGTTCGCGCGTCGACTCGCCAGCCTGCCATTCGATTTCGAAATACGTTCGCCGGATGCGTTGCGAACCGAACTGGCGCGATGCGCGATGCGCCTCCAGATATTGGCCAATAACGACTGAGCGATATCGTCAAACGATGCGCGCGCGTTTCCACCAGCGGGTGACTTTTTCTTCGCGCACGAAGGTGAAAAGACCGGCACCAAGAATGATCGCGATGCCGATGGCCATCGGCCAGTCCAGCCCGTCGCCGAAAAGCAGGTAGCCCAGAAACACTGCCCACAACATCTGGCTGTACTGGGTCGGCGCGACATGGTTGGCCGGCGATTTCTGCGTGGCCAGCATCAGCAACACCGCCGCCAACGCAGCCAGCAGGCCGTAGCCGAGCAGCAGCATCCACTGATGCAGGTTCGGCCAGTAAAAATCCTGCAGCAGCATCAACACGCCCGTAAGCAGCATCGGCCCGACCACGCCGGCGCCGTAAAGCGTGATGCGTTTTTCGTGCGGCCCGGCGACACGCATGGCGATCATCGCGATCGCGCTCGCGAACCCGCACACCAGTGCTGCAAGATGGCCGACGCCCAGCGCACGAAAGCCCGGCCTCAGCACCACCAGCACGCCGATGAAACCCGCCACCACCGCCGACCAGCGGCGCCAGCCGACGTGCTCCTTCAGCACCAGCACGGAAAGGAGGGTGACAAAGATCGGCATCAGGAAAATCAGCGCAAACGCCTCGGCCATCGGCAGCGCGGTAAAGGCGATCACCGCCGCCGTGCTGCCAATGGCGCTGGCGACCGATCGCACCAGATAAGGCCCGGGACGCTGCGCCACCAGAACTTCGCGCCAGCGATCGTTGCGCGACTTGATGAAGGGCAGCGCGGCCAGCGCCATGGCTGCACCGAAAAAAACCGCTTCGTACGCCGGCAACGAACCGCGCAGCGATTTCACGAACGCATCGCTGACGGCATAGGCAGCGAAGGCCAGGAAACCGAGCAGTACACCTTTGAACATGGCATTCCGATGGAGGGTGGCGACTGGGCGCGGCGGAACGCGTTCCGCGTGATGCGGGCCAAGCCTGTGGCGCTGTGGACCACGCGCTACAATAGCGGTTTTTCCGCACGCGTCTCCGGAGCTTTCATGGCTGTCGCCCTCAATCCGCTCGATCTCTACGATGTCCGCTCGCTGCTCTCCGATGAGGAGCGCATGGTGCAGGACACGGTGGGCCGCTTCGTCGACGAACGCGTGTTGCCGATCATCGGCGACTGCTTCGATCAGGCTCGATTTCCGATGGAGCTGATCCCGGAAATCGCTGCGCTCGGCTTGCTCGGCGCGACCATTCCGGAGGAATACGGCGGCGCCGGCATGAACGGCGTGAGCTATGGACTGATCTGCCAGGAACTGGAGCGCGGCGATTCGGGCCTGCGCAGTTTCGCTTCGGTGCAAAGCTCGCTGTGCATGTATCCGATCTACGCCTACGGCAGCGAGGAGCAGAAAAAGCAGTACCTGCCGCGCATGGCCGCCGGCGAAGTCATCGGCTGCTTCGGCCTCACCGAACCACATGGCGGATCGGACCCGGCCAACATGAAAACCAATGCGAAGAAAGATGGCGGCGACTGGATCATCAACGGCGCAAAAATGTGGATCACCAACGGCAACCTCGCGCACATTGCAATTGTCTGGGCGCAGACCGACGACGGCATCCAGGGTTTCGTCGTGCCGACCGACACGGCCGGTTTCAAGGCACAGGAAATCCACAAGAAGATGAGTCTGCGCGCATCCGTCACCAGCGCGTTGTTCTTCGACGATGTGCGCGTGCCGGACAGCGCGCGCCTGCCCAACGTGAAAGGCCTCAAGGGCCCGCTTGGCTGCCTCACGCAGGCACGCTACGGCATCACCTGGGGTCCGATCGGTGCCGCGCAGGCATGCCTGAAGGAAGTGCTCGACTACACCGCCGAGCGCATGCTGTTTGGCCGTCCATTGTCATCGAACCAGGCCGTGCAGTTGAAAATGGCCGACATGGCGCGCCGCATCACCATGGCGCAATTGCTGTCGCTGCAACTCGGCAGACTCAAGGACGCGGGCAAGATGCAGCCCACACAGGTATCGCTGGCGAAGTGGAACAACTGCCGCATGGCGATCGACATCGCGCGCGAATGCCGCGATATCCTCGGCGGCGCCGGCATTACCACCGAGCACGGCGCGATCCGCCATGCGCTGAATCTTGAATCAGTGATCACTTATGAAGGCACCGAAACCGTGCACCAGCTTGTGGTGGGCCGCGAACTGACCGGCATCAATGCGTTCTGAATTTCTCGTCATCCCGGCAAAGGCAGGAATGACAGTCGAGAAAAGTCGTCATTCCGACGAAGGCCGGAATGACGAAAAGATAAGTCGATGGTGAGGCAGCACGCCACATGAACTTGCAGGACATCCGCATCGAAACGTCACGCCTCATCCTGCGCCCGCCGCAGCGCGAGGATTTCGACGCTTACGCAGCATTGATCGGCGACGAGGAAACCGCGCGCTACATCGGCGGACATCTTTCGCGCGACGCGGCATGGCGGAAATTTCTGCAGATGCCCGGTGCATGGATGGTGCAGGGTTTCGGCATGTTCTCGGTGATCGACAAAAGCGATGGGCGCTGGCTCGGCCAGCTTGGTCCATGGAAGCCGGAAGGCTGGCCCGGCAACGAGATCGGCTGGTCGTTTCGTCGCGATGTCTGGGGCAAGGGCTACGCGACCGAAGCCGGTATCGCTGCCATCGACTGGGCCTTCGAGCATCTCGGCTGGACCGACATCATCCATTGCATCGACCCGCGCAATATCGCATCGCAGAAGCTCGCCGAGCGACTGGGTTCGAGTAACTTGCGCAGCGGTACGCTGCCCGCGCCGTACCAGGATCACGTCATCGACATCTGGGGCCAGAGCCTCGGGCAATGGCAAGCGCGACGACCATCGGTCTGAGCCGTGCGCGACGCAACACCTCTACTCACTTTCAAGCGATCGATCATGTCCATTCCGTTTGCCATCAGCGCTCGTCACAAGGGCTTCAATCGTGCCGAGGTTGTCGACCAGAACTTCATCGAGTTCGTGCAGTTCTGGCAAGGCGATGTTCGCAGTGCGCCGCGTGACGACGAAGCAGTGTTGCCGGGCAGCGCACTCGATGCACGCGGGTTTCGCGAACTGCTCGAATCGCAACTGATCTCGCGTCACCTCGACCTGATGGCGCGCGTGCTGCGCGTGCAGAACAAGGTTTTCTACACGATCGGTTCCAGCGGCCACGAAGGCAATGCGATGGTGGCGCGACTCACGCGTCACACCGATCCGGCGTTCCTGCATTACCGTTCCGGCGGCTTCATGGCCGAGCGCTTCCGCAAGCTGCCGGGTATGGATCCGGTGATGGATTCGGCGCTGAGTTTCGCCGCCAGCAAGGACGATCCGGCCTCCGGCGGACGTCACAAGGTGTGGGGCAGCAAGCCGTTGTGGGTGCTGCCGCAGACATCGACGATCGCGTCGCACCTGCCCAAGGCGCTGGGCACGGCGGTGGCGATCGAGCAGGCGCGACGCATCGGTCACACGCTGCCGATCCCCGATGATTCGATCGCGATCTGCTCGTTCGGCGACGCATCGAGCAATCACGCCACTGCGCAAACCGCATTCAATGCTGCTGCATGGACGGCGTACCAGAAGCTTCCCGCGCCGGTGCTTTTCGTGTGCGAGGACAACGGCATCGGTATCTCGGTGAAGACGCCGACGGGATGGGTGGCCAGCAATTTCCAGCATCGCTCCAACCTCGATTATTTCTTTGCCGACGGCCTCGATCTCGCCGAAGGCTACGCGCAGGTGCAGCGCGCGGTGGAACATTGCCGACGCACGCGTCGTCCCACGTTCCTGCATCTCAGGACCACGCGCGTGATGGGTCACGCCGGCACCGATTTCGAGATCGAGTGGCGCAGCATCGAGGAGTTGTTCGCGGTGGAATCCACCGATCCGCTGCTGCGTTCGGCAGGTATCGCGTTGGAGTCCGGCCTGTATTCGAAGGACGATCTGCTGAATCTCTACGAAGCCACGCGCAAGCGCTGCTTCGCCGCTGCCGAAGATGCGCACACTCGCCATCGCCTCACCACGCTCGACGACGTGATGACACCGCTGGCGCCGTACACGCCCGCCGCGGTGAAGAAGGAAGGCGAACGCACGGACTATGCGGAAAGGCGCCTCGCGGTTTTCGGCAGCGAAGCAAAGCTTCCGGAAAACCAGCCGCCGCGTCATTTGGCCATCCAGATCGGCCAGGCATTGCACGACGTGATGGCGAAATATCCGGAGTCGCTGCTGTTCGGCGAGGATGTGGCGCAGAAGGGCGGCGTCTATACGGTGACCAAGGGGCTGCACAAGGCGTTTCGCAATACGCGCGTGTTCAACACGCTACTCGACGAGACGATCATCCTCGGGCTCGCGCAGGGTTACGCCAACATGGGCATGCTGCCGATTCCGGAGATTCAGTACCTGGCGTATTTCCACAATGCTGCCGATCAGATTCGCGGAGAGGCTTCATCGTTGCAGTTTTTCTCCAACGATCAGTACCGCAATCCGATGGTGATGCGCATCGCGTCGCTGGGTTATCAAAAGGGTTTTGGCGGCCACTTCCATAACGACAATTCGATCACCGCGCTGCGCGATATTCCCGGCCTTGTCGTCGGCTGCGCGAGTCGCGGCGACGATGCCGCAACGATGCTGCGCACGATGATGGCACTGGCGAAAGTGGATGGCCGCGTGTGCGCGTTCCTCGAACCGATCGCGCTGTACATGACCAAGGACCTGCACGACGCCGGCGACGCGCAGTGGCAGTTCGACTATCCCGCGCCGGGCACGGCGATGACGTTGGGCGAGGGTCGCGTCTACAACGATGCGGCGAACGATCTGGTGGTGATCACCTTCGGCAACGGCGTGCCGATGGCGTTGCGCGCAGCACGCACGATCGAAAAAGAACTCGGCTGGAGCGTGCGCGTGGTCGACCTGCGCTGGCTGGCGCCGCTCAACGATGCGTTCATCGTGCAGCAGGCAAAGACGGCGAAACGAATCATCGTGCTCGACGAAGGCCGCAAGAGTGCAGGTGTGGGCGAGGGCGTGATCACCGCGATCGTCGAAGGTGGATTGGGCGCCACGCCGTTGCAACGCGTGGTGGGCGCGGATACGTTCACGCCGCTGGCCGGAGCCGCCTTGCTGGTACTGCCGGGCGAGGACGATGTCGTGGCGGCTGCGCGCGCTCTGGCCGCAAGTCCCGCGTAGTTGTCGAGGGATGCACGGCGATCAGTGATCGCCGCGACGCTTCTCCACCACGTGCAGGCGCGACGATGCCGGCATGACCGGCGTCACGTACAGGCTGACCTGGTTGCGCCCGTCAAGCTTGGCGCGGTACATCGCCTGGTCGGCGCGCTCGACCAGCGTTTCCAGATCGTCGCCGGCCTTGTGCATGGCGACGCCGATGCTGACGCTGAGCAACAGCGCATCGTCGTTGATGGGAATTTCCAGGCGGTGCACGCGCCGACACAGACGCGTCGCCACGTGCATGGCGTGATCCGGCAACGTGCCGTCGAGCAGCGCGACGAACTCTTCACCACCGTAACGCCCGAGCAGATCCGCAGGCCGCAATTCGGCGGCCAGCGCGCGAGCCACGGCCACCAGCGCGCGATCGCCGCTGTTGTGGCCCTGGCGATCGTTGAGCAGCTTGAAGTGATCCAGGTCGAGAAACAGCATCGCCATCGGTCGTGCCGGATCGACGGCCAGCAAGGCGCTGGCACGCTCGCTCCATGCGCGGCGATTGAGCACATTGGTGAGCGCGTCGTGATCGGCCAGCACGCGAACGACGTCGCGATCGTGACGCAGGTTGAGCGCGCGATCGGCGAGGCCCAGCGACAGCACTACTGCTTCAAACGCACCGCCAGCGAGGCTTGCATCGTTGAGCCATGCGAACTCCGGCAATGCGCCGCTGGTCTGCGCGCTGGTCAGCGCGGTGAGCAGCAACAATGGCGTCCACCCCGCGAGGAAAAACCACGCCGGACGCGAGCCACGCACCGCGGCCACGATCGCTGCCACCAGCAACAGGCCGGCCCCGAGCATGAGCAGCGGATTGAGCAGCAACTGCGCCACTTCGACCAGCAACGCGATGTGGCTGCAGCGCATCAGTACCAGCTGGATCATGCCCACGGCGAGCGCCACGATCGGCACGCGGGCGAGCGGCGCATAACGCTGCAACTCGCAAAACCGCATCATGAACAACGAAGCGAACGCCACCGAAAGCGCCACGGCCGCCGCGCCACTCATCACTGCCGTGCCGGACAGCCATTGCCATTCAAGGGGATGAAACAGGAACCCGGTCTGGATACCCTGGATCAGCGTGTAGCAAAAAATGTAGCCGGCGTACCACGCGTAAGTGACGTCGCGCAGCATCAGCGCAAAGCACAGCGCCATCAGCACCATCGCCAGCATCACGGCAAAGCACGCACTGGCGAAAACCAGCCACTGCGCGTCCTGCGTTTGATAATCCGCCATGGACTGCAACTGGAAACTCACCGGCGCGCTGATCGTCGCCGATGGTTCGAAGCGCAGCAGAATCGGCGTCGATCCGGATTGCGTGGCGGGCACTTGCCATGCCAGCCGTCCATGCCCGTGCAAGCCCGCGCTGAATTCATCCAGCGCCAGCGACTGCGGGACGCCTGAAGGGTAGACGTTGATCGTGCCGAGCGTGGGTGGATAGATCGACAGCACGCGTTCGCCGTTGTCCCACGGCGGCTGCGGGGTGATGACCACCCAGCTTCCGGTGCTGCTGCGCGGAAACCGCTGCAGCATGGATGGGTCGAAGCTCTTCAACTGGCCGGCGTTGTATTCGTCGAGCACGCTCTGCGGCGTATCGCCCGCGCGCACTTCGCGCCACGCGCCGTTGAGCGAAAAAGACGCGTGCGCAGTGCCGAACCACAAAAGGCCGAGCACGACGACGAAGCACGAACGCCAGACGCGCCCAGCTTTCGAATGTGTGATCGTGCCCCCCATTTCCATTCCCCCGTTTTGCCAAGCTCCTGCGGAGCCTTGCCCGTGAATCGTAGTGTCCATTCCACAACCCGCGTGTGCTGGCAACGTGCGTCGCCCAAGCCGGCCGTCGGCGGCAGAAACCTCGCGTGGAGGCGAATCGCCGGAACCGGACCATTTATCGTACCGGATACGAAAGCAGGTTGCGTGCCACGATGGCGCGACACTCGTTTCAAGCTGCTGTAGCGGGCCACGCTAGCCTCGCGGGGCGCTGGCGCGATGGGACAAGCGCGGTCCATCCAGCCCGGCTGCGGTTCGATCTGGACGCGGAGTGTCAGCTGATGGCTGGATCAGCGCCCGATGCCGGCCGGAAACCTTCGTGGGGTTCGATCAGCCAGCGACGATGATGCAGCTAAGCGCGTTTGCCCTGCGCCCACACGATCCAGACCGGCGGAAACATCGCGAGGATCGGCCAGCTACGGCGCACCTTGAGCGCGCCAGCCTCGCGCAACGAGTATGCATAGGCGCCTGTGCATCGGAAATCCAGTAGTGCGAGATGGCCGTCCGGTTTGAGTACCCGAACAATCTCTCGAATCGCCTGATCGCGGTCCGCGCTGTTCGGCAGATTGTGGATCGCGAGACTGGAGATGATCACGTCGAAGCTGTGATCGGGATAAGGCATGGCGCGCATGTCGCCGGTGTCGATCTGCACGCGGTCGGTAACGCCGGCCAGCGCCGCATTGCGGTGTGTGGCGTCGGCGGCGTTGCCGGATTGATCCTTCGTGCTCCACAGATCCAGGCCGGTGGCGCGACCATGCGGCAATTGTCGAGCCGCCTCGATCAACAGCAGGCCGCGACCGCATCCCACATCGAGCACCTGTTCGTCGCCACGCAGATGCAGCTGACGGATCATGCGGCGTATCACGAACGGCTTGCCCACGGTGCTGGTCAGCAGCATCAGCAGGCTGCCTGCAACGAACGAACAACCCGGATAGAGCGTCATCGAGCCGATATCCACGCGGCCCGATGCGGATGCGATCGCGAACGCCATGAGCAGAACGATGCCGATCAGGCCAAGGTTGCGCACCACCCCGGGTGCATCGATGCCGAATTGCGGTTTCGTCTGCTGCATGTCGCGCGCTCCTTCAGTGTGCGGGCATTGTGCGAGCGCCATCCATGCGGCAACCAGTGACAGCCGTCAGGTAAATCGTGTTCGCGTACGTGCGGCGGTTCGCTAACCGGGTCGACGCGCACCCAGCAGCACCAGCACTTCCTGCGCGCTGCGCAGTCGTTCGGCGGCACCGGGGAGATCGAGCGTGATCTTCAGCTTGTCCTGGCCGTCGAGCTTGTAAACGCGCGGCAGGTTCTGGATCAGCTTGATGATGGTCATCGGATCGACCTCGGGCTTCTCCCTGAAAATGATGCGTCCACCGTTCGCGCCGAAATCGAGTTTGCGGATGCCCAGCGGCGTGGCCATCAGCTTGATGCTTGCGACGGCGAATAACTGCTTGGTTGGGTCCGGCAGCAGCCCGAAGCGATCGATCATTTCCACCTGCAGATCGCGCAGCTCCTCTTCGTTACGCGCGCTGGCTATGCGCTTGTAGAGCGTGAGGCGAGCATGCACATCGGGCAGGTAATCGTCCGGAATCAACGCGGGCAGATGCAGTTCGACTTCGGTTTCGTGTTCGCTGCTGAGATCGAAGTCCGGCACCTTGCCTGATTTCAGCGCGCGCACGGCACGATCGAGCAGTTCGGTGTACAGGCCGAAACCGATTTCCTGGATTTGCCCCGATTGCTCGTCGCCGAGCAACTCGCCCGCGCCGCGGATTTCCAGGTCGTGCGTGGCAAGCGTGAAACCGGCGCCGAGTTCCTCCAGCGAGGCAATCGCCTCCAGTCGCTTCTGCGCATCGGCGGTGATCGACTTGCGGTCGGGCACGATCAGGTAAGCGTACGCGCGATGGTGCGAGCGGCCGACGCGGCCGCGCAGTTGATGCAACTGCGCGAGGCCGAAGCGATCCGCGCGATCGATGATGATGGTGTTGGCGGTAGGAATGTCGATGCCGGTTTCGATGATGGTGGTGCACACCAGCACGTTGAATCGCTGGCGATGAAAATCCGCCATCACGCCTTCCAGTTCGCGTTCCGGCATCTGGCCGTGCGCGATGCGGATGCGCGCCTCCGGCACCAGTTCTTCCAGCTCGCGCACCGTGCGTTCGATGCTCTGCACTTCGTTGTGCAGGAAATACACCTGGCCGCCGCGCGACAGCTCGCGCTGCAATGCTTCGCGGATCGTCGCCGGATCCCACGACGAAATGAACGTGCGCACAGCGGAGCGATGGGCCGGCGGCGTGGCGATCAACGACAGGTCGCGCAGTCCGGCCATCGCCATGTTCAGCGTGCGCGGGATCGGCGTGGCGGTCATGGTCAGCAGGTCGACTTCGGCGCGCAACTTTTTCAATTGCTCCTTCTGGCGCACGCCGAAACGCTGTTCTTCGTCGACGATGACGAGGCCGAGGTTCTTGAACTTGATGTCCGGCTGCAACAGCTTGTGCGTGCCGACGATCACGTCGATCTGGCCGTCCGCGAGGCGCTTCAGAGCATCGTTCACTTCCTTGGTCGATTTGAAGCGTGAGAGCACGTCCACGCGCACGGGCCAGTCGGCGAATCGGTCGGCGAAATTTCGATAATGCTGCTGTGCGAGCAAGGTGGTCGGTACCAGCACGGCCACCTGCTTGCCCGCGGTAGCGGTGGCAAACGCCGCGCGCAACGCGACTTCGGTTTTGCCGAAACCGACATCGCCGCAGATCACGCGATCCATCGCGCGTGGTGCGGCAAGATCGGCGAGCACCGCTTCGATCGCGGTTTCCTGATCGGGTGTTTCCTCGAACGGGAAGGTGCTGCCGAACTCTTCGACCAGCTGGCGATCGATCGGCATCGATTCGCCGCCACGTGCTTCGCGTTGCGCGTAGATCGCCAGCAGTTCCGCGGCGACGTCGCGTACTTTTTCCGCTGCCTTGCGACGCGCGCGTTCCCACGCATCGCCACCCAGCGAATGCAGCGGCGCCAGTTCCGGCGCGGTGCCCGAATAGCGGCTCACCAGCCCGAGCTGCGACACCGGCACATAGAGCTTGTCGCCTTTCGCGTATTCGATGGTAAGGAACTCGCCGTCCATACCGCCGACGTCCATAGAGAGCAGGCCCTGATAGCGGCCCACGCCATGATCGACGTGCACGATGGGTGCGCCGATCGTGAGTTCGGTGAGATCGCGGATGATCGCTTCCGGGTCACGCGCCGTGCCACGCCGACGCTTGCGATCGCGCTCGCTGCGCACGCGCTCGCCGTAGAGTTCGCGCTCGGTGAGCACGGTGATCGCAGGTTTCGTCAGCGCGAAACCCTGTTCGAGCCCGGCGATGGTAATGGCGAATGGCGTGTGGGAAGCATCACTCAGAAACGCTTGCCAGCCCTCGACGTTCTGCGGCTTCATGCCAGCCGTCGCCAGCGTTTCGATCAGCGCTTCGCGACGGCCGGCCGAATCGGCGGCGATCAACACGCGTCCCGGATAGCTCTCGATGAAGTGGCGCAGCGATGTGCCCGGTTCCTCGCCCTTGCGGTTGAGCGGCAACTCCGGCGCGGGCTGCGTACCGGACGCGACAGCGTGCTCGTGTTCTGCTTCCACATCGATGCGCAGGCGACGGTTGAGTTGTTCGCGCAGTTGCTCCGGCGAGAGGTACAACTCGTTCGGCGGAAGTACCGGGCGTTCGATGTCGTGCGCGCGCTGGTCGTAGCGTTCGGCCGTGTGCGTCCAGAATTGTTCGGACGATTCGCGCGTACCTTCGCCCAGCACGAACAGTGCATCGTCGGCGAGGTAATCGAACAGCGTGGCGGTCTGCGGGAAAAACAGCGGCAGGTAATACTCGATGCCGCCGGGCGTCACGCCTTCCTTCATGTCCTGGTACAGCGGGCAACGCCGCACGTCGATCGGAAAGCGCTCGCGCAGCGCAGTGCGGAAATCCTTTGCAGCTGCGTCGGTCAACGGAAATTCGCGCGCGGGGAGCAGATCGACTTTCTCCACTTGCTGCTGCGAGCGCTGTGTTTCCGGATCGAAGCTGCGAATCGAATCCACTTCGTCGTCGAACAGTTCGATGCGGTACGGCTCGGCGCTGCCCATCGGAAACACATCGAGTAGAGCGCCACGTACCGCAAAATCGCCTGGCTCGGCGACCTGCGGCACATTGCGATAACCCGACGCTTCCAGTCGTCGCTGCTCGGCGATGATGTCGAGCTTCTGACCTTTCGACAGCACCAGCCCGGAACCGGTGATGTGCGAGCGTGGCGCGATGCGCTGCATCAGCGTCGCGACCGGCACCACGAGCACACCGCGTTTCACATTCGGAAGCTGATACAGCGTCGCGATGCGCTGCGAAACGATTTCCGGGTGCGGACTGAACACGTCGTACGGCAACGTTTCCCAATCGGGGAAATGCAGCACCGGCAGACCGCCAGCGAAGATTTTCAGTTCCGCTTCGAGTGCCTGCGCGCGTTGCGTGTCGCGCGTCACGGCGACCAGCAAGCCTTCGTGCGTGCGCGTAGATTCGGCGATCAGCAACGCGCGGGAGGAGCCGTGGGGCGGCGTCCAGTAGCGGCGTTGCTTGGCGGTTTTCGGGAGCGGCGGATGGGGAATCGAACGGGACATAGATTGCGTGTGTTGGTGGCGACCTGAAGATCGCGCCGGGGAAGCGGCCAAGTGTAGCGTGACGTCCCTGAAGGGCCGAGTTTTACGGGCTGCGTCCGCTGCCGGGACGAGTCAAAGTCGGAGTGAAATCTGCGCAACGCCGGGTTCGTTTTCCTGCAGCCGGCGTTCGAAGCCGAGCTCCTTGCACAGGCGCAGCATCGGCCGGTTTTCCAGCAGCACGTAGCCCCAGATTTCCGCGAGGCCGCGGCGCCTGCAGTCGTCCACGAGATGCTGCATCAGCAGCGCGCCGAGGCCGAGACGTGTCCAGTCCTGTTCGACCAGGATCGAGAACTCGGCGCTGTCCGCTGCTTCGTCCACGTAGATTCGCCCGACGCCACGAATTTCGGCAGGTGTGGCGAAGCGATCGGCCAGCACGAGCGCGGTTTCGATGGCCGGGTCGATCCGGCACAGCCGCTGTGCCATCGATTCGGGCAGTTCGGACATGGCATGCAGGAAGCGCCGCCGGATGTCCTGCGGCGAAAGTCGCGTGAAGCAGCGACGCAGCGCATCGACATCGTCCGGGCCGATATCTCGCAACTGCAACTGGCGTCCGTCGCCGAGTTGCATGACGCCGTCGCCCGGTGTCGATGGGTGCGCCGTTCGGGGTGCATCGTTGACTGGCATGGCGCTCCGGGATACCTGCAGCGACATCGCGTTGAACGCGCAATCGTCGCTGTCGGTCCATGAGTCTGGCGGCGACGTCATGAATCGGCAGTGACGTGTACGCAGCATCGTGCGCGATACTTCGCGTTCGATGCAATGAGGCGGTGGAGTCACATGGAACCGGAATCGAAACACGGACTCGATGTGCGTGGCTTGCGCTCACTCTGCGGGAACTGGCCGGGCGTGAGCGAAGAAATCAAATGGGGCGCGGATCTGGTGTTCAGCGTCGCGGGCAAGATGTTCGTGATCACGCCGTCGGATGGAAGCGAAGGTGGGCGACTGTCGTTCAAGGCAGCCGAGGATCGCTTCCTCGAACTGACCGATCGACCCGGCATCGTTCCCGCTGCGTATCTCGCTCGCGCACGTTGGGTATCGGTGATCGAACCAGGCAGATTCAGCACGGAAACGCTGCAGGGGTTGGTGCGCGAGTCGTATCTCGCAGTGCACGGCAAACTGAGCAAGAAGCTGCAGGCCGAACTGGGGCCGTTGCCCATCACTTCAAGGGACGTGGCATGAATCAACATCTCGGTGCGCTCGCGTTGCTGGTCGCCGATTACGACGAAGCGATTGCGTGGTACACGCGAGCGCTGGGGTTTGAGTTGGTCGAAGACACCGACATGGGCAACGGCAAGCGCTGGGTATTGCTGGCGCCGCAGGGTTCAAGCGAAACGCGATTGTTGCTGGCGAAAGCGCAGGGCGAGCAACAGCAATCGCAGATCGGCGATCAGGCCGGTGGTCGCGTATTCCTGTTGTTGCATACCGATGATTTCGATCGCGACCATCGAAACATGCTCGCGCAAGGCGTGCAGTTCGACGAAGCGCCGCGACATGAGTCTTATGGCAGCGTCGCCGTATTCCGCGATCTCTACGGCAATCGATGGGATCTGCTGCAACGCAAATCGTGATGCGTTTCAGATCGGATGCACGCTCTGATAAGTGCTGTAAATTTCGTTGCCAATCGCGAAAAACGGCCGCAATTGCGCGCGATCACCGCCTGCATCGACGCGCCAATGATCGCCGCCGGATGACGCGACGGACGACAACAGCGAGCGTCGTTCGAACACGGACTGCGATGATGCGCTGTCGAGCATGCGCATCAGCACCAGCGGCCCAGCGAGCAATGCCACGGTGTCGGGATGTTCGGCGTCGACACTCTGCAGGCGCAGCGACAAGGGCAGCTCGAGTTCGAGTCGGTCGCCGGATGTCCATTGCCGCCGGATCGTCGCGAATGTCCCCGGTTCCAGTGCGTCACGTGCGGGTTTTCCGTTGATCCGAAGCGTTGCGCCGTGTGCCCATGAAGGGATTCGCAAATGGATCGCGAATGTCTGCGGCGTAGCTGTTTCCACGCGCATGCCGATGGCGCTGGCATTCGGATAATTCGTCTCGATCGTCAGGCGCCGATCGTTGCCGCCTTGTCGCCAGCTCACCCGCGAAGGCACGTAGAGATTGACGTAAATGCCTTGCGCATCGGTGAAGAAGGCGCTGATGCGATAGTCCGCCGCGATCACCGGCAATGTGCCCGAACAGCACGGCCAGCGATCCGGATGAAACGTCTTCTGCGCCTGCCGCGCATAGTCGGAATAATAGAACGCGTGACCATCGGCCTCGATCGGTTTGGCGCCGAGCACAGTGTTGTAGAGCACGCGCTCCATGCTGTCGCCGTAGCGCGAATCGCGGGTGATGCGCAGCAGGTAACGCGTGAGCTTGAAGTGCGCGTAAGAGCCGCAAGGCGTTTCGAAACTCTTGTGTTGAACAGCGAGACTCACGCCGAGCCCGCCGCTGCCCGGCTTCACGAAATGCTCGTCCGGGCCCCAACCGCCGGTGGCGAAACTCTGTGCGTCGATCATCGCAAAACCTTGTCGCGCCGCTTCGAGATACATCGGCTGCTTCAACGTGAGGTAACCCTGCGCCGCCGAACTCAATGCGTTGACGTGGCTATAGGCGTGCTTGCCCGGCAACACATTTTCGCCGCGCGCGAGCGGGCCGAAAAAATCGTCGTAGAGAAATCGCTGGCCGAGTCGTCGATGCTGTTCGTCTCCGGTGAGCCGGTAAGCGAGAAACTGATTTTCGGGCAGCGTGTAGCTTTCGTCCCAGGCATGCTGGCTGAAATCCTCGCCGGGTTTCGCGGCTTCGTTGCGCGGCATCGCGTGAGGCGGCAGATAGGGAACTGCCGCTGCGGTGGCGCGTTGCAAGGTGTCACGGGCCACATCGTTGTCGGCAAAACGAACCGCATCGATCAAGCCGCCCGCCAGCTTGTCGTACGTGTAGGAAGGAAAGCGGTTGTTGCGGTAGAAGCTGCCCTGCGCATCGATCGTCGCGGCGTAACCGCGAACCAGTCGATCGAGCTTTTCACGCGTGGGCCGGTCGCCGGTGATGGCGTAGTGACGCGCCAGCGCACTCATCCATTGGCCGAACGTGGCGCCCGGCGCAAAACCCCAAGTGTCGTACCAGCCGCCAAGTTCCTGTCCCGGTGCCTGCATTCCGCTGCGCAGGCGGAATGGTCGCAACAGCGCGTCCTCGTCGAGGCCGAGCACCAGCCGATGGTTTTCCCGCGCCTGCCGATCGAGTGGGCCGGACGACAGCTGCACCTGCGCGTAGCCGAGTTCGTCGAGCGGCGTCGCCACCGTTTTCTGATCGGCGAAAGCGCGGTTCGCGCGAAACAAGCTCAGGCTCGCGGCCGACAACGCGCCGAGTTTCAGAACATTGCGACGTGCGGCATCGAAGGACTCTGTCATGGCGGTGCCCCCTTTCTATTCGGCCATTGCCTGCTCGATGGCTCTCTGCGCAAGCGGCGCCATCACCGCGTAACCGGCAGCGTTGGGGTGCAGGCCATCATCGGAAAATTCTTTTTTCAACGCATGGCTCTGATCGAGCAGCGCGTCATAGTAATCAAGGTAGATGAGGTGCTCGCGTTGCGCATACGCCTTGATCCACGCATCAAGCGCGATGATTTTTTCGGGCGGACGATTTCGTGTCTGATCGGGATGGTTGTAATCGCTCACCGGCGTGACCGACGCGAGCACGACCTTGATGTGATTCGCGCGCGCCAGATCCGCCATCGACGCGAGATTGTCCTCGATCATCGCGAGCGTGGATGGCCCGGTGTTGCCGGCAATGTCATTGGTGCCGGCCAGTATCACCACCACGCGCGGCTGCAGCGCGATGACGTCCGGCCGGAAACGGATCAGCATCTGCGGCGTCGTCTGCCCGCTGATGCCGCGATTGACGTAACCCTTGCCGGGGAAAAACACGCCGACGCCGCGGCCCCAGAAATCGGTGATCGAATCGCCCATGAAAACCACACGCGCGTCGCCGGATTTCGGCGCGGGCAGCGCAGCGTTGTCGTCGTGATAGCGCTTCAGCGCCGGCCAGTCGGTCAATCGATTCCGCGCGTCGGCCAGCAATCGCGCAGTAGTTTGCGTGGACGGCGCGGTGGATTGCGCCAGAGCGCAACCGGACAACAACAAAGCCGACATCATCACCACGATCATCTTCATCGGAACCATCCCGCGTTTTTGATCGTCCGAGCATAGGCGTGCTCGCGTGGCGGCGCAAAGTGCCCGTGCACCTGATATCAGAAATGGCTTCAAACCGAGGCGTCTTGAATCGGGCGATCTCGTGACGTAATCAGGGTAAAAGTGCTGCACTGTGATGGCTCACGACCCAGCAGCTGTTTGTAGTTCTGTGGACACGTTATCTTCGGCCACTCGTCAAAGGGGAACAACATGGCAAGTGGCGCGCAGGATCTGGAATATTTTGTTCGGGAAGCGCTGATGCGCGGTTGTTCGCGACAAAGCATCGACAAGGCGCTGATGGACGCGGGATGGTCGCCGGAGCAGGCACGCAGTGCGTTGTCGAGTTACGCCGATGTGGCGTTCGCGGTGCCGGTGCCGCGGCCAAGGCCTTACTTGTCGGCGCGCGAAGCTTTCATCTACCTGGTGCTGTTCACGACGCTTTACCTGAGCGCATATCACCTGGGCAATCTGCTTTTCGAGCTGATCAACCGCTCGTTTCCCGATCTGTCGATGCCTTATGAAAATGGTGTTCCTCGGAGTATTCGCTGGTCCGTGGCATCGATCATCATTGCGTTTCCGGTGTTCCTGTTTCTCACTGCGAAGATCGGTCGCGAACTCGCGCAGCAGCCGGTGAAGCGTCAATCAGGTGTACGCCGCTGGCTCACGTATCTAACCCTGTTCGTGGCAGCGGTGGTGCTGATCTGCGACCTCACCACGCTGGTCAACGCGATGCTGGGTGGAGAAATCACCGTACGTTTCATCCTGAAAGTCGTGGTGGCCGCGGCGATCGCGGGTTCCATTCTCGGCTACTACCTGCACGACTTGCGCCGTGACGAGCGCGTGCCATGAAGGTCAATGGCGGACGACTTCTGATCGGGGCTGCATCAGTGGTGATGCTGGCTGCAATCGGCGCGGGCCTTTTCGTTCTCGGCACGCCTGCTCATCAACGTGCGTTGCGAATCGATGAGCAGCGCACATCGTCGCTGCGGGCGTTGTCTTTCGCTATCGGAAACTATTGGTCGCAGCACAAGACGTTGCCACCCGATCTGCACGAGGTCAGCCAAGACGCCGCGTTGGCCAAGGACCCGATGACTGGCGTGCCTTACGCATACGTACCCGGGACGGCGAACAACTATCGACTGTGTGCAGTCTTCGATAGCGCATCCGAAACAAGTCCCGTGCAGACCGCCGCTACGACTCTCGCCAGATCAAGATGGGATCATCCTGCGGGTCGCCAATGCTTCACTTTTTCTGCGACGTCCTCAGGCATTCCGGAAGGGGACATATTGCCGATGGAATGGAACCTCAGTCGGTGACATCCGGCTCGAAGAAGCTCCAGCGAATGTCGTCGAATTCGGTTTTCATGGCGGCTTCGACGATGTTGATCGCGTCGATGAGTGCGCGATCGCTGGGGGCGGGATGCATGCGCGCTTTGACTGCGACCATCACGTCGGGGCCCATCTGCAGGGTGATTAGGTTCAGGACTTCGGCGACTTCGGGCCGGTTCTGCAGGAAAGCGAAAAGCTCAGCGCGCCGGCGCGGTTCCACGCCCTGGCCGATCAGCAAGGCCTTCACTTCGATCGCCAGCATGACGGCGACCACGAGCAGCAATACGCCGATCGCGACCGTGCCGAGTGCGTCGTACATCAGGTTGCCGCTGAGCATTGTGGCGCCGACGGCAAGAGCTGCCAGGCACAGGCCGGCAAGCGCCGCGAGGTCTTCACCGAAGATCACCAGCAGTTCGCTGGAACGCGTTTCGCGAAACCAGGTCCACAGGTTTTGTGCGCCGCGCGCTTTGTTCACTTCCTGCATGCAGCCACGCATCGAGAAGCTCTCGGCCACGATGCCGAACACCAGTACGCCGAGCGCGAGCCACGGCCACTTCAACGGCTCGGGATGGCTGAATTTGTGCACGCCTTCGTAGACGGAAAACATGCCGCCAACGCTGAACAACAGGATTGCCACGAGGAACGACCAAAAGTACAACGCGCGGCCCCAGCCGAGCGGATATTCGTCCGATGCCGGACGCTTTGCCTGACGCATGCCGAGAAGCAGCAGCCCTTGATTCCCGCAGTCGGCAAGCGAATGCACGGCTTCCGCCGCCATCGCACCGGAACCGGTCATGACGGCAGCAACTGTCTTGGCAAGAAAGATCGCGAAGTTGGCGCCGAGGGCGAGAAAGATCGCCTTCAGCGAATTGGCGTGACCGGACATGCGGCGTTCCTTCGGGGAGTCCGGCAAAGTGTAAGGCACCGAAGGAAATTTCGAACGGACATCATGTGCATCACATCACGTACGTCCATTTGAACCATCAACCGCGTTGCATCGAGTTCGTTTAGCGGATGCCAACGCCGACACCCACACCGAAGTGGAAATTGTTGCGGCCTTTCTGCATTTCGTCGGCGGTCCACACATGCGACTGCGCGACGCTTACCAGCGGGAATACGTAATCCGCGTCACCCACCTTGCCGGCATGGCTGCCGTTGAGTTTTCCGCTCACCGTCATCAAAGCGCCGCCGGGATAGTTCAGCGGCTCGGCAAAACCGGGCAGCACGGCGATGAAACGTCCGTTGGCCGCATCGCTGGCGCGTGGTCGCTGCGAGTTGTCCAGCGGGTAGGCGAGCAGTTCCACTTCGCTATGGTCGGCGAAGTTCTGCACATTGACGATGCGGCCGCCCCAGATCACGTCGTTGCCGGCATAACGCCCTGGCGATTGGGCCACCTGGCTCGGCACCGCCATCACGGCGGTGGGGCTGGCCTTGTAGATCGGCGCCGGCGCGCAGGCGACAAGCGCGAGGCCGAGCAAGGGAGCGAACAGCGGGCGCAGAGTGCGGATGACGATACGCATGGTCGGACTCCAGAGAAGTTGCGGGACGGCGACGACTTGCCGTGACATTACAACGATCGGCGTCGGCGCTGCGTGTATCTGCGATGTTTGCGGGTCAGCGCCTGCGCGTCGGCCGCGCCGGCGTGGCTGAACGCGTGGCGGCGAGTCGCGATGGCGGCAACGGACCGGTCGCGGCGGGCTCGTCGCCTTCCTGCAGCAGCCAGTCGAGTTTCCATTCGGCGGGGCGATCCTTCGATAGCAGTCGCGCCATCGCGCGCAGCGAATCGCGCAAGGCGTCGTCGAGTTTCCACGGCGCATTGAGGATCACCACGCCCGAACCGTTGAGGCGCAGCGGCGAGTCGTCCGGATGCAACAGCAGTTCGGCACGCAGCACGCGCTTTGCGCCGCCGCCGCGCGACAAGCCACGAAGGAAGGGCTGCACCTGGCTGCGCAACTTGATCGGATACCACACGGCGAAAACACCGGTGGGCCATCGTTGCAGCGCGGACTTCAACGCCTGCTCGATCGATTTGTATTCGGCTTCCTGTGCTTCGTACGGCGGATCGATCAAGACCAAACCGCGCTTTTCCACAGGAGGCAGGAGCGCTTTCAGTGATTCGTAGCCATTGCGCTGATGCGTGTGGATGCGTGCATCGCGATGGAAAAGTTCGTGCAGGCGCGTGGCTTCTTCGGGATGCAGTTCGCACAGCTGCGCGGTGTCTTGCGCGCGAATCGCGTTGGCGATCTGCAACGGTGAACCGGGATAAAGCTTCAACCCGTCTTCGTTGCCGGGCAGGGCGAGAATGCTGTCGAGCCAGCGGCGCAGCAGCGGCGGCACGTTGCCGGCGGATGTCTTGTCGGCGTGCAGGTCGGGAAACAGTAATCGCACGATACCGTCCTTGTACTCGCCGGTCTTGCCGGCCTCGCGGCTTTCCAGCGCGTAGCAGCCGCTGCCGGCGTGCGTGTCGATCACGCAGAAAGGCGTGTCCTTGGCTTTCAGCGCTTCGATCAACGCAAACAGCACGACGTGCTTGTGGACATCGGCGAAATTACCGGCGTGATAGGCGTGGCGATAATTCATGGCATTCACGACGGACGGGGAGCGCAAGTATAGAGGCCTGCCGCGCCAGCCTTGCAGGAGCCTGCTCCAGAGTTGGCAAGCGTGGACTCGGGCCGTACCCTCGGCAACATGTCGTCGCCTATCTTCCATCATTTACGCCGTTGCCGTGTTTTCTTCGCGCTGGCGTTTTGCGCGTGGCTGATGATGGGCAGCGCGGCATGGGCGAAACCCGCGTGCTGCGACTCGATGCACATGTCGCATGCGCCCACGATGAGCATGCACGCGAACGACCATGCGGCGCATCCGCATGGACACGCTGCCACGGGATGCGATTGCACATGCGCGCACTTGAGCGTCGCCTCGACGAGGCTGGCGATGGATGTCGCCAACGCGCCGATCACGGCCCGCGTTCATTGGCGTGCGCTTCCGCAAAATGCGCCACAACCGCGCTACGCGCCGCCGCTGCGGCCACCTTCCGTTTGATCCCTTCGCATTACTGATCGGTCGCCATCGCGGCCGCGTCGCGCGTTCGCGCGCCATCACGAAGGACAAGCTCCATGAACATGCAGGACCCGCGCGGCATCCAATTGCCGCGTCGACGATTCGTGCAGGGACTCGCGCTGGGCGGCGTTGCCGCGGCGCTGGGATTGCGGCACGCGTCGCTGTCCGCGAAAACGATGGCGCGCCCCGAGTTGCGCGACACGCATTTCGATCTCGCCATCGGCGAATGCGCCGTCGATTTCACCGGGCATCAGCGCGTCGCTACCGTCGTCAATGGACACCTGCCGGCACCGTTGCTGCGCTGGCGGCAAGGCGACACGATCACGTTGCGCGTGCGCAATACCCTGGCCGTGACCAGTTCGATCCACTGGCACGGCATCATTTTGCCGGCCGACATGGACGGCGTGCCGGGCTTGAGTTTCGAAGGCATCCCGCCCGGCGGAGAATTTCTCTACCGCTTCACGGTGAACCAGAGCGGCACGTACTGGTATCACAGCCATTCGCGTTTTCAGGAACAGGCCGGGCTGTACGGGCCAATCGTGATCGAGCCGCGTGGCGGCGAACGGCATGCTGTCGATCGCGACTACGTAGTGATGCTCAACGACTGGAGCGACACCGATCCCGAGCGCATCTACGCCAACCTCAAGAAGCAGAGCGACTACTACAACACCGGCCAGCCGACGGTCGGAGATTTTCTCCGCGACGCGCACAGGCAGCGCGTGCGAAGTGCGTTGGCGAAGCAGCGCATGTGGCAGCAGATGCGCATGGATCCGACCGATCTCTCCGACGTTTCCGCTGCGACCTATACGTATCTGATCAACGGCACCACGCCGTCGGGCAACTGGGAGGCGTTGTTCGCGGCGGGTGAGCGGATTCGATTGCGTTTCATCAACGGTTCGTCGATGAGCTTCTTCGACGTGCGCATTCCCGGCCTGAAGATGACCGTGGTCGCGGCCGACGGACAGGATGTGGAACCGGTGAGTGTCGAAGAATTCCGCATCGGCACGGCGGAGACACTCGACGTGATCGTGCAGCCGGCGGCGGATCGCGCGTGGACGATCTTCGCGCAGAGTGCGGATCGCAGCGGTTATGCGCGTGCGACGCTCACCCCACGCGCAGGCATGGTGGCCGAGGTTCCTCCGCTCGATCCGCGTCCACGCCTAAGCATGCGCGACATGATGGGCCAGATGCAGGGCATGGCAGGTGATTCGATGAAGATGCCGATGGCCGGGATGCCCATGGATGGCATGCACGGCATGCGCAACATGCTTGCTGCCGATGCGCTGAAGACCGGCGTGGAAACGGACATGCGCGTGCCACATCCGCGCACGAATCTCGATGATCCGGGTGTGGGATTGCGCGACAACGGCCGACGCGTGCTCAGCTATGCTGATCTGCATTCGATCGATGCGCCGATTTCGCCACACGTCGATCGCGAACTCACACTGCAACTGACCGGCAACATGCAGCGTTACCTGTGGTCGTTCGACGCGACACGTTTTTCGAAAGCGGAACCTTTGCGTCTTCGCGCCGGCGAACATCTGCGCATCTCGCTGGTCAACGACACGATGATGACGCACCCGGTGCACCTGCACGGCATGTGGAGCGAACTGGAAAATCCGCAGGGGGAATTCCAGCTGCGCAAGCACACCGTGATGGTGCAGCCGGCGCAGAAAGTGAGTTATCGCGTCAGTGCCGACGCCATCGGACGCTGGGCTTATCACTGCCATCTGCTTTATCACATGGAAGCGGGCATGTTCCGCGAAGTGGTGGTGGCATGAGCAAGCGCAAGCTTTGGAAACTTGCAACGTGCCTCGCCGCCACCCTCGCTTCGAGTCATGTTGTTGCACGCCAGTCGATGTCATCGATGGCGAACATGCCAGGCATGCCGGCAGCGGCTGCGAGCACGGCGACACCTTCGCGATCCGATGATTCGATTCAGGGCATGTCGATGCCAATGCCTGCAAAAATTGCGCAGCCATCCGCCATGCCTGCCAACGATCATGTGCCGCCCGCACTGCCTACGATGATCATGCCGGCGATGTCCTCGACACAGATGACCGAGATGATGCAGATGGACGATCAGGCGACGCGCAGCATGTTGCGCGTCGATCGACTCGAAAGCGGCGTCGGAAGCGACGGCAGCCGATCGTCGGCGTGGCAGGCCGATGCGTGGTGGGGCGACGACATCGACCAGCTGTGGCTCGAAACGGAAGGCGAACGAGAGCGACATGCGATGCGCGATGCACGTGTGGATCTCTTCTGGAGCCACGCGTTCACCACGTTCTGGGACTGGCAACTCGGCGCGCGCAATGATATTGGCCGCGGCAGTCGCTCATGGATGGCGGCGGGGTTGCGCGGGCTGGCGCCGTACTGGTTCGACATCGATGCGACGTTCTATCTCGATGCGGATGGCCGCACGGCCGCACGATTCGAAGCGAGCTACGACCTGCGCCTGACGCAGCGCTGGATTCTCATGCCCGATGCGGAGCTGAATTTCTACAGCCGCGGCGATGCGGCTCGCGATGTCCACGCCGGGCTTTCCGATGGTCGCCTCGGCCTGCGGTTGCGTTACGACATCAGCCGTCGTTTCGCTCCCTATCTTGGCGTGGACTGGAGCTACCGCCCAAACGACGCGCTGTCGCCACTGCGCACCGAACCCGGTCACGAACTGACGTGGCGGGTCGGTGTGCGTTTCTGGCTTTGAAGCACTGGCACCCTGTCATTCAACCTGGTGGACCTTCCATGAAATTCATTGCGGCATTCATCATTCTCTTCGTGATCATCGGTCTGGGTGTTGTCGGTCTGGTCTGGTCTGGCGAGTACGACATCGGCGCGGACAGCCCGCACTCGACCGCCGTATTCGCCATGCTGCAAATGCTTCGCCAGCGCTCGGTCGAGCACCACGCGCGCGATATCGCGATACCCGCCAACCTCGGGGACGAGCAGGTGATCCTCAAGGGCGCCGGCCAGTACGCGGCCATGTGCACGGGTTGCCATCTCGCGCCGGGCACGGCCGGCACGGAGCTGCGCCCTGGTCTGTACCCGCAGCCTCCGGACTTTTCGCGCTCGCGTCCCATCGATCCGCGGGCGGCGTTCTGGACCATCAAGCACGGCATCAAGATGAGCGCGATGCCGGCGTGGGGCGGCAGCCATGACGACGCCACGATCTGGAGCATGGTGGCGTTTCTGCAAAGGCTGCCGACGCTGACGCCTGCCGGATATCGGGCCATCGTCGCCAGAGCGCCGCCGGACGACGACATGGACATGGACCATGCGCCGCAATCCGCACCGGCCAGTGCCGGTTCGACCCATCTGTAAACATCGGTAGCCTGCGGCATGGTCATCGCCGCCACGATGTTTCCGGTGCGCGTCCGGAATCTTGCCTGGCACAATGCGTGCTTCATCGAAGCACACCGCAAGGGTGTTGGCTGGCATGAAGGGAGATGGCGTCGATGTGGTGCAAGGAGCGTGGTCTGCTCGCGTTGTTCGCGGCGCTGCTGTTGTGGATGAGCCTGCCGGCGAAAGCGCAGCAGTATTCCCTGCAGACGTACGACCGCCGCGCCGGCCTCGAAAGCCTCACTGTCACCGCGTTGCTGCAGGATCGGCGCGGCTTTGTGTGGGCAGGCACCGAGATCGGTTTGTATCGCTTCGACGGCGGTCGCTTCGAGCGCATGGAACATACGCAGGGCTTCGACAAGGGCGAATACGTCACGGCACTCGCGCAGAACCCGCGCATCGGTCGCCTTTGGGTGGCAACCCAGTCGGGTTTGCGCGTGGGCGACGGACTGCATTTCGACAGCGTGCTGCCCGACGGCAAGCCGCTGGTTGTCGATGTCGGCCGGCAGATGGCGGCGCTCGACGACGGCACGTTGCTGCTGGTCCGCGATGATCAACTGATGGTGCTGTCGGCCGGTGTAAATGGCTCGCCGCATCTGCAACCGCGATTCAGTGCGCAACAACTGGCACGTTACCCGGCCTTGCGCAGCATCACCTCAGTGTATGCATCGCACGATCGCGTGTGGCTTGGTTGCGGCACGTCGTTATGCGAGATCGATGCAAGCGGCAACATTGCGTTGCTCGGGCCGGCGCGAGGTGTGCCGGCGGACAACTGGTCCGGCATGCTGGTGGATCATCGCGGCACGTTGTGGCTGCGCGGCGTGCATCACGTGCGCGCACTGCCGGCCGGCGCTACGCAGTTCGTCGAGCGCGACGTGCCGCAGACCAGCATGGACGTGGTCAACGACAACGGAACCCTGATCGAGGACGCGCAAGGGCGCGTGCTCACTTCCACCAACGACGGTCTTGCGCGTTGGGATGGTGCAAGTTGGACCACCATGGATCGGCACAACGGATTGCCGGACATCGGCATCACCGCATTGCTTTTCGACACGCAGGGCACGTTGTGGCTGGGTACGTACGGACGCGGCATTTCGCGCTGGAACGGCTACGGTCTGGTCGAAGGCTGGGCACGTGAGCAGGGTTTCGACAGTGTGCCGAACTGGTCGATCCTGCGGGTCGATGCCAGCCACATGTGGTTCGGCAATGAACTCGGCGGAAGCACGCTGGCCGACGGGCAGACACGTTTGCAAACGTGGCCTTTGCAAACCACGCCGCCGCCGCGGCAGGTACTCGCACTTGCCAAGGCATCCGATGGCGCGATCTGGGCTGGGCTCTACGACCATCGCGTGCTGCGTTACGACCCGCGCACCGGGCGCACCGCGCTGGCTGCGCAGCTGCCGGCCTTCGTGAAAGTGCTGCACTTCGACAAGCGTGGACGTTTGTGGATCGGCACGGTGGACGGCATCTACCGCATCGACAGTACTGGCGCAGCCGCAGTGCGAATGCCTCCTGCGCAGACCACCGACCAGCAATGCTCGGACATCGCCGAGGGCGACGACGGCACGCTGTGGTTTGCCTGCAACGAAGGCGTGCTGCGTTACGCAGGCGAACACTGGACACACATGGAGACGGGGCACGTCATCGTCGCATCGGGCTTCAGCGCCGTGGCAGTCGGCAGCGACGCAGGCCTGTGGCTCGGCGCCAATGAGCCGGGCATTTTTCGCGCCCGCGTGCACGACGACGAACTCGTCATCGCGCACGTCGCCGATACCTGGCTGGACAAATCACTCGCCTATTTCATTCGCCGCGACCATCGCGGCCTGATCTGGATCGGCGGTGGTGGGGGCGTGGATATCTTCGATGGCAACGCCTGGACACATATGTCGCGCGACGAAGGCCTGTTGTGGGACGAGACCGACCAGAACTCGTTTTACGAAGACGCCGACGGTTCGGTCTGGATCGGTTCGGCCATTGGCGTCAGTCACGTGCTGCGGCCGGAAGCGATGATCGCGCCGAATCCGCGCAAGGTCGTGGTGACCTCGGTGACCCACGGCGACGTGCCGGTTCGCGAAGGCGATGACGTGCGCATTGAAGGCCATCGGGCACCACTCACGGTACATTTCGCGCTGCTCGGCAGTTCGTCTGGCGGCACGCCGACTTATCGATACCGCTTGCAGGGATCGGACTGGGTGGAGACCTCGTCCAGCGTCATCAACCTCACGGGCCTGTCGCCCGACGAGTATCGCCTCGAGATCCAGGCTATCGACGACGACCGCCGCGTGCGCTCGCCACCGAGCTATTTCGACTTTCGCATTCCATCGCCATGGTGGCGCAGTGCATGGGCCACGCTGCTCGAAGTACTGCTGCTGATACTTGCGGTCGCGGCGATCTGGCGTGGTTATTCGCGTCGACTGCTGCGTCAGAATCGCCGGCTGGAAACCATGGTGAATGGCCGCACCGCGGAGCTCACCGAAGAAAAACAGGCGCTCGAAATCGCGCGGACACGCCTCTACTACCAGGCAACGCACGACGGCCTTACCGGCCTGTACAACCGTAGCGCGATTCTCGATGAGCTGGCCGCGCAGCTGGAACCCGCGCCCGCACAGCCGGGGTTGGCGGTCGCGTTGATCGATGCGGATCACTTCAAGCGCATCAACGACACCTACGGTCATCAGGCGGGCGATGCGGCCCTGTTGTCCATCGCGCGACACCTGCAGTCGCATGTACGCAACGATGACCGACTCGGCCGCTACGGCGGCGAGGAAATCCTGATGCTGCTGCCGGGCATCAACAAGGTCGACGCCGAACAACGCATGCGCGGCATCCAGGCGCAGGTGAGCGCGGTGCCGCATGTGTGGGAAGGAAAAAAATTCACCGTGACGTTGAGCATCGGCCTGGTCTGGATCGGCAACGAAGCGGCAACGGTGGAAGAACTCATACGGCGTGCCGACGCTGCGTTGTACCTGGCCAAGCACAGCGGCCGCGATCGGGTCGTGGCCGAACGACTGGCAAGTTGATCACTCGACAACGCTGTGGCTTTCGGCGGTGCCGAGCAGTTCCGGTTGTTCCGTGTTGCCCTGCGCACGGCTGAGCAGCGGATGCACGAACACCGCAGCGAGGATCACCGCCACACCGAGATAGAAGCGAACGCCGAGTTCGTGCTGTTCGCCGAGCAGCACGATCGCAAGCACGATCGCGTACACCGGTTCGAGGTTGGTCACCATCTGCGTGCCGAACGCACTGAGGTGACGCAACGCCACCAGAGCGAGCGCAAACGGCAGCAACGTGCAGCCGAACGACAGCGCCAGCAGCATCCACGCATCGTGCGCATCGGGCAGCGGAAAAATGGCGCCCGCATGCGGCA
This sequence comes from Rhodanobacter sp. L36, assembly GCF_009765755.1. Classification (GTDB taxonomy): domain Bacteria; phylum Pseudomonadota; class Gammaproteobacteria; order Xanthomonadales; family Rhodanobacteraceae; genus Rhodanobacter. The sequence continues at coordinate 1,170,603 of NZ_LMUV01000011.1, read as the reverse complement.
GCAGCGGCGCCAATGCGGTGAGAAACAACGTACCGGTGCCGAGTTCGATGCACGTCACGGTCAATGGATCGCCGTGATCCACGAGCCGCTTGTTGAGCGAACTGAACAACGCGACCAGCAAGGCCGAACACGCACCGACCGCAATGCCGATGCGCATGCCGGCAGGCACACCACCGACGACCAGCGCCACGCCCGGCACGACCGCGATGCCGATCATCAATTCGCGCGGGTCGAATTTCCTGCGCGCGATCCACGGCTCGATCAGCGAGAGGAATACGGGCCCGAGCGCAATGCAGGTCGCGCCGACCGACGCATTGGATAATTTGATCGCGGCGTAGAAAGTCAGCCAGTGCAGCGACACCAGCACGCCAATACCCGCATAAGCCCAGCGCAAGCGCGACGGCATCGCGATCAATCCCCGCCACACCTTCGGCATCAGCAGCAACGCGAGCGCGACGGGCAGCATGCGCCACCACACCAGCGGCAGCGCCGGCAGCGTGATCAGCTTGCCAAGAATCGCGGTGAAACCCCATAGCAACACGCACGCGTGAATCTGCAGTCGGGCTTTGCTGGCAGGCTGCATGAGAAATTCGCGAAAAGACGATGCATCATTCTAGCGTCGCAATGATCCGCGACGGCGAACGGTCGAACGATGCACGCCGACATCGCGCATGCATCGCGCTATTTGTGTGGCGTCACCTGTGGCTTGATCGGCGCCTGGCCCGCATTCGCACGCGAGGGTTTGTTCATCTGCTCCAGCACCATGCGACAGGTGTTTTCTCCTTCCGCATTGCGATTGGGAGAAACCAGCGCAAGCAAGGCGGCCACCGGCGCCGCCACCACGGCGAGTGCCACCGCACCGCCACCGCGCAGGATCAGCGGGCCCGGCTGCACGCCGACGTTGGGATTTTTCAATGTGCCTTTGACGTACAGCGGCGAGCGCAGCGAAAAGATGCGAAAACCCTTGGTGTGCGGAACCACGTCGAGCTTCAGCGCTTCGGTCGCCATGTTCACCGTGCCATCCACGTTGATGGTGGCGTCGGCCGTGTCGAACACGAACAGGCGCGCATCGAACACGCCGTTGGTCGCAACCAGATCCGACGCGGCGCAGTTGATCTTCACCGTCTTGTCGCCGAACAATTTGCCGATGACGATATTGCCGACATTGAGGCCCGCGGTTTCCAGCAACGTCTTGCTGATCGCGCCATCGTTCACCAGCAGCTTGAGTTCGCCGTTGGCCTGGCCAAGCAGCGCCGCTACTGAATTGCCGGCGAGGGTAAGGTCGGCATCGCCATTGATCTCACCGAAGCTGGTTTGCATCGGTGCGAATTCGGGGAACAGCTGCTTGAGTTTCAGATGCCGCGCGCCCAATCGCAGCGTTCCCTGCATCGGCGTGCGTCCGCCATCCAGGTGAATACGGCTGGTGACGTTGCCGCCTGCGAGCCCGAAGTTGAGCGGATCGAGTTGCAGCAAGCCGTTCGTCATCACCAGATGCGTGTTCAACGATTCGATCGGCAGGCTCGGGCCGTGCGAAATGTGTGCCGCGCTGAATCGCACATCCGCATCCATCGCCTTCCAGCGATCCGTGCGGAACGGCTCGACCGGCAACGCCTTGTCGGTGGGCTGCATGGTGCCGTCCCCACGCTGCTGCTTTTCGGCATTCGAATCTGCGCCGATCAGCGGCGCCAGGTCGGCGAACTGCAATAGCTGCGAACGGATCGTTCCGCTGAGTGTTGGTCGCGCACCGCCGCTCGCGTAATCGAGACTGCCGGCGAGATCGCTGCCGCCGACGCGACCCCGGAAATTCTGGTAGCTGAAATGGCTACTTGCCTTGCCGAGTTGCGCCTTGAGATGGCCTTCGGTCGAATACGGCGGCGTGTCGGGCAGGGTGACGCCGGTGATCGCGTAGAGCTTGGCCATGCTCGAGCCGGAAAACCACAGGCGCACGTCGAGCGCGCCGAGATTCGCCGGGTCAGTGAGCGTGCCGACCAGCGCGATGTGGCTATCGCCGATGTGCACGTCGGCCTGCACCGGAAACGGGTCGGTGGCGTTCTGCAACGCGAGCACGCCGCCGGTCTTGCCGCTGCCACGGATTGACGCGGTCTTGTAACTGCCGGTCGCCTGCCAGCCGAACAGATAGGCGGTGGAACTATTCGCCTGACCCACCGTTTCGTTTTTCTCGCCCTTGTCGGCGGCGCGACTCATCGCTGTCTTGGCCGACGCGTCAGCAGAACTGCCAGCTTGCGCACGTGCATCGCTCGACTGCTGCGCGACGATCTGATCGTAGGGAATCGGACCCTGCAACGGCTCGATCGCGACCTGCAGCTTGATCGTGCTGGCTGCGTCGTCAAGCGACACGCTGCCGCGATCGAAGCCGATCTCGCGCAGGTCGAGTTTCCATGTGGAAGGCGCATTGCTTTGTGGGAAATCAAATGCCCATGTCGCTCGCGCCTGCTTGTCGCGTTCGAGATCGATGGTGGGGTGAACCAGCTGCATGGTCGGCACGGTGATGCGGTGCGCGAGCAGCGGCAGCGGCGACAGGCGGAAGCGCAGCGCATCGAGTTGCGCAAATCGCGGCTGGCTCGCCCACGTGGGATTGGCCACCGTGATGTTGCGTGCCGTGAACTCCGGTGTCGGCACCAGCGAACGCCAGAATCCATCGGAACGATCGCGTTTCCATGCCACAGTGAGATCGCCGTTGATGGCGAATGGACGGCCAATCGCCTGGCTGACCTTGTCATCGATGAACGGCTTGAGCCGGTTCCAGTCGAACAGCGCGATCACCACAACGAGCACGATGACAAGCGTGAGCAACACGCCCACGATCCAGCTGACGATCTTGCGGCTGCGTTTCATCCCTCGGCTCCGGCTGGTGGTCGTACGCGCTGCGTTCGTACAGCACCTCAACCACAGACATAACCGCAACGATGGGAAAATTATGTGTGCAAACGCGGTTTCAGCTCAGCACCGATTCACCGCGGGCCTAGCGATCAGGTCGATTCCATCACAAAACCGCTTTGTATCAGTACGCAGAATGCATCCGACGCAATATCAGCCCATAGCCGAGACGTTCGGCGATGCGTTGAAGAAGATGCCAGGCGGGCGGAGCATCTGGCGAACTGATCGCTACCGAAAGTGTTTCGGCTGGGGCCATCGGCGTTGCGAATCCGGGAACTTCCCTGCCATGAAGAAAGGCCTGCAATTGCCGCAGCATGTCGTCGGCCTCGATCGTCGGCGATAGATTGCGCAGACGCCAGCGACATCGCGCGCGCGGCGTGGCTTGTACGTCGACCAGTCCGCGCTGCTCCATGTCGCGCAGGAAGCGATAGACGGTATTGAGGCTTGTGGCTGCGTGGTGTTCCTGCGCGGCGAGCAACCATGCCACCGCATCGCCGGTCCCCGCACCTTGCAACATCGCGGCGAGGATTGCGCGACGCGAGGGCGTGATCGTCAGGCCGTGCGCCTTGCATCGCGCCTCCCAGACGCCGAGTGCGTCGGGTGTTTCATTCACCGCGATCACCGGCGGCGATGTCACTCGCGGCACGTTCGATGATGGCCGCCACGCGCAGGCCTTCGGCCTTGTCCCAGCTTGCACCGCGCATCAGCAATGCATGCTTGAGCGCGTGCATCGCCTTGCGAATCGCCATCGGCGCAGCCATGCGCGCGGCCATCTTTGCGCTGTGCTCGGTGCGCGCGGTCACCGCTTCCACTTCGGGTCGGTTTTCCTCGAGATAGGCGCGGCCGGCATCGGTGATCGAGTAGAGCTTGCGATTGCCCTGTTCGTTTTCGATCTGCGCGTAGCCCAGTTCCTCCAGCATCGTGAGGGTGGGATAGATCGCGCCCGGGCTCGGCGTGTAATGGCCCTGGAACATGTCTTCGATGATCTTGATCAACTCATAGCCGTGACGCGGCTGTTGCTCGATCAGCGTAAGCAGCAGCAGCTTGAGATCGCCGTGGCCGAACATGCGGCCACCGCCACGCCGGCCGCCGCCGCGCATCTCGTCCCAGCCGCCGAAGAAATCGGCGCCGCCGCGATGTCCACCGAATGGGCCGCGGCCGGCGTGGCGATCGTGATGATGGTCGCGGTCATGACCGCGGTCTTCGAAGCCGAAACCGAAGTGACGCTCGTGGTGACGCTGGTGCATGGAATGGAAGAAGTCGTGGAGACGCATGGATGAATCCTGTATCATTAGAGTGTGTCTAAGATATATCGCAAGAATGTTTTAAAGCAAGTGGCAAATTCAATCCCGGGATTTCGCGTAGCATGCGGCAGCGCCCAATGCAGGAGAAAAAAGCATGAGGAAGGGAATCGCGTGGTCCGTCGGATGCGCGTTGGTCGTATTGCTGGCGTCCGGTTGCGCCAAGAAGGTGACGGGTGCTCCGCAGGCGGCGGTCACCGGTGAAAAACAGCACGCCGGCTCCATGCTCGCTTACGAACACAACGTGCAACTCGTGTTGCCGGCGGCATCGATCACGGCACAAGTGGAACTCACTCGGCAGGCCTGCGAAACGGCCCGCTTCGGCGCCTGCAATCTGTTGCGGCTGCAATGGGGCGGCAGCAGTTCCGTCATCAGTTTGCGCATTGTTCCCGATGGCGTGGCGCCTCTGATCAAGTTGGCCGCGCAGGGCGGCCAAGTGGGCCAGCACACCATCAGCGCGGACGATCTTGCCGATGCCGTTGGCGACAACCATCGACAACAGGCGTTGTTGCTGGCTCAGCAACAGCGCTTGAGCGACATCGCGGCGCGTCGCGACCTCGGTGTCGCAGATCTGATTACGGTCGGCAAGGAACAGGCGGATCTGGAAAACCAGCTCAAGGCTCTTGAAGGTCAGGCTGCCGGCCAGCAGCATCGGCTGGATACGAACCTGGTTACGCTGGAATTCGTGCCGCCAGACGAAAATTCCAGTGGCTCGCGTCTGCGCCTCTCGCTGTCGGGCATGGGCGATCGTCTGGCCGAAGGCACGTCCGATGCCATGGACATGCTCGGCTATGGATTGCCGTTCCTGATCCTCGCGTTTCCCCTGTTGCTGCTGTGGCGCTGGTTGTGGCGCAAGGTCGTGCGCTGGCGCCGACGCAACGGAACAGATGTCTGATTCCCGGTGACGCCGTCGATGTGCACGGCAGTGATTGGCGTATCGGATAAAAACGATTGAAGGAGTAGTGATGCCGCGGCAGTACAGCATGGGAGGAAGAGTTCCGGGCAAGGCGTCACCGCAGCCTGGCGGACGCAACGAGCCGCCACATCAGAATCTGCGCGAGCGCTTCGCCGCGTTGCGCAACCTGCCGCCGTTCCTCAAGAGCATCTGGCAGACCAGCAAGCTGTTGAGCGTATCAAGCATCGCGTTGCGGCTTTTGCGCGCGCTGTTGCCTGTGGCGACGCTGTATGTGGGCAAGTTGATCATCGACGAAGTGGTGCGTTTGCTGGCGATGCACGCGGCGCATTCAGGCATTGCCGAGTGGTTGGCCAGCGGCGCGCTCACCCATCTTTGGATGCTGCTGGCGCTGGAGTTTTCACTCGCGGTAGGCGCGGACATTCTCGGCCGCATCGTGTCGATGATCGATTCGCTGCTCGGCGAGCTTTACGCCAACACCACCAGCATCAAGCTGATGGAACATGCGGCGTCGCTCGATCTCGAAGATTTCGAGGACGCCGACCTGCAGGACAAGCTCGATCGCGCACGTCGTCAGGTCGCCGGCCGCAGCTCGCTGCTGTCGCAGTTGCTCGGGCAGGCGCAGGACATGGTCACCATCGTGAGCTTTGCGATCGGGCTGATGGTGTACGCGCCGTGGCTGATCGTGTTGCTGCTGATCGCGCTGGTGCCGGCGTTCCTGGGCGAATTCCACTTCAATGCGCAGAGCTACGCAGTGAATTATCAGTGGACACCCGAACGGCGCGAGCTGGATTACCTGCGACAAGTGGGCGCAAGCGCGCAGAACGCGAAGGAAGTGAAGAGCTTCGGCCTCAACGGGTTTCTGATCGATCGCTATCGCGTTCTCTCGCAATCCATTTATCTCGCCAACCGGCGCATCGCGCTGCGTCGCGCGAGCTGGGGCGGGTTGTTCACCACCATCGGTACCATCGGCTATTACGCGGCGTACGCAATCATTGCGTACCGCACCGTTCGCGGCGATTTCAGCGTGGGCGACCTGACGTTTCTTTCGTCTTCGTTCCGGCGCCTGCGCACCTTGCTGGAAAACCTGCTGATCGGGTTTTCGCAGGTGGCAGGGCAGGCGCTTTATCTCGACGATCTGTTTTCGTTTTTCCACATCGAGCCAGAGATTCTTTCACCCGAACATCCGCGACCATTTCCGAATCCGGTGCGCGAGGGTTTCGTGTTCGAGAACGTGGGTTTTCGCTATCCCGATGCGGAACGCTGGGCGGTGCGGAATCTCGATTTCACCCTGCGTGCGGGCGAAGTGCTGGCGCTGGTCGGCGAGAACGGCGCGGGCAAAACCACGCTGGTGAAGCTGCTGTCGCGACTCTACGACCCGGATGAGGGACGCATTCTTCTGGATGGCTATCCGCTTTCCGATTACGACCTCGAAGAGTTGCGTCTGAACATCGGCGTGATCTTCCAGGACTTCGTGCGTTACTACTTCAGCGCTTCGGACAATATCGCAGTGGGTCGCATCGATGCGCGCGACGACCATGCGCGCATCGCCGGCGCGGCGCAACGAAGCATGGCCGACGAAGTGATCGACAGGTTGCCGCATCACTACGAGCAAATGCTCGGCAAGCTCTTCAAAAGCGGCGTGGATCTATCCGGCGGCGAATGGCAGAAGATCGCGATTGCGCGTGCCTACATGCGTGACGCGCCACTGCTTATTCTCGATGAGCCAACGGCGGCGCTCGATGCGCGCTCGGAGTTCGAAGTGTTTCAGCGCTTCAAGGAGCTGTCGCACGGAAAGACGGCAGTGATCATCTCGCACCGATTCTCCACCGTGCGCATGGCGGATCGCATTGTCGTTCTCGATGGCGGAAGGATCGAGGAAATGGGCAGCCACGAAGAATTGCTTGCGGCGGGCGGACACTATGCCGAACTGTTCGAGTTGCAGGCGTCGGGGTATCGCTGATGGTATGTCAGCCGGGCCTTGCCGAGATCACTGCACTCTCGTCATTCCGGCAAAGGCCGGGATGACGATCAACATAGCGAAGCAAACTGAAGCTCACGCGGCGACGCGCAGATCCTGCAGCCGACTGATGCAATACACCGCTGCTGGAGGCAGATTGAGTAGCGCACTACCGACGCGGCGCGCCTGCAAATTCAGTCGCTTCAGCAACGCGGCCGGCAGCGGGCAACGCGGACCGTAAGTGAACTGGTAGAACATGCCGCCGGCGCGGAGCTGCTGATCGAAAACGCCTTGCACGATGTCCGCTACCTGGCTCGCAGGCATCGACAGCAACGGCAGGCCGCTGATCACGGCGCAGGCGCGTTCTTCGCCGAACAGCGATTCGGTTTGACCGAGTTGCGCGGCATCCATGCGCAGAATCGTCGCCAGCGGATAGCGTTTGGACAACGCATCAGCGAAATGCGGATCGGCTTCGATCAAGGCCAGGCGATGTACGGGCACGCCGCGGGCAATCAATGCGCGAGTGAGCGCACCGGTGCCCGGCCCGAGTTCGATCACCGGTCCATCAAGCTGGCTCACGTGCGCGGTCATCAGCCGCGCCAGCGCGGCACCGGAAGGCGTCACCGCACCGATACCCCGTGGATCGCGCAGCCACGCGCGCATGAAAGCCAATGTGTCAGTCAACGGCATGAAACGCATTCCCTGCTCGAAACAACCTTCCACCAAGATAACCAGCATGACTGAACAGGATGTTCAGTGCCGCGCTTTACGGCTTGCTCGTCGCAGTCGCTTTCGCATCGCGCACCGGAATGCTGATGCTGCAAAGGTCGACCTTGCCCGCAGGCAGCGTATAGAAAGTGTCGCGCCGATTGCGCTTGCCTTCGACCAGTGCCGCGAACGTCGGGCTATCGGTGCGCAGCACTTCGATGTCCTGGCGATCTTTTTCTGCGACATCCGATGCGAGCTGCACGGAGCCCAGCGTGATGCGTTGCGGCGCTTTCGTATAGAAGCCCATCGGCTCGGCGCCGCGCGACAATCCAGACAACAACGGCATGCCCTGCAACACGCGGCCGGCGATGGCGAGGTTGCGATCGAGCCCGCGTGGTGCCTGGCCAATCACCGCGTAGAGCGAGCTGCCGCTGCCGCTGTTCGGATCGATGTCGCGCGCCACACCCACCGCGCCATAGCAATGCGTCAGCCATTCGCGTCTGGTGGCGGGATCGCGTGCGGCGGGAAAGCCCTCGGAAAAACCGACTTGGGGTGCATAGACATCGCCATCGGGCAGCGGTGTCCACTGAAGTGTCGGATCGATCGATCGCGTGTATTCCGGCGGCAGCGTCTTGCTGGCCTTGCCGAGTGGACGAATCTTGCTCTTGTCGCCGCTGTCGTCGTCATTCGGATCGCCCCATTGGGTGACGAAGTTGTCCTGCACGCGGATGATCGCGAGCCCGTCGAAGTAATGCTCGCGCACCAGCGTGCGGATGTTGGCGGCGTGCAGCGGCGTGAAATCCGGCGCCAGTTCGATCACCACGCGGCCGGTCGGCAACTGCATGTAGATCAGGTTCTGCGGATCGGGGCGGCGCCATTCGGAGGGCTTCGATGCCGCCAGCAGTTCCTTAGCGGTCGGCGTTGGCTTGGCCTTGTCGGCAGCGAGCGCGGAAAACGCCAGCACGCTGCAGGCGCATGCAAGGGCAGTGACGAGATGGCGACGAAGCATGGTGTTCCCCTTGGGCTATCAATCGGCGAGAGGGAAACTTAGCAGAGAGAGGCGCGGGTATGGCAGGCGACTTCCCGATGACGCAACAACGCCCACAATTCATGTGAGCGCGGTGCTAGCCATCGGCACGCCTACGAATGAACGTGTCGCCACACGACTTCGCCATGAACGCCTTCGGCCGCGCCACTTGAAGGTTTCCCGACGGTGTAGGTCAACAAGTCGCCGTTGATCGTGTAGCTCGAGGTGCCACTCTTGCCATCCCAGTTGGGAAACGATGCTTGCAGGATGTGGCTGCGCATGACCATCGCGTCGCCACCGACGTGGCCGTAGTGTGCGTTGTAATCCATCGATGCAGCGCGGTATTCGTCCGGGGTGCCTTTGGATTTGTCGTTGGCCGCAAACGGCATCCGTTTCGCGCGAACAATCTGCATCATGTAGTCGCCTTGAGCGTCGATCAGCCACATACCTTCGGGGTCGGGTCCGTAAAGCGCCACGCGACGGCCGTCGGGATAGACGTTGTCGCAGCGTACGAGTGTCCACATGCCGATCAATGGCTTCGGTGCCGGCGCATGGTCGCTGGCCGTGTCGCTGCCTTTCATCGTCGGATTTTGAGTGGCGGCTGCGATCGGCAAAGCGACCATCAACGCAAGCAGACTCATGAGTAACGGCAGCTTTGCATGTGACATGGCGCACCTGAGTTGAGTGGAGGAGGCCTGCATCGTCTCTCCCACAGCTCTTTTTGATAATTGGCTTCCATCTTGATTGACCTTCAAAAAAAGTTTGAAGAAGATCATCTTGCGCCTCCGCTTTCAGGACCTCATTCCATGAACCGACTCAGCGACATGCAGCTACTGGTCGACGCGGCCGATCTCAACAGCCTCTCGGCTGCCGGTCGACGGGCGGGACTTTCGCCGGCAGCGGCAAGCGCCTGTGTCCAGCGAGTGGAAAGCATGCTTGGTGCGCGACTGTTCGAACGCACGACCCGTCAATTGCGCCTGACTGACGAGGGACGCATCTATATCGCATCCTGCCGGATCGCGATCGAAACCATGCGCGATGCCGAGCGTGAAATTCGCAGCGGCACCGACGGCGTAAGCGGCACGCTGCGCGTTTCTGCGCCGTCCGATCTGGGCCGCAATCTGCTGGTGCACATTCTGGACAGCTTCATGCAGTTACATCCGGACGTACGCATCGTGCTCACGCTGTCGGATTCGCTTTCGCGTTTCGTGCCGGATGACATCGACGTTGCCATCCGTGTGGGTCCGCTGGAAAACAGCGATCTCATCGCACGACACATGGCGGACAGCTGGCGCGTCGTGTGCGCGTCGCCAGCTTGTATCGCGGCGTGCGGCATGCCGGAGCATCCTGCCGATCTCGCTGAACTGCCGACGCTGGTGCTCACCACCAACATCGGGCCGCGAAACGAATGGCGGCTTGGCGACACCGTTGTGCGCGTGCGCCGATATCACGAGTGCACCGACAGTGAAGTCATACGTACCTGGGCCGTGCTTGGCCGAGGATTTGCCTATCGCCAGCTTTGGGCGGTGGCGGCGGACGTGCACGAAGGCCGCTTGAAACTGGTCCATCCGTCTGAGTGGTTCGCGCCAGCGCCCATTCACGCGATGTACCATCCAAACGCTTTTCAGCCGCCACGTGTGCGTCGCTTCGTCGATTTCCTGCATGAGCAAATGCAGCGGTGCCTTCCCGCAAATTCCAGGGAAGCGCTGGATTTCGCATCGACTCGCTGACGCGAAGACTGCATGCCGTGCGAGCTTTCAGACGGCGCGCGGATAAAGCGCAGAAAACACCCATCACCGAACCATCAAGGTCGGCAGCCATGCCGATGTGAGGCGTTTGCGACATCGGAAGGCCCGACACCGTGATGATTCGATGGCGCGATGAACATGCTGAGGCGAGCGTGGTCATGTCCAAGCATCTTGCGGTCGGCAGAACCATGACTTCAGGCCCATGTACTAGTGTGAACTTCATACTATGGTTCACCTAAGTCTAAGCGGTAGTGCAGGTGAGCGAGATGGACGAAACCACCGATCAGTTGAAGAAGTTCCAGAAGGAGCTGTCCAGCGGCACCGTGTCGCTGGTGCTGCTGGCGGTGCTCGCGCAATCGCGACAGCCGATGTATGGCTACCAGATCGCCAAGCGTCTGGAGGAAGTGGGCGAGGGCGTGCTGGCCGGCAAGCAGAGCGCGTTGTATCCGGTGCTTCGGAATCTTGAAGCGGCGGGCTTGCTCGGTAGTGAAGTCGAGCCTTCGGTCAGCGGTCCGCCGCGCCGCTATTACCGAATTACCAAACCCGGCCGCGAGGTCCTGCGCGCGTGGGTTGCCGCGTGGAACGCCACCCGCGATTCCGTTGATCACGTCCTGCAAGGAGGGGTGTCATGAGCACGCCACGCACCATCGTCGACTACCTCGAACAACTGCGCGCCGCGTTGCGCAACGCCGACCCCGCACTCGTGCAGGACGCGCTGTACGACGCCGAGGAACACCTCCGCGCCGAACTGGCCGACCAGCCGAATCGCGACGAAGCGAGCATGCTCGAACACGTTGTCGGCACGTATGGCGCGCCGGAGGAAGTGGCCGAGATCTATCGCGATCAGGAGATAAAAATCCAGCGTGCGATTCGTCCGCCGCCGCCGGTACAACGTCGATCACTACTTGGCCGATTCTTCGGCGTGGCTGCCGATGCACGCACCTATGGCGCGCTGTTCTACATGCTGCTGTCGCTGGCCACCGGCATCTTCTATTTCACCTGGGCAGTCACCGGTTTGTCGCTCTCCGTGAGCCTGCTGATACTGATCATCGGCATTCCGTTCGCGGTGCTGTTCTTCGGTAGCGTGCGCGGGCTGTCATTGCTGGAGGGCCGGATCGTGGAGGTCATGCTCGGCGTGCGCATGCCGCGTCGTCCACCGTATCCCGCGGTGCAGGGCCAGACGCTGATGCAGCGCATCGGTGCGATGTTCACCGACGGGCGCACGTGGGGCACTCTGTTCTACATGCTGCTGATGCTGCCGCTGGGCATCATCTATTTCACGCTTACCGTGACGCTGATCAGCGTGTCGCTGGGCCTCATGGGTGCACCTGTCGCGATGATGGTGGATCACTTCGAAGGCACCAACCTTTTCATCGATCATCGGGTCCCTATCGATTGGGGTTTCGGCTCGCATGTGCCCGGCTGGGGCGAAGCGACCCTGGTCTGTGTGATCGGTATCGTGCTGCTGTTCGCCACGTTGCATCTGGTGCGCGGCCTCGGCCACATGCACGGACAGATCGCCAAGGGCCTGCTGGTGCGTAGCTGAGCCGCGCCCGCTTTTGGATCATGAACTTCAAACCAGCTGCAGATCGGCCGGCTTCGATCCGGGAAACACGGTCTGCAGCTTGCTCGCGGAGAGTCCCCACGAACGGCGGAACAGGCCGCCAAGCAGGTCGCGATAATTGGTTAGTACAGGATAGTCCCGGTCTTGCAGCAAGTTGCGCTGGTTCACCGCAACCTGCGCTCCGGCAACGCGGCCGCCGCTGATCTTGCCGCCGAGCACCCAATGCACCGTCCCGTGTCCGTGGTCGGTACCCTTGTCGCCGTTTTCGCGGAAGGTGCGACCGAACTCCGACACCACCACGACGACCGTGTTGTTCCACTCGTCGCCCAGGGCGGCCGCATACGCGGCCAATCCATCACCGAGGTTACGCAGATTGTTGGCGAGGCCGCCGGTCACGCTGCCCTGGTTGACGTGCGTATCCCAACCGCCAATGTCGACGAAACCCAATCGATAACGATCGCGCATCAGTGTCGCGATGCGCTGTGTCTGACTGGCAAAACCTTTCGCGCTGGGCGCACCGCGACTCGCGTGCAGCATCTCGTCGCGCAGATCCTGCGAGAGCGTGGTCGGCAGTGTCAGACCGTCAGCTGTCGCTGCAGCCAGCGGTGTGTCCGCATACATGCTGCTGAGGATGCTGGCCTGACGCGCGTCGAAGTGCGACTTGGGATCGGCCTTCATCGAGATGTTGGGAATGTCGTGCCCCGCGCCCTGAAAACTCAATGGCAACGATTGAGTGAACGCGATGGGTGAAGCACTTGGCATCGTGCTAGACAGCCGCGCGAGAAAGCCGGAGCGAAAATTGCTGCGGCTGGCGGTAGGTTCGCCTGACTCGATGTTGTCCTGCGTTTCGAAATGGCTGCGCGACAGATCGTCGGTGCCCGCGAACGGCACGAACGCCAGCTGCTTGCGCTGCCAAAGGGGATACATCGAATCGCGCAGCACCGGATTCAAACCCCAATCGGCGTCGAGCGCGATCGCGCTGTCCGGATTACCCGCATCGGGTTCGGCGATTGCCAGCGTGGGCCGCGACGCGTGATAGAAATCATTGCCGCGTGGCACCAGCAGATTGTTGCAGTCATAACCGCCACGCAGGAACACCAGCAGAAAACGCGGCGTATTCGCCGATGCGGCGAACAGCCTGCCGGAGAAAGACATCGCCGGCAGCGTGGCGGCGGCAGCAGCGGCGAGCAGGAATTCACGACGGTTCATGGCATGCCTCTTTTGACCTGGCGTGCATCGGCAACACGCGCTCAGCGATAGTTGAAATCCGGCGACGACAGCAGAAACGTATTCCACTCCTGCACCGACTTGGCCTGGCCGAGTGCCGAGCGCGTGGCGGCTGAAAGGTAGGGTTTCTTCGTGCTGCGATAGACCTGCGCATCGAGGACCGGCGGATCGCGTGGAGGCATGCCGTTGTCACTGTCACTCATGTAAAGGCGGTTGCGGCCGGTGCCGATCACGCGCGCCACGTCGAAACGTTTGGCCATCTGTCCGGAGCCGGTCCAGCTCGCGCCATCGAGTGGCCATCCATCCGGTGTGATGCGTCCGTACATCGGCTCGCCCATCTGGTTGAGCCAGTTGACCAGCGGCGTGGCATTCGTGATCGGTTTGCCGTCATAGGCCAGACGCATCGCGGACACCATGAACTGCGTCGGATCCTTGAATTTTTTTTCGTGGCCGCTCGTCAGCAGCGGCGACTTGAACATCGTGCGAAGTACCGCGGCGATATCGCCATCGGTGCGCTGGAACGTGCGCGTCATCGCAGCGACCAGCTTCGGTGGGGGCTGGTCTGCCACGAAATATTGCGCAATCTGTTTCGACACGAACGTCGCGCACGCGGGCTGGCGCGTGATCAGCGTGACTGCCTGCTCGATCTCGTCGTAGCCAGAACCGTTGATGGTGTGCCCGAGAAAAACCTTGTCGCTGAAATCGTGTTGCCTGGGGCGAAACACGAACAGGCCGTCGCGAATCATCTGTGGCTGCATGCGACGGTTGGCGAAGGGGCGATTGGCCAACGTGTTGTCGCGCAGTCCGATGCCTGCGCCGGTGAGAATCAGCGTCAGTTGTTGCACATCCTTCTGCGTGTAGCCCGAGCCCACGCCCAGCGTGTGCAGCTCCATCAATTCGCGTGCGTAGTTCTCGTTGGTCTGGTCCTTGACGTTCCTGGCGTTGTCGAGAAACTCCAGCATGGCGGGGCTTTTCAATGTCGCCATCACCAGGTCGCGGAATTTGCCCAGGGCATGCGGACGTATCGCGTTTTCCTCGTAGTCGAACGTCACCAGACGCACGCGACCCTTGGCGCCATAGACGCTGAAGTGATTGAGCCAGAACCAGACCATCTGCTCTTTCAGCTGATTGCCGCCATAGATCGCATGCAGCAATTCGATCTGCGCGCTTTGCTCGTACAGGTTCTTGCGAAATTCCTGCAGCGATTTTTTTGCCGCCTCCTTGGCTGGACCATCCGCAGCATTCTTGTACGCCAATTGCTGTTGCCGGAATTGATCCAGCAATTGATAAGCCGGTGTACGAACGACGTCGTAACCATCGACAAGCGACTGGATCGCTGGTGGCAACCTGTCGTTGCGCGAGTCGAGGTCGTCGTCGAGATACCGTTCGCGGCCCGACGATTGGTAGCGCGCCAGCGTCGCCGAATCAAGGCCGAACGTCGCGCGGCCGAGCCACGCGATATCGTCGTGTTTCAACGTGGCCGCCCGGACCGGTTGCATCCACGCGACCAGAAACGTGCACGCCGTGGTCAGACACGCCGAAGCGATGAGCGTGTGAGTTTGTCGAAACGTCGCGGGCATCCGTCACTCCGATGGAACAGCGCGTGGCGGATTCCCGCCGTCCAACCATTCAACGCGGCGCGCAACCGTTCGGATGACAAGGTTGCTGAATGCCTTCGGCGAAATCAGAACTCGTCGACAAACTCGATGCCTGCGTCGCGATCGTTGGCGACGACTTCCGCGCTGCCGCGAACGGTGTCGGCGATCTGGTCGTTCGGCGCGTCCACTTCGATGTAATAGACCTGTCCTTCGCTGTCGCTTACCGATTCGCTGGAACTGGAGTCGTCGCGCATGCCTTGCATGAGATCGTCGATTTCCTCGACGTGTTCGATGTTGTTGATACCGTGCAAGGCGGCGATGACGGTGTCGGCGTCGTCGCGGCTGCCGATCAGGCGAAAGCGGACCATGGGCATGACGTACTCCTGGATGTGTTGTGCGGAAACTCATGGTGGCAAGCGCAGCGCATGCGAAAAGTGACGTCGCGGTCGTTGCCTGCGTGATCGCGGTTAACATGCGGCCTGCCGACTTCCAGACGACAGCCGATGATCAAGACCTACGACCGCGCCTATTTCGACAAGTGGTATCGCCACCCACGCCATTCGGTCGCATCCGCCGCCGAACTGCGCCGCAAGGTCGCGATGGTGGTGGCGCAGGCGGAGTACTACCTGGGCCGACCGATTCGCAACGTGCTCGATGTGGGTTGTGGCGAAGGAACATGGCGCGCACCACTGCGCGCATTGCGTCCGCAGATTGCCTACCGTGGACTCGATGCCAGCGAATATGCCGTCGCGCGATATGGCCGCCGCCGCAATATCGGCCTTGCACGCTTCGGCCAGCTCGAGCATTTGCGCTTTGATACGCGCTTCGATCTGATCGTGTGCACCGACGTACTGCATTACTTGAAACCCGCAGAGATTCGCGCCGGCCTGCAAGGCATTGGCGAGATGCTCGAAGGCATCGCCTTCCTCGAAGTGTTTACCAGCCGCGACGATGTTGGCGGTGACATGGATGGTTTCGTGTCGCGCGCGCCCGCTTGGTATTTGCGCGAATTCAGTCACGCGGGTTTATTGCCGTGCGGTTCGCACTGCTATCTCGGGCCGCGACTGGAGCGTCGCATTGCTGCGCTGGAGCGCGCCCAGATACCTGCCTAGGACGCGTCAGAATTCCACGTGCATGCGCATGCCAACGAATCGTGCAGGCCCTCGATCACGGTTGTAGCCGGGGTTATGCACGAGTTGAATATCGGGGCCTAGCGTGAGGTGAGCCACGAGCGCCAGGTTGTAGTACGCCTCGACGATGCGTTCGCGCGCATAGTTCAAAGCGCCATCGCCAAGCGTGAACCCGTCGCCGCCGAGAGCGAGGTAATCGCGGTGCGCCGGAGACAACGCGTCCATCGCCATGGCGACGCCGACGATGTCCGAAGGTCGTCCCCAATGCTTGCCGGAAATCTGCGCGCCGGCACTCAACGTGCGATCGACTTCGGTATAGGCAAACGATTCGGTGCGGCCGTCGTTCCAGCCGGCACGAGCGAACAGCCCGGTGTTGCCGTCATCGGCCAACGGCAGTTCGCCGTTGGCGGCAAAGCCGTATTTCCGCCGGCCGGGTTGATCGTCCGCCTTGATATCAGGTGTCGCATGGTGGGCCAGCGCGATCGCGATGGCATCGTCGTAGATGCCCATGCTCGCGATATTGCGGAAGGCGAGCAGGCGCAACACGCCGCCGTCGGGGATCGGCTGCAACGTCAGTTCGAGCTGCTCGCCGCGCGCGCGGCGCAATGACGTCACCGTCTGCGTTCCGTTCGCCTGCGTGGGCATGCGGTAGATGCCATAGCGCAAGCTCCAGGCGGGGTTGATCCAGCCGAGCATCAACCCTTCGGTATAGCCACGTGTATCGGCGGCGAAATCCCAGGCTGTGTTGTTGAGCAGTGACCAGTTGAGAAATTGCGTACGCGCCGCATCGGCGTAGCGGTTCTTGTCGAAGTCGTCGCTGACCGCCATCTTGCCCAGCTTGATCTCGATGCGATGCGAACCTTCCTGATCGGGAAGCTGGCCCTGGCCACGCTGCTGAGTCTGCATATCGCCACCCAGCGGCAACGTCCAGCGCAGATAACGACGCGCCACGTACGCGGTCTTGCTGAGCGCGCCGCCGCCGGAATGGACGACATCACCATTGGCAAAACCGCCGAGCCCGGTCGCGCCACTTACCGCCTCGCCCTTGAACATTTCGACATCGAAGTAGAACTGCAGACGCGCCGGCAGCGCCACGCCGAAGTAGGCGCCGAAACTGTGCGAGCGTTCGGTATCGCCCTGGGGGCGCAGGCTCAACGGGCCGCTGTAGGGCGAATGCAACGGCGACTGATGCTGGTCGACGAAGGTGTACTGCGCGCCCAGCCATTGCGGGATGAACAGCGGCGCATCGTCACCGCGGGCGAGGGTCGCGCCCAACAAAAACCACATCGTCGCAGCGATGAAATGGATTTTCTTCATGCTCGTCTCCCTTCGCGACACGGAGCGTGTCCGTCCATCCCTGACGCCCGCCCACGGTGATGTCGCGTGAATCGTAATGGAGGAATATTTCAATAGCCGGCGTGAAGATCGTCGAACGATCGGCAGGATGGCTATTCGCGCGGACTCTTCGGAATGCTGTCTCCGTGGCTCGCGCAAGTGATCGCGCGGCATGAGTCGATATCGCTATATAAACAGGCCCGCATTCTCGCGGTGTTTAATCCGCGGCGACGGTCTTGTCCTTGTATGGGCACAGATCGCGGATGACGCATTGCGGGCAATCCGGCTTGCGCGCCTTGCACACGTAGCGACCGTGCAGAATCAGCCAGTGATGCGCGTCCTGTTTGAACTCGGCGGGCACGACTTTTTCCAGCTTGTCCTCGACGACGCGCACATCCTTGCCGGGAGCAAGGCCGGTGCGATTGGAGACGCGAAAGATGTGCGTGTCGACGGCAATCGTCGCTTCGCCGAACGCGGTGTTGAGCACCACGTTGGCGGTCTTGCGGCCCACGCCGGGCAAAGCTTCGAGTTCTTCGCGACTGTTCGGCACTTCGCCGCCGTGTTCGTCGATCAACAGCCTGCAAAGCGCAATCACGTTTTTCGCCTTGGCGTTGTAAAGGCCGATGCTGCTGATGTAGCGCTTCAGCTTTTCCTCGCCGAGTTTCAGGATCGCCTTCGGCGTATTCGCCACCGGATAAAGTTTTCGCGTGGCCTTGTTCACGCCGACATCGGTGGCCTGCGCGGAAAGCACCACGGCCACCAGTAATTCGAACGGCGTGGTGTATTCCAGTTCGGTGGTTGGATGCGGATTCAGTTCGCGCAGGCGAGTGAACATCTCGACGACATCGGCACGCTTCACGATTTCGGCTCCTGCTGTTTCGCCCTGGCGCGTGCCAGCGCTTCGAGCACCGGATTGCTCTTCGATATTTCGCGATCGACTGAAGCCTTGCGTGCAGCGAGTTCGTTGGCGTGAGTCATGCGATCGCGTGCCATGCGCTTTTCGCGGCGCTGAAAATGGTTGCGTGCCGCGTCGGCGTGCACCCCGTCGATCTGCTCGGCAGGCATCGGCCGCAACACGATGCAGTCCACCGGACACGCGGGTACGCACAATTCGCAGCCGGTGCAGTCATCGGCGATCACGGTGTGCATCATTTTCGATGCGCCGACGATGGCATCGACCGGGCAAACCTGGATGCACTTGGTGCAACCGATGCAATCGGCTTCGACGATGAAGGCCAGCGTCCGCGGTTTCTCCACGCCATTGACAGAATTCAACGGCAACACCGGTCGCTGTAGCAGCGCGGCAAGCTGGCGAATGCCTTCGGCACCACCCGGCGGGCATTGGTTGATTGGCGCTTCGTCGCGCGCGATCGCCTCGGCATATGGCCGGCAGCCGTGAAAGCCGCACTGCTCGCATTGGGTCTGCGGCAGAATCGCGTCGATGCGATCGGCCAGATCGGCAGCAGGCTCGTGCGGGGCAGGGTGTGATGTCATCCCAGCCATTGTCGCGCAAACCGCTAGGCATCATCCGCTTGAACTGACTTCATTCGGCGCCATGTCTGCTGCAAGGACGCCCGGCACGAAACAAAGTGCTGGCGTAGTGCCATCATCGGTCTGCACGATCAACAAGGAATCACCCATGCAAGTCATCGAACGCACGCCTGCTTCCCTCGCCAAGGAAGCCGAAGCCGTCCCGCCGGAGAAACGGCCGCCGCAGATCGAGGATCGCCTGTTCAAGGCGCGCACCATCCTGATCTATGGTGGCATCGACCAGAAGCTCGCCGAGCGCGTTACGGCGCGCATGCTCGCACTGCAATACGAGAGCGACGACCCGATCACCATCTTCATCAACAGCCAGGGTGGCCACGTCGAATCCGGCGACACCATCTACGACATGATCAAGTTCGTGAAACCCGAAGTGCGCATCGTCGGCACCGGCTGGGTCGCCAGCGCGGGCGCACTGATCTTCGCCGCTGCAAAAAAGGAAAATCGCTTCAGCCTGCCCAACACGCGCTTCCTGCTGCATCAGCCCTCCGGCGGCGCGGGTGGTTCGGCCAGCGAAATTGAAATCCACGCCCGCGAAATCATCCGCATGCGCAAACGGCTCAATGAAATCTTCGCGCGCGAAACCGGCCAGACCTACGAGCGCATCGCCAAGGACACCGAACGCGATTACTGGATGTCCGCAGAGGCCGCTGCGGAATATGGCTTGGTCGGAAAGATCATCGCCAATGCGGCTGAGCTGGGCTGAGTCAGGCGCACTGAGAAAAGAGCTCCGTCGCATGGCGGGGCTCTTCGGTCATCGGCCGAATCGGAAAGGCCACCAAGGCGGCATTCTTTTCCGTTCTTCGGCAATCGTCACTTTCAACTCGGCATACGTGTCAGGCGGTATAGC
Source organism: Rhodanobacter sp. L36 (assembly GCF_009765755.1). Taxonomy (GTDB): domain Bacteria; phylum Pseudomonadota; class Gammaproteobacteria; order Xanthomonadales; family Rhodanobacteraceae; genus Rhodanobacter. Next base: position 1,150,799 of record NZ_LMUV01000011.1, on the reverse strand, counting down.
TTTCCAGTGGTGGCTGCATGAATTGCAGCGCTCATGCCACTTGCGCATGGGCCATATAGGCAAGCCGAGAAAACATCCGAAGAAGAAAGCCCAGCCGCGATAATTGGGGTTTTCCTCGATGCTGGTGCTATTGCATCGAGGGCAGAGATCGCCTTCGCCAAGTTGGTACTCGCCCAGCTGCCAGCGCGCGAGCACGTCAATGGCTGCAGGCAAGTCTTCATCGACGACCATGACCCTTGCGCCACCATATGCGATTGCTTGGTGCCACCTCAATCGCGACAAGCCGTTCTCGAAAAGGTGCGCATGGCAGCCTTCGGACACTAGCAAGCCGGTGACTATCTGCGCGTCAGTGTGATCGTACGAACGATAGACACATTGCATGCGCTCAGGCCTCGTCAGCGAACAGTGTCGCCGGGTTTCGCGCCGTTGTCCGCATCCAGCAGGAACAGATCCGCGCCGCCTTCGCCGGCGGAAAGGATCATGCCTTCGGAGATGCCGAAGCGCATCTTGCGTGGGGCGAGGTTGGCGATGAAAACCACGTTGCGGCCGACCAGTTTGTCCGGCTCGGCGTAGGCGGCGCGGATGCCGGAAAAGATTTGACGCTTGCCGAGCGGGCCGGCGTCGAGCTCGAAGCGCAGCAGCTTGTCGGAACCTTCCACGAATTCGCAGCCGACGACCTTGGCGATGCGCAGGTCGAGCTTGGCGAAGTCGTCGATGGCGATGATGTCGGGAGTCGGAGCAGGGGATGACCCGATGTTCGTCGGTTGAGAGTCTGCGTTTGTCATGGCGACCTTCGGGGTGTTGTTGATTGCTTTTTTCGTTTTTTCGACAACGAGCGCTTCGGCGGAAACACCCAGCGATTCTTTCGACGCCTCGACCATGGCTTCGACGTGTCGTGGGTCGATGCGGCCGAGCAGCGGCTCGAAGTTGCCGACGGTGTGATGATGCAGTTCGCGACGTGCATCGATGAAGCTTGCGATCGGCGCGGCGAGGAATTGTTCGGCTGCTGCGACTGTTGCTGGCAATACCGGTTTGAGTAGCCCGGCGATCAGGCGAAACGCATTCAACGACAGCGTGCAAACCTGCTGCAATTCGTGACGGCGGCTTTCGTCCTTGGCGATCAGCCACGGCGCTTTCGCGGCGATGTAACCGTTGATCAGATCGGCCATGGTGACGAAGCGGCGCGTGACTTCGGCGAACTCGCCGGTGTCGTAAAGCTGCTCGATGCCGTCGTAGTGCGAGAGGAGCGTCTGCCAGAGCGCGGCCTCTTCGACATCGAAGCGATCGGCCAGTTTGCCGCCAAAAAACTTCTGCACGAAACCTGCGGTGCGGCTGGCGATGTTCACCCACTTGCCGATCAGGTGTGAGTTGACGCGCTCCTCGAACGCCTTCAGATCGAGGTCCACATCGACCGGCGCATCGCTGAGCATGGTGGCGAAGTAGTAGCGCAGGAATTCCGGGTGGATGCCTGCATCGAGATACGTGCGCGCCTGGATGAAGGTGCCGCGCGACTTGGACATCTTCGCGCCGTTCACCGTCAGGTAGCCGTTGGTGTGCAGCGCCGTCGGCGTGCGCATCTGCGCGCCATGCAGCATCGCCGGCCAGAACAGACCGTGGAAATTGATGATGTCCTTGCCGATGAAGTGATGCATTTCAGCGGCGCTGTTTTCGGCAAGAAATTCGTCGAATTTCACGCCAGTCTTGTCGCAGTACGCTTTGAAGCTGGCGAGGTAACCGATCGGCGCGTCCAGCCATACATAGAAAAATTTCCCCGGTGCATCGGGTATCGGAAAACCGAAGTAGGGTGCGTCGCGCGAGATGTCCCAGTCTTTCAGGCCGCCATCGAGCCATTCGCTCAGCTTCGCCACCACGCCGCGATTCGCGACCGGCTTGCCGTTGCTGTATTTGCCGGCGAACCAGTCACGCAGCAAAACCTCGAATTTGCTCAGCTCGAAAAAGTAGTGCTCCGAATCGCGCAGCACCGGCGTAGCGCCGGACATCACCGAATACGGGTTGATCAGGTCGGTCGGCGCGTAGGTCGCGCCGCAGTTTTCGCAGTTGTCGCCGTACTGGTCCGGCGTGCCGCAGTTCGGACAGATGCCTTTGATGTAGCGGTCCGGCAGAAACATCTGTTTTTCGGGATCGAACAACTGCTGGATGCTGCGCTTGGCGATGCTGCCGCCATCACGCAGGCGCGTATAGATCAGCGTCGCCAGCTCGCGATTTTCTTCCGAATGGGTCGTGTGGTAGTGGTCGAAGTCGACGCCGAACGCGGCGAAATCCGCTTCGTGTCCTTCGCGAATACCCGCGATGAAAGCTTCCGGTGTCATGCCGGCTTTTTCAGCAGCGAGCATGATCGGCGTTCCGTGCGCATCGTCCGCGCAGACATAGACCGCTTCGTTGCCGCTCATGCGTTGCGCGCGCACCCAGATATCGGCCTGGATGTAACCCAGCAGATGACCCATATGCAGCGGGCCATTGGCGTAGGGCAGGGCATTGGTGACGAGCAGACGACGATGACTCATGGTGGCTACGCTGGTGGAATAGCCGTGGATTATGGCATGCGTCGTTACGCTGGCTGGCTTGCGCCTTGCTCAGCACGCACGCGCCATCGCCATAGCAGCAGGGCCATTGCGGCGGAAGGCAACCAGACCCACAGGAGTTCCGATCGGATCGCCCACCAGCCACGCACACTGAAGAAGCGCGCGCCGATCGGCGAGACTTCGATGGGTCGCCATGGAAAGAAGAAACGGTGATCACTGAGCGGCCATGACAACGACACGCCGAGGCCGCCGTTCGTGAGGGCGTCAAGCAACGGATGCGAAATCGCCGCGAGGCCGACGAAGAAGAAAGCGTTTCGCGCCGAAGTTCGAAGTGGTTTGTGCAGGGCCGCTGCCAACAACGCGACCAGCAGGGCGAACGTGATCGAATGTCCGGCGCCGCGATGGCCGAATGCATCGGCGTAAGCGATGCCGAATCTGAAACCCAGCACATCGGCATCCGGCAGCACGGCGGCGATCGCGCCTGCTGACAGCAGCCGATGGCTGATCCGTCTGCGACCCAGGGCAGCACCGAGCAAGAGCGGAACGGCGGCGTGGGTGAAGATGGTGGGCATCAGCGACTCCGTGCTGGCGATGGAAACGGCAGCATGCCCGATCGGAGACGATGCTTCATGGCTGGATGCGGCTGACGATGTGGCGATGTGAGGAACGCAAGTCGTCCGCGAAAAAAAGCGCGCCATCGGCGCGCCTTCAATCTCGAGAGAAGACGGCAATCTATTCCTCGCGCTGCCAAGTCTGGCTGCGGCCCAGCAGCGAGAACCCGATGTATCCATGTACGTCGAGCTTCGTGCCGCCGTCGGTTAGGGTCAGCTTCACCTTGTAGATTTTTCCGTTCTTCGGGTCGAGGATCTTGCCGCCGTCCCATACGTCGTCGTCCTTGCTGACGCCCCACATGATGGTCATACCTTCGATCGGTTTGTCCTTGCGCTCGTCATCGCATTTGACGCAGACCGGATGCGCGCCTTCGCGAGCGATGTCTTCCGGCGACACATTCAGCAGCTGCACGATCTTGCCTTGGAGTTGGCCGTTGGTGTCGGTGATCTCGATGATCGATTTGACCTTGCCGCTGACGTCGTCGACCTGTTTCCATTTGCCTACCGGCGTGTCGTGTGCGGCAAAAGCGGTGCTTGCGCCCAGCAACAGGCTGGCCGCGATGGTGAGGCGGAACAGTGGCTTCATGCTGTACTCCCGTACGAAAGCGTATGGACTGAGCCTGCCGACGGCCGCGCGAGGCGTCAAGCTGCATCGCGCCATGTCGTGCGAACGCTCGATGCGGCGACGTGCGCTGGCATAATGCAAAGTCCCCATCGAACCCGAGCCCTCATGTCACAGGCGAACGAAGCCCTGGTGCGCCAGATTCTTGGCGGACTGATCGATCCGCACACTGGTGCGCCGCTGGCCGAATCCATCCGCGCGATCGGCGTGGATGGCGCGCGCGTTTCGGTGGACATGCAACTGGGTTATCCCGCAGCGGGTGCGATCGACGATCTGGCGCGACGCGCGACGCAGGCTCTCGAGGCAGACGCGGCCATCGAATCGGCGGTGATGTCGATTACCAGCCGCATCCATGTGCACAAGGTGCAGGGCGCGCTTGGGCCGCTGCCGAACGTGAAGAACATCATCGTCGTCGCGTCGGGCAAGGGCGGCGTCGGCAAGTCAACGGTGTCGGCGAATCTTGCGCTTGCGCTGCTCGCCGAAGGTGCGAAGGTCGGCGTGCTGGATGCGGACATTTACGGGCCGAGCCAGCCGCGTATGCTCGGCATCAGCGGCCGACCGGAATCACCTGACGGCAAGACCATCATCCCGATGCAGGCGCACGGGCTTTCGGTGATGTCCATCGGGTTTCTCGTGGAAGAAGACACGCCGATGATCTGGCGCGGCCCGATGGTGACGCAGGCGATGATGCAGTTGCTCACTGACACGCGCTGGGAACAGCTGGATTACCTGATCGTGGATCTGCCGCCGGGCACCGGCGACATCCAGCTCACGCTGTCGCAGAAAGTGCCGGTAGCCGGCGCGATCATCGTCACCACGCCGCAGGACATCGCGCTGCTGGACGCGCGCAAGGCGCTCAAGATGTTCGAGAAGGTCGAGGTGCCGGTGTTGGGCATCGTGGAAAACATGGCCACGCATATGTGTTCGAACTGCGGCCACGAGGAACACATCTTCGGTGAAGGCGGCGGCGAGCGCATGGCCACGCAGTACGACGTGCCTTATCTCGGCTCGCTGCCGCTGGATATCCGCATCCGCGAACAGGTCGATGCCGGCACCCCGACGGTGGTTGCGATACCCGATTCCGAACTCACCGCGCGATATCGCGAGATTGCGCGCAATGCCACCGGCCGGTTATCTCGCCAGCCACGAAACAAATCACTGGGGCTCGGCAAGATTCTCGTGCAGGGCGCGCCGACCGCGTGACGGTGCGTCCGGTTGCACGCGCTGGCGACCGAGTTGACGAACGACTGATCCGTAGCGCTCGCCAGCGCAGCGGGCCGACATGGTATTTTCAGCACCTTCGGCCGGACCTCGTCCGAGCCGCACCCGATAGAAAACTGGAGCGCGCGTGAGCATCAAACCCGACAAGTGGATTCGCCGGATGGCCGAACAGCACGGCATGATCGAGCCGTTCGAGCCGGGTCAGGTCAAGCTGCGCGACGGCCAGAAGCTGGTTTCCTATGGAACCTCCAGCTACGGCTACGACGTGCGTTGCGCCAACGAGTTCAAGATTTTCACCAACATCAATTCCACCATCGTCGACCCCAAGCATTTCGACGAAGGCAGCTTCGTCGACATCAAGTCCGACGTGTGCATCATTCCGCCGAACTCGTTCGCGCTCGCACGTACGGTCGAATACTTCCGCATACCGCGCAGCGTGCTCACCATCTGCCTGGGCAAAAGCACGTATGCGCGTTGCGGCATCATCGTCAACGTGACCCCGCTCGAGCCGGAATGGGAGGGGCACGTGACGCTGGAATTTTCGAACACCACGCCGCTGCCCGCACGTATTTACGCCAATGAGGGTGTGGCGCAGATGCTTTTCCTCGAGTCCGACGAGGAATGCGAAACCAGCTACAAGGATCGCGGCGGCAAATACCAGGGCCAGCAGGGCGTGACGCTTCCGCGCACCTGATCCGATAGATGAAGTTGCCTGAAATGGACCTGTCGAAGACTGCGTCATCAGGCAAGGTCCGGCGCTACACTTCGACGTGATCCAACGAACCAGATGAACCGACAGCTAGTCCAGGAGACTTCGATGATCCGCTTTTCAACCCTGCTGACGCGCGCCGCCACCGCGATCATGCTTTGCAGTCTTCTGGTACTCGCCGGCTGCCATACCGGCGGCACGAAGGACGATATCGTCGCCACGGCGCAGAGCAAGTACGACACCACCATCCAGGCGTACAAGAGCAACCAGTTCCTGGTCGACGGCGCCGTGCTGTCGGCGCTCGATGTGGGCAGCCATTTCTCGTATCTGAAAGACCAGGGCCAGTTGCCCAAGACTGTGCTGCTGGTTCGCAGCGACGATTCGAAGATCCGCAAGCAGCACCTCCAGTACATGGCACGTTTGCAGCTCGACTACGGGTTCACCGTGTATTACGACGACAAAGGTACGCTGAAGCGGATCAATCCTTTGGAGACGAAGGCGCGCAAACTCGAGGATTACCATGCGCCCACTGCGATGCCGGATGAGCTGAAGGGCAAGGATGCTGCGGGCTCCAGCCCAATGGACCAAGGCGGTGGCCAGCCACAGGGGCAGCCGCAGTACTGATATGACCTCGTTGTCCAGACAACGACGCCCGCGTAGCGATACGCGGGCGTTTTCGTTCATGCGGCTCTTCGGGCTTCGGCTAGCTCTTCAGCGCCTTGCGCAATCGCTCGATCAGCGTGTCGCATGGCGGTGCTTCGTACGGCTTCGCCATGCCGTGGCCCCACACCGGGCCGGGCCACGCCGCATCGCCCTGATTGCGTGCGACCACGTGCACATGCAGCTGCCGCACGATATTGCCGAGCGCGCCTATGTTTATTTTCTCGCAGGGCGTCGTTGACCGAAGCGCGGCAGCGGCACGATTGACCTCCTGCCACAGCGTTGCCTGATCGGACTCGGGCAGCTCTGCGATTTCAATCATGCTGCTGCGACGTGGCACCAGGATCAGCCAGGGATAGCGCGCATCGTTCATCAGCCGCACGTCGCACAACGGCAGCGTGGCGACGGGATGAGAATCAGCGGTCAGCCGCGCATCCAGAACGAATTCACTGTCGCTCACGCGCTGGCCAGGTGGCGTTCGAAAAAACCGAGCGTGCGCTGCAGGGCAAGCTTCGCGCTGGCTTCGTCGTATTGCGGCCCGACATCACGATTGAAGCCATGATCGGCCGGGTAGGTGAAGGTTTCCATCTGCGGCAGCAGTTCGCGATGTTTGGCGACCATGTCCGGCGTGATGTGCTTGTCCTTTTCGCCAAAGTGGAACATCACCGGCGCCTTCGGTATTTCGTGCAGAAACGGCACGTTGCGCGCGCCGTAATAGCTCACCGAAGGTAGCCCCAAGCGCAGCGCCGCCAACAATGCCACGGTGCCGCCCCAGCAATAACCGACCGTGCCGATCTTTCCGGCGGATGCAATCGCTTCGGCCGCGCTGGCGACGTCTTTCACGGCTTGTTCCAGTCCGACTTCGCCCACCAGTTGCTGGCCTTTCTTGAAACCGGCTTCGTCGTAGCCGAGTTCGACGTTGGCTTCGACGTGGTCGAAGAACGCGGGCGCGATCGCCGTGTAGCCCTGTGCGGCGAAGCCGTCGACGACGCGCCGCATGTGCGCGTTGATGCCGAAGATTTCCTGGATCACCACGATGCCACCCTTGGGTTTCCCCTGCGGTTTTGCCAGATAAGCGCCGATGCATTGGGTGCGCGTGGTCGGGATATTGATGTGCTCGCCCATGGAAAAAGCTCCGCGGATGGAAAGCGGTGAATATTAGCCGCGCCGGCGTCAACGCCGCGCTCACGTATAATCCGCTGTTTCGCGCGTTCTTTCGCGCCGTTTCTTACGGTAGTCCACAGTCATGTCGCAGGCAGCACACAAGATCGGTTTCGTCAGTCTCGGCTGCCCCAAGGCGCTGGTCGATTCCGAGCGCATCCTCACTCAGCTCAAGGTCGAAGGCTACGAGATCGTGCCCAGCTACGGTGAGGCCGACGCGGTAGTGGTGAACACCTGCGGCTTCATCGATGCGGCGGTGCAGGAGTCGCTCGACTCCATCGGCACCGCATTGCACGAGAATGGCAAAGTGATCGTTACCGGTTGCCTCGGCAAGCGCGAGAGCCTGATCCGCGAAGCGTATCCGGAGGTGCTGTCGATCAGCGGCCCGCAGGATTACGCCAGCGTGATGAGTGCCGTGCACACAGCCTTGCCGCCACAGCGCAATCGCTTCCTGGACATCGTGCCGGACATCGGCGTGAAGCTGACGCCGAAGCACTACGCCTATCTCAAGATTTCCGAAGGCTGCAACCATCGCTGCAGTTTCTGCATCATTCCGTCAATGCGCGGCAATCTGGTATCGCGCCCCGTGGACGAAGTGCTGCTGGAAGCGGAGCGCCTGGTGAAGGGCGGAGTGAAGGAGTTGCTGGTGATCTCGCAGGACACCAGCGCTTACGGCGTGGACCTGAAGTACGCCGAGCGCCAGTGGCGCGACAAGACGTATCGCACGCGCATGACGGATCTGTGCGAAGGCCTGTCAGAACTCGGCGTGTGGGCGCGCCTGCATTACGTCTATCCGTATCCGCACGTGGACGAAGTAATGCCATTGATGGCTGCGGGAAAACTGCTGCCATATCTCGACATTCCTTTCCAGCATGCCAGCCCGCGCATCCTCAAGCTGATGAAGCGCCCGGGCAATATCGACAAGACGCTGGAGCGCATCCAGAACTGGCGCAAGGCCGTGCCCGATCTCACGATTCGCAGCACTTTCATCGTGGGTTTTCCCGGCGAGACCGATGCGGAGTTCGAGGAACTGCTCGACTTCCTGCGCGAGGCCGAACTCGATCGCGTCGGCGCGTTTGCCTATTCGCCGGTGGACGGCGCCAAGGCCAACGAGCTGCCCGATCCGGTATCGGAAGAATTGAAGGAAGACCGCCTGGAACAATTCATGGCGGTGCAGGCCGAGATTTCCGCCGCCAAGCTGCAGCGCAAGATTGGCCGCACGATCAAGGTGCTCGTGGATGAAGTGGGAGCGGACGGCGCCGTCGCGCGTTCCGCTGCCGACGCACCGGAAATCGACGGCACGGTGTTGATCGCCGATGGCCAGAAGCTGAAAGCCGGCCAGTTCGTCGACGTCGTGGTCGAAGAGGCAAGCGATCACGATCTGCACGCGCGCCTCGTCGGCTGAGTTGTGCGTTACCACGCGCCGTCGCGCGGGGCCGTGGACGCGGATGTATTCATCCGTCAGCCGCTGGTCGCATGGAGCGACTACGCGTCGCTGCTTCAAGGTGATGCGTGGCCTTCCGTAGGGCAGCTTAACGATCTGCTTCCAGCCAATGCCGATTATCGCTTCATCGCGCAAACGCCCGCGCTGCTGGCCGACGGCCTGCACTACGAACAGCGCATTGCCGAAAGCGGCCAGATCGCCACACGCGAGGGCAACTGGCACGACTTGCTCAACGCACTGGTCTGGCTGCGCCATCCGTCGATCAAGCAGGCGTTGAACCGTCGCCAGATGGACGAGATCGTCCGCATGGGCCCCAAGCATCGCTCGCGTTCGCAGTATGCGATGACGCATTTCGACGAAGCCGGCGTCGTCGTACTTCTGCGTGACCCGTCGCTGCTCGCGCTATGGGACGCGCACGACTGGCATGCACTGTTCTGGCAGCGGCGAGAGGCGTGGCTCGATGGCTCCATCGACGTTGCGTTATTTGGTCATGCTTTGCTGGAACACGCGTTGAGCCCGGAGAAATTGCTGGTCGCGAAAGCGCTGGTATTCCACGCGGCAGGAACGACCGGCATGCCGGATGCGCTGGCATGCTGCGCGTCACTGATCGCCGATGGTTCGTTGCTGCGCGACCCGCTCGAACTGCGACCGTTGCCGCTTTCCGGCTTGCCGGGATGGCATCCGGACAGCGCCAGGGAAGTTTTTCATCGCACCACCGTCTGCTACCAACCACGCCGTGCCGGGCGCGATTACCCTCCAGCGCACAGATTGCCGGAATGACGGTTGCCCCGATGAGTCAACTTGTCTATATACGGTTGTTGATAAACCGGGGAGCGGAATATTGAACAACGCATGGCGCGAGCCGCTGCAGCAGCGTCGACGAAGAATCCTCGGCCGTGTCGTCGCGATGGGGTTGATGGCGATCATGCTGCCGCTCGCGGTGCTGGCTGGCGGTACACAGAATGAAAAAAGTGCACCGGCATCGCTGCGATTCGGCATTCTCCCGATCGGCAGCGCCGCCGAGTCGCTTCAGCAATGGCGACCGCTGCTGGACGAATTGCAGAAGCAAATCGACATGCCGGTCACCACCGTTTCGGTGAGCAGCTACACGGGCCTGTCAAGCATGATCGGCGCGCAAGGCGTCGATGTGGCGTTCCTCTCCGGCAGGCTCGCGGTGGAGGCCGTGGCGCACCAGCACATGCGCGTGTTCGCGCAGTTCGTGCGCAGCGACGGCGCCAAGGGCAACGTCGCGATGCTCGTGGTGCGTGGCGATGGTCCGATCCATTCGCTCGACGACATGCTGTCCAGATCCGGGCAATGGCGCTACGCGCGTAGTGAACCGCTTTCGGTGAGCGGCTACATGATGCCGGAGGCATACGTTTTCGCGCCGCGCGGCATCAACTCCGACACGTTTTTCGCGAGCGTGCACGTAGGCGGGCATCAGGCCAATCTTCTTTCCGTGGTCAATCGCGATGCGGACGTCGCCAGCAGCAATAATCCCGATCTTGATTTGTTTCGCCACAAATTTCCGACCGAGGCATCGCAGCTCAAGGTGATCTGGCGCTCGTCGCTGATACCCTCGGGCGTGTTTGTCGTCCGCGAAGGTCTTGCCGTGTCGGTGCGTCAACGGCTCACCGATTTCATCCTGGCGTACGGACATGCATCCGGCGACAACGGCAATCGAGAGCGCGCAACGTTGGCGCGTATTCCCGACCTCGGCGGATTCGCTCCGCAGGACAATCACGTACTGCAGCCATTTGTCGACATGCAATACGTCTTGCTGCGCCAGCAGGCAGAACACGGACAGTGGGTGAGCCCGCAAGCGCGCGAAGCGCGTTTGGCGCAGATCGAAAGTGACTATCGACGAGACTCGCGCGCGTTTTCGCCCGCTGGAAAATAGCGCCGCCGGGTCAGTCGTATGCGACGGAAATGATCGCAAAGCGCGCCGTTCCACCCGGGAGTTCCGCAGCGAATTCGTCGTCGACGCGTTTCTTGAGCACGCCGCGCGCCAGCGGTGAGTCGATGCTGATCCAGCCCAGCCGCGCATCGGTTTCGTCGGGGCCGACGATGCGGTAGTGCAGGGCTTCGCCGGTATGGGCGTTTTCAAGTTCGATGCGTGCACCGAAAAACACCAGACTGCGATCGCTTGGTGCGCCCTCGGCCACGCGCAACGCCGGAATGCGCTTGCTGAGATAGCGCGCGCGCCGATCGATTTCGCCCAGCTGCTTTTTGCGATAGATGTATTCCGCGTTTTCGGAGCGATCACCTTCGGCGGCGGCTGCTGCGAGTGCCTTAACGACTTGCGGCCGCAGCACGTGCCACAAATGATCGAGCTCGGCCTTCAGCCTTTCAAAACCATCGCGCGTGATGATGGCGGTCGAACCGGGAGCAGGCGGGCGCCAGCGGCTCATGCGAAACCTCGGTTCAACGCTTGCCGCCGAAGATGCCACCCAGCACGCCGCGCAGAATCTGCCGGCCGAGTTGACTACCCATCGTTCGCACGACCTGCTTGCCCATCGTTTCGACCATGCCCTGGCGACGCTTGGTGCCGAATAGTGCGTCGTGCACGGCGCCGCCCCATCCGGGCGAATCTGCGGGCGCTGCCGGGTCGATGACCTTGCCGCCGGCGGTGGTCGCACCGCTGCCGGCGTCAGCGGCCTTTTCGCTGGCGCGCCTTGCCAGCATTTCCTCGGCGGAGTCGCGATTCACGGTGGTGTCGTACTTGCCGCCGACCGGCGAGCGCTGGCGAATCGTGCTGCGCTCGGCGTCGGTAATCGCGCCGATGCGGCAACACGGGGAAGTCACCAGCACCTGTTCGACCGGCGTCGGCACACCGCCGTTGGCGAGTGTGGAGGCGAGCGCTTCGCCAACCGCGAGCTGGGTGATGGCCGTGACCACGTCGAGTTTCGGATTGGCGACGAAAGTTTCGGCCGCAGCCTTCACCGCTTTCTGATCGCGTGGAGTGAAAGCGCGCAGCGCATGCTGGATGCGATTGCCGAGCTGGCCGAGGATCACGCCGGGCACATCGTCGGGATTCTGCGAACAGAAATACACGCCCACGCCCTTGGAGCGAATCAGCCGCACGACTTGCTCCACGCGCTGCTGCAATGCCGGCGACGCATCGTCGAACAGCAGGTGCGCTTCGTCGAAGAAGAACACCATTTTCGGCTGGTCGAGATCGCCGACTTCCGGCAACTGCTCGAACAGTTCCGACAGAAGCCACAACAGAAAGGTGGAGTAGAGCCTGGGCTTGAGGATCAGCTGATCGGCGGCCAGCACGTTGATGATGCCGCGGCCGCTCATATCCTGGCGCATGAGGTCGGCGAGTTCGAGCGCGGGCTCGCCGAAGAACTGATCGGCGCCGTCCTGTTCCAGTTTCAGCAGCGCGCGCTGGATCGCCGCGATGCTGGTCGGGCTGATCAGTCCGTAATGGCTGGAAATATCCTTGGCATTCTCTGACGCGAACGTGAGCAGCGAACGCAGGTCGGCGAGATCGAGCAACAGCAGACCCTGGTCATCGGCCACTTTGAAAATGACCTCGAGCACGCCTTCCTGCGTGTCGTTCAACTCCAGCACGCGACCGAGCAGGGTCGGGCCCATTTCGCTGATCGTGGCGCGCACCGGATGGCCAAGCTTGCCGTAGATATCCCAGAAGATGACGGGGTTGGCCTGCGCCTTCCAGTCGGTGAGTTTCAACTTGGCCAGGCGTGCCTTGAGCTTGTCGCCCGGTTCGCCCGCAGCCATGGCGAGGCCAGCCAGATCGCCCTTGGCATCAGCCAGGAAGCAGGGCACACCAAGGCGCGAAAAGCCTTCGGCCAGCACCATCAGCGACACCGATTTTCCGGTGCCGGTGGCGCCGGCAATCATGCCGTGACGATTACCGTACTGCGGGTCGAGACTGACGCTGGTGCTGTCGTTGCGGCCGATCAATATGTCCGTCATGGCGGTGCATCCTTCGTTGATGCCCGATTGTAGCCAACCCCGTGGGGTTACCGCCGGCCGCGTTGAGTCGAAGCGCTGCGCCGGCTATGGTGGGCGCTTTACTCGCTCGCATGGATCAAACAAGCAATGTCGTTGTCCGCGAAAAAATCTTCTTGCCGCACCGCGCTGCTCGGCAGCGCGATGGCCATGCTCACCGCGTGCGCCGGCACGGCCGCCGTGAAACCCGCCGCGCCCGTGAACGCGCTTTACGCGCAGCTCGATCTTGCCAGCAAGGGTTACGAAACGGCCTTGCAGCAATCGCGCGAGGGCAATCTGCAAGCGTCGCAGCTCACGCTCACGCAATCGCTGGACCGCCTGAAGGAAGCGGCTGCGCGCTGCGGCAATACGCCGGGCTGCGATCCGCAACGATTCTTCTCGGTGTTCGATCGCCTGCTGCGCCTGAAGGACGGCGACTTCAGTGGGGATCAGGATCTGGATAGCGATGTCGATCCGTCGCAGGCCGCACTCGCTGCCGGCAAAGCTGGAGCGACAACCCTGCCGGAGGCAGAGCGAAGCGTGACGCTGCTGCATGGGCAGAAACTTTCCGAACTGATCGCGATGAACGGTCCGGTGAAAGCCGCGCTGGAAATGTGGCTGACGCAGTGGCGCCCGCAGTTGATGGACGCGTACGTCAACTATCAATACATGCGTTTCGAGATGTGGCCGCAGTACCAGAAAGCCGATCTGCCCGAAGCGTTGCTGTTCGGCATCATGGCGAAGGAATCCGGCGGCAAGGTGCATGCGGTTTCGCGCTCGGGCGCGGCCGGCCCCTTGCAGTTCATGTACGCCACCGGCGCACGTTTCGGCCTGACCAGCGACAGCGGCTTCGACACGCGCTACGACCCGGGTGCGTCGGCGCGTGCGAATGCCGAATATCTCAACGAACAGTTGCGCATTTTCAACAACAACCTCGAGCTGTCGATCGGCGCCTACAACGGCGGTGAAGGACGCATGCGCCGCGCGGTCGGAGATAACACCTCGGTGAGCTTCTACGATCCGCGCATCTACAACCAGCTGGCGCCGGAGACACGCGACTACGTGCCCTCGGTGCTCGCCGCCGCGTGGTTGTTCCTGCATCCGGAAAGCTACAACCTCAAGTTCCCCAAGATCGAAGGTGATGCGGGCGCAGTGCAGCTGAAGCGGCCTGCATCGCTGACCGAATTGACCGTGTGCCTGGGCACGACCAAGGGCATGGGCGATGGATGGTTTCGCACCTTGCGCAATCTGAATCCACGGCTCGATCCGCAAGTGGTGCAACCGATGGGCGCGTCGATCCAGGTGCCGAAGCCGCTGGAGAAAATCTACGCGCTGCGTTGCGTCGATGGACCGTGGCCGATCCTTGCGCATGATCTGCACGCTGCAGTGGTGCCCGTCGTGGTGCCGGCGCCGGAAGTGCATGCAGCGCCAGCGCCCCGTCAAGAGCGTCGCTACAAGGTTCGTCGCGGCGACACGCTGGTGAGCATCGTGCGCAAGCTGCATTGTTCGAGCGTGGATGAAGTGGCCGGCATGAACGGCCTCAAGCACCATCGCATCAGCGTGGGCAAGACGATCCGGCTGCCTGTTTGCGATTGAAGATGATCAGCTGAGCGATCGATTGACCCCGCGCAACTGATCGCCGTGATCTGCGTGTACTGATGCAGATCAGGCGACAGCGCTGTCCTGTATCCAGCTTTCTTCGGGACTGGCCGCCTGCATTTCCTTGAGCTCGCGCAGAATCTGCATCAGTTGCCGATATTGCGGTTGAAGGCTGGTGTGCGGGGAATTCTTGGTCTCGTGATAGGCCACGGCCAGCCACAGTGCCATGCCGCGCAGCGCGACTTCGGTGTTGCCGGAACACGCGCGTTCGTAGCCGACTTCCGTTCCCTGCCCCCAAGGCTGGAAGCGAGCTTCCGGCGGCGTGCCGTAGAGATGCGGAAAATCGCTGCGTGATGCCTGGCCGATCTCGCGCAGGGTCAGCGTGCTCAATCGCTCGCGGCTGCGCTTGGGCAGCGCACGGATGCTGCGCTCGATGTCGCGGAACTGTCGACCCAATTGACGCGCACGCATCATCACGAAGAAAGGAGTGAGTATCTGCATGGTGTCCCCTTGGCTGGAATTGCCGCCACGATACGCGGCAAGCCCAGAGCGTAGCGGGGAGATTGGACGGTTTGCGCCTAGATCGTCACAAAACGACGCATTGCATCAGCCCGGCGAGCGGTGACCGATACGCTGGCCGACCAGGACGTGCTGCAGCGGCTGCAGCGCATCGAGTGCAGCCATTCCGGCGGGCAGCAGCATGATCACCGTCGAGCCCATGTTGAAGCGGGCCATCTCGGCGAAACGGTCCAGCGTGATGTTCTGGCCCTCGAACGACTTGCGCCGGATCGACGACGCATACGGCGGAATCACCAGCCCGTCCCACACCGTCGCCACCGACGACACCAGGATCGCGCCGACCATCACCACCACGAACGGGCCGTGCTCGCCGTCGAAGTGACACACCAGCCGCTCGTTGCGCGCGAACAGGCGCGGTATCGCTTCCACCGCGAACGGCGCCACGCTGAAGATGCGGCCCGGCACATGCACGGTTTCCCGCAACGTGCCTTTCATCGGCATGTGCACGCGGTGGTAATCGCGCGGCGAGAGATAGACGGTGACGAAGCTGCCATCGCGATACGGCTGCGCGGAAGCCTCGTCGCCCAGCAGTTCTGCTGCGGAATAATCCTGGCCCTTGGCCTGGAAGATGCGGCCATCGACGATCGCGCCCGACTGGCTGATGCGCCCATCCGCGGGGCAGAGCAAGGCCAGCGGATCGGCGTCGGCCGCACGTGCATCGGGGCGCAGCTTCCGCGTGAAGAACGCATTGAAATGCTGGTAGGACAGCGCGTCGGGCTGCGCCGCCTCGCTCATGTTGACGTCGTAGTTGCGCACGATGGTGCCGATCAGCCAGTTCTTCCACGGCGTAAAGGTCCAGCGCGTGGCCCAGTAGACGATGCGGGAGAGAAACCGGTGCGGCAGGATGTACTGCAGGAATACGTTGAAGGTCATCCGCGCAGTATATCGGGCGCTCAGGCGCTGATGAGTGCGAATGACTGCGTTGCTATCGAGCACGGCACGCTGTGGCATGCTCTGGCGCTCGATCCCGCCAGCGACCGCGCCCGCCATGTCCGTCTCTGCCACCGTCTTCAACCAGACCAGCAACGAACATCACGCCACACGCGTCGGCGCCGAACCGCCTGTGCGCAGGATCGTGGTCGTCGGCGGCGGTACGGCAGGCTGGATGACCGCGCTGATGCTGGCCAATTCCGCCTACGGCTCCGCGATTCAGGTGACGGTGATCGAATCACCGCAGGTGGGCACGATCGGCGTGGGCGAGGGTTCGACGCCTTATCTGCGCAAGTTTTTCGAAGGCCTGCGCATCGAGGAGTCGGAGTGGATGCCCGCGTGCAACGCGACTTACAAGAACGGCATCACCTTCGACAAGTGGTCGACGCGTCCCGGATTTGAAAGCTACTTCCATCCGTTTGCGTCGATGCTCGACAACCTGACCATGACGCAGTTCATCAACAACGTGCACTCGCGTTTGAACTACGCCGACGTGGATGCGCATCCCGATCGCTTCTTCATTGCCAGTCGGCTGGCGCGCGAAGGTCGCGCCCCGCGTCCGGAACGCCATTTTCCATTCGAGATATGGCATGGCTACCACTTCGATGCGGGGCTGCTTGGCGCTTTTCTGTTGAGGAAATCGCTGGAGCTTGGCGTGCGTCATGTGCCGCGGCACGTGAACGAGGTGGTCCTGAAAGACAACGGCGATATCGGCTCGCTGCGCCTCGAAGGTGACGAGATGCTGGACGCCGATTTCTTCGTCGACTGCACCGGCTTCGCTTCGATGCTGGTCGGCAAGGCGCTGAAAACGCCGTTCGTTTCCTACGCGGAAAACCTGTTCAACAACGCGGCGATCGCGCTGCCCACGCCCATCGACGGGCCGATCATGTCGCAGACCATTTCGACCGCGCTCAAGAACGGCTGGGCCTGGAAAATTCCGTTGACCAATCGCTTCGGCAACGGTTACGTCTACAGCACCGATTACTGTTCGCCAGATGAAGCGGAGACCGAACTTCGCGCGCACCTCGGGTTGCTCGATGCCGATGTCGAAGCGCGCCACCTGAAGATGCGGGTTGGGCGTGTCGCCGAAAGCTGGAATCGCAATTGCCTCGCGATCGGGTTGTCGCAGGGTTTCATCGAACCGCTGGAGGCCACCACGCTGTTGTTCGTGCAGCGCACCGCCACCGCCTTCGTGGCAGCGCTGGAGATGGGCGATCTGGGTGACGAGGCACGGCAGGCATTCAATCAGACGGTCAACGCCCAGTTCGAAGGCACTCGCGATTACATCGTCACCCACTACAAGACCAACACGCGCACCGACACCGCCTATTGGCTCGACAACGCGGCCAATACGCACCTGTCGAATCCGCTGAAGCAACTGCTGAGCACGTGGCTGGCCAGCAAACCGATCGTTGCGGGATTGAAGAAGGGCATCTTTGGCCAGGGCTATCCAACGCTGTCCTGGTACAGCCTGCTTGCCGGCATGGGCCTGTTTCCCGATCCGGAACAGATGCGGCCGCCGACGCCTGAAGAAGCGCAGCATGACCTGGCGCAGATCGACAACATGCTCGAACGCAGCGCGATGAATTACCCCGACCAGCGGGACTTGCTGCAGCGGATTCCGCCGATGTCCACCGAGCCGTCTCTGCAGGTCTATCTCTGGTAAGCCATCCATGGCGCAAGTGATGCGCGCAGGCCAGCCGCTATACTTCGCGGCCCCGCCATGGAAGCCATCGCCGTGACCGCCGAACTTGCCTCGATCATCGACTTCATCCGTTACGGCGCCAGTCGTTTCTCCGCCGCCGGGCTCACCTTCGGGCACAGCCACGACAACCCGATCGACGAGGCCACGCATCTCGTACTGGCGAGCCTGCACCTGCCGCCGGATATACCGCCCGCCTATGGTGTCGGGCGGCTTACGGCAGACGAACGCGCGAATGTGCTGGCGCTGATCGAGCGCCGCGTCACCGAGCGTTTGCCGGTTGCCTATCTGGTCGGCGAAACCTGGTTCGCCGGATTGAAGTTCAAGAGCGATCGCCGTGCGCTGGTGCCGCGTTCGCCGATCGCCGAGCTGATCGAGTCGGGCTTCGCGCCGTGGCTCGACGAACGCCATATCGAGCGCGCGCTGGACATGTGCACGGGTTCGGGCTGCATCGGCATCGCGATGGCCGAGTACAACCCGGAGTGGAAAGTCGACATCGCCGACGTGAGCGAAGAGGCGCTCACGCTGGCACGCGAAAACATCGTGTTCCAGCACGTCGAAAAGCGCGTGCGCGCGATTCGCTCCGATCTTTTCGCGGGCGTCGAAGGCCAGCGCTACGACCTCATCGTCTCCAACCCGCCCTACGTCACCGACGACGAATACGCAGCGCTGCCGGGTGAATACGCGCATGAGCCGAAGCTTGGGCTGACCTCGGGCGCCGATGGCCTGGACTTGTGCCTGCGCATGCTCGACGAGGCGGCCGAATACCTTACCGATGACGGCCTCCTGATCATTGAAGTCGGCGAGAGCGAGCACGCACTGGCCGAGCTGCTGCCCGAAGTGCCCTTCATCTGGATCGAATTCAAAGTCGGTCAGATGGGCGTATTCGCGCTCGAGCGGCGCGATCTGGTCGACCATGCGGATGCGATCGGTGCAGCAGCATCCGCCCGTCGTGTCGGCTGAGCGAATGGAGACGGCCATCCGCACGCCGCGGTTGCTGCTCGATGCGTTGAAGCCTGCGGATGCCGAAACGCTATTCGCCTATCGCGCCGATCCCGAGGTGGCAAGGTTCCAGGGATGGTGTCCGGCCGATGTGGAAGAGGCGCGCGCGTTCATTGATGCGCAGTCGCGACTGTCATTCGATCACGCGAACGGCTGGGTGCAGTGCGCGATTCGTCTACACAAATACGGTGAGTTGATCGGCGACCTCGGCCTGAATCTGCCTGCCGACCGCGAGGCAACGGTCGAGTTCGGTATCAGCATCGCACCGGCGCATCAGGGCCACGGCTACGCATGCGAAGCAGTAAAAGCATGCTTCGAACGCGTATTCGGTACGCTGGGGCGACACAGGATCCACGCCTCGGTCGATCCGCGCAATCTCGCCAGCGTCGCCATGCTGAAAAGCCTCGGCATGCGTCAGGAAGCACATCATCGCGAAAGCTTGTGGCTGCGTGGCGAATGGCTGGACGACATGATTTTCGCCTTGCTGAAGCGCGAATGGATGCTGCATCAGACATCGGACAGCATCGCGGTTAAGCTGTAACGCTATCCAACGGACGTCCACTTCCCGTGTCCAGCAACTCCTTCGGCAAACTCTTTTGCGTTACCACGTTCGGCGAAAGTCACGGGCCGGCGATCGGCTGCGTCGTCGACGGTTGCCCGCCCGGCCTGACCATCGATGCAGCGGAGTTCCGCACCGATCTCGATCGACGCGCCACCGGCAAAAGCCGCTACACCTCGCAGCGGCATGAGGCGGATGAGGTGGAGATTCTTTCGGGTGTCTACGAAGGCAAGACCACCGGCACGCCGATCGCGCTGTTGATTCGCAACACGGACCAACGCAGCAAAGACTACGGCGAGATCGCGCAGACCTTTCGTCCCGGACACGCCGATTACACCTACTGGCAGAAATACGGCATCCGCGATCCGCGTGGTGGCGGGCGATCGTCGGCGCGCGAAACCACCATGCGCGTGGCTGCCGCGGTGATCGCCAAAAAGTGGCTTACCGAACGCTACGGCGTGCGCGTGCGCGGTTATCTCGCGCAGATCGGCGAGATCACACCGGAAGGCTTCGACTGGGACGCGGTGGAAGAGAATCCGTTTTTCTGGCCGGCGGCTGCGCAGGTGCCGGTACTGGAAAGTTATATCAATGCGTTGCGAAAAACCGGTGACTCGGTTGGTGCGCGCGTGAATGTGGTGGCGGAAGGTGTGCCGCCGGGTTGGGGCGAGCCGATCTACGGCAAGCTCGACGGTGACCTGGCCAGTGCATTGATGTCGATCAACGCGGTCAAGGGTGTCGAGATCGGCGACGGGTTCGCGGCGGTGACACAGCGTGGCAGCGAGCATCGCGACGAAATGCGTTTGGACGGCTTTACGTCCAATCACGCCGGTGGCATCCTCGGCGGCATCAGCAGCGGCCAGCCCGTGACGGCATCCATCGTGCTCAAACCCACGTCCAGCATTCTCATTCCGGGTCACAGCGTGAACCTTGCCGGTGAGCCGGCCGAAGTCGTGACCAAGGGTCGCCACGACCCCTGCGTCGGCATCCGTGCCACGCCGATCGCCGAGGCGATGATGGCGCTCGTGCTGATGGACCACGCATTGCGCCATCGTGCACAGTGCGGCGACGTCGGCGTGGTCGAGCCGCGCATTCCGGGACAGTCTCCCTCGTGAACGATGGGAGTTGCGGATGAGCGGCAAGCCACGGGTGTGGATTTCGCGCCCGACGTTCCCCGATGTCGTCGCTCGGCTGGACGAACATTTCGAGGTGGTCGAAGAGCCGCACGAGGTGAAGTTTTCTTCCGCTGAACTGGCGGCGAAACTGGCCGATTGCGACGCCGCGATCGTCGGACTCAAGGAGCACATCGGTGCTGCGGAAATCGCGGACGCGAAACGTCTGCGCATCGTCGCCAACCTGGGCGTGGGCTACGACAATCTCGATCTCGACGCGTTGACGGCGGCAGGCATCGCCGCGTCGAATACGGCCGACGTGCTCAACGAAAGCGTGGCCGACTATGCGTGGGCTTTGATGCTCGGTGCAGCGCGACGCGTCGGCCCCGCCGAACGCTGGCTGCGGGCAGGGCAGTGGAAGGCCACCGAATTCACCCAGTGGCTTGGCATGGACATGCGCGGCCGCACGCTCGGCATCCTTGGCATGGGACGAATCGGTCAGGCGATCGCGCGGCGCGCGATCGGTTTCGGCATGCCCGTCATCTACCACAACCGCTCGCGCCTGCCGGAGTCGATCGAGCGCGAATGCGCGGCGCGTCTTGTCGACAAGACGACGCTGCTGCGCGAGAGCGATTTCCTGATGCTGGTATTGCCGCTGACGGCAGAAAGTCGCCATGCGATTGGCGCAGCGGAACTCGCGTCGATGAAACCGACTGCGATGCTGGTGAATATCGCGCGCGGGGGCATCGTCGACGACGATGCGCTGGCGGCAGCGCTTGCCGGTGGAAAGCTGGCCGCCGCAGCGCTCGACGTTTTCGAAGGCGAGCCAGCGGTGCATCCATCGCTGCTCGCGCTCGACAACGTGTTGCTCAGCCCGCATATCGCCAGCGCCAGCCACGGCACGCGCCGCGCGATGACCTCGCTGGCGATCGACAATGTCATCGCCATGTTCGGCTTCGGCCCGCAGGCTGGCCGACCGCCCACACTTCTCAACCCCGCGGCGCTGGTTTCATCCCGCTTCGATCTCCATTCCAAGAACTGAAGAATCCATCCATGAGCAAGAAGAGGAGCTACAAAGTCGCAATGGTCGGCGCTACCGGAGCGGTGGGCGAGACGTTGCTGGCGATACTCGCTGAACGCGATTTTCCGGTGAGCGAACTGGTGCCTTTGGCCAGCGAGCGCTCTGCCGGCGGAAAGGTGAGCTTCAACGGTGAGGAAGTCACCGTGCAATTGCTGGATACCTACGATTTCACCGGCGTCGATATTGCCTTCTTCTCTGCCGGCGGTTCGGTCAGCCGCGAACACGCGCCGCGCGCCGCGGCAGCTGGCGCGGTGGTGATCGACAACACTTCGGAGTTCCGTTACGACGACGACATCCCGCTGGTGATCAGCGAGGTGAACCCTCACGCCATTGCTGATTACACGCGCCGCGGCATCATCGCCAACCCGAACTGTTCGACCATGCAGATGCTGGTGGCGCTCGCGCCGATCCATCGCGCGGTGCAGATTGAGCGCATCAATGTGGCTACGTATCAGTCGGTATCCGGCGCCGGCCGCACCGGCATGGAAGAACTCGGCAAGCAGACCGCCGCGCTGCTGAACTTCCAAAGCGTGGAGCCGGGCAAGAAATTTCCCGCGCAGATCGCGTTCAATGTGATTCCGCAGATCGACGATTTCCAGCCGAACGGCTACACCAAGGAAGAAATGAAATTGGTGTGGGAAACCCGCAAGATCCTGGAGGACGAGTCGATCCAGGTGAATCCGACCGCGGTGCGCGTGCCGGTGTTCTATGGTCATTCCGAGGCAGTGCACATCGAAACCAGCGAAAAAATCACCGCCGAGCAAGCGCGCGAACTGCTCCTGCAGGCGCCAGGCGTGGTGGTGGTGGACGAGCGCAAGCCGGGTGGTTATCCGACGCCAGTGGGTGAGGCCGCTGGAAACGATGCGGTGTACGTGGGCAGGATCCGTGAGGACATCTCGCACGAACGCGGGCTCGACCTGTGGATCGTGTCGGACAACATCCGCAAGGGCGCGGCATTGAACGCCGTGCAGATCGCCGAGCGACTGATCGAGGATTATCTGTAATGCGTGCTGGCTTGTTGCTCGCTGGTTTCATGCTCGCGGCGTCATGCGTGGCGTCAGCGGCTGAAACGAATGGCAAGCCAGTCGCGTTGCATCGTCATCACGCGCATGCCCATTCGCTCAGCACGCGTCAACGCGTAGCCAGGCATGAGGTCGAAGTCCAGCACCTGCAACAGGATGTCTCGAAACAGGAAGCACGCAGCCAGCAGGCAACCGAACGCCTGCAGCAGCAGGATCAGGCCATTGCCGATTTGCAGAAGCAATTGCAGCAAGCGCGACCGAGCCAGCCCGCGGAGCATCATTGACGCCGATCACGGCAGTGAGAACGGACTGCAGCAATGCGCTGCAAGTATTCGCCGCAGCTATTGTTGATTCGCCTGCATGTAACTAAAGTGGCACCTCGTTGGGGCAACGGCCGCTGCAGCGGGGAACCATGCATGGCAACGGAAATCGTTCGGGGGAGCAGGCAATGAATCGTTCGTTGAAGTTATCGATGCTGGTGGCGCTGGCACTGGGCAGCAGTCATGTCCTGGCGCTCGACCTTGGGCAGATCCAGGTCAAATCGGCATTGGGGCAACCGTTGCTGGCGGAAATCCCCTTGCATGCCGCCAACGCATCGGAGTTGAAGAATCTCACCGTCCAGTTGGCCTCCAGCGAGGATTTCGCCCGCGCCGGCATCAGCGGCGGACGCACGGCGATTCCCCTTCACTTCAGCGTGGCCAGTAACGGAAACGGTCAGCAGGTGATTCGCATCACCAGCAGCACCGCCGTCGATGATCCCTATCTTGACCTGCTGCTCGAAGTCCATGGCAGCGCAGGCAAGAGCGTGCGTGAGTTCTCCATCCTGCTCGATCCGCCCGGCACGTCGAGCCAAGTCGCGGCCACTGCGGCGCAGACCCGCATGGCGCAACGAACCACGCCGGTTCCGCCGAAGGAGCCGCGTGCAGCGGCTGCTGCACAACAATCAAGCGCGCAGGCGGCGATGCCTTCGGATTCCAGCGTCGGTGTGGCCGCTTCTCCGCATCGGACGCGCCATGCCGCCGCCCCCGCGGTGGGTGGCAATGGCCAGTACGGGCCGGTGGCACGGGGCCAGACGTTGTCGTCGATCGCACGCAACACGGCACCTGCCGGCGTCGATGTACATCAGATGCTGCTCGCGCTGAAACAGGCCAACCCGGACGCTTTCTATCGCGACAATATCAACGCCCTGAAAACCGGCGCCGTGTTGCGTGTGCCGACCCAGACGGAAGCGCAAGCGATGGAAGTCGCGGCCGCCGTCGCGGAAGTGCAGCGCGAAAACAGCGACTGGCGCGCTGGCACCACGAGCAAGCCCGGCATCGTCGCCGATGCCGGAACGCGTGCCAACGCATCCAGCTCGCCGACCAGCAAACCGAGCAAGACTGGCGATCACCTCGCGTTGGTGCCGGCGAAGGAAGGCAACAGCGCAGGTACGCAAGGCAACACCGCCGGAGCGAAGGGCGACGCATCATCGTCCACGGGCGCACGACAGGATCTGCTGCGCACCAAGGAGAGCCTCGCCAGCCTTCAGCAACAATCGGCGGATCTGAAAACGCGGCTCAAGGATCTGACCGACATCAACAGCAAGAACGAGCGTCTGTTGTCGCTGAAGGACAACGAGATCGCCGAGTTGCAGAACAAGCTGGCCGAAGCACGCAAGGCCGGCGGAACTCCATCGACACCGGTTGTCGCACAGAACAAGCCTGCTTCGGCGAGCAGCGCGCCGGCCACGGCTGTCGTGCCTGCCCATGCAGCCACGATCGCGCCAGCCAAGTCCGGTGCCGCTGCGCTTCCCGTCACGGCTCCTATAACCGCTGCGTCGTCAACAACGACCGCCGTGACAAAGCCTGTCATCGCGGCAAGCTCGCCGACAGCGAGCGCGCCCGCCGTGGTCAAGCCGGTGGTTGTACCCGCCGCCAAGCCGACTGTCGCCCCGCATCCTTACAAGCCCACTCCGGTACAGGTCGCGGAAGACCCCTGGTACATGCAGCCCTGGGCATGGGCTGTGGGCGCCGTCGTGTTGTTGCTGCTGATCGTGGCGGGCCTGCGTGGGCGCCGTCGTAGCGCGGTGACCACGTCCGGTTCCGCGTCGTCGCTGGCCGACCGTTTCGGCTCGGATGTCCCGGGCGATCACGGTCTGGTTGGCAGCGAGGACGTCGATCTGGACGAACTGCTCGACCAGCTGGCCGAGCATCCCGACGACATCGGCCTGCATCTCGAACTGGTCACGCTGTATTACTCACGTCGCGACGTGGATCACTTCGAAGCCGCCGCGGAAGCGATGCACGCGCACATCACCGATCCGCAGCAGGACGAGTGGCAAGACGTGATGCACATGGGCGAGGATCTCGCGCCGGGCCATCCGCTGTTCGACCATCACCCCGAACTGCCGCCGAACGAAGCGAACGAGGCGCGCCGCGCTTTCGATATCGACGACTACGCCGACAACAGCGCTGCGCATGCGACGGAATCGGCGGTGCCGCCGCTGCCTGCGTCACCGAAAAAAGTCAGCGAGTACAGCTTCAATTTCGACCTGACCTCAGCGAACCAGGTGGTGGCTGATGCGGACAAGTCGGCCCTTGCCGATGTGCAAGCGGACGAACATCACGAAACACCGGCCAGCACCGACAGCACCCCGCCGAGCTGGCAGTTTGACGAATCCGAGCCGCATGTAGCGCATCCGGATCACGGCCACGAGCTCGGCGAGTTCAACGACGATCCGGTCGATACCAAGCTCGATCTGGCGCGTGCCTACCTCGACATGGGTGACGCCGATGGCGCGCGCGCCATGCTCGGCGAGGTCATCAAGGAAGGTAGCCAGATGCAGCAGGATGTCGCCAAACGCCTGCTGGAGAACCTTCACTGAAGACGCTGTCACGCGTCGCATCGAATGTCGGGCCGGCCTTGCCGGCCCGACCTCGTTGAGGGCCTGCTAATCTTTGACGTCATCGACGGAATTCCATCACCAAGCCATGCGTCTCGCCCTGGGTATCGAATACGACGGCACTGATTTCTGCGGTTGGCAACGGCTGAAAGTCGACGCGAGCGTGCAGGCGGCCGTGGAAGCTGCGCTCTCCAAAGTCGCTGCGCATCCGGTGGAAATCAGTTGCGCGGGCCGCACCGATGCCGGCGTTCACGGTCGCTGCCAGGTTGTTCATTTCGATACCGAAGCGCAACGCGACATGCGAGGTTGGGTGCTGGGCACCAGCTCGAATCTTCCGCCCAGTGTCGCGGTGCTGTGGGCACAACCGGTGCTGGAAAGTTTTCATGCGCGCTACGCAGCACGCAGTCGACGCTACTGTTATCGCATCCTCAATCGGCCCGTTCGCGCCGCGCTCGATGCGCGTTACGTAACCTGGGAGCGGTTGCCGCTGGATGCCGAGCGCATGCATCTTGCCGCGCAGGCCTTGCTGGGCGAGCACGACTTCAGCACCTTTCGGGCCTTGTCGTGTCAGGCCATCCATCCGCGACGGAGCATGCTGGAGATCGATGTGCGACGTGACGGCGATTTCGTCGTCGTCGAAGTCGAGGCGAACGCCTTTCTGCATCACATGGTGCGGAATATCGTCGGTTCGCTGCTGCTTGTGGGACGCAACGAGCGACCCATCGAATGGATGGCTGAACTGTTGGCTGCCCGTGATCGACAAATCGCCGGGCCGACCGCGCCGGCGTCGGGGCTTACCTTCGTTGGCCCGCGTTATGAAGCGCACTGGAAATTGCCCATTGAAGTGACGTTGATGGAGAGCAATCCATGACCCGCATCAAGTGTTGCGGCATGACCCGCGTGGAAGACGCGCTGCTCGCGGCGCAGCTCGGTGCCGACGCCATCGGTGTCGTGCTTACGAGCAGAAGTCGCCGGCATGTTTCTGTTGCGCAGGCAGCGAAGATCGTGCGCGCGATGCCGCCGTTTATCGGAACGGTGGCGTTGCTGATGAATGACGACGAGTCGCTGGTCCGCGACGTGATCGAGATCGTGCAACCCGCATTGCTGCAATTTCACGGCGCGGAGACCGATGCATGGTGCGCGCAATTCGGACGGCCTTTCATCAAGGCCATCGCGATGGGCGAGGGCGCCTCGGCACTGACGCAGCTCGGCAATTTTCCGAACGCGAAAGGCTTGCTGCTGGACAGCCATGGCCTGGGCGAAGCCGGCGGCAGCGGCAAGGTTTTCGACTGGTTGTTGATGCCCACGTCGACAACACAACCGCTTATCCTTGCCGGCGGCT
The DNA here is from genome assembly GCF_009765755.1 of Rhodanobacter sp. L36. GTDB lineage: Bacteria > Pseudomonadota > Gammaproteobacteria > Xanthomonadales > Rhodanobacteraceae > Rhodanobacter. Next base: position 1,124,065 of record NZ_LMUV01000011.1, on the reverse strand, counting down.
TGCATGCGGGCAACGTGGGCGCTGCGATACAGCGCGCGCGACCGTGGGCCGTCGACGTCGCCAGCGGCGTCGAATCCGAACCCGGCATCAAGAACGCACGAAAGCTCGCGGATTTCATCCAGGCCGTGCGCGCGGCGGACAGGGCCTAGCGTAGTCGTCGAGTTTTGTCCCGGGCAGCGATCCCGCTAAGATGATCGATCGTTGCCGCACTGCGGCAATCCTTCTGCAGGTCCACCGACGCGAAGCGCGATGTCGTGACAGCGATCTGCATCAACGAGCGAGTGCATGAACAAGATCGTGGATTTCAACGCCTATCCCGACGCGCAAGGGCGCTTCGGCAACTACGGCGGCAGCTACGTCGCCGAAACGCTGATGGCGCCGCTGGCCGAACTGACGGAAGCCTATCTGCGACTGCGCGAGGATCCGGAGTTCATCGCCGAGCTCGATCACGATCTGAAGCACTACGTCGGCCGGCCCAGCCCGATCTATCACGCCGAACGTCTGTCAAAGCACGTTGGCGGTGCGCGCATTTTGCTCAAGCGCGAGGATTTGAATCACACCGGCGCGCACAAGATCAATAACACCGTCGGCCAGGCGCTGGTCGCCAAACGCATGGGCAAGCCGCGCATCATCGCCGAGACCGGCGCAGGCCAGCATGGCGTTGCCAGTGCCACTGTCGCTGCGCGGCTGGGCCTCAAGTGCGTCGTCTACATGGGTGCCGTCGATATCGAGCGGCAGAAGATCAACGTCTATCGCATGAAGCTGCTCGGCGCCGATGTGGTGCCCGTCACCTCCGGCTCGAAGACGCTGAAGGATGCGCTGAACGAAGCGATGCGCGACTGGGTGACTAACGTGGCCGACACGTTCTACATCATCGGCACGGTGGCCGGTCCGCATCCGTATCCGCTGATGGTGCGTGACTTCAACGCCATTGTCGGACGCGAAGCGCGCGCGCAGATGCTCGAGCAATATGGACGTCTGCCGGACGTGCTGACCGCATGCGTCGGCGGCGGCTCCAACGCCATCGGCCTGTTTCACGCTTTTCTCAATGACGCCGACGTTCGCATCGTCGGCGCCGAGGCGGCGGGTGAGGGTATTGCGACCGGGCATCACGCGGCATCGCTGGCGGCGGGTCGCCCGGGTGTGCTGCATGGCAATCGCACTTATGTGCTTTGCGACGACAACGGCCAGATCACCGAAACGCATTCGGTGTCGGCAGGTCTGGATTACCCGGGCGTGGGTCCCGAGCACGCGTTCCTGAAAGACGCGAACCGTGCCGAGTATGTCGGCGTCACCGACGACGAAGCGCTGAAAGCGTTCCATCTGCTGGCGCGCACCGAAGGCATCCTGGCCGCGCTCGAATCCAGTCACGCAGTGGCGCAGGCGATGAAACTCGCACGCGACATGCCGAAGGACGGCATCGTGCTGTGCAATCTCTCCGGCCGTGGCGACAAGGACGTGCACACGATTGCGGCGCGCGAAGGAGTCGACGTATGAGCCGCATCGATCGTCGCTTTGCGGCCTTGAAAATGGCCGGCCGCACCGGCCTGATTCCGTTCGTCACCGCCGGCGATCCCTCGCCCGAGCACATGGTGGTGTTGATGCATGCGCTCGTTGATGCGGGCGCGGACATCATCGAACTGGGCGTGCCGTTCTCCGATCCGATGGCGGACGGCCCGGTGATCCAGCACGCCAGCGAGCGTGCCATCGCGAAAGGTATCGGTCTTGCACAGGTGCTGGCCTGGGTGACCGCGTTTCGCGAGCGCGACACCGACACGCCGATCGTGCTGATGGGCTACCTGAATCCGGTCGAGATTCACGGCTATGTGCGGTTCGCCAGCGAGGCTGCGAAGGCGGGCGTCGACGGCGTACTTCTCGTCGATTGCCCGCTCGAAGAAGCAGCGGTGCTGCAGCCGTTGCGAGACGCCGGATTGCAGCAGATTCTGCTCGCGGCGCCGACCACCGCACCCGCGCGTATGGCGCAGCTGTGCGGGTCCGCGGAGGGCTTCCTGTACTATGTGTCGTTCGCTGGCATCACGGGTGCGGCGCAGTTGAACACGGCCGACATCGCTGCGCGCGTCGCGGAGATTCGCCGCCAGTCGAAGGCACCGGTGGCGGTCGGTTTCGGTATCCGTGATGCGACGAGTGCTCGCGCGATCGCCGAATTCGCCGACGCCGTGGTGATCGGCAGCGCGCTGGTCGATCGGCTGGATGGCGCTACGAGCGCTGAAGACATCACCGCGCGGACGCATGCGTTTCTCGCTCCGATCCGCGCCGCGCTGGATGTGCATTGACATGAGCGGCACCACGCAGGTGCCCACCACGAATCAGGTGACGCGATGAACTGGTTGCAGAAAATCATGAACCCGACCACCCGCGCCCAGCAGCCGAACGCCGGCAAGGGCTCGGTGCCGGAAGGCGTATGGGAGAAGTGCGGCGGCTGCGGCACGGTGCTGTATCGGCCGGAGCTCGAGCGCAACCTGATGGTCTGTCCGAAGTGCGGTCACCACCATTACATCGAGGCGCGCACGCGCCTCAATGCGCTGCTCGACGAAGGCTCCGCAACGGAACTGTGGGCCAGCATGGAGCCAACCGACCCGCTGAAATTCCGCGACTCCAAGAAGTACCGCGACCGCATCATCGCCACGCAGAAAAAAGTCGGCGAGAAAGACGCGCTGCTCGCGATGAGCGGCAAGCTCAAGGGCCGGCCATTGATGGCGGTGGCGTTCGAGTTCGCCTACATGGGCGGCTCGATGGGCTCGGTGGTCGGCGAAAAATTCACCCGCGCCGCCGAACGTGCATTGGCCGAGCGCAGCGCGCTGGTGTGCTTTTCCGCCACCGGCGGCGCACGCATGCAGGAAGCGTTGTTTTCGCTGATGCAGATGGCCAAGACCTCCGCCGCACTCGCTCGTCTGCGCGATGCCGGCGTGCCGTACATCAGCGTGCTCACCAACCCGACCACCGGCGGCGTCTCCGCCAGTCTGGCGATGCTCGGCGACATCAACATCGGCGAGCCCAAGGCACTGATCGGTTTTGCCGGCCCACGCGTGATCGAGCAGACCGTGCGCGAAACCCTGCCCGAAGGTTTCCAGCGTTCGGAATTTCTGGTCGACCACGGCGCCATCGACCTGATCGTCGATCGCCGCGAAATGCGCGACAAGCTGGCTGATCTGTTCGGTATTCTCATGCGCTCGCAACGCGCGGCCTGAGCGCTTGAGTTGTCCACAGCCATTGTGGAAGCAACCCGTGGAAGCCTGTGGACAAGTAGGCTATCTGCCTGACCGCAAAGGAACTCGCGACGGACTGCGCAAGAACTGTCCAGCCAGAATCCGAACCGCTGCAACGTTGGATCAGATGATCCGCGTCGCCAGCGGTATCAGGCAGGCCGAGCCGCCGCCGAGGATGCTGCCGATCAGCATCGCCGCCAGTACATCGCTGGGATAGTGCAGGCCGAGGATCACGCGCGAGGCGGCGACCAGTGTGGTGAAACCGATCAGCAACGCTGCGAGCGGCGGGTACCAGGCGATCGCCACGATGCTGAAGCTCACTGCCTGCAAGGTGTGGCCGGAGGGAAAGCTGAATTCGTCCAGCGGTGGGATGTGCGCGATCACGCCGGGGCAGACGCGATACGGTCGCGGCCGGCGCGTCCATCGCTTCAGCACACGATAGAGCATGAGCGCAGTGAGTCCGGTGAGTGCCATCTGCGTGGCGGCAATAGCGCCGTGCTGTCCGCCCACCAGCGCAAGCACAGCCATCAAGGCGTACCAGAAAATGCCGTCGCCAAGTCGGCTGATCGCGCTGAAGAACAACCCCACCGCGCGTCGCGCGCCCCAGCGGTTGGCGGCCACGCAGACGCGACGATCGAGCGCGAAACGCGGCGCCGATATGTCAGGCGTGGGCAACGTCGGCAACATGCTCATGCAGATTCTCCTCGGCCATTTCGCGCAACAGCGATTCGAAATCACGGATGACGGCATCGGGCGACAGCCCGGCGACGCCGACATGTGCGGCACGCCCCATGTGACGGATCAGCCCCGGGTTGCTCGCCAGTTTCACGGTCGCGGCGGTGAAAGCGGCTGCGTCTCCCGAGGCGATGGCATAGCCGTTGACGCCGTCGGTCAGATGTTCGCGCGCCGCGCCTTCGGTATAGGCGACCACCGGCAACCCTGCGGCCAGCGCTTCGAGGATCACGTTGCCGAAGGTTTCGCTCAAGCTCGGGAAGGGAAACACATCCGCGCTGGCGAAGTGTCGCGCCAGTGCTTCGCCACGCTGCACGCCGGCGAAGATGAAATCGGGGTTCGCCGCTTGCAGCGCCTGGCATGCGGGGCCGTCGCCAACCCACACGTAGCGCGCATGCGGCACTTGCTGCTGTACGGCGCGAAAAGTCTGCACGGCGAGGTCGAGGTTTTTCTCTGGCGCCACGCGCCCCACGTACAACATCACCGGCGTCGTCGCGTCGACACCCCACGACGCGCGCAGCGCTTCATCGCGATGGCGCGGATGAAAAAGTTTGGTATCCACGGCGCGGCGCAGCAGGCGTGCATTGGTGACACCCATGTCGAGCAACTCCTTCGCCAGCGCATCGGTCGGCACCAGCGTCGCCGCCGTGCGCCGATGGAAACGTGTCAGATAACCGCGTACCAGCGGGGTCAGGAAACCCACGCCGTAGTGATTCGCGTAGCTGTCGAAGCGCGTATGAAAGCCGCCACTGACCGGAATGCCCAGTCGCACGGCAGCGCGCACTGCCGACCATCCCAACGGCCCTTCGGTGGCGACGTAGATCGCATCGGGCCGTTGCTGCTGCCAGTGCTGGCGCAGCGTGCGACCGGCCGGCAGCCCGAAGCGCAAGCCCGGGTAGCGCGGCAAACCGCCGCCCCGAACAAGCAGCGCTTCGATGCCCGGCTCGTCGACGTGCGGCTGCGGTTGACGCGGTCTGACCAGGTCGATGCGATGGCCGCGGGCGGCGAGGCCGGCGGCGAGACTGTGCACGGTGAGTGCGACGCCGTTGATTTCCGGTGGATAGGTTTCGCTGACGATGCCGATGCGCATGACCTTACCTGTGCTGGCTTGGCCCAGCTTGGTCACTACGCGTTTCGGTGACGTGGCGCGCGCATGACGTTGCGGTGACGCGGGGCGCAGTTGCGCATGCCGATGGTGAATCTATCCGCCCCTTTGACGCGCCGGGAGGACTCAGGCGTGAACCCCTCGATACTCATCGATGAGGCAAAAACACTCACCCATGAGGCTCGCTCACTCATCGACAAGCCTTTTTGCTTCGTCGACGAGGCAAAAAGAGTCATGCGTGGGGCTCCCGATACTCAACGATGGGGCAAAAAGGCTCACGGATGAGGCTCGCTCACCTCACCGACGGGTCTTTTTGCTTCATCGACGAGGCAAAAAGAGTGATGCGTGAGGCTCTCGATACTCATCGGTGAGGCAGAACTACTCACGCATGAGGCTCACTCACCTCATCGACGAGTCTTTTTGCTTCATCGCCGAGCCGCACGACCTCGCCGCCGAATCTCATCGGTCGCGGCCCTACACTGGTTGTTCTGACCACTGGGAGATACCGATGAAGAAGCTGTTGCTGGCCGTTGCGTTGTCCGGGCTGAGCTTTTCGGCGATGGCCGCCGATGCGTCGGCCTTGCCGGTGACCAAGGCGGCTGCCGATGCCGCGGTCTACATCATTTCCCCGAAGGACGGCGCTACCGTCGGCACGCAGGTGGTCGTGCGTTTCGGTCTCAAAGGCATGGGCGTGGCGCCTGCCGGCGTCGCCAAGGAGCACACCGGCCACCATCACCTGCTGGTGGATGTGAAGGAGTTGCCTGCTGCGGGCCAGCCGATTCCGAAGGACGACAACCACCTGCATTTCGGTGGTGGACAGACCGAGACGACGCTGACGCTGAAGCCCGGCACGCACACGCTGCAACTGGAACTCGGCGATGCCAATCACATCCCGTTCGATCCGGCGGTGGTGTCGAAGAAGATCACCATCCACGTCAAGTAACGCGCACGGTCGCCGCCGGTTAGCGCCCGAAATAGACCGACACGCCGAGATTAGTTTGCCACTCGGAGGCGTTGCCGCTCAGGCGGTGATCGAGGCCGGCGTCGAGCTGTACGCGCGGGCTGGCCATCCAGGTCAGCCCGCCACCGGCCACCGTGCCGTGGCCCTGATCGGGTGAATGCAGCAACGCGGTTTCGACATAGGCGACAAGCGTTTTGCTCAGCGTGACGTTGTCGCTGAAGGCCACGGTGGTGCTGTCGGTGTGGCCGGCGCGAACATCTTCGAGATACGCGCCGAGAGAATGGCGCTCGCTGGCCTGCCAGTTGAATTGCGCGCCCAGCAGATACTGGCGTTGATCGTTGCGGAAATCCTTCGCGCCGTCGGTGAACTCGACGTTGCCCAGCAAACCCCAGCTGAAATCCTTGTTGGACGAGGGCAGCGCGAGCTTGAGCCCGAGGTTGCTGCTGCCGCGTCCGCTGCTGCGGTGGTTCACGCCAGCGCCGCTCTGACGAAGCGAATTCCACGGCGTACTTCCAAGCTGCAATTCGAGCGGGCCGCCGATGCCGATGCGCAACAGGCTGTCCGCGGCGTAGAGCGAGCTGCTGACGCCGCCATCGTGATCGCGACTCCAGTCCGGCAGGCCTTGCTCGAAGGTGACGTCGCCGGCCGCCAGCACGGCAGGCGCGAAGCCATAACCGGGTCGGTCATAACCGGGGTTGTCGGCCAGCACCGGGCAGGCGACGAAGGCGCACGCGAGCGCCAGCGTTGCGCGGGCCACACGATGTCGATGCGTGTGTGGCAGGTGAGGCCGGTAAGCGACCCGGTATCGGCTAAAATCCATGACTTCGCTCCGCGCTTTCGAAAATATTCCAATGACTGTCCGCACCCGTTTCGCTCCCAGCCCCACCGGTTTCCTGCATATCGGCGGCGCGCGTACCGCGTTGTATTGCTGGCTGGAGTCGCGTCGTCGCGGCGGCGAATTTCTGCTGCGCATCGAGGATACCGATCGCGAACGTTCCACGGACGTTGCCGTGCAGGCGATTCTCGATGCGATGCAGTGGCTCGGCCTCGAAGCCGATCATGCACCGGTGTACCAGACGCACCGGCTGGAGCGCTACAGGAAAGTGGCCGATCAACTCGTTGCCGCCGGCAAGGCGTACTACGCGTACGAGAGCAAGGACGAGATCGAGGCGATGCGCGAGGCCGCGATGGCGAACGGCGAAAAGCCGCGCTACAACGGCTATTACCGCGACCGCAACGAGCCGCTGCGCGATGATCCGAACCGGGTGATCCGATTCCGCAACCCGAGCGAAGGTTCGGTGGTGTTCGACGACAAGGTGAAGGGTCGCATCGAATGGGCGAACGCCGAGCTGGACGATCTGGTGATCTTCCGCTCCGACGGCTGGCCGACGTACAACTTCGCCGTGGTCGTCGACGACATCGACATGGGCATCACCGAGGTGATTCGCGGCGACGACCACGTCAACAACACGCCGAGACAGATCAACATCTATCACGCGCTCGGCGGTACCGTGCCGGAGTTCGCGCACCTGCCGATGATCCTCGACAAGGAAGGCAAGAAGCTTTCCAAGCGCACCAGCGCGGTGAGCGTGATGGAGTATCGCGACGACGGATTCCTCCCGCATGCGCTGCTCAATTATCTCGTGCGGCTGGGTTGGTCGCATGGTGATCAGGAGATTTTTTCGCGCGACGAAATGATCGCGCTGTTCGATGTCGCCGACGTCAACAAGGCCGCCTCGCGCTTCGATACCGAGAAGCTCGCATGGCTCAACCAGCACTATCTGAAGACCGACGATCCGCAAGTCCTGGCGCCGGAACTCGTCTGGCATCTCGCGCGTGCCGGCGCGGATGTCACCGCAGGACCTGCACCTGCCGAAGTGATCGTTGCACTGCGTGATCGCGTGCACACGCTGAAGGAAATGGCCGAGCGCGCGATGATCTGGTATGCGCCGATTGTCGACTGGGACGATAAAGCGGTTGCCAAGCATCTGAAGAACGACAGCGCCGCTGGCGTGCTGGAAACGGCGAAGGCGCTTCTCGCCGGATGCGAGTGGAATCCTGAGCCGATCCATCAGGTGATAGAGCAGGTCGCGACGAAACTCGAGCTGGGCATGGGCAAGATCGCGCAGCCGCTTCGCGTGGCGATGACCGGTACGCAGGTGTCGCCGTCGATCGATCACACGATTTATCTCGCCGGTCGTACCGAGGCGCTGCGACGCATCGATGCAGCCATCGAGATCGCGTCGGCGTAATGGTGTCTTCACTGGAAAGTTGCCGGCGTCGCGATGGATGAGTTGCTCGCCAAGGCGGGTGCGGGCGTTGATCCCGATGCGCCGGGAGCGTTCTGGCACATCTTTTTCAACGTGTTGAATTCGCTGCCCTGGGCAGCCATGTTCTGGTGGACGCTGATCTTCATGGTCGTCGGCGCCGCCATCGGCTGGTGGCGTGGCCGATGGGTGGAAGGCGTGGTGTGGGCCGCCGTGCTCGGGCCGATCGGCTGGATCGTGGTGATCGCAAGACCCAAGGCTGTGCCGCGCAAGAAACCGCCGCCGCTGCCGCTGTGACCGGACCGTCACGAGCGCCATGTATGATTTGCAACGAGGTGAAATCGTGAGCCAGGACGCAGTCAACCATTCGCACGCACATCCCACGCATCATCACGATGCGAAAGGTTTCGTGCGCGCCGTGGAGCATGCGAGCGAGGAGCGCGGCCTTCGGCTTACGCCGTTGCGCAAGGAGGTTCTGGAGTTGATCGCCGCTTCGCGCAAGCCGATCAAGGCCTACGATTTGCTGGACCTGTTGCGCGAAAGACACGGCAACGCCGCGCCGCCGACGGTTTATCGCGCGCTGGATTTCCTGCTCGACAACGGCTTCATCCACAAGCTCGAGTCAATCAACTCGTATGTGTCCTGCCATCACCCGGCGGAGGCGCATCAGGTGCCGTTCCTGATCTGCGACAGCTGCTCCAGCGCCGAGGAAGTCTGCGACGACCGCGTGGCCGACCTGATCGAGGCGCAGGCGAAAGCGCTGGGCTTCAAGCCGCAGGCGCAGACGCTGGAAGTCCACGGTACCTGCAAGAACTGCCGCAAGGCTTGAGCGCTCTCCAGGCTCGAGGCGGCAGTGGTGTTCAAAGTTGTTATAATGTAACATTACGTTGAAGCCGAAACCGTCATCCTCGACGGTGCAAGAGCAGACGATGGATGCCGAGTCCGAACCGTTGAGCAAAACCCGCTGGTGGCGAATCGCCGACCGCGTCGGTGCGACGGCGTCGTTTCTGTGTGCGATCCACTGCGCGTTGCTCCCGTTCGTGATTGCGCTGCTGCCGTTCGTTGGCCTTGAATTTCTGGCCGATCATCGTTTCGAACGTGGCTTCGTGCTGTGTGCGTGTGCGCTGGCACTGCTTGCGCTGGTACGCGGCTATCGTCGCCATCAAGGTTCGCTGCCGTTGCTGTTGGCGGCGCCAGGCCTCGCGTTGTTGCTTCTCGGCGTGACGTATGCCGAGAACTACTCGATCATCCTGCACAGCGTGCTGGTGACCTGCGGCGGACTACTGGTGGCCTCGGCGCATTTCGTGAACCTGCGTGCGGATCGTCGTTATGGTCATGGTCATGTACACGGTCCGCAATGCGCGCATTGAGCGCCGTTGCCGGTCGTGGTGATTGTGTAACGGCGCTGGCCATTCCTAGCATGCGTCGATGAATACCCAACACGCCCACCATCACGATCATCCGCATGTGCATTCGGCGACCGAGGCGCATGGCTCGCACGGACATCGTGGCCGCAAGCTGCTTTTCGCCTTTGCATTGACCGTCTTAACCATGGTGGCCGAGGCTGTCGGCGGCGTGTGGTCCGGCTCGCTTGCGCTGCTGGCCGATGCGGGTCACATGATGGTCGATGCGTTGGCGCTGTTGCTGGCTTTCGTAGGCGCCTGGATGGCGACGCGGCCGGCCGATGCGCGACGCAGTTACGGCTATGGACGCATGGAAGTGCTGGTCGGCTTCGTCAACGCGCTGAGCCAGTTCGTGCTGGTCGGCTGGATCATCTACGAGGCGGTCGTGCGCCTGCTGCATCCGGGGCCGATTCTTTCCGGCGTGATGCTGGTCGTGGCGATCGGCGGCCTGCTGGTGAATACGCTGCTGCTGCGCACGCTGCACGGCCACGCCCACGACGACGTGAACATGGCCGGTGCAAGCCTGCATGTACTTGGCGATCTATTGGGTTCGGTCGCGGCGGTGCTCGCGGCGCTGGCGATCCGCTGGTTCGGCTGGCTGTGGGCTGATCCGCTGCTTTCCTTGCTGGTCTCGCTGCTGATCCTCGCCAGCGCGTGGCGGCTGCTGCGGTTGTCCGCGCACATCCTGCTGGAAGGTGTGCCCGATGGCATGGACAGCGAAGTCGTGGAGGTCTCGCTGCGCGACGCGGACGCGTCGATCCGCAACATCCACCACCTTCACGTCTGGCAGCTCGCCTCCGGCTCGCGCATGGCGACCTTGCACGCCGAACTTTACGAGCACGCGGATGCCGCCAAGGCGCTGCTTTCGATCAAGCAGATGTTGCTGGAGCGCTTCGAGATCCAGCACGTCACCGTACAGATCGACCCGGGCGACTGCCTCGACCAAGGCGAGGACTGCGCCGGCCATGGCCACCCCTGACTAGGTGCCCCGGGTCGGCGCTGCTATGATCATCGGCCGTACATCCAAACTATCTGAGGAGTTTCCATGGGCAAGGGCGATCGCAAGACCCGTCGTGGCAAGACCTATCGCGGCAGCTACGGCAACACCCGTGCGCATTCGGTGTCGCCGGCTGTGGTGGGCGCCAAGCAGACCGTGACCAAGCCGGCCGCAGCCAAGAAGGCCGCGCCGAAGAAGAAATCGGCCTGAGCTTTCGAAGCCGGATCCGAACAAGACCCCGCCACGGCGGGGTTTTTTTTGCGTGCGATTTTTAAATTGCTGCGTTCGCTTTGCGGATTGCGCGCGACTCCGCGAGGCAGTTCATGCCGCGCCCTGATGTTTTGAACACGACTGATTTCTGCATCTTGACGGTTACGTCGAGGTCAGCGGTGAGCGGTAAATAAGTTTCTTGTCGACGGCAACGGTGCATCTCGAAAAATCGATACGTCATCACTCGATTCGCGCAGGATTGCCGTCACGCACCAGCTCATGTAGCATCCATGTATCGTATTAACGCGTTAGTACACTATGAAACGTCGATCGCTCGATCCTGAAACGCCGGTCGAATCCGCAGAACAGAGTCTTTACGAGGCTTTGCTGTCGTTGAAAAACGTCGACGAGATGGGCGCATTCCTCGGTGATCTGTGCACGCCGGCCGAACTGGAAGTGCTGGTGGATCGTTGGCGCGTCGTGCCCTACCTGCTGGAAGGCGTCTCTTACCGTGAAATCCATGAACGTACCGCAGTGAGCATCACCACCATCGGTCGCGTGGCGAGATACCTCAACCAGGGTAACGGCGGCTATCTCGCCGCTGCGGCACGCGCGGCCAGACGGCAATCGATGGCAGCCAGGAAGGCCAGGGCATGAAGACACGTGATCGTTTGCGCATCGCCATGCAGAAGTCCGGCCGGCTCACCGAGCCTGCACTGGAACTGCTCAACCGCTGCGGCCTGAGTTTTCGCCAGAGCCGCGACAAACTGTTCTGTTTCGGCGAGGGCGAGCCAGTCGATTTGCTGCTTGTGCGCGACGACGATATTCCCGGCCTGATCTCGCAAGGCGTATGCGATCTCGGCATCGTTGGACGCAATGTGCTGGGCGAATTCCAGCTCACCGCAGGCCGCGATACCGCGCCTATCAGCGAATTGCGACCACTCGGCTTCGGTCGTTGCCGGCTCTCGATCGCCGTGCCACAGGAGCTGGAATATCTCTCGCCGCAGCAGTTGGAAGGCCAACGTATCGCGACGTCTTATCCGGGCCTGCTCGGCGAATGGCTGCGCCTGCATGGCATCAATGCTGGCGTGGTGACGTTGAACGGATCGGTGGAAATCGCCCCGAAGCTCGGCACCGCGGATGCGATCTGCGATCTCGTGCAGAGCGGCGGAACGCTGGTCGCGAATCAGTTGCGCGAGACCGACGTGTTGCTCGAAAGCGAAGCCGTGCTCGCGGGTCCATCGACTCTCCCCGTGGACGAGCGTGGCGACATGCTGGAGCTGCTGCTCAAGCGGCTGGATGGCGTCATCCAGGTGCGTGAATCGCGCCTGCTGCTGCTGCAGACATCGCGCTTCCATCTGGATGCTGTCACGCGCCTGTTGCCCGGTGGTCCGCAACCCACGCTGTTGCCCGTAGCGGGTCAGCCTGATCAATTCATGTTGCAGGCGCTGTGCGCCGGCGAGGTGAGCTGGCGGCAGCTGGAGGAAATCAAGAAAGCCGGTGCGCGCGAAATGTTCGTGCTGCCAGTGGAGAAAATGCTGGCATGAATCGCCTCGACTGGAATCTGCTGGACGAGGACGGCCGTCGCCAAGCGCTTTCGCGACCGGCGCAGTCGCGCTCCCAAACGTTGCGGGATCGGGTCGAGCAAATCATCGCTGCGGTAAGAGACAACGGCGATCAGGCTTTGCTGGAACTCACCGCAACCTACGACCACTGCAAACTCGATACGATCGAGGTAAGCGAAGCCGAGTTCGCGGCGGCGGAGGTGGCGCTTGATCCAGCTTTGAAAGCGGCCATCCAGGAAGCGGCGGGCCGCATCGAAACGTTCCATCGCGTCGCGGCGCCTCAGGCTGTCGCCGTCGATACCGCGCCCGGCGTGCGTGTCGAGCGGATGCTGCGGCCGATCAGTCGCGTTGGACTTTATGTGCCGGCCGGCACGGCGCCGTTGCCATCGACCGCTTTGATGCTGGGGATTCCTGCCAGCATCGCGGGATGTCCGCAGATCGTGCTGTGCTCGCCTGCGCGCGCCGATGGCCTTTGCGATGAAGCCGTGCTTTACGCGGCGCGCGTCACCGGTGTGCACAGAGTGTTCAAAGTGGGCGGTGCGCAGGCCATCGCTGCGATGTCCTATGGCACGGCATCGATTCCGAAATGCGACAAGATTTTCGGACCGGGCAACGCCTGGGTCACTGAAGCGAAGCTGCAGGTGTCGAGCGATCCGGAAGGCGCGGCGATCGACATGCCTGCCGGGCCATCCGAAGTTCTGGTGATCGCGGATGCTGAAGCGAGCGCCGTATTCGTCGCAGCGGATCTGCTTTCGCAGGCGGAACACGGAGCGGACTCGCAGGTGATCCTGCTCGGTTCCTCCAACGAACTACTTGATCGTGTCGAGGCGGAAGTCGCGCGCCAGTGCAGCGAATTGCCTCGCAGGGATATCGCGGCACAGGCGCTGGATCACAGTCGCCTGATCGCGGTCGAGTCGCTTGAGCAGGCGATTGAAGTCAGCAATCGTTACGCACCCGAGCATCTGATTCTGCAAGTCGATAACCCGCGTTCCCTGCTTGATGGTATCGAAAGCGCGGGTTCGATTTTTCTTGGCGCCTGGACGCCCGAGTCGGTGGGCGACTATTGCAGCGGCAGCAACCACGTATTGCCGACTTATGGCTATGCACGCAGTTACAGCGGTGTATCGGTCGCGAGTTATCAAAAGCAGATCACGGTGCAGGAAGTCAGTCCCGAAGGGCTGCGAAACATCGGCCCGTGCACTCTCACCCTGGCGCAAGCCGAACAACTGGAGGCGCATCGACGCGCGGTGACGTTGCGATTGGCGGCACTCGATCGAATCGACATGGAGCGAAACATCATGGAACAGACAGGCGTGGAGCACCGGGCATGAGCGTACTGGATATCGCAAGAGAGGAAATTCGCACGATGCAGCCGTATTCCTCGGCGCGCATGGAGGCCAGTGGCGGGCAGATTTTTCTCAACGCAAATGAATCGGCGTGGCCGCCGACCGGCGACATGGGGCAGGGTCGCAATCGCTATCCCGATCCGCAACCAGAGGAACTGCTGACGGCATTGGCCGAGCTCTATGGCGTGCGTCAGGAACAGCTGCTTGTAACGCGTGGCAGTGACGAAGCGATTGATCTGCTGGTGCGTGCGTTCTGTCGCGCAGGAAGGGATGCGATCCTGATTCAGCCGCCGACCTTCGGAATGTATTCGGTGTGCGCGCGAATCCAGGATGCAAAAGTCGTCGACGTGCCGCTGGCCGCGAATTTCACGCTGGATGTGGATGCCGTCCTGGCTGCGTGGACGCCCGCCGTGAAACTGGTGTTTGTCTGCACGCCGAATAATCCGACCGGCCAGGTGATCACGCGTGCGCAACTCGAAAAACTGGCTCTTGCGCTGCGCGACCGCGCCTTGTTGGTCGTTGACGAAGCCTACGTTGAATTCTGCGATGGCGGCAGCGTGACGGATCTGATCGAAGGACATGAAAACCTCGCGGTGCTGCGCACGTTGTCCAAGGCCTGGGCGCTGGCCGGCGCGCGCATCGGTAGCCTGCTGGCCAACGCCGGCGTCATCGACATGCTTCGCCGGATATTGCCGCCTTACCCGCTGCCTTCGCCTTGCGTGGATGCCGCATTGATGGCGCTGTCCGGCTGGGGCCAGGCGAACGCGCGCGAACGCATCGCGACCGTGTGCGAGCAACGCGCGCAAATCGGTGCGCAACTTGCGGCGCTTCCGGGTGTTCGTGCGGTGCTTCCTTCGCAGGCGAATTTTCTTGCAGTGCGTTTCGATGATGCGGGCACGGTATACAAGTGTTTGCTGGCCGCCGGGATCGTGGTGCGCGACATCAGCCGGTACCCGGGATTGGGCGATGCATTACGCATCACAGTCGGCATGCCGCAGGAGAACGCTCGCGTGCTGGCCGTTTTGCAGGGAGCTTTCGCATGAGCCGCAAGATACTTTTCATCGATCGCGACGGCTGCCTGATCGAGGAACCCGCCGATCAGCAGATCGACAGCTACGAAAAACTGAATTTGCTGCCGGGCGTCATCAGCGCTCTGCAACGTTTCGGCGATGCCGGTTATGAGCTGGTGATGGTGACGAATCAGGATGGCCTGGGCACGGATAGCTTCCCCGAGCCGCAGTTCAACGGTCCGCACCAACTTCTGCTGCGCATCCTCGCATCGCAAGACATTCGTTTCCGTGAGGTCTTGATCGACCGGAGTTTTGCGCACCAGCAACTCGACACGCGCAAGCCAGGCATCGGCATGGCGCGTCACTATTTGTCCGATGATGGCTGGAGCAGGGCGGCGTCGGCGATGGTGGGTGATCGCGAAACGGATATGCAATTCGCAGCCAACATCGGCGTGCGCGGATACCGCGTCGGTGCACAGGGCACGTCGTGGAGCAATATCGCCCATGAAATACTCGATGCGCCACGCACAGCGACGATTCGGCGCGATACCAAGGAGACGCGTATCTCGGTTCACGTCGATCTTGATCGCGTGGCAGAGCCGCAGATCCAAACCGGCCTTGGTTTCTTCGACCACATGCTCGAACAGCTTGGCAAGCATGGTGGTTTTGCATTGCAGCTGGAGTGCGAAGGCGACCTGCATACCGACGAACATCACACGATCGAGGATTGCGCGCTCGTGCTCGGTCAGGCGTTGCGTCAGGCGCTCGGCGACAAGCGTGGCATCAGTCGCTACGGTTTCACCGTGCCGATGGACGAGTCGCTGGCAACGGCAACGCTGGATTTGTCCGGACGTCCATACTTCGTCTTCGAAGGCAGCTTCCCACGCGAACGCGTCGGCGAGATTGCCACCGAACTCGTGCCACATTTTTTTCGCTCGCTGTGCGAAACACTCGGCGCGAATCTGCATCTTTCAGTGCAAGGCGACAACGCGCATCACATGGTGGAAGGCTGCTTCAAGGTGGTCGCGCGCGTATTGCGTCAGGCGATGCGACGCGAGGGGAACGAGCTGCCGAGCACGAAAGGGACGCTCTGATGGCGGTAGTTCTTGTCGATGCAGGCGGCACCAATATCGGCTCGGTACGTTACGCGCTTCAGCGTCTTGGTGTGGATGCGGCGTTGACTTCGGACGGCCAAACCATCCGTGCTGCGGACAAGGTCATTCTCCCGGGCGTTGGCGCCGCTGGCCCGGGCATGGCGCGGCTGCGTGAACTGGGTCTGGTCGAACTGATGCGCTCGTTGACACAACCGATACTTGGTGTCTGCCTTGGCATGCAGCTGTTGTGCGATTGGTCGGAGGAAGGCGATACGCCATGCCTCGGCGTGATTCCCTCAAAGGTACGACGCTTCACCAAAGTACCGAGTCTGCGCGTGCCACACATGGGCTGGAATTCATTGAACAAGCTGCAGGCTCATCCGCTGCTGAAAAATCTTGATGACGGTGACCAGGCATATTTCGTGCACAGCTACGCCGTGCCCGTGTGCGAGTTCAGCCTCGCCACAGCCGACCAAGGCGTCGCTTTCTCCGCCGTGATCGCACGCAGCAATTTTCACGGCATGCAATTTCATCCCGAACGTTCGGCCGCGGTTGGCGCGAAGCTTCTGCTGAATTTTCTCGAACTATGAAAAAATCGATGAACGACTTCGCCGTGATCCCCGCCATCGACCTGCGCGATGGCCGCGTGGTGCGTCTGAAGCAGGGCGACTATGCGCAGCAGACCATCTACGACATCGATGCGATAGCACTCGCTCGACGCTATGCCGACGCCGGCGCTCGCCATCTGCACGTGGTGGATCTGGATGGTGCGCGCTCCGGCAAGCTGGACAATCTTGCGGTGCTCACAGCGATCGCGGCGACGGGCATGTCGGTGCAGGCTGGCGGTGGTGTGCGTGACGAGACGGATGTGCAACGCCTGTTCGATGCGGGCGTGTCCCGCGTGGTACTTGGCAGCGTGGCGATTCGTGATCCGGAACGCGTGGCCACATGGCTGAACGCCTATGGTTCAGAGCGTCTGATCATGGCGCTAGATACGCGTCGCATCGAAGGACGCTGGACCTTGCCAAGCAGTGGCTGGACCGAAACGGAAACGCGCACGCTCGACGATCTGGCTCCGTGGTACGCCGCTCACGGTGCACGCCACCTGCTTTGTACCGACATTGATCGCGACGGCATGTTGTCCGGTTTCAATATCGATCTTTACCGTCATCTGGCTGAGCACGTACCAATGCTCGCCGTGCAGGCATCAGGCGGCGTGCGCTCACTGGAAGATATCCGTGGCGCGCGGGACGCCGGAGCGAAAGCCGTGATTCTCGGTCGTGCGCTGCTGGAAGATCGCTTCACGCTGGAGGCAGCACTGGCATGCTGAGTCGAAGGATCATTCCCTGCCTCGACGTTCGCGACGGACAGGTGGTCAAAGGCGTGCGGTTTCGCGATCACGTCGTTCTCGGAGAGATCGTCGATCTGGCGCTTCGATATCGCGATGAAGGCGCGGACGAACTGGTGTTCTACGACATCACTGCGAGCCCTGAAGGCCGCAGCGTTGATCGCGCGTGGGTCGAACGCGTGGCGCGGCTGATCGACATTCCCTTTTGCGTGGCAGGAGGCATACGTTCGGTGGACGATGCGCGCGCAGTGCTGCACGCCGGTGCCGACAAGATATCGGTCAATTCGCCCGCGCTCGAGCGGCCCGAACTCATCGGCGAGCTCGCCGCGGCATTTGGCGTGCAGTGCGTGGTGGTTGGCATCGATTCGTTGCGCGATGTCGATGGCGAATGGCGCGTGCGCCAGTACACCGGCGATCCCGATCGCACGCGCGCATTGCCACGCACGACACTCGACTGGGTTGACGAAGCGCAACGACTTGGCGCCGGCGAGATCGTGCTCAACTGCATGGGTAGCGATGGCGTGCGCGCAGGCTACGACATGCAGCAGCTACGCGCGGTGCGTGCGGTGTGTCACGTGCCGTTGATCGCTTCCGGTGGCGCTGGCGCACCTGAACATTTTCGTGATGCCTTCGTGGAAGCCGACGTCGATGGTGCGCTCGCCGCCAGCGTGTTCCACACCGGCGCCATTGCAATACCAGCGTTGAAGCAATATCTGCGCGAGCAAGGTGTGGCGATCCGCCCATGAGTCCGGAGAAAATCGTGACGAACGAAAAGAATGTCGATACGAGTCGACTCGACTGGGCCAAAGGTGATGGCCTGCTGCCGGTGATCGTGCAGCACTGGCAAAACGGCGAAGTGCTGATGCTCGGTTACATGAACGCGCAAGCGCTGGCGACAACGCAGGCCACCGGTCACGTGACGTTCTTCAGCCGAAGCAAGCAGCGGTTATGGACCAAGGGCGAGAGCTCGGGTCACCTGCTTGTCTCGCGATCGATAAGAGTCGATTGCGATGCAGATACGCTGCTCGTTTCCGCCGAACCGCGAGGACCGACGTGCCACGAAGGCAGCACGAGTTGCTTCGGTGCAACGGTTCGTCCGCCGCTCGGTTTTCTGGCCGAGCTCGATGCATTGGTGGCATCTCGTCACGGCGACATGCCGCAGGACAGCTACACGGCGAGCCTGTTCGAGGGCGGTCTGCGGCGCATGGCGCAGAAAGTCGGCGAGGAAGGTGTGGAGACGGCACTTGCCGCGGTGGCGCAGAGCGATGACGAACTGCTGGGCGAATCGTCGGATCTCGTTTTCCATCTCATCGTGCTGCTGCGCGCGCGCGGTTTATCGCTAGCGGATGTGGCGAGCGTGCTGGCAGAGCGTCATGAAAAGCGGGAAGCATCCTGATCGTATGGCTTCACGAGCCAGCAATGATGCTCAGGGAGTTTCCCCGGTCATGCTTGTTGCTTGTGCGGGCGCGGCCGGCTTGAACGGCACCGCTGCTCCTGGGGTAAAGCCGCTGCGCCATGCTGCAAGCTGTGCCGCGATACCGTCACCGATATCGATCTGCGGTTCCGAGGGCGTGAGCTTGCCTTGCTTCTCCCACGTCGCGATATCGGATTTGGCCAGCGCGAAAGCCGCGATGAAATCCGGCGTGCGGTTCAGTGCATCGATGAGCCACGCCTTGCCGAAATAGGTGGCGTCCGAATCACTGCCGCAGCCGAATGAGCTGCGGTCGGTGCGAGCAGCGGTCAGCACCAAAGTGCCGGCATGATGCAGCGGTGGAACGAAGCCACCGGAATAGCAGGCATTGACCACGACGACTTTCCACTTGAAAGGCCGCTTCTCCAGGATGCCGGCCAAATCCTGCGCGCCGATCTGATCCAGCGGCAGCGGATCCATGTCCACGAGAAGGTTGTGGTCAGGATCGCCGTGGGTGGTGAGGTAGAGCAGCAGGATGTCCTGGTCCGGATGCATCACGGTCGCCAGTCCGTCGAGCGTCGCTTCGAGGTTGCTCCAGCTCGCCAATGGGGCAACGTCAAGCGTGGCTGGATTGTTCTCCAGCACGACGCTGTGTGCAGTAGGGCCGAAACGATGTGCAGTCAGCTGCGCGGCGTATTCCGCCTCGTTACGGAATACGTCCTCCTCCCCATCACCTGCAAAGCTCACCACGTAGAGATTCGGTTTCCCCGCTACGCGCGGTGTCAGTTTTGCCAGCGCGTCGCGCACCATACGCGGTTGCGCAAACAGTGCCTGTTCCGGTGAAGGGCCGTTGGCCGGCCAGTCGCTGCCTGCGTCGGCCGACTCGGTATCGTCGGTATTTGTCGAAGCAGCAGTTGCAACATTGGCAGGCGCTTGTTTTGCGAAGATGGTCGGTGCGGAAACGGTCGTGATCGTCGACGCCGGATGTTGGTTTCCATGATGAGCAGGCCACCACAACATGACGATGATGCCGGCAACGAAAGCGAGAAGGGCAGTCAGGGCGTGGCGCATAAGCGGCGATCCGGGTTAGATGTTGATCGCATCGAAATCGCGATAAGCCGAATGCCTGTCATTCGTCGCCGTCTGTTGCGGGTCGCGTTGTAGCCAGCCGGTGCGGAAACCCGCGCTCTTCGCCGCATCCAGTTCTTCGACGATGTCGGAGAGAAAGAGAATGTGCGCGGGCTCTTCGCCGATCGCGGCTGCGATGCGCTGGTAAGAATCGGGTGAGCGCTTGGGGCCGGTTTCGGTATCGAAATATCCGGACAGCAGTGAGGTCAGGTCGCCAGCCTCGCTGTAACCGAAAAACAACTGCTGCGCCGGCACCGATCCGGAGGAATACACATAGAGACGCTGACCCTCGGCGTGCCATGCGCGAAGTTTCGCGGCGACTTCGGGATAAAGGTGTGCGCAATAGTCGCCGGCGACATAACCGTCTTTCCAGATCATGCCCTGCAGCGCCTTGAGCGCGGTGGACTTGCGATCCTCATCGATCCAGCGCAACAACAGCTCAATGATTTCCTGCCGGCTCGCTTCGGCCAGGCCCGCTTCGGCAGCAGCTTCATGAAGCCAGTGCTGCACTTCGGGTTGATCGCCATGCGTCTCGACGAATGCCGGCAGGCGTTGGCGCGCGTAAGGAAAAAGCACGTCGCGCACGAAATCGATCGAGCTGGTGGTGCCTTCGATGTCGGTGACGATGGCGCGGATCTTGGTCATGGCTTCGACTGCGTTGTAAAAGGGGCCAGCATAAAGCGTGTTTCGTGATGAGCCGCGTCAACGTCGACCAGATCAGCCCAACAGCATCAACGCGCGGACGACGCGTTTGGAAGCATGCGCGGAAAATGCTGCGCGATCTCGTCGCCGGTGAACTGGGCGATCCAGCCTTCCTTGTTGGTGAACAGACGGATCGCCACGAAATAGGGCGATTCACTCATGTCGAACCAGTGGCGCGTGCCGTCCGGTACGCCGATCAGGTCACCTTGTTCGCACAGAATGTCGTAGACCTTGCCTGCAATGTGCAGTGTGAACTGGCCGGAGCCGGCGACGAAGAAACGCACTTCGTCTTCGCTGTGCGTGTGCTCGCTGAGAAATTTCTGGCGGAGCGTGGCGCGCTCGGGATGATCGGGCACGAGGCTGATCACGTCGACCGACTGATAGCCCTTTTCGGCGATCAGCCGATCGATATCCGAACGATAGGCGGCGATTACTTCGTCCTGGCTTGCGCCGGGCGCGATCCGCTGGCTCGCCTCCCACTGTTCGAAACGCACGCCAACCTTGTCGAGTTCGCTGGCAATCGCGGCGTGTTCGGAATATTCCGCTAGCGGTGTACGCGGTTTTGTTTCGTCGAAGATGCGCAGGCGACTCATGATGCCCTCAATCTTTTCAGGTCCAGTTCGCAAGCCAGCAGAAACTCCAGCGCTTCGAGATGTCGATGGGTTTCAGCCATGTCCCGGCCCCAGGTATAAATGCCGTGGCCGTTGATCAGATAAGCGTGCAGCGGTTTTCCAGCGTCCAGCCATGCGTCCACTTGGGCCACCAGTTCCGGCATGTGCTGGGTGTTGGGGAAAACCGGGATTTCAAGCACGCTCTCATGCGTGCTGTAACCAGTAATCGCCTTCTGCAATTCCCAGCCTTGCAGACGTACCTTGCCTTCCGCAGCAAAGAATCGAGATGCCACGCTTTGCGTGCGCGAATGCGTGTGCAGCACGGCGCCCATCTCCGGCCAACGGCAGTAAATCTGTGTGTGCAGGGCGGTTTCCGCACTTGGCCGGGCGTCGGTTCCGACGGCCTTGCCCTGCAGATCGATCAGCATGATGTCGTCGCGACCCAGTTGGCCCTTGTGCCTGCCTGAGATCGTGATCGCTGCGTGGTCGGCATCGACTCGCATCGAAAAATTACTGCTCGTTGCGGGCGTCCAGCCACGTTCCGACAGCTCCCGTGCCGTTTCCGCGATGAAATCCGAACAGGCCTCGAACAGGCTTGCGGAGATCGTGGAAGGCAATGTCTGGCTCATGCGTTTGGACGTCCAAATGAGAAATAACTATAACATGCACAAATTTGCCGATCGCGCCGCATGACAGTTATTTATCCAGTCACGAAAAATTGCGACGACGAGCGTACGATCGACGGATATCCGGGGCGGAATGCGCCGGCCCAATCGCCGACGGAGGCTTGCCCATGTCGAATACACCAGATATCGAATCACGCCGACGCTTTCTCAAGTGGGCCACAGCGGGCGCTGCAACGGCGGTGCTTCTGGTTGGCTCGCCGAGATTCGCACGAGCCGATGATCTTCCGGCACTGACCGAGACGGACCCGACTGCCAAAGCGCTCGGTTATGTGGAAAACGGCAGTGTGTCCGGCAATGCAAAACACAAGGCGGGTGACGTCTGTTCCAACTGCCAGTTTTATGGCGGCGGTAGTACCGGGCGCGGGCCATGTCAATTGTTTCCGGGCAAGTCGGTGAA
This sequence comes from Rhodanobacter sp. L36, assembly GCF_009765755.1. GTDB lineage: Bacteria > Pseudomonadota > Gammaproteobacteria > Xanthomonadales > Rhodanobacteraceae > Rhodanobacter. Next base: position 1,101,865 of record NZ_LMUV01000011.1, on the reverse strand, counting down.
CGCGAGAGGCTGGTGCTTATCACACACGCCAAAGAAAGGCTGATTCTTTGATGGCGATGCGGTGATCGCTACTGCGTTTCGTACGCGTCGACTTACCGCATGGAACTGACAGATTTGTTCGACTTCATCGCGACATCGACTCGCGCGTTGTAACCAGCGCTGAGAACGATTTGGAAAAATTGCGGCGTCGTGACTAAAAGTGCTGCCCGACGCGCCAGGCTGAGGAGCTGACCGACCTGACGCGCCGAGCGGCGATCCGGGGCCCACTGCCAAGTGATCAACCCGCGGACTGAGGATGATACTCCCGCCACCAGCAAATGGACGGCCACTTCGAAATTTTCTCTTGAAAAGAACTTGTTAAAATATTTAAAAACAAATAGTTACGGAACTATTCGTGACTGAATCTGCGAGGTAGTTCCTGTTTGTCGCCGGCTCGGCGACTTACTACGTGGAAACGATATTCGGAACATTTTTCGCTATTTAAGGGATTTTCGGCGATTTTCGATTGAAGTCAGCCCAGAGGCGAGGAATTCATGACTTGGCGCAGACGGCTGTGACGTCTTCCATAACCGAAGTAAATGGCCATGCCGAGCACGGTCCAGATACCCAGCAGCAGCCACTGATACCAGTTCTCCCAATACAGCAACGCCAGGCAACTCAACACGCCAAGCACGCAGGTGACCGGCGCCCACGGTACGCGGAATGTGCGCGGCAATTCGGGTCGTGTCTTGCGAAGTATCAGCACGCCAGCGCACACCGCGACGAACGCGATCAGCGTGCCCATCGAGACAAGATCGCCGAGCACGTCGAGCGGAAATACCGCTGCCAGCGCTGCAATGCCGATACCGGTGATGACGGTGTTGATGTAAGGCGTGTGATACCGCGGATGAATTCTGGCGAAAACTGGCGGTAGCAAGCCGTCGCGGCCCATGATCATGAAGATTCGCGGTTGCGCGATCACCATCACCAGAATCACGGAAGAGAGTCCGATCAACGCGCCGACCTCCACCACCCAGCGCAACCAGCCAAGCTCCGGATGCGCCTTTACCGCAGTGACGACGGGCTCACTTGTGCCGAGCTGGTCGAAGGGCAGGAGGCCTGTGATGACCGCCGCGATACCTATGTAGAGAACCGTGCAAATCGCCAACGAAGCCAGTGTCGCGATGGGAAGATCGCGTTGTGGATTCTTCGCTTCCTGCGCGGCCGTGGATGTCGCTTCGAATCCTATGTATGCGAAGAAAACCAGCGTGGCTGCGCGCATGATCCCCGACCAGCCGTATTTCTCGACACCTTGATTGGCTGGAATGAAGGGATGCCAGTAGCTGGTGTTGACGTAGTGCCAGCCGGCGACGATCACGATCACAATCAGGCTGACCTTGAGAATGACCATCGCCAGATTCGCACCGCTGGATTCCTTGATCCCGACATAGCAGAGCCAGGTAAGCGCGAGCACGATCACAACGGCGGGCAAGTTGAACAGCGCTCCCGTCGTCACAAGATGCCCATCGGTAAATGCGAGCGGGGCATTCGTAAGGACAGCAGGCAGGTGGAGTCTGAGAGGAATACCCATCCTGGCGAACAGGGAAGAAATGTCATCGAGCAAGCTGACGAAATAACCCGTCCAGCTCACCGCTACCGCGGAAGCGGAAACGCCGTACTCGAGCACCATGTTCCAGCCAATGAACCACGCCACCAGTTCGCCCAGCGTGGCGTATGCATACGAGTACGAACTGCCGGACATCGGAATGAGCGTGGCGAACTCGGCGTAGCACAGCGCGGTGAAGCTGCAGCAAACGGCCGCGATAACGAATGCCAGGATGATGGCCGGACCGGCATGTTCCGCCGCTGCTTGGCCGGTAATCACGAAGATGCCGCCGCCGATCACGGCGCCGATGCCCAGTGCCGTCAATCCCCATGGACCGAGCGTGCGCTTCAGGCCGGGACCGTGGCCATCGTCGGCGTTGTTCGAAAAGTCCGTCTTGCGAGCGAGCAGTTGCTTGAGCATGGTCATTCCACAACATGGCGACGGCACGGTTTTCACCGTGCCGCCCGGGTTCGTTCAATCGCCGGACCGCAGCCTCAGCTGGGCTCGGTGCCGTTGGCCAGATGGCTCTTTCGGAAGCCGTAGAGATAGTAAACAACCAAGCCGACCGCGGCCCAGATGAAGAATACCGAAATGGCAGTCTTGGATAGATTCACGAACAACAGCAGGCACCCAACGACTGCCAGCGGGCAAACGATCCAAGCCAGCGGAGTACGAAAAGGACGCGGCCGCTCGGGCTGCTTTTTGCGCAGGATCATCACGCCAATTGCCACCATCATGAAGGCAAACAAAGTGCCTGAGTTGGTGATGTCCGCAAGCAAACCGACCGGAAAGATCGCGGCGAACAATGAGACAAAAGTTCCCGTAATCATCGTTAACACGTGTGGCGTGTGGAAACGCGGATGGACCGTGGAAAGACGATTGGGCAGCAGGCCGTCGCGGGACATGGTGAAAAAGATCCGAGTCTGACCATAGATCATCATTAGAATGACCGAAGGCAACGCAATGCTGGCTGCGGCGCCCACCAGATAACCGATCTTGTCCGAACCCAATGCGTGCAATACGAAAGCCAGAGGCTCCTTGCTACAGACCAACGCATGCAAGCCCTTGCAGGCAGTTGCCATTTCCGGAGTGCCTGGCTGGAGGGCGAGGCCATCCGCCCCCAACATGGGCTGAGAACCCGCCGCGCCAACGGCGCCGTAGCCCACTAACAGGTAAAAGATGGTGCACACGGTCAGTGACCCGATTAATCCAATCGGGATATTACGGTTCGGATTTTTGGTTTCCTCGGCGGCGGTCGATACCGCGTCAAAACCGACGTACGCAAAGAAGATCGATGCCGCGGCGCCCAACACCCCGATGCCACCCAGAGGACTTCCCCAACCATTGGGCAGGAAGGGATGAAAGTTCGATTGGTGCACCGCCGGAACCGTGATGATGATGAAGGCGATCAGTGCAGCGACTTTGACGGAAACCAAGACCGCATTAACTTTGGCGGATTTGGACGTCCCGAAGACCAGAAGCACGGTCACCGTCAGTGCCACCAGAAAAGCGAGCAGGTTGAAACTTCCACCGTCAAAAGGTCCAGTCCGCAGAAACTCCGGCAAGCCATAACCAGCGCTTGCCAGAAGGCCATTGACGTATCCAGACCAACCCACCGATACCGTACTGGCAGCTATGGTGTATTCGAGTATGAGCGCCCAGCCAACCACCCAGGCAAGCCCCTCCCCAAGGACTCCGTATGTGTAGGTGTAAGCGGAACCTGCAACGGGAATCATCCCGGCCAATTCGGCGTAGGCCAGCGCCGCAAGTGCACAGACCACCGCGGCGATCACGAACGCGATCATCATTCCCGGGCCGGCTTTTTGTCCGGCTTCTGCAGTGAGTACGAAGATACCGGTGCCGATGATTGCGCCGACGCCCATCAAGGTCAGTTGGATCGGACCAAGCTGACGTTTCAGGCTCTTCTTCTCGGCCGTCGCGAGAATCTGATCGAGTGGCTTGACGCGCTGAAAAAGCATATGGAGTAACTCCCCTTGAAGGCTGGACGGCGCTCGATCTGGGCCACAGCGAAGGTGGCGTGCCGGGCTGACGTGACGAGCAACCATAACGGAGCGGGACAAGGGGGACAAGCTGCGACGCAGCTATCATGCGCCTCGCCCATCAAGTCGCGTCCTCGTCCATGCCTGATGATTTTTCGCCTCTACTTGCTCGTCTCGATGCGTACGCATCGCGCTGGCCGCACGAAGCAGCGCTGGTCCGGACTTTCGGCGAGTTTCTTCACTCCGATCCGGCGGTTTTCGAACGTCGTTTTCTTGTCGGCCACTTCACCGGATCGGCATGGCTGGTCAGCGCAGAGAGTCAGCGCGTGCTGTTGATGCACCATCGCAAACTCCGCCGCTGGCTGCAGCCGGGCGGCCACGCCGATGGCGATGTCGATCTCGCGCGCGTGGCGTTGCGCGAGGCGCAGGAGGAAACCGGTGTGACCGGTTTGCAGGTGGACGAAGACATCTTCGACATCGACCGCCACCGCATTCCTTCGCGCGCTGACGAGCCGGAGCATTGGCACTACGACCTTCGCTATATCGTTCGCACGTGTGAGGACGAGCGTTTCGCCATCAACGAGGAATCGCATGCGCTGGCGTGGCGCGACGTGGTGGACGTTGCCGCTGATGCAAGCCTTGAAACATCGCTGCGTCGCATGGCTTCAAAGTGGCTCGCGCGATAAAACGCCTAAGCGTATTTCGCCGGTGCCGGATTCAGGTATCCGCATTCGCTGCAGGTGCGTGCGTCGTGCGATCCATAGAAACGATCGAACACCGGCGGGAAATCGCTCTCGATGCTGTCGAGCACGAAATATTCTTCGTATAGTTTGTGGTTGCAGCGTTCGCAGAACCAAAGCAGGCCGTCTTTCTCCTGCGGCAGCCGGCGACGCTCGATCACCAGCCCGATTGACGCGGGCATGCGTTGCGGCGAATGCGGTATGCGCGGTGGCAGATAGAACATCTCGCCGGCCTTGATCGGAACATCGCGCGCCTTCCCATCGTCCTGCACCTTCAGCACCATTTCGCCTTCGATCTGATAAAAGAATTCGGGGCCCTCGTCGTAGTGGTAATCGGTGCGCGCGTTCGGACCGCCGACGATCATGATGATGAAATCGCCATCCACGATGCACTTGTTGCCGACCGGCGGTTTCAGCAGGTGGCGGTGTTCGTCGATCCAGCGTTGCAGATCGATGGGCGGTAGCAGAGACATGTGAAGAGCCTCGATGGTGGGCACGTCGCTACATTAACGCCCGTGCATGGATTGCGGAAAAGGTGCGGTGGCGTCGCGGCGCAGGACCGCTTGAGCTGCTCACAGGATGCGAACGCGCGTCCCTCGAATCAAACCTCAAGCGTCGCCAGGTCGCCTTTCTCTTCCAGCCACGCCTTGCGATCACTCGCGCGTTTCTTGGCCAGCAACATATCCATCAACTTCGATGTGCCGTCGTCATCGCTGATGGTCAGTTGCACCAGCCGGCGCGTATCGGGATGAATGGTCGACTCGCGCAACTGCGGCGGATTCATTTCGCCGAGTCCCTTGAAGCGCGTCGTGTTGACTGCGCCTTTCATTTTTTCGCGTTCGATCCGTTGCAGCATTGCCTGTTTCTCGCTTTCATCGAGGCAGTAGAAAACCTGCTTGCCCACGTCGACGCGGAACAACGGCGGCATCGCCACGAACACGTGACCCTCGCTGACAAGGGTGGGGAAATGCCTGAGAAAAAGTGCGGTCAACAGCGTGGCGATGTGCAGGCCGTCGGAATCCGCATCGGCCAGGATGATCACCTTGCCGTAGCGCAAGCCGGATAGATCGTCCTTGCCCGGATCGCAGCCGATCGCAATGGCGAGGTTGTGCACTTCTTCCGAGGCGAGCACCGAACCGGATTCGACTTCCCACGTGTTGAGGATCTTGCCGCGCAGCGGCAGGATCGCCTGGAATTCCTTGTCGCGCGCCTGCTTGGCGCTGCCGCCGGCGGAGTCGCCTTCGACCAGGAACAGTTCAGTGCGAGTGAGATCGGTGGCGGTGCAATCAGCGAGCTTGCCGGGCAGTTGCGGGCCTTGGGTGATTTTCTTGCGCACGATCTGCTTGGCGGCTTTCAGTCGCGCGCTGGCGCGTTCGATCGCCAGTTGCGCGATGCGTTCGCCCATCTCCACGTGCTGGTTGAGCCACAGGCTGAAGGCATCGTGGATCACGTTCTCGACCATGCCGGCGGTCTGTCGCGAGGACAGGCGTTCCTTGGTCTGGCCAGCGAACTGTGGATCCTGCAGGCGTGCGGAAAGAACGAAGGCGAGTCGCTCCCACACGTCTTCCGGCGCGAGTTTCACACCGCGCGGAAGCAGGTTGCGGATGTCGCAGAATTCGCGGATCGCGGTAGTCAGGCCGGTGCGTAGACCGTTCACGTGCGTGCCGCCTTGCGCGGTGGGAATCAGGTTGACGTAGCTCTCCTGCACCAGTTCGCCGTCGGGCAGCCAGGCCAGCGCGACCTCCATGCCTTCCACGTCGCGCGCCATGTGATGCACGAACAATTCGCCGGGCAGCGCTTCGGCGCCGTCGAGTTCGCCTTTCAGGTAGTCGCGCAGGCCATCTTCGAAATACCACTCGTTGATTTCGCCGCTGGCCGCGTCGGTGAGCTTGACGCTGAGTCCGGCGCACAGCACCGCTTTCGCGCGCAGCAGATGCCTGAGTTTCGACAGCGAGATTTTCGGCGAGTCGAAATACTTCGCTTCGGGCCAGAAGCGCAGCGTGGTGCCGGTGCGTTTCTTCGGCACCGAGCCGATGACTTCCAGTGGGCTGATCTTGTCGCCGTGCGCAAACACCATCCGGTATTCGGAGCTGTCGCGGCGAATCGTTACCTCGACGCGGTCGGACAGTGCGTTCACTACCGACACGCCCACGCCATGCAAGCCGCCGGAGAAGTTGTAGTTCTTGCCACTGAATTTTCCGCCCGCGTGCAGCCTGGTCATGATCAGCTCGACGCCGGACACGCCTTCTTCCGGATGGATGTCTACCGGCATGCCGCGGCCGTCGTCGGTCACTTCCACCGAGCCGTCGTCGTGCAGGATCACTTCGATGCTGCGGGCGTGGCCGGCCAGTGCCTCGTCGACCGAGTTGTCCACCACTTCCTGCACCAGGTGATTGGGGCGGGTGGTGTCGGTGTACATGCCGGGGCGGCGTTTTACCGGATCAAGGCCGGAGAGGACTTCAATGTCGGCGGCGTTGTAGCGACTGCTCATGCTTTGCTTCGATGGGGACAAAAGACAGCGAAGCATGGGGCGCACTGGCGGCCAGGGTCAAGCTGGCCGCCGGCGATGAGGCTTAGCGCAGCTGCACGTCCACGACTTGCTGGCTGTCGCGGTAGATCGACGGGAAAAGCTGTGCGAGATGCGCCACTTTCGGTGCGTCGTTGTAGACGATGTACGGGTTGTCCGGATGCTCGTTGAAATAATGCTGGTGATACGCCTCGGCGGCATAGAACGCTTTCAGCGGCACGACCTGCGTCACGATCGGTGCGGAGAAGGAGTTCGCGGCAGTAAGTTGAGCGATGTATGCGGACGCGACTTTCTGCTGCTCGTCGTTGCCGTAGAAAATCACCGAGCGATATTGCGTACCGCTGTCGGGACCTTGCCGGTTGAGTTCGGTCGGATCCAGCGCCACCGAAAAAAACACGCGCAACAACGTGCCGTAGCTCACCTGTTTCGGATTGAACTGAACCTTCACCGATTCGGCGTGGCGAGTTTCGCCGGTGCTGACCTGGTCGTAGCTGGCGGTGCTGGCCTGGCCACCGGAATAGCCGGCAGTCGCCTTGTCCACACCCTTGATGTGCTCGAACACGGCTTCGATGCCCCAGAAACAACCGCCGGCGAATACCGCGGTCTGCTCACCGGTGGCGCTCGATGCATCGACGACAGGCGCGGGCAACGCCTGCGCCTCGCTTGCGGCGGAAGCGTTCTGGCACGCGCTCAATCCCATCATCAGGGCGGCAGCCAGCGGAAGAAAAAGTGGTGTGCGACGGATCATGGGAAACCTCGTTGACGGGTGATGCTTCCGTTCGGTTGACGATGGATATACGCAGAAGCCAGCGCGGCGGATGCGGCCGCTTGTAGAGTATTCGCCACTGCCGCGGTGGTGGTTACAGCGCCTTCGGGATAGCCGGTAATATCGTCCGCCTTCCAGGGAGGACTGCACATCCATGCAGCCATCGATCGATCTGAGCGCCTATCTGCGTCGCATCGGGCTTCCACGCCCGCTGCGCGCCGACGCGGAACATCTCCAGGCACTTGCGACGGCGCATGTCGCCTCGATCGCCTTCGAAAGCCTGAATCCATTGCTCGGCCTTCCTGTCGATCTGGCGTTGCCTGCGCTGGAAAACAAGTTGATCCGTTCGGGTCGTGGTGGATATTGCTTCGAACAGAACCTGTTGTTCGCCGCTGCGCTGCGCGCCGTCGGTTACGAAGTGAGCTACCTGATCGCGCGCGTGATGTGGAATCAGCCGGAGGAGGCCATCACCGGCCAGACGCACATTCTCGTGCGCGTCGAAATCGATGGCGAAAGCTGGCTGGCCGATGTCGGCTTCGGCGGGCAGGCACTCAGCGGCGCACTGCGACTGCTGGCCGACATCGCGCAAGACACGCGCCTGGAGCCGTATCGTTTGCTGCAGTCCGCCGATGAGTGGCGCATGCAGTCGCTGGTGCGCGGACAGTGGCTGACACTTTATCGTTTTGATTTGCGACCGGCGCAGATGATCGACTGCATCATCTCCAACCATTACGTGTCGACGCACCCGGCATCGCGATTCGTGAACAACTTGATCGTGGCGCGCACCGAGCCCGGTCGTCGCCTGAGCATGCTCAATCACGAGTTCACCATCCGTCGCCCGGGGCACGAACCCGAACGCCACATCCTTCTCGATCATGTGGCGATTCGGCGCGTACTGGAGCAGGAATTCCTGCTGCGACTGCCTGAGGGCGTGGGCCTGGATCAACGGCTGCAGCAACTGCCCGTTGCAACCGATCGGAACTGAGTCGCATCTATTCCTGCAGAGTCGGCGCAGACGGCTGGCTCACCACGATGTCATCGGAATCGATGAGCATTGATACGACATGCAGGTCGTTGCGGTGCGTGTTCGTGGCCTGACGAATTTGAAGCGCGACAACCAGACCGGTGCGCCACCGGCGCATTCGTAACGGCATTACTCAATCCAGGAAAACGGTATCCGCGTGACGCCGGGGGAGCGGCTTGCCCATGTTTTCACTATCGGGAGATTTCCATGCGATGCACTCTTTTTTTCGCCGCCACGCTTATCGCGTCGAGCGTCACCTGTGCCGAGACCGTCTATCGTTTCGACGTCGTCAATGCGAGTGCCCGCACGATCATAACCGTCGCTGTTGCGCCCGCTGGCGGTGCGGTTTTCAGAAAGGCGCTTGATGAGCTTCATAAGCCGGTGCGGTTGGAACGCGGCGAAAGCATGACGATCACGACGCGACCGAGCGAAGGCGGATGTCTGCGCGATGTACGCGTCGCATTTGATGATGGCCGCGAAGCGATCGATCGCAATCTCGATATTTGTCGACGCAACGCAAGCGATGCAGCCGCGCCATAACCGTCGCCGTCGCGCCGAAGAACACTCGCAGCCAGATGATGATCGGCTGTATGGCCGTCTATTCCTGTTCGGCCAGTACGCGTATCTCGACGTCGCCGAGCTGCACGATTTGGCCTGCGCGCACCTTGTGCGTCTTGCGCAACTCGACGGCGCCATCGACCGATACGGTGCCGCCGGCCACGAGTTTCTTGCCGGCGCCGCCGCTGTCGCACAGTCCGCTCAGCTTGAGCAGCATGTTGAGTTCGACATAGTCGCCTTCGAGTTCGAAATCGATTGTTTGCATGGGTGTTCCGCGTTGCAGGGGTGCGAAGGATGGCAGGATTTCAGTCTTGCATGTGCCGCTCGTCGAACGCGCCGTCGGGCAACGAGAGGAAGGCGAACCACGGTACGTCGTGTTCGGTGCCGAATGTGGCGGCGTCGTCGAGGATGCCGAGCAGCACATCGAAATCCGCCTCGGCGGCGTGCCGCAGGTCATCGGCATGTTCGAACAACAGCACGCGCCCCCATGCCGGCATGCGATCGAGATCGCGCAGGCTGTCGGCCAGCGCATCCCAGTTGTGGCCAAAGTCAGCCGGCAACTGCAGCGACTCTGCCAGGCGGTGCAACAAATCGTCCTTGCTGAAACAGCCAGCCAGGTCGGTGCGACACACATGCAACTCGTCGCGCGTGGCGATCCGGGCAAGCCGATCCAGGTCGTCCACGCTTACGAAATAAACACCGCTCTGCGTCGGCCGGGTGAGGTCGAGATCAAACTCGCGATTCATCGATCCGCGAGTCACCGGGGACGCTCAACGCGGCGAAAGCTGCGGTAGTGGTCGTCGGTGTAGTACCAGACGGTGGGCGGCGTTCCGCCGGTGATGATGCGCCGCGTGCCGCGTGTGTCCGCGCCGGGTGTTTCCACCGTGTACTCGTGGTAGTAGCCGCGAGGCTGCTCGGGCAGCAGGTGTTCGTAGTTGCCGAACACAACGCCATCCTGGCGATGTTCGAACGGACCACCACGCGCGATGGCATCCAGCGTGGTGCGCGCTTCGGGCGGCAGGAACGACGGCAAGGTCACGCTGTCGTCGCCGCGCGCTGTGGCCGAGCCCGGAGCGCTGCTCGCCGGAGACGCAACGATGCCGGGCGCGTGGCGTTGCCAGAAGAACACGACAACAGCTACCACGATCAGCAGCAACAGGGAATGAGGTCGGCGCATGGGTCGTGGCTGGCGTGGCGGGGAACGGTCAGCTTAATGCGCGCACGCACGCTTGGTAAGCCGTCCGTCAACCGTGTGACGTGTCATCGACCCTTGATTGCAGAGCCATCGCCGCCGCCGGATTGCGATGCTTGGCGGCGCTGATGAAATAGATGAAGACATCGCGCGTTTTCGTTCTTGCTGTTGCCGACGTGGCGTGCGGCAATTCGTCGATGTCCTTGCCTGCAGCCCATTCGCTCGCCCGTTTCGACCAGGCATCGAGCTCCTTTGCCTTGTAGCCGGTGGCGATTTCATCGGCGCTGCGCATCAACCGCGCATAAACGAAATCCCCCGTGATGTCGGCCATTGAAGGATAGTCGGGCGAGTCAGTGAATACGGTGGGCACGTTGCGGCTGCGCGCCAGCACGACGTATTCCTGGCACATGAAACTGGGATTGCGCACTTCGATCACGTGGCGCAACGGTCGGCCGTCAAGTTCGTGCGGCAGGTGTTCGAGGAATCCGGCGATGTCGTCGGCGTCGAACTTTCGTGACGGCGCCAGTTGCCAGAGGATCGGCCCAAGCCGGTCGCCCATTTCACTCAGGCCGCCACGCACGAAACCGTCGATGCCTTTGCTGGCTTCGGCAAGCTTGCGACTCTCGACCACGTAGCGCGGCGCCTTCAGTGAAAAAATGAAACCCGCGGGAGTTTCGCTTGCCCACTTCGCATATGTCGCCGGCTTCTGTGCGCCGTAATAGGTGCCGTTGATTTCGATGGTGCGCAGATGCGCGCTTGCGTATTCGAGTTCGCGTCGCTGCACCAGCCCCTCGGGATAGAAGTTGGCGCGCCACGGCGCGTACGTCCAACCGCCGATGCCGATGCGGACATGGCGATCGCCTTCGGTCTTCGGAGCGAACAGATCGTCGGATGCCGATTGCGTTTTCTTCGTCACGAATGTCTCCCGAAGTGATCGCCAGGAGCGCAACTTACGAGCAACACGGTGCATGTCGGGTCAAGGTAAGCACACCGTTCGCGCGACGCTTCAGGCCATCGCGAACGGTGTGCGGGCACAACGACTAACGGGTGTGAGCCAGCATCTTCGTCGGCCCGATCGGCGCCATGATCCGGCATTGCGGCATCGGCGAGCACGGCGCATCCGGGTCGCGGAACATCAGGCTGCCGAACACGTCGTCCTGATAGACCTCCACCGTCGGCACGTAACCGCGATACACACTGTCGGCGATCGATCCCTCGACCATCACGTCCTGGCGGTACGTCGTCGCGGTGGAGTTCTTGTAGGTCAGCGTCATCGTGTTGGTGGTGTCCTGGGTGTTGCCTTTCTTCAAGGTTTCGGACTGTTTGAGGCCGATGTTGATGATCGGGATGACCGGCCCCGTGTTGCCGCCGAGCGTGATGCCGGTGCTCTGCGTGGTGGCGACCACATCCTCGACGGTGGATGCATAGGTTTCGGTGTTCTGGTCGGTGATCGCCTGCGAGTTGCTGACAATCTGCTGGATGTCGAGGTTGGATGTCGTGCCTTGCGGGCCGCTACCCGATACGCCGTACTGGCGATCCGCAACCATCAGCTGCGCGCGTCCGGTGAGGTCCGCCGACTGGCCGCCGCGGCTGTAGAACGGATCGAGCTGGGCGAGCGCGCGGCATTCGTCCGACGTCAATGTTTCCGGCTGTTCGCTGGCCGTGATGAAGGTGAAACCGTTGACGTACTGGCCTGTTTTCTTCGCGCATTCGTCGAGCTGGCTGACGTAGATCGCATAGTCGTTCGGCATGCCGCTGGCGCTGCTCGCGGCGATCAGCTGGCTGGAAATCTTGCCGTAGAAATCCCACACGGCCAGTTGCGGATGGACCAGCACGATGACGAAATCACTCCAGAACGGTTCGTTGGCAAACGTGCTCGCCGCCCCGGGAATGTTCGCAGCGCCAGCGTTGACGCCCTGGGTGAGGATGGTTTGCACCTGATGCAGGCCCTGAATGTCGTGCTCATACGCCTGGCCGCTTTTCAGGCTGGTCTTGCGATCCCACTTGGTGTCGGTGGAACTGTCGTAGCTGCCGTTGTCGATCTTGGCGATATCCAGCGTGCCGCTGGTGTCGAAGGTGTGTTCGGTCCAGTCGTCCTGCGCGTTGGTGTTGTCGATCTGGCTGACCGCACCGGCCGTGATGGTGGTGGCGAACGTATCGGTCACCTTGAGGTTGGCCTTGCTGCCGTTGCCCGGCGGCAGATACAGCAGTGTCTCCGGCAGCACTTTCAACTGGACCAGCGCCGCGGGCAGCACCACCAGCTTGAACGGGTCGGTATAGAGGTTGGCCGAGGTGCTGCACTCCGCGTTCGGGCAGGTGGTGATGCTGAGGTTCGGGCCGGTGTGGTTCTGCGGATAATCCAGCGTGTAACCGACTGCATGGAAACGCACCGGCGCGGAAATCTGCTGCGCGTTCAGCGGCACCTTGGTCGGTATGTAGATGAAGCCTGAATTTTGCACGACGTACACGTCGGCGAACGTGTCGGCCACCTGATACCAGTTGCGCGGCACTTCCACGTCATTGACCAGATCGTCCACCGAATTGCACATGCCGCTGCCGGGCTGGGTCTGCTTGGCGCCAGCCCAGGCCTGCGCCTGCGCGCCGGTCAGGCAGACTTCCGTATACAGATGGCCGCTCCAGCCGATCGCCTTGTACGCGAAGTGGAGGCCGCCGTTGATATAGCCGTCTATATCCATCGTGATCGGAAAATCGAACACCACGGATGGGTTGTGCACGGCGAGCACGCCGGTCGAAGGCGTGGTGGAGGTGTGCACGACCGCCGTCGGGCCGCCGATCTGCAATCCGTACGGCGCAGTGATTTCTTCCGGATGCGCAAAGCCGACGGGACCGTTATCCGGATCCATCACGCCGTTGATCGGCTTGATGTGGATCGGCCCGATCGTCTTCACCGGTTTTTTGGTCGTTACCTGCGTCACACCGGCGGCTTTCACCGTCGTGATGGGCATAGCCGTGTGGACCTGCGGTGAGGCGAGGGCAGCGGTCGACGAGAGCAGCGTCGACGCGAACAGAACAAAAACGGGGATGAACCTGATCACGTCATGCACTCCTCTGGTTGCGACGGACATCGGCATCGACAGACGATGCAGATAATCCGGCGGACGCGAAGGCGACGATGCTTTCGCAAGTTGCACGTGTTGTAGAGCAGGAAAATACGCCGTGCTATTCCACGTTGGTGATAGATCGCGCACGCCATCGGTCGAATGACATACGTTCGAGATGACAAGCCCCTCGCCAGGGCCATGACTCCTGGCGCTGGCCTTGGCGGCGGTTTGCCGGGATAGTTGGGCACCTCGATGCCTGTGGAGTCGACGATGCCCTTGCGAAACCTGTCCCCGCGCCTTGCGGGTTGCTGCGCACTGTTCGTGTTCGCCACTGCGGCCTGCGGGCAATCGCCATCGTCCGTGAGCTCGCCGCCACCGGTCAGCACGCATGACACGGTGCGGCCGATGCTGCCCGATCAACTGCAGGATTTCGGTGCGTACGTCGACAGCGCACGCAAGGCCTTCGACGTGCCGGGCATCGCGGTGGCGATCGTCAAGGACGGCAAGGTGGTGATGGAGCAGGGTTTCGGCCTGCGCGAAATCGACAAGCCCGATGCCGTCGATGCGCACACGCTGTTCGCGATCGCATCGAACACCAAGGCATTCACCGCCGCGTCGCTGCAGCAGCTTGCCGAGGCCGGCAAGCTGAAGATGGACGATCGCGTGATCGATCATTTGCCGTGGTTTCGCATGTCCGATCCGTACGTGACGCACGAGATGCGCATCCGCGACCTGCTCGCGCATCGCAGCGGGCTTTCGCTGGGCGCGGGCGATCTTCTTTACTGGCCGCCGACGTCGTACACCACGAAGGAAGTAGTCGAGCGACTGCGCGACGTACCGATCAAGAATGGCTTTCGCAGCGGCTACGCGTACGACAACATCTTGTTCGCGGTGGCGACGCTGGTGATCGAACAGGCGTCGGGTCAGAGCTACGCCGATTACGTGCGCACGCATATTTTCCAGCCGGTGGGCATGGATGAATCGCTGATCGACAAGACCTATCTGAAGCCGGGCATGGATGTCGCGACGGGCCACGCCAAGGCCAATTTCAGTAATCTCGAAACCGTGCCGCCGATGGCATGGCTCAACGATCCCGGCGCCGGCGGTATCTACGCCAGCGTGCACGATCTGGCCAAGTGGATGAACGTGCAACTCGCCACGGGCGTGCTGCCGAACGCAGACAAGGACGGCAAGCCGCAACGATTGTTCAGCGCCGACAGCCAGCAGCAGATGTGGTCGATGCTCACGCCGATCGACATCGGCAAGCCGCCGATTCCCGAACTCGCGCCGTTGATGCCGCACTTCTACGGCTACGGCGAAAGCTGGTTTCTTTCCGACTATCGCAACCAGCGGCTGGTGTGGCACACCGGCGGCTGGCCCGGCATGGTCTCGCGCGTGACGCTGGTGCCCGAACTGCACCTCGGCGTGGTGGTGCTGACCAATGCGGAATCCGGCGCGGCGTTCAATGCGGTGACGTATCGCGCGCTGGATGCGTACCTCAATCCCTCGCAGAAAACCGATTGGGTCGCCGTCTACGCCAAGGCGGTGAAGAAAGGTGAGGCGCATGCGGACGACAGCTTTGCCAAGCACCAGTCCGCACGCGACAAGACGAGCAAACCATCGTTGCCGCTGGCGACCTACGTCGGCACCTATCGTGACCCTTGGTATGGCGACGTCATCGTCAGCAACGAAAACGGCAAGCTGCGCCTGCGCTTCAGCAAGACGGCGCAGCTGGTTGGCAGCATGACGCCGTGGCAGCACGATACCTTTACCGTGCGCTGGGATGACCGAGCACTCAACGCCGATGCATTCCTCACCTTCACGTTGGATATGGACGGCCATATCACCGGCGCGCGGATGGAGCCGATTTCGCCATTGACGGATTTCAGTTTTGATTTTCAGGATCTGCGACTCGTGCCGGTGCAGGCGGCCGCAGATTCGACGAACTGATTCCCAAACGGCGTGCCGGAAACTCTCCGGCTCGCCACCGAAGGCGCAAGGGGAGCAACGCCTTCGGTTCACGCAAGCTCCGCAGTTCGTGGACGGAGAACCTTCATGCAGTCTCGTCATGCCGTTGTTGCGATGTTGGGCCTCGCGCTGTGCGCGGGCGTGGTGCAGGCGCGTACCGATGCGGTTCCCACGCACCGGTTTTTCCACGTGCAGCTGGGTGAACCTTCGGCGGAACCGACCTCCGGTCGATTGCTGCTGTTCGCCACTGACGCGAAGGTGGCCGAAGCCGCCGCCAAGGAAGATTCGCAGGGGAAAAGCAGCACGGTCGAAGAAGTGGATGCCAACCCGTTCCGCGCCAGCGACACCAGCGTCGCCGCGCGTGAAGTGACTCGATGGACGCCGGGGCAGGTGGTCGATATCGACGCGGATGAGCTCGCCTTTCCCGCCGGTTATTCGCAATTGCCGCCGGGTGACTACGATATCCAGGCCGTGCTCGACGTCGATCACACCTACAACTACACCGGTCGCGGCGCCGGCGATCTGGTCAGCGCGGTGGTGAAAATCCACCTGCCGACGACGAGCATTCCGACCCTGACCTTGAACAGGATGTTGCCCGCCAGCGATCCGTGGGCGATGCGTGCATCGACATCGGACGCCGCGCGCAAGGCTGCGCCGGAAGCACGCCAGCACGCGACGCTGGTCAACTTCACCAGCCCGTCGTTGAGCGCGTTCTGGGGTCGGCCGATCGTGATGCGCGGCTGGGTGCTCACGCCGCCGGGCTACGACGCGAAGTCATCCGCGCGTTATCCCACGGTGTATTACACGCAGGGTTACGGCGGCAACAACGATCGCGCGACCGGCTCGCTCGTGAGCGTTTACGCGGCGATGAGCAGCAAGGACATGCCGCCGATGATCTGGGTGTTCCTCGACGAATCCAGCGCGACTGGCACCCACGAGTTCGCCGACTCGGTGAATAATGGTCCGTGGGGTCAGGCGCTCACCACCGAATTGATTCCGCAACTGGAAAAAACGTTTCGCATGGACGGCAAGGTCGGCGGCCGTTTCCTCAACGGTCATTCGTCCGGCGGCTGGGCCACGCTGTGGTTGCAGACGCGCTATCCGAAAGTGTTCGGCGGCACGTGGTCGACATCGCCCGACCCGAGCGACTTCCATGATTTCACCGGCGTCGATCTGTATGCGCCGAACGCGAATGTCTATCGCAAGGCCGATGGCTCGGCCTATCCGCTGGTGCGCGATCACGGCAAGGTGCTCGGTACCTTCGAAAGCTTCGCCAGGCTCGAGCGTGTGCTCGGTCCGTACGGTGGCCAGATGGCCTCGTTCGAGTGGGTGTTTTCACCGCGCGCGAAAAGCGGCAGCCCGACGCCCATGTTCGATCGCGACACCGGGGCGGTCGATGCCGATGTGGTGGGTTATTGGCGTGACCACTACGACATCGCCAACCGCTTGCAACGCGACTGGCCGCAGCTTAAACCGGACCTTGACGGCAAGATCCACGTGTATGTCGGTACAGCGGATACGTTCTATCTCGACGGCGCTGCGCATCGCCTGAAGGCGGTGCTCGATGGCCTGCATGCCAAGGCGAGCGTTACCTTCATTCCGGATCGCACGCACTTCGACCTGTACAAGATCGGCGACGATCGGCAAGGGCTGCTCAAGCAGATCAGTTGGGAGATGTATGCGCAGGCGCGTCCGCATTCGTCGCTGAAAGCGGCCGCGTTGAAACCCTGAGCGCTCGATGGCGCGGCGCTTCGCAAGTTTCTGCGTGGCGGCCGTCTGCCAGTTAAACGCTACAGGTCCGGAGCATCGCGCCGTCATGATTTTGCGGCATAGTCGCCGGGCAGGCCGCTGCTGTCGCAGATGCTTGGGGCGTCCGTGAACCTGGTCAGATTTTCTGCTTCGGCGAAACGATCGGCATGGGCTGAAAAGACGCAGCAGTGTGCATGGTCGATACAACGATCCTGCTTGCAACGCTGCGAATTCACTTGGAGGGAGTCTGAAATGAAATCATCAGTTTTGATCGCCGTGGTCGTCATGGGTCTGTTCGCCGGTTCGGCAGTTCATGCTCAGCAGGCTGCTGCGCCGGCCGGTTCGACCGGCCAGTGCAAGGACGGCAGCTATACCAGTGCCGCCGCGAAGCGTGGTTCGTGCAAGGGACACAAGGGTGTGAAGGAGTGGTACGCCGCAGCTGGTGCAGCCGCCGCTGCCGCACCGGCGGCGGCACCAGCGCCGGCTGCTGCTCCTGCCGCGGCACCTGCTGCGGCAGCGGCACCCGCATCCGGCACCGCCATGAAGAGCAATCGCAAGATGCCGGCGCCGGCGGCGACTGCTGCACCGGGCGGTGGCCCGGGCATGGTCTGGGTCAATGACAAAAGCAAGGTCTACCACTGCCCGAGCGACAAGTGGTACGGCAAGACCAAGCAGGGCGAATACATGACCGAAGCCGATGCCAAGGCCAAGGGTAACCATGGCGAGCATGGCAAGGCGTGTACGCCGTAAGCGAAAGATCGAAAGCTTGCATCGGAAGGCCGGCCTTTGCGCCGGCCTTCTGCTTATCGGGAACTCGCTATCGCGCTCGACGGCGCGCGGATCGTGGCTCGCATCGCTGCGTGTGGACTGGCTCGCTCTGCAATCAATCGCGGTCGTCCGAGCCTTCGGCTGCGGCCGGCAGCGTGCGTACCACCATGCTTTGCGGACTGGTCATCGGCAGTTTGGCCGCTCGCAGGCGTTGCAGCATTTCGAAAAGCACGTCGCTCTTCACGTTGCCGACGTCGCGCGGGCTGTTGACATAGCCGACGCAGGCAAAGGTCATCGACCCCGCATCGAGGTTCTCCAGCGTGACGGCCGGCGCAGGTATCGCGAGCGTACCCGGATGGCCGCGCAGCACATCGAGCAGGATTTCCCGCGCCTTGCTTGCGTCGGTATCCAGCGGCATCGCGAGCTTGATGCTCACGCGGCCCTGCGCATTGGCCAGCGTCACGTTGCGCACGTTGGAGGTGATGAACTGCGAGTTCGGCACGATCATGGTCGAACGGTCGCTCATCTGGATTTCGGTGGCGCGCACATTGATGCGGCGGATGTCGCCCTCGACGCCGCCAATGCTGACCCAGTCGCCCACTTTTACCGGCCGCTCGGCCAGCAGTATCAGTCCGGAAATGAAGTTCTGCACGATCGCCTGTAGTCCGAAACCGATACCGACCGACAACGCGCTGGCCATCCACGCGATGCTTTGCAGATCCACGCCGATGTCTGCCAGGGCGACTCCGAAAACCAGCACGCCACCGACGTAACCCAGCAGGGTGACCATGGAGTTCTGCATGCCCGGATCGAGCGCGGTTTTTGGCAGAAGTTGTTCGCTCAGCCAGCGCTTGATGACACGCACGATGAACAAACCGACCACGAAGACCAGCAGAGCGCTGAAAATATCGGTCGCGCGAATGTTCAACTTGCCAAGCGATGCGCTCGACAGCGTGTTGCTGACTCGTTCGATCAACTCCTGCGGGCCCGCCCCGAACGGCGTCAGCACGATCGCCACGGCAAGGATCACCAGCATCGCGCGCGCCGCGCCCGACAATACCGTACCGGTCTGTTCCAGCGCATTGGAGGACACGCCGAAACTGTTCTGCATGCGCAGGCCGGTGTGGCCCTTGGGTGCGAACACCGTGTCGAAGATGTCGTCGACCAGGTGCATCATCAGATAGAGCGCGGTGAGCACTACGCCGAACCACAGCATCTGTCGCGCGATGAAGAACGCGAACGCGATGTAGCCCGACGCCACGCCGAGGAAGGTCATCGCCACGCAGATGAAGGCAGCGCCGATCACCAGCCCGATCCACACCGGTCGCTGCGTCGGCGTTTCACCGGCGGCGAGCGTGACGCGTCGCGATTGTCCGAGCCGTAACAGCACGCTGCCGATCAGCACGCCGATAAGCACCGCGAGAACGGCGCGTGTCAGTACCGTCGTCGCAAGGCTCGCGCCCACCGTGCTGCTGACGGTTTCAACCACGCCAATCGCCAGCGCGCCGAGTGCCAGCAGCACTGGAAATGCGCGCAGCTTTTCCGCAGTGGCGTCGGACAGCCCCGGCAATCGCCACGACGGACGGCCGCACGAAAGCATCGCGCGGCCGAGCCCGGCCATGAACGCTGCAAACGTCACTAGCCGGACGAAGCGATGCGCGAGTGTTTCGAGATCGTCGTCGAGCAGATCGTTCCAGTTCACCGCCATGTGCATGAATTGCGCGGCGAGCCCGATCGCCAGCGTATAAGCCAGCGTCACCGCGAACGCCAGCGCACTGCGCCGCAGATGTCCGGCAGGCAGGCGGTCGATGGTCAGGCGGCCCAGCATCTTTTCGATCAGCCGGCGTCCCACCGCGAGCAACGCCGCTGCCAGCAACAGGCAGATCACGAACGGCAGGCGGTTCGGTGGCTGCCACGCTTGGCGAATGGCATCCAGCGCGTTGCTGCCGAGCTGTCGGATGCGCCCCATGTCGTCGGGAAACGCCTTGACCGGATCGGACCAGAACGCGCGGCTGAAAGGCGTCGCGGTGCGTGAGGCGAGCGCGGTCTGGAACTGGTCGCGGCGAAGTTCGGCCACGTGCGTCGCCAGTTGCGCTGCTTCGGTGCCCAGCGAATTCGCCTGCTTGATCTGCCCGTCGATATCGTTTTTCGCCTTGCCCAATTGCCGCCGTTGCGCCGCCAGCTGCGCCGATTCGGGCGGCCCGCCTTTCACGGGCGCCGGGCCGAGCACATCGACACGCGCCTGCAGGCTGGCCGACTGTGGCGACAGCGTGGACACGACCTGTTCGGCGTCCTGCTGCACCGTCAGCGCATTGCCGCGCAGGTCGTTCAGCGGCGCATCGGGCTTCCTCGCATCGACCGCGGCCTTGATGTTGTCGAGCTGCGCGCGCAACTGCACCAACGTCTGCGCCGGCGTGAGTACGACCGCGGGCGTGTTTGCATCCGGCGTGTCCTGTGCGTGGACGGCGATGCTGCACAGGGCGAGTACAAGGGCGAACAGGCAGCGCAGCGGGAGAGAACGTCGAAGGTTGGGCATCCGGGCATGATCGGAGCGCGGCTGCGGTGGGTCAATCGATCCGTCGCCGCGACGCGGCTGGCGTTCACGAATGTCGAGGCGTCTTCGCCTGGCGCATGCCCACTGCGGCGAGGCATGCAATGAGCAGCAGCAACACCGCCGATGTCACGAATGCGGCGCGCATGCCGCCGACGATATCGCTGGCCGCCAGCGTGCCGAACACGGCCACGCCAATCGCTCCCGCGGCCTGACGCACCGTGTTGAGCACGCCGGATGCCACGCCGGATTGAGCGCGCGGCACGCGCGACAGCAGTGCGGCCGTCATCGGTGGCGCCGCCAGGCCGATGCCCAGCGACACCAGCACCAGCCGCCAGTTGAGATCAACGAAACCCGTCTGCGCGCCGACGTGGCCTAGGCAGGCGAAGCCGATCGTGCCGATTGCCAGTCCTGCTGTCATCGGCCAGCGCGGACCGAAGCTTGCGGCCAGCCGCCCACCGACGACGTTCGCGACGATGATCGCCAGCATGAAAGGCAGAAACGCGAGCCCGGCGTCGATCGGCGATTCGTGTCGCACGTGCTGGAAATATAGGCTGAGCACGAAGATCGTTCCGTACAGCGCGAAATTCACCACCAGTCCCACCCCCGTCGCCACGTTGAAGCTGAGGTCGCTGAAAAATTTCAGCGGCAACATCGGCGCACGTTGCCGCGATTCCACTACGACGAATACCACCAGCCCGATCACGGAAATCGCCAGGCCGATCCACACGACCGGCGATTGCCAGCCGCGCGAACCTGATTCGATCACGGCAGCGGTGCCAGCGAGCAGTGCGATCACCGCGAGCAACAACCCGGCGATATCGAATTGCTGTTTCTCCTGCGTGTCGGTTTCTTCGGTACGCCGCAACGCCAGCCAGATGGCGAGCACGCCGATCGGCAGGTTCACCAGAAAAATGCTGCGCCAGCCGAAGGGATGCAGCAACAGACCGCCGATCACCGGACCTGCCGACAACGCCACGCCACCAGCGGCGGTCCAAAGGCCCACGGCTTTGGCACGTGCGGGTGCATCGTCGCGACACGCATGGTTGAGCAACGCAAGCGAGCAGGGCATCAGCAAGGCAGCGCCGATGCCCTGCACGGCGCGGGCGGCGATCAGCGATGCGAGATTCGGCGCGAAGCCGCAGCCCATCGAGGCCAGCGTGAACACGGCGGTGCCGATCACGAATCCCCGCCGCGCTCCAATGCGGTCGCCGATGGCGCCAGCCGACAACAGGCACGCGGCGAACGCCAGCGTGTACATGTCGACCACCCACTGCATGCCGCCCACGCCGGTGTGCAGCGCGCTGCTGATGGCGGGCAACGCGACATTGACGATGGAGACATCCAGTTGCACCACCACGAAGCCCAGGCTGGTGACGAAGATGGCCCAGCTGAGCGAAGCGGCGCGATGGGTACCAGTCGGGGAGTGACTTTTCGACGTCATGATTTCTCCGCATGAACGACCACCTGCGGCATGATGCTGGCAGCATGTGCTGCGCCGATGCTGCGGTCCTGGCCGAAACAATTTGCCCTGATGCAGGTGGAGAGACGGTCAAGCGCAAACCTTGCGGACCGTCTTCGCAGCACCTATCTACTGACGTTCAACACAAGTGACTCTGCATGATTTTTCGCTGGTTCGAATCCCTCATTGATGCGTTCAAGGAACCGGTCGACGGCATGCCGCCGAAATCCGTGTTGCGCTTCTACGCGTTTTATCTGCGCCAGGTATGGGGCGTGTTTGCCGTGGCGATCGTGGTCGGCTTCGTGGTGGCGATCGTCGAGGTGTCGCTGTTCGGCTTCATCGGCAGCATCGTCGACATGACCAAGGGCGTGCCGGTGGCGGATTTTTTCCGCCAGCATGGACGCACGTTGATGTGGATGGGTTTCGTCGCGCTGGTGATCCGGCCGATCGCCATCGGTGTGCACGATCTGCTGGTGAACCAGGCGATCGTGCCGAGCCTGACCAACCGCATCCGGTGGCAGAACCATCGCTACGTGATTCGGCAGAGCCTGGGTTTCTTCCAGAACGATTACGCCGGGCGTATTGCCAACCGCATCATGCTGACCGGCAGTTCGCTGCGCGAATCGGCGGTGCAGATCGTCGACGCGATCTGGTACGTCACTATTTACACCGGCAGCGCCATCGTGATGTTCGCGCAGGCGGATGTATGGCTCGCCGCACCGCTGGTGGCGTGGCTGTTTCTGTATGTCGGATCGCTGGCGTACTTCATCCCGCGCATCAAGGAGCGCTCGTGGCATTCGTCCGAGGCGCGCTCGAAAATGATGGGTCGCATCGTCGATGGCTACAGCAATGTGCTGACGCTGAAACTGTTCGCGCACACGCAGCGCGAGGAAGCGTACGTCGCCGAAGCGATGCAGGAGCAGACCGAAAAACTGCGTCGCATGACGCGGCTCACCACCGGCATGGATGCGACCATCACCACGCTCAACGGCTTCCTCATCGTTGGCACCTCGGCGCTGGCAATCCTGCTGTGGAGCCAGGGCAAGGTGACGGTGGGCGCGATCGCGCTGTCGACCGGGCTGGTGATCCGCATCAACAACATGTCCGGCTGGATCATGTGGGTGGTCAACGGCATCTTCGAAAACGTCGGTACCGTGCAGGACGGCATCACCACCATCTCGCAGCCGCGCATCGTGCAGGACAACGAAGGCGCGCCACCGCTGGAAGTGACCAACGGTTCCGTGCGCTTCGAGCACATCCACTTTCACTACGGCAAGCAAGGCGGCGTGATCGCCGGGCTCGATCTGGCTGTGCGCGCGGGCGAAAAGATTGGCGTGGTCGGGCCGTCGGGCGCAGGCAAGTCGACGCTGGTCAATGTGCTGTTGCGGCTGTACGACCTCGAAGGTGGACGCATCCTGATCGACGGACAGGACATCGCCAACGTCACGCAGGAAAGCCTGCGCGCGCAGATCGGCGTGGTGACGCAGGACACGTCGCTGTTGCACCGATCGATTCGCGACAACCTCCTGTACGGACGACCGGATGCCAGCGAGGCGCAGATCCTCGAAGCCGTGCGCAAGGCGCGCGCCGACGAATTCATTCCGCAGCTGATCGATGGTGAAGGTCGCCTTGGATACGAGGCATTGGTCGGCGAGCGTGGCGTGAAACTCTCCGGTGGCCAGCGCCAGCGCATCGCCATTGCCCGCGTGCTGCTGAAGGATGCGCCGATCCTGGTGCTCGACGAAGCCACCTCGGCGCTGGACTCCGAGGCTGAAGCGGCGATCCAGGACAGCCTCGATATTTTGATGCAGGGCAAGACGGTGATCGCCATCGCGCACCGCCTGTCCACCATTGCGCGAATGGATCGGCTGGTCGTGCTGGACAAGGGCCAGGTCGTCGAAACCGGCACGCACGCCGAACTCATCGCACATGAAGGCCTGTATGCGCGATTGTGGAAACGCCAGACCGGCGGCTTCGTCGCGGCGGAAGATGCAGCGTCCTGAGTTCCGCTTTATCAACAACATGAGAATCGACCCATGAGCGCACGACCCACGAAAACTCCCGGCCCCGATCATCCGATCACGATCAAGCGCAATCCGGCACGCGTCACCGTGTCGATCGAAGGGCGCGTGATTGCCGACACGACCGATGCGCTGATTTTGCAGGAGGCCAGCTATCCGGCCGTGCAATACATCCCGCGCAAGGACGTCGACATGTCGCTGCTTCAGCGAACGGACCATGCGACCTATTGCCCGTACAAGGGCGATTGCGCGTACTACAGCATCACGTTCGGCGGCGAGCGTTCGATCAACGCCGTGTGGACGTACGAGCACCCGTTCGACGCGGTGAAGCAGATCGAAGGTTATCTGGCGTTTTACGCGGATCGTGTCGACGGGCTGAGCTAGCGAGCACTCGCGTTACGCAGGTGCGATTGAAGAAACACTTTTTCGCCACGCCTGGCGCATCGCTGTGCCGCAGGTAACGCCTGGGCGCAATGCTAGGCTACGCGTTTTGAAATTCCGGGAAAGTCATGGCCGAAGCGGGTCGACGACATGCGGTGCTGGTAGGGGCAGGCATCCTGTGCAGCCGAATTTTCGGGCTCGTGCGGCAGCGTGTGTTTTCGCATTACTTCGGGCTTTCAGACATCGCCGACGTTTTCAGTTCGGCGCTGCGCGTGCCGAATTTTTTGCAAAACCTGTTTGGCGAAGGCGTGCTCTCCGCGTCGTTCATTCCGGTGTATGCGCGCTTGCTGGCGCAGGAGCGACAGGAAGATGCGGGCAAACTCGCGGGCGCGATCGCGGCGATTCTCGCGGTCGGCATTTCGATCATCGTGGCGATCGGCGTGGTGGCGACGCCATGGCTGTTGTGGATCATTGCGCCGGGTTATACGGGCGACAAACGCGAGCTGACGATCCTGATCGTGCGGATTCTGTTTCCCGGCACCGGCATTCTGGTGTGGTCGGCATGGTGCCTGGGTATCCTCAACAGTCATCACAAGTTTTTTCTTTCGTACGCGGCGCCGGTGGTGTGGAACCTCTCGATGATCGCGACGCTGCTGGTCTTCCGCAACCTGCCGCAGGAACGGTTGATCGTGTATCTGGCGTGGGGCACGGTGCTCGGCTGCCTGCTGCAATTTCTGGTGCAGCTGCCTTCGGTGCTGAAACTGGTGCCGCACATGCCACTGCGTCTGGACTGGCGCAACGCGCACGTGCAACAGGTCGGCGGCAGCTTCATGTCGGTGGCGGTGGGTCGCGGCGTGGTGCAGATCAGTGCCTTCGTCGATCAGGCGATTTCCACCTTGCTCGGCAGCGGCGCGATGGCGGCGATCACCACGGCAGCGTCGGTCAACATGCTGCCGGTGAGCCTGTTCGGCATGGCCATTTCGGCTTCCGAGCTGCCGACGCTGTCGCGCATGGTGGGCGAAGGGCTCGATGGTGATACGAAGGACAAATTGTCGGCGCGTTTGAACGATGGACTGGAGCGCATTGCGTTCTTCATCATCCCATCGGCGATGGCGTTTCTCGCGCTCGGCAATGTGATCGTGGCGGCGTTGTATCAATCCGGTCAGTTCACCAGCCACGATTCGCGTTACGTCTGGGCGATCCTCGCCGGCTCGGGTATCGGTTTGCTGGCTTCGACGTCCGGACGTCTATACGCCTCAACCTATTACGCCATGCGCGACACGCGAACTCCGCTGCGCTTTGCGCTGGTGCGACTTGCGGTTACCGCTGCACTGGGTCTGGCCAGCGCACTGCTGCTGCCGGGTTGGTTGGGTGTCGATCCGAAGTGGGGTGCGGCAGGTCTTACCGCATCGGCCGGCGTGGCAGGCTGGATCGAGTTCCATCTCTTGCGCAGCAAGATGAATCGCCTGCTCAAGCCGACCGGTGTGTCGATGGGCATCATGGTCCGGTTGTGGGTTGCCGCATGCGTCGCCGCTGTGCTGGCGTGCGCGGTGGAATACGTGACGCCCGCGTACGGTCCGATCCCCACCGCCATCTATGTGCTCGGCGTGTACGGCGTGATCTATTTCGCGGTGACCTGGATGCTGCGCATCAAGGAATGCGAAGAGCTGCTCGGCAAGCTGCTGCGACGCGCAGGCGTTCGGTAGCGAACCGCACCACGAATGAATTCACGAGTCTGGACTCATGGTCTAGACTTGCACGATGACCTCCGAAAACATCGCACTCACCATCGGTATCGTCGCCAAGCGCGTCGGCGTTGCCATCGACACCATTCGCTATTACGAACGCGAAGGCCTGCTGCCCGAGCCGCAACGTCGCGCCTCGGGGTATCGAACGTATGGCGAAGGCGCCATCACGCAGTTGCGTTTCATCCGGCGCGCGAAGGACATGGGTTTCACGCTGGAGGAAATCCGCGAACTGCTGGCCCTGTCCACCGACCGCCATCGCGGAGTGAAAGCTGTGAAGAAGCGCGTCGAGCAACGAGTGGCTGCCATCGATACGCGCATCGGCGAATTGCAGCGCGTGCGCGACGGACTCGTGCAACTGGTGGAATCCTGTCCCGGCCACGGCGCGCCGGAACACTGTCCGATCCTTCGCGCGTTGAGCGACGAAGCCGCCTGATCGAGCCGTGGTGACGGTTGTCATCGTCGATCGCTGACGACTGCTTCTGATTCGGCGATGGCGATCGACGGATCATCTCTGCGCACCTTGGTGGTGCTGGAGAATCCCATGAACTCGTTCCTCAAATATTCGCTGCTCGACAAATACATCCCGCCGTTGCTGGTGGCGTTCGCCACGGCTTCGATCGCGTTCGGCCTCTTCTGGTCGGTGCACGCCAGCCTGCTGCTGAATGGCTGAGCCGCTAGTCGTCCAACGATTCCAACCGCCGCGCAACCACATCGGTGCGTGCAGGAGAACACCATGAACGTCGTCAACGACACTCGCAGCACGCTTGAGAAATACATGCCATTGCTGATCGGCCTGCTTGTGGCATTGCTCGCTGGCAAGGCGCTGAAGAAAATGTTCTGGACATGCTTCGGCATGTACATGGCGCTGCACTACAGCGGCATCCATCCTTTCGACTGAGTCGATGCTTTAAACTTCGTGGCTTGTTCATTCGCGCGACGAGCGACGGATGCCGATCATTCCCCGCACGAAGTCTATGCATGGCCCGCACTCTCGCCGAATGGCTGGCGTATCAGGAACGCGTCAACGTGCACAGCATCGAGCTGGGGCTCGATCGTGTGCGCCAGGTATGGCACCGCATGGGCGCGCCGAGTCCGGGCAAGCGCGTGATCACCGTTGGTGGCACCAACGGCAAGGGTTCCACCGTCGCGCTGCTCGAAGCGATGGCAGGTGCCGCCGGATTGCGCGTGGGCAGTTTCACGTCGCCGCATCTGATGCGTTACAACGAACGCGTGCGCATCGACGGACACGATGCCGACGATGCGTCGCTGATCGCATCGTTCGAAAGGATCGAGGCGGCGCGCGGCGCCGATGCGGATGACGCTGTTCCACTGACCTATTTCGAATTCGGCGCACTCGCGGCGCTGGACCTTTTCTCGCGCGCGAGTCTCGACCTCGCCATCCTGGAAGTCGGTCTCGGCGGGCGCCTGGACGCGGTCAACATCGTCGATGCGGATGTCGCCATCGTCACCACCGTCGATCTTGATCACATGGACTGGCTCGGCCCGGATCGCGACAGCATCGGTCGCGAGAAGGCAGGCATCGCGCGTGCGGGTCGCACGGTCATCGTTGGCGAACTCGATCCACCCGCAGGTTTGATCGATGCGCTGGACAAGCTCGGTGCCGATGTCGAACGCTACGGCAAACATTTCCGCACCGAGCGCCACGCCACTGGCTGGCGCTGGCAACATCGCGACGGTACCGCGATGGAATTGCCCGACCCGGTGCTGGCCGCACCGGTGCAGTTTTGCAACGCCGCTGCAGCGATCGCCGCATTGCATGCGCTGTTCACGGATGACGAGGCGATGCTGCCGAAGAATTTTTTCGCCGCCGTGCGGTCCGGCCTGTGGGATGTTCGCGTGCCGGCGCGATTGCAATCGCTTGGCGGCGATCCGTCGTTGACCGTGGATGTGGGCCACAACCCGCAGGCCGCGCGCGCGCTGGCCGAGTGGCTCGATCTGCAGCCCGAGGCTCGCGTGCATGCAGTCTATGGCGCGCTGATCGACAAGGATGTCGCCGGTGTGCTGAGTGCGCTGGATGGACGCATCGCCCACTGGCACCTCGCCGGCCTGGAGCGCGTCACGCCGCGCGGCATGAATGCGCAGACGCTGGCCGGCATTCTCGAACAGACGTTGCCGCGCGCATCGTTCGACATCTATCCGGATGTACCGCGCGCCTTGGCTGCGGCACGCGAAATGGCACGGCCCGGCGAACGCATCCTCGCGTTCGGCTCGTTTTTCGTGGCGGGCGCAGTGCTCGCCGAACGCGCCGCCTGAACGTCGCGGAGCGGAAACAAACGAGGTTCGCCATGCCACCGGACGCAGGCAGGTATAATCACGCTGTTACATGCCGCGTTTGACGTCTGGAGCGAAGTCTTGAAAACACGCCTGCTTGGTGCCGCCGTCCTGATCGCCTTGGCGGTGGTGTTCGTACCGATGTTCTTTTCCGGCAAACCGCCGGCCCCGGGTGGCGATCAGTCGGTGAGCCTTGTCATCCCGCCGGCACCCGATGGCGATCTCCAGACCAAGACCATGAGCCTGGCACCCGATGCCACGGTGACATCGCCCGCAGTGGCCACATCAACGACGACGGCGGTGATTCCCGGAGCCGCCGGTCGCCTGGCCACGGTGGATATCGGTTCAAATCGTCCGCGCGATGTGGAAACCGATCCGAATGCCGGCAAGCCGCCGCAACCGACGACGGTCACCACAGCCACCGGTACCACGCTGGCGCAGCCGGTGATTCCGATGCAGAACACGCTGGCGGCGAGTACGCCCGTCATCAAGCCGAAGCCGAGGCCGACATCGGTTGCGCCTGTGGCATCGAAGCCGGTGTCGGCGCCAGTGAGCGCGGCAGAAACGCCAGCGCCTGCGGCGCACGGTAACTACAGCTTGAACCTCAGTGCGTATGCCAGCGCTGCTGGTGCCGCGAATCTCGAACGTCGCGTACACGCGCTGGGTTATCCGGTGAGCAGTCGCGCGATCAACCAGGCCGGCCAGTCGCGGACGCTGGTGATGGCCGGACCGTTCGCCACGCGCACGGCGGCTGAAGCGGCGCGTCTGAAAATCACCCAGTCGATTCCCGGTGCGCCGGCAAGGTTGGAGCAGGATGCCAGCCATGACGATGACGCCGCCGCGGCGCCATCCGCGCGCAACACAACGGCCGCCACCAAACGTGCTGGTGGATGGGCCGTACAGCTGGCGGCGATGAGCAGCCAGGGCGATGCGACCGCATTGCGCGACAAGTTGCGCGCGAACGGGTTCGACGGGTTCGTCGATTCGGTGCAATCCGGCGGCAAGAAACTTTGGCGCGTGCGCGCCGGTCCGCAGACGCAGCGTGGCGATGCGCTACGCGTGCACGATCAGATCAAGTCCAAGCTGGGCATCGACGGCAACGTCGTTTCGATGCCTTGAATTCCACGCGCCAGCCCACGAACCGGAGTGAGTGAGTGAACTGGACCGACGGCGTCATTCTCGGCGTACTGACTTTGTCGGTATTGATCGGTCTGTTTCGTGGACTGGTTGCCGAACTGCTGTCGCTGGTGATCTGGGTGGTCGCGTTCTGGTTTACCTGGACGTTCGGCCCGGTGGTATCGGCGCATCTGGAAAACACCATCCACATGCCGATGTTGCGCGAGACGGTTGGCTACGGCGTCTGCTTCGTGGTCGTGCTTATCGTGGGCGCGGTGATCCGCTTCGTCATGCGGCGATTGCTGTGGAGCAGCGGCCTGTCGGGCATCGATCGTCTGTTCGGCATGGTGTTCGGATTTCTGCGCGGCGTACTGATCGTCGCGGCGCTGGTTTTCATGATGGGCTTGACCGGCATGACGCGCGAGCCGTGGTGGCAGCAGTCGGCGATGGTGCCGCAGTTCCAGGGCGTGGCGGCGTGGCTTGGCCAGGTCATTCCGGCGAGCGTGCCAGCCAGCGTGCGCGACAATCTGCATCCGCAGGCCATGCTCGACAAGATCCATCCGTCGGACATGCTCAAGCACCTGCCTGACTTGTCCAAGCTGCCGCACGTCCCCATCTCGGGCTCGTCGTCATTGCCGGCATTCCCGGGCACCCATCCATTCCGGCCGGCGCCTGCGACCAGCGCACCGAATCCAAACTCCACTCACTGAAAGCAGGCTGCCACCATGTGCGGAATCATCGGCATTGTCGGTACCACTGAGGTGGCGTCGGCGCTCTATGACGGGTTGACGGTGCTGCAGCATCGCGGCCAGGACGCTGCCGGCATCGCGACGGTGGATGGCTCGCGCTTGCGCCTGCACAAGGGCAATGGTCTGGTGCGGGACGTGTTCGGCGAAGCATCGATGAGCAGCCTGCGCGGACGCATCGGCATCGGCCACTGCCGCTATCCGACGGCCGGCTCGGAAGGCTCGGCCGAAGCCCAGCCGTTCTACGTTAATTCGCCTTACGGC
Source organism: Rhodanobacter sp. L36 (assembly GCF_009765755.1). Lineage (GTDB taxonomy): Bacteria > Pseudomonadota > Gammaproteobacteria > Xanthomonadales > Rhodanobacteraceae > Rhodanobacter. Next base: position 1,071,345 of record NZ_LMUV01000011.1, on the reverse strand, counting down.
ATCGCCTTCGCGCACAACGGCAATCTGGTCAACACCGACGTGCTGCGCCGGGAAATGTTCGAGGACGATCGCCGCCACATCAATACCGATTCGGACTCCGAAGTGCTGTTGAACGTGCTCGCGCACGAGCTGCAGATCCAGGACCGGATGGAATTGACGCCGGATCACATCTTCAAGGCGGTCGCCGGCGTGCACGCGCGCGCCAGCGGTGGTTACGCATGTGTGGCGCTCGTGCTCGGCTACGGCTTGATCGCATTTCGCGATCCGCACGGTATCCGTCCGCTGGTGCTGGGCGAACGCGTGACGCCGGAAGGCACCGAGTACGCCGTAGCATCCGAGTCGGTCGCGTTCGACGTGCTCGGTTTCCGGCGCGTGCGCGACATCGCGCCGGGCGAGGCAGTGATCATCACCGACCAGGGCAAGCTGTATAGCCGCCACTGTGCCGACGGCGCGCTGCATACGCCGTGCATTTTTGAATACGTGTATCTCGCGCGACCCGATTCGATGATCGAGGATGTCTCGGTCTACAAGGCGCGTCTGCGCATGGGTGAAAAGCTCGCCGAAAAAATCATGCGCGAGCGCCCCGACCACGGCATCGACGCGGTGATTCCGATCCCCGATACGGCACGCACTGCGGCCAGCGCCTTGGCCGGCGCGCTTGGCGTGCCGTTCCGCGAGGGCTTCGTCAAGAACCGTTATATCGGCCGCACCTTCATCATGCCGGGGCAGGGCGAGCGGGTGAAATCGGTGCGCCGCAAGCTCAACGCCATCGATCTGGAATTCCGCAAGAAAAACGTGTTGCTGGTGGATGATTCCATCGTGCGTGGTACCACGTCGAAGCAGATCATCCAGATGGCGCGCGATGCCGGCGCAAAGAATGTCTACTTCGCATCGGCAGCGCCGCCGGTACGCTATCCCAATGTCTACGGCATCGACATGCCTTCGACCTCCGAGCTCGTCGCTGCCGGTCATTCCGAAAAGGAAGTGGAGAAAACCCTCGGCGCCGACTGGCTGATCTATCAGGATCTGAAAGACCTGATCTGGGCCGTGCAGGATGGCAACGAGGCGCTGCAGCAGTTCGACACGTCGTGTTTCTCCGGCGAATACGTCACCGGCCTCGACCAGCGATATCTGGAACAGATCCAGCTGCTGCGCTCGGACGACGCCAAGGCCGCGCGCCGCGTGGGTTGAGTGCGAGAGTCGAGGGCGCCAGAACCGCGCCTTCGTTCCACCATCTCGTGCTACTCGGCTCTCGTCCCTAGATTGATGACTGACCTCCACGCTGCCGCCAAGCGATGCCTCGACGCCACCGATCCGGCGGAAAAGCTGCGCCTGTCGCGTGAAACCTGGGATGCATTGCAGGCTGGCGAATTGCATGCCGATTCATCGTCGACATTGCCCGAGCCGATCACCGCGCCGGGCCGCCCGCTCAAACCGCAGTTGGTCAATGCGCGCCAGGTGCCGCAGCGCGGACTCGGCAGCGCGGAAGGTCGCGCCGCGCTCGTGCATGCCGTGGCGCACATCGAATTCAACGCGATCAACCTGGCGTGGGACGCGGTCTATCGTTTTCGCGGCAAGCCTGACACGTACTACCGCGACTGGGCGAGTTGCGCCAACGACGAGGCGCGCCACTTCGCCATGCTGTCGGAGCGCCTGGCCGAACTCGGTCACGCCTACGGCGATTTCGACGCGCATGACGGCCTGTGGCAGATGGCCGAAAAAACTGCGGACAGCGATATCGCACGCATGGCGCTGGTGCCGCGCGTGCTCGAGGCGCGCGGCCTCGACGTGACGCCCGGCATGATCGATCGCCTGCGCCATCTCGGAGACACACGCACGGTGGAAATTCTCGAAATCATCCTGCGCGAGGAAGTACCACACGTCGCCGCCGGCACGCGCTGGTATCGCCATTGCTGCGAGCGCGCCGGACTCGAACCGGTCGACACGTTTTTCACGCTGCTGCGTGATTACATGGGCGTCAATTTACGTGGCCCTTTCAATCGCCCGGCGCGACTTGAAGCGGGATTCGTGGACGCGGAACTCGATCGACTCACCGCGATGGCGCAAATCGGCTGAACTTGTAATGCAGCTCAGTGCGTGCGCGGCGCCGCGTAATTTTTGCCCGGGTCGAGCGTCGTCACGTAACGGCCATTCCAGCCGGCATCGAAAATCTGCGTGAGCGTTTTTGCCGCCCCGACGCCGTGCACGAACACCGATGCATCGACCGACGTATTGAAATAGCTCCACTCCCAGTTGCCGGTGCCGATGAAGGCACTGCGATCGTCCGCGACCACGTACTTCGCGTGTTCGACTCGCGCGTAGGCGATGAATCCTTCCGGCGCAGGCGGCAGCTGGCTGAACTTGATCGTGATGTTGGGCAGCACAGCCAGACTCTTGAGATACGCCTGCGTCGGCTCGCGCAGTGACCAGTCGGCCACGATGATGCGCACGTCCACGCCACGCGCTGCGGCATCGCGCAGGGCGTTGTCGATCGGCGGCCACCAGCCTTTCGGGCCGAACTGCTTGATCGCGGATATCGTCATCGCCTGGATGCGCAGCACGTGCCGACTCGCTTCGATCATCTGCACCAGCGCAGCTTGTTCCTGCGTCACCCACGCAGGCATCAGCGCCGGTGGGCTGAAAGCGGGAAACACGATCAATGGATCATCGCTGCGCGCATTCAAGATGATGGGATCTGCCGCAGTCACCGGCGCGAATCCCGGCGCCTGTGCCGCGCGTTCGGCTGCCTTTGGCAAGTCGGTTTGATCGGCCAGTTGCCAGTCGACATCGAAGGTGGCCTCGAACGTCTGCGCAAAGCGCGCGTCGAGAACGCGCACGCCGATTTCGTGGATTTGTTCGAGCGCGCGCCAATCCAGGTTTGCGCTGCCGACAAAAACATCGGCGCTATCCACCACCAGGTATTTTGCGTGCAGCACGCCGCCGGTCAGGGCCGTGATCGGCAGCAGCCGAATGGTGATCTTGCCGTTCTGTCGCAAGCGATCGACGCCGACCTGGTTGTTTTTCAGGAAGCTCTGGTCCAGCAATACACGAACGTGGACGCCCGCGTTCGCACGCGCGATCAACGCATCCAGCACCGGCGTCAGACTGCTGCCCGGCCGGTCGGAAATATAGAAAGCGGCGATGTCGATGCTGTGCCGCGCACCGCGGATCATCTGCAACCACACGTCCTGTGTGCGCGGCACGCCGGGCGCGCCGTAGACCGTTGCCTCGGGCACGCTTTCGACGATCTGGAAATCCGCGGCCGGCGCAACACGGTGACGGGTTTCGGCCATGATCGGCAGTGCGAACAGCAGAGCCCACAGGCACGAGAGCATGGGCAGCTTGATCATCGAAGTCCCCCGGAAAGCAGTCGAACAGGTCGCCGGCGAAAGCCGGCTGCACCGAAGCTGATCCATGCTCGCTAGCTTGCTCCGCTTGGCGTGACAAGGGAATTGCCGGTGCGTCGATTCTTCGAATGTCCAGGCGCTTTGCGACGGGTCGTCTGCGCTAAGGTCATAAAAAAGCCGCCTGGCGAGGCGGCTGATCTAACCTTGAAGTTCAAGGATGCATCTTGGTCGGGGAGACAGGATTCGAACCTGCGACTTCTACGTCCCGAACGTAGCGCTCTACCAGGCTGAGCTACACCCCGTGGGAAGCCGCGTATCTTAAACGCCGAGGGTGACCTTGGCAACAGCGCGATGCATGCGGCGCGCTCGCCCGAGGCCGCAGCTTGGCCTTCTGCTAATCTTCACGGCTGCCGTCGCGCGGCCTGCGCCGTGACGGACTTCCCCCATCGTCAGTAGAGGATTTCATGGCGCTTACCCCGGCCCGCACCATGCCCGGCGTACTCGAGCTGCTGCCGCTCGACCAGATCGCGTTCCAGCGCATGCTCGACGTAATCCGCCGCAACTACGAGCGCTTCGGCTTCCTGCCGATCGAGACGCCGGTGATCGAGTATTCCGACATCTTGCTGACCAAGACAGGCGGCGAGACCGAGCGCCAGGTTTATTTCGTGCAGTCGACCGGCGCACTCGGCAAGAGCGACGAAGGCACGCCCGAGTTGGCCTTGCGTTTCGATCTCACCGTGCCACTTGCGCGCTATGTCGCCGAGCACGAGCGTGAACTGTCGTTTCCGTTCCGTCGTTACCAGATGCAGCGGGTTTATCGCGGCGAGCGCGCGCAGCGCGGTCGTTTCCGCGAGTTCTATCAGTGCGACATCGACGTGATCGGCAAGGATGCACTGTCGGTGCGTTACGACGCCGAAATTCCGGCGGTGATTTACAGCGTGTTCCGTGAACTGGCAATCGGCCCGTTCACCATCCAGCTCAACAACCGCAAGCTGATGCGCGGCTATTTCGAAAGCCTCGGCATCGCCGACGCCGAACAGCAAATGCTGGTGTTGCGCGAAGTGGACAAGCTCGACAAGCGCGGCGCCGATTACGTGCGCGACACGTTGATGGGCGAGCTGTTTGGCCTCAACGGGGAGGTCACGCAGAAAATTCTCGCCTTCGTGCAGGTGCGCTCGACGTCTTTGCAAGATGCTCTCGACAAGCTCGATGCGCTGGGCGCTGGTCCACAAACGATGGAGCAGGGCCGTAACGAACTAAAAGAAGTGCTGAACCTCATCCACGCCTTCGGCGTACCCGATTCGCACATTGCATTGAACCTCTCCATTGCGCGCGGACTGGATTACTACACCGGCACTGTCTACGAGACCACGCTCAACGATCATCCGCAGATTGGTTCCATCTGTTCGGGCGGCCGCTACGAAAACCTGGCGAGCCAGTACAGCCGCTCGCACCTGCCCGGCGTGGGCATTTCGATCGGGTTGACCCGGTTGTACTGGCAACTGCGCGACGCAGGTCTGCTCAACACCGCGCAAAGTACGGTCGATGTGCTGATCACCCAGATGGACGAGGCGCAGATTCCGGCTTATCTCGCGCTCGCCAGTGAGTTGCGTGGTGCAGGCATCGCGACCGAGGTCGTGCTCGAAGGCGGCAAGCTCGGCAAGCAATTCAAGTACGCCGATCGTGCAGGCATCCGTTTCGTGATCGTGCTCGGCGAGGACGAGATCGCTCGCAGCGTCGTCACCGTGAAAGATCTGCGGCGCGAAGACCAGTTCGAGGTCGCGCGCACCGAGCTGATCAAGACACTGCGCGTGGAACTGGAACAAGCCGCAGCGATGGGTTGAAGAATTTTCGGTTCGGTCGACGCGATCGCTGATCGCATCGCGACGTTTTTCATGGATTCATGCGGCACTGTCTGGAGCACTTCGTGAGCAACACCATTCTTCTCGACGGCAGCAGCCTGACGCGCGCCCAACTCGTGGCCGTCGCGCGATCCGGTACGTCGGTGGCACTGAACCGAAAACAACTCGAACGCGTGCAGCACGCGGCGGACTTCCTTGCCGACAAGGTCAGTTGCGGCGAGCCGACGTACGGCGTCACCACCGGCTTCGGCAGCAATGCGGACAAACTGCTCGGTGCGCATCGCCTGCGTGACGAATTACCCGGCGGCAATCCGCACGCGCCGGAAGGCACGCTGCTGGAAGAACTGCAGCACAACCTGATCATCACCCACGCGGTCTGCGTGGGAAAACCGTTCGCCGAAGACGTGGTGCGTGCGATGCTGTTGATCCGCATCAACACGCTGATGCGCGGGCATTCCGGCATTCGCGTGAGCACACTGGAAGCCTTGACGGCGATGCTCAACGCCGGCGTGGTGCCGGTGGTGCCGGAGAAGGGATCGGTCGGCGCAAGCGGCGATCTCGCGCCCTTGTCTCACCTTGCCATCGTGCTGCTGGGCGACGGCGAAGCGTTCTACGAGGGCGAGCGCATGCATGGCGCCGAGGCACTCAAGCGTGCGGGACTCGCGCCGATCCGTCTCTCCTTCAAGGAAGGTCTGGCGCTGAACAACGGCACCGCGCAAATGCTGGCGACGGCCGCGCTTGCGCTGGACACGCTGGAACAGTTGCTCGACACCGCCGACCTCGCTGCGTCGATGACGCTGGACGCGTTCGCGGGCCGCAGTGGCGCGCTCCGCGCCGAAGTACACGCGTTGCGTCCGCATCCCGGCCAGGTGGAAACCGCTGCGCACGTGCGCGATCTGCTCAGCAATTCCACGCTCATCGACATTCCTTATCACCTGGTGCCGCGCTTCAAGTCGTGGAGCGCCGATGCGTGGAGCGAGCCGGATGATCAGTCGCTCAGCTTCGACATCAGCTGGGATTGGGTGCCGGCCAATCAGCGGCACGGACGCGAAGCGTTCTACAAGCGCTTCATGCCATTCAGAGGCGGAAAAAAACATCAGCCACAGGATGCGTACAGCCTGCGCTGCATGCCGCAGGTTCACGGTGCGGTTCGCGACGCGTGGGCGCAAGCGTGTCGCGTGATCGATATCGAACTGAATTCGGTCACCGACAATCCGCTGATCTTCCCGGACAACGACGACGCGCAGTTCATCGAGGAGCAGGTGATATCCGCGGGCCACTTCCACGGCATGCCGCTGGCGCTGGCGATGAGCTACGTGAAGGCGGCGATTCCCGTGCTCGCCTCGATCTCCGAACGGCGCCTCAACAAGTTGGTGGATTCGGCGACGAACGATGGCTTGCCGGCTTTCCTCACCGGCAACGAGGACGGCACGGATTCGGGTTTCATGATCGTGCAGTACACGGCCGCTGCGCTGGTCAACGATCTGGCGACGCGGGCGCATCCGTCCAGCGTGTATTCGATTCCGACCAGCGCCAACGCGGAAGATCACGTATCGATGGGCGCGAACGAAGCGCGTCACGTGCTGGAGATGATGGAAGATCTCGGCCATGTGATCGCGCTGGAAATCTACACCGCCGCGCAAGCGCTGGATTATCGCCAAGCCATGTTGAACGCGGCGCGCCGGCTGGCAAGTCGTGGAGGCTGGCAGGCACTGGCGGGCAAGATCGCCAACGCGCCGCGCGAGGATCATCCGCAACACGCGCAGTTCGTCGACGAGGTGCAACAGCTTGCTTCGGCGCTCGCCACTGCGGGCGACTTCCACGCCGGCACCAGCGTGCGCGATGCGCATGCAATCCTGCGCCAGCACATCGCCTTCATGCATCGCGACCGAGCCATGGACGGTGACGTGCGCACGGTGTGTGCACTGGTGCAGCAGGGTGCGTTCCGACAGTCCTGAACGCGACAAACCATTCAAACCTTTGTAGCGGAAGACACGCGATGAGCCTGATCCAGACCCCCGTTTCCTACGGCGAACTGATCGACAAGATCACCATCCTCGAGATCAAGTCACGTCGCATTACCGACGATGCGAAACTCGCCAACGTGCGCAACGAACTTGAGTTGCTTCTCGCGACGTGGGCGAACAGCACGGCGTCGCAAACCGATATCGCCGATGAACGTGCGCGCTTGCTTGCGGTGAACGAACTGCTGTGGGACATCGAGGACAAGATTCGCATGAAGGAGCGCGCGCAGGCGTTCGATCAGGAATTCATCGAGCTGGCGCGTGCGGTGTATTTCCGCAACGACGAACGCGCGGCTTTCAAGCGAGAGATCAACCTCAAGCTCGGCTCCGAGCTCGTCGAGGAAAAGTCATACCAGGATTACCGAGCGGTATGACGTCCGCCATGTAGAGGCGCACCCTGTGCGCGAATGCTCTTACGCAACGTGACGGAGAGCATTCGCGAACAGGGTGCGCTCCTACAATCGCATGGCGAGGGCGGCGGCTTCGAAGCGTTCGATCACGTCGTCGACCGCGATCAAATCCATCACGCCGGGCTTCTCGATCTTGGTGCCCCACGCGATCTCGCTGGCCGGTTTGCCGAGATATTTGCGCGACGCTTCGTCGTACTTGTTGACGCACCAGCGCCGGTCGGAATAGGGGCCCGAGCGATCGGGATTGCTGGCGGCGTGCAGGCCCAGCACCTTGGTACCGGCGGCATTGGCGATGTGCATCGGGCCGGAGTCGGGCGTAAGCAGCAACGACGCGCGGCCGAGCAACGCCAGCAGTTTTTTCAGCGTGTCCTTTCCGGTCAGGTCGATCGGCGCAGAGCGACACGAAGAGATCACGGCATCGGCCATTTCGCGCTCAACGGCCGATGGCCCACCGACGAGCACTACACGCCAGCCACGAATCGTAGCGTGGTCCATTACAGCCGCGTAGCGATCGGGCCGCCAGTTGCGCAGCTCGTGGCTCGACGTGGGGCTGACCAAGAGCGTCGGCGCTGTATCGGGCAGCTGTTCGGCCGCCCAGTCGAGCGCTTCGTCAGGCACGGGAATGTCCCAGCGCACTTTCGATTGCTTGAGACCGAGCGGTTCGCAGAAGCTGCCGATCGCATCGAGCACGTGTTCGCCGCTGCGCTCGGGAATTCGTTCGTTGATGACCAGGCCGTGCAAGTCTTTCGAACGCGCGCGGTCATAGCCGATGCGCCGTTCGGCGTGTATGCCCATGCTCAGCAGGTTCGAGCGCAACGCCACCTGCATCTGCAGCAGCGCGTCGAAACGTCGTCCGCGCAATGCAACGTGCACCGCGCGCATGCCTGTCCATCCGGCCGACTTGTCGAAGGTGACGAATTCCACGCCGGGGAGATCACCGACCAGTTTGCGTTCCAGCTTGCCGACAATCCAGGTGAGCGACGTGTTCGGCCACGCCTGTTGCAGCGTGCGTACCAGCGGCACGACATGCGTAACGTCGCCGATGGCCGAGGTGCGCAGCAGGCAGATCGAAGCGGGGGCTGTCATGGGCTTGGGCTAGAATTGCCAGAGAAATGAGCGGTGGAGTTCGCAGCACTGATGATGCAGGAACGCACACACGAAGATGCGGAAGGCGTGATTCTGTTCGATGCCGCCGTGTCACCACAAGTCGGGCGCGAATGGCTCACGCCGGATTACTGGCGTGAACGTGGCGCGCTTCGGCTGGAATCCGGTGGGCGGGGTGGCGTGGCGATCATCGACACGCCTGCGGGTGAATGCGTGCTGCGCCACTATCGGCGTGGCGGCGCGGTCGCGTCGTTGATGGCTGATCGATATGTGTGGACTGGCGCGAGTCGCACGCGACCGTTCGCCGAGTTTCGCCTGCTCGCGCACATCGCGGAGCGTTCGTTGCCTGGGCCAATCGCTGTCGTGGCGGGCTACCGTCGTCACGGCCTGTTCTACAGCGCCGATTTGATCACCCGGCGTATCGATGACGCGAAGACGCTGGCTGACTACATTTCAGGGAATCGTTTCGATCGCGAGATCGCCGAAGAAGTTGGCGCGCTGGTCGCGCGTTTCCATCGTGAAGGGATCTGGCACGCGGACCTCAACGCACACAACGTGATGATCGCCCCCACCGGGTTGTATCTGATCGACTTCGATCGCGGTCGTGTTCGTGAACCCGAGACTGGCTGGCAGCAGGACAATCTGCAACGCTTGCGCCGCTCCTTGCTCAAGCTTGGTGCAGCGAGAGAGGGCGAAGCAGCTTTTGATCACACTATCTGGCAACCCCTTCTCGATCGTTACGGACGTACGCTGACCGCATGAACTGGCATCTGCATTTTCTCGGCGTCGGCGCCGCACACGCGGTGTCGCTCGGTTCGTCTGCCGCGGTACTCGAGCGCGACGGCGTGCCGATGCTCTTGATCGATTGCGGGCCGGATACGCTCGATCGCTATCTGGCGGCTTACGGCGCACCACCGGCTGCGGTATTCATCACGCATACGCATATGGATCATGTAGCCGGGCTGGAACAGTTGTTCATCAAGCTGTGGTTCGACGAACGCCTGCGCGGAAAGACGCGGCTGTTGGCGCATGCGGCGCTGGTTCCATGGCTGCAGACGCGAGTCGCCGATTATCCCGGCGTGCTTGCCGAGGGCGGCGTCAATTTCTGGGAAGCATTCCGCTTCGTGCCATGCACGCGCGGTTTCTGGCTCGATGGTCTGTGGTTCGACGTGTTCCCCACGCGGCATCACGTGCCTGGAACGTCCTACGGTCTGGCCCTCGATGGCAGCTTTGTGTACACCGGTGACACCCGCCCGATACCCGAAGTACTCGCGCGCTACTCCGCCACCGGCGAAACGATTGCCCACGATTGCAGCCTGGTGGGCAATCCCTCGCACAGCGGCATCGATGATCTCGAGCGCGAATACGTCGATGAAACGTTGCGTGCGCAATTGCTGCTGTATCACTACGGCAGCGTCGCCGATGGCGTGACATTGGCCGCGCGTGGCTACCGCATCGCGGCCCAGGGCGATCGCATCGAACTGCCTGCTCCTTCCACGCCAAGGCCCGACGCAGGCTGAAGTGAAGGCCTGCTCGCTTGCCTGTCGTGGGGCCTGCGGCTATCCTTCCGCTTCTTTGTCGGGCCCGATGCTCGCCGAAGAGAGTGATGCGGAGAGATGTCCCGGTGATTGTTCGGGGAAAGTCTGGAGTCGCGTATACGGTCAAACGTATCGACCATTCCGCTCTGTGTACGGTAGTGCTGAAAAGTTATGCGGAGAGGTGTCCGAGTGGTTGAAGGAGCACGCCTGGAAAGTGTGTATACGGTCAAACGTATCGCGGGTTCGAATCCCGCTCTCTCCGCCAGATTATGAATCAAGCCCCTGATTTCAGGGGCTTTTTTGTTTGGCCGGCGGTACTATCCACAATTCTACCCATGAGTCACTTTTCCTTGTTTAACCCATCCCCAAAGCGGCGGTGTGACTAGCAAGGCGATCCAGACGAGCGTGATAGGTAGGAGAATAATTACCGTGGTCGACAGGGTGGGGCAACTATTCACTAGATCCGCATACGCTTGGGCAATCTTGACCCAGTTCAGAAGGATGGCCGCGCATGTGCCCCAAGCAATGCTGGCTAGCATAGCCAGCCGGTGCCAAGCGTTGGGCCACGTTGTATCGAATGCGAAAAATCTGGATTGGGAGTACCGGATTTTGGTGGTATGTATGAGTCTTGAGACCAGTGGTGTTCCCCGATCTTCCGCCGACTTGACTCGTTCAATGCAGAGCCTCACCGTTGTTGCGCACGCTCGTGGACCTAGTCGATCGCTATCAAGACACAACCATTTAAATCCGGTTCTGAATGCGGCCAACTGCTGATAAACGTAGGCGACATCCTTTGCGTTTTGCAGTCCTAAGAGTCCAAGCCTTTCAACGCAGGCATCGAACACGGGATTAACAGGCGACTCAAAGCTGGGGAAGTTCGGTTTTTCCCCGCGGTCGAACATTTCCGCCAACGATGGGAAGGTGGATTGAACCGGAGATACGGCCTCCAGAAAAGATCCTATTTCTCCCGCGAGAGCGGCTGCCAAAGTCTGTCCGTCGCGGAAGCGCCTGTAGTCTTCTGAGACAAAGTGCGCCAAGTAACCGACGATGATTGCGCCGGCTACGGCAATGACTGCGCCATACAGACTTTCCATTTGTGCGTCCCTTATTGCTGAACATACCCGCGAGCGCGCATGCACTCTGCGAGCAGCGACCGCGTGGCGAACGGATTGAACGGGCCGTTCTGCGTGTGCAGATCGACGTCGTACTCGCACTGCGCCTTGTCTTGCTCGAAGTTGGAATAGTCGCCGTCTGGCTTGGACCATTTCAGCGAGGCGCAGCTCGCCAGCACGGCAGACACCACGCAGGTCGCGATCAATCGTTTCATCCCTGTCCCCTGTTCGGTTGTGACGCGTGTGAGCGTGACACCTCATCCCGGGCGATACGGTACACCGGGTTCGCCGCAGCGGCTACAGGTCGAATCTGAACCCCTGAGACGCCCCCGTAGCTATCGTAGGCTTCGAATTTTCTCCTTAAATTGTGCATCACTCGGACCACATTCGTGATCAACATACAGTCTCAGTATTCGCCTGAAGCAGCAGATCATTTGGCACGCGGTCGAGCATGGCTCACTGAAAGCTCAAGCGGCGATAACTGCGCTGCAATCGCCTACGCTGCTCTGGAGCTAAGGTTTGCCATAGAGCGCCTGACTGTCAGCTACTGGTATTCGCTGCGCAACCAAGAGATACAAGCGCGTGACCTGCATGAAATTAGATCTTTCAAGCGCGTTGAGAAGCGAATCTATGAACTAGGCGGGCACCAGAAGGAAATCAACGGCAACTTCGAATTCATGCGCATCATGCTCGAGGCGTTGAAGATCGATAGACCTTGCGAAACTCCCAAGATGGGTGAAATAGCTAGCCACTGGCACGTGTGTAGCGAGTACTGCCATATCGGCTGGCCGCTCGCTTCGATCGCCCCGGAGGTTAAAAGCGCAGCATTCGTGGAGCTGACTGAAGTTTCGGAGTCTTTGCTCCGCTACGTGACGAGTTTCGGCTGGCCCGTGTTTCGAGACCAGGCGACGATCCACCTTAGAGATAAGTTTGTGAGGGGTGAGATATCTTCGGAAGACGTGCTGGACCACTTCAGGAAGACAGGGCTGTATGCGGTGGAAAAGCCGGCGGGCGACAAGGTTGCCAGATTTATGGGTATAGCCGTTCCGCCACAGTTGGAAGCCTGATTCGCTGAGGCTGGCCACTGGTTAATCTTTCCTCAACCCACTCCAGGGGCGGGCAATCCCATGCTTCCCGATCGCGGCAACCTGAAACGCATGCTGGTGAGCCTGGACAAGGCCGTCGCCAATGCGGTGAAGCATCACCCGGACGAAGTCGATTTCCGCGCGACGTTCCGCGAATCCGTGCGTCTGCTCATGCTTGAGTCCAGCGAGTGCGATCACGAGTGGATTCACGGCCAGCTCGAGGAAATGCTCGCGCGGCATGGGCTGAAAGACTTCGAGCTGTAGCCACGATGGCGCACGACGTGCAGGTACGCTGGAATCGCGCAGTTCGCCAAGGACAGCCAATCGACCGATGGTTCGCCCACGTGGACTTGCCGACCTACACGATGGGCTTCGCTCAGGTCGAGTATGTCGACGGGCAATGGTGGTTGATCGTCTTCACCATGGCGTGCCGGCGTGCGCACCCCGAGTTGAAGGAACAGCGCATTCCCTATGCGTCACCGCGGACGGCCAAAAAGCACCTGGAGGCATGGGTGCGGGCGAACTGGCCGATGATCAAACGGCGATTTGGCTTGTACACGCCGCCCGTCATAGGTAATTCGTCGTAGCTGCCGGCGCACTTCCGCCCATCGGCCAGCCCCTACAAATTCCGGTGCATGCCGCCGATGCCGGGCAGATGGCCGCGGCGTCACGCTGTGTCTGCCCCGTGAGCCGGGACCAACCGACAGGACGTCAGGCGCAAGCCGGCATCAGGATGTCAGGTGGCACCGGCAGAGCGGGGCGACTCTTTTCCACGTGAGCTGCGCGCATGGTTCTGTACACGGTCAAGCAAGACGCCATGGGGTTGTGGAGCGTTCGCCGCATGGGCTTGGCGTTGTTCAGTGACTTGAAACTCGCCGCGGCCATCGAGTTGGCGCGATCGGTAGCCCGCGACGAACACGTCCGCAGCGCCCGGCCAGTAAATATCGAATTCCACGACGTGTCGTCGGTGATCCGGCTGGGCAGCTACGCGCGTGAGCGCGTGCAGGAACGCGTCACGACTTGGTGAGCGCTTAGTACCTCAGACTACGTCCTAGCCCACAGCGCGGTCCGTATCAAGTGCAATCCTCTCCGAATCCGCTGTACCCGGTTTGAGAACAACATGGGATGGACAATGGATAGCTGCGGAGGATTTTGAAGCGATGAATCATCAAATTTCACTATGAACGAAAATTCTGACGATCTGCTGAATCTATCGACCAGTCGCAATACAAATTTCAATTCCGCAGCATCGAATTCCGCTACCGGCTGCGCCGCGTGATCGAGTAGAAAATACTTGCCTCGTGTTGTAGAAAACCATGCGAATAACTGCAAACTCTGTGTTTGCCCGGCATCGATAGTTGCTCGTTGTCCGGCGCCCAGACCGTCCCATAAAAGCGGGTAAGACACGTTGCGTGCTTTCTGTCTAAGCCATGCGCTCACGTCTTTTGCGGCTTCGCCGGCAAAAGGAATGCCCAAGAACGCTGGCTTGTTCAGTATCGTTATATTCCAGCCTTGAAGCGCGGAAGTTCCCCCGCCGCCGCCGCCGGAAATAATCAATCGCGGCCGGTTAGACCTGATCGATAAAAGAGTGCTTAGGGTAGCGCCGACTACCGCGCCAATGACCAGAAGCGCCCAAGGGCTTAACGAGGTGATCAAACTATGGATCTTCGGCCACATACGTCCGCCTTCTTCCCTGGGCACAATCTAGAATATATCGCTAAACCACCTCCGCCAACGCGTACCCATTCAACACCGCGCTGGAAGTGATGGGCGCGCGAGGAACGCGCGGGCTCTGCGCAACCATCTTCGCGATGTTGCGACGCTGCTCTGCCATCACTGCAGCCTTGTGCCTGGTCGTAGCGAGCTCGGCCGCGCGCGAGACGCGTTCCGCGATCGGTAGCGCGCGCCACGCGGTAGGGTCTTCTGCTTCCAGGTCGTGGAACGCGGTTTCTACGCGTTCCTCCGCGGCGTGTATTTCGTCGTTGTGAAGCTCACGGCCGGCGGCTACGTGCATTGCGTCGAGTGCGATCTTGTCCATTGCTCAGGCTCCGTTGCGTGCAGCACATGAGGCGACTGCGTCGAAAACGCGACTGTACTTATCAGACGCGTTGCGCTGCTGCTGCATCTCGTTTGCCATTTGCCGATAAGTGATTTCGCGTCCGTCGTCGGCTAAATACGTGCTGCTTCCATTGTTGTGCACGAGGTGGTCGAGCATTTGCTGGTGAAAATCGTCCAAGAGCACATCATCCGACGACGTGTCTCTCGCCGGCGGCGCGGTGTCTTCGGGCAGGGCTCGACGTTCCGACTGCGCAAATTCGGATGGGTCGATCATTTCGTGCGCGATATGACCGACAAATTCGAGCGCATGCGCTGGAGGGAATAGCATTCCAAGTGCTGTTCCTGCGCCGTGAATCGCCGTGGCGACACTGGCGGCCCTCTGTCGCCACGGGGCCAACTGCTCGGCAGGCAATTCTTGTCTGTCGACTTCGGCGATGGCTTCTTCGTATCCCGGAAGATCTTCCATAGCCGCTTCGTGCAGCGATGCATCGACCTCGTGTATCGGATCGGGAATCACGCCGTCCATGATCTTCTGCGCAACGTCAGGCTGCACGTCAGGCAGATCGCCGTCTGCCATGCGCGTCAGCGAGTCGGCCATCGTTTCCGCGTGCGCGTTCGCCGCGGTCGGATCCGTTGGTACGCCAGGCGCCGATCGGTTGAAGTGTTCTTCGGTGGAGACGGCCGAAGCTGCGTCGACATCGGCCGGATTCACGGCGCCGTGCGTGTAGTGGCCCATCGTGCCGAAGGCGGCGCCCAAGATGGCATCCGATGCGATCGCTTCGCCATCGAACACGCGATATTGATTCGCCTGCGAGTCGTAGCCGTTGGCTTTCAGCACGGTGCTGGTCGCGTACCGCTGCGCCGCACCGAGCCCGATGCTCGTCGCGCTGCCGCCGATGATGCTCTGCGCCAACGTCTTGCCGAACTTCATCGGGACGAACGCGGATGCGGCGGAAAAGATGCCGGCCACGCCTGCCTGTTCCATCGCCGTGTTGTCGTCCAGGCCGTTCTGCTTCGCTTCCAGGAACGTGCTGTGCGCGCCAGTGCTACCGAGCAACGCGGCTGCGCCCCACGGTCCCGCCACCGCCGCGCCCGCGCCGCCGATCGTG
Source organism: Rhodanobacter sp. L36 (assembly GCF_009765755.1). Classification (GTDB taxonomy): domain Bacteria; phylum Pseudomonadota; class Gammaproteobacteria; order Xanthomonadales; family Rhodanobacteraceae; genus Rhodanobacter. Next base: position 1,055,696 of record NZ_LMUV01000011.1, on the reverse strand, counting down.
ACGTTCTCGGCCGTACCGGACACGACGCGGCCCACCGCGCCTGTCTGCCGTGGATCCTGTCCACTCGCGCCCCATTCGGCCACGACCTGCGCAGCCGCCGCGGACTTCGCGCGCGTGACTTGGTCGAAGACTGGAACCGTCTCGGGCAAGCCGAGTGTCTGCATGTTCTGGTTCGACTCATCGACCAGTTGTCGGAACGCGTGATAGTTCTCGTCCAGCGGCGTGCCCTGCAGCGTGTCTTCTGCCAAGGAGCCCAGTTTGTCGCCAGCGGACGCTAAGCCCTTGGGTATGGCAGTCAGCAGTCCTTGCAGCGCGCCAGGGGCAGGCACGGCGGTCGTGCCCGCCATCTGCGAAATGCGGGAATCGTCGTCATCGGTCCAGGACAGAAAGCCCATCTCAGTTTTCCATTTGAGTTTGTGGAGCAACACGCAGCCAGGACATCAGACGCGCGTACGCGATATCGACGTCCACACCGACCACATCGAGACACCAGCGGAAGCTAAACGGCGCGCAGCTGGCTTTGTTCTGTATCCACGCGAGGGCACTGCGCTCGTCTTTGCGTGCGAGTGCAGTCGGATCCAGTTGCCAGCGCTTCGCGAGGCGTTCCAAGTCCCTGATCGCAACGTTCACCATTTCCGCCGCCATCTGGCGGGCAGGGCCGTAGCCGGCCGTTCGCTCGATGTCGTACGCGGGATCGGCTTGGACGGCTCGCGACTGATGCATCAATCGCCCCAGCCGCCGGAGCTGCTTCCAGATCCGAGCGTGCCGTAATCGGTGCCACCGGTCAGGCTGTTGCCGCCGCTGTAGTAGCCGGTGCTGTTGCCCGAGCCCAAGTAGCCATAGTCGCCACCGCTGTCGCCGCTGATGCCGCCGGCGCTATTCATGTCGTTCATGAAGCTGCTGCTGTTGCCGCCAACGCTCGACATGTCGCTGCTGAAGCTGCTGTTGTTGCCGCCGAGGTTGTAGGTGTCGTTTCCGCTCGAGTTTTGGCCGGCGTTATCCATGCCGCCATTGCCGCCGCCGAAGGATGCAAGGCCAGCCGCGGAAGCCGTCGCGAACTGTGTTCGTTGGGTGTTGTGCGCCAGCAAAAGCAGAGAGGCTTTTTGCTTCATGTAGTTCAGAGCGGTGTTGTTGTAGTTGTATGCCTGCGTCGAACGATCGAGCACGCCGCGGCGGATCGAGTCCGCCAGTGCCGCATTCGGCGATCCGTCCATCGTGACGCCCGAGCCGCTGTAGCCCGCAGCCATTTTGCCTTGCGTGCTGGCGATATCACGTGCCATCGCCTGGTCTGCTGCCTGACCTTGCTGCAGTGTCGTGTCGGCGTTGAACTGCGCGACCTGTGCATCGTGCTTGTCGGCGGCGATCTGATCGGAGATGGCATGCTCGGTTCCGAAGAACGAGATGCCCGCGGCTACGTAGTTAGTCATTTGGCTTAGCCGTAATACGAGACGTTGAGAATTCCGCCGGCGACTTCGGTAATCAGTCGGATCGCCGCCAGGTTGCCGGCGTAGTCGATTTCCGTAGCCGCGGTGATGCGGTTGCCAGTGGTGGCGGTCGGGTTCGTGCCGTCATCGCGCCAGCGGATCACCTGCGCTTCCGCGCCGATGCGTGCCTGCCGAGCGCCGGCCGGCGGCGTCAACGCGAAAGCTGTACCGGTCGCCGTGATCTGCTGATAACCCAGCGGAATAAGTGCGGCATGGAACACGGCGGATTGCTGGACTTTTTGACCGTTGCGCGAATCGAATAAAGACATTTCAGTTCCTCGAAAATAATTTCAAAAAAGTAGAGCGGGTGTTCGCGAGTTGGCCTTGGAAGAACAAGTCGCGGCGACATCAGGCCCCCACCGGCACCAACCCTCCCCGTGCCGCCTTCGATGGGACCCGCTCACAGATTCATGTCCGGCCAGCCGAAGGGCAGAGAAAACGGCGCAACTGATTCCGAATCAATTGGTCGATGAGCCGCGGTGTTAGGCACAGCAACGGTTTCGGCTTGCGCGGGCTGTGCTGAGTCGCACGGGAGTCGCGTTTCGGATCGCCGCTGCTCCAAGCTGCGCTGAATTTCCAGCTGCTGGTACGTGGGCATGCGCGTCATTGATCGACTCGGTATCCGAGCGAAGTCAGGTGGCGATTTAGGTTGCGACTCGCCAAACTCTTGATGGCGTGCGTGTCGTAGCCCAAGTGGGTATTGCGCAGGATGTCGGTGATCTGCGGATTGTCCCGCGCCATCAATCGGGCTTCTTCATGAGCCAGGTTGATGATGTGCGTTGCGTCGTTGCCGTACTGGGCGGTGAGCTCTGCCTTTGCATCCTCGATGCCCGTGGCCTTCTCTTCCGCGCTGGGCGGCGGCATCGACAAGGCGCTTGCGACGCGCTGCTGGTACAGCGCCGCCACGGCAGGCTCAACACCTAGGGCAGTCAGATGTGCGTGGACAGCGGCCGCGGTCTTGGCTGGTGCCAGCTCGGCGGCGGCCGCCGCTTCTTCAGCTGGATCTTCATCGCCGAAGGGCGACACCGTCGTGTCCGGCATGCGTGGGCCTGGCGGTGTTTTCGTCGTCGGCGCAGCGATTCCCATAAGTGCGCTTGCGGAAGGTGGAGCAGGCGGCGCAGGGGCAGGGGCAGGTGCGGCCACCGGTGCCGGCGCGGACATGGTGGGGAAATTAGCCATGGGCTGCCGCCTCACGCGACAGTTCGCGCGCTTGCTCAATGCATGTCACGGCTTCGGTGTATCGCCGTTCAATGCTGGGCGGAGTCAGTCCGCCAAGGTGAGGGCCGCCAGGCATTCGATGGCGGGAATACAGAATTCGCAGAAGTCCCGCGAGCAGGTCGTTCTCGATGGCGAAACCGCTGGCCGCGTGGATGGGGTAGCCAACGGGCAGGGCGCGGTGAACAGCGACGTTTGAGGCCACGAGTTCGGCGTATTCGTCCGCAGCTTCCTTGAACTTGGCTTCGAAGCGGGCGGCCTTCGCCACGCGGTCCCTCGCCTTCGCCAGCGTGTCCGCCCAGGCCGCATCGATGGTGGCGGCTGCCGCATCCGCACGAGCACGTTGTTCGCGTCGTTCGATCGCCTGTCGGAGACTTTCCGCGCGAACGACTGCATCGCGACATCGGACCAGTTCGACGTGCGCGCGGTCGGCCAGGGCTTGGTCGCCGCCATCGGCTGCGGCGAGCGCGAGCTCGTCGTATCGCTGCAGCAAGTCGGCTTCACGCACGCGCAGTTCCTCCAGCGTGGCGACTGCCTGTTCCGGGGTCTTTTGCTGCTTGAGCTTCAACGCTTGAAACATGTGTGGAGTCCATCGTCAGGATGTCTCCATTTTACTCCATATCGTGGGTTGAAGTATGGGTAGAAACTCGAAGTGCCTTGTACATGGCGGATAACCTCGGACGATGGCGGAGAGAATCACCGCCAATCGGCAAAATCGGAGCTGAATAATGTTTACGGATCAAGGCGTTCGCGGTATCCACGCGCCCGCGCGCGTAGTACGACCTGAAGCTGGCAATTGTGGCTATTTTGTCCACACCTTTGGCTGCGTAAGGTGTTGAAGGTGTGGCTAAAATAGCAACAAAAACAACGTGTTGCATTCAATTGCGAGTGGGAGCAATCTCTGCGCTGCAGCCGACCGGCTGTGCAAAAAACGGGGAATCCAATGTTCACACTGCAAATCCTGTGCGCCACCATCGAAGACGCCGAGCGGATCATCGCCACCCTGAAATACGGCGTCGCACCTTCCGTTGTTTCGGAACTCGCCGACCGGGCCGATGCGCCACTACTGATCGAGAATGAATCAACGCCACGGCCCGGCACGCTGGATGCCGCACGCGCTGCGTTGAAGGGGCTGCAGCAGCGGCACGGCGCCGACAAGATGGAGGTGCCGCTCGAAGTCCTGGGCCGGTTCAGTGCCGGCCGCGTCGGCGAGGTTTCGCCGGTCGACTACGAAGCGTTCGTCGCTGCGTGCGAGGCTGCTTGACCGTCATGCACCTGACGCCGGGCGAGCTCTCTGCACGCTGGCACGGCGTCATCAAGCCGCATACCTTGGCTGTCTGGCGGAACAAGCGAAAGGGCCCGCCCTTCGTGAAGTTCGGCCGGCGGGTGCTTTATCCGGCGTCTTTGCTGGAGGAATGGGAAAAACGACAGCTGGTGCAAACCACGGGGTGATTTTGGCCAGGGTTGCGGGCATTTGGTCAGGGTGTAATCAACGACCCTGACCGGCCACAACCCTTACTGCACTTGATCTGGTCAGGGTGGTCAGGGTGGTCATAGTTAAATTAAGATATATACACACAGTTAGGAATCTCCCCCGCTGGCAGAAAGAGTCCGCGACTCACAGCGCCCAGAACTTTCCAATGCGAAAAAACCCTGGTTTCTATGACCACCCTGACCAAGCGTTGTGCCGCAACGGTTTGCGCGGGGCAGGGTTCGCGTGGTGGTCAGGGTTGACCCTGACCAGGAGGGCTATTTGCCCAATGCCGCGTTTGACTCGACCAGAAAAAGAATGTTCGAGGCGGCGAGGTTGAGCGCATAACGTGCCACGTGCTCTGGCACCACTACTACTTCGGAACCTTGACCGTGCCCGCCCATGTTGTTGCGCACTGTCGGGACGCCGCTCGCCAACAGGGTCCGAAGCGAACTCAACTGAGATTCGTAACTCTTCGCGAACAGTCCGTTGTCTGCGCAACAGTCGATCAGGGCGGCAGCGGTCGGCTTGGTTGGCGTCCATTCCCGTTGGTCGCAAATCGCCTTCATTGTGCTTTCAAGGGCCTTGAGTGAGTCGACCAAGCACTCTTTGTGGCGTCCATGCCGGTAATGCTCGTGAGCCGCTAAAAATTCATCGTTGGCACCTGCGAATCCTTTCTGTCGTAGTAGGACAAGTGCGGGCTTTACGGCTTCGCTGTGTACATACTCAGAGTCGATTCGTATTAGGTGATTTGCTTCGAAGCGAAATCCGATAGCGTGTTCCTTGAACCGAAGGTTCAATTCATTGACGGCGTCGCGTCCAATTTTGAACTTGTCCGCGAAGTATTCCCGCGAATCCCACCTGTCCGGCGAAGTGGCAACGGAAAAGCAAAGTTCAATCACATCCAGCGCTCTTTCGGTGTTTTCCTCTTGCCCGAAAAATTCAAAGAGTTCCGATCTGTGGTCGCGCCGACCCGGTATGAGGTGGAACACCCCATATTCACGACATAGCGCTTTGACTACAAGTGCATAAGCATCGACTGTTTCAGATGAATAGTCCGATGCAAATGCATCATCGATGATGTGCAAAATTTGCACTCGTAGCGGTGTGGGCAAATCGTCGTACGTGTAAACGTCGGAGACTTCGCCCCGCGCACGCCGCTGTCGCTTTGAATAAAGGTCGAAGATAGGCATGACTGGGCGTCCCTGTTCCGCCGCTATCGGCCCCCTATCTTCGCGCAATCGTTACCCCCATGCACTGGCATCCATACTCATGTGCGCCTCAAACGCCAAGCGCGCTTGCGGCAGCCCCGGCAATATCCGCTGCAGCTCACGCTCGCCACCGATGCGCGCGCGGATGTCCTTCGCCAAGATTCCGCCCGCCGCTAGAATCCGGGTCAGTGACTTCCAAAAGCTCACGGAGTGGTCGGCCTTGAAGTCGCCCAAGCTGCGCGCCTTCGTCTGATAGTCGCTGTAGGCCGCGGCCTTCGAAACGGTAACGGGATCCTCGCCCCAGTGATTGCCGGCAATGTTCTCTGCGGCCAGCGCTTCATAGAGCCAGCGTTCCGGGCCCCGCAGGCTTGCGGTTTTCTGCTCAGTGGCCGCGCCGGTGTTCGGAACATGCCAGACGTTGAAGTCCGTGATGTCGTGAGCGAGCAAGTCGTGCAGCATGGCGGACAGGCCGCCGTTGTCCATCTGCTTGCGAATCGAATCGAAATAGTCGATGTCCTGCTGCCGTTGGTTGCCCATGTCTATCACGCAAAATCTGCGCTCGAATGGTCCGGCAGGAACTACCCAGGCATCGTTGCTCGCAATCAAGAGATGGACACAGTTTCGAACATTCCGCGCGACCTGATACTTCTGTTCCATGTCGAGCGAGCGTTCAGTCACCAGCGTTTTTAGCACTGCCTCGTGCTTGCGATCGCCAGCAAAAAACGCTTCATCAGCGAACAGGAAAACCTTGTCTGCCAGATGGCCGTTGAAGTCGCCGGTGACGCGTCGCGAGTTGGCAACATGCATGCCATGCGCGCCGAAAATTCGACACAGCATTTCACCGAGTGTCCCTTTGCCGGTGCCGCGACCACCGCGGAGAACTAGAGCCACATGGCCAGGTTCTCCCGGCTTCTGCACGAGACGCGCGAGCCAGCCCATCACGTAGCGGTCCAGCTTCTCGTCGCCCGAACAGATGACATCGCGGATGTGGCTGCGCATGAGTGACCAGTCGCCGGCGATATCTCGCACCGCGAAGCCGCCCCACGTGTTGAGCACGTTCTCAGACGCGCCGCCGCCGGGCGCGAAGTCCGTTCCACCTTCGAACGTCTTTCGCCGTGGCGACTCCCACCACTTAGCAGCCAGCGGCGATCCATCGAATTTTTGATTCGCCAGCAGACCGAAAAAGCCGTCGCGCGTGTAGCGCTCAAATATCTTTTGGCCCGTCGCCTGGTGGCTTCGCGTTCGGTAGATGACGGTGTTGGGTGGTTCTGCAACTGCAGCCCACTCGGTATTCAACATATCGAACGGATGCAACGTCGCCACATCTTCGTTCGACATCTCGACTTTCTCGAACACGGCTTCGGCCGAATCCGATCCCGGCGGACTGGTCATGTACTTCCAGGCGTGCTCGACCTTCTCGGCCAGGCGATCGGCGGACCATCCGCAGCCTTCATCCCAGTGCTCGGACAGCATCAGGTCGACCGTCATGGCGACGTCCGCACAGATAGCCAAGCACCTCGCGGCCACGCGGTACGCCGCTTGATCGCCGCCGGCGCCCTTGACCGAACGTTCGGCGGTCTTGAGATATTCGATGACACTTTTTTCGGCGCGTTCGGGGTCGGGCTTCAGCGCCGTGCGGTTGCTCGCGCGGACGCGCGCTGGTTTCAGCATGGACAGCAACCAGTCGGGGCAATCGATGATTGGCGCCTGTACAAGTTCGGTGTACTCGTTGCCATCAACAACCGAACCGGGCCCCAGCACGTATCCGTTTTTCCCGCGGATATCGATCCCAGATGCCAATGTGTCGACGCCGTTCGCGACAGCGTGCGGCACGTACAGAAACACGTGCTGGCCGCCCGAGCCGGATCGAGTCGTGTACGTGGGCGGCAAACCGCCGTGCGCTTCGCAGATCCGCGCAAATTCGGCCACGCCGTCTTTGCCGTTCTTGACGTCGAGGTCGATGACGACCATGTGGCGACGCTGACCGTCAGCAATCCGTTCGCCGGCATAGATCCCGTAGTTGAGGTTGCCTTTCGCAAACCAGTCTTGTGCCTTCGCGACATCGCTGCTCGCGACCGACGGCCATGCCGCAACGTCGGGTTCCTTTCGGTTTTCCTTGACTGGAAAAATTCTGAAACCGGCGGCTGCTGCTTCGATGGCGCAGTGACGCTGCTGCAATTCAGCTGCACTCATGCGGCGGCCTTTGTATCGCGCTCAGCAAACCGTGCGGCCAACCATTCGTCTATCTCTGCTTCGCTCCAGATGGAACGCCGGCCCGCTTTCGCTGGTGCGGGGAAGCTGCCGTTCTTGATGCCATCGTAGATGGCGCTCTTACCTTGGCCGGTCTTGGCCGTGACGTGCGGGAGAGTGAGGGCTTGCATTCTGTCGGCTCCGTACGGACGCGTTGTGGTCCGGTGCCTAAAGAATGGAGTGGAAGCGCGTTTTTGTAGTGGACAGTTAATGCACGTTGATTTCTGTCCATCAATCAAACATGGATTTGAGGCGCTTCTCCAATCGACGTCTCACCGATCGACCATCTTTCAGTCCGAACAGCTCAGCCACGACCGCAAAGCTTCCCTCGTCAGACCGGGAGCGCTCAAGGCGCGGCCTCGTTTTGTCATTCCGAACTTTGAGCAGTTGCTCTGCCATGGCTAGGTCTTCTTCGACATCGGCGGCGGGCCGACCGCGCCGGCCAGGTTGCAGAAGTTTCTCCACGGCTTCGCCGAGATGTGCCCACTTCTCGGCATCGGTGTGGTTAAAAATATCCGCCCATAGGTCAGCGCGTTTTATCAGCGCGCGCACGTCCGCGATGGTCGCCATCATTTCTTCCCCGCGCAGTAACGCGCCCAGTCGTTCATGAGCTTGGCACGGCGAGCCAGCTGGTCGCCGCGGGAATACGCGGCCTCGCTGGCATTCTTGAGTCTGTGCGCCATGGCTGACTCGATGATTTCGCGCGGATGGCTGGTCGTCTCGCCAGCCCAGTCGCGGAAGCTGGAACGGAATCCGTGCGCGGTGATCCCGGGCTCCAGATCCTTGAGCAGCTTCATACCCGCCGCCGTGGTCAACGGCCGGCCCCTGACGCCAGGGAACACGTTGCCAGTCGTCTGCGTTGACAGCGATCGCAGCAGCGCCACAGCCGCCGGAGACAACGGCACGCGATGTTCTAGTCCGGCCTTCATCCGCGAGCCGGGGATGATCCAGACGGCGGCGCCAAGATCAAATTCTTCCCATTGCGCCGCGGCCGCTTCGCCGGGTCGGGTGGCCGTGAGTATTTGCAGATCGAGCGCGCGAGCGGCCAAGCCAGTGCGCGCACGCAGCCGCGCCATGAATTCGGGCATGTCGGCGTACGCCAGGGCAGGGCGATGCTCTACGGCCTTCACCTTGCTCCGCTTCGGCAGCAACTGGTCTAGGTGGTTTTTCCACGCTGCCGGGTTGTCGCCGGTCCGCAGTTTCCGCACGGTCGCCCATGCAAGAACCGATTCCATGCGGCCGCGGACACGCGACGCTGTTTCGGGCTTCGTCGTCCAGATCGGTTCGATGCACTCCATCACCAGAGCGGTGTCGATCTTTGCAACGTCAAGTTTCCAGATGGGCGCGCAGTACGTGACCAACGTGGCGGACCACTGCGCCGCGTGTTTGTCGTTACGCCAGCCGGCGCGATGCGCATCGATGTACTTCTCGCAGCAGACGCCGAAGGCCATGACGTGCGCTTCCGCGACGCGCTTCGCTTGCTGCTTTCGATCTCGATCGGCGATGGGGTCGATCTTGTCCACCAACAACTCGCGCGCTTCCTCGGCTTTCTTTCGCGCCTTCTCCAAGGTTCTGTCCGGGTACTTTCCCAGTCCCATCTCGCGCGCTTTGCCGTCTAGCTGGAATCGAAACACCCACGACTTGCTGCCCGATGGGGATATCTGCAGGTAGAGTCCACCACCATCGCCAAGATATCCCGGCGTCGATGCGCGATTGACTTCCAATGCCGTCAGTTTCTTTGTTTGCCTTGCCATATCCAACCCCCGTTTCTACCCATGATTATCCTCCGGATAGAGACGGATGGCAACGGACATACCCGGAGAGCAAACGCTTTGCAAGCCTTGTTGCGTCGGTGCGCAGCAACTACCATGGACGTTCTTGGACAGACCTTTGGCGGTCGCTCTCTCCGCCAGCTTTCAGATCCAGAAGTAAACCAGCAAGCGCCTGGCGCTTGACGTCTATGGTGGCCCCGTCGGTCCCCCCGCGACGATAGTTCGTAAACTCCGCCAGGTCCGGAAGGAAGCAACGGTAGCGAATGATTCGGGTGCCGGGGTGTGGCTGGCGGGGCTGCCGCCTTTTGCGGCATCGATCTTCATCGACTTAACTGACTTACCACCTGCGACTTGGCACAATCACGGTTCGCCCCAAGGTAGTCAGGCATGTCTTATCAGGTACTCGCACGCAAGTGGCGGCCGCGCAAATTCGCCGAACTGGTCGGGCAGGAACACGTCGTCCGCGCGCTCAGCAATGCGCTGGATACCGGGCGCATGCATCACGCCTATCTGTTCACCGGCACTCGCGGCGTCGGCAAGACCACCATCGCGCGCATCTTCGCCAAATCACTGAACTGCGAACGCGGTCAGTCGGCCGAGCCGTGTGGCGAATGCGCAGTTTGCACGTCGGTCGATGAAGGGCGTTTCGTCGACCTGCTGGAAATCGATGCGGCCAGCAACACCGGCGTGGACGATGTGCGCGAAGTGATCGAGAACGCGCAGTACGCGCCGTCGCGCGGACGCTTCAAGGTGTACCTGGTCGACGAAGTGCACATGTTGTCGAAGAACGCGTTCAACGCGTTGCTGAAGACACTGGAAGAACCACCGCCGCACGTGAAATTCCTGCTCGCCACGACCGACCCGCAGAAGCTGCCGGTGACGGTGTTGTCGCGCTGCCTCAAGTTCAATCTCAAGCGCTTGCTGCCGGATCAGATCGCCGGACAGATGCGGCATATCCTGGCTGCGGAAAATATTTCCTACGAGGACGCCGCGATCGGCGAACTCGCACGCGCTGCCGACGGTTCGTTGCGTGATGGCCTGTCGCTGCTGGATCAGGCGATCGCCTATGGCGGCGGTGCGCTGCATGTCGACGACGTTCGGACCATGCTCGGTAGCGTGGCGCGCGGGCAGGTGCTCGGCGTGCTCGACGCACTGGCAGCCGACGATGGCGAAAGGTTGCTTGCCGAGTGCACGCAGATTGCATCGTATTCGCCGGATTTCGGTGGCGTGCTGGATGACCTCGCCAGCGTGCTGCATCGCCTTCAGCTGATCCAGCTCATCCCTGGATATCGACCGGAAGAGGGTAGCGACGACGACGGCGCACTGATGGCGCTGGCTGAACGCATGGCGCCGGAAGACGTGCAGCTCTATTACCAGATCGCCACGTCGGGCCGACGCGATCTTGCGCTTGCGCCCGATGCGCGTACCGGTTTCGAAATGGCGATCCTGCGCATGCTGGCGTTTCGTCCGGGCGATGGTGCACCTTCGGCGCGTACGTCGGCACCGCAAGTTGCAAGTGCACCGCCCGCCGCGAAGGCGCCCGCGCCTGCGCGGCCATCGGCTGCAGTCGAGCGTTCTGCCGAACAGACGTCGGTGCACGTATCTCAAAAGCCGGAACCATCGGTAGCCGTGGCGAACACGCCGACGTCGACGCCGATGCCGATAGCGCGCGATGCGGATGGCATGCCGGACTGGGATGCATTGATCGAGCGTGCCGGCTTGCGTGGTCCGCTGGGTCTGCTCGCGCAAAACGCGGTGTTGCGCGGGCGCGATGGACAAACACTCGTGCTCGCGTTGCAGGGCGCGCACATGCACCTGGCGGTCGAGCCGATGGTCAGTCAGATGGAGGAACGCATTGGCCAGGCGCTGGGCGAACGCATTCGCTTGCGCTTCGTCGGCAATACTTCGAGTGCATCACCTGAAACACCTGCGGCACGTGCGGCGCAGGCACGCGATACCGCACAGGCGGCTGCCGAGCAGTCGATCGAAAACGATACGCTGGTGCAGTCGCTGAAACGCGAATTTGGTGCCCGCGTGGTGCCGCAATCCGTCAAACCCTTTGGCAATTGAGGTTCGAGTCAGATGATGAAAGGTCAAATTGGCCAGCTGATGCAGCAGGCCCAGCGCATGCAGGAAGACATGAAGCGCGCGCAGGAAGAAATCGCCAAGCTCGAAGTCACCGGCAGCGCCGGTGGCGGCCTGGTCAGTATTGTGATGAGCGGTGCACATGAAGTGCGACGCGTACAGATCGATCGGCAGACCTTCGCGGATGATCCGGAAATGGCTGAAGACCTCGTCGCCGCCGCCATCAACGATGCGGTGAACAAAGTGGCCGACGTCAGCAAGAACAAGCTCGGTGGCGTCACCGCCGGCATGAATCTGCCTGCCGGCTTCAAGATGCCGTTTTGAGACTGGGAATAGGGAATGGGAAACGAAGAATCGTGAAAGCCGAACGACGCTTGCCCTGTTTCTGATCACCGATTCTCCACTCCCATTCCCGATTTCTGGACATCGAATGAGCGGCTCGTCATTACTCGCTGAATTGATTGAAGCGCTGCGCTGCCTTCCCGGCGTCGGCGGCAAGAGTGCGCAACGAATGGCCTTCCATTTGCTGGAGCGCGAACGCGAACGCGGGTTGCGTCTGGCCAGTGCGCTGGAGCAGGCGATGCAGCGCATCGGTCGTTGCAATCAGTGCCGCAACTTCAGTGAACACCCTCTGTGCAGTTTGTGCGCGAACACCAGTCGTGACCGACAAGTGTTGTGCGTGGTCGAGTCGCCGACCGATCTCGCCGCCATCGAACAGGCGACCGGATTTCGCGGTCAGTATTTCGTGCTGATGGGCAGATTGTCCCCGCTGGATGGACTGGGGCCGGAAGAGCTGGGTCTGGCGCAACTGGCGCAGCGGCTGGGCGAAGGCGAGATCGAGGAAATGATCATCGCCACCAATCCCACAGTCGAAGGCGAAGCCACCGCGCATTACCTCGCGCAACTGGCGCGCGCCGGCGGCGTGCGGCCAACTCGGCTCGCTCATGGCGTGCCTCTGGGTGGCGAACTTGAATACGTGGATCGCAGCACGTTGGCGCATGCATTCGGCGGGCGACAGGCGCTGGATTGATCGGCGATGAAAAGCGAGCCTGTTCTTTCGCACGATATTCCCGCGCCGGATGAATATCGCAGCCTGCGTGTCGCTGCGGGACTCAGCGCCATGAGCGAGGCGTCCGCCGCGCAAGGTCTTCCATCGAGCTGGTGTTCCGTATGCGTGCGCGTCGATGACCAACTCATCGGCATGGGGCGCGTCGTCGGAGATGGCGGTTGTTTCTTTCTTGTTGTCGATATTGCCGTGGATCCGAACTGGCAGAAGCAGGGTATCGGCAAACGCATCATGGCTTCGTTGATGGAGCAGCTTCACGCACGCGCACCCGCCGGCGCGATGATCGGTTTGTTCGCCGATGGCCAGGCGCATCGTCTCTATCAGCAGTACGGTTTCAAACTCGTGGCGCCTGCGGCGCAGGGTATGCTGCGACTTTAGAAGCAGGAGTGCAGGCATGGGCGACACCATCTTCGGCAAGATCATCCGGCGCGAAATACCTGCCGATATCGTCTACGAGAACGATGACGTGCTGGCCTTCCGCGATCTGAATCCGCAGGCGCCGGTGCACGTGTTGTTCATTCCGAAGCACGCTATGGCCACGCTCAATGATGCGATCCCATCGGATGCAACGCTGCTTGGAAACTTGCTGCTCGCTGCAGCCGACTATGCGAAGCGCGAGGGTTTTGCGGAGCAGGGCTATCGCACGGTGATCAACTGCAACGAGCATGGCGGGCAGACGGTGTTTCATCTGCATGTGCATCTGCTCGCCGGTCGCTCGATGCATTGGCCGCCGGGCTGACGAATGGCTCTCTCATGGAATAAAAAAGCCGGCTTGCGCCGGCTTCTTTTGAACGTTTACTTGTGTGGAGGTGGACGCACCACGATCACCCGGCGACCGCCGCCGCCCCAGTAACCGCCGCCCCAACCACCAAAGCCGCCGTAACCGTAATATCCCGGACCCCAGCCCGGGCCCCAGAACGGATCGTAGTACCCGGGGTAGTCGACCATGATCGGTCGCTTGGGCCACAGGTAGACGACGTCAGCCTCGACGCGCGGATAGGCGTAATCGTAGTCGCCGACTTTTTCCGACACTGTGCCGTGCAGGGTTCCGGTCACCGTCACTTCGCGTCCGCGCATGAAGACTTCCGGATCGTAGAAGCCGCTGCGGCATGCGACGAAGCGACCCTGGTTGTCGCCGGTATTGCCACCTTCCGGACGCGCCTGGCTGTCGAGCGGACGTGCCATCAGGTAGAAGCAGGTTTGCGCCTCGCCAGGTTCGGTCTTGATGATCTGTCCGCCCCAGCGCACGTGCGTGCCACCGGCACCGCCCTGCTGCGCGCTGGTGGTCGACACGTCCGTGTAATTGCCTACGAGAGGCGTTGGAATGCTCGCGCAACCGGCCAGCAAGGCCAGTGCAGCAGCGAGGGTCAGAGGACGGTACAAGGACATGTCGTTTCTCCATCGTGGACGAAGGTGTGCACCTTCGCGTCTGTGTTCATTTGACCACGCCGGCCGGTCGAAAATCCCGAACCATTCGATGAAACATTTTTACTGATTCAGTCGGCGGTTCGTCATGGGTGTAACGCAGTTCCAGATAAAAGCGTGCAAGCGTCGCAAGTTCTTCACGTTGCGCCGACAGTGAACGCGCGGCGCGACTCAGATAGTGCTTTGGTCCCTCGCCAGATCGACGCTTGACGCCGCGACTTGCCAGCTTGCGCTCCAGCTCACGCATGGCCGCACGAAGCGGATCGCGTGGCTGGCGTCGAAGTAGCGCCCAAGCCAGCCCGATGCCAATAAACAGTACGCTGCCGATCGCCAGCAGGATGCCCAGCGTCGTCGTGTCCGTATCGTGGATACCGAACGGCGTAAGCAACCCGCGCTGGCGTAGCGCGTTGAAACCAACAACGCCTTGATCCCACCAGCGGTTGACGATGTCCCAGTGATTCTGCAAGCCCTGAATCCAGCCGCTGCGATACCAGGCCTCCTGATCACCAGCTGCCGCAGCAGCGCCAAGCGTCACGCGTTCCGGCCGGACCGCCGCCGTCGGATCGACGCGAACCCATCCGCGGCCGGCGAGCCACACCTCGCTCCATGCGTGGGCGTCGGAGTTGCGTACCAGCAGATAGTTGCCGAGCGCATTCCAGTAACCGCCCTGATAACCCGTGACGACGCGTGCAGGAATACCGGCGGCGCGCATGAGTATCGTGAAGGCGGATGAATAGTGTTCGCAGAATCCTTCATGCGTTTCGAACAGGAAATCGTCCATCGCATCGCGGCCCAGTGGCGCGGGCGCGAGCGTGTAGCGAAAACCACCATCGTGGAAGAGCGCTAGTCCGGCGCGGATGATCGCCTCGTCGTCAGCGCCGTAGCGCTGTCGCCATTGGGCGCCCAAGTCGAGCGTGCGCGGATTGAAACGATCGGGCAGGCGCAAACCCGCGACGCGTGTTGCGTCGTCGAGGATCGGTTGAAGTCTGTAATGCAGCGCCGAGTGAAGATCGTAGGTGACTGGGTCGTTGATCGGCCGATCGGCGACAACTTCACGATCGGGCCGAAGGCTCGCCTGCGCCGGTGCGGCCAACGGCACATCGAGCGTTGGAAGAATGCGTTGCTGGGTTGGCTCAAGGCTGATGCGATAGGCAATCGACCTGGTCGCTTCAAGCGCCGCAGGCTGCGTCAGTGCGCGCCTGCCTCCAGCATAACGCCAGTTGCGGCCATCGTAGTTCCACATCACATAGGCGCGGAAATAACGCAGGTTCGGCGGCGGCGGCCGATCCCCGAAACTGACGCGCATCGCCGGGTGATCATCGGTGAGCAGGTCGATGAAATCGCCGGGCGACATCGAATCGCTCAATCCTGTGCTGGCCGCTCCATTCGAAGGTGTACCCCACAACGGCGATCCCAGCCGGGGCACCAGAACGAAAGACAGCAACGCCAGCGGCAACGCGGCGACCAGCAACAAACCGCTTGCAAGAATCGAATGCCGAAAAGCGATCGGCGCCTGCGCAGGCTCAAGCGCGCGCAACGTCGCCAGTGCGGGCAGCAAACCCAATGCAACCACAAAGGTCGCCAGCATGGTCTGATCGAACAGCAACGCCGCCATGAGCGCGAAGCACGCGAAGCTGATGCCGACACGCGCATCGCGCGCGGTTTCGGTCTCCAGCAGTTTCAGCACAAGCAAACCTACCGCCAGCGCCGTGCCCGGCTCGCGCCCGAAGATATTGCCGTAGTGGACGATGACGGCGAGCGTCAGCAAGGCCAGCGCGGGCAACTTGAGCCAGCCGGGAACGCTGCCGTCGCGCTGCCGCCGCTGCCACCAGCGCCAGCCGAGGATCATCACCAGCGCAACGCTGAGCCACCAGGGAACGTGGGTCGCGTGCATGCCGATCACGAACAGCATGGTGATCGCGAGCAGATCGAACACGCGCTCGCCGACCGGCGGCTCGACTTTCTTTTTCGAGAAGAAATTGAAATTCACGGCAGCTGCGCCAAAGCACTCATGCAGTGTGCGTAATGCAGCGGGCCGCCACCGCTGGCGATTTCGTCGCCCGGCAGCCACAGGCTGTAATTGCGCCGTTGCGTATGCGCTTCGTCCACCCAGCGTGCCAGGCGCGCGATGCGCGTTTCGTTGTCGAGTCCGCCGAGTTGCCGCCAGTCCAGTTCCCATTGGGGCCGACTCTGCGGTTGCTCGAAATCCTTCACCAACAGGTTCGAATAACGCGCGCTGGCCTTCCACGCGATGTGACGTTGGGGGTCTCCGGCGCGATAGTCGCGCAATGCAGCGAGTTCATCGCCGCGATGCAGTCGCATGTGACGCGCATCATCAGACGCGCCGCGCGGCGGTGGGCCTTCCGTTTCAGGCCGCGGCCACACCAGCACTTGCTGATCCGGATGCAGCCAGCTCCACGCTCGAAACATACCCAGCGGCCAACTGCTCCATAGCCTGAGACGAGGTATTGGATGCCAGCCGCGCTGCGTCGTGGCCATGTGGACTTTGATGCCGACAGCGAGAGAGGGCGACAGCGCGAAGGGTATCGATTGGCCATCCAGATCAAGACGGATCGCCTGGCGCGTGCGCGCGGATTCGAACGTCAGCGTGAGTTCCAGCGCTTCGCCGGCGACAGCTTGTCCGGCGTGAATATGGCTTAGCCGTAAACCGTCGAGAGTGCGAAACGTCACCAGCATGCTCGCCGCGCTTGCGGCGCCGAGCAGGCAAGTGAGCAGTAACGAAGCATTGTTGGCGTAGTTCAGTGCGCCGACCAGCATCACCAGCAACAGCACGGAAAAACCGGCTCCAAAGCCGCTCGGTACGATGTAGATGCGTCGACGGTGAAGTTCGATCGGCACGCTTTCGGCGCGACGATAACGAGTGAGCGCCGGCAGCCGGCGTTCGGCCAGAGTTTGTATGCGCTGCAGGATGCCGCGCATCAATCCACCGCGACCTCGGCCAGCAGTTGCCGCGCGAGATGATCGCCGTTGCCGCCGCGCGCAGGCAGCAGGCGATGCGCTGCCAATGGAACGAACAGCGCCTGGATATCTTCTGGCAACACATAGCTCCGTTCGCTGAGCAGTGCCCAGGCGCGAGCCGCACCAAGCAGCGCGAGTCCCGCACGCGGCGACAGGCCAATGCGGATATCCGCATGGCGGCGACTCGCGGACAAAAGCGCCTGCAGATAATCGAGCAGCGATGCACTGGCGGTGACTGCTTGCGCCTGTCGACGTAGTGCGATCAACGCCGGGCCATCGAGATGCGGCGTCAGCTGTGCGAGCAGTTCGCGGCGATCGTTGCCCACGAGCAGTGCGCGTTCCGCCGTGGCGTCCGGATAATCCAGTGACAATCGCAGCATGAAACGGTCGAGCTGCGAGTCCGGTAGCGGAAACGTGCCGTTGAGGTCGAGCGGATTCTGGGTGGCCACCACGAAAAACGGTTGCGCCAGCGCATGCGTCTGACCGTCTATCGTGACTTGGTCCTCGGCCATGGCTTCGAGTAGCGCGCTCTGCGTTTTCGGGCTGGCGCGGTTGATTTCATCGGCAAGCAGCAGGCCGGTGAAGATCGGCCCCGGATGAAAACGGAACTCGCCTGACTCGCGCTCGTACACGCTCACGCCGATGATGTCCGACGGCAGCAGGTCGCTGGTGAACTGCACGCGCTGAAATTCCAGCGCAAAGCTCGCGGCGAGCGCGTGGGCGAGCGTGGTCTTGCCGACGCCGGGCACGTCTTCCAGCAGAAGATGTCCGCCGGCGATAAGGCAAGTAAACGACAACTTCACCTGACGCGGTTTGCCCAGCAGTACCTGGTTGACCTGCGCCATGGCGGCGTCGAGTCGTTGACGCAAGGTTTCGTCGCGAAGCGGGGTATCGGGCATGGTCTGGAGAGCATCCGTGGAATGTGAGGCAGCGTCTTGGCTGTGAGTGTATCCGTCGGTCGGCGATCTCATGGCAGATGCACGCCACACTTCCGCAACAGGCGAGTCAGTGCGATCAGTGGCAGGCCAATCAACGCAGTAGGATCCTGGTTGTCGATGGATTCGAACAGGCTGATGCCGAGGCCTTCGCATTTGAAGCTGCCGGCGCAATCCAGCGGTTGCTCGTGATCGACATAGCGAGTGATCTCTTCGTCATCGAGCCGCCGGAACCGCACGCGGGTTTGATCGACGTGCGTATGTCGCTGGCCATCGCGGGTATCGAAAAGGCACAACGCCGTGTGAAAAATAACCTCGCGTCCCGAACTGGCGACAAGCTGCGCGCGGGCATTCGCGACACTGCCGGGTTTGTCGAGGATCAAGCCATCGAGTTCGGCAACCTGATCGGAGCCCATGATCAGTGCGTCGTTGAAATCACCTGCTACGTCCTGTGCCTTCGCGATGGCCAGTCGCAAGGCTCGGTCGCCCGATTTTTCGTTCGGTTTGGAAGTTTCATCCGTGCCAGGTGCCCGTTGCTCGAACACCAGCGTCAGCCGGCGCAGCAGGTCGGCGCGATAGCTTGAGGTCGATGCAAGCACGATGCGCGGCGCGTGCGTGCCGGCGTCGCTCACGAATCGGTTTCGCGCTGGATGTGGTCGCGCATGGCGCTGTTCAGATCGATCTGCGCCTGGTTGAGTGCCTGCAGAAGCGGCTGCAGGCGATCGCGCGTATCACGCATGGAGGCAGCAGCCTCGTTCAGCTCATGCTGGCTCGCGCTTGGCGAGCGGTCACGTATCCACAACCGTTGCTGCAGCAGCGCGCGAAGTCCGCCGTCGATAGCGAGACGGGCCTCCTGTTCGCTAGCGGCGGGCAGGTCGGGGTTGAGCGACATTACGGCATGCGCCTGTTGCAGGCCGGTGCGGCACGTCTTGAGGTCGGCTTCGAGGAGGTCGGCGAGGTCGAGCAAATTTTGCAGGCTGCCGCCGCTATGCCCTTGGCGTCGCCGCCGCCACAGCGCCCAACCCACGGGGACAACGACTAGAACCAGCAGCACGATGATGCCGAGCGGCAGATAGACATTCACAGGTAGCAGCTCGCAATGAAGAAGGATTGAGTCTGCCGTATTGCCGGGCGATCAGGCAAAATACCCCTCCGTTTGGTCCGTAGCCATCGCCTGAAGCGCCACGCGGGTTGACTTGAAGCGGCTTCAAAACTAAAATTTGTCGATTATGTCCGTGACACTGCCAGAGTCCGTGGACGCTTGGCGCATGGTCTCGGCGCGGCGTTTATTCGAAGGAACGTTGCCCATCGCGGCCATGTCACGCTTGCGCGAGGCACTGGCTGGTACCGATGGTCTTGTGCATTTCGAGTTGGATTTCGGGCGCGACAGCCTCGGCACCGACTATGTCCATGTTCGCGCGCGGGCATCGCTGACGTTGACCTGCCAGCGCACACTTGAGCCATTTGTGTTGCCGGTTGAAGTGGATACGCGACTGGGCCTGATCAGGTCGGAGCGCGACGAAGCCGGCCTGCCACCGGATTGCGAACCGCTGCTGGTGCCCGAGGATGGCCGGTTGAAGCCGGCTGATGTGATTGAAGACGAATTGCTGTTGGTGCTGCCGCTGGTTCCGGTCAATCCGGACAGCAGCCTGCCCGACGAAGTGACAGGCCACTCGCCGGAAGAAGATTCCACCGGCGAGGGGCGCTCGGAAAATCCGTTCGCGATATTGCGCGAACTGAGGAAGTAAACCACCGACCCGGATCCTTCGATCCAGGTCATGTCGATCCAGATCATCAAAGTTTCCGTTGGAGAAATGCCATGGCCGTTGCCAAGAGCCGCCGTACCCCGTCCACCCGCGGCATGCGTCGTTCGCACGATGCGTTGAAGACCGTGCAGCTTTCCACCGACCCGACCAGCGGCGAGGTGCATCTGCGCCACCACGTCACCAAGGACGGCTACTACCGCGGCAAAAAAGTCATCGAGACCAAAGGCGCGGTGTCGGTCGAAGATTGATTGCAGACCCGGGCCTTCGCGGTTCCGGATGCCATCTAGCGAGACGGCGCGGCGACGCGCCGTTTTGCGTTAATCGACGTTGGAACGTAACGTTGCGGTGTTGCGTGAACGCTGCTCCTCGCGTTCCGCCCATGTTTCCCTTGCTGGATAGTTGAATGGCCCAGATCTACGCCCGTATCGTCGCCACCGGCAGCGCCTTGCCCGAACGCGTGGTCACCAACGCCGATCTCGAAAAGATCGTCGACACCAGTGACGAATGGATCCACAGCCGCACAGGCATCCGCCAGCGCCACATCGTGGCCGACGGTGAAACCACCGGCGACCTGGCTTTCCGGGCGGCGCAGGCCGCATTGGAAGCGGCGGGCATCAAGGCATCCGAACTCGACCTGATTGTGCTGGGCACGACGACGCCGGACATCATTTTTCCTTCCACCGCCTGCCTCGTGCAGCATCGCCTCGGCGCCAACGGTTGCGCGGCATTCGACGTCAACGCGGCCTGTTCCGGTTTTGTCTACGCGCTTGGTATCGCCGACAAGTTCATCCGCAGCGGGCAGTCGAAAAAAGTGTTGGTGATCGGCGCCGAAACGCTGACCCGCATGGTCGACTGGACCGAGCGCGAAACCTGCGTGTTGTTCGGCGACGGTGCCGGCGCGGTCGTGCTTGAGGCATCGAGCGAGCCGGGCATCTACGCCACGTGCCTGCACGCCGATGGCGGTTTCAAGGATCTTCTGTACAACCCCGTCGGTGTTTCCGTTGGTTTCACCGACGAGCCCAATCATGGCGTGCGCATTCGCATGGCCGGCCGCGAAGTGTTCAAGGTGGCGGTGAAGACGCTCGATTCGCTGGTCGAGGAAACCCTGCAGGCCGCCGGCATGGTCGAGTCGCAGATCGACTGGCTGATTCCGCATCAGGCCAATCTGCGGATCATCGAAGCCACGGCGAGGCGGCTGAGCATGTCGATGGATCGCGTCATCGTGACGGTCGACAAACATGCCAACACATCATCGGGCTCGGTGCCGCTCGCGCTCGATTTCGCGGTACGCTCGGGCAAGGTGCAGCGCGGACAGAACCTGTTGCTCGAAGCGTTCGGTGGTGGTTTCACCTGGGCATCGGCGTTGTTGCGTTACTGATTGCTTTTCACGAAGCGCATGAGAGATGCCGCCGTTTAGCGGCATTCTTTTTGTGGACGGTGCACGCGGATACAGCTGCGTATGGGCGGCGATGCTGGCACCATGGCGGTTTTCGCCACGGGAATTCCGGTCTCCATGAGTTCAAGCGCCGCCGCACTCGCATTCGTCTTTCCCGGGCAAGGCTCGCAATCGGTCGGCATGCTCGTCGAACTCGCCGCAGCGCATGAGGAGGTCGAAGCGACATTCGCGGAGGCCTCTCAAGGCGCCGGCATCGATCTGTGGACGCTGGCGATGCAAGGTCCCGAAGACCAGCTCAATCGCACAGAGAACACCCAGCCCGCGTTGCTCGCTGCCAGCGTGGCGGTATGGCGTGTGTGGCAAAAGCTGGGCGGTACGCAACCGTCGCAGTTGTCGGGTCACAGCCTCGGTGAGTACAGCGCGCTGGTCTGTGCGAAAGCACTCTCGTTGCGCGATGCGGCTGCACTTGTGGCCGAACGCGGACGGCTGATGCAGTCGGCGGTTCCGGCGGGTGTCGGTGCGATGGCAGCGATTCTCGGCGGCGACGATGCTCAGATCGCTGCTGTGTGCGAAGAAGTCGCCCAGGGGCAGGTCGTATCGCCCGCGAATTTCAACTCGCCCGGGCAACTGGTGATCGCAGGTCACGCCGAAGCCGTTGATCGCGCATTGGCGCGTCTGGCCGAACTCGGTGTGAAGAAAGCGATCAAGCTCGCGGTATCGGTTCCATCGCATTGCGCGTTGATGCGCGACGCGGCGGATCGTCTCGGCGAGCGCATGGCGTCGATCGATTGGCAGATGCCGTCGATACCGGTCATTCAAAACGCCGAGGCGCGCAGCTATGACACGGTGGAAGACATCCGCAGCGCGTTGCAGCAACAGTTGTATCTCCCGGTTCGGTGGATGCAATGTGTGCAAGCACTTGCTGCCGGTGGTGCCACGCGCATCGTTGAATGCGGCCCTGGCAAGGTGCTGAGCGGCTTGATCAAGCGCATCGACAAGACCATCGAAGCGCGCGCCATTGGTACGCCGACCGAAATGGATTCGGTTCGCGGCGAGTGGACGTGATCCGACACTTCTTTTGTTCTTTTGATCTCCTGTTTTGAAATCTGGAACCTCTCAATGAGCAATGCACTGCAAGGTGAAATCGCACTTGTTACCGGCGCCAGTCGCGGTATCGGTGCCGCGATCGCCGACGAACTGGGGGCAATGGGCGCCACGGTCATCGGCACCGCAACCAGCGAAGGCGGCGCGACGGACATCGGCGAGCGGCTCGCCGCGCATGGCGGCCATGGCCGTATGCTCGACGTGACCGACACGGCCTCTGTCGATGCACTCGTCGATGCCATTGGCAAGCAATTCGGCGCGATCTCGATCCTCGTCAACAATGCGGGCATCACGCGCGATCAGTTGCTGATGCGCATGAAGGAGGACGACTGGAACGTGATCCTCGACACCAACCTCAGCTCCGTCTATCGCACTTCCAAGGCGGTGATGCGCGGCATGATGAAGGCGCGCAAGGGCCGCATCATCTCGATCGCTTCGGTGATCGGACTCACCGGCAATCCCGGGCAGGCCAATTACGCGGCGGCCAAGGCAGGCATCATCGCGTTTTCCAAATCGCTCGCACGGGAAATCGGCACGCGTGGCATCACGGTGAATGTCGTGGCGCCCGGCTTTATCGACACCGACATGACCCGCGCTTTGCCGGAAGAGTCCAAGCAGGCGCTGCTCGGTCAGATCGCACTGGGTCGTCTCGGCGACGTGGCCGATATCGCCAAGGCAGTGAGTTTCCTGGCGTCGCCTGCCGCGGCGTATATCACTGGCGAAACCCTTCACGTCAACGGTGGTATGTACATGCCATGAGGTTTACGTTGGCGATGGTCGCCAGCAGCTTCGTTTTAGGCGACAATTGCACGTTCGCGTCAGTCAGGACGACTTGGCGCCATGTGTCACCGGCGGATCATGGCGGCGCCTCCGCTTAACCATTACAATGCCGCCGGCCTTTTGCAGGCATCACGCCGGCACAGACAAACAACTACTCCTTGAGAGAGGTATGGGCAACATGAGCACCATCGAAGAGCGCGTCAAGAAAATCGTCATTGAGCAGTTGGGCGTGAAGGAAGATGAAGTCACGGCGAATGCTTCGTTCGTGGACGATCTGGGCGCAGATTCGCTGGACACGGTCGAGCTGGTCATGGCCCTCGAGGAAGAGTTCGAGACCGAGATTCCGGACGAAGACGCCGAGAAGATCACCACCGTGCAGCAGGCTGTCGATTACATCAAGGCCCATTCCAAGGATTGATCGATCACGTGCATCGATCGGGTTCGCCTGGTCGATACGCGGAATCGATGCGTGACGGACAGGTGTTTCACGTTGCCTGACCATCCATGTGGCTATACCGAACGCTGCGCCGACAAGGCGCAGTTTTCGTTTCTGCAAGTTGTAACGTCCGATCCCGTATGGTGCGCGCGGTGCGTCCTTGCCGGTTGGCTTGACGTATCTGCAATCCGTGGCGCGAGAGATTTGCCAGCAGCGGGTTCACGGAATCACGAAGGAAGACAGCATGAGCAAGCGACGCGTGGTAGTGACCGGCATGGGCATCATCTCGTCGGTCGGCAACGATATCGCCACCGCCTGGGATCACGTCATCAAGGGCGAAAGTGGTATCGGCCCGGTGACTCATTTCGACGCCTCCGCATACGCCACGCGTATCGCCGGACAAGTGCGTGATTTCGATCCTGCTCAATGGATGGCGGCGAAAGACGTCAAGAAGATGGATCCCTTCATCCACTACGGTGTCGCCGCCGGCACACAGGCGCTGCGCGATTCCGGGCTCGAAATCACCGAGGAGAATGCACCGCGTATCGGCGTGGCCGTGGGTGCAGGCATTGGCGGTCTCTACACGATCGAAGCGACCACGCTGGAATTGAACGCGAAGGGCCCGCGCCGCGTGTCGCCGTTCTACGTGCCCAGTTCGATCATCAACATGGTCTCTGGCCAGTTGTCGATCATGTTCGGTCTGAAGGGTCCGAACATCGCCTGTGTCACTGCATGCACCACGGGTGCGCACAATATCGGCCTGGCCGCGCGAATGATCCAGTACGGCGATGCCGACGCGATGATCGCCGGCGGCGCCGAGTTCGCCACGACAGGCACTGCAATGGCGGGCTTCTGTTCGGCCAAGGCCATGTCGACTCGCAACGACGAGCCGACCAAGGCCAGCCGTCCGTGGGACAAGGATCGCGACGGATTCGTGTTGTCCGACGGCTCCGGCGTGCTGATGCTCGAAGAATACGAAATGGCCAAGGCGCGCGGCGCGCGCATCTATGCCGAGCTGGTCGGGTTCGGCATGAGCGGCGATGCGTATCACATGACGGCGCCGAGCGAGGGTGGTGAGGGTGCAGCGCGTTGCATGCTGGCCACCCTGAACGACGCCAAGCTCAACACGACCGACGTGCAGTACATCAATGCGCACGGCACCTCCACGCCACTGGGCGATCTGGGCGAAGTGATGGCCGCCAAGACGGTCTTCGGCGATCATGCGTACAAGCTGGCGATGAGTTCGACCAAGTCGACGACCGGGCATCTGCTCGGTGCAGCCGGCGGCGTCGAGGCGATCTTCACCATCCTCGCGCTGCGTGATCAGGTGTTGCCGCCGACGATCAACCTCGACGAGCCGAGCGAAGGTTGCGACCTGGATTTCGTGCCGCACACCGCACGCGATGCGAAGTTCGACGTGGCCATTTCCAACTCGTTCGGCTTCGGCGGCACCAACGGCACGCTGGCGTTCCGTCGCGTCTGAGCGTGACCTGCCATCGGCGTATCCTGAGCGGCCGGCGCGATCTTCTCGCGCCGGCCGCTGCTTTTCCGCAACGCTATCCGTGCCTGCTTGAAAGTGTGGTGCGCGGCACGGCGCAATCGCGCTTCGACATCCTGTTCGCGCTTCCGCGCGACAGCCTCACGCTATACGCAGATGGACGTCTAGTTGACAGCGCGGCAAGCCTTGTCGAAGGCCGCTTCCTCGACGCGCTTGATGCGGCGTGGCGGGCGGAACGGCTGTCGGCCTCCGACGACGATCTGCCTTTCCACGGCGGCTGGGTGTTGCTGCTGGCGTACGAACTGGCGGCGCAGATCGAACCGACGCTGCATCTTCAATCTTCCCCCGTTCTGCCTGTAGCGTTGGCCTTGCGTTGTCCCGCGGCGGTGATTGTCGATCACGCCAACGACTGCACGATCCTCGTGGCCGAAGCGGGCTGCGAAGAATTGCTCGACGAGATGGAAGCCGGTCTTTCGGCGACACCTTCTATTCCTTCGCTACCTGTACTGAAAGAATGGAACGAAGACGCACCTGCGTTGTTCCTCGACGGCGTCGATCGCATTCACGAACACCTGCGCGATGGCGACATCTTCCAGGTCAATCTTTCGCGGGCATGGCATGCGCGTTATCCGCAAGCCGTCTCGCCGGCGTCGTTGTACTCGGTGCTGCGCGAGGCGAATCCCGCACCATTTGCCGGACTGCTGCAACAGCCGGGATGGTCGGTGGTGAGCTCGTCGCCGGAGCGACTGGTGGAAGTGCGCAACGGCGTCGCGCAGACGCGGCCCATCGCCGGCACACGCCCGAGATTGCCTGGCGATGACGAACTCGCGCGCATTCGCGAGTTGAGCGCGCATCCGAAGGAACGTGCCGAGCACGTCATGCTGATCGATCTCGAACGCAACGACCTTGGTCGCGTCTGTGTGCCGGGCAGTGTCGTGGTGGACGAGCTGATGGTGGTGGAAAGTTACGCGCATGTTCACCATATCGTCTCCAATGTACGGGGCCGCCTGCGCGCCGACGTAACGCCGGGCGAAATCATCGCCGCCACGTTTCCCGGCGGAACCATCACCGGTTGCCCCAAGGTGCGCTGCATGGAAATCATCGCCAATCTCGAAGATGCTCCACGCGGCGCCTATACCGGCGCGCTGGGCTATCTCGATCGCAATGGCGATCTCGATCTCAACATCCTCATACGCACGCTGACGCTCACCGGCGATGAAGTGAGTCTTCGTGCCGGTGCGGGCATCGTCGCCGATTCGGTGGCGGCGCTGGAGCTGGACGAAACTCGCGCCAAGGCGCGCGGTCTGCTGCGCGCGCTGGGAGTGCCGGACTGATGTCGGTGCGCATGTTGGTCAACGGGGAATCAAAAGATTCCGTTTCCGCGCTCGACCGTGGCTTGAGCTATGGCGACGGATTGTTCGAGACCATTCGCTTCGTCGGCGATGTTGCGCCGCTATGGAAGCGCCACATGCAACGACTCGACGATGGTTGTCGTCGCCTCTCGCTACCGGTGCCCGATACATCAGTTCTGCAACAAGAAGCGCGAACAGTTGTGCAAGGCATGCTGCACGCCGTGGTTCGCATCACGCTGACGCGCGGGACGGGCCCGCGCGGTTATGCGCCGCCGTCGATGCCGCAGGTTACGCGAGTGGTTGCGGCTTTCGATCCGCCGACGTTCGATCAGGCCGTTCACGACGATGGCGTTCGCATGCGTGTGTGTGAGGTTCATCTTTCCGAACAACCGTTGTTGGCCGGGATCAAGCATTTGAATCGGCTGGAACAGGTGCTGGCCCGTGCCGAGTGGAACGCTCTGGATATCGGCGAAGGCCTGTTGCGCGACATGCACGACCGTGTGATTTCGGCGACCATGGCCAACCTGTTCGTGGTGATCGATGGCGTGCTGACGACGCCTTCACTGGAACGTTGCGGCGTGGCGGGGGTGGCGCGTGCGGAAATTCTGGCGACACTGCCGCACGTGCATGTGTGCGACATGACGCTCGACGCGCTGCATGGCGCGCGTGAGGTCTTTCTCAGTTCGAGCGTACGCGGCATCCTGCCGGTTCGTTCGCTGAATGAAGTTGCCTATGCGCCGGGTCCGACAACGCGAACGCTTCAACGACATTGGCGCAACCTGGGATTTTCGATGGAGCAGGCTGGATGAATCGCAAATCGATGCACGGACGTGCGCTGTCGCGCATGCTGGTTGTCGTCGTGCTGCTGGCGATTGTCGGCGCGCTGTTCTATGGCTGGAACGAGTTCAACCGTTTCAGTCGCGCGCCGCTCGATATTTCCGTGCAAGGCGGTAGCGTCGACGTCGGACGCGGTACCAGTTTCCGCAATATCGTCGGTGAGCTGCGTGAGCGTGGCGTCACGCACGCTAACCCGATCTACTGGCGACTGCTGGCCGAGCAGATGCGCGTCGCCGACCGGCTGCACGCGGGTGAATACGCGCTGGACATCGGCATCACGCCGCGACAGCTGCTTGCCAACATGGCCGCGGGCAAAGTCCTGCAACGCAATTTCACCATCGTCGACGGCTGGAGCTTCGCCGAACTTCGACAGGCGCTGTCGCAGGCAGACAAGTTGCGTCACGACAGCGCCGGTTTGGACGACGCAGCGATCATGCAGAAAATAGGCTCCCCCGGCGACGCGCCGGAAGGCCGCTTTCTCCCGGAAACCTATGCCTATGTGAAAGGCGATGGTGACCTGGACATCCTCAAACGCGCGCATGCCGACATGAGCAAGACACTCGATGCGCTTTGGCCGGCGCGCGACAAGAATCTGCCGCTGGCCACGCCGTACGATGCGCTGATCCTCGCCTCCATCGTGGAGAAGGAAACCGGCCGGGCCGACGAGCGTGCGCGCATTGCCGGCGTGTTCGTGCGACGCCTTGAAAACCACATGCTGCTGCAGACCGACCCGAGTGTGATCTACGGCATGGGCGCGTCGTATCTGGGCAATATCCACAAAAGCGACCTCACCACCGACACGCCCTACAACACATACACGCGCGCGGGTTTGCCGCCGACGCCGATTGCGCTTCCGGGCAAGCCGGCGCTGATGGCTGCGCTACATCCGGCCGCGGGCACGGACTTGTATTTCGTGGCGCGCGGCAACGGTGAGCATGTGTTCTCCAGCACGCTCGAAGAACACAATCGCAATGTCGATTGCTATCAACGGAAACATTGCCAGTGACTTCGACGCGCGGAAAATTCATCAGCCTCGAAGGTGGCGAAGGCGCCGGCAAAAGCACCTTGCTCGCCGGGCTTCGTGAGTACATCGAAAGCCATGGCATCGACCTCGTGCAAACGCGCGAACCCGGTGGCACCGCGTTGGGCGAAGCGGTGCGTGGCATCGTGCTCGATCCTGCGCAGAAAGGCCTTGCTGCCGAAACCGAACTGCTGCTGATGTTCGCCTCGCGCGCGCAGCTCGTGCGCGAAGTGATCGAACCGACGTTGAGCGAGGGCCGCTGGATTCTTTGCGATCGTTTCGCCGATGCGAGTTATGCGTATCAGGGCGGTGGTCGTGGCCAACCGTTGCAACGCATCGCCGAGCTCGAACGCTGGGCGTGCAAAGGCGTCGTTCCCGATTTGACCTTGCTGCTGGATGTGCCCGTGGCGATCGGTCGCGCCCGCGCGAGCGGACGCGGCGATGCCGACCGCATCGAAGTGGAGACCGATGCGTTCTTCGAGCGCGTTCGAGCGAGTTATCGCGCGCGCGCCGCCGCCGAGCCATCGCGCTTCCACGTGATCGACGCGAGTCGCAGCCCAGCCGATGTGCTCGCCGATGCCACACGTGCGCTTTCATCGCTCGTCGTGGAAACGCGATCGTGAGCACCTTGCCCTGGCATGCCGAGCACTGGACGCGGTTGCAGGCGCGACGGGAGCGCGATGCGTTGCCGCACGCGCTGCTCGTGTGCGGGCCGACGGGTCTGGGCAAGCGGGCTTTCATCACGCGTTTCATTGGCGGGCTGTTGTGTCAGACGCCGGTGAACGGCGATGCCTGCGGACACTGTCGCAATTGCCTGCTGGTAGCAGCTGGCTCGCATCCGGATTTGATCGGGTTGAGTTTCGGCCTGCGCAAGGACGGCGTGCAGCGCGCGGAAATCGTGGTGGATCAGATTCGCGAACTCTCAACGCGGCTCGCCATGCGCAGCCAGTTCGGCGGATGGCAGGTGGCCACCATCGATCCCGCCGATGCTATGAACATGGCTGCTGCGAATGCGCTGCTGAAAACGCTTGAGGAACCGTCCACACAGACGTTGCTGATCCTGCTGGCCGATGCGCCGTGGCGATTGCCGCAGACCATTCGCAGTCGCTGCCAGCGAATCGAATTTCCATTGCCGATCGCTGACGAAGCGCTCGCATGGCTGCAGGCCGAGGGTGTGCGCGATGCAAAAGCTGCGCTCGATGCTGCCGGTGGAAACCCCGGGCTGGCGCGTTCGTGGGCGGCCGAAGGCGCGCTCGATCAGCGTCTGGAAGTTCGCAAGGATCTGGCGGCGCTGGCGGCCGGTCGTGGCCAGACGATGGAAGTGGTCAAACGCTGGCTCGACAACCAGCCCGCACAACGCCTGTGGTTTGCCGCGCAAGCCGCGGCTGATGAACTGAAAGCCCGCGCAGATGGCGGTTCCGGACCGATGGCCAGCGCGCTCGACGAAGAAATGCTCGGGCAGTGGTATCACGCGGTCAATCGAACGCGCGAAAGTCTGCGAGGTCCGTTGCGCGGCGATCTTCTTCTGCTTGAATTGCTGGCGCAGTGGCGTTGATGTTTCCGCCATGAGCAAGGCGTCTGCGAATGCTCGCACCACGGCGCCTGTTTTTTCCGCAGCGACACGACTGCTGGTCATTGCACCACATCCGGATGACGAAACGATCGCGACGGGGTTGCTGATTCAGCAGGTGCGTGCCGCTGGTGGCAACGTGCGCATCGTGTTGCTGACCGATGGCGACAACAATCCGTGGCCGCAGCGATGGATGGAACGACGCTGGCATATCGGCATTGCCGAACGACGGCGCTGGGGCAAACGCAGGCATGCCGAGGTCGCGCTGGCGATGCAGCGACTGGATGTTTCCGCGTCGTCGCTTCAATCGATGGGCTGGCCCGACATGGGCCTCACCGATGTGTTGATGCATCGCGGGGGGCAGGCCGTGGCGTCGATGGCCGAGGCGATCGAGGCTTACCGCCCCAACCTTGTCGTCATGCCTTCGATCGATGATCGCCATCCGGATCACGGAGCCGCGCACGTGCTGGTTCGGTTGGCGCTTGCTAGTGTCGATCACGCGCCCGAGCAGTGGACGTATCTGATCCACGGGCGGTCTCGCGAGTTGCTGGACATTGAACTGCATGGGTCAAAAGAGCAGCAGGCAAGGAAGGTGGCCGCGCTCGACGCGCATCGCACGCAGATGGCGCTGAGCGGCCGCCGCATGCACCGGCTGGCCGGCGACTCCGAGCGGTTTGCCACGGTTTCTTTCACCACACCTGTTTCGGCGTTGCCTTGGAAGCCGCCGTCATGGATGCATCCATGGCTGCGCGTGAACATCGCCACTCGTGCGGGCATGCAGAGTTGGCCATGGCGGGATGCACCCTTGCGGCGCGACGAGCGCGGCAGCTATCACCTCGTCGATGCGTCATCGGCAGAACCCGGCCTGCGCTTCGTCAAGCTGACGTCCGATCTGCGTACGTTCTGGATCTTCGATCACTGGGGCTGGCAAAAGGCATAGGGCGTTTTGCCCATGGCTTGCGGCTTGCGCGACGTGGATGACAGGGCTAGTTTCTGCGGCAGGGGGGATGATGTGGGCGCACCTGGAGGTGGCTTCGTCCCGGGCACGTCATCGATGTCAGAGCAGCTCGCATGCGCAGTCCGGATCACAACTCGAACAGGGACGACCAAGGCGTGGCCGCGTCCGGCGAAAGCTTCTACGCGGCGCTGTCGGACATCGGGCAGTTGCTGGTGCGTTCGCTCGACCCCGCGGTTCTCTATGAAGCGGTGATCGAAGTACTGCAGCGACGCATCGGCGCGATGCTGGTGATGATCGGCGAAGTCGATCGCGAAAGCGGCATGTTCCGGCGCATCGCGCCATCGAGAATTTCACCAGGAATGCAGGACATCTATCCAGAACGGCTGCCCTTCGCACTGGCGCAACTGTCGTTCTGGCAGGGAACACCGCAACTGGAAACGGACGTCCGCAATCTTGCGGGCCTCGAGCCATTTCGCCAGGCGTATGTGCGACACGACGTGATGTCGTCGATCGCGGTGCCGGTGATGAAGTTCGGCGAAGTGCGAGCAGGCTTGGTGATCCGCTCGGCGCACGCCGGCTTTTTTTCACCTGCGATGATCGAGTTGCTTCGGCAGGCCGCGGCGAATATCGGGCTGGGACTCGAAGCGCACGAACAACGCAAACTGCTGCTGCAGTCGGTGCGTGACGAAGCACGCCAGCGACGCGCGCTTCGTCTGCTCAGCGAAATGGTCAAGGTGGTCACGCACAGCGTGGACGAACCAGGGCTGCTCGCTGATGCGTGCCGCGTGGTGCGTCAAACCGGCGATTATCCAGCCGCATGGATCGGACTTCTCGACCGCCATGCGACAAACACGCTGCGGACCGCTGCATGCGAGGACGGCACGAATTCGTCGTCGATCGAAGCAAGCCTGGACATGCTCGATCCCGCGCACATGGACGACGCGGTGATGACCGCGATGCGCGGCGGACAATCCAGCGTGAAAAGGTTGAAGCCCGGAGGCGCCGCGCCGCGTCCCTTCTCCGGCGTGAATCACGATCTGCATTCCATGCTGGCGTTGCCGTTGCGTGTCGATGGCGCGCTGATCGGCGTACTCGTGATGGGCGCCGCCAACGCGCACGTGTTCTCGTCGGTGGAGACGCAGGTGTTCTCAGAGATGGCGGTGGAATTGGGACTGGGCATCCAGATGCAGCGTGCGCGTGCCGCGCGGCTGATGGCGGAGAGCGATTTGCGTTTCAACCTGCAGCATTTTCGGACCGTGCTCGCAAACCAGTACGCCGGCATTCTGGTGATGGCGCAAAACGGCCGCGTGAAATTCGCCAACGATGCATTCTGCAAATTGTTCAAGCTGTCCGAAACGCCTGCCGAACTGGAAGGCTCTTCCATGGCCGATATGTTCATGCGGTTGAAAGCGATCTACGAGCACCCCGAAAAGGAGTGGCAGCGGATTCAGCAGATCCTGTCGCGCAACGAAGTGGTTCGTGGCGACCAGGTGTCGATGAGCGACGGTCGCATCTTCCTGCGCGATTTCACACCGATCACGATCGACGACGAGCCGCAAGGATGGTTGTGGCATCAGCGCGACATCACCGAACAGAAAATGCACGAGGCGCGGGTTGAACGGCTGGCGTTCTATGACGTGGTGACCGGGTTGCCGAACCGTCGACTGCTGTTCGAGTTGCTTGAACAGGCGCGCAGCCGCGCCGGTGCGCAACATTCATTGCTCGCGGTCGGCGTGCTGGATCTCGATCGCTTCAAGAACGTCAACGACACGGTCGGTCACGGCGGCGGAGATCGCGTGCTGGCCGAGGCGTCGGCGCGCATTCTCGGCATGTTGCGCGAGGCCGATGTACTCGCGCGTTTCGGTGGCGACGAGTTCGCGCTGGTGATCCCCGGCCTGGACAGCAGGGAGCAACTGGAGGTGATCAGTCGCTGCGTTTTGCAGGCACTGCGCGCGCCGTTCCATCTGGCGGACGAGCAGCTTCATCTTTCGGCCAGCATCGGCTGGACGCTTTATCCGCTGGACGATTCCGACGCCGAAGGGCTCGTTCGTCATGCCGACCTCGCCATGTATGTCGCCAAGGAAGACGGCAAGGATCGC
Organism: Rhodanobacter sp. L36; assembly: GCF_009765755.1. Taxonomy (GTDB): domain Bacteria; phylum Pseudomonadota; class Gammaproteobacteria; order Xanthomonadales; family Rhodanobacteraceae; genus Rhodanobacter. The sequence goes on along the minus strand of NZ_LMUV01000011.1, from coordinate 1,022,986 downwards.
GACGCGCTGTACGAGCCGGCGATGGAGTTGGAGCAGGTTCGGCTGCAGGCCATGCGCGATCGGTTTGCGCAGGCCTTGAAACACGCGCATCTGAAGCTGTTGTTCCAGCCGATCGTGTATATCGATGGCCTGCCTGGATCGAACGGCGTGGCCGGCATGGAAGCGCTGCTTCGCCTGCACGACACCGATGAGGGCCTGGTCGAGCCCGTGGATTTCATGCACGTGCTGGACGATCCGCAACTGGCACGGCCGATCGGGCGCTACGTGCTGGATGAGGCGTTGCGACAATGCCAGACGTGGATGCGCCATGGCCTGTCGCTGCCGGTCTCGGTGAATATCAGTACACGGCACCTGCTGCATCCGGCTTTTTTCAGCGACATCGATGCCGCGCTCGAAAGCTATCCGAAGGTGATGGACGTGGGCTTTGGCATCGAGGTGACCGAGACCGGGCCGATGATGGACCATGCGCGGGCCAAGATCGTCATCGAAGAATGCCGCCGTCGCGGCATCCGCGTCGGGCTGGACGACTTCGGCACCGGCAGTGCGTCGCTCAGTCACATCCAGCAACTCGACATCGAGCACATCAAGCTCGATCAGAGCTTCGTGAAGAACATCCTCAGCGACGAACGCAATATGGCGATCGCTGCGGGCGTCATCACCACGGCGCGTCTGCTCGCCAAGACGGTGATCGCCGAAGGTGTGGAGACGGCGGAGCAGGGCGATTTGCTGGCGTCGCTGGGCTGTCATCAATTGCAGGGCTTTTCGATTTCCCGGCCGATGCCCGGCCCGTCGGTGCCGAACTGGGTTGCCCGGTGGATTCCGCCGTCGTCGTGGGGGCGACTGGTCGGCGAACGTCGCTCGCAGATCGCGAACCGCAAGGCGTAAGCACCCAAAGACGTCCCTGAGACCCAGCATCGCCGCAAAGGTGGTGCGCGCGGACCACACCGTCTAAGATCGGCCCAGGGTGAGCGGACCGTTCGATCGTCCGTCAGGAGTGCAGCATGAAATCCGCAGGCGCCCGTCAGGGCATCATTTCTCTGAAGATCAAAGACGCCGCGTCGCTGTACAACGCGTACATGCCGTTCCTCAAGAATGGCGGTCTGTTTGCGCCGACCGCGCAGTCGTACACGCTGGGCGATGAAGTGGTCCTGCTGGTCACGCTGGCCGAAGAAACCGAACGGCTTTCGGTAGTTGGCAAAGTGGTATGGATCAGTCCGCTCGGCGCGCAGGGCAATCGCACGGCCGGCATCGGCATCCATTTCAACGAGTCGAGCGATGCCGAGGCGGCGCGCAGCCGGATCGAGAATATCCTTGCCGGCACGTTGGCCTCCGAGCGGGCCACGCATACGATGTGACGATGCCGTCACGCCATCGGCGCATGCCGCCGATCGTACGTTCGCAGTCGTCAATACTTGTCGTCTTACCCATGCGCGCTGATACAATGGCGTGATTCGCGATCCCACCTCGCGGAATATCGGACGCTCGCGGTTTCATGCCTGCGAACGTGGCTCACGCCCAAGGCTGTTTCGGCCTGCCGGATCGAAAGTCGCCGGACCGTCCCCGCGGTCACTGATGCGCCCGAGGGCGCGGAGGTACGTTGCATCGTGCTTGCCGAATACTGGCCCGTTCTGCTCTTCATCGGCGTCGCCACCGGACTCGGCCTCGTGCTGCTGGCCATCGGCCTGCTCGCCGGACCGAGTCGTCCCGAAGCGGAAAAACTCGCACCGTACGAATGCGGCTTTGAAGCATTCGAAGATGCACGCATGCGCTTCGACGTTCGCTATTACCTGCTGGCGATCCTCTTCATCATTTTCGATCTTGAAATTGCCTTCCTGTTTCCGTGGGCGGTGGTGTTCGAAAAAATCGGCGTCACCGCGCTGACTGAAATGGCCGTGTTTCTGCTGCTGCTGATCGTCGGCTTTGCCTACGTGTGGAAGAAGGGAGCGCTCGAATGGGAGTGATCGATTCCATCAGTCGCACAATGCACAACCCGCCGCCAGTCAATGTCGTCGACGACATCCTCCGTCCGGGCGGCGACAACCCGCTGGTGCAGCGCGGCTTTGCCACCGCGCGCATGGACGAGTTGATGAACTGGGCGCGCACCGGTTCGATGTGGCCGATGACATTCGGCCTGGCCTGTTGCGCAGTCGAGATGATGCACGCCGGCGCGGCGCGACTGGACCTCGATCGCTACGGCGTGATCTTCCGCCCGAGCCCGCGCCAGTCCGACGTGATGATCGTGGCCGGCACGCTGGTCAACAAGATGGCTCCGGCGCTGCGCAAGGTCTACGACCAGATGCCGGAGCCGAAATGGGTGATCTCGATGGGCAGCTGCGCCAATGGCGGCGGCTACTACCACTATTCCTATTCGGTGGTGCGCGGTTGCGATCGCATCGTGCCGGTAGACATCTACGTGCCCGGCTGCCCGCCGACGGCCGAGGCGTTGATCCACGGCATCCTGCAGTTGCAGAAAAAAATCCGCCGCACCAGCACCATCGCGCGTTCGTGAGGCTCTGACATGTCCGATCCACATCCGACCTCGCTGGCCGAGCAACTCGCTGCGCGGTTCGGCGACACGCTCACCATCAGCAAGGTGCGCAACGAGGTCACCGCCGAACTCGCTGCCGCCGACCTGATTGCGGTCGCGACGGCACTGCGCGATGAACCCGCGTTCCGCTTCAGCGAACTGATCGATCTGTGCGGCCTGGATTATCTCGGTTACGGGCAGACCGAATGGGAAACCGATACCGCCGGTGGTGATGGCTTCTCGCGTGGCGTGGAAGGGCAGGCGATGGGCCGCTTCGACTGGGCTGGACGTCCGCGCGACCACAACGAGCCGCGCCGTTTTGCGTCGGTTATCCAACTGCTTTCGATCGAACACAATCGTCGTCTGCGGCTGCGTGTTTTCTGCGCGGATGATTCGCTGCCGGTGGTGCCTTCGCTGACGCTGATCTGGCCGGGCGTGAACTGGTTCGAGCGCGAGACGTTCGATCTCTACGGCATCATTTTCGATGGTCATCCGGACCTGCGCCGCATCCTCACCGACTACGGTTTTGTCGGCCATCCGTTCCGCAAGGATTTCCCGCTCATCGGCAACGTCGAAGTGCGCTACGACCCCGAGCAGAAACGCGTGATCTACGAGCCGGTGTCGATCGAGCCGCGCGTGCTGGTGCCGCGCACGATCCGCAACGACGCAGATCTGGTGCAGGCCAGCGCCGAAGCCGCCGACAAGTGGCGGGAGAATTGAGCATGCAGGAAATCCGCAACTACACGATGAACTTCGGCCCGCAGCATCCGGCTGCGCACGGCGTGCTGCGCCTGGTGATGGAGATGGACGGCGAAACCATCGTCCGCGCCGATCCGCACGTGGGCCTGCTGCATCGTGGCACCGAGAAACTGGCCGAATCGAAACCGTTCAATCAGTCGATCGGCTATATGGACCGCCTCGACTACGTGTCGATGATGTGCAACGAACACGCGTACGTGAAAGCCATCGAGACCCTGCTGGGCATCGAGGCACCCGAGCGCGCGCAGTACATCCGCACGATGTTCGACGAAATCACGCGCATCCTGAATCACCTGATGTGGATCGGCTCCAACGCGCTCGATCTCGGCGCGATGGCGGTGTTCCTCTACGCGTTCCGGGAACGCGAAGAACTGATGGACGTCTATGAGGCCGTATCGGGCGCGCGCATGCACGCCACGTATTACCGTCCCGGCGGCGTGTATCGCGATCTGCCCGATCACATGTCCAAGTATCGTGAGTCGCCCTGGCACAAGGGCAACGACCTCAAGCGCATCAACAGCTGGCGCGAAGGTTCGATGCTGGACTACATCGAGGCGTTCACCAACGATTTTCCGTCGAAGGTGGACGAGTACGAAGACCTGCTGACCAACAACCGCATCTGGAAACAGCGCACCGTCGGCATCGGCGTGATCAGCCCGGAACTGGCCCAGCAGTGGGGCATGACCGGTGCGATGTTGCGCGGTTCGGGCATCGCGTGGGACCTGCGCAAGAAGCAGCCATACGCGAAATATGCCGAGATGGATTTCGATATTCCGGTTGGCGTCAACGGCGACTGCTATGACCGTTACCTGGTGCGTGTCGAAGAGATGCGCCAGTCGAACCGGATCATCCAGCAGTGCGTGAAGTGGTTGAAGGCCAACCCCGGCCCGGTGATGCTGAAAAACTTCAAGGTCTCGCCGCCATCGCGCGAAGAGATGAAGGAAGACATGGAAGCGCTCATCCATCACTTCAAGCTGTTCACCGAAGGCTACTGCGTGCCGGCCGGCGAAACCTACGCCGCGGTCGAGGCGCCGAAGGGCGAATTCGGTTGCTACCTCGTATCGGACGGCGCCAACAAGCCGTTCCGCGTGCATCTGCGCGCGCCGGGCTTTGCCCATCTTTCATCCATGGACACCATCGTGCGCGGCCACATGCTCGCCGACGTGGTGGCCATGATCGGCACTTACGACCTCGTGTTCGGCGAAGTGGATCGCTGAGCCGGCACGACGGAGAAACGCATGAAAGCCACCGGACATTTCGAGCAGGTCAGGAACGTCGATCCGCTCGCCGCACTCAACGATCACACGCGTCAGCATATCGACGCATGGGTCGCCAAATTCCCGCCCGACCGCAAGCGCTCGGCGCTGATTCAGTCGCTCTTCGCGGCGCAGGAACAGAACGGTGGCTTCCTCACCGACGAGCTGATCGCCGCGGTGGCGAAGTATCTCGACCTGCCCACGGTGTGGGCGTACGAGGTCGCCAGTTTCTACTCGATGCTGGAGACCAAGCCGGTCGGCCGCAACAACGTGGCGATCTGCACCAACATCTCTTGCTGGCTCAACGGCGCTGAAGGGCTGGTCAGCCATTGCGAAAAGAAACTCGGCATCAAGCTGGGTGAAAGTACGCCCGACGGTCGCGTGTATCTGAAGCGCGAAGAGGAATGCATTGCCGCCTGCGTCTACGCGCCGGCGATGACGGTGAACGGCCATTATCACGAACATCTCACTACCGAAAAGCTCGACGCGATCCTCGATGGCCTGACCATTGACGGACCCGCGGCGCATGGCCATGCAGAGGGGAATCACTGATGGCCGTCGGACCCGCACCACAGGAACACCAGGTCGTCTACACCACGCTGCATTTCGACAAGCCGTGGGCAATGGACAGCTATGTGCAAATGGACGGCTACAAGGCGTGGAAGAAAATTCTCGCCGAGAAACCAGATCCCGCCACGCTGATCGAGGAAATCAAGAAGAGCAGCCTGCGCGGTCGCGGCGGCGCGGGTTTTCCGACCGGCCTGAAATGGTCGTTCATGCCCAAGGGCACGATGCAGAAATACATCCTCTGCAACTCCGACGAATCGGAGCCCGGCACGGCGAAGGATCGCGACATTCTTCGCTACAACCCGCATGCCGTGATCGAAGGCTTGGCGATCGCCTGCTACTGCACCGGTTCGACCGTGGCTTACAACTACCTGCGTGGCGAATTCCATCACGAGCCGTTCGAGCATCTCGAAGAGGCGCTGAAGGAAGCGTACGCGGCGGGTCTGCTCGGCAAGGACATTCAGGGCACCGGTCTGGACGTAGACATCTACAACGCGCTTGGCGCGGGTGCGTACATCTGCGGCGAAGAAACCGCGTTGATGGAATCGCTCGAAGGCAAGAAGGGCCAGCCGCGATTCAAGCCGCCGTTCCCCGCCAACTTCGGCCTGTACGGCAAGCCGACTACGATCAACAACACCGAGACGTATGCGTCGGTGCCGGCGATCCTGCGCAACGGCGCGGACTGGTTTCTCAATCTGGGCAAGCCGAATAACGGAGGTCCGAAAATCTTTTCGGTGTCCGGCCACGTGGCCAAGCCCGGCAATTTCGAAGTGCGTCTGGGCACGCCCTTCAAGGATTTGCTGGCGATGGCCGGTGGCGTACGCAACGGTCACCAGCTGAAGGCGGTGATTCCCGGCGGCGCGTCGATGAAGGTGCTGCCGGCCGACATCATGATGGACATGACGATGGACTTCGATTCGCTGCAGAAGGCCGGCTCCGGCCTCGGCTCCGGCGCGGTCATCGTGATGGACGAAACCACCTGCATGGTGAAGATGTGCCATCGCATTTCGCGTTTCTATTTCGCCGAATCCTGCGGCCAGTGCACGCCGTGCCGCGAAGGCACGGGCTGGATGTATCGCGTGCTGTCGCGCATCGTGGAAGGCAAGGGCACAACAGACGATCTGCATCGCCTGAAAGCCGTGGCGGGCCAGATCGAAGGCCACACCATCTGCGCATTCGGTGAAGCCGCCGCGTGGCCGGTGCAGGGTTTCCTCGGGCGGTTCTGGAACGAGTTCGAATACTACGTCGAGCATGGTCATTCCATCGTCGACGACAAGCTTGAGGTCGCAGCATGAGTGCGCAGCCTGCCAATAACGCCGCCCCCGATCTGCTGAACATCGAGATCGACGGCAAGCCCACGCAGATCCGCAAGGGCGCGATGATCATCGAGGCGGCCGACGGCGTCGGCATCGCGATCCCGCGTTTCTGCTATCACCGCAAGCTGCCGATCGCTGCCAACTGCCGCATGTGCCTGGTCGATGTGGAGATGGGCGGCAAGCTGATGCCCAAGCCGCAACCTGCGTGTGCGACGCCGGTCGCCGAAGGCATGAAGGTGATGACGCGCAGCGACAAGGCGTTGAAGTTCCAGAAAGACGTGATGGAATTTCTGCTGATCAATCATCCACTCGATTGCCCGATCTGCGACCAGGGTGGCGAGTGCGAATTGCAGGACGTCGCGCTCGGCTACGGCCGCAGCGTGTCGCGCTACACCGAGCGCAAGCGCACCGTGGCCGACGAAAATTTCGGTCCGTTGGTCGCCACCGAAATGACCCGCTGCATTCAGTGCACACGCTGCGTGCGTTTCACCAGCGAGATTGCAGGCACGTACGAATTGGGTGGCATGAGCCGCGGCGAGAACTTGCAGATCGGCACCTATATCGGCAAGACGATCGAAACCGAACTGTCCGGCAACATCATCGATGTGTGCCCGGTCGGCGCGCTGACCAACAAGCCATTCCAGTTCCAGGCACGTGCGTGGGAGCTGATCGCCAAGCCATCGATCGGTTATCACGATGCGCTCGGCTCCAACCTGTGGCTGCACACGCGCCGCGGCGAAGTGCTGCGCACGGTGCCGCGCGACAACGAATCGATCAACGAGTGCTGGCTCTCCGACCGCGATCGCTACAGCCATCAGGGCCTTTACGCCGCCGACCGCATCAGTGCGCCGGAAGTGAAACGCAACGGCCAGTGGCAGGCGACCACTTGGGAAGACGCGTTGAGCGTTGCCGGTGAAGCGCTGCGCAAACTGCCGGGCAACGAACTGGGCGTGCTGGTGCATCCGTCCACTTCGAACGAGGAAGGCGATCTGTTGATGCGGCTGGCTCGCGGCCTGGGCAGCGCACACGTCGATCACCGTCTGCGCCAACTCGACTTTTCCGACAACGCGATCGCTCTTCCATTCGGTTTGCCGGTCGCCGGGTTTGCGCACGTCAGCGCGGCGTTGCTGATCGGCTCCGATCTGCGTCATGAGATGCCGCTACTCAACCATCGCTTGCATCAGGCAGTGAAAAAGGGCGCGAAGGTTTACACCGTTAATCCCGCCCATTTCGATTTCAATTACATGCTGGCTGGCGAATCGATCATTGCGCCACAGGCCATGGTCGACGCACTACTCGCCCTGGCGAAAGCTGCGGTCGACGGCGGCGCATCCGCACCATCTGCATTGGCCGACGCGATCAACGCAGCGCCGAGCGACGATGGAGACAAGGATGCGTTTGCCGCGTTGAAGCAGTCGGCGGAGCAGGGTGGGGCCGTCGTGTTGCTCGGCGAAGCCGCGGTCACGCATCCGCAGGCATCGTGGTTGCGCGCCGTCGCCCGTTTCATCGCCGATGCCACGGGTGCGGCATACAGCGAGTTGTCGGTCGGTGCCAATGCCGTGGGCTTGTCGAAGCTCGGCGTTGTGCCCGGCAACGGCGGACTGGATGCGCAAGCGATGCTCGCGCAGCCGCGCAAAAGTTATCTGTTGTACGGCGTCGAGCCGCCACATGATTTCGCCGATGGAAGTGCCGTGCTCAAGGCGCTGCACGAAGCGGAAAAGGTCGTAGCGTTCAGTGCTTTCGCCAGTCCGGCGCTGCGCGATGTGGCCGATGTGATTCTGCCGATCGCCCTGCTGCCGGAAATCGACGCCACGCTGGTCAACGTGGAAGGCCTTGCGCAAAGTGTTCTCGCCGGTGCGAAAGCGCCGGGTCAGGCGCGTCCGGGTTGGCGCGTGCTGCGTGCACTTGGTGGCGCCATGAAGCTCGCCGGTTTCGAGTTCGATGACATGGCCGGCCTACGCGAGGGCATCAGCGAACGTTCCATTTCGCCGCGCGATGGGCTTGCCACGCGCGCGACATCCACAGGTCTGACGCGTATCGCCACTTGGCCGATCTATCGCGGTGACGCCGTGCTGCGTCGGTCTTCCGCGTTGAACGCGCATCCGCTCAATCGCGCGCCTGCCGTACGTGTGAACGCGGATGAAGCGCAGCGCCAGGGACTTACTGGAAGCGCCAAAGTGCAGACAGGTCAGGTGCAATTGCCGCTGGTGATCGATGCGTCGGTGCCGGACGGCACGGCGTGGATCGAGGCCGCACAGGACTCCACCGCTGCGCTGCCACCGTATGGCGCGCCCATCACGCTGAGCAAGGCATGAGCATGGCTGATCAACTCATCCACCAGGTCTTGTGGCCGATCATCTACATCCTGTGCATCACGGTGCCGCTCATCATCGCCGTGGCGATGTTCGTGTACTGGGAGCGCAAGGTCATCGGCTGGATGCACGTGCGCCTCGGGCCGAACAAGATCGGTCCGTTTGGTCTGCTGCAGGCGTTTGCCGACGTATTCAAGTTGTTGCTGAAGGAAGTAATCCTTCCGACCAACGCGAATCGTTTTCTGTATTACCTCGCGCCGTTGCTGACGTTGATTCCAGCGCTTGCTGCGTGGGCGGTCATTCCCTTCAGCAGCAAGATGGTGCTGTCGAACGCGAACGCCGGCGTGCTGTATCTGCTGGCGATGACCTCGCTGGGTGTGTACGGCATCATCCTCGCCGGCTGGGCCTCGAACTCGCGTTACGCCTTGCTCGGCGCGATGCGCTCGGCGGCGCAGGTCATTTCGTACGAGCTGGCGATGGGCCTTTGCCTGGTGTGCGTACTGGTGCTCGCCGGGTCGCTCAACCTCACCGACATCGTCAACGCGCAGGCCGGGCACAAGGGTTTCTTCGACTGGTTCTGGTTGCCGTTGCTGCCGGTGTTCGTGATCTATTTCATCTCCGGCGTGGCCGAGACGAACCGTGCGCCGTTCGACGTGGCCGAAGGCGAATCGGAAATCGTCGCCGGCTTCCACGTGGAATATTCCGGCTCCGCGTTTGCGATCTTCTTCCTGGCCGAATACGCCAACATGATCCTGGTCAGCTTCCTGGCTTCGATCCTTTTCATGGGCGGCTGGCTGAGTCCGTTGCAGGGATGGATTCATGCCGACGTGTCGCCTTGGGTAAACTGGATCTGGACCGGCGGCTTCATCTGGCTTTTCATCAAGGCCTTCGCGTTCTCCTTCATGTTCCTGTGGTTTCGCGCCACCTTTCCGCGTTATCGCTATGACCAGATCATGCGTCTGGGCTGGAAGGTATTCATCCCCATTGCGATCGTGTGGGTTCTCGTTGCCGGCTGCATGAAGTACTACGGCCTGGTCAGCATCGGTACGGGGGTCTGAAGAATCTCATGTCCAGCGTCACCCGCTATTTCAAGAGTCTTTTGCTGGTCGAACTGTTCCAGGGCATGGCGCTGACCATGCGCTACATGTTCAAGCCGAAGTACACCGTGCGCTATCCGATGGAGCACATTCCGAAGTCGAATCGTTTCCGCGGTCTGCATGCGTTGCGCCGCTATGCGAACGGTGAGGAGCGCTGCATCGCGTGCAAGTTGTGTGAAGCGGTTTGCCCGGCATTGGCAATCACCATCGACTCCGCACCGCGCGCGAGCGACGGCCAGCGCCGCACCACGCGTTACGACATCGACCTGTTCAAGTGCATCTACTGCGGCTTCTGCGAAGAAAGCTGCCCGGTCGATTCGATCGTCGAAACCAGCATCCACGAATATCACTTCGAGCATCGCGGTGAAAACGTGGTGACGAAATCGCAGTTGCTTGCCATCGGCGATCGCTTCGAAAAGCAGATCGCCGCCGACCGCGCACAAGACGCAGCGTACCGCTGAGGGCCATGATGAATCCTCAACTGCTTCAACTCATCTGCTTCTACGCGTTCGGTTTCGTCACCGTGGCAGCCGCGTTGTCGGTAATCACGCTGAAGAACACGGTCCACGCCGTGCTGGCACTCGTGCTCACGTTCTTCAGCGCCGCTTGCCTGTGGATGCTGATCGACGCGGAGTTCCTGGCGCTGGCGCTGATCGTGGTTTACGTCGGCGCGGTGATGGTGCTGTTCCTGTTCGTGGTGATGATGCTCGACATCGATCAGGAGCGACTGCGCGAGGGCTTCGTGAAGTTCCTGCCGGTTGGCCTGATCGTCGCGGCGGCGATGCTCGCCGAAATGCTCGGGCTGATCGGCGTGCGTGCGTTGCATGCGCACGTGATGGGCGCCGACCCGGCGGCAGTGGCCGGCGTGTCGAACACCGAATGGCTCGGCATGGCGTTGTACACCCGCTACTTGCTGCCGTTCGAGGTTGCGGCCTTGATCCTGACCGTGGGCGTGGTGGCTGCTGTGGCGCTGACCTTGCGCCAGCGCGCCGATGCGCGTTACGAAACGGCGGCGCAGCAGGTCAAAGTCAACGCGCGTGATCGCGTGCGCATCGTGAAGATGGACGCCGTACTCGATTACGAAACCAAGGATTCGCCGGACCATTCTTCACAGGGGCCGCAACCATGATCACGCTTTCGCATTACATCGTGCTCGGCGCCGTGCTGTTCTGCATTGCCGTCGCCGGCATGTTCATCAACCGCAAGAACGTGATCGTGCTGCTGATGTCGATCGAGCTGATGCTGCTCGCGGTGAACATGAATTTCGTGGCGTTCTCGCGCTTCCTCGGCGATGTTTCCGGCCAGGTGTTCGTGTTCTTCATTCTTACCGTGGCTGCGGCGGAAGCTGCCATCGGCCTGGCGATCCTGGTGCTGCTGTTCCGCAATCGCAGCACGATCAACATCGCCGACATCGACAGCATGAAGGGCTGATCACATGGGTCTTTCGACAACCATTCTGCTGACGATCGCACTCGCACCGCTGGTCGGCTGCGTGCTGGCCGGTTTTCTCGGCAAGTTTCTCGGCCGCGCCGGTTCGCACAAGGTCACTATCCTCGGCGTCGCGATTTCGTGCGCGCTGTCGTTCTACGTGCTTTACCAGCTCACGCTGGGCGGCGCGGTCGAATACAACCAGAACCTCTACACCTGGTTTCAGGTCGGGCCGTTCAACGCCAGCGTCGGCTTCATGGTCGACCGGCTGACCGCGATGATGCTGGTGGTAGTGAGCTTCGTTTCGCTGCTGGTGCATCTGTACACGATCGGCTACATGAGCGACGACCCGGGCTACAAGCGCTTCTTCGCCTATATCTCGCTGTTCACCTTCTCGATGTTCATGCTGGTGATGAGCAACAACTTCATGCAGCTGTTCTTCGGCTGGGAAGCGGTGGGCCTGGTGTCGTACCTGCTGATCGGCTTCTGGTACAAACGGCCGACGGCGATTTTCGCCAACCTCAAGGCGTTTCTGGTCAATCGCGTGGGCGACTTCGGCTTTCTGCTCGGCATCGCCGGCGTGCTGTATTTCCTCGGCACGCTGGATTACGCCACCGCGTTCGGCGCTGCGCCGGGTCTGGTCGGCAAGACATTGCAGATCACTGCGAACACGCACTGGGATGCGGCCACGGTGATCTGCATCTGCCTGTTCATCGGCGCGATGGGCAAGTCCGCACAGGTGCCGCTGCATGTGTGGCTGCCCGACTCGATGGAAGGCCCGACGCCGATCTCCGCGTTGATCCATGCGGCGACGATGGTGACCGCCGGCATCTTCATGGTGGCGCGCATGTCGCCACTGTTCGAACTGTCGCAGAGCGCGCTCAGCTTCGTGATGGTGATCGGCGCGACCACCGCGCTGTTCACCGGCTTGATCGGCATCGTGCAGAACGACATCAAGCGGGTGATCGCGTACTCGACGCTGTCGCAGCTGGGTTACATGACGGTGGCGCTGGGCGTGTCGGCATACAGCGGTGCGGTGTATCACCTGATGACGCATGCGTTCTTCAAGGCGCTGCTGTTCCTCGGCGCCGGCTCGGTGATCATCGCGATGCATCACGAGCAGGACATGCGTTACATGGGCGGCCTGCGCAAGTACATGCCGATCACCTGGATCACCATGTGGATCGGTTCGCTGGCGCTGTGCGGCGTGCCGTTCTTCTCCGGTTTCTATTCGAAGGATGCGATCATCGAAGCGGTCGGCGAATCGCATCGCTGGGGTTCGCACTACGCGTACTTCTGCGTGATGGCCGGCGCGCTGGTCACCTCGCTGTACACCTTCCGCCAGATGTATCTGACGTTTCATGGCAAGGAACGCTTCACCGTGGTCCACGGTTCGCATGGACACCACGATGATCATGCGGTGGTTCATCACAGCGCGCACGCTGACGCGGCCGAGCCTTCGGCACACGATGCGCCACACGACGATCATCACGGCAGCCACGAGCCCGGCGTGCTGGAACATGCGCCGAAGGAATCGCCGTGGGTCGTGACTTTGCCGCTGATCCTGCTGGCGATTCCGTCGCTGCTGATCGGTTTTTTCACTGTCGGGCCGATGCTGTTCGGTAACTGGTTCGGCAAGGCGATTCATGTGGAGGAGGGCGACAACGTACTGGCTGAGCTGGGTCGTGAATTCCACGGTTCATTCTCGATGGCCTTGCACGGCTTCTCCCTGATCGGGCCGTTCGGCCTGGTGCTGCTGGCCTTCATCATTCAAACCTACATTTATCTGTTCAACCCGGCGATGGCCGGCAAGATCAAGAGCGCATTGAAGCCGTTGTGGACGGTGCTCGATCGCAAATACTGGGTCGACAATATTTATTTCGCGATCTTCGCCCGCGGCGGTGTGGCACTGGGCCGCGGTTTCTGGAAAGTCGGCGAGCAGGGCGCGATCGATGGCGCGATGGTCAACGGTTCGGTCAGCGTCATCCACCGCATCGCTGCCACGGCGCGTCGCCTGCAGTCGGGTTACCTCTATCACTACGCCTTCGCGATGATCCTCGGCCTGATCCTGCTCATGGGTGGCTACTGGATCGTCGACTCGGGGTTCGCGGGTCCCGGCATGGCCGGGCAATAAGGGAAGCAGGCATCTATGTTCACTCACTTGCTAAGCCTGCTGATCTGGCTCCCGGTCATCGGTGCGATTCCTTTACTGCTCGCCGGTAACGCGCGCCCTAACCTTGCACGCTGGCTGTCGATGCTGGTGGCGGTGCTGACTTTCGTCGTCAGCCTGTTCCTGCTGGTGCAATACAACGCCGATGCGGGCGGCATGCAGATCACCGAAAACTATCTGTGGATCGCCTCCTGGGGCGTGCATTACGGCTTGGCGGTGGATGGTATTTCGGTGGCGCTGATCGTGATGACCACCTTCGTTGGCATTCTGGTGGTGGCCGGCGCGTGGCAGGTCATCCAGGATCGGCCGCACCAGTACATGGCCGCGATGCTGATGCTGGAAGGCTTGCTGATCGGCGTGTTCTGCGCGACCGATGCGCTGCTGTTCTATGCGCTGTTCGAGGCGATCCTGATTCCGATGTTCATCCTGATCGGTATCTGGGGTGGTCCGCGTCGGGTTTACGCGACGCTGAAGTTTTTCATCTATACGTTCTTCGGCTCGGTCTTCATGCTGGTCGCGCTGTTGTATCTCTACAACAAGGCCGGCACGTTCGACATGGCGACACTCGCCGCGTTGCCGCTCACGATGAAAGAGCAAACCTGGATCTTCTTCGCGTTCCTCATCGCGTTCGCGATCAAGGTGCCGATGGTTCCGGTGCACACCTGGTTGCCTGACGCGCATGTCGAGGCGCCGACCGGTGGCTCGGTAGTGCTGGCGGCGGTGATGCTGAAGGTCGGCACGTACGGAATGCTGCGTTTCATCCTGCCGATCGTGCCGGATGCGGGCGCGCACTTCGCGTGGCTGGTGATCGTGCTGAGTCTGGTGGCGATCGTCTACATCGGTTACGTCGCGCTGGTGCAGGAGGACATGAAAAAGCTGGTGGCGTATTCGTCAGTGGCGCACATGGGCTTCGTCACGCTCGGCATCTTCATCGCGTTCCTGCTGGTGCGCGATTCTTCGAACACTGCGATGGCCGAACTGGGCATGCAGGGCGCGATGATCCAGATGATTTCGCACGGCTTCATTTCAGGCGCGATGTTTACCTGCATCGGCGTGTTGTACGACCGTATGCACACCCGCCAGATCAAGGACTATGGCGGCGTCATCAACGTGATGCCGTGGTTCGGCTTCTTCTACGTGCTGTTCGCGATGGCGAACTGCGGCTTGCCGGGCACCAGCGGTTTCGTCGGCGAGTTCATGGTGATCCTGGCAAGCTTCAGCGCCAATCCGTGGATCGCGTTGTTCGCCGCGTTCACGCTCATCATCGGCGCGGCTTACACGCTGTGGCTGGTGAAGCGCGTGCTGTGGGGCGAGATCACCAACCATCACGTGGCCGAGATGAAGGAAATCAACGGACGCGAGACGTTCGTGCTGGTGTCGTTCGCCATCGCCGTCATCGCACTCGGCGTCTGGCCGCAACCGCTGGTCCACTTGATGGGCAGCTCGGTGTCGCAGCTGGTTCATCAGCTCGCCGTCCACAAGATCTGATCGGGATACACCATGCCGAATTTGAATGACATCCTGATCATGTTGCCGGAGTTCTTTCTGGTAGCGATGGCGTGCGTCCTGTTGATCACGGACGCTTTCATGAAGGCTGAAGAGCGGCCTTACCTGCACTGGATTTCGATCGCGACTCTAGCGGTAAGCATTTATCTGGTGATCGCCGGCCAGCCGGGGCAGGCGGCGACCGCGTTTGGCGGCATGTTCGTGCGCGACGAAACTGCGGAAATTCTCAAGGTGTTCGCGCTGGTTACGACGGTGCTGGTATTCGTGTATTCACGACCGTACCTGATCGATCGAAAACTGCTGATCGGCGAGTTCTACACGCTGATGATCTTTGCGGTACTCGGCATCATGTTGCTGGTTTCCGCAGGGAACCTGGTGTCGGTGTATCTCGGCCTTGAGTTGCTGTCGCTGTCTTCGTACGCGCTGGTGGCCTTGAATCGCGATGCGGTGCTGCCGTCGGAAGCTGCGATCAAGTATTTCGTGCTGGGTGCGCTGGCATCGGGCATGTTGTTGTACGGCATGTCGATGGTCTATGGCGCATCAGGCATGGGCGGTACGCCGACGCTGGATCTGGCGCAGCTGCATCACGTGATGGGCTACACCAAGGCGCCGACGCTGCTGCTGTTCGGCCTGATCTTCATGATCGTCGGCGTCGGCTTCAAGCTCGGTGCCGCGCCGTTCCACATGTGGATTCCCGATGTCTACCAGGGCGCGCCGACGCCGGTCACGGCGTTCATCGCATCGGGTTCCAAGCTCGCCGCGTTCGGCATGGCGTTCCGGTTGCTCGATGCCGGCATGGGCGATCTGTCGCATCAATGGCAGTTGATGCTCGCGGTGCTGGCGGTCGCATCGCTGGCGATCGGTAATCTCGTCGCGATCGTGCAGACCAATCTCAAGCGCATGCTGGCTTACTCGACCATTTCGCACATGGGCTATCTGCTGCTGGGTCTGTCCGCAGCGAACGCGGAAGGCTATGCCGCGGCGATGTTCTATGCGATCTGCTACGCGCTGATGAGCGTGGCCGCGTTCGGCGTGATGCTGGCGATGGCGCGCGCGGGTTTTGAGTGCGAGGAAATTTCCGACCTGAAAGGCCTCGGCAAGAAATCGCCCTGGATGGCGTTGCTGATGCTGCTGACCTTGTTCTCGCTCGCCGGCGTTCCGCCACTGGTCGGGTTCTGGGCAAAGGCGCTGGTGCTTGAAGCGGCGATCCACGCCCACATGATGTGGCTGGCGATCGTCGGCATCGTGTTCGCGATCATCGGCCTGTACTACTACCTGTACGTGATCAAGGTGATGTATTTCGACCAGCCCGCCGAAGGCAGCGTGCTGCAGTCGAAATCGGATATGTCGATGCGCGTGATGCTCTCGCTCAACGCGCTTGGGTTGCTGGCGCTCGGTCTTTATTGGGGGCCGTTGCTTGGCTGGTGCAGGCACGCTTTCGGCATCTGACGTAAGACGAATATTTGCCGCCGAGGCTTGCAAGAAACCGGCCATCCCGGTACACTCTTCGGACTCTGATGCGGGGTGGAGCAGTCTGGCAGCTCGTCGGGCTCATAACCCGAAGGTCGCAGGTTCGAATCCTGCCCCCGCTACCAGATCTTTCTTTTTTCAAGAAAGCCTCCTAGTGAGGCTTTTTTGTTGGGCGCATGGACGCGTCGCGTGTAGTTGCCAGTCAGCTCGCGTCGGAAAGAGCTGCACGAGGAGGAACATCGGCGTGATAAGGAAATGGGCCGTTGGAGCCCATTTTTTGTTTCTGGCGGTACGAGACAAGCGAATCCATGGATACACAGGCACTGACACAACGCTTCAACGAAGTACTGGCCGATCTGGGCCTCGAATGCATTGGCGTGGAGTTCACCCCGTCACACGGGCAGAGTACCCTGCGTGTTTACGTTGACCTGCTCGACAAGAGTGGAGCGGTCGAAGGCGAACGGCGCGAAATCGGTATCGAGGATTGCGAAACTGCCAGCCGCGAGCTTTCCGCGCTGCTCGACGTCGAGGATCCGGTTCCCGGCCATTACGTGCTGGAAGTGTCCTCGCCGGGTATCGACCGGCCGCTGTTTACCGCCGCACAGTTTGCGAAGGTCAACGGCCAGGAAGTGAAATTGCTGCTGAAGGCGCCGCTCGAAGGGCGTCGTCGCCTGCGAGGTAAGTTGATCTCGGTGGAAGGCGAATATATTTCGCTGGAAGCGGAGGGCAAGACATTCGAATTCGATCACGCGCTGGTGGAAAGTGCGCGCGTGGTGCCGGACTGGGTCGCGCTGGGTTATGCGCCGCAGCCAAAGCGCGGTGGTGGCAAAGCGCCCGCTAAACAATAGGTCGCAAATAAATTGAATAGTGCGGTCATGGATGGCCGCTTCTTCCAGGCGCTAAGGATGAGCGCAAAAGTCAACGTTTTGGACGCCGGTCGGCGCCTGTGGAGTTGCTGCAATGAGCAAAGAGCTTTTGCTGGTCGTTGATGCGGTCGCCAATGAAAAGGGCGTGCCGCGCGAAGTCATTTTCGAAGCGATGGAAGCCGCGCTGGCGTCCGCCGCGAAGAAGCGCTATCCGGACGAAGAGCCGGATATCCGCGTGTCGATCGATACGGACACCGGCGAATACCAAACTTTCCGTCGCTGGGAAGTCATCGCCGACGACGGCGAGATGGAATCGCCGTTCTACCAGCTGCGCCTGATGGATGCGCTGGACGAACGTGACGATGCCCAGCTCGGCGAATACATCGAGCAACAGGTCGAGAACGCCGAATTTGGCCGTATCGCCGCACAGGCCGCCAAGCAGGTAATCGTGCAGCGCGTGCGCGAAGCCGAGCGTCAGCAAGTCGTTGATGCTTTCGCCGATCGCGTTGGCGAACTGGTCACCGGCATCGTCAAGCGCGTCGAGCGCGGCAACATCTACCTTGATCTGGGCAGCAATGCCGAGGCGTTCATTCCGCGCGACAAGACGATTCCCCGCGAATCGGCGCGAGTCGGCGATCGCGTTCGCGGTTACCTCTACGAAGTGAAATCCGAAATCCGCGGACCGCAATTGTTCGTGTCGCGCGCGGCGCCGGAATTCATGATCGAACTGTTCAAGCTCGAAGTGCCGGAAGTCGGCCAGGGCCTGGTCGAGATCAAGGGCTGCGCACGTGATCCAGGTGATCGCGCGAAGATCGCCGTGCTGGCGCACGACAGCCGCACCGATCCGATCGGCGCGTGCATCGGCATGCGCGGTTCGCGCGTGCAGGCCGTGTCCAACGACCTCAACGGCGAGCGCGTCGACATCATCCTGTGGCACGAAAACCAGGCGCAGTTCGTCATCAATGCGATGGCGCCGGCGGAAGTGCAGTCCATCATCATGGATGAGGAAAAACACTCCATGGACATCGCCGTTGCCGAGGACAAGCTGTCCCAGGCGATCGGTCGCGGTGGCCAGAACGTGCGTCTCGCCAGCAAGCTCACCGGCTGGCAGCTCAACGTGATGACGCAGGATCAAGTCACCGCCAAGAGCGAGTCCGAGCAGGAAGCTGCGCGCCAGCTGTTCATGGACAAGCTTGAGGTGGATCAGGAAATCGCGGTCATCCTCGTGCAGGAAGGTTTTTCCAGCGTCGAGGAAATCGCCTACGTGCCCAGCGCCGAACTGCTGGCTGTGGAAGGCTTCGACGAAGACATCGTCGAGGAACTCCGCGCGCGTGCACGCGATGCGCTGCTGACCGAAGCACTGGCGGTGGAAGAAGGCGTCGAGGACCACCATCCCTCGGAAGAACTGCTCGCGCTGCAAGGCATGGACGAGTCCACTGCGTATGCACTGGCCGCGCGTGAAGTGAGCACGGTCGATGACCTCGCTGACTTGGCGGTCGACGATCTCATCGATATCGAAGGCATGGACGAAGTACGCGCTGCGGCGCTGATCATGGCTGCGCGAGCGCCGATGATCGAGCGGCTGGAGAAAGGCGGCTAACCGCCGGCGGCGGCACCCGGAAGGGTGCCAGGAAGGGCTTGAAACAGCCCTTCACCCTGGACGGAGGTGGCGGTGCATAACATGCCGCACGAAGATGATAAGCGCGGGAACGGCGGAGCAAAGAACACGATGTCGGACGTCACGATCAAACAACTCGCCCAGGTTCTGGGCATGCCGGTCGACAGGCTGCTTTCGCAGCTTGGCGAGGCGGGCATGAAATTCTCCGACCAGGAGCAAGTCATCAGCAGCACCGAAAAGGTGAAATTGCTGGGCTTCCTGCGTCGCACGCACGGCAAGACCGAAACCGCCGCCGAGGTCGATGACAGCGCTCCGCGCCAGATCACCCTCAAGCGGCGCACGGTCGGCGAACTCAAGGTCGCCACGCCAGGTGCGCGCGGAACAGCAGGTACGGCCAAGACCGTCAACGTCGAAGTACGCGCCAAGCGAACCTACGTCAAGCGCAGCGTGATCGCCGAAGAAGCGAATGCCGAACCCGAGCGCGAGGACGCCGTGCGCAAGTTGCAGGAATCGCAACAGCAGCGCGAGCAGGAAGACCAGGATCGCCTGGATACGGATCGTCGCAAGCAGGAAGAGGCGCAGCAGCGCGCCCACGACGAGCAGCAGAAGCAGCACGAGAAGGAACAGCGCCATCAGGCCGCGGTCGCCGCTGCGGAACCCGAGGACAATGGCGATGTTGCCGACGTCGTCGAAGAAGCTCCGGCGGATGTCGTTGCCGACAAGCCGGTCGATCCATCCGGCGTGCAGCGCATGGACACACGCGAGCTGGGCATGATCCTGCCGCGCATCCACGAGCCACGCAAACGCGAGAAGCTGGTCAAGCCGGCTCCCGCGCCTGCGCCCGCACCGGCCGTCGTTGCGCCCGTGGCAGCACCGCGCGCCGGCACTGCACCCGCAGCTGCGAATCCGGCTGCCGCCGCATCGT
The DNA here is from genome assembly GCF_009765755.1 of Rhodanobacter sp. L36. Lineage (GTDB taxonomy): Bacteria > Pseudomonadota > Gammaproteobacteria > Xanthomonadales > Rhodanobacteraceae > Rhodanobacter. The sequence continues at coordinate 1,003,169 of NZ_LMUV01000011.1, read as the reverse complement.
CCGGTGATGCAGCACGCAAGCCGAAACATTTGCGCGAGCGCAACGAAAGCCCGAGCAGCAGCAAGGAAGAGCGCGACGGCGGCAAGCGTTTCGCCGGTGGCCAGATGCATCTGAGCGAAGCCGACCGCGCGCGTCGTTCGTCCAGCAGCAACAAGCGCGGCAAGCCTGGTCGCAGCAATCCACGCGAGATGCTTTCGCGCGGCAACAACAGCAATTCGTCCGGCCCGCATGGCTTCTCGCGGCCCACCGCGCCGGTGGTGCGTGAAGTGGTCGTGGGCGATACCAACGTCGTTGCCGAACTCGCGCAGAAGATGGCGGTGAAGGGCTCCGAAGTGGTGAAGGCGCTGTTCAAGATGGGCGTCATGGCGACCATCAACCAGACCATCGATCACGATACCGCGGTGCTGGTGGTCGAGGAACTGGGCCACACACCGGTGGCAGACAGCCAGAACAATGCCGAAGACACGCTGGCGGCCCACACCCAGAATGTGGAACTGGAAGGCGAGAAGGTCACGCGCCCGCCGGTGGTCACGATCATGGGTCACGTCGATCACGGCAAGACTTCGCTGCTCGATTACATCCGCACCACCAAGGTGGCGTCCGGTGAAGCTGGCGGCATCACGCAGCACATCGGTGCGTATCACGTGGAAACGTCGAAAGGCGTGATCACGTTCCTGGATACGCCAGGACATGCAGCTTTCACTTCCATGCGTGCACGCGGTGCGCAATCAACCGACATCGTGGTGCTGGTGGTTGCGGCCGACGACGGCGTGATGCCGCAGACCATCGAAGCGGTAAAACATGCGCGCGCTGCGAAAGTGCCGATGATCGTCGCGGTCAACAAGATGGACAAGGAAGGCGCCAACCCGGACAACGTCAAACAGGGTCTGGTGCAGTACGAAGTCGTGCCGGAAGACTGGGGCGGCGACGTGCAGTTCATTCCGGTGTCGGCCAAGACCGGTGCAGGTATCGAGGATTTGCTCGACGCGATTTCCGTGCAAGCCGAAGTGATGGAACTTCGCGCCGTCGCCGATGGTCGCGCCTCCGGCGTCGTGATCGAATCCAGCCTGGATCGCGGTCGCGGTCCGGTGGCGACCGTGCTCGTGCAGCAAGGTACGTTGCGCAAGGGCGACTTCGTTGTCTGCGGTATTGAATACGGCCGCATGCGCGCACTGATCGACGAAACCGGCAAGCAAGTATTGGAAGCGGGTCCGTCGATTCCGGTGCAGGTGCTTGGCTTGTCCGGCGTGCCGGAAACCGGCGACGATTTCGTTTGCGTCGAGGATGAGCGTCTGGCGCGCGAAGTGGCGCAGGAGCGCGAGCTCAAGCGTCGCGAAACGCGCATGGTCAGCAAGAGCAACCGGCTCGAGGACATCATCGCCAAGATGGGTCAGGGCGTGGAGCAACAGACGCTCAACATTCTGGTCAAGGGCGACGTGCAGGGTTCGGTGGAAGCATTGCGCGAATCGCTCACGCAGATCGGCAACGAGCGCGTGCGCGTCAACGTGGTTTCCTCGGGCGTCGGTGGCATCAACGAGTCCGATGCGACACTGGCTGCGGCGTCGAAGGCACTGGTCATCGGTTTCAACGTGCGCGCTGATGCGTCGGCACGCAAGGTCATCGAAACGGCCGGGCTGGACGTGCGCTATTTCTCGATCATCTACGACGTCATCGATCAGGTCACGCAAGCTGCGACCGGCTTGCTCGGCATGGAGGTCCGCGAAGACATCATCGGTATCGCGCAGGTTCGCGATGTGTTCCGCAGCTCCAAGTTCGGCGCCGTGGCGGGTTGCATGGTCACCGAAGGCGCGGTCAAGCGCAGCAAGCCGATCCGCGTGTTGCGTGACAACGTAGTGATCTTCGAGGGCGAACTGGAATCGCTGCGTCGATTCAAGGATCTCGTCGACGAAGTGCGCAACGGCATGGAGTGCGGCATCGCGGTCAAGCAATACAACGACGTGAAGCCGGGCGACCAGATCGAATGCTTCGAACGTACCGAAGTGGCGCGTACGTTGTAAAAGCACGAGCGGAACAGGCACCGGGAACAAAAGCGTCGCGGCTGGTGTTCCCCGTTCCCCGTTCCCGTTGAATTCCCCCTCCGTCTCAATTCGACAACAGCCTATGCCCTCTCGCGACTTCAAACGTACTGACCGCATCGGCGCCGAGCTGCGTCGCGAGCTTGGCTTGCTCGTACATGCGGCTGTGCGCGATCACGGGCTGCCGTCGGTGAGTGTGTCCGACGTGGAGATCACCCGCGATCTCGATTGGGCGACGGTGTGGGTCACGGCGTTGATGCCTGAGCAAGGGTTGCCGACGGTCAAGGCGCTGAACGAGATGAGCTACGAGATACGCCACTCGCTCGCACACAGCGGCATGCGCATGCGTCGTGTCCCCGAGCTGAAATTCAAGTACGACGATTCGGTCGACAAGGGCGAGCGGATCGAATCGCTGTTGCGCGAACAGTCGCGCGATCTCAAGCCGCCTGCCGACGACAAGCAGGATTGACTCGTTCTGCATCGTCCGTTCAATCGATGAAGCGCCGCATTCCACGCATCTCTCTTCGCGAACTGCACGGTATCGTGCTGCTCGACAAACCGCTTGGCCTAAGCTCCAACCAGGCACTGCAATCGGTACGACGCTTGTTGCGCGCCGCCAAAGGCGGTCATACCGGCGCGCTCGATCCACTCGCCACAGGTCTGTTGCCGCTGTGCTTTGGCGAGGCGACCAAACTGGCTGGCAGCCTGCTCGGATCACGCAAGGCTTATCTGGCCCAATGCAGATTGGGCATCACGACCGATACGGCCGATAGCGAGGGCGATGTGCTTCAACAGCGTCCAATACCGGCACTCGACGATGCCACGATCGAAGCCGCGCTGGTCAAACTTCGCGGGCGCATTCGCCAGGTGCCGCCGATCTATTCGGCAATAAAAAAAGACGGCGAGCGCATGTATGTCAAGGCGCGTCGAGGCGAGGCTGTCGATGTGCCGCCGCGGGATGTGGACGTCCATCGGCTGGAACTGTTGTCGCGAGATGGCGACACGTTGACTCTCCATGTGGAATGCGGCTCGGGCACTTACGTGCGGTCTCTTGCGGTGGATATCGGCGAGGACCTCGGTTGCGGCGCGCACATCACCGCCTTGCGCAGGCTGTGGGTGGAACCATTTCGCGAGCCACGCATGGTGACTCTGCAGATGCTGGAACAGGCTGCGGAGCAGGGCGACGGCGCGTTGCTTAAGTGGCTGCTGCCGATATCCGCCGGACTATGCGATTTGCCTGTATTGCAGCTCGATGCCGCGCAAAGCATGGCGATCGCGCAAGGCCAGCAGATACCGTTACCCGATGCGCCAGCGACGGGGCCATGCGCTGCTTATGCCAGCGATGGCGCGTTGCTGGCATTGCTGGAACTTGATCCCGATGGTCGCGCTCGCATCCTGCGCGGCTTCAACCTTCCACCGGACCAGCGGATTTCCGCGGATGAGCCGCAGCGCACTTGTTGAAACACCGTTCACATCAGTAGAATAGACAGGTTATTTCAACGCTTTCATTCATCAAGGCGAAGCTTGCGCAACGTCATCGTGGTGACGTTGCGCAAGCTTCGCATCGCACGCTCTTATAGATATTTCAAGGAAACAGATACCCATGTCCCTCACCGCAGAACAAACCGGCAAGATCATTGCTGATTTCGGCCGCGTTCCCAATGACACCGGTTCGACCGAAGTCCAGGTGGCACTGCTCTCCGCACGCATCGACCACCTCACCGGCCACTTCAAGGAACACAAGCAGGATCACCATTCCCGCCGTGGTCTGCTGAAGCTGGTCAATCAGCGCAAGCGCCTGCTCAGCTATCTGAAGGATCGCGATCTTGCGCGCTATCAGACCCTGATCGAACGCCTCGGCCTGCGCCGTTAATCCACCGGACGAGGAGTAGAACAAAGTGGCAAAAGTAACCAAGTCATTCCAGTACGGTAGTCACGAAGTCACTCTGGAGACGGGCGAAATTGCCCGCCAGGCGTCCGGCGCGGTCATGGCCAGCATGGGCGGTACGGTGGTGCTGGTCACCGCCGTCGCCGCGACCAAGCAGAAGGAAGGTCAGGATTTCTTCCCGCTCACGGTCGACTACGTCGAAAAGTTCTATTCCGCTGGCCGCATCCCTGGCGGCTTCTTCAAGCGCGAAGGTCGCCCGACCGAAAAGGAGACGCTGACTTCGCGCCTCATCGATCGCCCGGTGCGTCCGCTGTTCCCGGAAGATTTCAAGAACGAAGTGCAGGTCATCGCGCAGGTCGTTTCGCTCAATCCTGAAGTTGACGGCGACATCGTCGCGCTGCTCGGCGCATCCGCTGCGCTGTCCTTGGCCGGCATCCCGTTCAAGGGCCCGATCGGTGCCGCGCGCGTCGGTTTTGCCAACGGCAAGTACCTGCTGAACCCGTCGCATACCGAACTGAAAACGTCCGAGCTGGATCTGGTCGTTGCCGGTACGTCCGGTGCGGTGTTGATGGTCGAATCCGAAGCCAAGCTGCTCTCCGAAGACGTGATGCTCGGCGCGGTGATGTTCGGTCACCAGCAGATGCAGGTCGCTATCCGTGCGATCGCCGAGCTGGCTGCCGAAGCCGCCAAACCGTCGTGGGACTGGAAAGCGCCGGCTCGCAACGAGTCGCTGGTCGCCGCCATCAAGGGTGCGGTCGGCAGCAAGCTGGAAGAAGCCTTCCAGGTGCGCGACAAATTGCAGCGCCGCGACGCGATCTCCGCCATCAAGGCCGATGTGTTCGGTGAACTCAAGGCCCAGGCCGAAGAGAAGAGCTGGCACGGCGCCGAGCTGTCGAAGGAATTCGGCGAGCTCGAATACCACACGATGCGCGACAGCGTGCTGAAAACCAAGGTGCGCATTGACGGGCGTCAGCTCGACGACGTGCGTGCGATCAATGTCCGCGTCGGCGTGCTGCCACGCACTCACGGCTCGGCGCTGTTCACGCGCGGCGAGACGCAGGCGCTGGTCGTTGTCACGCTGGGCACCACGCGCGATGCGCAGATCATCGATGCGCCGGAAGGCGAGTCGAAAGATCCGTTCCTGTTCCACTACAACTTCCCTCCGTTCTCGGTGGGTGAAGCCGGCCGTTTCGGTGCGCCGAAGCGCCGCGAAATCGGCCACGGTCGCCTCGCCAAGCGCGGCGTGCAGGCAGTGAAGCCGAGCATCGAGGAATTCCCGTACGTGGTACGCGTGGTTTCGGAAATCACCGAATCCAACGGTTCCTCGTCGATGGCATCGGTCTGCGGTTCCTCGCTGGCGATGATGGATGCGGGCGTGCCGTTGAAGGCGCCGGTGGCTGGCATCGCGATGGGTCTGGTCAAGGAAGGCAACGACTTCGTCGTGCTCTCCGACATTCTGGGCGACGAAGATCATCTCGGCGACATGGATTTCAAGGTGGCTGGCAGTGCCGACGGCATTTCCGCGCTGCAGATGGATATCAAGATCGACGGCATCACCGAAGAGATCATGAAGGTGGCGTTGGAGCAGGCCAAGCGTGGCCGTCTGCATATCCTCGGCGAGATGAGCAAGGCGCTCACCACCGCACGCACGGAAATGAGCGAATACGCACCGCGCCTGATCACCATCAAGATTCATCCGGACAAGATCCGCGAAGTCATCGGCAAGGGCGGCGCCACCATCCGCTCGATCACTGAAGAGACCGGCGCCACCATTGATATCAATGACGACGGCACCGTGATCATCGCCTCGGTCAACCGTGAAGCGGGCGACGCGGCGAAGAAGCGCATCGAGCAGATTGTTTCCGACGTCGAGCCCGGCCGCATCTACGAAGGCAAGGTCGCCAAGCTGATGGATTTCGGCGCGTTCGTGACGATCATGCCGGGCAAGGACGGCTTGGTGCACGTGTCGCAGATCTCCAACGAGCGCGTCGAGAAAGTGTCCGACAAGCTCAAGGAAGGCGACATCGTCAAGGTCAAGGTGCTCGAAGTCGACAAGCAGGGCCGCATTCGCCTGTCGATGAAAGCCGTGCTGGAAGACGAAGCCAGCAACGCCTGAATCCACGCTTGAAGTGATTTCACAAGGCCCGGCTCGATGCCGGGCCTTGTGCGTTTCCGGACTCGATGTTTTTGCGCAACATCCTTTTGCTAGGATGCAATGTCATGGCATGAGGAAGTATCGATGGCTGAGCAGGCAAATGATTTCATCAAGGATTACCAGACGCTGGCGCAGCAGTCGTGGGATGCCTGGACAAGGCAGCAACAGCCGCAGGCAAATCCGTTCTTCACGCCGCCAGTTGCGCCTGCTTCGGGCAACGACACGCTTGAGCGTACGCTCGCCGGCCTGAAAGGCTATTTCGATCTGATGCAGGGCGCGGCCATCGCGAGCAACGCGAATACGACGGGTGACTGGCGTCAGCAATTGCAGCAGATGTTCGGTGGCGCAAGCCAGCCTTTTTCTCAAGCGTTTAGCGGCATTGATGGCGCTGGTGCCGAAAGCTTCGCCAGGCAATGGCAGTCGTGGATGCAGGCTGCGCAGCAAGGCGGTTTCGGCGATCTGTCGGGCATCGGCGGGACGTCGCCTGCGTTCGGTCTGAATCGCGAACAGCAGATGCAGCAGCAAACGCTCGCGACCGCCGTCATGGAATCGCTGCAGGCGGCAGCACGCTACCAATCGCTGATTCAGCGTGCCAATGCACAAGGCGTGGAACGCCTGCAGGACAAGTTGACGCAACACGCTGAACCAGGCCGTCAGATCGATTCGCCCAAGGCGCTGTACGACCTCTGGGTAGACAGCGCCGAAGAAGCGTACGCAGAAATCGCCTTGTCCGACGAGTTCCGTGATGCCTATGGCGAGATGGTCAATTCGCAAATGCGCGTGCGGCAGCTGCAACAGATGAGGACCGAACAGCTATGCAAGGAACTTGGTGTTCCCACGCGAAGCGAAGTATCCAGCCTGGGCGAACGCTTGCAGCAGCTGCGTCGCGACCTTCGTAGCAACGAGTCGAAGGCGGGTGACGCGCAGGCGAAGGAAATTCAGTCATTACGCCGCGAACTCGATGCCGTCAAGCAGCAGCTCGGTGCAGCGTCGGCTAGTTCCAGCGTGAGAAAGTCGCTGTCGAAGCCAAAGACTTTGGCCGTAAAGAAGGCTGTTTCGAAACCACCTGCGAAGAAGTCGGGCGAGTCCGTTGCGCCTGCCAAAACCAAGCCCGCGGCCAAACGTGGGTCCGCAGCAGTTGCCAAAACCACGCCGCGCAAGCGCAAGTAAGGAGACGACATGTATACCCCATTGCGCATCGATCCCACCCGCGTTCTCGGCGACATCGCCAACTTCCAGCGCAAGCTCGCCGCAGGCATGAGCCATCTGCGCGGCATGCGTGAACCGGAATACGCGAACACGCCACGCGAACTGGTCTACAGCGAAGACAAGCTCAAGGTCTGGCACTTCACCGGTCATGGCAAGAAGACCTCGAAAACGCCGCTGCTGATTGTCTACGCGCTGGTCAACACCGTATGGATGACCGACCTGCAGGCAGACCGCTCCATGGTGCGCAACCTGCTTGAGCAAGGCGAGGACGTCTATCTGATCGACTGGGGTTATCCCGATGGTGCCGATCGCTGGCTGACGCTCGACGATTACATCAACGGCTATCTCGATCGCTGCGTCGATGCCGTGAGAAAAAGGCACGATCTTGAGGCGATCAATTTGCTCGGCATCTGCCAGGGCGGCGCGTTCTCGCTTTGCTACACCGCACTGCACGCGGACAAGGTGAAGAACCTGATCACCATGGTCACGCCGGTGGATTTCCATACGCCGGACAACATGCTGTCGCTCTGGACGCGCAACCTCGACGTGGACCAGTTCGTCGACACGATGGGCAATATTCCTGCGGGGCTGATGAACTACGTGTACCTCACGCTGAAACCGGTGCGATTGAATCAGCAGAAATACATCGGCATGGTCGACATCCTCGACAATCCGACCGAGCTGGAAAATTTCCTGCGCATGGAGCGCTGGATTTTCGATTCACCCGACCAGGCCGGAGAAGCATTCCGTCAGTTCATCAAGGATTTCTATCAGGGCAACAAGCTGGTGAAGGGCACACTGGAAATCGGCGGAAAGCCGGTCGACCTCGGCATGGTGACCCAGCCCGTGCTGAACATTTTTGCCGAACAGGATCACTTGGTGCCGCCGGATGCATCGCGCGCACTGGGCAAGCATGTCGGCAGTACCGATTACACGCAGCTTGCTTTCAAGGGTGGACACATCGGCATCTACGTCTCCGGTCGCGCGCAGCGTGAAGTGCCGCCGGCGATTCATCAATGGCTGCACAAGCGATCCTGACCGCAGGGAAGACGGACGACGTGCTATGGCGCTTTGACGAAGGGCGGTTCAACGCTCGCAGGTTTGCGGATCTCAGCAGCGTCGCCGCGCGTCCTCGCACTTCAGTCCCCGTCCCTTACATAAATAAGCAGATGACTCCCAGCAATTCCTCCATTTCAGAAACCCACGACTCCATTCGCGCCGTGCAATGGCAAGGCGATCATCTGCGTTTGCTCGACCAACGTCGGTTGCCGAACGAGGAAGTGTGGATCGATTGTCGCGATGCGACCGAGGTGACGCAGGCCATTCGTGACCTGGCCGTGCGTGGTGCGCCGGCGATCGGCATTGCTGCCGCGTGGGGCGTTGCGATGGCTGCGCAGCAAAAGGCACCGATGGATATCGTGCTGGCGATGCTGCGTGCTGCGCGTCCGACCGCAGTCAATCTGATGTGGGCCCTGGATCGCATGAAGAAACGCATCGCTGTTGGTGCGGATGTCGATGCACTCGTGCGTGAGGCGCAAGCGATTCAGGACGAGGACCTCGCAGCCAATCGCCGAATGGGCCAACTGGGTGCCTCGTTGATCACTCCCGGTTCCGGCGTGCTTACGCATTGCAATACCGGATCGCTGGCGACCGCAGGTTACGGTACGGCGCTTGGCGTAATCCGCGCAGGTGTCGCTGCGGGCCGCATCGCGAATGTCTATGCGGGTGAAACGCGGCCATGGCAACAAGGCGCGCGGTTGACCATGTGGGAACTGGTGCGCGATGGTATTCCCGCGCAACTGATCGCCGATTCGGCAGCAGCGCACCTGATGAAATCCGGCGCCGTGCAATGGGTCATCGTCGGCGCTGATCGCATCGCCGCCAACGGTGATACCGCGAACAAGATCGGCACCTATCAACTCGCGATCGCCGCGAAATATCACGGCGTCAAATTCATGGTGGTCGCGCCCTCGTCGACGGTCGACATGGCCACCGGGAATGGCGAAGAGATCGAGATCGAGTTGCGCGATCCCGCCGAGCTGTTGAGCATGGCGGGGCAACGCACGGTAGTGCAGGGCGCGAACGCGTGGAACCCGGTTTTCGACGTGGCGCCCGCCGAATTGATCGATGCCATCGTCACGGAACGTGGCGTGATCGAGCGCCCCAACAGCATCGCGATGCAGGCGATGTTCGGCTTCTGAAATGCTTGCGATCAGGCCCCTGCGCCGACGCGATGAGCGCAGCAACGAGCGCTGCCTTGCTTGGAAGTTGATCAATTTCTAAGCATCTTTCCGACGGCTTGGAGGGCCTCTGGAAAACGCCATGTAAGTGCTTGATTTCGGTGGCTAAATTACTGTCGTTTCAGGCGCCTACGTGATACACTTCGCAGGTTGATTTCCGGTCGCTGGCGCAAGCGCTCGAGACACGGCGGCAGCGCCCTTTTTTTGTCCTCTCGGAAGCCAATTCATGGCAGAACTCGCCAAAGAAATCATTCGCGTCAACATCGAAGACGAGATGCGTCAGAGCTATCTCGATTACGCCATGAGCGTGATCGTGGGACGCGCCTTGCCGGATGTGCGCGATGGTTTGAAACCCGTGCATCGTCGCGTGCTGTTTGCGATGAACGAGCTGGGCAACGTCTGGAACAAGCCATACAAGAAATCGGCGCGCGTGGTCGGTGACGTCATCGGTAAATACCATCCGCACGGCGACCAGTCGGTCTACGACGCGATCGTGCGCATGGCACAACCATTCTCGTTGCGTTACCTGCTGGTCGATGGCCAAGGCAACTTCGGTTCGGTCGATGGCGATAACGCCGCCGCGATGCGTTACACCGAGGTGCGCATGTCGCGCCTCACGCACGAACTGCTCGCCGACATCGACAAGGAAACCGTCGACTTCGGACCGAACTACGACGAAAGCGAACACGAGCCGCTGGTATTGCCCGCGCGCGTGCCGAATCTGCTGATCAACGGCTCAGCCGGCATCGCCGTCGGCATGGCGACGAACATTCCGCCGCACAATCTCAATGAAGTCATCGCCGCCACGATGGCGTTGATCGAAGATCCGTCGCTCGGCATCGACGACTTGATGAAGTACATACCGGGCCCGGATTTTCCGACTCACGGCATCATCAACGGATCGTCCGGGATCATCGAGGCGTATCGCACAGGTCGCGGCCGCATTCTGGTGCGCGCGCGTGCGGAGATCGAAACCGAATCCAATGGCCGCGAGACGATCATCGTCCACGAGCTGCCGTACCAGGTGAACAAGGCGCGGTTGATCGAGAAGATCGCCGAGCTGGTGAAGGAAAAGAAACTCGAAGGCATCAGCGAACTGCGCGACGAGTCCGACAAGGACGGCATGCGTGTCGTCATCGAAATCCGCAAGGATGCGATGGGCGACGTGGTGTTGAACAACCTGTTCCAGCAAACGCAGTTGCAGGTCACCTTCGGCATCAACATGGTGGCGCTGCTCGACGGCCAGCCGCGTCTGCTGAACCTGAAAGACATCCTCGAAGCGTTCATTCGCCATCGCCGCGAAGTCGTCACGCGTCGCACGATCTTCGACCTGCGCAAGGCACGTGCTCGCGCGCACATCCTCGAAGGTCTCACGGTGGCGCTGGCTAACATCGACGAGATGATCGAGCTGATCAAGACCTCGGCGTCACCGGCCGAAGCGCGCGAGCGCATGGTCGTGCGTCGCTGGGAAGCGGGCCTCGTGCGCACGCTGCTTTCGGCCACGGGCGCGCACGCGTCGCGACCGGAAGACATGGATCCGCGTGATGGCCTGAAAGACGACGGCTATCAGTTGTCCGAAACGCAGGCGCTGGAAATCCTTGCGATGCGCCTGCACCGCCTCACCGGCCTGGAGCAGGAAAAGCTTTCCGACGAATACAAGCAGATCCTCGAAACCATTCGCGGCCTGATCGAAATTCTGGAAAATCCCGAGCGCCTGCTTCAGGTAATCCGCGGCGAGCTGGAAACCGTCAAGGAAGAATTCGGCGACGCGCGCCGCACCGAGATCCAGCATTCTCAGGAAGATCTCAACGTCCTCGACCTGATCGCGCCGGAAGACGTGGTGGTTACGCTTTCGCATACTGGCTATATCAAGCGTCAGCCGGCCAGCACTTACCGCGCGCAAAAACGCGGCGGCAAGGGACGTTCCGCGTCTGCGTTGAAGGACGAGGATTTCGTCGAGCAGTTGTGGGTGGTCAACACGCACGACACGCTGCTGACGTTCACCAGCACCGGTCGCGTGTACTGGCTCAAGGTGTATCAGATGCCGGACGCCGGCCCGAATGCGCGCGGCAAGCCGATCATCAATTTGCTGCCGCTGGGCGAGGGTGAGAAAGTGCAGGCCGTGCTGCCTGTACGCGAGTACACCGAAAATCGCTTCGTGTTCTTCGCAACCAAGCAGGGCACGGTGAAAAAGACGCCGCTGACCGAATTCGCGTTCCAGCTGCAGAAGGGCAAGATCGCGATCAAGCTCGACGAAAGCGATGCGCTGGTCAATGTTGAACTTACTGACGGCAACAGCGATATCCTGTTGTTCGCGTCCAACGGCAAGGTCAATCGTTTCGACGAGAACACCGTGCGCTCGATGGGCCGCACCGCGACTGGCGTGCGCGGCATGCGCCTGGCCAAGGATGCACATGTCGTGTCGCTGATCGTGGCGGCCGAGGGAGACATCCTCACTGCGACCGAACGCGGTTACGGCAAGCGCACCGAGTTGGTCGAGTTCACCAAGAAGGGTCGCGGCACGCAGGGCGTGATCGGCATTCAATGTTCCGAGCGTAACGGTGCGCTGGTCGGCGCCGTGCAGGTCACCGAAGCGCACGAGCTCATGCTGATTTCCAACCAGGGCACGCTGGTGCGTACTCGCGTTGCGGAAGTCTCGCAGCTCGGACGCAACACGCAGGGTGTCACGCTGATCAAGTTGCCGGCCGATGAAAAACTGGTCAGCGTGATGCGACTGGATGCGTTCGAGAGCAACGGTGACGATGCGGAAGTCGTCGATGTCATCGCGCCTTCCGGCGATGAGGATTCCGATGCGGTGGATGCGACACCGGTCGACGAATAAACGTTGATGTAAGTCAGTCAAAAAAAGCCCCGGTCATGCCGGGGCTTTTTTATCTCAAGGCAACGCCGCAATGGAACATGTAACTACCGAGAGAACAAATCAGGCGTCGATCACCGCCAGCATGGCCTCGGCAGTCGATACGCGGAGTTCTCCCGGCGCTTCGATCTGCAGTGATCGCACGACGCCATCTTCTGCATACAACGCAGAGCGTCGCGTGCGCAGACCCATGCCGAACGCGGTGCCATCCAGTTCGAGGCCGAGTGCGCGAGTGAAGTTGGCGTTGCCGTCCGCGAGCATCAACAATCCTGCGGGAACCTTCAACGATGCGGCCCACGCCTGCATCACGTAGGCGTCGTTCACCGCGAGGCACATGACGGTGATACCACGTTTCTGCAAGGCGTCATGGTTCGCGATGTAACCCGGCAGATGCTTGTTGGAACACGTCGGCGTGAATGCTCCGGGCACGCCGAACATCAGAACTTTTCTCCTGGCAAACAGCTCGACTGCGTGGCGCTGTTGCATGTCGACATCGATGACCTGAATGGGCGCGTCTGGAATGGATTGGCCGGGCTGAATGCTCATGCGTTTCTGGTGCCTGTGAAAGAGGGGCTGCGACATGCTAGTCGCGCAGTGTTGCGCTGTCGCCTTGAATCGCCGGCAACAGCACCTATTTTGTTCTGCAGGCGGTGATGGCACCGCAACCCATTCGAGGAAACAACCATGAGTCTTGGTCGTCACACCATCTGGAACAGCAACGGATTTTCCGGCGACATCCGGCAGACTTTCGATCGGTTCCTGCAAGCCGGTGCGTCCGACGCGGCGCGCAACGCCGATAGCCAGTGGGCGCCGCGCGTCGATATTCGTGAAGACGAACAGCGCTTCGTGATCCTTGCGGACATCCCCGGCATCGATCCTGCCCAGATCGACGTGAGCATGGATAAAGGCGTGCTCAGCATCAAGGGTCAGCGCGACGTGGCAACCGATGCACAAGACGGAAAATTCACCCGCGTCGAGCGCGCTCGCGGTGCGTTCCATCGGTATTTCTCGTTGCCGGACAGCGCCGACGCAGAAGGCATCACCGCCAACGGAAAGTTCGGCGTACTGGAAATCGTCATACCGAAGAAGGCGCAAGCAACGCCGCGACGCATTACCATCAACGCCGCCCACTAAGCATCACGCAGTTCGTGGGACATACCGCGGCGGCGCATATCCGTCGCGGGTTTTTGCGTGAGTCGGGGAGTGTCCGTGGAATTCAAAGACTATTACGAAATTCTGGGCGTGAAGCCGGATGCCAGCGAGACCGAGATCAAGTCGGCCTATCGCAAGCTGGCGCGCAAATACCATCCGGACAAGAACAAGGAAGCCGGAGCCGAGGACAAGTTCAAGTCGATCAACGAAGCGAACGAAGTCCTGAAGGATGTGGAGAAACGTCGTTCCTACGATCAGCTGCGCGCAGGCGGATATCGGCAGGGGGAACAGTTTCGCCCGCCGCCGGGTTGGCAGGGCCAGCAGGGTTTCGGCGACGGCGGCGACGGCGATTTCAGTGATTTTTTCGAGAGCCTGTTCGGACGCGGCGCTGCGGGTGGTGCACGTGGTCAGCCACGACCGCGGCGCGGGCAGGATTTGCAGGCACAGGTGCAGATCGATCTGCAGACGGCGTTCGACGGTGGACGCACGCGGTTGTCGTTGCATGATCCCGCCATCGGCGAGCGCGTGCTCGAGGTCAAGATTCCCGCAGGTATTCAGCCGGGCCAGGTGATTCGACTTTCGGGCCAGGGGCAGGCCGGCATGGCGGGCGGACCGAAGGGCGACCTTCTGCTGGAAGTGGGTATTCGCGACGACGCGCGCTTTCGTCTGGATGGCCGCAACGTAGTGCACGTGTTGCCGATCAGCCCGTGGGAAGCGGCACTTGGTGCGAGCGTGCCGGTGCCGACGCTGGCCGGTACGGTCGACCTGCGCATCCCCGCCGGTTCGCAATCGGGAAAGAAGCTGCGCCTGAAAGGTCGCGGCATGCCCGGCGCGCACCCGGGCGATCAACTGGTGGAACTGTCGATTCGCGTACCACTGGCGGAAACCGATGAGCAACGCGCGGGCTACGAAGCGTTGCGCGAACAGTTCGAGGCTTACGATCCGCGACGCTGATGTTTTGGCCGTCCATATCATCGCCAGAAAAAAAACGGCGCCTTCGGGCGCCGTTGTTCTTCAAGCACATGTGCAGGCTCAGCTTGGCAGGAATTCCTGCAACGCCTTGACCAGCTCTTCTTCCTTGATCGGCTTGGTGACATAGGCTTTCGCACCCTGACGCATGCCCCACACCTTGTCGGTTTCCTGATCCTTGGTGGTCACCAGGATGATCGGGATATGCGCAGTGTCCGGGTTCTTGTTGATCGTGCGCGTGGCCTGGAACCCGTTGAGGTTGGGCATCACCACGTCCATCAGGATCAGGTCCGGCTTTTCCGCCTTGGCGGCTTCGACGCCTGCGGCGCCGTCTTCGGCCGACAGAGCCTCGTGGCCCAGTTTCTCGACGATCCGCTTGATGCCAAGCAGCTGCGACGGGGAATCGTCAACGATCAGGATGCGTGCCATATGGTGATAGTCCCCTGCGATTTTCGATCATTCTAAGTCGTGGCGTCGGCAGTTCCAAGCGCAACCGTTCACTGCTCATCGCCAATGCGAACCAGTGTACGGCCGAACGACTCACCCGCAAGCATGCGATCGAACACTGCGGGAAGGCCGTCGAGCGCTACTTCGTCGGTCGCGATGCGAGAAAGGTGCTGCGGTTTCCAGTCGGTCGCAAGATGTTGCCAGACAGTGTCGCGCAGTTCGCGCGCGGTGCCGGCGGAAGCGATACCGAGCAGGCTCGCGCCGCGAATGATGAATGGCATCACGGTGCTGTTGAAAGCAATGCCGCCGGCATTGCCGCAGATGGCGACGTTGCCGTAAGGCTGCACCAGCGGCAGCAGGCCTGCGAGCATGTCGCCGCCGACATTGTCGAGTACGCCGCCGAACCGCGCCGAATCCATCGGCTTGCCGCTGAAGACAAGTTGATGACGATCCACGCATGCACTGGCGCCGAGGCCACGCAGAAAATCGAAGTGCGCGCTCTTGCCGCTGATCGCATGCACTTCATAGCCGGCACGCGTGAAGATGTCGATCGCCAGCATGCCCACGCCACCACTGGCACCGGTAATCGCAATGGGCCCTAGTGCGGGCGTCTGTCGATTGTCCTGCATGCGCAGCAATGCAAGTGCGGCGGTGAAACCTGCGGTGCCGAGAATCATGCTCTCGCGCAGGCTTATGCCGCGCGGCAACGGTATCGCCCAGCGTGCATCGAGACGCGCGTATTCGCCGTAGCCACCGTCGCGCGTTTCCGACAATCCACTGCCGGTGCAGAGCACCGCGTCGCCTTCCTTGAACGCAGGATCGGTGGACGCCACTACATGTCCGGCGACGTCGATGCCGCCATTGAGCGGATAGTTGCGCAGGATGCGTCCCTTCCCGGACCCCGCGAGTGCGTCCTTGAAGTTCACCGACGACCACGCCACTTTCACCAGCACTTCGCCTGCGCTCAGCGCATCGACATCGATGATTTCGACAGCTCCGCGATAACCGTCGTCATCGTTGTGGATGCGAAAGGCACGAAAGGGAATGGCTGCGGTCATGGCGCGTCCCATGAAAAGTTCTGTCGGATGACGATCAGGCTTCGACGCTGCGGCTGTCGATCCACTTGGGCGTGTCGCTTGACTGATAGTGCGCCATCCAGTCGAACAGTTGCGCCATGTTTTCGCCGAACCAGATGTTGTCGAGTTGCTCGGCGCGCACGAAACGTTCGGCCACCATGTGATCCATCATCTCGCGCAACTTCGCGTAGAAACCGCGCACGTCGAGGAACGCGCACGGGTATTTATGCAAACCCAGTTGTGCCCAGGTGAGCATCTCGAACATCTCGTCCATCGTGCCGAAGCCGCCGGGCAGGGCGACGAATGCGTCGGACAATTCGAACATGCGTGTCTTGCGCTGATGCATGGTCTCGACGACATGCATTTCGCTGAGCCCTGCATGCGCCACTTCAAGTTCCACCAACTGACGCGGGATGACGCCGATCACCTTGCCGCCACCGGCGAGCACGGCATCCGCCACCACCCCCATCAGGCCGACCTTGCCGCCGCCATAAACCAGCGCGATATGACGACGAGCCATTTCGGCGCCGAACGCTCGCGCAACTTCGGCGTATTCGGAATGCTTGCCGGGACTGGAGCCGCAATACACGCAGAGTGTGTTGAGTCGGGACATTGGAAATCTCAGGAAACGAAGAATGAGTAACGAGGGCGCAAGTTCGAAGGCTCAGGGTAAACGAGAGGTTCTGTTTTCGCGCCCTCGCTACTCGTCCTCGTCTCTGCAGAAGCGCAAACAAAAAAGCCCGCTCACGTAACGAGCGGGCCTCCTACGTACCGACCGAATCAGTTGCCCTTGTGGATGGCTCGCTTGTCGACCGACAGCGCTGCTTCGTGCACGGCTTCGGAAAGCGTCGGGTGCGCGTGAATGATGCGCGCCATATCTTCAGCCGAGCCCTTGAATTCCATTGCCACAACGCACTCGGCAATCAACTCGGAAACACCGGGGCCGACCATGTGCACACCGAGGATGCGATCGGTTTCGGCGTGCGCAATCATCTTTACCTGGCCGATCGCTTCATTCATCGCGACAGCGCGGCCGATCGCGGCGAACGGAAAACTGCCGACTTTGTACGGCACGCCTTCGTCCTTCAACTGCTGCTCGGTCTTGCCGGCCCAGGCGATTTCAGGCTCCGTGTAGATCACCCACGGAATTGTGTCGTAGTTGACATGACCGGCCTTGCCGGCGATCCACTCGGCCACCGCCATGCCTTCCTCGAAACCCTTGTGCGCGAGCATCGGGCCGCGCACCGCATCGCCCACCGCCCAGACGCCATCCACGCCGGTGTGGCAATGCTCGTCGACCACGATGCGGCCGCGCTCGTCCAGCTTCACGCCGGTGTCGTCGGCCAGCAGCCCTGCGGTGTATGCACGACGGCCCACGGCGACCAGCAATTTTTCGACCACGAGCGACTGCTCGCCGTCCTTGTCGGTGTACGTGAGATGGACGCCGTCCTTCTTGATTTCGGCCTTGCCGAGTTTCGCGCCGAGCTTGATGTCCAGGCCCTGTTTCTTGAATTCGCGCTGAGCCACCTTGGCAATATCCGCATCGGCGGTACCGATGAAATCGGGTAGCGCTTCGAGGATGGTGACTTTCGCGCCGAGCCGATTCCACACGCTGCCCAGCTCGAGGCCGATCACGCCGGCACCGATCACGCCCAATGTCTTCGGTACCTTGTCGATGTCGAGCGCACCGGCGTTGTCGATGATGTTCTTGCCGTCGAACTTGGCGAACGGCAGTTCGATCGGCACCGAACCCGATGCAAGAATCACGTTCGTCGCGGCGAGTGTCTGCTTGCTGCCGTCGTTACCGGTGATTTCGACCTGATTGCCCTTGAGCAGCTTGCCGGTACCGAAAAAGCTGGTGATCTTGTTGACCTTGAACAACTGGTCCACGCCACCGGTGAACTGCTTGACGATCTTGTCCTTGCGGCCGATGAAAGTCGCCATGTCAACCTTGGCGTTCTCGACGGTAATGCCATGCGTCGGCAGGTTGTGCGCGATGTTGTAGAACTGCTTGGACGAATCGAGCAGCGCCTTCGACGGAATGCAGCCGACATTGAGGCACGTGCCGCCCAGCGCAGCCTTGCCATCCTTCCCAACGAAGGCGTCGATCACGGCGATCTTCAGGCCCAGCTGTGCAGCGCGGATCGCGGCGTGATAACCGGCCGGACCGCCGCCGATGACGATGACATCGAATTTGTCGCTCATGGTTTTGGTTCCTTTGGAGCGTGTCGTGTTGCTAAATCGTCAACACCAATGACAAAAATTTGGTGAGCGTGGATCGGATCGCACGGCTCACCATCAGAGCTTCGTTACTTATTTCCTGATCGCGGGGGCCGCGATCAGGGCCGCTCAAATACCAAGCAACATCCGCTGCGGATTCTCCAACTGATCCTTGATGTCGACCAGGAACAGCACCGCGTCCTTGCCGTCGATGATGCGGTGGTCGTAGCTGATCGCGATGTACATCATCGGCGCGGCGATCACCTGGCCGTTCTCGACGATGGCGCGGTCCTTGATCGTGTGCATGCCGAGAATGGCGCTTTGCGGCGGGTTGACTATCGGCGTGGAGAGCAGTGAACCGAACGTGCCGCCATTGGTGATGGTGAATGTGCCGCCCTGAAGATCATCCAGGCTCAGCTTGCCGTCTCGCGCCTTCTTGGCGTAGTCGGAGATGCCCTGTTCGATCTCTGCGAAGCCCATGTCCTGCACGTCGCGCAGCACCGGCGTCACCAGGCCTTTCTCGGTGGACACCGCAATCGAGATGTCCTGGTAGCCGTGATAGATCACGTCGTTGCCGTCGACCGATGCGTTAACGATCGGATGGCGCTTCAGCGCCTCGGCAGCGGCCTTGACGAAGAAGCTCATGAAGCCGAGCTTGATGCCGTGAGTCTTCTGGAACTGCTCGCCCAACGACTTGCGCATCTTGACCACTTCGGCAAGGTTCACTTCGTTGAACGAGGTGAGCATCGCGATCGAGTTCTTCGACTGCATCAGGCGTTCGGCGATCTTCGCGCGCATGCGCGTCATCGGCACGCGCTCTTCAGGACGCGAACCCGGCGTCGGTTTCGCAGCGGAAGGGGCGGCGGGTGCGTTGTCACCCTTGCCGTAGTTGACAAGGTCTTCCTTGGTCACACGGCCATCGCGGCCTGTGCCGGCAACCTTGGATGGATCGATCTTTTCTTCCGTGGCGACACGCAGGCCGGCCGGCGAGAGGTCTTCCGTTCCTTTGCCTGGAACTTTCGGCGCAGCCGGTGCGGGGGCAGCAAGCGCAGCGGCCTTCGGGGCTTCCGCGGCCGGTGACGGTGCGGCAGCGGCGGCGCCTTCCTCGATGATCGCGATGACCTGTTGGCTGTTGACGGTGTCGCCTTCCTGCTGGCGGATTTCCTTCAGCACGCCGTCGACCGGCGAAGGAACCTCAAGCACCACTTTGTCGGTTTCGAGATCGACCAGGTTCTCGTCGCGCTTGACCGCGTCGCCGGCCTTCTTGTGCCAGCTGGCGATGGTGGCGTCGGAGACCGACTCGGGCAGAACAGGAACTTTGACTTCGATGGACATAGCGAATCCTTGGATTTTTATTCTGCCGAGTGATCGGTGCCGACAGGCGCCACAAGCGCCTGTTCGACGAGTGCGGCCTGTTCGGCGACGTGAGTGTTCAGATGCCCGGCCGCCGGTGCCGGCGAGCGCGCGCGTCCCGCATACGAAAGGCTGTGCTTGCTGCCGATGCAGGCCTGCAGATGATGACGGATCTGGAACCATGCCCCCTGATTCATCGGTTCTTCCTGGCACCAGATCACTTCCTTCGCGGAAGCGTACTTGTCCAGTTCGGCAGTGACCTCGGCGCGCGGGAACGGATACAGCTGCTCCAC
The DNA here is from genome assembly GCF_009765755.1 of Rhodanobacter sp. L36. GTDB lineage: Bacteria > Pseudomonadota > Gammaproteobacteria > Xanthomonadales > Rhodanobacteraceae > Rhodanobacter. The sequence continues at coordinate 983,253 of NZ_LMUV01000011.1, read as the reverse complement.
GCGCACGATGGCGACGTCTTTCAATTCGCGCTTGTCGGCTTCCTCGAGCAGGTCGTAATAAACCTTGCCGGAGCAGTACACCACGCGCTTCACTTTCTTCGCCGGCAACTCGCGATGCTCGCCGATCACCAGCTGGAATTCGCCGTCGGCCAGTTCGTCCAGCGACGACACTGCCAGCTTGTGACGCAGCAGCGATTTCGGCGTCATCACGATCAGCGGCTTGCGCACCGGACGCAACATCTGCCGGCGGATCATGTGGAAATCCTGTGCGGGCGTGGTCGGCACGCACACCTGCATGTTCTCGAACGCGCACAACTGCAGGAAGCGTTCGAGGCGTGCGGATGAGTGTTCCGGACCCTGGCCTTCGTAACCGTGCGGCAAGAACAGCGCGAGGCCGCACAGACGATTCCACTTCGCTTCGCCGGAGCTGATGAACTGGTCGATCACCACTTGCGCGCCGTTGGCGAAATCGCCGAACTGGCCTTCCCAGATATGCAGCGTGTCCGGATCGGTGGTGGAGCGGCCGTACTCGAACGCCATCACCGCTTCCTCGCTGAGCAGCGAGTCGACCACCTCGACGTCGGCGCCGTCGCGAATCGTCGCCAGCGGCATGTACGTATGGCCGTCCTTCTGATCGTGCAGCACGGCGTGGCGATGGAAGAACGTGCCGCGGCCGGAATCCTGGCCAACCAGACGCATGTCAAGGCCGGCGTCGATCACCGTGGCGTAGGCGAGGTTTTCCGCAAAGCCCCAGTCGGCCGGCAATTCGCCGGCAGCCATCTTGCGACGGTCGTCGTAGATTTTCGCCACGCGCGCCTGCAGCGTGATGTCGGCGGGCAGGGTGAGAATCTTGCCAAGGAGTTCGTTGAGCTTCGCCCTGGGAACGCGCGTATCCGTCGACGTGGAAAGCTTGCCGCCGAGGAACGGCGTCCAGTCGACGTGGCCATCGCGCACTGCCGGTGCCGGATCGAGATCAGTCATCGGCGCGCCCGCTTCGAGGCGATCGCGATAGGCATCGAACTGCTTCTGCGCGTCACCTTCGGCAAGCACGCCTTCCTTCACCAGCTGCTGCTGATAGAGATCGCGCGCGGTCGGTCGTTTGCGGATGATCTGGTACATCATCGGCTGCGTCGCGGCCGGCTCGTCCGCCTCGTTATGTCCGTGACGGCGATAGCAGACCAGATCGATCACCACGTCGCGGCGAAACTCCTTGCGGAAATCGTAGGCGAGGCGGGTCACGGCGATCACCGCTTCGGGGTCATCGCCATTCACGTGCAGCACCGGCGCATTCACCATCTTCGCCAGGTCGGTGCAATACATCGTGGAGCGCGCGTCCTGAGGATTGGACGTGGTGAAACCGACCTGATTGTTGATGACGATGTGCAGGCTGCCGCCGATCTTGAAGCCGCGCGCCTGCGACATGTTCAGCAGTTCCATGTTGACGCCCTGGCCGGCGAACGCCGCGTCGCCGTGCACCAGCACGGCCATCGACTGCTCGTGCATGGTGTCGCGGCGTCGACCCTGGCGCGCGTGCACGGAACCGGCGACTACCGGATTCACGATTTCCAGATGCGACGGGTTGAACGCGAGCGCGACATGCAGGCCGCCCTTGGGCGTCTTGACGTCGGCGGAGAAACCCATGTGGTACTTCACGTCGCCCGAATGCGCGGGGTCGTCCGGGTGTTCGAAGCGACCTTCGAATTCGTCGAACAAGGTTTTCGGCGGCTTGCCGAGAATATTGACCAACACGTTGAGACGGCCGCGATGGGCCATGCCGATCACGAGTTCCTTGATGCCGTTGTCGCCGGCGGCGCGCACGACGTCGTCGATCATCGGGATCAGGCTGTCGCCGCCTTCCAGCGAGAAGCGCTTCTGCCCGACGTACTTGGTGTGCAGATAACGCTCCAGACCTTCGGCCGCGGTGAGGCCATCCAGCACATGCTGCTTGCCCGCCTTGTCCAGCACGCACTTGCCGGCAGCCTGTTCCAGCCGGCTGTAGATCCAGGCGCGCTGCGCGTGATCGCTGATGTACATGAACTCCGCGCCGATGCTGCCGGCGTAGGTTTTCTGCAACCGCGAAAGCAGCTCGCGCAACTTGAGCCGCTGGCCGCCACCGGCGTAGTTGCCGGCGTCGAATTCGGTATCAAGGTCGGCATCGCCCAGGCCGTGGAACGCCAGCCCGAGATCCGGCGCGGACATTTTTTCGGTGAGGCCGAGCGGATCGAGATCGGCGGCGAGATGCCCGCGCGAACGATAAGCCGTGAGCAGGCGCAACACGCCGGCCTGCTTGCGTGCGTGTTCGTCGTCTGCGGGCGCGGATGCTGCGCCGTTGCCTGCGTGGCGCTGTTTCTGTGCAGCTTCGATGCGCGCAATCGCGCTGTTGTGCGAAACGTCGCCCGATTCACGACCCTTGAAGGTCTCGAAGTACTTGTTCCAATCGGCGGACACCGCGGAGCTGTCCGCAAGCCATGCGTCGTAAAGGGATTCGACGTAATCGGCGTTGCCGCCAGCGAGTTGGGACGACTCGAAAAACTCGCGGATCAGGTTTGTACTCACGTCACCACCGGCAGGGAAGGGATGCTTGCAGTCATCCGGTGACCTTGAAGTCGCGGCGTTTTGCCGGGAATCAAGCTCGTTTGCGCCGGCATGGGGGCCGGACAGACCGATCAAACGGATGACGGGAGAGAATCCGGACAATTATAGCCTTTGCCTGCTGCGACGCGACAACCTGCAGGCCACCCGAAAGGCACGCGATCAGCTCCCGTTCGGGCGAAGGCTTCAGAGATTGAGCGCCTGAAGTACGGTGGCGATTTCGGCGCGTTCCCAAACATCATCGAAATGCTGGAGCAACGGCACCTGCGAAGCACGGTCGTTGAGCGCGGCACGGCCCTGCGGACGATCCGCCTCGGGCAGGAACAGATAACCGCCAGCGTCGTTGAGCAGATACGTCGAAGTGTGCGCAAGGTCGACCTCTTCAACCGGCACGCGAACCTGCACCGCGCTGGAGAGCCGCTGCGTCAGCGCGATCAAGCGGTGATCGTGGCGCAAGGCTGCGGCCGGATCGTGCAGCAGGATGCGAATCTGTGCGGCGCGCCCGGAGATCGCGATGCGCTTCACTTCGTCGAGTTCGTCCGTGCTTGAATAGGTGTCGCGATCGAGCATCGGCAGGTAGATCGACAACTGGTGCCGCGCACCCGCGAGCACCTTCAAACGTGCTGCCGCAGCCTCCGCGCGAGTGGTCACAGGCAGCGCAGCAATATCGCGCGTGGGCCGACCACCGGCGTCACCAGCGGTCAGCGACAGACGCATCGCGCGATGTTGCAAACCGGCGTCCTCGAACTCGTCGCCGTAGGCGCTGAATCCCGCGCGCTCGTAGAACGCAATGGCGCTGACCTGGGCTGCGAGGCCGAGTTCGGGCCAGCCGAGTGCGCGCGCTCGCTCGACCAGTTCGCGCAACAACGCGACGCCGACGCCGTGACCGCGCCACTCGCGCAACACCGCCATGCGGCCGATCTTGTGTTCCGGCGTGAGTCGTCCGCAGCCGATCGGCTGACCGGCATCGTCGAGCGCCAGCACGTGACAGCAATCGGCATCGAGGCCGTCGCGTTCGCGCGATTCGGGCACGTTCTGCTCGACCACGAACACCTGCTGGCGGATGCGTCGCAAGGCATCGCGATCACGCTCGCGCGACCACTCGGCAACTTCGATGTGGAAGTTTTCCAGCTTCATCGACGGCGTGATTTTCTCAACAAGAGGTGTCCATCGTTGACCAGCGCGAGCAACAAGGCGAACTCGATGTGATCGATCTTCCTGCCTGCCGTGTCAAGGCTGCGTTGCGCGCAAAGCTGCTCGGCCATGCCGGGCGTGGCGTTATACGCCTGTCCGTTGGCGAACAGCGTGCAGCCTTTCCTGCGCTGGCTCCATGCAAGCCGTGACCATGGATGACGCAGCAATTGCGCACCAGCGTCGAGCTGTTTGGCGAGCGCGCCATCGGCCAGCGGTTTGTCGGGAATCGCGGGAAACTGCGCATTTCGATAGCGTGTGATGAAGCGGCCAAACCAGTCGCGCAACATGTCGTCGTCCAGCGCCGCGGCAAACGGCAGCGCGTACTTGATCCGTTCTATCACCGCGCGATCGATCTCGCCGATCGCCTTCGCCGGCTTCAGGTCCGGATCGGCGTAGCGAAGTTCTTCCGGCAGGTGTTCGGCGATGAAATCGGCCAGATCGCCGGTCAGTTCCGCCTGCGACGGCGCACGCATGCCGATCGAATACGTCATGCACGGGCCGCCGAACGCGACGCCGTCGTGCGGTATGCCGGGCGGCAGGTAGAGCATATCGCCGGTTTCCAGCAGCCACTCGTGGGTCGATTCGAACTGCGCGAGCTGCTTGAGTTCAATGTCATGACGAAAACCTTTCGGCGCCATCGGATCGTCGCTGATCGCCCAGTGTCGCTGGCCAAGTCCCTGCAGCAAAAACACGTCGTACTGGTCGACATGCGCGCCCACGCCGCCGCCGGGTTCAGCATAGGAAATCATCACGTCGTCGACGCGCCAGCTCGGCAGAAAACCAAAGCGGTCGAGCAGCGCGGCGACATCGACGTCCCACTTGTCGACGTCCTGCACCAGCAGCGTCCAGTTCGACTCCGGCGTGCGGCTGAAGTCGTCTTCGCTCAACGGCCCGGAATTCACGTGCCAGCGATCACGCTTCTCGTCATGCACGATCAACCGCGCCAGCGCCGCCGGTTCGCACGCAAGCCCGGCGAGATCATCCGGCTCCAGCGGCGCCTTGAAATCAGGAAACGCGTTGCGTATCAGCAACGGCCGCTTCTGCCAGTAGTCGCGCAGAAACTGCGCCGGGCTCATGCCGAGCGGTTGCGTGGCAGAGCCTTTGACTTCGATGGGAGGGAGCTTGCGGGAGGTTTTGGAGATGGCCATCCACGCATTGTAACCGGGCGATGTTGGGGAGCGAATTCGTGGGCAGGTTTGACGGGAGATGGAGCGTCGTCGGCCGCTATGTACTGTTAGGTTCGCGAAGACTGGGTCTAGCGTCACGGACGTTTTTCCTCACACGTTTTGCTCGTCGCCCCAGCAGGCTGGGGTCCAACTGCATGGACGCGTCGATGTTCAGAGCTAGTGCGTTTCGTGCCGCTACGCGGACCGAGTTACTTCTCTTTTGCTTTTCCAAAAGAGAAGTAGCACCCAAGAGAAAGCGACACCCCACTTGGCGCTTGCCGGGCATTCATGCGCGGCAAGTTCGTGAGACGGAGCGGGGCCTTTCGACAGCACCTCCTGTGCTGGCGAAAAGGAGCCGGCATCCATGTCGACTCCCGCTGCGCGGTCTGTCGTCGTCACCTCATCGCCGCACAGGGGCCCCGGGTAGAGCAGCGCGCCATCGTGGCGCGCACTCCACACTTCGACGATGCGCCGTCGCGAAATTGATCATGTTGTGCGTCGTTGCATGCCTGCTCACAACGTCGGCAGCTTGCGCGCGACAGTTCAAGCGTCGAGCGCAACACTTTCAACTTTGCACGCAAGAGTTTTTTCGTTGCGCGCAACCCTCAGAGCTTCGCGCGCAACTCTCTGAGCCTTGCGTGCGAGGAAAAAAGGGTCGTGCTCCGCTCTTTAAACCTGCGCGCAAGGTTCGCCACCTTGGACAAGCGCTGATTCGCTCTCAGGCGCGATGCGGCGAACATGGCCGCCTTTCGACGTGGTGCTAGATGCGAACAGGGAAAGCGAGCGTCAAAGCTGCCAACGATCGAATCGATGATTGAAGCTGTGTCTGATCTATGCTGATCGCAAAGATGAGGTGGTTGCCGATACCCGGTTGATCGAATGCCTCACCCGAAATCCTGATATGCCCCGAGCCAGCACCCGTCGCTTCCAGCGCCAACTGGCCTTCAGCGTCTCAAATCTAGCCGTGCCGGTAAGCGCCTCGTACAGCGAAACGAGCTGAGCTTGAAATGTCTCAAGCTCGCCAGTCAGAAAAGCAGCGGAAAACTTGCCGCAAAAGCTGCCGCAGTTGATTTGCACTTCTGCAGACAGCCAGTTGTCGTCGAAATACTCGCCAGATGCCTTGCGCTCGTAACCGATTGCGGTGATCGCCAGGCGCTCATGCTTTTCTCCTCCGAAGGCAACGGACCTCATGGCTGTTCGCGGGTCGTCAGATATCGCTTGCGAGCTTTGCCGCTCGGCCGATGTAGCTGCCGGGTGTCAGATCGAGCAACCGCTGCTTCGCGTCGGCGGGCAGGTCGAGGCTGGTGATGAAGGTGCGCATCGAATCCTGCGTGATGCCTCGGCCGCGGGTGAGGGCTTTCAATTGTTCGTAGGGTTCTGGCAGGCCGTAGCGGCGCATCACGGTTTGCACGGCTTCGGCGAGCACTTCCCAGTTGGCGTCGAGATCGGCAGCGATGCGGTCGGCGTTGACGGTGAGTTTGCCGAGGCCTTTCTTGAGCGATTCGAGCGCCACGAGGGTGTGTCCGAATGCCGTACCCAATGCGCGCAGCACGGTGGAATCGGTGAGGTCGCGCTGCCAGCGGCTGATCGGCAGTTTTTCGGCGAAATGCCCGAGCAATGCGTTGGCAAGACCGAAGTTGCCTTCGGCGTTTTCGAAGTCGATCGGGTTGACCTTGTGCGGCATGGTGGACGAGCCGACTTCGCCGGCTTTCAGCGACTGCCTGAAATAACCGAGCGAGATATAGCCCCAGATGTCGCGCGCCAGATCGATGAGGATGATGTTGGCGCGGCGCACGACGTCGCAGTATTCCGCCACGCCGTCGTGCGGTTCGATCTGAGTGGTGTACGCGTTGTAGTCGAGGTCGAGGCCTTCCACGAAGCGCTGCGAAAACGCCTGCCAGTCGATGTCCGGATAGGTGATGGCGTGCGCGTTGTAGTTGCCGACGGCGCCGTTGATCTTGCCGGAGATTTCCACCGCGGCCAGCTGGCGGCGCTGACGTTCGAGGCGCGCGACCACGTTGGCGATTTCCTTGCCCAGCGTGCTCGGCGAAGCGGTTTGGCCGTGGGTGCGCGAAAGCAGGGGCAGCGCGGCGTTTGCGTGCGCCAGTTCGCGCAGTTGCCCGATGATGGTGTCGAACATCGGCAGCAACACCTGCGCGCGGGCATCACGCAACATGAGTGCGTAAGAAAGGTTATTGATGTCTTCGCTGGTGCAGGCGAAGTGCACGAATTCCTTCGCCTGCGCCAACGTCGTATCGGCGCCGATGCGTTCCTTGATGAAATATTCCACTGCCTTGACGTCGTGATTGGTGGTGGCTTCGATGGCCTTGATGCGCGCACCGTCATCGACGCTGAAATGCTTAGCGATGGCTTCGAGCGTGTCGATCTGGTCGGCGTTGAACGATGGCAGTTCGACAATGTTCGGATCGGATGCGAGCGCCAGCAGCCATTCGATTTCCACCCGCACGCGCCGATGCATCAGGCCGAACTCGCTGAAGATCGGGCGCAGTGCCTCGACCTTGCCGGCATAGCGTCCGTCCAGCGGAGACAGGGCGGTGAGGGCGTGACTGGACATGGGCGCGTTCCGAGAATGGAAACGGCCATTTTACATGGCCGCGGCGTATCCCAGTTGCGCGCGTTGTCGCGCCGCCGACGGCAGGCGGCCTATAGTTGTGCCTTCCATTGTTGAAGGGTCCGGCCATGAAGGGTTTTCGCATCGAGCACGACAGCATGGGCGAGCTGCAGGTGCCAGATGGCGCGCTGTATGGCGCACAGACGCAGCGCGCGATCGACAATTTTCCGATCTCCGGCCTGCACTTGCCGCGGCCTTTCATTCGCGCGATGGGATTGATCAAGGCGGCCGCGGCGGACGTCAATCTGTCGCTTGGATATCTGAAGAAAAATCAGGCGGTGGCGATACGCAGGGCCGCCATGGCAGTGGCAGACGGCGAGCACGACGCGCAGTTCCCGATCGACATTTTCCAGACCGGCTCGGGCACCAGCACCAACATGAATGCGAACGAGGTGATCGCCCATCTCGCAGTGGCCGCCGGCGCGAAGATCCATCCGAACGATCACGTCAATTACGGGCAGAGCTCGAACGACGTGATCCCGACAGCGATCCACGTCAGCGCGACGCTCACAGTCAGCGAGCAACTGCTGCCGGCACTGAAGCATTTGAAGAAGACCATTGGCAGGCGCGCGCGCGAATTGCGCAGCACGCCCAAGACGGGCCGCACGCACCTGATGGATGCGATGCCGGTGACGTTCGGGCAGGAGCTCTCCGGCTGGGCGGCGCAGATCGGTTCATCGATCGAGCGCATCGAGGATGCGCTCAAGCGCATGCGTCGTTTGCCGCAAGGCGGAACGGCGGTCGGCACCGGCATCAATGCCGATCCCAAGTTCGGCCCGGCGATGGCGCGGCAGTTGAAGAAACTCACCGGCGTGGCGTTTGAATCGGCGGACAATTATTTCGAAGGCATGGCGTCGCAGGATGCGGCGGTCGAACTGTCCGGCCAGCTCAAGACGCTGGCCGTCGCGCTCATGAAGATCGCCAACGATCTGCGCTGGATGAATTCAGGGCCGCTGGCAGGGCTTGGCGAAATCGAACTGCCTGCGTTGCAGCCGGGCTCGTCGATCATGCCGGGCAAGGTGAACCCGGTGATCCCCGAAGCCACCGCGATGGTGGCCGCGCAGGTGATCGGCAACGATGCGTCGATCACCATCGCGGGGCAATCCGGCAATTTCCAGCTCAACGTGATGCTGCCGCTGATCGCGCACAACCTGCTGCAGTCGATCGGCATTCTCGCCAACGTCAGCACGCTGCTCGCCGACAAGGCGATCGCCGGTTTCAAGGTCAATGCCGCGCGGGTCAACGAGGCGCTGGCAATGAATCCGATCCTCGTCACCGCGCTCAATCCGGTGATCGGTTACGAGAAGGGCGCGGCCACCGCCAAGCAGGCGTACAAGGAAAAGCGCCCGATCATGGACGTGGCGCTGGAAACGACCGGTCTCTCGAAAGATGAACTCAAAAAGCTTCTCGATCCGATGACGCTGACCAAGGGCGGCATCCACGGCGAGTGATCCGAAAACAACAACGGACGCCGAGGCGTCCGTTGTCGCATGCATCAAACGTTTATCGCGAAAACAGCTGCAGCACCCGTTTTGTCAACGATCTTCCTTGGAATCGTTTTCGCAATCCGCGACTTCGTGCTCGCCGACGATCAAGGCATAAGGTTTGAAAGCGGGCAGTTGCGATGCGAGTCCATCCTGCGCGGTCTTGATGCCTGCGATGTCGCTGCAGATCTTCATCGCGGATTGAGTCACCGCATCGGTTTTCGCCTCGATGTCCTTGTCGATCTGATCCGTGTTGCCGCTGGCGACGCCCTTGGCAACGCTGCTGATCGCTTGTCCCGCAATCGCCGCGCCCGCCTTGCCGGTTTCGATGCCGTGTTCGCGAACCGCGACAACGTGCTGGTAGTACTGCTGCAGCAACTGGCGCTGCGCGTCGTTCACTGCAATCGACTGTTGCCCGATGGTCAGTTCGCCTGCGGCGCTGATCACCGCTTCCGGCGCACCATGCGCATGCAGTGTCGCCTTGCCGTCGTGAACATGGATGCCGCCATCGAGAATATTGCTGTCGCCGATACTGAAGTCGCTGTCGTTGCCGTTGTGACCGCAGGCGGCAAGCAGGGCGGTGATCATCAGTACACCGATGAGCTTTCGTGGGGACATGGGATTTCCTTCAAGGCAAAGATGGATTGAGGCGGAGATGACGTATGGAAGGACGGATGGGCCTCAGCGGCCCATCCGTTCAATCAGTCAGCTGTCGTCGCGCCAGCGGCGGAACCAGATGGCTGCTGCAATCAGTGCGACGCCGACGATGATCCCGATCCACATCTGCGGCAGTGCCAGGGTCGAGTAGGTCTGACTCAGATTCATGATGTCCAGGCTCGGCTCGCCGCCGTGGTTCTCCATGAAGTGACTAGCCGACAGTGCGATGTTGGTGCCGGGGAAGACGCTCAGGAGGCCGCGTCCCACGATGTTGCTCCAGAACCAGCCAGTGGGCAGATGGAACAAACCCATGACATCGAACCACGTGACCAGCAGGCCGGAAGCGATCGGCAGAGCGATGGCCCAGAGGAACGGCTTGCCGCGAGCCCAGGCGGAGCAGAGCATCAACCAGCCGGCTGACGGCAGCGCCCACAACAGATAGATCGGGATGTAACCGACAAGATTCGCCATCACGCGGAATGGATGCGCCAGCACCAGCAATTGCCACACGTTGATGCCGTGGAAGGACAACACGATCGCGAGAATGATCAGCTGCAGCATGCCGACCACAATACCGACCACGACCGCGATCATCGGAGCGAGCAAGGTCGCGCTGGCCAGCTTGGCGAGCACCGTGCCCGTGTCGGAGATCGGCAACGACTTCCAGAACAGGATGCTGCGGTCGCGACGATCGTCGTAAAGCGAGCCCAGGCAGTAGAAGAAGATCACGAAGCCCAACACCGTCACGATCAATCCCATCGCCGAATACATGGCCAGATCCAGCGCCATGCCGACGTGACTCATGTCGCCCGCATCCATGTTGTCGATGACATGACGCAGGTTTCCGCTCGCACCGAAGTTGATGCCGTGCTGCGCACCAAGGACCTCGGCGGTGATGATGGTCATGATGTTGAGCAGCAGGAAGATGCCGCCGGTAATCACCGGCGCCCACAGGAACCCGCCCTTGTGTTCCCAGAACTCGCGCTTGACCAGCCAATAGAACGTTTTCATGCGTAGGTTCCTTTCATGGTTGCGACGAACAGGTCGCTGACCGAAGGTCGGCGGATTTCGCCGAACGTCTCCAGCTGCGCGCGACTGGCGCCGTCGAACAGGAAAATGCTTTTGCCGAAGACCTGGCGCTCGTCGATGGGCTTGAGCGCGCGCGCGGCATCGGCCTTGTCGGCGTTCACCATCACTTCGATGAAGCGTTCGCCGATGGCATCCATGTCGGCGTCGAGCACGATCTTTCCGTCGCGGATGAACATCAGGTCGGTAAGGATGTGTTCGACTTCTTCGACCTGATGCGTGGTGACGATGATCGTCTTGTTCTCGTCGAAATAGTCTTCCAGCAGGTTCTGGTAGAACTGCTTGCGATAGAGAATGTCCAGGCCGAGGGTCGGCTCGTCCAGGATCAGCAAGCGCGCGTCGATCGCCATGACCAGTGCGAGATGCAGTTGCACGATCATGCCCTTGGACATCTGGCGGACGCGCTGATTCGGTTGCAGCTTGGTGCGCGCCAGAAACGCCTCGCACTTGGCGCGATTGAAGCGCGGATGCACGTTGGCGACGAAATCGACCGCCTCGCGAACGCGCAGCCATCGCGGAAGCACCGCGACGTCGGCGATGAAGCAGACGTGTTCCATCAGCTTGTCTCGCTGCTTGCGCGGATCGAAACCCAGCACGTTGAGGTCACCGGTGAAATCGGTGAGGCCCAGGATGGCTTTCAATGCCGTGGTCTTGCCGGCCCCGTTGGGGCCGATCAGGCCGACGATACGGCCCGATTCCACCTGGAAGCTTGCGTGGTCCAGCGCCATCGAGGTCTTGTACTGCTTGGTCAGGCCGCTGGCCGTGATCACCGTGCTCATTGCTGATCTCCCTTGGAGGCCGGATGTTCGGCGTCGGCTTCGCGCATCAGCGTCTTGAGATCGAGCCCCAGGCGCTGTAGCCGCAGGAACAACATCGGCCATTCTTCGCGCAGAAAACGCTCGCGTTCCGATTTCAACAGTGCGTCGCGCGCACCTTCGATGACGAACATGCCCAGTCCCCTCCGTTTTTCCACCAATTGTTCATCGACCAGTTCCTGGTACGCCTTGGAGACGGTCAGCGGGTTGATCTGGTAATCCGCTGCCACTTGACGTACCGACGGCAGCGGGTCGCCCTCGTTCAAGGCGCCGTCCAAGATCATCGCCACGACACGCTGGTGCAGTTGGCGGTAGATCGGGACGCTGTCGTTCCAGGTAATGGTCATGTTTTATTCCTTGCTGATACGGCCGAACTTGTTGCCAAACGAATAGTAGGGCATGGCCAATTGCGACCCGACCAGGCTGAATTGCACGGGATTACTCAAACCTCCGGCCTGTGCGAACACCGGCACCGGCGTGGTCACGACGTCGGTCAACATGCTTGCGGCACGCTGTTCGTCGGCCGAGGGAGAGACATTGATCGGCGCCAGGTTGGTGACCTTGGTGCCATGAATCTGGGCGGCAGGCATGTGGCTCAGATCGGTGTAGTTCTTGCTGACCGTGGCCAGTGTGGCGCTGGTTATCAGTGCGGCGGCGACGCTGGCGAGCAGGGTATGCGTTTTCATGACAGGCCTCCTTAGTGACCTCGTTGTCCGGTGTTGTAGTGAACTATAACACCATGTTTCAGACCGTCAAGAAAAATATCGAAATTCGCGGCATGACTGATGGGCTATACGGCGGGAATCGAGGCAGCAAGCTGCCCCAGCGCGGACGGCACGCGTTTCAGATGACGACGAATCGATTTTCAATGGGCGTGACCTGTCGCGCCGGACTACCGAATCAGGTCGGCAGGCTCGAAATCGGGCTCGTGGGAGCAACCGCGTCAGTGAATCAGGATCTCGTCGGCAAACAGCCAGGCCTCATGTCCGACACCGGGATGCTGCGGTGGCAGCGCGCCGTAGCGAACGGCATCGATGCGCACGTAGCGCGCCTTGGCCGATCGTGGATTGGCGAAATGCACGGTGCGCACGGAAGCGTGGATGTCTTCCGGATCGGCGGTCAGTTTCCCGTCATGCCAGGTGGTCCAGTGCTGGCCGTCGTCCGACACGGAGAACAACACCCGTTTCGGCAGGAGAATCCACGATTCGCTGTCCTGCAGAAAGCGTGCGTCGATGGAGTGAATAGATGTGGGTTGGCCCAGGTCGATGGTCGCGTCCATGTCGGTGCCTTGCCAGCCGAGCCATGCGCCGCCTTCGGCATCCGTTCCGCCGAGCACGCCATCGAGCAACGCCTGATCGGTGGCTACGTTGTAGGGCGCTTTCGGAGGTGCGCCCAATCGAATCGGCTTGCCCAGCGCCAGTTGTCCGATCAGGGTGAAAGTCTGTGGATGATCGTAAGCGCGACCGTCGCGATAGGGCGCCACTTTCACGATGCCCGGCCGCCGGATATCGACGCTGTCGAGAAAACCTGGCGATCGGGCATCGGGTTCACCGCCATTGACCGTGTAGTGATTGCTTATCCCGTCGAGGCCGTGGCGCGCACGAAGTTGCCAACCGTTTCTCTGCGCATTCAAGGCAACGGTGTAATCGACGACGTTGCTTTCGGCGGCGCCATAGGCCACGCGCAATTTGTCGAGTTGCGGATAGTGCGCCTGCAAGCGGCGCTGGAAATCCGCGTAGTTCGCGTCGTCACGCTGGCCGGCCGTCCACAGACTTTCGGCAAAGGCCTGCAGCCGCGGATAGAGTCTGGTTTCCGCGTTGAGCGGGTCGGCGTATTCGCTCCATAGCGGCGCTTCCGCACCAAGCACCTGGTCACGATGCGCTGCAAAACTGGCGGCGGGGTCGAGTCGATACATTGTCGCGGTACCGAGCTTCGCCATCGCCGTGTCGAGGTAATACGGGCTGGCGTTGATGATGCGATTGCCGTTGGCCAGCGCCTTGTTGCCCTCGGCATCGCCACGCCAGACCTCGATCACCGCGGTTTTATCGGCGCCGCCTTCGAGAATCTCGTCCCAGCCGATCAAGGTTTTCCCTCTGCTTTCCAGATAGCGGTGCATGCGCTTGATGAAGTAGCTCTGCAATCCTTCTTCATCCTTCAAGCCTTGCGCGTGCATCAGCGCCTGACACGACGCGCATACCTTCCAGCGATCCTTCGGCACCTCGTCGCCACCGATATGCACGTAGGGGGAAGGGAACAGCACGATCACTTCGTCGATCACGTTCTGCAGAAAAGTGAACGTCGAATCGTCGCCGACGCAATAAATGTCTTTCAGCACGCCCCACGTCGTAGAGACTTTCAACGGCTGGCGCGTGCAGGAAAGTTCGGGATATGCCGCCAGCGCAGCGGTGCTGTGGCCGGGCATTTCGATTTCGGGAATGATCATGATGTTGCGCTGACGCGCGTAATCGACCACATCGCGAATCTGGGCCTGCGTGTAAAAACCGCCGTAGCGACGGCCATCCGCTTCGGTACGCCACGCGCCGACCTGGGTCAGCCGCGGATATTTTTTTATCTCTATCCGCCAGCCTTGGTCGTCGGTGAGATGCCAGTGGAATGTGTTGATCTTGTAGTAGCTCAACAGGTCGAGCTGTTTCTTCACGAAGGCGACCGGATAAAAGTGCCGACTGACATCGAGCATCGTGCCGCGATAGCCGAATGCCGGTTGGTCGTGAATATCCACCAGCGGCAATTCGACCTGCGCGGCAGACTTCAGCGGCAGCAACTGACGCAGGCTCTGCACGCCCCAGAAAAGTCCGCGATCCTGCGCAGCGGTGATGCGAATGCCCTGAGTCGTGATCTGCAGACGGTAGGCCTCATCTCCAGTGATCGCCGGATCGATCTGCAGCACGATGCGATGGTCATCGCCCGTCGCACTGTCGCGCAACCGGATGCCGTTCTGCTGCAGGATTTGCGCGCGCAGAAAGTTCGCGATCTCGATACCGCGCTTGTCGTGCGGCGCGCGGATGCGCGTGCGCGCATCGAGCACGAAATGGCCATCGCTTACCGACATCTGCTGCGGCTTGGGGATGATCGTGACGACCGATGCAGCAAGCACGCTCGATGCACCGAGCATCAAACCCAGCGCGAGCACAGCGCGAATCGCTCGATGGAAGTTCTTGAACAGCGGATCAGCCGCACGCGGGTTGAACGTAACGCCGACCGGCGTCGGGCAGGCCAGCATTGAACGACACAGGAAAGAACGCATGCGCCACACCCCGAATGGACCAGCCCGCAGTGTGTCGTGCTGCTGCGCCGATTTCCACCGATCGGTTGCTGCAAAGAAAAACGGCCCCGCAGGGCCGTTGCACACATTCAGCCTCGAAGGACGATCAGGCAGCTTGCGCCAGTTCGATCGAAAGCCCGCCGATCGATGCCTTCGCTGCGGCGATCGCCTGCGCCTTGTGCTCGTCGCCATGGGCAAGGCCTTCGGCGCGTACGAACTGAAGTGCATCAATACCGATAAAGCCCAGCACAGTACGCAGATAGGGTTCCTGAAAGTCCATCGCCGCATAAGGAGCGCTACCGTAGCTGCCGCCTCGGCTCGAAGCGATGATCACCTGCTTGCCTCCGGCCAAGCCTTCGGCGCCGCTGGCCGAGTAACGAAATGTCTTGCCTGCGATGAGGATGCGGTCGATCCAGGATTTGAGTTGGCTGGAGATTCCGAAGTTGTACATCGGCGCGCCGATCACGACGACATCGGCGGCGAGGAATTCTTCCAGCACCTCGTTGCCGAGCACGGCATCCGGATGCGCGGCGTCGGGCACAGGCGTCCAGTGCGGCAGTGACTGGGCGGCAAGGTCGCGGTAGGTCACTTCGATATCGGGGTTGTTCCTCGTGAGCTCGGCTACGATTTCCGAACTGAGCTGGCGCGACACCGAATAGCCGCCCAGCGCGCTTGAATCGATATGCAGCAGTTTCATGTGGCGTGTCCTGATCAGAGCCGTCGAAACGGCGACTCGTTCAAGCTACATCCCGAACAATCAATCGATAAGATGGTAGTTTACGGACTTATCGTTTCGCGAGAGAAACAGCCATGACGGTACTTGGTGGAGCACTGCAGGATCTCAACGACCTGTATTTCTTTGCGGCGGTCGTCGAACACGGCGGCTTCTCCGCGGCCGGACGCGCGCTGGGCGTGCCCAAGTCGCGATTGAGCAAACGCGTGGCGCAGCTCGAAGAACGTCTCGGCGTGCGTCTGCTCCAGCGGACCACGCGTCGGTTTGTGGTCACCGATGTCGGCGAACGTTTCTACGCGCACTGCCGCGCGGTACTCGAGGAAGCGCAGGCAGCCCAGGATGCAGTAGACGAATTGCGCGCCGAACCTCGCGGCGTGGTGCGTCTGAGCTGTCCGGTGTCGCTGGCACAGACGGTACTCGCGTATTTGATGCCCGAATTTCTCGCCCTGTATCCCAAGATGCAGGTGCGGCTGCTCTCGAGCGATCGCAGGGTCGATGTGATCGGCGAAGGTTTCGATCTCGCCATCCGCGTGCGCACCAAGCTCGATACGGACGCCAACCTGGTGGTGCGCAGCTTCGGTCAGGCGCGGCCGTTGTTGGTGGCCAGCCCGATCCTGTTGAACGCGCACGGACGTCCCACCACGCCGGACGAACTGTCGGGCTTGCCGGCTCTTTCGATGCGCGAGCACGAAGGCGCGCAAATCTGGGATCTCATCGATGCACAGGGCGCGCAGGTCAACGTCGAGATGCACGCGCGATTGATCAGCGGCGATTTCGCGGTGCTGCTGGAATCGGCGCGCCGCGGTATGGGCGTGACGCTGCTGCCTGAGTTCGTCTGCGCGTCGGCGATCACGCGTGGTGAGCTCGAAGTGGTGTTGCCAGGCTGGAGTGCGCCCGAAGGCATGATGCACTTCGTGTATCCGAGCCGACGCGGCATGTTGCCGGGCGTGCGCGCGCTGGTCGACTTTCTTGCAGAGCGTCTGCCCGCCACCACCGCGCAAAGGCACGAGCAGTGCAAGACACGCCCGCTGGACGATCTGCCGGCGACTTGATGCGTGAAGTGTCAGCCATGCGGTACGCTGCGTTTTTTATGGACATCCATACGGCCGAACGATGATCGATACCAAGCTGCCTAAAGTCGGAACCACCATCTTCAGCGTGATGAGCCAGCTCGCCGTGGAGCACAAGGCGGTCAACCTGGGGCAGGGCTTTCCCGATTTCGAACCGCCGCAAGCGCTGCGCGATGCGCTGAGCCGCGCGATGAACGAAGGCCGCAATCAATACGCGCCGCTGCATGGCATCGCACCGTTGCGCGAGCAGATCGCGCTGAAGACAGAGCGCCTTTACGGCCGCAAGGTGAACGCGGACAGCGAGATCACAGTCACTTCCGGTGCTACCGAGGCATTGTTCTCCGCAATCGCGGCAGTCGTGCGCGCAGGTGAGGAAGTGATCGTGTTCGACCCCGCGTACGACAGCTATGAACCGGCGATCGAACTGCAGGGCGCGCGTGCGGTGCACATTCCGCTGACCGTGCCGACATTCGCGATCGACTGGCAACGCGTGCGTGATGCGATCACGCCGAAGACGCGGATGATCCTGATCAACAGCCCGCACAACCCGACCGGCGCCGTGCTGTCTGCTAACGATTTGGAAGAACTGGCGTCGATCGTGCGCGACACCTCGATCGTCGTGCTGTCCGATGAAGTTTACGAACACATCGTGTACGACGGCGCGCAGCATGAAAGCGTCTTGCGTCATCCGGAGCTGGCAGCGCGCAGCATCGTGGTGTCCTCGTTCGGCAAGACGTATCACTGCACGGGATGGAAGGTGGGATATGCCGTGGCGCCCGCGGCGTTGTCGGCCGAATTCCGCAAGGTGCACCAGTACCTCACGTTCTGCACGTTTCATCCCGCGCAGGTCGCGTTCGCCGAATTCATGGCGTCGCATCCGGAGCACTATCTGGAATTGCCGGCGTTCTATCAGGCCAAGCGCGATCGCTTTCGCGCGTTGATTGAGCCGTCGCGATTCAAGCTGCTCGATGTTCCCGGCGGTTACTTTCAGCTGGTCGACTACTCGGCCATTCGCGATGAGGGCGATCTCGCCTTCAGCAAATGGATGGTGGAAAAAGGTGGCGTTGCGGCGATTCCGCTGGCGCCGTTTTACGAAAGTCCACCGGACACGCGGTTGCTGCGACTGTGTTTTGCCAAGAGCGACGCGACGATGGACGCAGCGGCGGAACGGCTATGTCAGTTGTGAACGCGTCACAGCATGTCATGTCGCCGTTGACGGTCTCGCTGGTGCAGGGCGCCACGCGGTGGCACGACCCTGCGGCCAATCGTGAGTACTACGGCGCGCTGGTTCGCACGGTCAAAGGCAGTGACTTGATCGTGTTGCCGGAAACGTTTTTGTCCGGCTTCAGCAACGACACCGCACTCAGCGCCGACACCATGGACGGCGAAGGAGTGGAGTGGCTGCGTGCGCTGGCCATCGAAACCGGTTCGGTGATTTGCGGCAGCCTGGCGATTCGCGAAAACGGCACGGTCTACAACCGTTTGTTGTGGATGCGACCCGACGGCAACTTCGCACAGTACGACAAGCGGCATCTGTTCCGCATGGCCGGAGAACACACGCGTTATGGCGGCGGAAGCGAGCGGCTGATCGTCGAACTGAAAGGCTGGCGCATCCTGCCGCAGGTCTGCTACGACCTGCGTTTTCCGGTCTGGCTGCGCAACCGACGGTTGGCCGAAGCCACAGGAGGCATGGACTACGACCTCGTGTTGTTCGTCGCCAACTGGCCAGCACCGCGACGCCATCCATGGCGCACGCTGTTGCGCGCCCGCGCGATGGAGAACCTGAGTTACGTGATCGGCGTCAATCGCGTCGGCGTGGACGGCAACGACCTGCCGTATGCCGGCGACAGCGCCGTGATCGATCCAGTGGGCGAAACGCTGGTCGAACTCGGTGCACTGGAACAGGTCATCACGGTCGTGCTTGATCCTGCGCCGCTGCTCACACACAGGGAACGTTTTCCGGCGTGGATGGATTCGGACGAGTTCACGCTGCACGCGGATTGATGTTCTCGGTCGTCGGACATACATCGGCCGGTCGATATCGGACGTCCAAACCATCGCTCTAAGATTCGCCGCACATAGCCGGCGCGCGATGGGCGCGGCCGCTCAACGGGGAAATCCATGAAGCTGAAGCCGATCCTGAATTTCGGTTGCGCAATCGGTCTGTGCGCGCTGTCCGGTGCCGCCGCAGCGCAGTCTGGCCGCCCGACCATCGCCGTTGCGGAATTCACCAACCAGACCAACTCGGCCTACTGGTGGAACGGCGATGTCGGTCGTCAGCTCGGCGATGTATTGAGTAACGAACTGAGCTCTACCGGCGACTTCAACATCGTCGAGCGACAGAAGCTCGACGCGGTGATCGGCGAACAGGATCTGGCCAGCTCCGGACGTGTACGACAGGGCACTGGCCCACGCACCGGCAATATCACGGGTGCGCGCTATCTCATCACCGGATCGGTGAGCGCATACACCGAAGACACCAGCAACACCGGCGGTGGCCTGAGCTTTCACGGCATGTCGTTCGGCGGCAACAAGAGTCAGGCGTATGTCGCGATCGATCTCCGCGTGATCGATTCGGAAACCAGCGAAGTTCTCTATTCGCGCACGGTCGAAGGCAACACCACCAACAGCAGCGTCGATGTCGGCGGTTATTTTCGAAACGGTCTGGGCAGCACGTTCAGCCAGAAGAAAAACACGCCCGCCGGCAAGGCCGTGCGAGGCGCGATTGTCGAGGCGACGGATTATCTCGACTGCGTGATGGTCAAGCGCGACAGCTGCATGGCCAGTTTCAATCAGAAAGAACAGCGCCGTCGCGACAACGATCGCAAGGTGCTCGATCTGCAGTGAGTCGTTCTTCAGCGAAAACGATTTGCAGCTTCAGAGTATCGCCAGCACCGATTCCGGAGGACGGCCGATGGCCGCCTTGCCATTGGCAACGACGATCGGTCGCTCGATCAAGATCGGATGAGTGACCATCGCGGCCATCAGCGTTGCGTCATCGAGTGCGGGGTTATCCAGTCCGAGCGTTCGGTATTCCGATTCGCCTGTGCGTAGCAATTCGCGCGGCGACATGCCGAGCTGGTCGAGCAGGACGATGAGTTCGGGCTGCGAAGGTGGATGGTCGAGATAATTCACCACCTCGAACGCCACGCCGCGCTGCTCCAGCAAGGCCAGCGTGGCGCGCGACTTGGAGCAACGGCTGTTGTGGTAAACGCGCACCGTTGCTGCAGTCTTCGTCGTGGTTCGCCTGTCAGCGATCAGCGATTGCCCGAGCGATTTCCGCCACGGCCCGGAGGACGGCCACCGGACGGCGCGCCGCCATGGCCTTGCGGTCGCGGACCACCTTGCGAGCGATTGCCACCTTGGCCTTGCGGACGACCGGCGCCTTGACCTTGTGGCCGTCCCGCACCTTGACCTTGCGGACGTGCGTTGCCGTTTCCATTTCCGTAGCTGTTGCCATTGGCGTTGGCGCGATTGCCTTGGCCCTGCGGACGACTGGCGCTATTGCCTTGGCTCTGCGGACGGCCAGCGCTCGGACGATTGCCATTGCCGCGCGCTTCGCCACCGCCGCCAAAGCCACTGTAGGGATTGCCGCTGCCTCGATTTTCACCGCCGCCTGTGCGGGCACCGAAGGGCTTGCCGGCGGGGCGACGTTGTCCGGCCGCCGCGCTCGTATTGCCGCGCGGCGCGCCACCGGGACGTGCGCCGCTGCCATCGCGTGTTTCGCCTGCGAACCAGCTGCGTACCGCTGGCAATTCCTGGCCCGGTGCGACGCGTCGTCCCTTGCCGGCGGCGCGGTTGCCGCCCGCGCCACGTTCGGGGCGCGCGACGTTGCCGTTCACTTCCTTGCCATCGCGTCGTGCAGGCGGTTTGCGACCGCGCGTCGGTTCGTCGCGGATGCGATCGAACGCACGCAGTTCGCGCGCTTCATCCTGACCGCCGGTCCATGCCGTGCCGGCGCCACGCTCGGGACGATATTCAGTCACGCTGCGATTGGCGCGGCGTTGATGCAACACCGGGCTCAGTGTAAGCACGGGTTGTGGCGCACCGAGGCCGGTCTGTTCGCGCAACTGCTTGACGCTTTCGGCGTCGAGCGATTCGCAATCGCCGCGACGCAGGCCGCGCGGAAGTTCGATCTTGCCGTAGCGAATGCGTTTGAGGCGGCTGACCAGGAAACCCTGTGAATCCCACAGGCGACGGACCTCACGATTGCGGCCTTCGCGGATCACCACGCGGAACCAGCTATGGCTACCGCCGCGACTGATGATGGCGATTTCGTCGAAACGCGCCGGGCCGTCGTCGAGTTCCACGCCGGCCTTCAGGCGTTCGATGATTTCATCCGGCACTTCACCATGCACACGGCACAGGTATTCACGCTCGAGACCGCTCTTGGGATGCATCAAAGCGTTGGCGAGTTCGCCATCGGTCGTCAGCAGCAACAGGCCAGTGGTGTTGATGTCGAGTCGTCCGACCGCAACCCAGCGCGCGCCTTTCAGTCGCGGCAGCTGTTCGAAAACGGTGGGGCGGCCTTCAGGATCGTCACGGGTGGTCAGCACGCCTTCGGGCTTGTGATAGATCAGCACTTCGGTGTCGTCGCGACTGTCGGTGGCGACGACGAACTGCTTGCCGTCCAGCACGACGCGATCACCGGCATGCACGCTGGTGCCGATGCTTGCGGGAGCGCCGTTGAGTTCGACTTCACCGGACTGGATGCGGACCTCCAGCATGCGACGCGAACCGAGCCCAGCGTTCGCGAGCACCTTGTGCAGGCGCTCTTCGATGGCGGGAGCATTCGGGTCGGCCTGGGTGCCACGCTTCAGGGATAAAACGGTTTTTTGCGGCGCAGTCATGCGCGGTACTCCTCGGTGTCTTGCTCGTCGGTACCGGGTTCGGCATCGGCAGGGTTCGCTGCCTCGTCGGCAGTGTCGTGTGGGGTTTCGTGTTCCGGATCGCTGTCGGTGTCTGTTTCGCCATCGGCGGCAGGTGCATCGGCGTCGGTCATGGTGTCGTCGGCATGCGTGGCATGCGCATGCGCTTCGGTTGTCTGATCCGTCGTGGTTTCTTCGTGCGTTTCGTTGGGCGTTTCCTCGTCCGGATCGATCGGCAGATCACGTGCAACACGGACGGGCAGGGGATCCTGTTCGAAGCGCATCTGCGGATCTTCCATGTCGCGGATTTCGGAGAGCGGTGGCAACTGATCGAGCGACTTCAGGTTGAAGTAGTCGAGAAAGGCGCGGGTGGTTCCGAACAGCGCCGGTTTGCCGGGCACGTCGCGATAGCCGACGACGCGAATCCATTCGCGCTCCTCCATGGTCTTGATGATGTTGGAGGACACCACCACGCCGCGGATCTGTTCGATTTCCGGCCGGGTGATCGGCTGGCGATAGGCGATCAGCGCCAGCGTTTCCAGCAACGCGCGTGAATAGCGGCTGGGCTTTTCGGTCCACATCCGCGAGATCCACGGATGCACTTCCTGGCGCACCTGATAACGGAAACCGGATGCGACTTCCTTCAGCTCGACGCCGCGGCCGTTGCAGTCTTCGGCCAGCGCTTCGAGCGCCTTGGCGATCTGCTCCTGAACCACATCGTCGGCTTCGTTGAACAGATCGCCCAGCTGATGAATCGTCATCGGCTGACTGGAGGCCAACAAAGCGGCCTCGATCACGGGTTTGAGTTGCTCGATCTGCATGGGCCTAGGTCGTATGCCGATTCAATGAATGGTTCATTTCGAAATCGATTCGATGTGTGCCGGTTCGTCGCTGCGGTCGTCGTCGGAATCCGGCCCGGTTTGTTCTTCCGCGTGGCCTACCTTGGCCTTTACATAGATCGCTTCCAGCGGTGCTTCCTGGATGATCTCGATCAGCATTTCCTTCGCAAGTTCGAGCATGGCCAGGAAAGTGACCACGATGCCGAGGCGTCCTTCGCTGACGTCGAACAGGCTCTCGAAGCGATGAAAACTGTCGTCGC
This sequence comes from Rhodanobacter sp. L36, assembly GCF_009765755.1. Taxonomy (GTDB): domain Bacteria; phylum Pseudomonadota; class Gammaproteobacteria; order Xanthomonadales; family Rhodanobacteraceae; genus Rhodanobacter. The sequence continues at coordinate 960,574 of NZ_LMUV01000011.1, read as the reverse complement.
CCAGCCGGCTCAGCAGATCGCCCATGCGCTGGCGAACGCTGAGCGCCTCGCGCCGGATCGCGTGGTGCCCAAACAACTCGGCGCGATGCATCACATCTTTCAGCGCCAAAAGCATTTCGTTCAATTCAAGTGGTGGCGGCAACTTGATCACGTTGCGTTCGCCCACTTCGGCGTGCGCCACCACCGTGTCGCGTTCCAGCCGCGGCATTTCCTCGATGTCCTCGGCCGCACGCTTGAAGCGCTCGTACTCCTGCAGGCGTCGCACCAGCTCGGCTCGCGGATCGTCCTCCAGCCCTTCTTCGGCTGGCGGTCGCGGCAGCAGCAGCCGCGACTTGATCTCGGCCAGGATCGCGGCCATCAGCAGGTATTCGGCGGCCAGCTCCAGCCGCATCACATCGCGCATCAGCTCGATGTAGGTCATGTATTGCCGGGTGATCTCGGCGACCGGGATATCCAGGATGTCCAGGTTCTGCCGGCGGATCAGATACAGCAGCAGATCAAGTGGCCCCTCGAATGCTTCGAGAATGACTTCCAGTGCATCCGGCGGAATGTACAGGTCCTGCGGCATCTGCAGCAGCGGTTGGCCGCGCACGATGGCCAGAGGCATTTCCTGCTGCTGCGGTACCGACGCAAAAGCATCTTCCGGTGCGGGGACCAGGCTCTGTGGCTCGACTGGCTCAGTGGTCATCGATGCATGTCGTTGGGCCGCCTTCAGCGGCTGGCAGTGCGTTCTGTGGTGATCGGATTCATTCCAGCAGCGCGCGGGAAGCTCCGTGCTCGGAACACGGCCTAACGGCGGCGCCCCCGGGTATTGCAGTGTTCAACATCATCTTCAACCGGGCGCATTCCGCGCCTGCGTCACGAAGGCATGACGAAGCCACTCGCTGGTGGTTCGATCAGGCGGATCGCAAACGACCCATTCGTGCCGAGATCCGGGTTGTTAGCCACGGCAAAGGACGCGGGTCGTCAAGGTGGCGAATAGCGACGCCACTGACGGTTCAATCGTTCGGTTCGAGAGCTATCGGTGGAATCCACTGGTTTCGCCGAAGGTATCGGCAAAAGGCTGTCCGGGGAGCCACGCGTTGGCGAAGAGTAATGGCTGGCCGGATACAAGTCCAGCGATCGCCATTTGGCTTGATTCCCGAGCTGATCCTGTCACTGACAGGTTTATCTCCGGCGTCGGCGCGGGCACAATGAAAAAGCCGGCGCCGAAGGAATGGATCCATCGACAGGCCGGTCAACCGGATCATGGGCCGTATGTGACCCAATGCGTCCGCTACAGATCGCGACGGGGGCCGCTGGCATGAGGCGGAGCGTGCTGATGGAGAAGGGGAGAAACGCTTTCGCCGGCTGGACCGGGGCGCATTCAGTTGTCGACCGATGTGATCGTCGTGCGCTGCGCGCGCTTTCCGTGCCGGGGTGTCATGCGACTCCCAAGCGTCGCGTAGTGATGCGCGCTGCGGTGCGCGCGTTATCCGATACCGACACACAGCATTTGCGATGCGCTCGCTGTCCAAATAACAGGCGCGTCATCGCGTGTGCCTGTCGCACGAGTGCGAAATTTTGCATGGCTGGCATGTCGATTGCATTACCTGCCGTGTCGAACGCGGTAGGGGCCGTGTCCGGGACTGGCTGGAGCTGGTCTGGATCATTCAGGGGTGAAGAGGGCGCTGGATCGGACCGACGCGAAAAATTGGCGCGACGATACGATGCACGATGATCGGAAATGCAGTCTGCCGATGGCAACTGCAAGTACAAAGGAAAACGTACGACGATGATGAACGAAAAAAATGGACAAGGTGGCGACGATCCGGAGCAGCTGCGGCCCGCGCGCATGCAAATCGAGACGACCGTATTGATGAGCCGCCACGGTGAGTCTCATCCGACCGAGCTGGTGGATATTTCAGCGACCGGTGCGCTGTTGCGACGCCCGCTTGGGTGGTCCGGCGAGCCGGGGCAGAGCTGGATACTCGACATGATTTTCGGACACGATCTGCACATCCATCTGGAGGCGATGGTGGCGCGTGTTTCCGATCATCACATCGGTTTTTCCTACAGCCGTATCCCGGAAGACAAACAGGTGCCGCTATGGAATCTGCTTGGCGGATACGCGGATATTCTGGAGTACTGGAAAGACAGCTGACGCGCACTGCCTGTTTCACCGAGAACGACGCCCGCATTGCGCGGGCGCCTTCGTTTCAGGTGGCGGCTTTCGTCCCGTCACGCAGTTCGCGACGAAGAATCTTGCCGACATTGGTCTTGGGCAAGGCATCGCGAAACTCGATCGCCTTGGGCCGCTTGTAGCCGGTCAGGTTTTCGCGGCAGAACTGCCTGAGCGTTTCCTCGGTGAGGTTGGGATCCTTGCGCACGACGAACAGCTTCACCACTTCGCCGGAGTGCTCGTCCGGCACGCCCACGGCCGCGACTTCGAGCACACCAGGATGCTGCATCACGATGTCCTCGACCTCGTTCGGGTACACGTTGAAACCCGATACGAGGATCATGTCTTTCTTGCGGTCGACGATATAGAAGTAGCCGTTCTCGTCCATCTTCGCGATGTCGCCGGTGTGCAGCCAGCCATCGCTGCCAAGCACCTTGATCGTCTCGTCGTCGCGCTGCCAGTAACCCTTCATCACCTGCGGCCCGCTTACCATGAGTTCGCCGGCCTCACCAACCGGAAGCCGCTTGCCGTCCTCCGACCAGATCGCGACATCCGTGGACGGAATCGGCAGGCCGATGGAGCCGTTGTATTCCTTCAGATCGAGCGGGTTGATGCAGACCGCGGGTGAGGTTTCGGTAAGCCCGTAGGCTTCGGCCAGCGTGCAGCCGGTGACCTTTTTCCAACGGTCGGCCACGGCACGCTGGACGGCCATGCCGCCGCCGAGCGACAGGTGCAGCTTCGAGAAATCAAGTTCGGCAAAGCCGGGTGTATTGAGCAATCCGTTGAACAGCGTATTGACGCCGGTAAGCGCAGTGAAGCCGGATTTCTTCAGTTCCTTGACGAACGCAGGCATGTCGCGCGGGTTAGTGATCAACCAGTTCAAGCCGCCCAGACGGCTGAACACCAGTCCGTTCGCGCATAGCGAAAAGATGTGATACAGCGGCAGCGCAGTGATCACCACTTCCTGGCCCGACTTCATGTTCTTGCCGATCCATGCATCGGCCTGCAGCATGTTCGCCACCATGTTGCCGTGCGTGAGCATCGCACCCTTGGCCACGCCGGTGGTGCCGCCGGTGTATTGGAGAAAGGCGATGTCTTCGTGGGCCAATTCCACTTTCGGCATCGGGTGTGCCGCGCCGCGAGTCAACGCATCGCGGAAGCGCACTGCCTGCGAAAGCTGGAACGAAGGCACCATTTTCTTGACACGCTTGAGCACGAAATTGATCAGCACACCCTTCGCGCCGAGCAGATCGCCGATGCCGGTGGTGACGATGTGCTTGACCTGCGTGTGTGCCACCACCTGCTGCAGCGTCGCGGCGAAGTTATCGAGAACGACGATCGCTTTCGCGCCAGCGTCTTCAAGTTGATGTTGCAACTCGCGCGCCGTGTAAAGCGGGTTGGTGTTGACCACCACAAGGCCGGCGCGCAACGCGCCATAAAGTGCGATCGGGTACTGCAAGACGTTGGGCATCATGATCGCGATGCGGTCGCCCTTGACCAGCTTCAGCTCACCGGTGAGATATCCGGCAAAGTGTCGGCTCATCTCCTCGATCTGACCGTAAGTGAGCCTGCGATCGAAGCTGGAGAACGCCGGCCTTTCGCTGAAGCGTCCAAAGGATTCTTCGAGTACCGCCGCCACCGACGCATACGCATGAACATCGATCTGAGCGGGCACGCCCTCGGGATAGTGATCCAGCCACGGACGTTCATTGCTCATGCTCGGGGTCCTTCACGCTGATGTCGATGTTGTGCCGAATGGTCAACGACCGTTTGACGGATCGTCACCATGCGCATGTCCTTTGCGAACCATGCGTCGAGGCATTGGAGCATGCGTCCGCGCACGGCAGCAAGACGCAGTGCGTCGTGATCTGGCTATCATCGGGCTGATGAAAATCGCCATGCTATCCCTGCTTCTGTTGCTCGGCATCACGGCCCTTGCGGGCTGTCACCACACGCCCGACGATGTGCAGGTACGCGAGTCAATCGCCTCGGTTGCCAAGGCTGCCGAAGCTGGTTCGGCGAGTGACGTCACCGCGTCGCTCAGCGACGATTTCGACGGCAATAGCGGCGAGCTCGATCGACGATCGCTCGCGAACACGATCCGACTTGTGGCGCTGCGCGGTGACCACATCGGTGTGGCGACAGGGCCAATAACGATCGAACCTCGCGGCGAACGAATCGTCGCGACGTTCACCGTCACACTGACCAGCGGCGGCAAGTGGCTGCCGGATCAACTCGGCGTTTATCACGTGGAATCGGCGTGGCGAAAGGACGGTCGTCACTGGCTTTGCTACACCGCGACGTGGACGCATTCCAACTGAAACCGCTATACGCGACGGCGCGGCACCGTATTCACCACGGAATCTGGCGACCCAGATAATCCAGATATTGGAGGCCTGCTTTTCCGGCCTGCGCGTCCATCGTGTTTGCGAGGTTCGGAATGCTTTCTTCGATACTCAGGCGGCCTTGAGGACCGCCCATGTCGGTTCGCACCCAGCCTGGCGCCATAAGCAGTAACGTCCTCGAATCATCCGCGCTACGAGCGGCGAAACTGCGCATGAAAGTGTTGAGTGCTGCCTTGCTGCCGCGATAGACCTCATAGCCGCCGTTCTCGTTGTTGGCGACGCTTCCCAACCCGGAAGACATGATGCCGATCGTGCCCCGGGGAAGTACGACGTCCTGAAACGTTTCGATGACGCGCATCGGGCTCAGCGCGTTGGTGACCATCACGCGCACAAACTCGTCGGTCGTTACGTTCGCGATCGTTTCGCCGTCACCGTTCTTGACGCCTGCGTTGACAAACAGCATGTCGAATTTTCTCGACGCAAGACGAGCGTGTAATGCAGCCACCTGTTCCGGGTCGACGATATCGACTTTCTCGATCTCGAGTCGTTCGCCATGAGACTGCGCCAAGTCGTGCAATCCGGATTTGCTCCCGGCGCGTTCGGTGGCGACAACGTCCCATCCGCGCTTGAGGTATTCCTCTGCCAAGGCAAGGCCGAGTCCGCGCGATGCGCCGATGAGTAGAAGTTTTTTGTTCGAAGAAAGAGCTGGCATCCGCATATCCTTGATCAATGTTCAACGAGGAAGAGCATGTCGCGTTTCGTCGGAAATGGAAAACGGATCATCGCTGACCCGCAAGAATCGCAAGGCTTTGGCTGCATACTTCGCAAAAAAAACGCCCCGTCATCGGGGCGTTTTCAATTCAGCATGCGGCGTTGCTCAGGCGGCTTTCTTTCCGGCCAGCTGGCGCAGCACGTATTGCAGGATGCCGCCATGACGGAAGAACTCGCGCTCTTTGGGCGTGAGCAGCATTACATAGACCGAGAACTGCTTTTTGCTGCCATCAGCCGCCGTCGCGGTGACTGTGGCTTCGCGCGACTTGCCGTCGTCGAGGCCCGTGATGTCGATGGTTTCCGCCCCGGTCAGGCCCAGCGACTGTGCGTTTTCGCCCGGCTTGAACTGGCAGGGAAGCACGCCCATGCCGACCAGGTTGGAGCGGTGGATGCGCTCAAAGCTTTCGGTGATCACGGCTTTTACGCCGAGCAGCAAGGTGCCTTTGGCTGCCCAGTCGCGACTGGAACCGGTGCCGTATTCCTTGCCGGCAAACACGACCAGCGGCGTCTTGCTCGCCTTGTATTTCATCGCGGCGTCGTAGATGGCCATCTGTTCGCCCGAGGGCACGTAACGCGTGTAGCCGCCTTCCACGCCATCGAGCATCAGGTTCTTGATGCGGATGTTGGCGAAGGTACCGCGCACCATCACGTCGTCGTTGCCGCGACGCGAACCGTAGGAGTTGAACTCCAGCGGCTGCACACCCTTGCTGATCAGGAACTGCCCCGCAGGGCTGTCTTTCTTGATCGAGCCGGCCGGCGAAATGTGGTCCGTGGTGATCGAGTCGCCGAACAGACCGAGCACGCTGGCGCCATGGATGTCCTCGATGCGCCCGGCGTCCTTGCTCATGCCATCGAAGTACGGCGGGTTCTTGATGTAGGTCGAATCGTCCCACTTGAACAATGCGCCGTCCGGCGAGGCGATCTGGTTCCAGCGGCTGTCGCCTTTGAACACGTCGGCGTAGTTCTTCTCGAACATCGCCGGGTTGATCGCACCGGCGATCATGTCGGAGATTTCCTGATTGGACGGCCAGATGTCTTTCAGAAAGACGGGCTTGCCGTCGCTGCCGTTGCCGATCGCATCCTTGGTCAGGTCGATGTCCAGCGTGCCGGCCAGCGCGTAGGCGACGACCAGCGGTGGCGAGGCCAGATAGTTCATCTTCACTTCGGGATGCACGCGGCCTTCGAAGTTTCGGTTGCCCGAAAGCACCGATGCCACCGCGAGGTCGCCTTCACCGATCGCCTGGCTGATCTCCACCGGCAACGGTCCGGAGTTGCCGATGCAGGTGGTGCAGCCGTAACCGACGATGTAGAAACCGATCTTCTCAAGTTCTTCTAGCAAGCCGGTTTTCTTGAGGTAGTCGCTGACCACCAGCGAGCCTGGGCCGATCGATGTCTTCACCCACGGCTGGGATTTCAGTCCACGGGCAGCGGCCTTTTTCGCAACCAGGCCAGCGGCCAGCATCACCGCCGGGTTGGACGTGTTGGTGCACGACGTGATCGCGGCGATCACGACCGAGCCGTCGCCGACCTTGAAGCTCTGGCCATCTTTTTCCACGCGCACGCTGCCGTTGCTGATCGCATTGGCCGGGTTGCCGATGGCGGTGGCGCCGCCTTCGTTGGCGAAATCATCCGAGGCTTTCGTCTTCGGCTTGCGGTTGGCGGTGAGCGCGCCGACCACGTCGTGGAAACTCTGCTGCACGCCTTCAAGCAGCACGCGATCCTGCGGACGCTTCGGTCCGGCCATCGACGGACGCACTTCGGCGAGATCGAGTTCCAGCGTGCTGGAAAAGATCGGCTCGATGGCGTTCTCGTCATGCCACATGCCTTGTGCCTTGGCATACGCCTCGACCAGCTGGATTTGCGCGGCGGTGCGGCCGGACAGCTTCAGGTAGTTCAGCGCTTCCTGATCGATCGGGAAAATGCCGCAGGTCGCGCCGTATTCCGGTGCCATGTTGGCAATGGTCGCGCGATCGGCCAGCGGCAAATGCCTCAGACCGTTGCCGAAAAATTCAACGAACTTGCCGACCACGCCGAGCTTGCGCAGCATCTGCGTCACGGTGAGCACGAGGTCGGTCGCGGTGACGCCTTCGGGCAGCTTGCCGGTGAGGCGGAAACCGACCACCTGCGGAATCAGCATCGACGACGGCTGACCGAGCATCGCGGCTTCCGCTTCGATGCCACCGACGCCCCAGCCGAGTACGCCGAGGCCGTTGATCATCGTGGTGTGCGAATCGGTACCGAACACCGTATCCGGATATGCCCAGCTCTCGCCATCGACATCCGCGGTGAACACCACGCGCGCGAGATGCTCCAGGTTCACCTGATGCACGATGCCGGTACGCGGCGGCACGACCTTGAAATTGTTGAACGCTTTCTGGCCCCAGCGCAGAAACGAGTAGCGCTCCTGATTGCGCTCGAACTCGATCGCGACGTTTTCATCCAGCGCGCTTTCCGAGCCGTACGCGTCGACCTGCACGGAGTGATCGATCACCAGCTCTGCCGGTGCGAGCGGATTGATCTGCGTGGCGTCACCACCGAGCTTCACCACGGCGTCGCGCATCGCGGCAAGATCGACCACGCAAGGCACGCCGGTGAAATCCTGCAGCACCACGCGTGCCGGCATGAAGGCGATTTCGGTGTCCGGTTCGACCTTCGAATCCCACTTCGCGATCGCCTCGATTTCCTTTGCCGTGACGTCGACGCCATCCTCGTGGCGCAGCAGGTTTTCAAGCAGGATCTTCAGCGAATACGGTAACCGCTTGAGGTCGAAGCGCTCGCCCAGTTTGGTCAGGCTGGCGAAGACATGGCGCTGGCCATTGACCTCGAGTGTGTCGCGTACGGAAAAGGTATCTTTCATGGGAGCTCCTGGCTGAATCCTGCGGCTGGGATGTTCGAACGTGTGTGTGGCGGATTGCCGGCCTGGCAAACAATAATTATCGCTCAAAAGTCGACACTGCCGCGATCCGATCGACGACCAACGGATGACGCCGAAACATGTTGCGAGGTGATCCGTTCCATGCAGCGGTAAACTGAGCGAATCGTTACAGGCCGACTTCGCCGCACAGGATGAGCCCGATGTCCGACACACACAAACGCCTTTCATGACATGCAGCATTCGATGATTTCGATGGCCCTGGCAGCAGTGTCCCTGCGCGATCTTGCGCTGGTGCAGGCGGTGCATCGACATGGCAGTTTCAACAGCGCGGCGCGCGCCATGCATATCAGCGCGTCCGGGCTTTCCCATCAAGTGCAGAAAGTGGAGCAGGCGCTCGGTGCGCCATTGTTCGAACGTGGTGGCCGACGCATCGTGCCGACGGCCGGCGGTCAACGACTGTTGCAGCAGATCGATGCCGTGCTCGCCGCCGGCGAACACCTGCAGCAAGTGGCGCGTGCAGGCGCGGTGGCGTTCGGTGGTGAACTGCGTCTTGGCGTTCCCGCGTCGCTTGGGCCGTACCTCCTGCCGCATCTGATTGCGCCTTTTCCGCAACATTTTCCGGGCGCGCAACTGAGCCTGTCCGAAGGCAAACCACGCGGTCTGTTGCGTCGATTGCACGAAGGCGAACTCGATGCCGTGCTGGCGCCACCGATTGGGACGATGAGTGGCATCGCCGGACGTCCGTTGTTCTTCGAGCCGTGGGAATTGATGTTGCGCGCCGATCATCCGCTGGCAGACAAGTCCGGCATTGCGCTCGATCAACTGGATCCTGCCGAAGCGACATTGATGGCGGAAAGCCACGCCGACGGGCTCGATGTCGATGGCGGCGGACACGGTCACGTGCAGGACGTGAGCCTGGAAAGCCTCGCCGCACTGGTCAGCCTGCGCGGTGGTTACGCGCTGGTTCCGGCGCTGGCGCATGAAAGATTGGCTTCAATGCCTAACATCGTGCTTGCCAAGCTGAAAGGCCAGGCGTCGGGCAGGGAGATCGCGCTGTACTGGCGCGACGCGTCGCCGTGGCACGACGAACTGCGCGCGTTTGCCGAGCTGCTGCGCAAGCTGGCACGTCAACGACCAGGTTTGAGCGTCATCGACGCGAAGCCAAAGACGACTTCGGGTTGATCACGAAACTCACGGGCAAAACGTCGCCTTGCCACGGCTCCATTTTTAAATGAAAGAGGCCGCCTTGCGGCGGCCTCTGTTTCAACACGTGTCGATGCGATCAGTTGCGCGATGCGCGCTTGCGATCGTTCTCGGTGAGGTTCTTCTTGCGCAGGCGGATTTCTTTCGGCGTGATTTCGACCAGCTCGTCGTCGTCGATGAAATCCAGCGCCTGTTCCAGCGTGAACTTGATCGCCGGCGTCAGCTGGATCGCATCGTCCTTGCCGGACGCACGCATGTTGGTGAGCGGCTTGGGCTTGATCACGTTGACGGTGAGGTCGTTGTCCTTCGCGTGGATACCGACCAGCTGACCCTCGTACACCGAGTCGCCTTCGGCGGCGAACAGCTTGCCGCGATCCTGCAGCGGCCCGAGCGAGTAGGCAGGGGTGGTGCCGCCGGCATTGGCGATCATCACGCCGTTGAGGCGCTTGGCGATCTGGCCGTCTTCCTTCGGGCCGTAATGGTCGAACACGTGGAACAGCAGGCCGGAACCCTGGGTCAAGGTCTTGAACTGGTTCTGGAAGCCGATCAGGCCGCGTGCCGGAATCTCGTAATCGAGACGCACGCGTCCCTTGCCGTCGGATTCCATGTTCTTCAGCTGGCCTTTGCGCACGCCAAGCCGTTCCATCACGGCGCCCTGGTGCACTTCCTCCACGTCGACCACCAGTTGCTCGATCGGCTCCATCTTCTGGCCGTCGATTTCCTTGATGATCACTTCCGCACGCGACACGGCCAGCTCGTAGCCTTCGCGACGCATGTTCTCGATCAGCACCGACAGATGCAGTTCGCCGCGGCCGGAGACCAGGAACTTGTCGGCGTCGGAGCCTTCCTCGACTTTCAGCGCCACGTTGTGAACCTGTTCGCGATCCAGTCGCTCGCGCAACTGGCGGCTGGTCAGGAACTTGCCGCCGGAAAGATCCTTGTTGCCGGCAAACGGCGAGTTGTTGACCTGGAAGGTCATCGAGATCGTCGGCTCGTCCACGGTCAGCGCCGGCAACGCCTCGGGCGTATCCAGCGCGCAGATGGTGTCCGAGATGGTCAGGTCGGCGATACCCGAGATCGCGACGATGTCGCCAGCCTCGGCGCCGTCCTGCTCGATACGCTCCAGGCCAAGGAAGCCCAGCACCTGCATCACTTTGCCCTGGCGCTTCTTTCCATGGCGATCGATGACGGCCACCGCCATGCCTTTCTTCAGTGCGCCGCGCTGAATGCGGCCAATGCCGATCACGCCGACGAAGCTGTTGTAGTCGAGCTGGCTGATGCGCATCTGGAACGGGCCGTCAGGATCCACGTCCGGCTTGCTCACGTGTTGCATGATCGCTTCGTACAGCGGCGTCATGTCGCCTTCGCGCACGTCGTCATTGAGGCCGGCGTAGCCGTTCAACGCCGAGGCGTAAACGATCGGGAAATCCATCTGCTCCGGCGTGGCGCCAAGGCGATCGAACAGATCCCAGACCTGCTCGACAACCCACTCGGGGCGCGAACCGGGACGGTCGACTTTGTTGATCACCACGATCGGCTTGAAGCCCATCGCGAATGCTTTCTGCGTCACGAAGCGCGTCTGCGGCATCGGGCCGTCCATCGCATCGACCAGGATCAGTACGGAGTCGACCATCGACAGCACGCGCTCCACTTCGCCACCGAAATCCGCATGTCCCGGCGTGTCGACGATGTTGATGCGGTTGCCTTTCCATGTAATGGCGGTGTTCTTCGCCAGGATCGTGATGCCGCGCTCCTTTTCCTGGTCGTTCGAATCCATCACGCGCTCGGCGAGCACGGTGCGCTCGTTGAGCGTGCCGGACTGCTTGAGCAGGCAATCGACGAGGGTGGTTTTGCCGTGATCGACGTGGGCGACGATGGCGATGTTGCGCAGATTTTCGATAGACATGGGATCGACTCGGAGCGGCGCACAGGCCGTCGCGCAGGTTTCTTGAGGGGTGAATCCACTGATTATACGGAGTTGTGTGACAACTTGCCCGTGGTTTCGACGAACGCCCGGTCGATCCTGCGGCACCGCGCACTTCGGCGGTGCCGCACTCGCATCAGGGTTTGCGGCAATCCGCCGGCAGGTTCTTGTCGACGATATCGTCGGAATGGCAATGCCACGCGTCGCCGTCGGGCGTGAAGATCAGCGTCTTGCCGCCGAGTTGCGCGTTTGCCTGCGATGGCGGCACCGCGCTGAAATGGACGCGGATATCGCCCTCGCTTTCGGCGGTGATGCTGTCGACGTAGCGCCCCTTGATGTCGGTCGGCGACGAAAGCCCAGCTTGCTGATTGTCCTTCGGCCAGTGCCCATGCTGCTGGTGATAGGCGGTGAGTGCGGTCTTCGCGGCGCCGGCAAGCGCGACGCCTTCGTTGACCTGCGCCTTGATCACGTAGTCCTGATAAGCCGGAATCGCCACGGCGGCGACAATGGCAACGGCCGCGATCGTGGTCATCGATCCGCTGCCGCTGCTGCCGGTCAGCATTTCGAGCGGCTGTTGCTCGTAAGTGATGTTGAGCGAGAGATCGTCGGTGGTGGCGCCCAGGTCCATGCCGATCACGCCCTGCCGCGGCAGGTTGAGAGAATGCGCGGCGGGCATACTGGCCAGGTCGGTGGGTTCTCCACTGAGATCGCCAAGCAACTGCAGCACCTGCAGGTAACCGTAGTACGCGTCGCGCTGGGCATCGTGCGATACGGTGGTGAAACCGAACAGGCTTTCGTTGCCGTGCCATGCCTGCGTCTTCAGCCATGCATCGAGCGACGTGTCCAGCTTTGCCGCGCCGCGATCGGCCAGCGCCTGCGGAACCCTGGCGAAGATCAGGAAATGGCCGTCTTCGATCCAGTACAGATGCGTCGAGAAACGCGATCCGATGGTTGCCCATGCACGCTGCTGTGGATTCGCGTCCGCAGCCGGTGCGGCAGCGTGACTCATGGTGAGCGAGTGGATATCGACGCCATCGATCGTCTGCGTCTTGAAGCTGCCGCCCTGGCGATGCACCAGCGCCTGCAGATGGTCGTACAAGGCCTGCTTGTCGTTGACGCGTACGGCGCTATAGACGCCTGCATCGTCCTCGAACCCGATCAGTTCAGGACCGATCCATTGCGTGAGATCAGCGATGCTGAATCCGGCTTTCTGCTGGATCATGTTTTCGACATTGCGCACGCTGGCGGCGTGTTCGGCACCGAAGTCGAGCGAGAGGTTGTTCTCGAAATTCTTGAACTGCTCGCCACCGGGCAGTGCGATATTGAAGACCCAGCGTGGCGTGCCGGCAACCTTGAAATCAGGCGCAAACCGGCCCGGCGCGAGATAGCCGAGCAATCGCGATTGCGGCGTGTGCACCACGATGCGCAGTCGTCCATGTCCATCAACCGTACCCGCGCCGAACGACACGCTTTCCGTCTTCGAAGTCAGGTCGCCGGGCAGCGTGCCTACGGTCGGTGATGGAATGGCACCGGCGGCCAGGCCGCCGAGTCCGCGCAGACTGATCCACCCGAACGTGCCTTGGCCGGACTGGTCGATCTGTTGTTCCTGGATCGAAATGGCTTTGGCCACTTCGCTGTCGGCTTTGGCACCCGCAAGATCGCCGAGCAGCGCGTTGAGCTTCGCAGGATCTGCGGGAAGGCGACTCGCCAACGCGAACAACCTGCCGCTGGCCGCATCGAAGTGCAGCGGCGTACCGTTCGCCAATTTCCCGTCGCCGTGAGAATCCAGCGGTGCGGCAAGCTTCAATGCCGCTGCGCCGATCTGTGCAAGGCGCGCGTTCATTTCATCAACACTCTTTTGCGCCATGCGCATCGACACGAGCACCTGCGTATTTGGCGAGGGCGTTCCGATCGGATCGATCAGCGCCAGTTCGATCGGCGAACGCAGGTCGGCGAGCAGCGGAAGGAGGTAAGGCGTGGCACCGGCATCGGACAGTGTCTTGTCGCTGGCGATGGCGCTGCGCAATGAGGCAATTGCCTTGAGGTTTTGCTCACTGGCCATCACTGCATCGAGCGGACGCCCCGTTTGTGCCGCGCCAAGCAAACCCCACGGCGATGCAAGGCGGATGTATCCGACGGTAGTCGCGGGGAGGTGGTCATGAAGCCAGGCCGGTTGCGAAAGTTCGTCCTGCGCGCGTTGCAACGATGCGGCAGTCGGCGCTGGCGATGAATCCCGATGGCAGGCCGTTACGCAGAAACTGGCTGCGAGAACGGCGGCCAAAGTCGTGCAGCGCGATACGAGCATTTCAGATCCCCTTGAATCCCTGAGAGGCATCGGAACGAGTCGTGTCGACATCCTCCCTGACGCGCGAAGCAGCAGCTTATCAGACGTATTCGGCGCCCGACTTTTGTAGCGGCGTAATGCGATGGCGTCGACTGTTGAGTTAGCCTCGGCGATGCGCGAACGCGTTCCAATTCCGGATCGCAGCGGAAATGCACCATGCCTTTTCCTGATGTTGAATTCGGCCAAGTACGCGTTACCGAGCATCGCGGTGACGACGATCTGCTGAGCGCGGGCGTCGGTCTGCGCGGGCTGTCCGGCTTCGTGCGAACGTTTGCCGATCCATCGCAACCGACGCCGGGCGAGTTGCGCCGGCGAGCCATTCAGTCCAGCTGGAAAGGCATCGCCGATCTCGGTCCGCTGGGCGGCTACGGTCAGGTTTACGGTGCCGTACCCGACGTGCCTGGCCGCGAATATCAGTCGTTCGCGCGCATCGCCGGTGCAAACGCGTCGCACCGCGTGCTGCTGCAACTGCCGGACCATTTCGATCGGCGGAAACGATGTCTGGTCGTCACCGCTTCGTCCGGGTCACGCGGCATCTATGGCGCCATGGCGCTGGCCGGCGCTTGGGGTTTGCCGCGAGGTTGCGCTGTCGCGTACACCGACAAGGGCGGCGGCGCTGGCTACTTTGACTATGCCGACGACACCGGCGTCGCGCTTGATGGTTGCCGCGCACGGCGTGGCGATGTCGAACTGGAGTTCGAACCGCCTGCGTCGACGACGACAGCAGGCGTCGACATCAAACACATGCATTCGGGCGACAACCCGGAAGCGCATTGGGGTCACCACGTGATCCAGGCCGCGCAGTTCGGTCTGGCGATGCTGGATCGCGCGTATCCGGCGGATGCACCGTTCACGTCGCAGAACACGCGCATCATCGCGACAGGTCTTTCCAACGGCGGCGGCGCGGTATTGCAGGCGGCAGGTCTCGATCAAGAGAATTTCTTCTCGGGCGTGATCGCACTCGAACCCAACGTCTTCTCACCGGAACGTGGACGTGCGCTCTACGACTACGCTACCGAAGCAGCAATCTGGTTGCCTTGTGCATTGGTCGCCGAGCGATTCGCGGACGCGCCGCTCGTTCGCGAGCCGGGAGGCACGACGCCAGCGGATTGGATCGCACGTTGCACGAGTCTGCGCGAGCGCGGCCTCATCGCCGGCGTAAAGACGTCTGCGCAAGGCGAACACGCCCATGAAAAATTGCGGGACGCCGGCTGGACTGATGCGGCGATGGCCACCGCGGCCAGCAGCACGGTGTTCGATCTTTGGCGCGTGATCACGGCCGGCTACGCGTCGTCCTATCTGCGAAGCCGCGCCATCAACATGCCTTGCGGATTTCGCTACGCGACCGTTGACGCTCGTGGCGTTGCGGCACCTGTCAGTTCCGCGATGCGCGCAGCCTGGTGGGCCGATGGCTCGGGCATTCCACCCGGTCACGGCATCGGCTTGCTGGGCGGCAGGGATGAGTCGGCGGATCCGACCCTGTGTGGCAGCGAAGATTTGCGAAGACTCTGGAACGGCGATGCGACAGACGCGCGCATCTTGCATAAGGCTGTCGCAGAAACAGCGGTGCAATTGCCGCGCAAGGATCTGCCGCTGTGGATCGTGCACGGTGCCAGCGACGGATTGCTGCCGGCGGCTTTCAGTTCCGAGCCTTACGTGAACTGGCTGCGCGAGAACGGCCGTCAACCTCTGTACTGGAAAATTGCGCACGCGCAGCACTTCGATGCCTTCCTGTCGTTAACGGGTTTCGGTGCTCGCCATGTGCCGCTGTTGCCCTATGGATATGCCGCGCTCGACCAGCTGTGGCGACATCTGCATGAGCACGAGGCGTGGCCTGCCGATATGCCGACACCGCCATCACATCCACGTGGTCATGGTGCGCTTGATCGGCAGGCGCTCGGGCTGCTTTGAACGGGACTCGATCGTGTCATGACGGCGGTCGTCTGCAGCGTGAGTAACCCTGCGTTATTCTGTGCGACCCTTGCGCCGCGCCACGGCGTATTTCAGCTTTCGAACCCAAGGATTTGCGATGACCATCCAAGTGACCTTCACCACCAATCGCGGCCCGATCCATCTGCGCCTGCATGAAGACAAGGCTCCGGTCACGGTTGCCAATTTCGTCAACCTTGCCAAACGTGGTTATTACGATGGCTTGTCGTTCCATCGTGTGATCGCCGACTTCATGGTTCAGGGCGGTTGCCCCGAAGGCAGTGGTCGCGGCGGCCCGGGTTACAAATTCGAAGATGAATTCAACGCATCGCTGCGTCATGACAAGCCAGGCGTGCTGTCGATGGCGAACGCCGGCCCGCGCACGAACGGCAGCCAGTTCTTCATCACGCATGGTGCGACGCCGTGGCTGGATGGCAAGCACAGCGTGTTCGGCGAAGTGGTCGATGCCGCGGACATGAATGTCGTCAACACGATCCAGCAGGGCGACACCATCGAAAAGGTCACGGTCGACGGCGACGTGGATGCGCTCCTCACGGCGCAGTCCGATCGTGTGAAAGACTGGAATTCGGTGCTCGACCAACGCGGCTGAGTCCTGGCGCAACCACGAGGAAAGCCGGCTTCGGCCGGCTTTTTGTCATGGAAAGCATCGTGCGGCCGGCCTATGATCGGAAGGCGTCAAGCATCTTCCATTCATTCAACAGGAGAAACGACATGTCATTCCTCAATGATTTGCTCGGTGGACAAGGACAACAGGCAGGCAGTGGTTCGCTGATCGGCGTTGCAGGGCAATTGATCGAGAAGGCCGGCGGCGTGCAGGGACTCATCAACATGCTGCAACAGCATGGGTTGGGCGGCGCCGTGCAATCGTGGGTTGGTACGGGGACGAACCAGCCGGTTTCAGGCGATCAACTCGGGCAGGCCTTGCAGAATGGCGGCCTCGGTTCGTTGCTGCAACAGGCGGCCGGTTCGTTGGGCGTCGATCAGAACGAGTTGCTCGGCAAACTCTCCCAGGTCTTGCCGCACGCGGTGGATCATCTGACCCCCGATGGCCAGGTGCCGGCAGACGGGCAGGGCGGTGGCTTCAATCTCGGCATGCTGGAAGGCCTGGCCGGCAAGCTGCTCGGTGGTGGTCAGCCGGCCTGACGTTGTATCTGTTTTCGATACAAAAAAAGCGGCAGGAGAAATCCCGCCGCTTTTTTTATCGATGAAAGATGGCTGTTACATCTTGAGCACGTAACGCAACACCAGCAGAAGCACGACCGCGCCGATGATCGACATGAAAAAGCCGGCAGCGTGGAACTTCGATCCCGGCGGCGGACGGCTGATGGCGTTGCCGATCAGACCGCCGATCAGCGAGCCGACGATGCCGACGCCGGCAGTCATCCAGAAGCCCATGTGATCGGCGCCAGGCAGGATGGCCCGCGCGATCCAGCCGACGAAAAAGCCAACGATGATTGACCAGATCAAATGCAGCATATGCGTATGTCCTTGAGTGAGTGGAGGCCCCTGATTCTTGCTTGAGCACGCATCCGGCACGCTCGTGTCGCCCATCGCGTCATGACATTCATCGGGATGGCTTGCGCATGATGCATCGGGCCATGGCGGAATGCACCCTGCCGGATCGCCCATTGCTGCGTGCTAAAATCATCGGGTTTGCTGATTTCACTTCCCGTGATGAGGAACCCATGCCACCACTCGCACGACGCATCGGCCGCGCCAAGCCCAGCGCCATCATGCTGATTGCCCAAAAGGCCATGCAGCTCAAGGCGGCCGGTCGCGACATCATCAGTTTCTCCATCGGCGTACCCAACTTTCTGCCCGGCGAGCATGTCTACGCCGCGGCGCGCGATTCCCTGTCGCACGACTCGGGCCAGTACGGCAGCAATCGCGGCGCGGATATCTTGCTCGACGCCTTTTTGAAACACATCGAAGCGCTCGGCTTCAGCGGTTACACACGCGCCAACCTGTCGATCGGCATCGGCGCGAAACAGGTGTTGTACAACCTCGCCGAAGCGCTGCTCGATGAGGGTGACGAGATCTGCTACGCCGCACCCTACTGGACAACGTATCGCGACATCGCGGACATCGTCGGTGCGAAGAGCAACGTGCTTCACTGCGGATCGGATCAGAATTACAAGCTGACACCAGCGCAACTCGACGCGGCGCTCGCGCGCAAGCCGAAGGTGTTCCTGTTCAACAATCCGTCGAACCCGACCGGCATGGTCTACACCGGCGATGAAATCGCCGCGCTGGCCGACGTGCTTGCACGGCATCCCGATACCTGGGTGATCACCGACGACATCTACAACTCGATGGTGTTCGACGAGATTGGTTATCACAACTTCGTTTTTGCAAAACCCGAATTGCGCGATCGCGTGATCTTCGTCGATTCGATTTCCAAAACCTACGGCATGCCCGGATGGCGCGTGGGTTTGATCGCCGGCCCGGAAGTTGTGGCGAAGGCGATCACCACGCTCAATTCCAACCACATCACCAGCCTGCCTGAAGTGATCACCGCTGCCGCCGTGGCGGCATTGAGCGGCCCGCAGGATATTCCCGTCGCCAAGTGCGCCGAGTTCGCCGACAAGCGCGACATCGTCGTCGCCGCACTCAGGGCGATTCCGGGCGTGATTTGTCCGCGACCGCAAGGTGCGTTCTATGCGTTCCCTGACGTTTCGGTGGCGTTCGGCAAAAGCCACAACGGTGCCGTCATCGAGAACGATGTGCAGTTCTGCGCGGCCTTGCTGGAATCCAAGGGCGTCGCATGCGTGCCGGGTTCCGCGTTCGGCGAGCCGCGCGCGTTGCGGATTTCCTACACCTGCCCAACGGTGCAACTCGCGCCAGGGCTTGCGCGCATCGCGGAATTCTTTGCCGAACTGAGTTGATCCATCGATCGCGACATCCGTGCCGCGCGAAGCACATACCCACCCGAGGAGCCATTCCATGAAATCCCCCGTACGAGTTGCCGTTACCGGCGCTGCCGGCCAGATCGGTTATGCGTTGTTGTTCCGCATCGCCGCCGGCGACATGCTGGGTGCCGATCAGCCGGTGATCCTGCACCTGCTGGAAATCACGCCGGCGCTGCCATCGCTGCAGGGCGTGGTCATGGAATTGAATGACTGCGCATTCCCGACGCTCGCGGGCGTTGTCGCTACCGACGACGTCAACGTTGCATTTAAGGATGTCGACTACGCCTTGCTGGTGGGTGCGCGTCCGCGCGGCCCGGGCATGGAGCGCAAGGATCTGCTGGAAGCGAACGGGGCGATCTTCGGTCCGCAGGGCAAGGCCCTCAACGATCACGCCAAGCGTGACGTGCGTGTGCTGGTGGTCGGCAATCCGGCCAATACGAATGCGCTGATCGCCCAGCAGAACGCGCCCGATCTGGATCCGGCGTGCTTCACCGCGATGGTGCGCCTCGACCACAACCGCGCGCTGTCGCAACTGGCTGAAAAAACCGGCGCGCACACCACCGATATTCGCCGCATGACGATCTGGGGCAACCACAGCTCCACGCAGTATCCGGATATCCATCACGCCACCGTCGGCGGCAAGCCGGCGATGTCGCTGATCGATCAGACGTGGTACGAATCCGACTTCATCCCGACCGTGCAGCAGCGTGGCGCGGCAATCATCAAGGCGCGTGGTGCATCGTCGGCTGCGTCCGCCGCATCGGCCGCCATCGATCACATGCGTTTCTGGGCTCAGGGTACGGCCGAGGGCGACTGGGTGTCGATGGGCATTCCTTCGGATGGTTCGTATGGCATCGCGCCGGGTGTGATCTACGGCTATCCGGTCACTGTGAAGAACGGCAAGTACACCATCGTGCAGGATCTCGCCGTCAACGATTTTTCGCGCGGCCGCATGGATGCCACCGACAAGGAACTGCGCGAAGAACGCGCGGGCGTCGAGCATCTGTTCGCAAAGAAGTGATTCGGACGTTGTCGTAAGACCAGCGGGCCGGCATACGTCGGCCCGTTTCGTTTCGCGTGTGAAAAGTGCGGTTGACGCGAGACGCTTCGTGCTGCGCTAAAATTGCCGTTTTCGCTGGAGTAGGCCATGACGATTGCATCTGCCGGCGCGCGCTTTCGCGCAGCCGTCGCCGAAGAACAACCGTTGCAAGTCGTCGGCGCCATCACCGCGTATGCCGCGCGCATGGCGCAACGCACAGGCTTCAAGGCGATCTATCTTTCCGGCGGCGGCGTTGCCGCCAATTCGCTGGGCATGCCGGACCTCGGCATCAGCACGATGGAAGATGTGCTCACCGACATTCGTCGCATCACCGATGTGTGCAATCTGCCGCTTCTGGTGGATGTCGACACGGGTTGGGGCGGGGCGTTCAACATTGCGCGCACGGTGCGCTCGTTGATCAAGGCTGGCGCGGGCGCACTGCATATCGAAGACCAGGTTGCAGCCAAGCGCTGCGGCCATCGGCCGGGCAAGGCGATCGTATCGAAAGAGGAAATGGTCGATCGCGTGAAGGCGGCGGTCGATGCGCGCAGCGACGATCAGTTCGTGATCATGGCGCGTACTGATTCGATTGCCGTGGAAGGCCTGGCATCTGCCATCGAGCGCGCACAAGCGTGTGTGGAGGCAGGTGCCGACATGATTTTTCCCGAAGCGATCTACACGCTCGACCAGTATCGCGAGTTCAAAGCTGCGGTGAAGGTTCCAATCCTCGCCAACATCACCGAGTTCGGCCAAACGCCATTGTTCACGCGCGAAGAATTGGCGGATGCGAACGTCGACATCATCCTTTATTGCTGCGGCGCGTACCGCGCGATGAACAAGGCCGCGTTGAACTTCTATGAAACCGTGCGCCGCGATGGTACGCAGAAGGCCGCAGTGCCGAGCATGCAGACGCGCGAGGAGCTCTACGGTTTTCTCGATTACCACGCCTACGAGCAGAAGCTGGATGCATTGTTCGGCGGCGGCAAGGAAGGCTGAGCGCCATGACCGAGACGTCATCGATCGAGGATGCATCGCCGGTTGCAACATACAACCGGCGCAGTCGTGGCGATGCGCTCGGTGTCGGCATCGCTTCCATGATCGGCTTGCTTGCATTGCTGGTGTCGGGTTACACGGCGTATATCCAGCGCCAGCAGGTGCGTGCACAGGTGTGGCCGTATCTGAGCAAGGCGTACGTGAGTCCGACGGAAGTTGAAGACAAACCTTATACGCTGGCTATCTTCAACAAAGGCGTGGGCCCCGCCATCGTTCAAAGCGTGCAGGTGTCGGTCGACGGCAAGTCGCAGACGACGTGGAAGAGCGTCTTCGATGTGCTGGGGCTGCCGTCCGGCAAAATGGAATTTTCGTCACTCGACGGAAATGTGCTCAGCCCGGGTGAGACGTTGCCGATCCAGGTATTTCACGATGCCGCAGAAGTCTCGCGCTTCCGTCAGGCAATGAAAATGCGTGTAACGATGCACATCTGCTACTGCTCGACCCTGGGTGAATGCTGGATGCTCGCGGATCAGAAACAGCAAGGCGAGCCCGACGTGCAAGCGATCGCCAAGTGCCCGCGGCTGGCGACTGCCGATACATTCACCGATTGAATGAAATGATGGGCGAAGGGTTTCACCTGCGCCTGCAAATGACTATCGAGATACGGAGAAACCAGTGAGCGATCAATCTTCCCAGCAAGGCTTGCCCAAGCCCAAGAAATCCGTCGCCTTGTCCGGCGTGGCGGCAGGCAACACGGCTCTCTGCACCGTCGGTCGCAGCGGAAACGATCTTCATTATCGCGGTTACGACATCCACGATCTGGCGGCCAAGGGCTGCTTCGAGGAAGTCGCGTATCTATTGGTGCACGGCGTGCTGCCAACATGGACCGAGCTCAACAACTATCGCGCACGGCTCAAGCGCCTGCGCGGATTGCCGGCGCCGGTGAAGGCAGCGCTTGAACTGCTGCCGGCAGCCACGCATCCGATGGACGTGATGCGCACCGGTTGTTCCGTGCTTGGCACGGTGCTGCCGGAAAAAGACGATCACAACGTCACAGGCGCGCGCGATATCGCGGATCGCCTGATGGCAAGCTTCGGTTCGATGCTGTTGTACTGGTATCACTTCAGCCACAACGGCAAACGCATCGAGACACAGACCGACGACGAGTCGATCGCCGCGCACTTTCTGCATCTGCTGCATGGAAAAAAGCCGAGCGACCTGCACGCACATGCGCTGGACAAGTCACTCGTTCTTTACGCGGAACACGAATTCAATGCATCGACATTCGCAGCGCGAGTCATCGCAGGCACAGGCTCGGACATGTATTCGGCGTTGACCGGCGCGATTGGCGCACTGCGTGGTCCGAAGCACGGCGGCGCGAACGAAGTGGCGATGGAAATCATCGCGCGCTATCGCAGTGCAAACGATGCCGAGGCGGATATCCGTGCTCGCGTGGAGAGAAAGGAAATCATCATCGGCTTCGGCCATCCCGTGTATACGGTGTCCGATCCGCGCAACGAGATCATCAAGGATGTGTCGCGCAAGCTCTGCACTGATGGCGGTAACCCGACGTTGTTTGAAGTTTCCGAGCGCATCGAAAAGGTGATGAGCGAGGTCAAGAAGATGTTTCCCAACCTCGACTGGTTCTCTGCCAGCGCTTATCACATGATGGGCGTGCCGACGGAGATGTTCACGCCGCTGTTCGTCATCTCGCGCACATCCGGCTGGAGCGCGCATGTGATCGAGCAGCGCGAAGACGGCAAGATCATTCGTCCCAGCGCCAATTACACCGGCCCGGAAGATCAGGCCTACGTGCCCATCGACAAGCGATAATCACGCTTGCTTGCAGAACGGGAAGCCTCGGCTTCCCGTTTTCATTCCTGCCATCGGAAAGGTGTCAGCTATGCGTCGATGGTTTGCGTTGGTGCTGTCTCCACCAGCCGCTGCCGCAGATGACCGCAACGAGCACGACATCCAGTACGTACTTGAGCGGTGCATGGGCGCTAAACCAGCCGATCAGCAAATGATCGTGCGTGATCATTCGCGCAGCAGTGAAAGCGATCGCGCCGGCGCCGATATACATGATGATGGGAAAACGTCCCATCAATTTCAGTATCAGCGTCGAACCCCACACGATCAGCGGCACGCTGATGAGCAATCCGATGATGACCAGATTCAAGTGTCCTTTGGAGGCGCCAGCGATGGCGAGCACGTTATCCAGGCCCATCAAGGCGTCAGCGACGACGATCGTTCGCAGTGCACTCCAGAAAGAGCTGGCCGTGTCGACTACGGGATCCGCCTCATCATCATGACGAAGCAGTTTCCAGGCGATCGGCAGCAGCACCAGCCCGCCCGCCAGCATCAAACCAGGCAGCTTCAATAGATAGACGACCACGGCCGTCAATGCGAAGCGCACGGCGATGGCGCCGAACGTGCCCCAGAAAATGGCCTTTTTCTGCAATGCCTTCGGCAGTCGACTGGCGGCCATGGCGATGACAATGGCGTTGTCGCCGGCAAGCACCAGATCGAGCAGGATGATGGCCAGGAGGCCGGAGAGAAAGTCGCTGACGATGAGGTTCATGAGCGTTCCATGCGCGGCGGACAATGCAGTGAACACGAACGCGCGCGGTCCGTGCTCACCACAAAAGTCTCGTTCGCAGCTTGGCTACCGCGATGACCGGAGCGAGGCGTCGCCCGTGTTGACGGTCATCGCACCTGCACGTTGTATTGCGCAGGGAACTACTCCCCTTTGGGATGGTTGTCCCGATTGTTGCGGTGGATATCGGTGCGGTCAAGGTTCACCGCAGTGCATCCTCGATGTGCGTGTCGGCTAAAATGGCGGTTTTCCGCATCGAGATATGTCCATGAGTGCGCACGACATCCGTTCCGCTGTCCGTCCCGATCCCGATCAACCTCTGGTCGATATCGCCAATTACGTTGCCGACTACCAGATCGATTCGACGGAAGCCTATGACACCGCGCGCTACATGCTGCTTGATTCGCTGTCGACCGCGATGCTGGCGATGAAGTTTCCCGAGTGTGTGAAGCATCTGGGCCCGATCGTGCCGGGCGCAACCATGTCAGGCGGCGCACGCGTGCCGGGAACCAGCCATGAGCTGGATCCTGCACAGGCAGCATTCGCGATCGGAACGCAGATTCGCTGGCTCGATTTCAACGACACGTGGCTGGCGGCGGAGTGGGGCCATCCTTCGGACAATCTCGGCGCCATTCTCGCGGTGGGCGATTACCTCAGCCGCAAGGCCGAACGCGAAGGAGGGCAGCCGCTGACGGTTCGTGACGTGCTGGGCTACGCGATCAAGGCTCATGAAATCCAAGGCTGCTATGCGTTGCTCAACAGTTTCAACCGGGTAGGACAGGACCACGTCATTCTGGTGCGGCTTGCCTCTACCGCCGTTGCGACGGCGATGCTCGGTGGCGACAAGGAACAGATCACCACCGCGGTTTCGCACAGCTGGATCGACAATGGCGCTTTGCGGACCTATCGCCACGCACCGAACACCGGACCACGCAAGAGCTGGGCAGCCGGCGATGCCTGTCGGCGCGCTGTCACTCACGCGATCAACGCGGTCTATCGTGGGGCGGTCGGGTATCCGTCCGCGCTCAGTGCCAAAACCTGGGGCTTCTATGACGTGGCGTTCAAAGGCAAGTCGTTCGAATTCGAACGCCCGTTCGGCAGCTATGTCATGGAAAACGTGCTGTTCAAGATCAGCTATCCGGCCGAGTTCCACGCGCAAACGGCCGTCGAGTGCGCCATGCAGCTTCACTCGCAGGTAGCCGGAAGGATCGACCAGATCGAGAAGATCGTGATCGAAACCCAGGAGGCGGGTTGCCGCATCATCGACAAGACCGGTCCGCTGGCGAACTATGCGGATCGCGATCACTGCATCCAGTACATGGTCGCCGTGCCACTGATCTTTGGCCGGCTCCAGGCGGATGACTACAACGACGACATTGCATTCGACCCTCGGATCGATGCGCTGCGCGAAAAGATGGTCGTCAGCGAGAACGCTCAATTCACCAAGGATTATTTCGATCCTCAAAAACGTTACATCGGCAACTCGGTGCAGGTGTTTTTCAAGGATGGGAGCAGCACGAACAGGGTGTCGATCGACTATCCCATCGGGCATCGCAAGCGCCGAGCCGAAGGCATCCCCGTGCTGCTGCAGAAATTCGAGGCGGCTATTCGCGGACATCTTCCGAGCCATCGCGCGAAAGCGATCCTTGACGTAACTCGGGATTCAAAGCATCTCGACGATATGCCTCTTCATCAGTTCCTGAGCCTTTTCACGCTGTAAAGACGGTGTGAGTGGAAAATTAAACACGACGGGGATTTGTATACGGCTCGGTCACGCTTTAGTACGAAACTGGTTGCAGCGATTTCCTGACTGAAGTTCCTGAATGAACTCTCACCGAGAAATAGTTGATAAGATGTTAAAGCGCCATCTACTTAACGATTTTGCTACACTCTCCCCGCTTCTGGCAGAGACGCCAAGCAGGGGCTTATAAAAGCTCTGAATGACGTAAGTTCAGTTCTGACGCGCGATTTCCGGTTGGGGTTGAACGGACGCGAAAACCTAATAATTGAGGAGACACCTGATGAAACGTAAGGGCTTGTATTTTCTGATCGCGCTGGCCCTGGGCGGCGTAGGTGCCGTTCATGCGCAGGACACCACCGCTCCAGCAGCTCCGGCTGCCGATAGCGCATCTTCGGATATGGCCACGTCCAGCTACGACGGTCGTTGGTACATTGCTCCGACCGTTGGTGGCTACTACAACGATACCGATCGCAACACCAACAGCCGCCAGGTCTATTACGGCTTGGGCGTGGGTCGCTTCATCGGTAACAACGTGTCGCTCGATTTGTTCGCCGACCGCACCAGCCGTGATGTCGATGCCGGCAACGGCAAGTGGTCCAACAACAACTACGGCGTTGCTGCCCGCTTCTACGCGGGTAGCTGGACTGCTTGGCGTCCATACGTCCTGGCAGCCGTCATGGGCAGCCAGCACCACTCCGCTGGCGACAGCGGTTGGTCCCCGGCCGCTGAACTGGGCGCCGGTCTGTCGAAGACCATCACCGACAGCTCCGACTTCCGCGTTGAAGCCGGCTATCGCTACGACTGGGACGACAAGACCCAGCCGCGCGAGAATGGCTACGGCGACTGGTTCCTGGGCTTGAGCATTGTTTCGCGTTTCGGCGCCCCGGCTGCAGCTCCCGCTGCTCCGGTCGCCGCGACTCCGCCCCCGCCTGATTGCTCGACCATGGACGACGACAAGGACGGCGTGAACAACTGCGACGACAAGTGCCCGGGTACCGCTGCCGGCACGATCGTTGGTCCTGACGGTTGCCCGCAGAAGGTCGTCATCGACCTGCGCGGCGTGAACTTCAAGTTCGATCGCCCGAAGAAGGGTGAGACCAACATCGCCAAGTCGCTGGCTGAGCCGAGCGCCGATTCGATCGCGGTTCTGAACCAGGCTGTCGATACCCTGCAGCGTTACCCGCAGGTGCACGTGACCGTTGCTGGTTACACCGACTCGAAGGGCTCCGACGCATATAA
This sequence comes from Rhodanobacter sp. L36, assembly GCF_009765755.1. Lineage (GTDB taxonomy): Bacteria > Pseudomonadota > Gammaproteobacteria > Xanthomonadales > Rhodanobacteraceae > Rhodanobacter. Next base: position 934,484 of record NZ_LMUV01000011.1, on the reverse strand, counting down.
CCAGAGCCTCTCCGAGCGTCGCGCCAAGATCGTGTACGACTACCTGACTGGCCACGGCATCGATGCCAGCCGTCTGGAAGGTCCAATCGGGCACGGTGAGAACAATCCGATCGGTGACAACGCCACGGATAGCGGTCGCGCTCAGAACCGTCGCACGGAACTGCAGGTTCAGCAGTAATCGAACCTGAGTGATCTGAAGTAAAAAAGAACCCGGCTCCGGCCGGGTTTTTTTTTGCTTGTTTTTGGCGCGAGAAGATCGTGAGGCACCTCGCTGAAGTAGTTAACCAAGGAAGGAATCGTGCGCCACTCCGACTTTCGATAGGCTATGGCGATGCCCCGTCCACTTTCTCCCGCAGCGCAGTCCAGCCAACGACAGGCAAACCATGGTCTGGCGCGTGTACTGTCCAAGCTGGGTATCTGCTCGCGCAGTCAGGCCGAACAATGGGTACGCGAGGGCAGGGTAGCTTTGAATGGCCGTATCGTCCGCGATCCCCAGCACCCCACACAGATGCATCGCCAGGCAGTCAGTGTCGACGGCAAACCGGTGGCATCGGTCGAACGAATCCACGTCATGTTCAACAAGCCGCGTGGGTTGATCGTGAGCGCGTCCGACGAACAAAGCCGGGACACGGTTTATACGAGCCTCGCGGATGCCGGTTTGCCATGGCTGGGGCCGGTGGGGCGACTGGACAAGGCCAGTGAAGGGCTGTTGCTGCTGAGCAACGATACGGTGTGGTCAGCCGGAGTCACTGATCCGGCAACTCACTTGGACAAGACCTATCACGTACAGATAGTGGGCCTTCCGAATGCTTCTGATCTCCACGCGATGCGCGAGGGAGTAAGCGACGCAGAAGATTTTCTGAGCGCCAAACAAGTGAAGCTGCTCCGCGTCGGAGAGAAAAACGCGTGGCTGGAAATCGTGCTCGACGAGGGTCGCAACCGCCATATAAGGCGATTGCTTGCAGCCCTAGATTTCGAGGTTCTCAGGCTGATCCGTGTGGCCGTCGGCCCGCTGACGCTGGGTGAACTGGGAAAAGGACAATGGCGACGACTGAGTCCCGACGAAATCGTGGCACTGGACACGCGCGCCACGGTTTGACTCTCCGCGACGCTTGCATCGGAAATGTGGCTGCGGTCAGTCGCTGATCACGCCCAAGGCGCGGCCGACCTTGGTAAACGCCGCGATGGCTTGGTCAAGATGGGCTTGTGTATGTGCGGCGCTCATCTGCGTGCGAATACGTGCCTGACCTTGTGGAACCACCGGGAAAAAGAATCCCGTGACGTAAATCCCTTCTTCCAGCAGTCCTGCAGCCATCGCCTGCGCTTTCTTCGCGTCGTACATCATCACCGGCACGATCGGGTGCACGCCCGGCTTGATATCGAATCCTGCGGCCGTCATCCGCTCGCGGAAATAACTGGTGTTCTGTTTGAGCTTTTCGCGCAGGTCGCCTGCCGACTCCAGCATGTCGAATACCTTGATCCCTGCCGCGACGACATGCGGCGGCAAGGAGTTGGAAAACAGATAGGGGCGCGATCGCTGGCGAAGCATTTCCACGACTTCCTTGCGCCCGGTGGTAAAGCCGCCAAGCGCTCCGCCAAGCGCTTTACCCAGCGTGCCGGTGAAGATGTCTATCTTGTCCATGACGTCGTGCACTTCGGCCGAGCCACGTCCGGTATCACCAAGAAAACCAGTGCAATGACATTCGTCGATGTGCACGAGGGCGTTATATTTCTTCGCAAGCGCGGTGATCTGATCCAGCGGCGCGATAAAACCGTCCATGGAAAATGTGCCATCGGTGGTAATCAGCTTGGTGCGCGCCCCCGCTGCATCGGCGGCCTTCAGCTGCGCCTCGAGATCGGCCATGTCGCTGTTGGCGTAACGGAATCGTTTTGCCTTGCATAGACGAATGCCGTCGATGATCGATGCATGGTTCAGTGCGTCGGAAATGACGGCGTCCTCTTCGCCGAGCAATGGTTCGAACAAACCGCCGTTGGCGTCGAAACAGGCCGCGTAGAGAATCGTTTCCTCGGTGCCGAAGAACTTCGCAATCTGCGCCTCCAGTTGCTTGTGCAGATCCTGCGTGCCGCAGATGAAACGTACCGACGCCATGCCGAATCCGTGGGAATCCAGCGCGTCCTTGGCGGCCTGGATCACCTCGGCATTGTCGGCCAGCCCGAGATAGTTGTTGGCGCAAAAGTTGAGCACCTTGCGGCCGCCTTCCAGTTCGATTTCGGCGGACTGCGGCGAAATGATGACGCGTTCGGCCTTGAACAGGCCTTGCTCGCGGATCGCATCGAGTTCACTGCTGAAACGTGTCTGGCCCGGGTAGCTCATGGTTGATCCGCGTGGTGGAGAAAGGCTGATTGTGAGCCTTTCTCCAGCCGTGGAAAACCGTCGACGGCATCATCGATTTGCATGACGCCGTTCCAGGCGCTCAGTGCAGTCCGAAATCCACGCGTGTGGTCTTGCCATTGTCGTCGATACTCTTGCTGTCCAGCTTCGGTGCCAGTTCGAACAAGCGCTTGTCGTCGACCTTGCCGTGCAGCCATTGACGAACCGCACTCGCGCGACGCTCCGCCAGGTGTCGCATGGCATCGTCATCAACCGCCACGTTTTCCTCGAGCATCTTTCGCATCACCTCGGGTGGTTGCGATTTGGTCAGCCCAATGAGATCGCGTTCTTTTTTGAACTTTGCATGTTTGTAGGCACGCTTGAGATTTTTGTCGACATCGTCGGCGCTCAGCTTGCCTTTGGGCGCGTCGTCATCCGCATGATCGGAAGCTTCCGCCTGAATCAGATCGTCCACCGTAACCTTGCGCAAACCGGCTTCGTCGACCTTGCGATCGACACGCCCGGTTACGTCCAGCTTCAGCGACGGTTTTTCGTTGAGAATTTTCACGATTCCGCCAAGCCGCGATTGCGCTTGCGCATCGATTCCGCTCGAACCCGGCGCGAATTCGACATAACCGAGGTCCTGCTGGTGGCCGCCCATGGCCGAAGCGAGCAAACGGAAAGGCGAGGTGATGGCGCGGCCGATGAGATTGACGAACGCGTGCCAGATCAAGCCACCGACGCTGAAATGAGGATCGCTCAAGGAGCCCGATACCGGCACATGCACGTCGATGCGGCCTTGCGCATCTTTCAGCAAGGCGACCGCCAGCTTCACCGGAAGATGGCTGATTCCCGGTCCGTCGATGCGATCGCCGAAGGTCAATTGATCGATGAAGATGTGGTTATCCGCCGTGAGCTTGCCTTGGTCGAGCAGGTAATGGACGTCCATCGTGAGCCGGCCCTTGGTGATCGGGTAACCGGCGTATTTACCCGAATACGGCGAAAGATGCGTCAACTCCACGCCGTCGGCTTTCGCTTTGACATCGAGGAAAGCTACGGGTGCCAGCGGGTTGATGGTTCCGCCGATATCCACCGGCGCGTCGTCATCGAGCTTGCCTTGCAGGGTCAATTCGGCAGGCGGGCCGCCGGCCTTTGTTCCGAAGGCGCCAATGGTTCCGTTGAGCTGGGTGATGTTCGCGGTGTAGTTGGGCTTGATGAAATTATCGGTGTAGTTGAGCTGGCCGCGAGCAAGCGCGACCCGTCCGATCTGGACGTCTGCGGCAGGCGTGGCCGACGACGTGGCAGCCGCAGCGTTTGCCTGTGCAACCGACGCAGCGACAGCTGGCGTCTGCACGGCGGTCACTGACACCGGCGCCGTGGATGGATTGCTCACCACGTCCTGCAGATTCAGCCGGCCGTTGGCGTTGACAATCACGCGCGCGTAGAAGTCGTCGAGCGACAATCCGGCAATCGATACCTTTGGCGTGTTCTCGCCCACCCGCACATCGAGGCCTCGTGCCGTGAGCGCGTTCCAACGCAGGAAATCGTTATCGCTGAGTTTGTCCTGCACGCGTACCCGACCCAACGTCAGCTGGCCGTGATAACTGATCAGCGCGGCTGGCTTGTGATCGCGATATTGCACACGGCCGTTAACGCTGACCAGCGCGCTCGAGATGCGTACGTTCAATGGCACCGTGATCAGCGATTGCAGCGAAGCCACATCGAGTCGCGTGGTGTTGATGCGCACATCCGCATCGAGCGGCTGCGGTTTCAGCGTGCCGATCACGCGATAACTACCGCGGCCGATGCCGCCGCCGAGGTCGATCTTCAGCGGCAGCCGCATGTTGTCCGACAGACCATCGACGCTGAACTTGTCGGCCTTGATGGTGAAGCTCGCGGGTTTGCCGGCGGCGCTCATGTCCTTGAAGGCGATGGTGCTTGCGTCAACGTTGAAGTGATGGATGTTCCAGTGCCACGCCGGTGATGTCGTCGCGGGATGGCGAGCGTTGCCGCGGCGCGCAGGCGATGTCGAGGGCGACTTCGCCATCAGCTCGGTCAGATCAATGCGGCCTTCGCGCGAACGTTGTGCATCAAGCTTCATGCCATGCAACGAGACACTATCGATCTGCGCTGTGCTGGTGGCCAGATCGACGCTCGCAATGTTGACGCCGAGCGTTTGCCAGGCGACCGGCGTGCGTCCACGACGGACCAAGGCAAGGTTGTTGACAGTGATGGTTGTCGGGGCAACTTGCACATTGAATGTCTTGCCCCAGTGCGCTTGCAGCGCGACGTTGGCATCCACATTCCCGCTGGTCATTTCGGCATCGAGCATCGGCGGCGCAAGTGCCAACAGCGGCGCAATCGAAACGCCTTTGATATTCACCGGGCCGACATAACGGCTCGCTGCCATATCGAGTTTGCCGCCGAGCGTGACTGTTCCGCCTGCAAGTTGCGTGGTCAGATCGATGATTGACGCGGGCGCTGCCAGAGTGGAAAGGCCTCGCACGCTGCCATGCAGATGGTCGAGTGCGAGACTCGCTGGTTTCGGTCCGCTCTGGTCCGCGTAGTCGACGCGTGCATCCTGCAAAGTGAGCACGGCAATGCGCATATCGGTCGGGTGCGCTGAAGGCTCGGACGATTTCGGCGTGGGCGTTTCGGGCATCAATGCATCAATGCTGCTGTGGCCACCGGCAAGTCGCGCGTAGTGCAACGCAAGCTGGTTGAGCTGCATGGCACCGATCCGGTAACGCGACAGCAACGGCTCGACATCATCCAGTGCAACGTCCGCGTGGCCGAGTTCGACGATCGGTGCGCCGTTGCGGGCAGTCATAGCGAAGTTGTCCAGCTGCAGTTTTCCGCCGAGTCGCAGTTGCGGCGAAGGCTTGGTGGAAATGAAGTGCAGGTCGAACTGCCCGGACAACTGCCCGCGCGGTATGACCACCGGAAGCGGCACGGGCGAATACGCCAGATAGCGCGAGAGATCGAGATGATCGAGCGCGAAGCTCATCACCGATTCGAGGCTGTCGGCAAATGGTTTGGTTTGGCCTTCCACATGCATCGCGCTACCGTCCACGCGCATCGCCAGCAAAGGTTTCACGAAGACATCGGTGTCGTGCGGCAGGTTGGCAATGAAGGGAAGGCCGAGCTCCAGCCGGTCGACGTGATGCGTTGTCCCTTGCACCTTGTCATCGAGCAGGATGTCGCCGTCATGCAGGCTGATGTTGGACAGCGAAAAGCGCGCCGGCTTGTCACCGGGCGCAGCGGGCTTGCCGGCGAATTGTTCGATCAGGTCGGAGAAGTTGAACTGCTGCGGCGCCGTGCGCACGATGTGCAACTGCGGATGCGTGACAGTGAGCGCATCGAGCACCGGCGCCAAGCGAAACAGCGAGCTCCACGAGGCATTGATGGTCAACGCATCGACATCGACGAACGATGTGATGCCGTCGCGATCTCCGATGTGCAGATGATCCAGTTCCAGTTTCAGCGTGAACGGATTGAAGTGCACCGCTTCCACCGTGACCGGGCGATGGAGCATCGCGCCGAGTCGCGCCTGCAACTGGCTCTTGAAGAGCGAAGGCGCTGCAAGAAAGCCGAACAACCCGAACAGAAGTATCAGCGCGAACAGAACAACAGTGATCTTGCGCAGGCGTCGTGAACGCGACAGGGCGACCATTTTGTCGCGGCTCGCCGCAAGGCGTTGGGGTTGCGAAGCACTGCGCTCAGCCATACCGACATGCTCCGATGACGCCATGAACGAAGGCGAGATCGGATCAGTTCGAAACCCCTTTCGATCCGATCAAGCCGTAGCAATTTCGTGCGCGTCGGAGTGTACAACGCGCTCACCGTGTTCGATGAGCGCGGGTGCCGGTTTTGCTTACCAGGTGCAGACGACCTTGCCGCAGTTGCCTGCATCCATCAGGTCGAAGCCGCGCTGGAAATCGTCGATGGCAATCTGATGGGTCAGTACTTTCTGCAGCGGAAAACCGGTCAGCACCATCTGGGTCATCTTGTACCAGGTCTCGTACATGCGCCGGCCGTAAATGCCCTGCAACGTGAGGCCCTTGAAAATCACCTTGTCCCAGTCGATGCCGGCGCCGCGCGGCATGATGCCCAGCATCGCGATCTTGCCGCCGTGGTACATGCAGTCGAGCATGTCGGAGAACGCGCGCGGATTGCCGCTCATCTCAAGGCCCACGTCGAAACCCTCGATGTGCAGGTCGGCCACGGTTTCCTTCAGCGACTGCTTGGACACGTTCACGACGCGCGTAGCGCCCATGTCGGCAGCGAGCTTGAGTCGGTAATCGTTGACGTCGGTGACCACCACATTGCGCGCACCGATGTGCTTGCAGATGCCCGCGGCAATGATGCCGATCGGACCGGCGCCGGTGATCAGCACGTCCTCGCCGATCAGGTCGAACTCCAGCGCGCAATGCGCGGCATTGCCATAAGGGTCGAAGAACGCGGCCAGCTCGGACGGAATCTGGTCGGGGATCGGCCACAGGTTCGAGGCCGGCATCGTCATGTATTCGGCGAAGGCACCGTTGCGATTCACGCCAATGCCGATGGTGTTCGGACACAGATGCTGGCGGCCGGCGCGGCAATTGCGGCAGTGGCCACAGACGATGTGGCCTTCGGCGGAGACACGGTCACCGATTTTGTAGCCGGTGACGCCCGGGCCGATTTCCACGATGCGTCCGACAAACTCGTGACCGATGGTTAGGCCCGGCGTGATCGTGCGCTGTGACCATTCGTCCCACTTGTAGATATGCAGGTCGGTGCCGCAAATCGCGGTTTTCTCGATCTTGATCAGCACCTCGTTCGGGCCAACCTGCGGCACCGGCACTTCTTCCAGCCAGATGCCCTGTTCGGGTTTGCGCTTGACCAAGGCTTTCATCGTCTGCTGCTGCATGGGAAATCCAGTGCGGGCCCGAAACGTGGGCAGGGTGGGAAACCAATCGGCAATTATAGGTCGTTCGATGCGCCGCATGCCTTGACGCGACGCGACATCCGCTGCCGACACCTGTGAGGTTCAGATATCGAGACGGTCGTAAGTGCGCTTGAAAACGATCGGCTGCTTCACCGCCGGCGTGGTCCAGGATTCCGTCACGATCAAATGATGGCCGTCGGTCGACCTCGCCCAGCGCTGCAGCAGCCTCACTTCGCCGTCGAATTGCATGGAAATCTCCAGACCATCCGCGCCCAGTTGGGATTGCACCATCGCATTGCCATTGAGCGACTGCCGCACGATGCCGTCGAGCCGGCCGTCGAGTTGATCCTTGCCGTCGAACACCACATGAATGGCCTTCGTGTCCTGCTGCACATTCATGATTGAATCCTCGGCGAGCAGCGGCGGTGGATCGTCGGCCTTGGGCGCACCGTTGCCGTCGCTGTCGTCGGTCTTGTTCTGGCTGTGATTTCCGCCGCGCCCATGCCCGCCACCCAGGCCGCCGCCGTGCCCACCGCGCCCACCCTTGTGGTTCGCGGACGGGCCACTGCTCGATGTTCCCGTTGCGGCGCCTGTGGATAGTTGCGCCGGTTTCTCGGCTTTTTCTTCCAGGTGCAACCGCGTGGCAATATCCGACGGACTATCGCTGTGCTGATCGTCCAGTCGCCAGATGCCGGTGAAATCCGCCATCGAGGTGCTGGCCGCATGAATCACGGTCGCAACGCCAAAGGACAGCGATATGGTGATCAGCACAGCTACCGGTCGGAACGATCTCAAATAAGGCACGGCACATTGGGGATGTCGAAAGTCGGATCGTGCTTCGGCTTTACCACGTTGAGTCTTCACCATCGATTCCCTGTTCGCACGAAACGACGCGCAAGGTGATCCAACGCGTTTCGTGTCGGCATCGTTGACCTGTTCCTCGCGCGGTTTATCTCGCCGTCGCCGCACGCGCAACCTCCTACAATGCGGCGATGCCTTTCGATTCGCGCCCCCTCGCCATCTTTCTGATGGGCCCCACGGCCTCGGGCAAGACCGCGCTGGCCTGCGAGTTGAGCGAGCGGTTTCCGCTGGAACTCGTCAGTGTGGATTCGGCGCTGGTCTATCGCGGCATGGATATCGGCACCGCCAAGCCGGACGCTGCGACGCTTGCGCGCTATCCACACGACCTCATCGATATCCGCGACCCGGCGCAGCCATATTCGGCCGCCGATTTCCGCGAAGACGCCATCGCCGCGATGCATCGCATCGGCGCACGCGGAAAAGTGCCACTGCTGGTCGGCGGCACGGGACTTTACTTCCGCGCCTTGCAGCAAGGTCTTTCCGACTTGCCCGAAGCCGATCCCGAACTGCGTGGACGTCTGTCGGAGGAAGCGCAGCGCATCGGCTGGCTGGCCATGCATGCACGACTGGCGAGGTTGGATCCCCAAGCCGCCGCACGCATCGGCAGCAACGATGCACAACGGCTGCAGCGCGCGCTGGAAGTCATCGAACTCACCGGTCGTCCACTGTCCGAGCTACAGCAAGCTGCGTCGATCTCGTTTCCATGGCGCGTGCTGAAGCTGGCGTTGCTGCCGGAACATCGGTCCACGCTGCACGAACGGATCGCGCAACGTTTTGACGCCATGCTCGCAGCGGGGTTTCTGGACGAAGTGCGCACACTGCGCGCGCGGGGTGATCTACATCCTGACCTGCCGTCGATGCGCGCCGTGGGTTATCGACAAGCCCTGGAACATCTTGGCGGCGCGACGGATACCGCCGAATTCCGCGATCGCGGCATCTTCGCCACGCGCCAGCTGGCCAAGCGACAGATCACCTGGCTGCGTAGCGACGTCGGGGCAAAACTGATCGATCCCGATCGGCCCGACGTGTTGAAACGCGCGAGCCTCGCTCTGGACTTGTTTATCGATCGCGCCCATTGACCGGTTAAAAGCGCAGTTTCGCCATCAAATCGGGCACCCGTTCCGCAAAGCCCCTTTCACCAAGCTTTTGAAAACAGTTAACATCCAGTCATGTTGGGTCGGGGCGCCGCTTGGCGTTTTTTCCGGACCTGTCCGTGGCAAGGGGAGAAGAAGAAATGTCCAAGGGACAATCGTTGCAGGATCCGTTTCTGAATGCATTACGGCGCGAGCGCGTGCCCGTCGCCATCTATCTGGTCAACGGCATCAAGTTGCAGGGCACGGTCGAATCGTTCGACCAGTTTGTGGTGCTGTTGCGCAACCAGGTCAGCCAGATGGTCTACAAGCACGCCATTTCCACCGTGGTGCCCAGTCGCAATGTGCGCATGGGCAATGGCCACGACGGCCCCGACCACGATGGTCCCGGCGATGCACCGTCCGGTTCCGGCGACGCGGACGCTTGATAGACAGCGTGCGCGCCCGCATGAAGTGGGTCTGTTCTGTGAGGACCACACCCACTCGTGTTCGATAGAGAAAAGAAAGGCGACCGTGCGCTGCTCCTGCTTCCTCACTCGCGGGGCGAAGGCGACACCATTCGCCGTGGTGAGGAATTCGCCGAACTGGTGAAGTCCGCCGGCGCCGAAGTGCTCGGCGTCATCGCCGCCCGCGTCGAAGATCCCAACCCGCGTTATTACGTCGGCAGCGGCAAGGCCGACGAAGTGGCCGAAGCCGTGCGCGCGCTGGAAGCCGACCTCGTGCTGGTTGATCACGTGCTGACGCCAGTGCAGGAACGAAACCTCGAGAAACACGTCGGCGTGCGCGTGGTCGATCGCGCCGGCCTGATCCTGGACATCTTCGCCCAGCGTGCGCGTTCGCACGAAGGCAAGCTGGAGGTGGAGCTGGCGCAGCTCAAGCACATCGCCACGCGACTCGTGCGCGGCTGGACCCATCTGGACGCCCAGCGCGGCGGCATGATCGGCAACCGCGGTCCCGGTGAAACCCAGCTCGAACTCGATCGCCGGCTGCTCGCCGAGCGCGTCAAGATGCTGACCAAACGCCTGCAGAAAGTGCAGACCCAGCGCGGCCAGCAACGCCGTGCGCGACTGCGCAATATTGTGCCGCGCGTGGCACTCGTCGGTTACACCAACGCCGGCAAGTCGACCTTGTTCAACGCGCTGACCACGGGTGATGTGTTCGCCGCCGATCTGTTGTTCGCCACGCTAGACCCGACCGTGCGCAAGCTCGAGAACCTCAGCTGCGGTCCAGCCGTGCTGGCCGACACCGTCGGTTTCATCCGCGAGCTGCCGCACGATCTGGTCGCGGCTTTTCGCGCCACGCTCGCCGAAGCGCGCGATGCAGATCTGCTGCTGCACGTCAGCGACGCGGCCGACGAGGAGCGCGAGCGCCTGCATCGCGTGGTGGACAACGTGCTGGAAGAAATCGATTCCGGCGACGTGCCGCAATTGCACGTGATGAACAAGATCGATCTTGCCGGCGCCGAGCCGCGCATCGATCGAGATGCGGCCGGCAAACCGGTTCGCGTCTGGTTGTCGGCGGCGACCGGCGCCGGTATCGATTTGTTGCGCCAGGCACTGGGCGAGTTGCTCGGTGGCGAACGCGTGCAATCGGAATTGCTGTTGCCCCTGTCGGCGGGGCGCCTGCATGCCCGACTCAAGGCAGCCGGTGCGATCACCGGCGAGACAGTGGATGAACACGGCTGGCAGCTGCACATCGATGCGCCGCGCAGCGTGATTGCGCCACTCAGCGGTGGTGATGCGACTGAAACGCTGCTGCTGCGTGAGCTGCTCGCGACGGTCGAATAGTGCCGGTGCTGCGGACGACTTGGCCTCCCTCTGCTAGAATCCCCGACGTTTGCGCGGCCTCAAGCCGGGCATTGCAACACTTCACCGGCGCGGCCATTCCGATGCGTGATCCCAACGTAAATTCCGGCCGCGATTGCCGGCCTCCCGGCCGTCTCAAGGAGACTGACAGTGGCGTGGAATGAACCCGGAAACGGGCAACGTGATCCTTGGGGCAAAAACCGCCAGTCCGGCAGCAAGTCGCCGCTGGATGGTTTGCTCAAGAACCTGAAATCCGGCCTCGGCAAATTCGGCCAGGGTCCCGGCAGCCTGCTGACCGGCGTCATCGTGCTGCTGATCGTCGGCTTGCTGCTCAGCAGCTACACGGTGATCGACGCGCGCCAGGTCGGCGTGGTGCTGCGCTTCGGCCAGTACTCGCGCAATCTGAGCCCCGGCTTCCACTTCAAGCTCCCGCAGCCGATCGAAGCGGTGACCAAGGTCGAGGCCACGCGTGTGCGTTCGGTCAATGACACCGTGAGCATGCTTACCCGCGACGAAAACATCATCACCGTCGATTTCACCGTGCAATACCAGGTGGATGACGCGCGCAAATATCTGTTCTCGCTCAACGACCCCGACGGCAGCATCCAGGCTGCAGCCGAAGCCGCCGTGCGTGGCGTGATCGGCGGCAGCGACATGGACCAGATTCTCTCCGCCGCCGGCGCCAACCTGGTCAGCGAGTCGCAGCAGACCTTGCAGAAAACCCTTGACGGTTACGACTCCGGCCTGCGCGTGACCGAAGTGAGCTTCCAGAACGTGTCGCCGCCGAAGGAAGTGAAAGAAGCCTTCGACGACGTCAACAAGGCGCGTGAAGACAAGCAGGGCATCGAGAACGGTGCACTGGCCTACGCCAACAAGGTCGTGCCGGTGGCTCGCGGCGATGCTGCCGCCATCGCGCAGCAGGCTGACGGCTACAAGGCCGAACGCATCGCGCGTGCGCAGGGTGACGCTACCTACTTCAGCCTCATCCTCAAGGAGTACAAGGCCGCGCCGGAAGTCACCCGCCGCCGCCTGTATCTGGAAACGATGGAGCAGGTGATGGCCGACAACGCCAAAGTGATCGACACCACCAGCGGCCGCAACATCATCAACCTGCCGGTCGGCCGCGAGCCGATCAGCGAGATGGGCACGGTGAACGCCGTGGTTCCGAGTGCCGGCGACGCTGCCAGCAACGACGCGAAGAACGGGAGCCAGCCATGAAGCGCATCGTTCCCGCCATCGTTGTCGTGTTGCTGATACTGCTCGGCCTCAACAGCCTGTTCGTCGTGGGCGAAGGTGAGAACGCACTGCTGCTGCAGTTCGGCCGCATCGTGCGCACCGACTACCGTCCCGGCCTGCATTTCAAGGTGCCGTTGCTGCAGCAGGTCATGCTGTTCGACAACCGCATCCTGTCGCTCGACGCACCGCCGGAGCGTTACTTCACCTCCGAGAAGAAAAGCGTCAACGTCGATTTCTATGCCAAGTGGCGCATCGCCGACAACGCCGCGTTCTATCGCGCCACCGGCGGCGACCAGCTGCAGGCGGAGCAACGCCTCACGCCGGTGATCAAGGACGCACTGCGTTTCGAGTTCAACGCACGCACGCTGGAAGAACTGATCTCCGGCGGCCGCAAGGACATCACCGAGCGCGTGCGCCAGCAGACCGACGCGTCCGCGCGCAAGAACCTCGGCATCGCGATCGTCGACGTGCGCATCAAGCGCATCGATCTGCCGGACGAAGTCAGCGAATCGGTCTACAAGCGGATGAAGGCCGAGCGCCTGCAGCTGGCCAACGAACTGCGCTACACCGGCCAGGAAGCCGCGGCGAAAATTCAGGCCGATGCCGATCGACAGGCGCTGGTGCTGAAGGCCGATGCCAATCGCGATGCCGCAAAGATTCGCGGCGATGGCGACGCGCAGGCTGCCGCGATTTACGCGCAGTCGTACGGACAGGATCCGGAGTTCTTCGCGTTCTATCGCAGCATGGCCGCGTACGCCAAGTCGTTCAAAGACGGCAAGGGTGTGCTGGTACTCAAACCCGATTCCGAATTCCTGCGTTACTTCAGCGACCCCGCTGCACCCAAACGCTGATCGTCATTCGCCGCGTCGCGCGGTGGCCGTTGTCACAGATCCGCCGCACCATCGGCGGCACAAACCTTGAGCGAGAACATCATGGGCAAGTCAGTAGTCATCCTTGGCGCGCAGTGGGGCGATGAGGGCAAGGGCAAGATCGTCGACCTGCTGACCGAGCGCGTCAGCGCGGTCGCGCGTTTTCAGGGCGGCCACAACGCCGGTCACACGCTGGTGATCAAGGGCAAGAAGACCGTGCTGCACCTGATCCCCTCCGGCATCCTGCGCGACGACGCGCTGTGCCTGATCGGCAACGGCGTGGTGCTGTCGCCGGCCGCGCTGATGGAAGAAATCGCGGAGCTCGAAGCCAACGGCGTCGAGGTGCGTTCGCGCCTCAAGATCAGTCCGGCCACGCCATTGATCATGCCGTACCACATCGCCGTCGATAAGGCGCGCGAGCTCGCTGCCGGCGGCAAGGCCATCGGCACCACCGGCCGCGGCATCGGTCCGGCGTACGAAGACAAGGTGGCGCGTCGCAGCGTTCGCGTGGCCGACCTCATGTATCCGCACGAGCTGCCGGCGCTGCTGAAAACCGCCGTCGAGTACCACAACTTCATCCTCACCCAGTGGCTGAAGGCCGAGCCAGTCGACTACGACACCGTGCTCAAGGACGCGCTCGCCTGGGGCGAATACATCCGCCCGATGGTCGACGACGTCGCCACCATCCTGCACGACGTGCGCCGCGAAGGCGGCAACATCCTGTACGAGGGCGCGCAGGGCGCGCTGCTCGACATCGACCACGGCACCTATCCCTATGTCACCTCCAGCAACACCACCATCGGCGGCGCGCTCGCCGGCACCGGCGTGGGCGCGGGCGACATCGATTACGTGCTCGGCATCTGCAAGGCGTATGCCACGCGCGTCGGCAGCGGCCCGTTCCCCACCGAGCTCAACGACGAGATGGGCGAGCGCCTGCGCAAGGTCGGCAACGAGTTCGGCGCCAGCACCGGCCGTCCGCGTCGCTGCGGCTGGATCGATCTTGTCGCGCTCAAGCGCGCCACCCAGATCAACGGTATCAACGGCCTGGCCATCACCAAGCTCGACGTCCTCGACGGCCTGGAAACCATCAAGGTCTGCATCGCCTACGAATACCGCGGCAAGCGCCGCGAACTCGCACCGCTCGATGCCGACGGCTGGGACGAGTGCAAGCCGGTGTACCTCGAATTCCCCGGCTGGGAAGAATCCACCGCCGGCATCCGCGACTGGAACAAACTGCCGCCCGCGGCTCGCGCCTACCTGCGGGCAGTGGAAGAACTCTCCGGCTGCCGCCTCGCCTTAGTCGCTACCGGCGCCGACCGCGAAGACACCATCGTGCTGGATGATCCGTTCGCCTGATAAGGCGAAGGAACGAAGAACTTTATCGTCGCCGCAATCAAGAAGAGCCCCGCCATGCGGGGCTTTTTTGTTACATCGATCAACGCGCACGTCGACATTCACCACACGCGCCCTTCATCCAATCCACACGAAATCCCGCAATTTTCCAACCTTTCATCCACGACCACTCCACGTGACCGCTGTCACAGTTTTTCGCGCAAGTGCGCCATTGGGGTGCATAGCGAAAGGGGTGCACATGGAGCGGTTCAAAGACAAAGTGGTGCTGATCACCGGCGCGGCATCCGGCATGGGTGCGGCGATGGCGCGGCGGTTTTCGAAAGAGGGCGCCAACGTGGTGCTGGTCGATCGCAAGCGGCCGGACAACACCGCGGCCGATCTTCCGGCCGATCGCACGCTGGTGATCCAGGCCGACGTCTCCGACTCCTCCGACATCAGCCACGCCGTGGCGACCACCATCGAGTACTTCGAACGGCTCGACGTGATGATCAACAACGCCGGCGTGGTGGAGCAGGGCGACCCCACCGAGATCGACGACGAGGCCTGGAACAAAGTCATCGGCACCGACCTCAACGGCGTGTTCTTCGGTAGCCGCGCCGCCATCCCCCATCTCATCAAGACCAAAGGCTGCATCGTCAACACCGCGTCCGTCTCTGGCACCGGCGGCGACTGGGGCATGAGCCCGTACAACGCAGCCAAGGGTGGCGTGGTCAACCTCACGCGCTCGCTCGCACTCGACCTCGGCAAGAAAGGCGTGCGCGTCAACGCCGTCTGCCCCAGCCTCACCCGCACCGGCATGACCGAAGAAATGCTCAAGGACAAAGACCTCGTCGCCAAATTCGTCGAACGCATCCCCCTCGGCCGCGTCTGCGAACCCGAAGAAGTCGCCGCCGTTGTCGCCTTCCTCGCCAGCGCCGACGCCAGCTTCATGACCGGCGCGATGGTCGCCGTCGATGGCGGCGTGTCGGCTTCGAACGGGCAGCCGGCGCAGTAGGAAGTATGCGATGTAAGAGTGAGGAGCTACGTCCCTCATAGGCATCGAGGATCAACGCTTTGATTGCGTCGAAATCAGCCGAAGTAGCTATGGCAAGTTCTAGATCACCCGTACCCCAATGACCGAACGTTCGCGCATCACGTGCGTTAGATGGAAGCGGAGCGAGCTTGTCTGGGTTCAGATGGAGAAAGAGTAGCAATCGACTTTTCTGCGGCACTATCGTGGCGAAATTTTTCAAGCGCTGAAGGCTACATATAGCTTCAGCTCATTTCGCTGCACATCATCGCCCAGTGAACCGATGTGATCCTCCATGGACGTCAACAGATCTTTTAAGTTCGGCGGCAGGCTGATCAACCACTCGGCGTAACTTTTATCGCCTCCGCTCTTGACTGAAGCAACGCCGGTGGTAGGAGGAGGGGCAGCCGTTTTTGTTGGTCTGGCTGCGGCTTTCGTCGGACTGCTGCTTGCGTTGACAAGTTCAAGCAACAGCAACGCATCGCCAAAACGACGGTAGCGGACTAACTCGATATTCCTGCTGATTTGCTGCACAGCGTGACCGTCGTAGCGGGTGAAATCCGCAGCGATGCAGACCAAGCGTGGAGCGCTCCAGTCAATCAGATCCGCCGCAATATCGCCAAGATGTTTCATCACCAGAAGCTTGAACTCAGCTTGGTGATCCATCAGCCAGTCGAGATAATACAAGCCCTGGTTGATCACGTTCTCACCAGTGGAGCGTTTGTATTCCAGGATTACCGGGCAATGGTTTTCATCCAGTCCTAGCGAATCGATGCGACCGCCGTGAGTCTTGCCAGTGGAGTATTCGCTGGCGAGGAAGCGAATGCCAAGCAGGGTATCCAGATTGATTTCGATCAGCGTCTGCAGCGGTCTTTCTAGATCGGACGCATAACCCTTCAACTCGCTGGCCTTACCCGCGTCAAGCTGAAAAAGCTGGATATCACTCATGCTCGGCACCCTTCGTCGCTGACGGTTTTCGAAAAATCATTTCATTCTATTTCTGCAGACCGGGGTAGCGCAGCAGCGACATCTCGGAACGAAGCGAGTGCAGCTTCCAAATGGTCGACGATCTCCTGCGCCAATACATCCGGTGGAGGCAAGTCATCGAGATTGTCGAGGCTGTCGTCTTTGAGCCAGAAGATGTCGAGGCTGGCTTTGTCGCGGGCGGTCAGTGTTTTGTAGTCGAAATATTTGAATCGCTCCGACTCCTTGCGCTTGTTTCGATTGGCGGGCCGGTAGCAATCGATGAAGTCCTGCAGATCGTCACGCTTCAGCGTGCGAGTTTTCAGAGTGAAGTGTTTATTGGTACGCAGGTCATAGATCCACACACCCTTGGTGTGCACCTTGCCGTCTTTCGGTTTGGCATCGAAGAACACCACGTTCGCCTTCACGCCTTGCGCGTAGAAAATGCCGGTGGGAAGGCGCAGCAGGGTGTGCACGTCACAGGTTTCCAGCAGCTTGCGCCTAATCTTTTCGCCGGCGCCGCCTTCGAACAGCACGTTGTCGGGAAGCACTACCGCAGCCTGGCCAGTCGTCTTGAGCATCGCGACGATGTGCTGCAGGAAGTTGAGCTGCTTATTGGACGTGGTCTGCCAGAAGTCTTGACGCTCGTAGGTCAGTGCGTCGCGGTTGTCCTCGCCGTCTTCGTTGGTGATGGTCATGCTGCTCTTCTTGCCGAAGGGCGGGTTGGCCAGCACGTAATCGAAGGTTTTTATGGGCTCGCTGATCAGAGCGTCGGCGCGATCCACCGTGGGCGCGCCGTCGAGCTCGCCGATGTTGTGCAGGAACAGATTCATCAGGCACATGCGGCGCGTGCTGGCGACAATTTCATTGCCGTAGAAGGCCTCATGCCGCAGGAACTTCGCCTGCGCTTTGTTCAAGGTGACGCCGTCGCGGGTCAGCCACTCGTGCACGCCAAGAAAGAAGCCGCCAGTACCGCATGCGGGATCGGCCACTGTTTTCATCGGCTCCGGCTGCACGCACTCCACCATCGCCTGGATCAGCGCGCGCGGGGTGAAGTACTGGCCGGCGCCGCTCTTGGTGTCCTCGGCATTCTTCTGCAGCAAGCCTTCGTACAGGTCGCCCTTGACGTCGGTCTCCAGGCTCAGCCAGTTTTCCGCATCAATCATCTGCACCAGACGCGCCAGCTTGGCCGGGTCCTGGATCTTGTTCTGCGCCTTGAAGAAGATCGCGCCTAGCATGCCCGGCTCCTCGCCGAGCTTGCGCAATACGGTCAGGTAGTGCGCTTCCAGCGGCTCGCCGGTCTTGGCCTTCAGGCTGTTCCAGTCGCAGCTGCGTGGAACGTGCGTGTCGCGGCTGTGCGGAGGCTGCGCGTACTCGTGCGCCAGCTTCAGGAACAGCAGGTAGGTCAGCTGTTCCAGATAGTCGCCATAACCCACGCCGTCGTCGCGCAAGGTATTGCAGAAATTCCAGAGCTTCTGGACAAGGACGCTTGAGTTCACAGAAGAGCCTCCACCCAAGCTTTGTCTCGGTGCGTGCCAATAGCCGACCGATAGAAACTTGAGTACTCGTGATCGTTAGAAAGGTACTTTTTTAGCTCATCAATGACATCTTGATTGGTGTTCATCCCAACAGCGGCAATCAAAAGAGCTAGTGTTTGCCACGCACTTCGCTTGCTCTCCGGCGTATTCCACTCATTAAAACCAAGGCGCTCGATCGTGTATTTCGCGCGTTCGAACTCCCAAGTGCCAATCGAGGCTGCAGGCTTCACCTCTCCATCAATGCCGTCCGCCAACAAGGCACAGTCCGCCTGCAGACAAGGGTCCAATAGCTTGGGTAACTCGGAGGCAAGAAGCCCCGCTGAACTCTTGCATCGGTGAGCTTCATCTTGAATTGGGAATTCGTTGGCCTTGCCGTGCAAATTGTCTGTTTCGCTGTTCTCTGGACGATTGCACCGTTGGCAAGCAAGACGAAAATTCGACCATTCGTAGGCAAGCCAGTAGTAACCCGCATGCCCCTCTAAAAGGACGCCGTTTACTGTAACCCCAAGCTTGGGTCGAAAGTGGTCGACGTCGAACGAGGCGCGTGTGCTTTTTGCTTCGCAATACCAACACTTGTATCCGCTGGCATTCGATAGCCATTTCTTGAGTCGTCCCCAACTACCGTGTTTCTTCAGATAGCTTGATCGCTGCTTTTGTGTGGTCATTGCGCCTAAGGCTGCAACCCTTTTTGTATGAATTTTTGTCCACCTTACTGGTAGATTTGGCGGTAGTGGAATAGCAATAAGTCTCAACGTTCCCGCTCCCGCAAATTTCCAAGAAGGCTAAGCACTAAGGCGTCAAGGGCCTTTTGCTTATTTTCGGGCGTAAGAATCGCTTCATCAAACGGATCATCCGCCGCCAGGTCGAATCTTGCCCTCAAATATTCTTGTTCCAGTCGATCGCGGGATGCGAAATTAAAGTCCAGCCCTTCCAAACGCTCACGAATTTCTACGAGCCGAGCTCGATCAGTTTCATCTAGCGATGTCTGCTTCTTTGTAGATAGTTCATGCAGTTCGAGCAACTCGTCATTAGTTGCTTTGTCCAGACTCGAGCCAAGACCAAACATGTCACTTGTCACGATGCCCGCAAAGCCCATTCCTTTAGGATCTAATGATGGGTTCTCGGCGTGCACAGTGCCAGTGTCAACATTGCGATAAAGAATCTGGACTTGTTCCTTCTCAAGCTCCGCAATGGCCAGTGGATTGTGAGTAGTCAGCAAAATATGACTATTCTGTTTCGCGTCCCCACTCTGGCCTACAAAAGTACTCAGATAGCTTAGAAAATTGACGCACCAACGGGGATTGAGATGGGTGTCCGGCTCATCGAGTAAGAAGAGACTTTCTTCTTTGGCAGTGAACCGCAACAAGCCAAGCACTGTGAGCAATTGCTGTTCGCCCTCGCTTAATTCCCGAAATGTCACGCTCCCATCATTTTTGTTCAGACGCACATGAATTCGAACTTCCTCGATAAGTTCAGATACGTAGGTGCTCTCTAAATCGCGAAAGAATTCATTAGGGCTCTGATCACCAACAAGATCTCTCAGCGAGTCGATGTCCTTCACGTAGAGGTATTTGTATTCGTGCCTGCTCCCGTTCTTGTTCCAAATAGACTTTGGCGCAGCTCGTTTGATTGAGATCGGTGCTAGCGCGACCCGCATCAATCGGTCCAAGAATCGCTGTACCAATCCTCGTGCAAACCAGAAGCGGGGGTCCCCGTCGGTAGACTTCCACGGTGGTTTGCGAAGTACGAACAAGACGGACTCGACCCCTCCTTCGGGGTCGATACCTAGTTGATCAAAAAGGAAGTCTTTTACCATTTGATCGGGTCTGATAAGGAATGCAAGAAGTACAAATTGACTATGAACCGGGAGCGCGTAGAACAACCGCTTGGGTGCCGGATCTTTCTTAGACTTGAGCAGGTCCTCGTAGTAGTCCTTCAGATAAGGGAGGAAGATCTCACGCATACGCGTGCTCTCGCCCGAGTAGTAGCTAAAGACGTAGCGTGGAAGATGCTCGGACTCAGCTTTTAGAAAGACACTCAGTTTGATCTTTTCACCGAATGGCTGCTTCCCGACCGAGTTCCCATGGTCTACCGCGTGATTACGCTTAGCTTCTTGAACTTGTTCATTTGTGGCGACGTGAATGATGTAACGCTCGCTTTCACGATCGGGATCGGCATCAATATGAATGTGCAGGGTGGTGTCGCCGCTGCCCATGCGATAAGCGAGTTGGAACGCGAACTCTGGTATCGGCTGCTCAGCGATTAGGTCGCGGAAGATGATGGCCAACGCCTCAAGCACGTTCGACTTGCCCGTGCCATTCCATCCGATAACCACCGTCACCCAATGGCCTTGGTCGAAGTCTATGGTGACGTTCTTTAGGTTCTTGAACTGATGCTTGGGGCTATCGGTCAAGCTTCCTATAGTGAGCTTGTCAAGTTTCATCGTCAGATTGTCCGCAGTTTAAGCAGGTCTCCTAACTTTCGGCCTTCAGCATCTTCTTCTGACTTGACCTCCAAGCGCCCTGCTTTATGGAGGTCACGCAGTTCTGCGTATAGAGGCTCGATCTGCGAAGTCTGCGCCCCATCAGCTGCACCACAGCGGCGAAATGCTTCCTGTGCTCGAAGCCAATCATCCGCTTCGGCGAGCACATCAATCAGCTTGCTCATAACGTTAGCGATCTCCTTTTGCTTCTTTATCTTGGGCGCCTTTGGCTGATTCCTCCACGTTGCACGATCGGCGCAGATGCGCTCCAGTAGAACGCTGGCCGGTTCGTCGCCGGGATCTTGCGGCACCAGCTGGCCGGCGAATGCGGCCTTCAGGATGTTTTTGCGTTGGGCGTTGGATCGGGAGATGCCACCTTCTATCGACACTCTCTGTAATTCAACGGCCTCGACAGTCGCATCCAAGAGAGAATTGATGAGCGCCATTTCCACGTTACCGCAGATCGGCACGCAGATCTTCTTGACGATAGCGGTGTTGAGATTCGGTTGTGCGGCACCTTGATTCAACGCGCGCAGTCGTTTGGTTTGCGTGCGCAGGTACCAGTAGAGATAGATTTTGAATGGATCACAAACATCAAGAAGCGCGACCAAGCCGTCGTTGATGCAACCACCGATCCGTGTGATCTTAGGTACACCAAGTGTTGCTCCGCTATTTGTAAGGAGGAGCGTGCCGGGCTCTATATATCTGCTGGCGTCCCTTCCGGCAGACGTGACGAACTGATCAACTTGATCGAGATACATGCCCTCATCGGCTGTGAGTGAGCCAACGGTGATCCAGGGAATAGCGCCCCCAAAATAACGCGGATCTCCCGCCGGCCTAGGCGACGCGCCGCGGACAACAAATGAGAGTTGGTCTACGCTCGCCCAAGCCCATCCGTCCGGCAGTGACGGCAGATCGACTGCATCTGGTGCCACCGGCTCCCTGTACTTGACCTGCCAGCCCTTGGGCGGGGTCTTGCCTTCCTCGGCGAAGTTGGCGAGTTGGCTGGCCTCCCAGCGGGTGCGGCGTTGGGTGAGGATGTGTTTCAGCAGTTCAGTGCCGGTTTCCTGCGACTCGCCGATCTGCGCGCGAGCGGCGCGCCAGTCGGCGGTGAGTGCGCCTTCCGTCGCGTCCTTCAACAGCGACTGGCGGTACTGCGCCAACTTACGCTGCGCTGCCTTCAACTCGGCCACGCCGGCATCGAGGTCGGACAGCAGCTCTTCGAGCTTTTCGACTATACGGGTTTGTTCGGCGGCAGGCGGGAGGTGGAATTCAAAGCCATCAATATCTTTTGGTCTAACGGCTGGGTAAAGCGCACCCTGTACGACCGCACACATGGCTTCGACGAATGCGTCAGTCTGAACTAGGTAGAAAAGGAGTTTTGTGTCAACCCACCGCGAGCGAAGCACGTGGAACCCAGTGGATGCGATCGCCCCTTGAGCCGAATGCGGCACTATCGCTACTGCATTCAAATTGGGCCTAGTCATAGAAACCAGCACGTCAGCCTCCGCTACTACCTGCTTTGCCCGACTTGGCGCCTCCTGAAGTGCAACCGTTTTTAGGTTGACCAGTTGTTTCGTCTCTCTGTCTACGCTGCCGATGTCGAGGTACAGAAAGTCTGTATCTGGTCCTGACTGAGAAATGCGCTGATCAATCACGTCTCCGATGGACGCAAGGCATGAGCCTGCCGGGCCAACCTTCTTAACGCTTTCAACGGAACTCAAGCTACCAACTCCTCATTCATTTCCAGCAGCAGCCCATCGAGCTGCTCGCCGAACACATTCCACGCCTTCTGCAAGCCGCCCTTGTCCGCCAACTGCGCATAGTCGAAATCTTCGCGGCTGATGGAGCAGCTGCTGGCGATGTGATCCTTGATCAATCGCAACCACTGAGTCTGTTCGTCGGTGAAGGACGTGGCGCGCTGCGCATTGTGGCGGAAAATCCACGCCTGGAATCGCTTGTCCACGCTGTCGGCAAACGGACGCAGATCATCATCCATGCCAAGTGCGAAACGCACCAGCGCAACAAGGTCGGTGAGCTGACGGCGCACGTTGGCGCCACTGACCTTGCTGGCCTGCACACGCGCATAGGCCGACCACAGCCGTTCCGTGGTGAGCATCAGCGGCGGACGCGACAGCACGTCATGCAGGTTGTCGATCATGTCGAACGTGAGAGGACGGCGCTGATAGGGCTGCTGATAGAAAAAATCCAGCGCAGCGATCTCGTCGCGGTGCGTTTTGAGGTAATCGGCAAACGTCTGCACGGTGGCTTGCGCCTGACTCTCCGCCAATGCGCTGTAGCCGCTGAAGGTAACTTGGTCCGGATTGACGTGATCGATGATCTGCTCAAGTTCACGCCGTGCCGATTCGATCAGGTCGCGCAGCTTGCTGTCATCCAATGGCTTGCAGGCGGCGCTCACGCGCTGCCGGCGAGCGTTGGTCAATTCATCAATGGTGAGCGTTTCGGCGTTGCGAGTGATGCCTGCGGTCTTTGCTGTTTCCAGTGCATCGGCGGCAATGCGGTCAGGGTCGACCGCTTGGACCAGTCCACGAGCGATGTCGTTGAGCGCGAGACCACCCGCGGTTTGCTTGATTCGCGTGAGCGCCTTGTCGTCGAGTTGCTTCGCCAATCGCACCAGCCGGCTGCCGAGGCTGAGCACGCTGTCGTCGTCGCGGTTGCCGAAGGCGATTCCCTTGAGCAGGCTGTCGAGACTCACGCCCGGTTTCTTTTCCAGCGGGCGACTTTCAGTCTTCAACGACTTCTCCACGCCGACCGCATCGATGAGCACGAAGTGCGTCTTGGCACCGTCTGCACTGTTGCTCACCTTCTTCAATGATTCGCCATCAAGGCTGCGCACGCCGCGACCCTTCATCTGTTCGTAGTAACCGCGGCTGCGCACGTCGCGCATGAACAGCAATACTTCCAGCGGCTTTACATCGGTACCGGTGGCGATCATGTCCACGGTGACGGCAATGCGCGGGTAGTACTCATTGCGGAAGTTGGACAGGATGGTGTCCGGGTCCTCGTCGGCCTTGTACGTGACCTTCTTGCAGAATGCATTGCCTTCACCGTAGACCTCGCGCACTTCTTTGATGATGTCGTCGGCGTGGCTATCAGTCTTGGCAAAGATCAGCGTCTTGGGCACTTCCTTGCGGTTGGGGTAGATGGTGCCTTCTACGGCGGCTTTCATGGCACGAATGACTTGGCGAATCTGGTCGGGGTTGACTACCGAGCGGTCCAGCTCTCTGCCGCTGTAGGTGGTGTCGTCCTCAATCTCGGCCCAGCGCTTGGCGCGAGTTTGACGCTCGCGGTGATCCACCCATTCCTTTGCCTTCAGCTCGGCACCCGCGCGGGTGATCTCGGTTTCGATCTCGTAGACGTCGTACATCACGTTGACGCCATCGACCACCGACTGTTCATAGCTGTACTCCGCCACGACGTTGCCCTTGAAGAAACCGTAGGTGCGGTTGTCCGGCGTGGCGGTGAGGCCGATCAAAAACGCGTCGAAGTAATCCAGCACCTGTTTCCAAAGGTTGTAGATGCTGCGATGACACTCGTCGATGACGATGAAATCGAATTCCTCGACTGGCACGGCCGGGTTATAGCGCACCAGCTTGCCGGCACCCACTTGTGGCACCTCGCCGGCTGAAATGTCTTCGGCTGATTCGTCGATCTCCTCGCCACTTAGGATCGAGTACATGCGTTGGATAGTGCAGATGCACACCTGCGCGTGCGGGTCGATGCGACTGCTGGATAGGCGCTGCACGTTGTACAACTCGGTGAATTTGCGACCGTCGTCCGGCGGCGAGTAGGCCATGAACTCCTGATGCGCTTGCTTGCCCAGGTTGCGCGTATCGACCAGAAACAGGATGCGTTTGGCTCCGGCGAATTTCAGCAGGCGGTACACCGATGTGATTGCGGTAAACGTCTTGCCGGCACCCGTCGCCATGTGGATCAGCGCTCGCGGCTTGGCCATCGCGAGCGATTTTTCCAAGCCTGTGACAGCGCTGATCTGGCACTCGCGGAGATTTTGCGTGGGCAGTGGCGGCATATGCTCAGCCAAGCGGCCATGCAGGGTATCCGGTTGCGTCGCCCACATGGCCAGCGTCTGCGGCTGGAAGAACTGGAACACTTCGCGGGCACGCGGGCGCGGATCGCCACCATCGGTGAAGTGGATGATTTGTCCGGTGCTCTCGTACAGGAAACGCAGCGGCGGACTGTCCTTGCGCCATTTGAGTTTGGCGCTGGCGTAACGCTCGGTCTGGGCCTCGTGGAAGGTGAGATTCTCGCCGGCCTCATCGCGCTTCGCCTCGATGACGCCGAGTGGCTGGCGATCCACAAAAAGGAGGTAATCGGCTGGGCCGCTATCAGTGGGGTACTCGCGCACCGCAACACCCGACGCGGCACCAAGATTGGCCTGCTTGGTGTCTTGAACGACCCAACCAGCTGCTTCCAGCTTGCTGTCGATCAGCCCACGGGCTCTTGCTTCCGGTGTCATCCATTTCCCCCTTACCGAACCATTAGCCGTTCGAGTGTAAGTCCTGTGCCACGGATTGAGAAAATCCCAGCGTCGCCTCCGGATGTCGAGCTTGGCTCTTCGAGAGCCAGCGTTGACTCTCCGAGTGCCAAGCGTGGCTCTCCGAGTCCCAACGCTGGCTCTTTTTCATCGGCGCTTGGGTCTTTTAGAGCCAGGCGTGGGTCTTTTAGTCTCAACGTTGGCTCTCGGAGAGCCAAGCATGGCTCTCCGAGCCCCGACGCTGGCTCTTTTTCGGCGGCGCTTGGGTCTTTTAGTCCCAACGTTGGCTCTCCGAGAGCCAAGCATGGCTCTCCGAGCCCCGACGCCGACTCTTTTTCGGCGGAGCGTGGGTCTTTTTGCTCGGCGGATGGAGTCGGAGCGTGCCGCACCGGCTTTGGATCGCATGCGCGCGCGGCGATGCCCTACACGCGCCGGTCGGGAATTCCCATGCCAGCCAACGGGTTGCGCGGTAGTCGGCAAGCTACGCTGAATCGCTGGCCATGGTGGCTGGCTTCAATGACAGGGATTCTTAAGGAGAAGATGCATGAGTCAGAACTTGTTTGACTTCGATTTCAACGCTGACGCGCTCGCCTCGATCGATGCGGCGCTGACCACACTTGAGGCGGGGCTGGTTTCGCTGATTGCGCTGACACCCGATCAGCGGCATGAGCTGACCAAGATGGGCGACAAGTCCGAGGCGTTCTGCCGGCAGGCGGGCCACGTTTTCGCTCAAAATCCGGGCGTGTTGCCGGGCAATTTCGACCTCGCCGGCTATCAGCGCGATATCGCCGCGCTGGATGCATTGCGTCCGCGCCTGATTCGCCTGGGCAAGTTGCATCAACGTGGGGTCGATACGGAAATGGCGATCGGCAGCGACTTGATGACCAACGGGCTGGAAGGCTACGCGACCTTCAAGGTGGCCGGCAAAGGGCAGGGCCTGGACGAGGCGCGCAAGGCACTCGCAGCACGTTTTGTGCGCGGCCCGTCGAAAACAACTACACCGCCGCCCGTTCCCCCAACGGCCTGATTCAAACCTTGCCGACACGTGAACCGGAGGCCCCGCACCGTCGGGGCCTCTTCACGTATTGACCTGCATTTCGCACGGTCGTGGCTACGCTCCACACCACATTCACCCAAGGAAACGCCCCATGTCCGACGACCATGCCAAGACGCCTGCCGACCATATCGGCGACACGCTGGCGCAGCTGAAGGAGATGCGGCATTACTCCAAGAACAACGTGGAGACGCTCACGGCGTCGTGGCTGCTGTACGACGGCGAGTTGTCGAAGTTGAAGCAGGCGGACAAAATCGCCGCGCTGATGGATCGGCAGAACCAGTTGCACGACGCGCTGGAAACCACGATCACCGAACTCGAGGACGTGCTGGAAAAAATGCAGCCGCCGCCGGAAGAGTAAGGCCGCGGCGCGGGGGGCCAAGAATCACGCGCCCCGCGTGTTATGCCTGCAGCAAGTTGGCGCTTGGGAGGTCGCACCATGCGCTGCGGCGTTCGCCGAACACCTCGACGGTAGGTGCGGGGAAACCGGGGTCGGCGAAGGCGCCAGCTGGAATTGAGAGCATGCCGGGACGGGCTTCCAGCGCGAAGACGAGCGTGTTGCCGCAGCGCGGACAGAACTTGTACGACACGGTGCGGTTGTCCTCCGAGATGCGGTCGTACATCCGGTAGTCGCCGTGCACATCGACATCGGCCTCTGCCCACGTCGCGTTCCACGAAAATTCGCTGCCGCTTCGCCGTTTGCAGACAAGGCAGTGGCAGATGGAAACGCGTGCCGGTTCACCGCGGCAAGTGACGGTGAGTTCGCCGCATCGGCAGCTGGCGGTTCGTGTCGTGGTCATGCGTGGCTTCCCTTTTGACGGCGTTGCAATGGTCGCCGTCGAGTCTAGTCGTCGCCGCTTTCCAGATCATCCATGCCGACCGTGCATTCCGGATGCTCGCAGTGACAAACGGCAGACGATGGATCGACCGCAGCCGTCGCCGCGTGCTGGCGGCAATGATCGCTGCAGTAATCCTGGCCGGGTGGCACCGAGCATTGGCAGGGCAGGTGGGCGCATTGATCGTAGATGGTCGCGTTCAAGGCTTGATCCTCATGGTTTCTTCCACAGCTTCACCAGCGGTCCATTCGCGCCGCTGACCGGATCACTCGCCGGAAACGGCAGCTTCTCGATGCGTTCGAGCATCTCTTCCGTCGGCGCCTTGCGGCAGATGTCGAAGTCCTGATCGGGCGGATACGCGCCGACCACCAGAAAATCATCGCTCGCGCGCAGCCTGCGATGGCCGGTGCCGGCTGGCAACACCAGTACGTCGCCGCGGCGAATCGAGAGGTCGTGCCCACCTGGGCCACCGAGCGTCACGCGTGCTTCGCCGCCGGCAATGCCGAGCACTTCGTGCGCGGTGGAATGGTAGTGGTGATAGTCGTAAATGCCGTCGCGCCACTGCGGCGGCCAGCCGTTGTCGCGGAACATTTTTTCGAACGCGGACGCCATGGCGTCGCCCTCGTGCGCGTCAGACACGTCGCGATAGAGCAGCGCGGGCAAGCGCGGATGGTTCGGTACCCAGTCGTGCCGGTAGAGCTTGAACACTTCGGGTGTCATGAGTGTTTCCTTCGCTACTCGGCCAGGGCTGTTTCGCGGTGCCGGTGAGCGCAACGCCTCCTTGAAGGCGTTGCGCGTCGTAGTTCAGGCGAGCGTTCGCACTTTCGGTTCGCGTGCCCACTGGCGTGTCTTGGCCGCCTTGATGAAACCGGCGGCATCGCCTGCATCGACGACGCCGGCATCTTTGGCAATACCGCCAGCCTTCAACACGACCTGCGCGCCGGCATCGGCAGCGATGGCTTTCAAATGGCCAAATGCATCGCGCACGAAATCCACTGCGGCGGCTTCTTTCGCAAGCAACTTGCCCGCTGCATCGGAGAGCACCACGGCGACGGCGTCGAACACCACCGAGGGCGTGCCGGCGAGTTGGCCGTCCGCCGGTTGTTGCTTGCCGTCGCTGAGTTTCGCGCCGCCGACTTTCAGGCAGACGATCTTGACGCTGGCACCGGCCGCTTCCGCCGCCTTGCGCAAGGCCTTGATCGCGGCGGCATCGGAATCGTCGTGTACCAGAATGCCGACGGCGCGGCCCTTCAAGGTGTCTTTCATCTTGCCGATGATCTGCAACGCGGGCGACGCCGGCTGATCTTTCGCAGCGACGGCCTTGGGCTGTGCTGCAGGAAGCTTCGGCATGCCGAGGCCGTCGGCGACGCGGCGCGCGAGATCTTCCTCGATGTTGCGCAAGTGGCCGACCACCGCTTCGCGTACCGCCACCGTTTCCACCTTCGACAATTCGAACACCAGTGCGGAGGCGATATGCGCCTGCTCGGGCGTGGTCTGGCTACGGAAGAACTGTCGCGCCTGGCTGTAGTGATCGGCGAAACTTTCGGCGCGGATGCGACTCTTGTTTCCTTCATCGGAAGGTTCCGCAAAGCTGCGGAAACCCGCCGGTATGGCGCGTGCCGACGAGGGGTCGAGTGAGCTCGGCTCGTACGCCACGCGGCCTTTCGGCACCTGCATCTGCATGTGGCCATCGCGCTGCTGATTGGCGAACGGACATTTCGGCGCGTTGATCGGCAACTGGTGGAAGTTGGGCGAACCCAGGCGCGAAAGCTGCGTGTCGAGATACGAAAACAGCCGGCCCTGCAGCAGCGGATCGTTGGAGAAATCGATGCCCGGCACCACGTGCGACGGGCAGTACGCGACCTGTTCGGTTTCGGCGAAAAAGTTGTCCGGCCAGCGGTCGAGCACCATGCGCCCGATGACGGTGAGCGGCACGAGTTCCTCGGGGATCAGCTTGGTCGAATCCAGATGATCGAATGGAAAGCGATCGGCTTCTTCTTGCGTGAAGAGCTGCACGGACAGTTCCCACTCCGGGAAATTGCCGGTGGTGATCGCCTCGAACAGATCGCGACGATGGAAGTCCGGATCGGCGCCGGCGATCTTCACCGCTTCGTCCCACACGGTGGATTGCAGGCCGAGCTTGGGACGCCAGTGGAATTTCACGAAGGTCGAGTCACCGTTCGCATTCACCAGCCGGAAGCTGTGAATGCCGAAGCCCTCGATCATGCGCAGCGAGCGCGGAATCGTGCGGTCGCTCATCGCCCACATGATCATGTGCATCGATTCGGGCGTCAGCGAAATGAAATCCCAGAACGTGTCGTGCGCAGTGGCCGCCTGCGGGAAACCGCGATCGGGCTCCATCTTCACCGCGTGGATCAGGTCGGGAAACTTGATCGCATCCTGGATGAAGAACACCGGGATGTTGTTGCCGACCAGATCCCAGATGCCTTCTTTCGTGTAGAGCTTCACGGCGAAACCGCGCACGTCGCGTGGCGTGTCGACCGAACCGGAACCGCCGGCGACGGTGGAGAAACGCGTGAAGAGCTCGGTGCGTTCGCCGACTTCGGTGAGCACGCGCGCCGTGGTGTATTTCTTCAGCGATTTTGTGAGCTCGAAGAAGCCGTGCGCTGCGGAACCGCGCGCATGCACGATGCGCTCGGGGATGCGCTCATGGTCGAAGTGGGTGATCTTGTCGCGGAGGATGAAATCCTCCAGCAGGGTCGGGCCGCGCTCGGTGCTGCGCAATGAATTCTGGTTGTCGCTGAGTGGCGTGCCCTGGTTGGTGGTCAGTGCGGGATGCCTGCCGCCCGCCATCTGTTGCAGCTCGTCGCCATGACCGCGCGTGTCGCGATCCGTCTTCGAATCGTTATGTTTCGAATCGTTGCGCGCAACGGCCTTGGGGGACGGGTTGGATTTTTTCGCCATGACGTGCTCCGGAGCATGAAGGGATAGAGGCACGCGTTAGGCACCGCTTCCGATCCTGAGCTGCGCGGAGTGAACGGGTTGTCGCTGAGGGATGAATACGTGCGCGACTCGTGACTCAACGCGTCGCCGCAACGGCGTGCTGGCCGGCGGCATCCGGATGAAGGCACTGCGAGCTTTTCGGCGCGGCGTCGGCGTTCACGCATAATTGGAAATCGGTCGGCAGGCTGTTGACGCTTTGCTTCTGCCCTGCAGCCACGATGAGCTCGAGCACCGGCGACTCATCGCATGTCGCGACTTCGGTGCATGCGTGCGCGAACACGCTGTAGTGGCATTGGCCGCTGCGGCTGTCCACGCATGCGAAGGTCGACTTCGAACCGAACACGGTGACGCGGCTGTTGATTGAATCGGTGCCGTTGGCATTGCTGCGCATCACGATCGTGCGATCAGGGCGGTTGCAGCCGGTGAGGGCGGCGGCGATACAGAACAGGGTGACGAGCTTGTGCATGGTCTGCCTCGTGGGTGATGAGTCGCTGCCGCTACATGTGGCGAAACAGCGTCATGAAAGGCTGGCTGACGGTGAGTGTTTCCGGTCGCTGCTTCAGTCGCAGCGTGCCCTTGCCGGTGTCGTCGCGGATCACCGCGGCGATGGCTTTCAGGTTGACGATGGTGGAGCGGTGAATCTGCTTGAAGGTGTTCGGGTCGAGCTCGTCGAGCAGTTCGCGGATCGGTTTGCGCAGCAGCGATTCGCCATCCGCCGTCACCGCGACGGTGTACTTGTTGTCGGCACGGAAATACACGATGTCGTCGACCATGATCAGCCGCGTCTCGCGACCGGCGCTGGCAGTGATCCAGGTCAGCGGCGTCGCGTGTCCGCTCGGCGTCGCGGCCTGTGCGAGTTGGCGCAGGGTCTGCGCGATATCGGCAGGGATGCCGCTGGCGGCGCGGGCCTTGAGTCGTTGCACGGTGGCTGCCAGTCGCTCGGGCACGATCGGCTTGAGCAGGTAATCGACCGCGCCGCGATCGAACGCATCGATGGCGTATTGATCGTACGCGGTGGTGAAAACGATCTGCGTGGCAGGACTGGATTCGATGGCCGCCGTGGCGACTTCGAGCCCGGTGAGGCCGGGCATGCGGATGTCCAGAAAGGCCACGTCGGGTTTGTATTCGGCGATGGCTTCCAGTGCGGAGGCGCCGTCCTCGCACTCGGCGATGACGTCGAGCTCGGGCCAGGTTTCGGCGAGCAGGCGACCGAGTGCGCTGCGCAGCAGGGCTTCGTCTTCGGCGATGACCGCGCGGCTCACGCGATGATTCCCGTGGATGCTGGCCTCGTGGATACCGGTACGGTGATGGTGGCGGCGACGCCGGCCGGCACGTTGGCGACGACGGCGAGCGATGCTTCGCCGTCGTACATCAGGCGCAGCCGTTCGCGCACGTTCTTCAGGCCGATGCCGGTGCCGCCGCTCGCATCGCCGAAGCCCTGGCCGTCGTCGGCCACGGTAATCGCGATGGTGTCGTCGTCGCGACGCGCGAAGATCC
Organism: Rhodanobacter sp. L36; assembly: GCF_009765755.1. Taxonomy (GTDB): domain Bacteria; phylum Pseudomonadota; class Gammaproteobacteria; order Xanthomonadales; family Rhodanobacteraceae; genus Rhodanobacter. Next base: position 903,151 of record NZ_LMUV01000011.1, on the reverse strand, counting down.
ACACGGTGCCGCCGGCGGGCTTGGGCTCCAGCCCGTGCTTGATCGCGTTTTCCACCAGTGTCTGCAACATCATCGGCGGCAGCGGCGTGATGCGCAGCGCTTCGGGCACGTCGATCTGCAGGCCGAGCCGCGTGCCCATGCGAAGTTTCAATATTTCCAGATAGGCGCGTGCGCGTTCGAGTTCATCGCCGAGCATCGAGAGCGTGTCATCGACGCTCGGCAGCGAGCGGCGCAGATAGGTGATGAGGTGGCCGAGCATCTCGTCGGCCTGCGCCGGGTTGCTGCGCGTGAGGTATTGCGCGCTGGCCAGCGTGTTGTAGAGAAAGTGCGGCTCGACCTGCGCGTGCAACAGGCTGAGCTTGGCGACGGTGAGCTCTTTCTCGGTCGCGGTCTGCGCGTTCGCCTTCGTTTCGTTGCGGCGGCGTTCGGCGACGCGGCGGGTGATGGCGCGGGTGATCGCCTCGGCGTTTTCCAGGTTGGTGCCGTCGTCGACGCGGAACCAGTCGCTCCACGCGCCGCTTTCCGGCTCACAGATCAGCGTGACGCTGCCGATGCCGTCGCCGGGCGTGACGGTGGCGAGGATCTGGTTGCGCATGTGGCCCATCCATCGGCTGGGATCGAACGCGCCGAGCATGTGACGGCCGTAAGTGTCGGGACGCTTTACGCGGGCACGCACTTGCAGGCTGTCGCGAAAACTCTCGACGTGTTCGGTTCGCGGCAGTTCGCGGATCGCCGCGTCGAGCAGGTCGAACGCCTCGCCGGCTTCGAACGGCATCTCGATCTGCCGGCGCTGGCGATTGCCCAGCGTGCCTTCGTCGATGCGCCCGACGATGAGCCGCACCCGGCGCATGTGCGAAAAGGCGCCGGTGATCACGAACACCATCGCGATGCAGCCGACGAAAAACACCGGCGCGGGATTGTGACTGCCGAGCGCGTTGAAGCACAGGGCGATCACCAGGAACAACGCGAACCACGCCACCACGATACGCACGATGAAGAAGAAGCTTTTGATCACGATGGTCCCCGGTGTGTTTCCTGTGACGCCGAGCATAGCCAGCCGCGGCACCGGGCTCACGGCCTTTGCGACGAAAACCCGGATGGCGCGACGAAACACGGCAAGCGCGGCGCGAAGACAGCGCGCATTCCTCCGGCGATTACAAGCCATCGACAGCATGACTTCCGGCGGTGTCTGAAAACGGGCAGGGAATGCACTATCCGTCGTTGCGCAGAGAGTAGAGATGCTGTGCTGCAACGCAGGGGCCGCGGTCCCTTGCCAACGTAGACCGATCGTCCGTGGGACTGTCGAAACCGATTCCGAGGGAATGTCATGCGAAGCTTTCTGTATTCCGCCATCGCGCTGGCGCTGACTGGCACATCGACCATCGGCATGGCGGCGAGCATGCCCGCCGCCGCGCCCGCCGTGCAGGCCACGACGCAACTGCCGCGCGGCGTGGTGCCTTCGCACTACGACGTATCGGTGACGCCGCACGCGCAGTCGATGAATTTCGACGGCAAGGTGACGGTGACCGTCGATGTGCTCAAGCCGACCAGCAGCATCACGCTCAACGCGATCAACATGACGTTCTCGTCGGTGTCGCTCACGCCCGCCAGTGGCAAGGCGATTGCCGCGCCGAAGGTGAGCGTGGACGAGCAGGCGCAAACCGCAACCTTCACGTTTGCCACACCAGTTCCTGCCGGCAGCTATCGCCTGGCGATGGCGTACACCGGAAAGATCGAGACGCAGGCCAACGGTCTTTTCGCGATCGACTACGACACCAAGGCCGGCAAGAAGCGCGCGCTGTACACGCAGTTCGAGAATTCCGACGCGCGCCGTTTCATTCCTTCGTGGGACGAGCCGGCCTACAAGGCCACGTTCAATCTCGAAGCCGTGGTGCCGAGCGCCGACATGGCCGTGAACAACATGCCGGTGGCGTCGAAGACCGATGTCGGCAACGGCATGACGCGCGTGCGTTTTCAGCAGTCGCCGAAGATGTCCACGTATTTGCTGTTTTTCAGCGTGGGTGAATTCGAGCGCGCCACCACCATGTCGGGCAACACCGAGATCGGCGTGATCACGCAGAAAGGCATGTCGTCGCAGGCCGGCTTCACGTTGAAATCGGCGAAGGATGTGCTGCACGAATACAACGATTATTTCGGCGTGCCGTACCCGCTGCCCAAGCTCGACAACATCGCATCGCCCGGTCGCAGCAATTTCTTTTCGGCCATGGAGAACTGGGGCGCGATCTACACGTTCGAATACGCGTTGCTGCTGGACCCGTCGTTCTCGACCCAGTCGGACAAGCAGGAAGTGTTCAACACGGCAGCGCACGAAATGGCGCACCAGTGGTTCGGCGATCTGGTGACGATGAGCTGGTGGGACGACCTGTGGCTCAACGAAGGCTTCGCGTCATGGATGGCTTCGCGCACCACCCAGCGCCTGCACCCGGAGTGGAACACCGTGCTGGATGCGGTCGGCACGCGTGAATCGGCGATGTCGCTCGATGCGATGGCAACCACGCATCCGGTCGTGCAGCACGTGGAAACGGTGGAGCAGGCGAGTCAGGCCTTCGACAACATCACCTATGCCAAGGGCGAGGCGGTGATCCGCATGCTCGAGGCGTATGTCGGCCCGGACGTCTGGCGCGCCGGCGTGCGCAGCTATATCAAGGCGCACGCGTACAGCAACACGACGTCCGACGATTTGTGGCGCGAAGTGGAAGCGGCAGCCGGCAAGCCGATCACCGCCATCGCGCATGATTTCACGCTGCAGCCGGGCATTCCGTTGATTCGCGTGGAAGCCTCCGCATGCAGTGATGGCAAGACCATGCTCAACCTCGCACAAGGTGAGTTCACGCGTGACCGACCGAACAAGGCCGCGCTGAAATGGCGCGTGCCGGTGATCGCGCAGAGCATCGGCGGCACAGCCGCACGCACGCTGGTCAGCGACGGCAAGGCCACGCTTGCGGTGAGCGGTTGCGGTCCGGTGATCGTCAACGCGGGGCAGAGCGGTTACTACCGCACGCTGTATGCGCCAGCGCAGTTCGCTTCGATCCGCGACAGCTTCGCCAAGCTCGCGCCGATCGATCAGCTCGGCCTGCTGAGCGACACCTGGGCGCTCGGCATGGCTGGCCTGCAGCCGGCGTCCGATGTGCTGAGTCTTTCGAAGAACACGCCGGCCGATGCCGATCCGCAGATCTGGCAGGACGTCGCCGAGGATTTCGATTCGCTCAACAACTATTACCGCGGCGATGCGAAACGGCAGGCGCGATTCCGCGCGTTCGCGATCAAGCGGCTGTCGCCGGTATTCGCGCGAGTCGGCTGGGAAGCGCGTGCGGGTGAAGCGGATCCCGTCGCGATTCTTCGCACGCAGCTGATCGGCGTGCTGGCCGATCTCGGCGACGACACGGTGATCGCCGAAGCGCGTCGTCGCTATGCCGCGCAGGACACGGATCCGAAGGCGATGCCGGCCGAACTGCGTAAGACCATCCTCGCTGTGGTGGCTGCGCACGCGGATGCGGCGACTTGGGACAAGCTGCACGCGACGGCCAGGAACGAGAAAACGCCGTTGATCAAGGATCAGCTGTACTCGCTGCTATCGATCGCCGAAGACGACGCGCTCGCGCAACGCGCGCTGGATCTGGCGATCACCGACGAACCGGGCGCGACCAACAGCTCGGGCATGATTGCCGCGGTCGCCTACCACCACCCGGACATGGCTTTCGATTTCGCGATGGCGCATCGCGCGCAGGTCGACAAGCTGGTGGATTCCACGTCGAGCAGTCGTTACTACCCGGCGCTTGGCGGCAGTTCGTTCAACCCCGCGATGATCGACAAGATCAATACGTATGCGAACGCGCACATCGCTGCCGGTTCGCGCCGCGTTTCGAACACGGTCGTGGGCAACATCCGCTATCGCATCATGGTCCGCAACGAGCGCATGCCCGCGATCGATGCATGGCTGGAGAAAAACGGCGACTGATCGGCGCGCAATTTCATGCTGATGGTTGGACGAAGAAGCCCCGGAATCCGGGGCTTTTTCGCAAGAAAAAGTCGATGTGCGATTGATGTCATCCATACGACAAAAGCTCCGTTAGCATGCGTACCGGTTGCGTTGATCATTCATGCCGCATCGGACTACCCAAGGAGATAAGCGATGGCGATGTCATCAAGGAAAATCATGCCGCGCTGGATGTTCGCCGGCTTGCTCGCAACATCGCTGGTGTCACTGATGTCGGTGTCCGCGGCGCAGGACACTACGCCGGCATCCGCTGCATCGAGCGCGACGAAAGTGCCCAGCGATACCGACCTGGCCGCTGCGCATTGCGTGATCGGCGAAGAGAGATTTCTGCCGGGCGATTACTACTATTGCCTCGCCTCGCAGAGCTACGGTTTGCAGCGCTACGAATATGCGAAGAAATTTTTCACGACCGCGGCGAGCTGGGCCAGCAAGCCCGCGCAGTACGTGCTCGGCGTGATGGCGTTGCAGGGTGATCACCAGCCGGTGAACCGACCGCTTGCGCTCGCGTGGTGGACACTCGCTTCCGAACGTCCGAACTCGACGTTCAAGGCGGCGCACGATGCGCTGTACGCCAAGGCGAGCCGCGCCGATCGACGCGAGGCGGACAATCTCCTGACCACGATGCGCGCCACTTATGCCGATGCTGTCGCGGCCACGCGCGCGGAACAGCGTTACACCCGAGGCATGGCGGACCTTGCCCGGCTGGACAAGGGCGGCAGCAAGTTCTGCCTCGCCGGGATGTCGCCTGCCTCAAGTCCGGTCAACGATCCGGAGAGTTGCCCCACGATCCAGGCGGTGACGAAACAGATCGACCATGCCGCGATCAATGTCTTCGACGGCTGGAGTGGCCACGTCACGGTGGGCCCGTTGCAACAGGTCGACGCGCCGAGCCACGCGGGCGGCGCGCTCTAGTTCAAAGCGGCTCGGTGTTGGTGGACTGACGGCGGGGCAGTTCGTCGCTGGTCGGCGGATAGACCGAGTACGACTGCAGCGGCCCGCCATACACGTGCAGGCTGAGCGCGGGCACGCTGGCCGATGGATTCGAGCATGCATGCGCATACGCCGCTTCGTCGAAAACGGCGGCGTGATCGGGCGTGAGATCCAGCGTGCGCACGGGGCTGGGTTGCTGCCCCGACATCAGCTTGAATTCGTCGACATGCAAGGCACCGCACAGAACCAGTTCGATGCCCCAAAGGCCATCGTGATCATGTACCGGCGTCTGATAACCGGCCGGCCAACCGATGAGAATCGCTGAATAACCGTCGCCTTCGGCCACGAGCCAGCGGCGGTAGCTGGTGTCGATCTGTGCGGCGCGTTCCGACAACGCGCGACGTGAGTCGGTGTGATCGGTCACCGCCGTCAATGACGCACACAGCGCATCGAGATCATGCGGCAGGCGTGGTTGATGTTCGATCAGCACACGTGCGATTGCAGCGCGCCAGATTTCCAGGGGAGAGAGAGTCATGCATGGCGAACGTCAGCTGGGGACGATCACCATAACGGAAAAAATCCGCGATTTGTTCACAGGATGTTGGAGCCGGAACCGCGGAAGGCGCGATACCGCCGTGCGCGAGTAGCCGTCTGTTCGGCGTCTCGTGATGGCGCGATGTCGACAGGCCTGCATGCGTCGTTGACTTACTGTTTGCCGCACAGTACAGTGCGGCACATGGCTAAGGATGATATTCCACCACTCGCGCTCGAACTGCGCCGCGGCGTCATCGTGCTGGCGGCGTTGTCGCAACTTCGCTCGCCTCGTTACGGATACGAATTGCGCCAGGCACTGGCCGACTGCGGCATGGTGATCGAGGAAGGCACGCTGTATCCGCTGTTGCGTCGATTGGAAACACAGGGCGTACTGAGCAGCGAATGGCGCACGAACGAGGGCGCGCCTCGACGTTATTACGTGCTGAGTGCGGAAGGCCGACGCTTGTTCAAGCGACTGACCGAAACCTGGTATGGCTTGAACGAAGCGATGGGTCGATTACTCACGAACGGAGGACACGATGGACGTTGATTCGATGATTGCAACCTACGTGGACGACGTCACGCAGTTGCTTCCGCGGAAGCAGCGCAGGGATGTCGCGCTCGAATTGCGTGAACTGGTACGTGAAGAATTGCAGGGTCGTGCAGCGGCTCAAGGGCGCGTACTCGACGCCGATATCGCGCTGGCAGGATTGCGCGCTTTCGGCACACCGCAGGACGTGGCCGCGCGATACTTCGAACCGTGGGTCATCGTGCCGGCAACGCAGACGCGGCGCTTCGGATTTGCCGCAGTGATCGGCATCGCGGTGCTCGTGGCGCTGACGCCTCTGAGCAACGAATCATCGCCGGCCAATTCGCTCGCCTTGGCGATACTCGCGTGGCTAGGCGTGCTGGTTGTCTATTTCGGATGTCGCAGCTTGATGCAGCGACGTGGCGCGAGCGAAGCTGCATGGGTGCCGCGCGAACGCGACAAGGTGAATCGCATCGGCTCCGTGCTGCTGATCGTGGTAATCGGGCTCGGCATTATCGCGTATGGCGCGCCGGGCTGGTTGTTCGCACAACTGACGCATGGTCACAAACTTGCCGCGTGGCTGGACTATGACCCGACGTTCCACGACACGCGCCTGCCGGTGCTGTTCGTGTTGTGGGGATGCCAGGCGATTCTGTTTGCGACGCTGGCTGTTCGAGGCCGCTGGAATGTATCGCTACGCCGAGTGGACGTCGCGCTGGGCGCGGCGGTGGTGCTGGTGCTGTTGTGGTTTCTCGTCGCCGGCCCGGTCTTCAGGGAAGCCGTACCGAATCGCGTGGCGCTCAGCCTGATCAGTGCGTCGATCCTGTTTCTGCTGATCGACATCGGCGTAAAGCTTTATCGCGGTGTGGATCGTGTTGCGGGCGAGGTCGCGTTCGATGCGCCTTCGTTATCGATGACGCGCAAGTAGCTCGATGTGATTCAACCGCGACGTATGCGCGAGAATAAATCGGCCAGCTGCAGGACGGCCGCTTCGGACACAGCGCGATCGGGCGTGGTATCCGGGTTGTTGAAGTTGCCCGTATCGCCGAGCACTTGCACGAGCAGGCCATCGCTTCGCGGCACCATGCTCACGTGTTCGGTGTTGAGCCCGTAGGTCACTTCCGGTTGCGGAATCAATCGCGCCGTTTGACCGCGCACGGGGATGATTGAGTCATCGTTGAACAACGCGCGGGCACCGTAGCCGGTGGCGTTGATCAAGGTGCGTTCGGGCAAGGCGTGCAGATCGTGAGGGCGATGGAATTCGCGTACCTCGATCTTGCCGCCGGCGGCGAGGAAGTCCGTCATCAGCATGCGCGCGTAAGTGCTGATGTTGAACATCATCGTGGTATAGCGGCGCGCGTAGCGTTGCGGAAATGGATGGCTGCCTTCAGGCAGTTCCACCGAGTGCGGTGTGAGATCGCGCACGCGTTCATGGAAGCTGCCGTATTCCGGTTCGTCGGAGATCGCTTCCACGTGCTGACCGGGCGGTGTGTCGGAAAGCGAATAGCCTTCTATCCAGTCGATCGGTTTGCCGGGCAGGCCGAGCATCGTCTGATACATGCCGAACGATGTGCGCGCCATCTCTTCCCAGCGCGCGCCGAGCGCCGGTGCATGTGCGGCATCACAGATGCGCGAGTCGGGCGTCCACAATCCAGTCGCGCGCATCGAATAGACGTCCGGCGGCAACGCCTTCGCATAGATGCGCACCGACAAGCCGGCACGTTGTGCGAGCAAGGCGGACGTAAGGCCCAACGCACCGCATCCGATGACGCCAAGATGCTTCACGCCGGTCGCCTGCGCCATGCGCAAGGCCAGCGTGCTCGATCCCCACGACAACGACCAGCCGCTGCCGCCGTGACCGTAGTTGTGCACGATGGTCTTGTCGCCGAGACGTTCGGTTTCGATGCGCGGACCGGCAGCGCGGAATGGTCGCGTGCAGACGTAGACGCCGGTGATGCGGTCGATACGCGCCTTGATCGGCGCAAGCTCGGCGATGCCCGATGTCATGCGCGCCACCATCGGCGGTGCGACGACATTCGGCATCTTTGTCGCAGGCATCACTCGCTGGTTCGCGCAGGCGACGAGCCCACCGGTGGACACCACCGCGAGTGTGGTGCCGGCCTGACGCAGGAATTGGCGACGTTGCATGGACGTGCTCCCGAAAAGTCTCAAGTGATCGGACGCGTCCTGCGACATGACCTCAGCCGACGTTGGGTTCGCTGAAGGCTTCGATCTCTTCTTCCTTGAAGTCGTTGATCGGCACGCAGCTGCAGAAAATATTCTTGTCGCCGTAGACATTGTCCACGCGCGCGACCGGCGACCAGTATTTCTGCAACCTCAGGCTGGCCAGCGGGAACGCCGCCAGTTCACGCGGATACGCGTGCGTCCACTCGCTGGCCGAAACCATCGTGGCCGTGTGCGGCGCGTGCTTGAGCGGGTTGTCCTCGCGGTCGAGCTTGCCTTCCTCGACGGCGCGTATCTCGTTGCGGATCTGGATCATCGCGTCGATGAAGCGATCGAGCTCGATCTGCGATTCACTTTCGGTCGGCTCCACCATCAAGGTGCCGGCGACCGGAAAGCTCAACGTCGGTGCGTGGAAACCGAAATCGATGAGGCGCTTGGCGACGTCCTCTGCACCGATGCCGGTGGCATCCTTCAGTGGGCGCAGATCGAGAATGCATTCGTGCGCCACCAGACCGTTGCGGCCGGTGTAAAGCGTTTCGTAATGCGGGGCCAGGCGCTTCGCAATGTAGTTGGCGTTGAGCAGCGCAACCTGCGTGGCCTTGCGCAAACCCTGGCTGCCCATCAGCGTGATGTACATCCACGAGATCGGCAAAATCGACGCGCTGCCGAAACTCGCTGCGCTGACCATGCCCACATCGCCTTCGCCGCCGAGTGTCCTTGGAAGGAAGGGCGCGAGATGCGACTTCACAGCGCATGGGCCGACGCCCGGACCGCCGCCGCCGTGCGGAATGCAGAATGTTTTATGCAGGTTGAGATGCGAAACATCCGAACCCCACTTGCCCGGCTTGGCCACACCGACCAGCGCATTCATGTTGGCGCCATCGGTATAAACCTGACCGCCATGCTGATGCACGATGTCGCAGATGGCGACGATGTCTTCCTCGAACACGCCGTGCGTGGACGGATACGTGATCATCAATGCGGCAAGACGATCGGAATATTTCTCGGCGGCGCGGCGGATGTCTTCCACGTCGACGTTGCCGTTGGCATCGCACTTGGTCACCACCACGCTCATGCCGCAGAGCTGCGCGGAGGCCGGGTTGGTGCCGTGCGCAGATTCGGGAATCAGGCAGACATCTCGCTTCTCGTCGCCGCGCGAACGGTGATATGCGCGAATCGCCAGCAGGCCGGCGTATTCGCCTTGCGCACCGGAGTTCGGCTGCAGGCTCACCGCGTCGTAGCCAGTGCATTCCACCAGCATCGCTTCGAGGCCGTCGATCAATTTCTGATAACCGACCGTCTGTGTGGCGGGTGCGAGCGGATGGATGTTGCCGAACTCCGGCCACGTCACCGGGATCATTTCCGCGGTGGCATTGAGCTTCATGGTGCATGAGCCGAGCGGGATCATCGTGCGATCCATCGCCAGATCCTTGTCGGCGAGCGAACGCATGTAGCGCAGCAGTTCGTGCTCGCTGTGATGCGTGTTGAACACCGGATGCGTAAGGAAGGCGCTCTTGCGCGAGAGCGCAGCGGGCAGGGCGTCGACAGTAGTGGCGTCGAGCTGGTCGATGCCATCGGCGGTGATGTCCGCACCAAAGACTCTCGCCAGTGCTATCACGTCTTCCCGCGTGGTGGTTTCATCGAGGCTGATCGAGACACTGCGATCATCGATGTGGCGCAAGTTGAGTTGCGCGGCATTCGCGTTCGCGTGGATGGTCTTCGCATCCACATCCATGATGTGCAGCGTATCGAAGAAATCGTTGCCGACTTCAACGCCCGCCTTGCGCAAAGCGCCAGCCAGAATCGCGGCCAGCCGATGCGTGCGGCGCGCGATGCGCGTGAGGCCGCCCGGGCCATGGTACACCGCGTACATGCTGGCCATCACAGCAAGCAATACTTGCGCGGTGCAGATGTTGGACGTGGCCTTTTCGCGGCGGATGTGCTGCTCGCGCGTCTGCAGTGTGAGGCGATACGCAGGCTTGCCTTCCGCATCGATGGAGACACCGATGAGTCGACCCGGCATCGAACGCTTGTACGCATCGCGGCAGGCCATGAACGCGGCATGCGGGCCGCCGAAACCGAATGGCACACCGAAACGCTGCGAGTTGCCGACGACGATGTCCGCGCCCCATTCGCCGGGTGAGGCGATCAGCGTGAGTGCGAGCAGATCGGTGGCGACGGCGACCAGCGCGCCGCGTGCATGCGCGGCATCGGCGAGATTCCTGTAATCGACCACGGTGCCGAAGCTGTTCGGGTACTGCAGCAATACGCCGAAGCTGTCGACGCTCGCGCCTTCCGCGTCATCGCCGACGTGCAACGCGATGCCCAGCGCTTCAGCGCGCGTCTTCACCACTTCCAGTGTCTGCGGATGCACGCCGCGCGACACGAAGAACACGTTGGACTTCGACTTGCACGAACGCTTCGCCAGCGTCATCGCTTCGGCGGCGGCGGTGGCTTCGTCCAGCAGCGACGCATTGGAGATTTCCATGCCGGTGAGGTCGGCACACATCGTCTGGAAATTGATCAGCGCCTCCATGCGGCCCTGCGAAATTTCCGCCTGGTACGGCGTATACGCCGTGTACCACGCCGGGTTTTCGAGGATGTTTCGCAGGATGACGTTCGGCGTGTGCGTGCCGTAATAGCCCTGACCGATGAAGCTGCGAAATACCTGATTCTGATCAGCCAACGTGCGGATTTTTGCCAGCGCTTCGACTTCGGTAATCGCCTGCGGCAACGCGAGCGGAGCGGGAGATTTGATCGCGGCGGGCACGATCGCGTCGGTCATCGTCTCCAGCGATTCGTGGCCGATGACGCGAAGCATCTGCGCGATTTCCGCATCGTTGGGGCCGATGTGGCGATCGATGAAAGCGCCGTGGTTTTCGAGATCGCGCAGGCTCGCGCCGGAGAAAGAAGAAGAGTGGGTCTGGCTCATGATTCGGGCATCCGCTGACAACGTGCCGTGCCGCACGTGGGCGCCCCTCTGTCCTTTTGCCTGAGAGTTTGGAAGCGGCGATGCCTGCCTGCTTCGTGCACCTTCGGCGCCGGATTCAACCGGTCTCTCCAGAGTGTTTACGCGTGATGGTATGGGGCCTGAGCGATTACGGGCGTTGCGTCTTCGGCAGCGTTACGAACCTGGAACAAGGTCGCGCGCTTCTCCCACCATGCGTTTACCGCAGCGATTATACAGGGCGCAGGAGCGTGTGTCGGCCGGGCTTCGATATCCAATCTCGTCGTTGCCCGATCTCCGAAGAAGCGTGGCGAGCAGCGCGAATCAGGTCGGCTAGACTGCCTTGCAGGCCACAGTGTCCATTGGCCGAACATCCTCATCGTCGAGCTTCCCTTTCCAAAAGCCTCCCAACGCCATCCGGAGCGGTGATGAACGTAGACAGCAAAAGCTCGTTCAATCCCAGAGCATTGGAGGCACTGGGTATCAGTGAAGCGGAGGAACAAGCCTATCGGGTCGTGCTGACCCATCGGCAGGCGTCCGCCGAGGAAGTCGCGAACCTGCTTTCGCTGTCGCCACGCAAAGCTCAACGCTTGCTCGACAGCATTCAGTTCAAGGGATTGGTTTCTCATTCGCCGTCGCGTCCGCGCCGTTACGCGGCGACGCCGCCCAAGCTCGCCGTCGAAGCATTGATCGCCCAGCGACAGGCCGTGCTCGAAGGTGCGCGCCGGTCGATTCCGGAGCTGACCGAACAGGCCAGGTTGTCTTCGGGTGTGGCGGATCGTGAGCAGGCGGTGGAGGTCATCAGTGGTCGTGCGGCGGTCGGGCAGATCCTGATGCAGCTGATGCAGACGGTACAGAGCGAAATCGTGGGGTTTCAACGCGCGCCGATGTTGTATATCCGCGCCGTGCAGTCGGAGATGCCCAGGGGCGTGGTGATCCGGAGTATTTCGGATGCCGGTTATCTGGCATTGCCCGGTGCGCTGGAATCCCTGCGTTCGGATGTGGAAAAGGGCGAGCAGGCGCGCATCTTTCCGGATCTGCCGGTCAAAATGATGGTGGTGGATCGGCGGATCGGCTTGATTCCTTTGAACACGGGCAATGAAGAGGGAACCGTGTTGCTGGTTCGATCGTCTGCGTTGCTTGATGCGCTCTACGCGTTATTCAATTTGCTTTGGGAGCGGTCGACGCCGATCGTGTTCGGCAGTAATGGAGAATTGAACACCTCCATGACAACGCCCATCGTTTCCGATGCGCTCGAACAGGTGATACCGCTCTTGGCTGCGGGCCTCAACGACAAGACCATCGCGCACGAAGCGGGGATTTCCGCGGCGACACTCAATCGGCGCATCGCTTCTCTGATGAAGCGTTTCGACACACGCACCCGTTTTCAGCTCGGCTGGCGTGCAGCGATTGAATCATTTCCTCAACACCTGGCAGAACCTGCGCGGGAAGTCACACTGCCGCCGGTCGCAGTGGTTGTTTGACGGATTTCTTTCACGAGAGAAATCCCTCAGCGTTTTCTATTGATGCCTTCATGGCCCGAGCCGATACTAGACGCTGACCGGGACCAGCAGCCGGGCAGGGGCAATCATCGGGTGGCAACGGGGCGATTCGTCCGCGCGATGCCGATGTTCTCTTCGTAGGGAATCCATTTCGTTTTGCGCATCGCCTGAACAGGCGAGACAGTCGCGTGTGCGCGCGATTCGTCTGCAGTCGTCCGTCGACTGCGAAAAGGCTACGCAAAGCGAGCAGCGACGCGATGGAAGTGCGCAAGGAATCTGCTGAGTTCGCGACACACCGTTCCCCACTGCTGTGGGCGACGAAGCCCCTTCCATTCCGACTCCATGACCCAGAGGTTCCGCGACATGAAGCAAGCCCATGTTCTGCTCAGCGCATCGATTGCCGCCGCACTCGCCAGCGCAACCTTCTCGCTGCCGGCCCAGACGATCAACGCAGGCAACGCGCCGCGGATCACCCAGACTGTCGACAACAGCCAGCTGTTCACGATCCCGAAAAGCCATTTGGCCTTTGTGGCCAAGGTGCCAACGAAAACGCTGCTGGCCGATGCGACGAAGATGAATCATCTGCAGCTGGTCTTGAAACCGGGCATGGCGCATCAGGCTGAAATGGAAGCGCTGATTGCCAGCCAGCACGATCCCAAATCCACGCAATTCCAGCATTGGCTCACGCCGCAACAGTTCGGCGCGAAATTTGGTCTGGCCGACCGCGATATCGCGACGGTGACGGCATGGCTGACGTCGCAGGGCTTCACGGTCAACAACGTGTACCCGAACAAGTTACAGATCGATTTCAGCGGCACAGCCGGGCAGGTGAACCAGGCGTTCCACACCAGCGAAGGCATCTACAAGATGAAAGACGCTTCGCATCTGGCGAACGCCGCTGATGTGAGCGTTCCCGCGGCATTGAAAGATGTCGTCGCCGGCGTGATGGGCCTGAACGATTTCCACGCCAAGCCGTTCGTGAAGAAACCCATGGTCGGCAAGTGGGATGCGTCGAAGAAGGCATTCGTCGCGAAGCCGGGAACCTTCGCGCACAGCGGCAACAAGGTGATCGACCAGACCATCGGCTACCCGGATGGATCGCTTCGTCTGCTGGTGCCGAATGACCTGGCCACGATGTACGACATCAAGTCGATCCGCGCGAACGGCGTGACCGGGCAGGGCATCACGATCGCCGTGGTGGAAGGCAACGACATGGTGCCGGGCGACTGGAACAGTTTCACCGATGCGTTCAACCTCACCAGGTACGGTGGCTCGCTGACGCAGGTCAACCCGGCACCTGCCACGGGGCCGAACAATTGCGTCGATCCTTCGGTCGAGATGCAGGGCGAATCCTTCGAGACGGTGATGGATACCGAATGGGCCACCGCCATCGCACCCGGCGCTCATATTGTGGTCGCGAGTTGTTCGAGTTGGGAGGCCGACTATTCGACGCCCACGACAGACAACTTTTTCGGCGGCGTCTATCTGGCATCCGCAAACCTGATCAATAGCAATGCGCGACCCGACATCATCAGCGCCAGCTATGGCTATGGCGAGTTCTTCACGGATCCGGCCAGCAAGACGGCGATCGATCTGATGTGGGCGCAGGCCGATGCCGAAGGCATCTCGGTGTTCGTGTCTACCGGCGACTCGGGATCGAACCCTAGTTTCAACGGTGGCTACATCAACGGCTTCTACGGCAACACCGCGGTCGATGCGAATTCCTTTGCGACGTCGCCGCATGTCACGGCGGTCGGTGGGACCGATCTGGCCGATTCACTCGATGGCACCACCAGCAAGTATTTCGCGCCGACACCCAGCGTGGTCGGTGGGTCGGCCCTCTCGTATGTGCCGGAGATTCCGTGGAACCAGTCCTGTGGCAATGGCGTGGCAGCGAAAGCGGCGGGTTACGCAAGCGCGGTGGCGTTCTGTCAGGCGTTGCTGAGTTTCGACACGCTCGGTTATTACCTCACTTCCGAAGCAGGCAGTGGCGGGCCGTCTTCGGTCGATGCCAAACCGGACTGGCAGAAACTGGTTTTCAACGCGGCCAAGGACAACTCGCGCGATCTGCCCGACGTGGCATTGTTCGCCGGTGCGTATGCCAACCGCACGTGGGCGGTGATCTGCACTTCCTACTATCCGTGTTCGCCGACCTGGTCGGAAAACGTGACCACGTTCAACGGCGGAACGTCGCTCTCCGCGCCGATGTTTGCCGGCATCCAGGCGCTAATGGATCAGGGTCTTGCCGCGCGCGGCGTCGCGAAAGACCAGGGCAACGCCGCACCGACGTTGTATGCACTGGCCGCGACGGAATACGGCGGCGCATCGGGCCCGGCTCCGGCAAGCCTCGCGGCCTGCAACGCGGACAACGGCACGACGGGCACCGCCAACTGCGTCTTCCACAATGTGACCCGCGGGTCGAATTCCACGCAGTGCATGTCGCGCCATGACGACTTCGACTACCAGACGGCCAATTGCTACACCTACGGCACGCTCAAGCATGGCCAGGTGCAATACGGACTGACGACTACGGATGCACAGCCGACTTCGTATGGCGTGGCGAACAAGGCGTTCGGTGCGCAGCCGGGCTGGAGCTTCGCTTCGGGTCTGGGTTCGGTGGATGCCAAAAACCTGTTGATCGCCTGGCGCGCTTTCGCCAACGCAGCACCGGCACCAGCGAGCGTGGCTTCTAAATAAGGCGAGCCTTCTGCCGGCCAAATAAAAACCAGCTGTTTCACTTTGATCCGCGGCATACCCTGACCGCGGATTTTTTTGGGCGTCTGTATGGTCCGGCGCGCGCATCGAATGAGAATCAAGTTGGGAGTTGTGGAGCCATCGGCACGGCGCGTTATCCTCCGCGCTTTGATGTTGTGCTTGACGGAGAATGGCGATGATCCGCATCGGCGAGATCGACCACGTGGTGTTTCGTGCCATCGACATGGTGGCGATGCAGCGCTTCTATTGCGATGTGCTGGGTTGTCGCGAAGAGCGACGACAGGACGAGATCGGGCTGGTGCAGCTGCGTGCGGGATCCTCGCTGATCGATCTGGTTCGCATCGATGGCAAGCTCGGTCGCCATGGCGGCGCGGCACCCGGCAGCGAAGGCCACAACGTGGACCACGTTTGCCTGCGTGTGCAGAACTACGACGAGGCGGCAATTCTCGAACACCTCAAGGCACATGGTGTGCGCATCGGCGAAAATGGCATGCGTTATGGCGCGGAAGGCGAGGGGCCGTCGATCTATCTGTATGACCCGCAGGGCAACATGATCGAATTGAAAGGGCCGGCGGTCGCGTGACGGCTAGCAGCGCAAAGCGAATACCTGAACCCTGAAAAGACGAAAGCCCGCATCGCTGCGGGCTTCGTTTACAATTGGTGCCCGGGAGAGGACTCGAACCTCCACGGAGTTGCCCCCGCTAGCACCTGAAGCTAGTGCGTCTACCAATTCCGCCACCCGGGCATGTCACGCCGCTCTGCGAGCTGCGTGAGCCGCGTAATGTAGGCATCCGTCAACAGGTTGTCAACTCTTTTTCACCCCATTCATTGCGTCGTGTCATCACACTACGCATCGTTTTCCACAAGGACATTTAGTGACCAGAAAAACTCCCAGGCAGTCCGGCAAAGACCAGGACTCCCAACCCACGACGAGCCGCGCGAAATCCGCCGGTCCGACCACGCGAATCAACGCGCCGAAGGCATCACGCAACAAGGCAGCCACAGGCGCCGGGCGTGATCTGCGCGCCGATCCGCAGGCCGATCGTGAAGCGCAGCGTTATGCGCGACCCATTCCGAGTCGTGAGGCGATTCTGGCCTTGCTCGACGAACGCGGCGAAATGATGACCGAGGCGCGCATCGCCGAAGCACTGCGTATCGACGACGAAGGTGACCTCGAAGCTCTGCGCAAGCGCCTCGCTGCGATGGTGCGCGATGGCCAGTTGCTGCTCGGCCGTCGCGGCGGTTATGCACCGGCGCAGAAACTCGACCTGATAGCCGGCGTGGTGATCGCCAACGCGGAAGGCTACGGCTTTCTTCGCCCCGATGAAGGCGGAGACGATCTCTACCTTTCGCCACAGCAGATGCGCGCCGTGATGCACGGCGATCGTGTACTCGCCAGCGTCGTCGGCATCGATCGCCGCGGCCGCAAGCAGGGCGCCATCGCCGAAGTGCTGCAGCGACGCTCGCCACGACTGGTCGGCCGAGTGGTGATCGAGGATGGCGTGACCTTGGTGACGCCGGACGACCGCCGCCTGAATCACAACGTGATGATCAAGCCCGGTCAGGATCAGGGCGCCAAGTCGGGCCAGATCGTGGTGGTCGAAATCACCGAGCCGCCGACAGCCAATCGCGGGCCGATGGGCGAGATTCGCGCCGTGCTCGGCGAACGACTTCAGCCATCGCTGGTGGTTGAGATGGCCATCGCCAGCCATGATTTGCCAAACGAATGGCCGGCTGAAGTGCTGCGCGATGCAGCGCAGGTCGAAGCGACCGTCACTGCCGCCGAACGCGAAGGTCGTACGGATATCCGCTCGTTGCCGCTGGTGACGATCGATGGCGCCGATGCACGCGACTTCGACGATGCCGTTTATGCCGAACCGAAACGTGGCGGCGGCTGGCGCCTGATCGTGGCGATCGCCGATGTCTCGCATTATGTGCAAGTCGGCAACGCGCTGGACCGCGAAGCGTATGAGCGCAGCACGTCGACGTACTTCCCGGGCTTCGTGGTGCCGATGCTGCCGGAGACGTTGTCCAACGGCATCTGTTCGCTGAACCCGAAAGTCGAGCGACTGTGCATGGTCTGCGACATGCAGATCGATGCCGAGGGCAACGTGGTCAAGTCGAAGTTCTACGATGCGGTGATGCTGTCGCATGCGCGACTCACCTACGACAAGGTGTGGCAAGTCGTCGGACTGAAAGACGCCGACGCGCGCCATGAAGTGGCCGATGTTTTGCCGCAGCTCGAGAACCTGCATGCGCTGTATGGCGCGATGGCAGCACAGCGCAAGCGTCGCGGCGCGATCGATTTCGAGACGCCGGAAGTGAAGTTCCGCCTCGATCAGACCGGCAGCGTCGAATCGATGGGCGCCACCGAGCGCAACGATGCGCACAAGCTGATCGAGGAATGCATGATCGCCGCCAACGTGCAGGCGGCGTTGTTCCTCGAGAAGAAAAAAATCCCCGCGCTGTTCCGTGCGCATGAGCCGCCGCCGGCGGAGAAGTACGAAGACCTGCAGCAGTTTCTGCGCGAGTTCAAGTTGCGCATGCCGCCGGTTGATGAAGTAACGCCGGCGGATTTCTCCGAAATCCTGCGCATGGTGAAGGATCGCCCCGAGCGCGAATTGATCCAGAACGTGCTGCTGCGTTCACAAAGCATGGCGGCGTATCAGCCTGACAATCGCGGACACTTCGGCCTAGCCCTGCAGGCGTACGCGCATTTCACTTCGCCGATCCGCCGCTATCCTGATCTACTGGTGCATCGCGCGATCCGTTTCGCGCTCACCGGTCGCAAACCCGTCGACTACAGCTACAGCCCGGCCGAGATGGCGGCGATGGCGATCCATTGTTCGCAACGCGAACGTCGCGCCGAGGAAGCCGAGCGCGATGTCGACGAGCGTTTCAAATGCGCGTGGATGGAAAAGCACATCGGCAGCGAATTCGAGGGTGTGGTCACCGGCGTCACTTCGTTCGGCCTGTTCGTGGAACTGGACGAGTCGAAGGTGTCCGGCCTCGTGCACATCAGCCAGCTCGCCAACGATTACTACCATTTCGACGCGGTGCGAAAACTGCTCAAGGGCGAACGCACCGGTGCGCAGTTCCGCCTCGGCGATCACGTGCGCGTGCAAGTGCTGCGGGCGAGCCTGGAAGATCGCAAGATCGATTTCCGTCTGGTTACGCCGCGCGCGACTGCGGCGGTACCTGGGGGAAGCGCCAAGGCTTACGACTATGCAGCGAGCGGCGAGCGTTACTCGTTGCCCAAGAAGCCGTCACCACCCGTCAAGACGCCGAACATGTTCGGACGTGCGGCCAACGCGATTGGTCGCGCATTCGGCCGTCGTGAAGCCGCACCGGTCGAAGCGCCGGTGGTGCGCGACTATCCGCCAGCGCGTTCGCATGCACCCGCGCCAGCCGCCGATAACGATCGTCGTCCGCGTCGTGGATCGTCGTCGCCCGCCAAATCGGCACAGCAGCCGAATCGTGGCAAACGGCAGGGCTCGGCGTCCAGGCCGGAATCCACGGCACCATCCGGCAACCGCAGCCGCGCACGCAAACCGAAACCGAAAGGCAAGCCATGAGCGAGAGCTGGATCGTCGGGATCAACCCGGTCGAAAGCATATTGAGCACCGATGCCGAGCGCGTGTGCGAGGTGGTGGTTGAACAGGGTCAGCGCAATCCACGCGTGCTGGAACTGGCCGAGCGCGCGAAGGCGTTGAAGATTACGGTGAACCATCGTGCGCGCGAGCAACTCGACAAACTGGCCGGTGACGCGCGTCATCAAGGCATCGCCGCGCTTCACGAACCGCCACCGGCGGCGACTGAAAACGATCTTGCCGCATTGATGGAACGCGATGGCAGCGGCACCTTGGTGCTGGTGCTGGATGGCATCACCGATCCGCACAATCTCGGCGCGTGTCTGCGCAGCGCGGCTGCTGCGAACGTCACTGCGGTGATCGTGCCGAAGGATCGCGCTGTCGGTCTGACGCCGGTGGTTCGCCGTGCATCGGCCGGTGGCGCGGATCGTGTGCCGTTGATCGCGGTCACCAATCTTGCGCGCACATTGCGCGAGCTGAAAGACGCAGGCGTGTGGATCACCGGGCTGGCCGGTGATACCGACACGTCAATCTACGGCGTGGACTTCAAGGGGCCGGTGGCGCTGGTACTCGGCAGCGAAGGCGAGGGCATCCGCCGGCTGACCCGTGAGCTCTGCGACTTCGTGGCGAAAATCCCGATGCCAGGCACGATGGAAAGCCTCAACGTTTCCGTCGCAACGGGTGTGGTGTTGTTCGAAGCGTTGCGACAACGGAGTGCGAAGCGATGACCACACTTTTCTGGCATGACTGGGCCGGTTACATCGGCGTGGTGCTGGTATTGCTCGCGTTCCTGCTGCTGCAGGCACACAAGCTGCACGGCAACGGGCTGACCTACCAGCTGATGAACATCCTCGGCGCGCTCGGCGTTCTGATGTCGCTGACGTTCGGCGGACACAACTGGTCCGCGTTCGTGATGGAAGCGGCGTGGTTGCTGATCAGCATCTACGGCGTGATGCGCAGCCTGCGGTTGCGCCGCGAGGGGCGCACACCGCCGGGTCAGTCGATGGTGCCCTGAGATTTACTCGCCCAGCTTGGTCATCTCGGGGTTGGAGGTGAAATCGCCCTTGCTGCGTTGTTTGTTCAGCGGCTCGCCGGTGACCTGGAACCACACGTTCTCGGCGATGTTGGTGGCGTGATCGCCGATACGCTCAATGTTTTTCGCCATGAACAACAGATGCGTGCATGGCGTGATGTTGCGCGGATCTTCCATCATGTAGGTCAGCAACTGGCGGAAGTAACCGGTGTACGCCTCGTCCAGCACCACGTCGTCTTTCCATACCTGATAGGCACGCTCCGCGTCGCGGTCGCGATACGCGTGCAGCACTTCGCGCACTTCGTTCGCGGCCAGTTCCGCCAGATGCTCCAGGCCACCGACCGGGCCAACTGGCGCGACCATCGACAATGGAATCGAACGCTTCGCGACGTTGGCAGCGTAGTCGCCGATGCGCTCGATGTCGGCGGCGATGCGCAGCGCCGCGAACACGTTGCGCAGGTCGCCGGCCATCGGTGCGCGCAGCGCGAGCAGGCGCACCACGTCGTGGCTGATTTCCTGTTCGAGTTGATCGATCGCGTCATCGTTGCCGACTACGCGTTGCGCGGCACGCTCGTCGCGACGCTCCACCACGTCGAGCGCGGCTTCGAGCTGGCTGACTGCGAGTTCGCCCATGCGAACGATCTCGCCGGTGAGGCGGGTGAGTTCGTCGTCGTAGCTCTTGATGATGTGATCTTTGCCGCTGCCGCTCATGATGATGTCCTGTGTGATCAGCCGAATCGACCGGTGATGTAATCCTCGGTCTGCTTCTTGCCCGGCTTGGTGAAGATCTTTTCGGTGACGTCGAATTCGATCAGCTCGCCCATGTACATGAACGCCGTGAGGTCCGACACGCGTGCGGCCTGCTGCATGTTGTGGGTAACGATGACGATGGTGAATTCGCTTTTCAATTCTTCCACCAATTGCTCGATGCGACTGGTGGCGATGGGATCGAGCGCGGAGGTCGGTTCGTCCAGCAGCAGCACTTCGGGCTTCAGCGCGATCGCCCGGGCGATGCAAAGACGTTGTTGCTGGCCACCGGAAAGACCCAGCGCGTTGTTCTTCAGCTTGTCTTTCACTTCGTCCCACAGCGCGGCACTGCGCAGTGCTTTTTCCACGCGGTCGCTCATGTCCGCTTTCGACAATTTTTCGTGGTGGCGAATGCCGTAGGCAACGTTCTCGAAGATCGTCATCGGGAACGGCACCGGTTTCTGGAACACCATGCCGACCTTGCTGCGCAGGCGGTTCATCGAATAACGCGGGTCGAGAATGTTCTCGCCGTCGAGGGTGATTTCGCCTTTCGCCTCAAGCTTCGGATAGATCGCGTAGATGCGATTGAAGATGCGCAGTAGCGTCGACTTGCCGCAACCGGAAGGCCCGATGATCGCGGTGACTTTCTTCTCCGGGATATCCATGGCGATGCCTTTCAGCGCATGGAAACCGTTGTAGTAAAAGTGCAGGTCGCGCACGGTGAGCTTGGGCGCGACAGCCGATGCGGCCGCTGCCTGCGCCGGATTCGTGGCGAGGGCGGAATCAGTCATGGGACACCTTGTTGCGGGAAAACAGCAGGCGGGAGGCAAGGCTGAGCAGCAGTACGAACATGGTGACCACGAACGCGCCGGCCCACGCCATGGCGTGGAGATCCGCGCCGGGATCGTTGGCGTACTGGTAGATGATCTGCGGCAGGCTCGACATCTTGTCGATCGGATTCAGCGCCATGTAGTTGTTGCCGAAGGCGGTGAACAGCAGCGGCGCTGTTTCGCCGCTGATTCTCGCCAGCGCCAGCAGCACGCCGGTGATGATGCCCGAGCGCGCCGCGCGGATCAGGATCTGCATGGTGAGCTTCCACTGCGGCACGCCGAGCGACAGCGCCGCCTCGCGCAATGTGGAAGGCACCAGCCGCAGCATTTCGTCCGTGGTGCGCACGATCACCGGCAGCGCGATCAGCGCCAGCGCGACACCGCCGGCGAAACCGGAGAAGGTGGTCGAGCCATTCGTGATCGCCGTGCTCGGCAGCACGATGATGGTGTAGACGAACAGGCCCATCACGATCGACGGCGCCGACAGCAGAATGTCGTTGAGGAAGCGGATCGATTCGCCGAGTTTGGTGCGGTTGGCGTATTCGGCCAGCCACATGCCGGCCATCACGCCGATCGGCGTGGCGATGGCGATGCCGATGAAGTTGATGATCAGGCTGCCGACCATCGCGTTGGCGAGTCCGCCGTCAGCGCCATTGGCGGTGATTTTCGTGAACAGGCTCAGGTGCAGCGCGCTGATGCCCTGGCGCAGCGTCTCCCACAGAATCCATGCAAGAAACGCGAGGCCAATCAGCGTGGCCAATGTGCTCAGGCCCATCGCCAGCCAGTTGGTGATGCGACGACGCAGGTAGAGCGAGCTCATCAGCGACCTTCCTTGCTGGCCAGCCGGCGCAGCATCAGTCGCGCGATCAGCAACACGATGAAGGTGACAACGAACAGCAGGAACGCCAGTGCCATCAACGACGATTTCTGCAAGCCGGACGCTTCACTGAACTGGTTGGCGATGGTCGACGCAATCGAGGTGCCCGGATCAAGCAGCGAGGCTGACAGGGTCATCGCATTGCCGAGCACGAAAGTTACCGCCATGGTTTCGCCGAGCGCACGGCCAAGGCCGAGGAACACGCCGCCGATAACTGCCGATCGCGTGTAGGGAAGCACGATGTCCCACGACACCTCCCAAGTGCTGGAGCCGAGCGCATACGCCGACTCTTTCAGGCGCGTTGGAACGGTCTGGAATACTTCGCGCATCACCGAGGAGATGAACGGGATGATCATGATCGCCAGCACGATGCCGGCGACGAGGATGCTGGCGCCGAACGGGTAGTCGCTGCCAAACAACTTGCCGATGAAGGGCACGTGCTGGGCGATCCACGAGAGTTTGCCGTCGTCGGGTTTGTTGCCGAGGTTGCTGGTGAGCCACGGCTTGATATGGTCGGCGAAGAACGGGGCGAAGATGAAAAGGCCCCACATGCCGTAGATGATCGAGGGAATGCCGGCGAGCAGTTCGATCGCCGAAGCGACCGGTGTGCGCAGCCAGGCGGGTGCGACTTCGGAGAGATACAACGCGATGCCGAAACTGATCGGTACGGCGATCACCAGCGCAATCAGCGACGTCATGACGGTGCCGTAAACCGGCACCAGCGCGCCGTAGACATCGTTGCCCGGATCCCACGCGGTGCTGACCAGGAAATGCCAGCCGAAGGTGGAGAACGCTTCGCGTCCACCCCACAACGTGGCACCCGCGGCACCGAGCAGCGAAGCCAATACGAGCAGGGCGCAGCCTTTGAGCAGCCAGCGGAACAGCCGTTCGGCACGGGCATCGCGCTTGCTGCGTTGCTCCAGGTCGATGGCTGAAACGGCGGCTTGGCTGGCTGACATGGTCTATCGAAACTCCGTGGCGTAAAAAGCCATCTCCCCGCGTGCGGGGAGATGGTTTGAAACTTAGTGCTTGTATTCGGAAGCCCAGTACGCCTCGATGCGACTGACCAGTGCGGGCGGCAGCGGCACGTAGTCGAGTGCGGCGGCATCCTGCTGGCCGCTCTCGAGCGCCCACTTGAAGAAGTCGAACGCGACCTTGCTGTTCGCGGCGTTCTTCGGCGACTTGTACATGATCATCCAGGTGGTGGCGGTGATCGGCCACGCCTGCGCACCGGGTGCGTTGGTCATGATCAGGTTGAAGTCCTTGGCGCTCGCCCAGTCGGCGGTGGAAGCAGCGGCGGCGAAAGCGGCAGCGTTCGGCGCGACCACATTGCCGGTGGCATTCTTCAGGTCGATCCAGGGGATGCTGTTCTTCACGGCATACGCATATTCGACGTAGCCGATGGAACCCTTGATCTGCTTCACGTACTGCGACACGCCTTCATTGCCCTTGCCGCCCACGCCGGTCGGCCATTCGACGGCCGTGCCGAACTTCACCTTGGCAGCCCAGTCGGCGTTGACCTTGGACAGATAGTTGGTGAAGTTGAACGAGGTGCCCGAACCATCCGAACGATGCACCACCGTGATCTTGCCGGCGGGCAGGGTGAGGCCGGCATTCAGCGCGGCGATCTTCGGATCATTCCAGTTGGTGATCTTGCCCAGGAAGATGTCGGCGAGCGTGGTACCGTCAAGCTTGATCTGGTCGGCCTGCACGCCGGCGATGTTGACGACCGGCACGATGCCGCCGACCACGATCGGGAACTGGCCGAGACCGTATTGCTTGAGGTCTTCCGGCTTCATCGGTGCGTCGGACGCGCCGAAGTCGATGGTGCCTTCCTTGATCTGCGCGATGCCGGCGCCGGAGCCGACCGACTGGTAGTTGAGATGGTTGCCGGTTTTTTCGGCGTATGCGGCCGACCACTTGGACATGACCGGATAGACGAAGCTGGAGCCGGCACCAGTGATATCGGTGGCCTGCGCGGCGACGCCGAACGTCGAAGTCACGGCAAGCGCGGCAACGGCGGCGAATCGAATCGAAGATTTGCGGGAGGTCAACACGGTAGCTCCTTGGAGAGATGTCGGATGAGACCCCGCCATTTCAGGCCTTTCGTGTTGCCATTGGATGTAATGAATGTTTCAGGCAGATGACAATCGACGACGGATTGTCATGCAACGGCGACGGATCGACGACAAGATCGCCTGATCAGCCCTGCAGATTCAACGCCATCATCGCTTCACTGGCTTCGCGCGATGCGTGTGATTGTTCGAAGAGTTCGAGCTGGCGCCAGCGGTTGATCACTGTACAAAAGAGTTGCGCCGTACGTTCCGCGTCGTAGACCGCTGAGTGCGCTTCCCGTCCGTCGAAAGCGTGGCCGGCGGCCAGCACGGCCTTGCTCAGCACGGTCTGTCCATAGGCGAGCCCGCCGAGGCTGACCGTATCGAAGCAGCTGAAAGGGTGGAATGGATTGCGTTTGTGCCCGCAACGACGCACGGCCATGTTGAGAAAGCCCAGATCGAACGCGGCGTTGTGGCCCACAAGGATGGCGCGCTGGCATCCGGCTTCGTGCACGGCCTGGCGTACCGCGTGAAAGATGTGATCGAGCGCGATGCGTTCGGCGAGTGCGCCACGCAGCGGGTTATATGGATCGATGCCGGTGATCTCCAGCGAACGCGGATCGAGATTCGCGCCGGGAAACGGTTCGACATGAGTCGATATCGTCGGTAACAGGCGCAGATAACCTTCCGCGTCCATCGACAGCGGCACCGCTGCAATTTCCAGCAGCGCGTCGGTCGCGGCATCGAAACCGCCGGTCTCGACATCGACCACCACCGGCAGAAAACCCCGAAACCGCTCAGCCATGCGGATCGAGGCGCTGTTGCTCATGATTTCCATCGGCAAAGCATATCAGCCGGTCGCCCGTGGCACGGCGGCCGCCGGCGTCGGCAAGTCGGGCCGTTACTCGGGCTGTCTTGGTTCTGTCATGAAAGTTGCATCCAACCGTAAAGACCTCCCGGCATCCTGCCTCCCGTTCTTGCTTGGTCGGCCAGCGATGCGTTTTAGGGGGCCGTCGAGATATTCCTTCCAACATTGCGGAGAAATTCATGCGATCCAAATTGATCGCGGTGGCCATTGCCACCGGCTTGGGCGTAAGCAGCTTCACGGTTGCTGCGGCGGCACCGGTAAAACACAAGCACAAGAAGGTGCAGACCCAGGCCCAGGTTGCTGATTCGTCGGCGTCCACCAACGCCGAGGTCGAAGCGCTCAAGGCGCAGCTGGCCCAGTTGCAGGCCCAGGTAGCTGCACTGGAACAGCGCACTGACGCGCAGTCGGACATCAACGTCTCCACTGGCCAGGCCGTGGAAACGGTGCAGAAGGCGCAGGTCGCCAGCGACGCGAAAGTCTCCACGATCGACAAGTTCGTCAGCAATACCAAGGTCAGCGGCACCATGTTCTTCGACATGACCGACACCGACCACAAGGAACAGACCGGCACCGGCAGTTCGGTCAAGAAGGACGGCCACGGTTCGGTCAACGGCATCGGCTACGACGTGAAGCGTTTCTACCTCGCCGTCGATCACAAGTTCAACGACATCTGGTCGGCCAACCTCACCACCGACTTCAACTACGTTTCCACTGATTCCGAAACGCAGCTGTTCGTGAAGAAAGCCTACCTGCAAGGCACGTTCGATCCGATGTTCACGGTGCGCTTCGGTGCGGCCGACATGCCCTGGATTCCGTTTGTCGAGAAGTGGTACGGCTATCGCTTCCTCGAGAACACCATCACCGATCGCAGCATCGACGGCGGTCGCGGTACCGCTGGCACCGCAGCTACCGGTGTGGGCTCGTTTGGCAATTCGTCCGACTGGGGTATCCACGCACTCGGCGGCACGCCGGGCGACAATTCGCTTAACTATCAGGTGTCGGTGGTCAACGGCGGCGGCTACAAGAATCCGACCCGCTCCAACGGCATGGACGTCGAAGCACGTCTCGGTTATCAGCCGATCAAGGAAATGGTCATCGCCGTGGGTGGTTACGACGGCAAGCGCGGCAAGGACGTGCAGAACGGCGCGCCAACGCAGGACACCAAGCGTGGCGATGCGCTCGTCGCATTCCGCAACGACACCTTCGGTATCGGCGCGGAATATTTTACCGCCAAGAACTGGGATGACGTGCTCAAGTACGCCGGCGCGCTGCCTGCACCGGTGGCGATCCGCGACAAGGCGGACGGCTACTCGGCCTTTGCCGACTGGACCTTCGTGCCGCAGTGGGCGTTGTTCGCTCGTTACGACAGCGTCGACTACCGGTACTGGGGCGTGAGCGACGTGCAGAACAAGCTCAAGGACACGTACTACAACGCCGGTATTTCCTACGACGTGCTGAAGAATCTGCGCCTGGCACTCGCCTGGAAGTACGACAAACTCGCCGGCCCGGTCGCCAGCCCGTTCACCTTCAAGACCAACGAAATCGGCTTCTGGGGCGTGCTGACCTACTAAGCCTTATCGTTATCGAAGGGAGTTCCACCCAAGGACGGAAAACGGCGGGCATTGCCCGCCGTTTGCTTTTTCATCGTCACGAATGCGGCGCTGGAATCAGCGGTTGTCGAGCGTCGCGCCAGTGAGCATGCCGCGCGCCAGCATGCTGCACTGCCGGCGATAGATCAGCAGCTGCCATTGCCGACCTCCGACCTGTCGCCACAGCACGGCGGAGCGCACGGCGGCGAGCAGATTGGCGCGCACTTTTTCCACCACGACCGGCAACTGCAGTTGCTGTGGATTGCCGCTGACCATCACGCGCGGTTTCAGCGTCGACAGCGTGGACGTATAGACCTCGGCGAGGCGGCGTGTGACCTGCGACGAGTCTTGGCCGAAATGCTCTACTTGGCGCTGTGTCGCCAGGATGCCTTGCTGCAATTTTTCCAGCAGCTCCGGCCGGCGCGACAGGCTGCGCTCCAGTCGCATCACGGTCACCACCATGCGGGTAACTGCCATGTCGCGATCGCTTTCGTCGAGCTGCGAGATCAGGTTGCGCAATCCAATGCGCACGTTGGAGATGCTGCCATAAACGCCCACCACCGATGGCGCATCGATGCGGAACACGCTGGCCACGCTGGCTTCCATCGCGCTGTCGTCGCAGCGTCCGTCATTGGCGAGTTGCTGGGCAAGCGCGCACGCCTGGAACAAACCGGCGAGGGAGAGAACGCGCTCTTCATTCATGGCAAGGTTTTCAAGCACGGTTCGGATTTTCTCGTAGTGGCATGGCTGTTCGCCGATGGCATGAAGATAGTGGAGGACGTTGACGGCATGCCGCCGTAGGGTGCGTCGGTGGCGGCGATCACGGCGCCGCCCAGGCAGATGTCGCCATCGTAGAGGACCACTGACTGACCGGGCGTGACTGCGCGCTGGGCATCATCGAAGCGCAACAGAAGCCCGGTGTCGTCGACTTCGACTTCGCAGGGCTGGTCGATTTGGCGATAGCGCGTCTTAGCGGTGCATCGGAACGTCGCAGCCGGCGTATGGCCGGATACCCAGGTCGGTGTTTCCGATCGCACTTGCTGCGAATACAGCCAATGGTTTTCGCCACCTTGGGCCACATAAAGCACGTTGGCCGACACGTCCTTGCCGACGACGTACCAGGGCTCGCCGCTGGCGCCGTGACGACCGCCGATGCCGAGTCCATTGCGCTGACCCAGCGTGTAGTACATCGCACCCTGATGTTCGCCGACGAGTGTCCCGTCGGGCGTTCGCATCTCGCCGGGTCGCGCCGGAATGTATTGCGCAAGGAAGCCGCGGAAGTCGCGCTCGCCGATGAAACAGATGCCGGTGGAATCCTTCTTTGCATGCGTCGGCAAATTTGCTTCGCGCGCCAACTCACGCACGCGCGGCTTCTCGATATCGCCGAGCGGAAAAAGCGTGGCCGACAGCTGCCGTTGTCCGAGTGCGTGCAGGAAATAACTCTGGTCCTTCCCCGCATCGACAGCGCGCAGCAACCGATAGCATCCACCAACAGCATCGACACGTGCGTAATGACCCGTGGCGATTTTCTCCGCGCCCAACGCGTGAGCTTCGTCCAGAAAAGTCTTGAACTTGATTTCGCGATTGCACAGCACATCGGGATTGGGCGTTCGGCCCGCGCGATATTCCGCAAGGAAATGCTCGAACACGCCGTCCCAGTATTCGGCTGCGAAATTGCGTGCGTGAAATGGAATGCCCAGGCGGCCACACACGGCCACGGCATCCTTGCGATCGGTGTCGGTGGTGCAAGGACCCTGGCGTTCGTCCTCCTCCCAGTTCTGCATGAAGAGACCTTCAACATCGTGTCCCGCCTGCTGCAGAAGCAAGGCCGCAACGGAGGAGTCGACACCGCCGGACATGCCCAGCATCACTTTCATGCTGGCTTGTCCGCGAGGTAGCTCAAGGCTGCGAGCGGTAAGCGCTGACCGGCGAGCCAGGCATCTATGCTGAGCAGGACCATCGGGCTGCGCAGCTGCGAACCCAGTGCAGCGATTTCGCTGCGGGTCATCCACAGCGCGCGAAGGATGCCGGTGTCCAGCGGGCGCGAGGCGTCGTGGCTCAGCGCTCGAGCGGCGAAACTGAAACGCACGACGGCGTCGCCGTGTTCGGTACTGCGCCATTGATGTGCGCCGATGAAGTGTTGTAATTCCACGGTCCAGCCGGTTTCCTCGAGCGTTTCGCGGAGTGCAGCGGTGGCGAGGCTTTCGCCATCGTCCAGATGACCCGCAGGCTGGTTGTAGGCCAGTTTGCCGCTTACCTCTTCCTCAACCATCAAGTAGCGATCGCCATCGGCGACCACGCACGCCACCGTGACGTGTGGGCGCCAGACGTCATAGCCGGATATCGCGTCGCTGGAATCGGAATTCGCCATGATCATTGCGGGCACTGGAAAAACCGGCATTGTGCCATCACCTATGCAGTCGGAAGCCGCACAGTGACGCATCCGGTGCGGCGTATACTTCGTATCAGAGATTGAACTCCAAGAAACCATGGCCCACGAATCAGAAAACGAGCAAGACAGCGGCCGCGGACTGGCGCTGGAAGTTGCGAAGCCCGAAGTTGCACGTCCACCCTTGTTCCAGGTGTTGTTGTTGAACGACGACTTCACGCCGATGGACTTCGTGGTGGAGGTTCTACGCGCGTTTTTCAATCTCGATCAGGAACAGGCGGTACAGGTGATGCTCCACGTGCACACCCGCGGCAAGGGTGTATGTGGCGTCTTTACGCGGGAAGTGGCCGAGACCAAGGTCACGCACGTCAACGAATATTCACGTTCCCATCAACACCCGTTGTTGTGCACTATGGAAAAGCTGTGAGCGTCCCCATTTCGTGCTCATCGCGGCGTTGAAAGCCGCCCACTTTGCAAGCGGAGACGATCCGAATGTTCAGCAAGGATCTGGAAGTCACCATCGGCCATTGCTACAAGCAGGCCCGTGAACAACGCCACGAGTTCATGACCGTCGAGCACCTGCTGCTCGCCCTCACCGAAAATCAGTCGGCCATCGGCGCGCTGCGCGCTTGCGGGGCGGATCTGCCGCGACTCTCGTCCGAACTCGAGCGCATCATCGCCGAGACGGTTCCCGTGTTGCCGCAGGGCGACGAACGCGACACGCAGCCCACGCTGGGTTTCCAGCGTGTCTTGCAGCGGGCCGTCTACCACGTGCAATCGTCAGGCCGAAAGGAAGTGACTGGCGCGAACGTGCTGGTGGCGATCTTCGGCGAGAAGGATTCGCACGCGGTGTATTTCATGCATCAGCAGGAAATCACCCGTCTCGACGTGGTCAATTACATCTCGCACGGCATTGCCAAGATCGGCGACGAGCCGGCTGCAGGCGCAGCCAATGCGAGCGAGCGTGAAGGCGAAGAGGGCGGCGAAGCCAAGGGCAATCCGCTGCAGGAGTTCGCCAGCAATCTCAACGAGCTGGCACTGGAAGGGAAGATCGATCCGCTGATCGGCCGTGCCGACGAGATCGAACGCACCATTCAGGTGCTGTGCCGTCGCCGCAAGAACAACCCGCTGTACGTGGGCGAAGCCGGCGTGGGCAAAACCGCGCTGGCGGAAGGTCTGGCCAAGCGCATCGTCGATGGCGAAGTGCCCGAAGTACTCGAGAGCGCCACGATCTGGTCGCTCGATCTCGGCTCGCTCGTAGCCGGAACCAAATATCGCGGTGATTTCGAGAAACGTCTCAAGGGCGTGATCGCGCAGCTGAAGAAACAGCCGGGCGCGATCCTTTTCATCGATGAAATCCACACCATCATCGGCGCCGGTTCGGCGTCGGGCGGCACGATGGATGCGAGCAACCTTATCAAGCCGATGTTAGCTTCGGGCGAGCTGCGCTGCATCGGATCGACTACGTTCCAGGAATATCGCGGCGTCTTTGAAAAGGATCGCGCGCTCGCGCGGCGCTTCCAGAAGATCGACGTAGTCGAGCCGACCGTGGCCGATAGCCTGGAGATCCTCAAGGGTCTGCGCTCGCGCTTCGAAGAACATCACCACGTCTCGTATACCAACGAAGCTTTGAAGGCCGCGGTGGATCTTTCGGTCAAGCACATTCCCGACCGTCTGTTGCCGGACAAGGCCATTGACGTGATCGACGAAGCGGGTGCGCGCCAACGCCTGTTGCCGGAGGATCAGCGCACCGGCAAAGTGGATGTCACCGAGGTGGAATACATCATCGCCAAGATGGCGCGCATTCCGGCCAAGCAAGTGTCGGCTTCCGATCGAGACGTGCTGCGCAACCTCGAACGCAACCTCAAGATGGTGGTGTTCGGGCAGGATCCGGCGATCGAAGCCCTGGCCGCTTCGATCAAGATGGCGCGCTCGGGTCTTGCCGATCCTTCCAAGCCCATCGGCTGTTTCCTGCTTGCTGGTCCCACTGGCGTCGGCAAAACCGAGGTGACCAAGCAGCTCGCGATGCAGCTCGGTATCGAGATGATCCGCTTCGACATGTCCGAGTACATGGAAGGCCATTCGGTTTCCCGACTGGTCGGCGCGCCTCCGGGGTATGTCGGTTTCGATCAGGGCGGCTTGCTTACCGAGGCCGTGACCAAGCATCCGCACGCGGTGCTGCTGCTTGACGAAATCGAAAAGGCACATCCGGATGTGTTCAACATCCTGCTGCAGGTCATGGATCGCGGCGTGCTAACCGACACCAACGGACGCGAAGCGAACTTCAAGAACGTGGTGGTGGTGATGACCACCAATGCGGGTGCGGCGATCGCTTCGAGGCGCACGATGGGTTTTGTCGAACAGAAGCACGAGTCGGATGCGATGGAAGTGATCCGCCGCATCTTCACGCCGGAGTTCCGCAATCGTCTGGACGCGATCATCCAGTTCGGCGCGCTCGATTTCGAACATATCCTGCGCGTGGTCGACAAGTTCCTGATCGAACTGGAAAGCCAGTTGACCGAGAAGCAGGTGAGTCTGGACGTCGATGCGGACGCACGACGCTGGTTGGCCGAACACGGCTTCGATCCTCAGATGGGTGCGCGTCCGATGGCCCGCGTCATCCAGGAGAAGGTCAAGCGTGCGCTGGCCGACGAGCTGCTGTTTGGCAGGCTCGCCGATGGCGGCAAGGTGCACTTGAGCGTGCGCGACGGCGAGCTGCACGTCGAATGCGAAGCGTCCGAGCAGTTGGCTGCCGTCGTCGAACCAAGCTGACGCATCAGTACTCAGGCAAAGCAAAGGCGGCGCAATGCGCCGCCTTTTTTGTTCCGCATCCGCGACCGTTGGTCAGCGACTTACTTCAGCGAATTACTTCATGCGGTACGTGATACGGCCCTTGCTCAGGTCGTACGGGGTCATCTCGATCTTGACCTTGTCGCCGGTAAGAATGCGGATGTAATGCTTGCGCATGCGTCCGGAAATATGGGCGATGACTACATGCCCGTTTTCCAGTTGCACACGAAACATGGTGTTGGGCAAGGTCTCCTGGACCGTGCCCTCCATTTCGATGACGTCGTCTTTGGCCATGTGTTCCGGGGGTTCGCGCACAACCGTGATGGCTGCGTAAGCCGACGATTATGCCATGGATACGCGCCTGGTTGAAGAATCCACAGGCAATCGCCCCGGAGGTTGTACTGAAGAAGGAAATCTCAGGCGAAATGTTCGTCCAGCTTGCGTCGAATTTCCTGCTCGATCATGCCTTTCAGCGGCGACAACATCATGCCCAACTCGACGACCACCTGGATGGCATCTTCACCCACGTGAATGCTGCCTTTGGCTCCTGATCGCGAAAACTCCAAGGTGTCGCCTTGCCATTTTCCGTCCATGCCGAACTTCTCGCGCATGCGCTCGGCGACCTTGTCCACGACGGCCCGGGCTTCGGCGATCGAGAGCAGGTGAGGACGACGGATATCGATCTTCGGCATGCGCTGATCTCTCAAAAGGGAGCCAGTTTAATGCCTGCCACCGACCGAAGGATGTGAACGCACATGTTAGAGTCCCGCGGTCCATCGAGCGGTTTTTTCATGCGTATCGAATTTCCCAATGCAGCCCGTGAGAATTTTCACTGGACACATTCGCAGCTGCGCATCGGCAGTGCGGCCGACAACGACCTCGTGCTTGCCACCGGACAGGCGGCGCCTCATCACATGCAGGTCCAGCAGGATCGTCGTGGCTGGGTATTGCGCATCCTTTCTCCCGCTGATCGCGTGCATGTGAATGCACGTCCCGTGCGCGAGCGCGCCTTGCTGCGTGCCGGCGATGTGATCAGCGTGGGCGACTGCCGCATGCTGCTTTGCGCCGATCAGGATCCGACAGCCCGTGTACCGGTTGCGTCGCCGATGCACGAACATTGCACCGTCGCCTTGCGCGCAATCGCCGGGCCGCTCTCCGGAAAGGTGTTGCCCGTAAAGGACGGTCTCGAACTCGGCTCCGGCGGGCGCTATCCGCTCGAGTTGCCGCAGGGTGACGCGGCCGCGTTTCGCGTCGGCTGGCGCGATGCGCAGTTATCGCTGGAATTGACGCAATCGTCAGAACGTCATCCGTTGCGCGTCAACGGGGTCGTTGCACAGAAGCTCGCGCTGCAACCCGGCGATCAGATCGGTGTGGCCATGCATCGATTCGTGGTCGACGCGCCCGGCATGGAGCCGGAACCCGAAATCGTCATGCCGGAATTGCCAGTCGAGCACTTGCCCGAAGAAGCGGCCGGTCCCGCGCGCGAAGTGTGGTGGCTGATCGTCACGGCGGCCGTCCTCGCCTTGGGCATCGCGCTTGTATTGTTCATCCGTTTCTAGATCAGTCCGTGTTCACGGCGGGTTGACCACCGCGTGCTGCGCCGCGCCATAATGCGCGGACCACTTTTATCGGACGCGACACACGTGAGCAGAGTCTGGAATTTCAGTGCCGGCCCGGCGGCGATTCCGCAGGAAGTCCTCGAGCGCGCTCAGCGCGAAATGCTCGACTGGAACGGGAGCGGCGCATCGGTGATGGAGCAATCCCACCGCGGCAAACGCTTTATCGACATGGCTGCACAAGCGGAGTTCGATCTGCGCTCGCTACTGGCGGTTCCCGACGACTATGCCGTGTTATTCCTGCAGGGCGGGGCCACCCAGCAGTTTGCACAGATTCCGATGAACCTGGCGGGCGAGGGTGACAGTGCCGACTACATTGTCAGTGGACACTGGAGCGCCAAGGCAGTCAGCGAAGCCGGCCCGTATGTGCGAGTGAATGTTGCAGCGAGCGGTGAGCCCGACGATTTTCTGAAGCTGCCGGCACGCGCGGACTGGCAACTCGATCCGCGCGCCGCGTACGTTCACTACACGCCCAATGAAACCATCCATGGCGTGGAGTTTCACGACATCCCCGATGTCGGCGAGGTGCCGCTGGTGGCGGACATGTCGTCAAACATTCTTTCGGAGCCGCTGGACGTTTCGCGTTTTGGTTTGATCTACGCTGGTGCGCAGAAAAACATCGGGCCATCCGGCTTGCTGGTGATGATCATCCGGCGCGACCTGTTGCTGCGGACCAGCCGTTCGATGGCGCGCATCTTCCGTTTTGCCGAGCAGGCCGCCAACGATTCCATGCTCAACACGCCGAACACCTGGGGCTGGTATCTGGCCGGGCTGACTTTCCAGTGGCTGCATGCGCAAGGCGGCTTGGTGGCGATGGGCGAACGCAATCGCGCCAAGGCTGCGCTGTTGTATCGAACCATCGACGATTCGGACGGCTATTACCGCAATCCGATCGATCCGAGCGCTCGCTCGCGCATGAATGTCCGCTTCACCCTGCATGACGCCGCGCTGGACGCTGCATTCCTGGAGGAATCCGAAGCTGTCGGTCTGCTTGCGCTGAAAGGTCACAAGGCGCTGGGCGGCATGCGCGCGTCGCTCTACAACGCGGTACCGCTCGAAGCGGTTGAAGCGTTAACTCAATTCATGGGTGACTTTGCGACGCGCCATGGATAACGGCGCAACAGCGGTATTTTTCGGGCAAGATGTCCTTCCCCATTTGGACTTCTTTCCTTCCAGGCGGCTAAACGATGAGTGACCAGAAAACATCCCTGAGCGAAATGCGCGAACGCATCGACCTTATCGATCGGCAGATCCAGCAGTTGATCTCGGAACGCGCCAACCACGCGCTGACCGTGGCCAAGGTGAAAGGCGCAGGGCTTTCGGCCATCGACTACTACCGACCCGAACGCGAGGCGCATGTGTTGCGTATGGTGGTCGACCGCAACGACGGGCCGTTGTCCGACACGGAAATGGTGCGGCTTTTCCGCGAAATCATGTCCTCGTGCCTCGCGCAGGAAGACCCGCTCAAGATCGGATTTCTCGGCCCCGAAGGCACCTTCAGCGAACTGGCGGTGCGCAAGCATTTCGGCCATGCCGCTTATGGCTTGCCGCTGGGGAGCATCGAAGAAGTGTTCCAGGAAGTCGCTGCGGGCCATGCCGATTTTGGCGTGGTGCCGGTGGAAAATTCCGGGCAGGGCATGATTCAGGTCACGCTCGACATGTTCCTGACTTCCGAAGCCACTATCTGCGGCGAAGTCGAGTTGCGCGTGCATCAATGCCTGCACTCGCTGGTGGGAAAACTTGAGGACGTCAAGCGCGTCTATGCGCACGCGCAGTCGTTGCAACAGTGCAAGACCTGGTTGCGCATCAATCTGCCGGGTGTCGAGTGCGTCGCCGTGGCCAGCAATGCGGAAGCGGCAAGAATGGCCCGGCATGCAGATGACTCGGCTGCCATCGCTGGCGAAACCGCGGGCAAGGTCTATGGCCTGAAAACCGTGGCCACGGGGATCGAGGATCGCGCCGATAACACCACGCGATTCCTGGTGATCGGTCGCTCGCTGTTCCCGCCGTCCGGCAACGATCGCACGTCGCTGTTGATCACCGTGAACGACAAGCCGGGCGCGCTTTACGACGTGCTCAGTCCGTTTGCCAAGCACGGCATCAGCCTGAACCGGATCGAGTCGCGCCCTGCACACACGGGCAAGTGGCAGTACGCGTTTTTCATCGATGTTTCCGGTCACATTCATGGTCCCGAATTGCAGGCCGCGGTGCAGGACATCGGCGAATCGGCAGCCACGATTCGCGTGCTCGGTTCCTATCCGGTCGCGTTGCCCTGATACGCCAGACATGGAGAAGTTGAATTGAATCGTCTCGACTGGATCAGTCAGGCTGGCAAGCCATTGCGTGGCTCGGTGCAGATACCCGGCGACAAATCCGTTTCGCATCGCGCATTGATGCTTTCGTCGATCGCTGACGGAACATCGCGCATCCGTGGTTTTCTCGAAGGCGAAGACACCCGCGCCACTGCGGCCGTGCTGTCGCAACTGGGCGTACGCATCGAAACGCCTTCGCCCGGCGAGCGCGTGGTGCACGGTGTCGGCCTGCATGGATTGCGTGGATCGGCGCAGCTTCTGGATTGCGGCAACGCCGGCACTGGCATGCGCCTTCTGACCGGGCTGCTCGCTGGCCAGGCTTTCGACAGCAGCCTGGTGGGCGACGAGTCGTTGTCCAAAAGACCAATGCGTCGCGTCACTGATCCGCTGACGACGATGGGTGCGCGCATCGATTCGAATGAGGGCTTGCCGCCGCTGAAAGTGCGCGGTGGGCAGTCACTTCACGGCATCCGCTACGAATTGCCGGTGGCCAGCGCACAGGTAAAGTCGGCATTGTTGCTGGCTGGACTTTACGCGTCAGGCAAAACCGAAGTGATCGAGCCGCATCCGACGCGCGATTACACCGAACGCATGCTTTCAGCGTTCGGCTGGCCGATCCGTTTCTCGCCGGGACACGCCACGCTCGAAGGTGGTCATGCATTGCGCGCGACCGATGTCGATGTGCCCGCCGATTTTTCATCGGCTGCGTTTTTTCTCGTTGCCGCAAGCATCGTTCCCGGCTCCGAATTACGACTGCCAGCGGTCGGCTTGAACCCACGCCGAACCGGGTTGCTGCAGGCGTTGCGGTTGATGGGCGCGGCGATCACGGTGGAGCACGAGCGCAGCGCGGGCGGCGAGCCGGTCGGTGATCTCGTGGTTCGGCACGCGCCGTTGCATGGCATCGAACTGCCCGAAGCGCTGGTGCCCGACATGATCGATGAATTTCCTGCGCTGTTCATCGCTGCTGCCGTCGCCAATGGCAGCACGATCATCCGCGGCGCTGCCGAGTTGCGCGTGAAAGAATCCGATCGCATTTCGACGATGGCGACCGGTCTTCGATCGCTTGGCGCATTGATCGAGGAAACACCGGATGGCGCAATCATCCATGGCGGCAAGCTTGGCTCCGGCACCGTGGAAACTGATCTCGATCACCGGATCGCGATGAGTTTCGCAATCGCCGGACTTGTCGCTGGCGGTCCGGTTCGCATCAACGATTGCACGCATGTCGCGACGTCGTTCCCGGGCTTTCTCGAACTCGCCAACGGATGCGGTTTTGCGTTGCAGGCGGCGCCGTGATTCATCCGCTCGCCAGCATTGGCGCCTGCGGCTAGGCTTGCTGGAAAACCTTCGGATCATCCATGTCCAACGCCACGACACCGTTCATTGTCGCTATACCCGCCCGCTACGGTTCGACCCGTCTGCCGGCCAAGCCGTTACGTGAAATCGGCGGCGTGCCGATGGTGGTGCGGGTCGCACAACGCGCGCTGCAAGCGGGCGCAACCCAGGTCGTGGTGGCCGTGGACGATCGCCGCATCGCCGACGCGCTGGAGGGGCAGGGCGTGGAGATCTGCATGACGCGCAGCGACCATGCATCCGGCAGCGATCGCCTCGCCGAATGTGCAGCTCACTACGGCTGGAGCAACGACACCATCGTGGTGAACCTGCAAGGTGACGAACCGTTCGCCCCCGCTGCCGGCATCCGCGCGGTGGCGCAGGCACTCGCTGGTGACGATGCGCCGATGGCGACACTCGCCACGCCAATCATCGACGCCGAGGAACTGTTCGATCCGAATGTGGTGAAGCTCGTGCGTGCGGCGAACGGGCGCGCGCTGTATTTCAGTCGTGCACCGTTGCCATGGGCGCGCGACGCTTTCGCGGCCGATCGGCACGCACTGCCTTCGGGCACGCCATTTCTGCGTCACATCGGCATCTACGCTTATCGCAGGGCGTTCCTCGCCCGCTATGCCACGTTGGCGCGTACGCCGCTGGAACAGGC
Source organism: Rhodanobacter sp. L36 (assembly GCF_009765755.1). Classification (GTDB taxonomy): domain Bacteria; phylum Pseudomonadota; class Gammaproteobacteria; order Xanthomonadales; family Rhodanobacteraceae; genus Rhodanobacter. The sequence goes on along the minus strand of NZ_LMUV01000011.1, from coordinate 865,101 downwards.
CGAATCACTGGAACAGTTGCGCGTGCTGGAGCACGGCCACGCGATTGCGGTGCGCCTGACGCCGGAACCGTTTCCGCCGGGCATCGACACGCTCGAGGACCTGCAGCGAGCCGAACGCTGGTTGCAGGCGCAAGGCTGAATCGGATCCGTCGATCGCGCCGCCGATGGCGCGGCAGCGCGACGATCGCTCAAAGTTCGACGCAGTCGAACGAAACTTCAGTAGCAACGTCGGCGTTGTAGTCGACGTCGTTGCGATCGAAACCGAACAGTTGCAGGAAGCTGCGTTTGTAGCCGGCGTAATCGGTCAGCTCGAACAGGTTGGCGGTATTCACCTGCGGCCAGAGTTCCTTGCAGCGCTGCTGGACATCTTCGCGGAGCTCCCAGTCGTCCAGGCGCAGGCGGCCTTCGTCATCGGTCTGCGACGGCTGGCCATCGGCGCGATAGAGATGTTCGCGGAACAGGCGATTGGCCTGTTCTATGGTGCCTTCGTGGATGCCTTTTTCTTTCATCACGCGAAATACCATCGCGATGTACAACGGCAGCACGGGAATCGCCGCGCTGGCCTGTGTCACCACCGACTTCATCATCGCCACGTTGGCGGACAAGCCTTTCGCCTTGTAGCGATCGCGCAATTCGGCGGCGGTGCGATCGAGGTGTTGTTTGGCGCGGCCAAGCGCACCGTGCCAGTAGATCGGCCATGTGATCTCGGTGCCGATATAGCTGAAGGCGACGGTCTTGGCTTTCTCGGCAAGCACGCCGGCATCATTCAGCGCGTCGATCCACAGCGCCCAGTCCTCGCCGCCCATCACGGTGACGGTGTCGTCGATTTCCTTTTCGGTGGCGGGCTCGACCGAGACCTCGACCACGGTGTCCTTGTTTGTGTCAACGGTGGTGGCGGTATAGGTCTCGCCGATGGTTTTCAATGCCGAGCGAACCACTTCACCGGTGCCCGGCACCTTGCGCACGGGCGACGCCAGCGAATAGATTACCAGGTCGACCTGTCCGCCCATCTCGTTCTTGATGATGTCGATGACGCGCGCTCGCGCTTCGTCGGAAAACGCGTCGCCATTGATCGACTTGCTGAACAAGCCAGCCTGCTTGGCCTGCCGATCGAAAGCGGCGGAGTTGTACCAGCCAGCGGTGCCGGGCTTCGCATCGGTGCCAGGCTTTTCGAAGAAAACACCCAGCGTCGCGGCGCCATAACCAAACGCGGCGGTGATGCGCGCGGCCAGGCCATAACCGGTCGACGCGCCGATCACCAGCACGCGCTTGGGCCCGTTGCCGGGCTTGCCGAGCGCTTCGGTGATCTGGATCTGGTCGCGCACGTTCATTTCACATCCCAGCGGATGCGTCGTGATGCAGATGAAGCCTCGAACCCGGGGTTGAATGATCACGCGCTTTCCTCTGAACGGAGCAAGCGCGCATTTTAGCCTGTCGGGCATCGCGTGGTGCGGATCAGCACGGCGGCGCGATTGCCTCGATGCTTCGTCGCCCCCATACGTAGGAGCATGTTCAACCCGGATACGACTTCGTTCGCGGACGACATCCGCGCACCACGTTAAAATCACTCGATGCAAAACGACACTTCGCCGCCTGTGCCGCCGTTCGACGGCAAGGCGTTCGTCCGCACGCTCACTTCGTCGCCTGGTGTGTATCGCCATTTCGATGCGGAAGGCGAGCTGTTGTATGTCGGCAAGGCGGGCAATCTCAAGAATCGCGTCGGCAGCTATTTCCTGAAGCCGCGGATGGAGCCGCGCATCGCCGCGATGGTGGCGCAGATCGCACGCGTCGAGATCACGGTGACGCGCACTCAGGGTGAAGCGCTGTTGCTGGAATCGCAGCTGATCAAGTCGCTGAAGCCGCGCTACAACATTCTTTTGCGCGACGACAAAAGCTATCCATACATTTTTTTATCTGCTGGCGAAGATTACCCCCGGCTGGCCTTCCATCGTGGCGCCCGCAATTTGCGTGGGCGCTATTTCGGGCCGTACCCAAGCACGTACGCGGTGCGCGAAAGCCTTAGCCTGATGCAGAAGCTTTTCAAGGTGAGGCAGTGCGAAGACAGTTATTTTCGCAATCGCTCGCGTCCTTGTTTGCAACATCAGATCGGTCGATGCACGGCGCCGTGCGTGCAGCTGATCGGCGTGGAGGATTACCGCAACGACGTGCGCCACGCCGAGATGTTTCTCGAAGGCCGCAGCAATGCGGTGATCGACGAGTTGGCCGAGGCGATGGAACGGGCCAGCAAGGAGCTGAATTTCGAACGCGCAGCGACGCTGCGCGATCAGGTGTCGCCGCTGCGCCAGTTGCAGGCGCAGCATCACGTCCAGGGCGCGAGTGCTGACATGGACGTGATCGCCTGCCGAATCGAGTCCGGACTCGCCTGCGTCAGCGTGCTGTTTTTCCGCAACGGCATCAGTCTCGGTACGCGCGATTTCTTTCCGCGCCTCCCGCTGGAAGATGCGACATCGGGCGATGTGGTGGCGCAGTTCATCGCGCAGTACTACCTGGATCGGCCGGTACCGCGCGAACTGATTCTCGGCGAGGCGATTCCGGATCAGGATGTTCTCGCGGAGCTGCTCGCTCAGCAGTCGGGCCATGCGGTCGATCTCAAGTCCAGTGTGCGCGGTGACCGTGCGCAGTTCCTGCAGATGGCCGAACGAAACGCGCGCGCATCCTTGACCGCCCGACTTGCAAGCCGTCAGACGCTGGGCACGCGCTTCGACGATCTGCAAAAGATTCTGGGCCTCGCGCAGCTTCCACGGCGCATTGAATGCTTCGATATCAGCCACACGATGGGCGAAGCCACCGTCGCGTCCTGCGTGGTGTTCGGGCCGGAAGGCGCGGAGAAATCGCACTACCGGCGCTTCAATATCGCTGGTATCACACCCGGCGACGATTACGCGGCGATGCATCAGGCGCTGACCCGGCGTTTCCGCAAGGTCGCAGAAGGCGAGGGCATGCGCCCCGATGTGCTGTTGATCGACGGCGGCGGCGGACAAGTCGCGCAGGCGCTCGAAGTCCTGAAGACGCTTGGCGTCGAGGGCATCGAAGTCGTCGGTGTGGCCAAAGCTCCGGGCCGACGTGCCGGAGAAGAAACACTCGTGCTGGCCGACTCCGGGCGCGAGCTTCATCCTGGTTCGTCATCACCAGCGCTACACCTTGTGGCCGCAGTGCGCGATGAAGCACACCGGTTTGCGATCACCGGCCATCGCAAGCGGCGCGAGAAAGCGCGCGAGCGTAGCGTGCTTGAAGATGTTCCCGGCATTGGTGCGCGTCGGCGGTCTGCCTTGCTGAAAGCCTTCGGCGGTCTGGCCGGCGTGGAGAAGGCGGGCGTCGAGGAACTGATGCAGGTCAAGGGTATCGACCGCGGTCTGGCCGAACGCATCTACGCCAGCCTGCATGGCTGAACACTTCCGCCAAGTGCATCTCAACGCGCCGGGAACAGCATGCGACACTGTTGCAAATCATCGGGAAGAATCATGCGCATCAACCTGCCGACCTGGCTGACTCTGTTCCGCGTCGCGTTGCTGCCGGTGATGGTGGTGGTGTTCTACATGCCGTTTCAAGGGCACAACATCACCGCGGCCATCGTGTTCGTGCTGGCGGCCATCACCGACTGGTTGGACGGCTATCTGGCGCGTCGCATGAATTTGACTTCGGCGTTCGGCGCGTTTCTCGATCCGGTGGCCGACAAGTTGATGGTGGCCGTGACATTGTTTCTGCTGGTGGAATCGCATCCGAGCGGTGGCTGGTCGGGCATCGTGATGGCGGTGACGGCGGCGATCATCGTCGGGCGCGAGATCAGCGTATCGGCGCTGCGCGAATGGATGGCTGAAATCGGCATGAGCGCTGCCGTGAAAGTTGCCCTCGTGGGCAAGCTCAAGACCGTGATGCAGATGGTCGCGCTGGTCGTGTTGATCGTGCAGCATGAAAAAGTCGCGACCGCATTGCGGCTGTATCACATCGGCGAAGCGCTGCTGGTGATCGCCGGCATCCTCACGATCTGGTCCGGTCTTTACTACCTGCGCGCGGCGTGGCCCAGCCTGCGAGATGAAGCGGCGAGGCCGCAGGCCGGCCATCAGGATTGAAGTAACTCAGGGTTGACGATCCGCATTCACGTATTAGAATGCGCGGCTCCAATGCGGGAATAGCTCAGTTGGTAGAGCACGACCTTGCCAAGGTCGGGGTCGCGAGTTCGAGTCTCGTTTCCCGCTCCAGTGTTTCTCAAAGCCCCGATCCGTCGGGGCTTTGTCGTTTCGGAATGTCCCCGCGCGCGGAATGGAAATTCCGCGCTTCGAATGCTCGGCGGCTATTCAAATCCCGAGACCTTCTGCTATCATTCGCGGCTCCGATGCGGGAATAGCTCAGTTGGTAGAGCACGACCTTGCCAAGGTCGGGGTCGCGAGTTCGAGTCTCGTTTCCCGCTCCAGTTTCAAGCAAAGCCTCGGTCGTCCGGGGTTTTGTTTTGTCCAGGTAGCTTGTGGCCTCAGGGCTACGAATGCCAAGCAATGGCCTGGTGGCAGAGTGGTCATGCAGCGGCCTGCAAAGCCGCGTACGCCGGTTCGATTCCGACCTAGGCCTCCATTGCGCAACGGCTGCATGCAGCCAGCAAAAAGCCCGCTTCGGCGGGCTTTCTGTTTAGGGCAGTCGCAATTTTCTCAGTGCGATTTGGTTGCTGTCGGGGTTGACGCCGGTGTTGTTGGTTTCGCAGCGGAGGTTGCAGCGGGTATAGCCACCGGAGTCGTTGCAACCGCGGGTGTAACGGTGGTCGGGTCGGTACTTTGGGTCATCGACTTCATGACCTGATCCATCGATTTATCGCGCGCGTCGGGAACAGCGGCAAGTTGCGTGGCCATCGTCAGGTGCGATTGCAGCGTCGGCAGCGTGGCTTGCGCAAACTTGCGCAAATCATCGTCCTTGCTGTCCTTGGCCTCGGTCGTAAACAGTTTTACGGCCTTCTTGTGGTTGTCGACAATGGCCTTCGTCCACGCCTTGTCGAAAGCGGGGCCTTTCAATGCGTCGAGCTTCTTGCTCTCTTTCTGCGCATCGGCGTCAGGACCCGTCGGCAAAGTCATCTGCTTGCTCGCGGCAATCGCCTTGAGCTGATCGTTGGCCTTGGTGTGGTCGTCGACGACGTGCTGCGCAAAGTCCTTGAGGGATGCATTGGACGTCTTGCCCAACGCCATCTGGCCCATCTGCACTTCCGCCATGCCATCGGCAGCGGCGTGCTGCACAAATGTCTTGTCTGCAGCGCTCGGCGTGGCTTTCGCATCGGCCAGCGCATGGGCCGCGCCAATCATTCCAAGCACCAACGCGGCGGTACACAGCTTTGCAACAGGTTGTGAAGTCACGTTCGATCTCCGGAAGTTCGACAGGGAAGACGTCCGTCCTTGGCGCAATGAAAGTGCTTGTCATCAGAACACCGGATCAAGTGTCTCGTGAAAGTTGTGAACCGCGCGTTCACCGCAAGGCGCCTCCTTTAAATCGTCGGATGTCTGCGGACCGCAATGAACCGGGCATCACCAAAATCGGCGTTCATTTTCCAGCCAGCCACTGGGCCTCAAACCGCGTAGCCTCGATCGGCTGTACCTGAGGCCGAGCGCACGATGCCATCGAAAATTACCGAGCCACATTCGCGTGCGGCCGTTCCGCTGGCGCCATCGCTGGATGAGACGCTCGTCGCGTCGCACATGCCGCGGCGCTTCCGGCCGCTCGATCGACGGGTGATCTGGATTTCCGGCACCGCCATGTTGCTCGCTGTGGCCATTGGCGTTGTCGCGAAAATGCTGACGGCGTTAATCGGATTGTTCACGAATCTGACGTTCTTCGGCCGATGGGATTTCAGTTTCGTCAGCCCGGGGGGCAACCATCTCGGTTTGTGGGTTGTGTTGGTGCCGGTGGCTGGCGGACTCATCGTGGGGGCAATGGCGCACTGGGGTTCGCGTGCGATACGGGGACATGGCATTCCTGAAGCGATGGAGCAGGTGCTACTCAACGAGAGCCGCATCCCGCCGATGATCACCTGGTTCAAGCCGCTGTCTTCGGCGGTTGCGATCGGAACCGGTGGACCGTTCGGCGCGGAGGGTCCCATCATCGCGACCGGCGGGGCGCTCGGCTCGCTTGCCGGCCAGCTCATGCACGTTACCGCCGATGAGAGAAAAACATTGCTCGCAGCGGGTGCGGCTGCCGGCATGGCCGCGGTGTTTTCTGCGCCGGTGTCAGCGGTACTGCTGGCAATCGAGTTGCTGCTGTTCGAGCGCCGCGCTCGCTCGCTCATTCCGGTCGCGCTTGCTGCCGTCGTTGGTGCAGCCATGCATGGCATCTTCGAAGGCAACGCCGCGATGTTTTCGATGCCCGATGTCGCCGCACCCGGTGTCGCGGCGTTGGCCGCCTACATCGTGATGGGTGCGCTTGTCGGTGTTGCCAGCGTCGGCGTCACCCGACTGACGTATGCGATCGAAGACGCGTTCGAAAAATCGCCCATTCACTGGATGTGGTGGCCGGCGCTGGGCGGTGTCGTGGTCGGCTTGGTTGGATATCTGATGCCGGTCACGCTGGGCGTGGGATACACCAACATCAGCGCGGTGATTTCCGGACACATGGGTCTGGTCGCACTCATGTCGCTCTGCCTGCTGAAACTTCTGTCGTGGTCGGTGGCGCTGGGCAGCGGCACGTCGGGTGGGACGCTGGCGCCGCTGTTCACCATCGGTGGTGCGCTCGGCGGCGCAGTGGGTTTGCTGACGATGGCTTTCGCGCCGTGGCTGCATATCGATCCGGATCTGGCGGCGCTAGTCAGCATGGCGGCGATGTTCGCGGGCGCATCGCGCGCGTTCTTGACCTCGGTGGTATTCGCGTTCGAGACGACACGGCAATCGCAGGCGCTGCTTCCACTGCTGGGTGCTTGCGCCGCCGCGTATCTGGTTTCGGGCCTGATGATGCGCAACACCATCATGACCGAGAAGATCGTGCGGCGAGGCGTGCGTGTTCCTTCCGACTACGCCGCTGACTATCTCGATCAGATGATGGTGCGCGACGCATGCACGCGACAGGTCGTCAACCTGCAGGCAAACCACCGGGTATTGGATGTGCGCGCGTGGATGCGCGTCGACGGTCAGGACACCAGGCACCAAGGCTTTCCGGTGATCGACGAGCAAGGCCGGTTGATCGGCGTGGTGACGCGTCGCGATCTTTTCGCGCCGGGTCTATCCGAAAGCGCGTTGATCGAATCACTGATTCGACGCGCACCCTTAGTGGTCGAGGAGACGCATTCGCTGCGGGAAGCCGCCGATCACATGGTCGAATCGGATGTCGGTCGACTGGTGGTTGTCGCCGCAGATGACTCTCGCCGCATGACGGGGATAATCACGCGCGGTGATCTGCTTGCGGCGCACGCGCGGAGATTGAAGCAAGCCAGACACATGGGGCGTCACCTCCGTGGAAAACAACCCGCATAGCAGTTTCTGCTGGCGGCTCAGCGGCGCGCGGAGAGACCTTTCAGGCGCCACGCATCGCGCGCGGCTACATCCATTTCAAAAGCAGCCTGACATGACCCGAGTCGCGCCCAAACGGCCTGCATCTTCGGCGTTCCCGTCTGGCATGCTTTAAGAGTGGCTGCGCGAAGCTGGTCGTTGTACGCGTAAGACGATGGATCGATCTTCAAATCGCGAAGCTCGGCTGCGTGATCCTGGCCTCGACAGCCGGTACACAAAATCATCCAGGCAACGGCCAGGAACGCGACTCGGCGCGAACTCATGCAGATCTCTAGACCTCATTGAAACAATACGGTGACAGGCGATCGCGATCGCGATATTCCGTCGCGACCACTTGCTCGGACAGCGCATGTTGAGCTTCGTTTCTTTCTGCAGCATTTCGATGCATGGCTGCAGATGCGTGCGGCCGAATCAGACGGTGCGAAATTCATCAGAATAGCCGCCAGTCTTTCATTTTTCTTTCGACGCCGGAAAGTTTTTTGACAGGAGCGGCAAGTAGAAAGGCACCTCGATAGTGGATGGTGTCTTGCTCATGATTCGCGACATTTTTTTTCGCTCCCTCAAAAACCGGTTCGACTGGCGCGGCGCTGCACCCGAGCGTGTATGGCACTGCGTTAAGTACGTCGGGCGCAGCCTGTTGATGGCCAGGCAGCAAGCGCGATGGCTTTCGTTTTTATACGGCTCGGAAAGCATGAAGCAGATCGCCGCGCGCGATCCACGCATCCATGAAAGACCGCACCATCACTACATCAATCGACGGCTCACACGCGCATCCCGCTTCGACATCATCGAAAGTCACTATCGCTTTCTGCTGAAGCGATGGCCCATTGCCTTGCTGGAAGACATCTACATTCGCGATGGCGTCTCCCTTGGAAAACTCACGCTGAAGGATGGCAGTAACGTTGAGTTGTGCCTGCGAATCCCGGTGGGTCGAAGTCGCGAAGGCGAGTTGGCGCTCTATCTGTTGCGCTCGGATGGACAAGCGTTGGCGTCCATCATTTTTACCATCGCCAATGATGGTGCGAGCACGCTCATCGGTTGCGTGCAGGGTGCCTCCGATGGACTTGGCCTGGATGCGGTTCGCCAATTCACCAGGCAATCGCACGGATTGCGTCCGAAGAACCTGCTCCTCTCGATGCTCTATGCGTTTTGCGAGGTTTTCGATATTCGAGATCTGCGTGGCGTCGGCAATCACAATCATCCGTTCGCCGGAAGCCGCAAGATCAAGGCCGACTACGACGCTTTCTGGAAGGAATGCCAAGGTGTCAGGCTGGGAAACGGGTTCTATCAGCTACCACAGCGCGAAGCCGTACGCGACGAACGTTTGATCGAAAGCAAATCCCGCTCGGCGTTTCGCAAGCGCGAGACGCTGCGTGGTGAAGCGACTGATCTGATCCGTCGTCGATTCGGAACGACTTGTTTACGCGCGACTGCGTTGGCTGCCTAACTCAGATCAACTGCAGTGGAGATTCGCGCGCGACTACAAATGTTCGATCGGCATCACCCGTCGACGTGTGCGTTCACGCAACGAGCATTCGCGCAATTGGTCGGCCAGCGCCTCCAGATCGGGTATGCCGTAAAGCTCGACCGATTCCATGCCTTCGTCAGATGAATGCAGATGCACCGCGCATTGACCAAGCATGCGCATGCCCAACGGTTTCTGCAGATCGAAGTGATCGACCCGAAACAGTTCGAGGTTGTCCTGCACTTTCGAGAAGATGCCGCGTTCCACACGCACGCGCTGGGTCGTGAGCGTGAACGTGGTGGAAAGGCTCTGCAGCCAGTAGACTAGAAAGCCGATGCCGAGCGTGATCACGGACACCACGCACTGCCCGAATGTGTAGATGACTTTTGGATGGCCAGAAAAAAGCGTCTGCTCGACCGTGGCTTCCCGCGATGCGACATACGCATCGAGATCCGTTCCGCAATAACGACACTTGTGCGCCGCCGCCTGGATCGGCTCGGCGCACGCAGGGCAGGCTTTCATTCCATCTTCCATTGTCTTCTCACGTCATAGAGTGATCGGAAGAATTGTCACACAAACGCTGCTGCGTTCACGCGTCTGCGTTTGGTGGAGTACGCGTTGTTGGAATGTCAGCGCTACCGGCCGCGCATCCTTAAATTATTTGAATCGTCAAAAAGCGTTGGTGCCCGGGGCGGGGATCGAACCCGCATCGCCTTGCGGCGGAGGGATTTTAAGTCCCTTGCGTCTACCAGTTTCGCCACCCGGGCAGGGCGTTTCGCGTCGCGTTGTCGCGACAAGCGGGCGGCGCGAATCGTAGCATGCAGCGCCAGGTCAGCTTGCTCTAGCCGAAGTGGTGGCGAGGCTCAGACGAGGCTCTTGAAGATATGGATGCCGGCGCTGTATTCGCCAACGATGGTGCCGAGGCTGACCAGGAAAAAGTTGAGCAGGGTGCGCGCGACGCGGTTCTTCCACCAGCCGCTCCAGTGGACGATGTCGTCGCGCAGTGTGTCGAAATCGACAACGCGCGGTCGGCGCACCCACGCCTCGGCCATCGCACTGATGCCGCCAGCGGGGATGCCAGGGCGGAAAGGTTTGATCGGTGCGGCGATGAACGCGGCGACGATACTTAGCGGATGACCGCCAGCGACGAGTGCACCGAGCGCAGCGAAGCCGCCGGTGAACAGCACCCACGACAGCAGGGCGTGCGCGCCCAGCGCAGTATTGCGATGAAACGCGTAGGCGATGGCAGCGAACACCAGCAGCACCAGCGCGACGGCCAGGTATTTCGGCCAACGCGCCTTCGGTGGCGTTTTCGCCAGCTCCGCGACGGCGATGGCAGGGTTGCCTTGTTGTGTGCGCAACAATTCGCACAGACCCTTCAAATGGCCCGCGCCGATTACCACGAGCACGCGACGGTTTTCCAATGGCGTCCGCTTCGATGCTTCTTCGCGCAGACGCGCTGCCATGAAGGTGTCGCGCTCACCGATAAGGCTCTCGTAGAGCGGCTTGGAACCGCTGGCGAATTCGCTGAAGGCGCTCTCGAGAAGGTCGCTCTCTTTTAGTTTTTCGATGTCGCTCTGCTCGATCGCGTCGCGTTCGAACACGCTGGCGAGCATGCCGCCAAGCAAACCGAAACGCTGCCAGAAGCCGACGCTGTGCCACGCGCGCTTGAGCGTCGTGCCGACCTCGCGATCGATCAGCCAGACCGGCAGGCCTCGCTGCTCGGCGCCGTCCATTGCCGCTTTCATTTCGGCGCCAGGCTGGATGCCGGACTGATCGGCGAGGCGCTTCTGGAACGTCGACAGCACCAGGCTCGCGGCGACCATGCCGGCTTTGCCATCGCGTATGACCTTGAACAGATCCATCTGCTTGAACGCTTCGGGATCGCGCATGCCCTGCGCGCGGCTGTCGCACAATTCGACCGCAACCGCATCAAAATGTTCGTGCGCAAGAAGCGCGTCTACAGCATCCACGCTGACGCGCGAGACGTGTGCCGTGCCGAGCACCACGTATTCCACGCCGTCGCGCTGCACGCGTTCGATCGGCTGTCCTTGCAGGGCGGGCAGCAGGGCGGAATCGGTTTCGGAAACACTCATGCGGTCACGACTTTGTTTTTCGGAATGAAGTTGAAGCATGGGGACCGCGCTCACGCGGCACAAGTCGCGGTGCGGCTATCAGTCGCGGAAGCGCTTGAGCAGATCGCCGTAGGCATCGATGCGACGGTCGCGCAGAAACGGCCAGATGCGCCGTACGTGTTCGCTGCGTACGAGATCGATATCCGTCAACAGCAACTCGCGTTGATCGATACCGGCCTGCGCCAAAAATTCACCTTGCGGGCCGGCGACAAAACTTGAGCCCCAGAAATGGATCCCTGCGCCGACGCCCGAAGGATCAGCCTCGTAACCGGTGCGATTGCACGACAGCAACGGCAGGCCGTTGGCCACGGCGTGTCCGCGCTGCACGGTGATCCACGCGTCGCGCTGACGATCTTTTTCGACTTGCTCGTCATTCGGATCCCAGCCGATGGCGGTGGGATACAGCAGCAGATCCGCGCCAGCGAGCGCCATTAATCGTGCGGCCTCGGGATACCACTGATCCCAGCACACCAGCACGCCGAGCCGGCCGACTGAGGTATCGATCGGATCGAAGCCAAGGTCACCCGGCGTGAAATAGAATTTTTCATAGAAGGCCGGGTCATCCGGAATGTGCATCTTGCGATACTTTCCGGCGATCACTGCCGAACGATCGAACACCACGGCAGTGTTGTGATACAGGCCCGTCGCGCGCTTCTCGAACAGCGACGCGACGATCACCAGTTTCAATTCCTCGGCCAGCTTGCCGATGCGTTCGGTGCCGGGGCCCGGAATGGTTTCGGCCTGGTCGAACTCATCGACCGATTCGCGCTGGCAGAAATAAGGCCCGTTGTGCAGCTCCTGCAATAACACGAGTTCAGCACCGTTTCGCGCAGCCTCGCGCAGCCCCGCCTCGATCGCATCGAGGTTGGCACCACGGCTGCCGCGATCGGTTTCCTGCAGCAGCGCAACTTTGAGGGACTTGCGAGTCATCGGCTTTGATCCTCGGCACGTGGCCAAGACAGTCGGGTCGGAAAAACGGTCCGACCAGTTTAGCCGAGGTGGATGAATCTCACGCCAAACCAGCCGGCAACTGCATCGTGATGCAGTGCAGGCTGCCGTTTTGCCAGATCAGTGCGCGACAGGGCACCTGCACGATGTCGCGGCCGGGATGCGCGAGTCCGATGATGCGGGCTGCTTCATCGTCGGCGTTGTCGCCGTAGGCAGGCACCAGCACGGCACCGTTGACGATCAGATAGTTCGCGTACGACGCGGCGAGTCGACGGGCCTGATCGAGAATTGGCCTGGCCCACGGTAGCGGATGGAGTTGGTACGGCTTGCCGTCGACGGTGCGCAGCGCGGCGAGTTCGGCGGCCATGCGCTGCAGTTCGTCGTGGTGCGGATCGGCTGGATCGTCGCAGGCCTGGAACACGATGCGCTCGCCCGGCGCAAAGCGGGCAAGGGTATCGATGTGTGCGTCGGTGTCGTCGCCTTCGAGGTAACCGTAGTCGAGCCACAAGACGCGGCTGGCATGCAGGTTGTCGCGCAGGATGATGCTCATTTCGTCGCGTGATTGATCGGGATGTCGCTGTATCAGACAGCGCCAGGTCGTGAGCACGCTGCCTTCGCCATCGCTCTCGATGCCGCCGCCTTCCAGTGCCCAGTCCACGCGCTTGTGCGCGGCACGGCCGAATACGCCAGCATCGACCAACCCGGCGACCAGAGCATCGTCCTGCTCGGCGCCGAACTTGCCGCCCCAACCGGTGAAGCGGAAATCGGTGAGCTGGAATGTATCGTCGCCGGCCTTGAGCGTGATCGGGCCGGAGTCGCGCAACCATGTGTCGTCGTAAGGCAGTTCGATAAAGCGCACCTGCGCGAGTTCGACGCCTTCGCCGGTCAGTAGCGACTGCACACGCAAGTGCAATGCCTTGTTGGCGACCACGATGATCAGCGACTGGAATCGCGTGATCGCCGCGCTCAACGCCACGTACGTGACTTCCACCTCGGACAGGCGTTCCGCCCAGTCGGTGCCGGCGTGCGGCCAGGCGATCAGCACCGCGGACTGTGGTTCCCATTCCGCCGGGAGGCGCAAGGCGTGGTCGGTCATGGCTGGATTCTCGTGCAGTGGGAGCGATGCGCCCATGCGGACGTCAGGCTGCGCATTGTACGACTACGTTTTCAGCGGACACACAAAGACGCGGCCTGTGTCGCCACAGGCCGCGTCGTGAAGTCGCTATCTAGTTCGCTGACGACGGATTGGTGTTGTTGCCGGCCGGCGTGTTGAGTACCGCATGGATCACGTGGCTGCGCTCGAAATACACGATGAAGTTCGAGTAATCCCAGCGGTTGATCACCGGATGCTTTTTGCTGTCGCCACCACGCGGAGAGAGCTTGCGCTGCGGTTCGCCGAAAGTCTTTTCCACTTGCGCCATGCTCATGCCGCGGCGTGGCAGGTTCATGCCGTTTTCCTGCTGCACGCGATGGATCAGCAGGTTGTCGCCATGCTGCGCGAGCGCTGTCTGCGGTGCGGAGAAACCGCCGGCAAGCAGCAGGACGATGAGCGGCAAACTGCGTGTGAACTTGATCATGGCTCCCCCTTTTCATACAAGGCTGTATGCGGCGTGGTTGTAGCAGAACCGGTTGCGCCGCGCCACGCCGGTTTGCCGCGATTGGGATCGAATCGGCATTCAACCTGACGCGCATGCGGACAACGGCCGCCCGAGAATACCGCGATGGCCGCTATCATGGGCGGCTGCGAGCGACCGACTTCCGGTCTGGGCATCTCTCCATGATCCTGTTTCAACCATGATTTCATTCCGACACTTCGCCTTGCGCCGCGGCAGTCGCCTGCTGCTTTCCGACATCGACCTGGTGATCCAGAGCGGATGGCGGCTGGGTGTGATCGGGCGCAACGGCTGCGGCAAATCCAGCCTGTTCGCTGCCTTGCAGGGCAAGCTGGAGGGCGATGCCGGCGAACTGGACATGCCTTCCAGGCTGCGACTGGCGTCAGTAGCGCAGGAAACACCGGCGCTGCCGGATGCCGCGATCGACTACGTGATGGGCGGTGACGAGGAACTGGCCGCGGTGCTGCTTGAAGAAAGCGATGCCGATGCCCGCGGCGATACCGAAGCGGTGGCGCGCGCGCATCACCGCATCGAGGAGTTGCACGGTTACGACGCCCGCGCCCGCGCCGGTCGCCTGATGCACGGCCTGGGTTTTTCGCCGGAGACGCACGAGCGCGCGGTGCAGGAATTTTCCGGCGGCTGGCGCGTGCGGTTGAACCTTGCGCGTGCGCTGATGGCGCCATCCGAGTTGCTGCTGCTCGACGAGCCGACCAACCATCTCGATCTGGATGCCGTGTTATGGCTCGAAGAATGGCTGCGTCGTTATCAGGGCACCTTGCTGATCATTTCGCACGATCGTGAATTCCTTGATGGCGTGATCACGCACACCATGCACCTCAACGACGGCAAGGCGAAGCTTTACACCGGCAACTACAGCGCGTTCGAACGCTTGCGTGCCGAACAGTTGCGGCAACAGCAGATCAGCCACGAACGAGAGATGGCCGAGCGCGCGCATCTGCAATCGTTCATCGACCGCTTCAAGGCGAAGGCCAGCAAGGCCAAGCAGGCGCAGTCGCGCATGAAGCGGCTGGAGAAACTCGCCGGCACCGAGGCCGTGCGCGCCGAACGCTCTTTCAGTTTCCAGTTCGCCAAGCCCGATCGCCTTCCCGAATCCATGCTGCAACTGGAGGAAGTCGTTGCGGGGTATCCGGCCGACGATGGCAGCGTCGCGATCGTGCTCAACGATGTGCGTTTCAGTCTCGAATCAGGCGACCGCATCGGCTTGCTCGGCCCCAACGGCGCGGGTAAATCCACGCTGGTAAAGACGTTGGTCGGCGAGCTCGAACCGATCTCCGGCGAGCGCAAAGTGCACAAGGATCTGAAGATCGGCTACTTCGCCCAGCACACGGTCGAGAGCCTGCGCGAAGGCACCAGCCCGCTCGATCACCTGCAAGCCAAGGCGCCGGGCGTGGCGAACCAGGTGATGCGCGATTTTCTCGGCACCTGGAATTTTGCTGGCGACCGCGCATTCGAACTGGTCGACAGTTTTTCCGGCGGCGAACGTGCGCGACTCGCGTTGGCGCTGATCGCCTGGGACAAGCCGAATCTGCTGCTGCTCGACGAACCAACCAACCATCTCGACCTCGACATGCGCGAAGCGCTGGCCGACGCGCTGTCCGATTTTGATGGTGCGCTGGTGCTGGTGTCGCACGATCGCCATCTGCTCGGCATGGTCTGCGACAGTTTCTGGCGCGTCGCTGATGGCGTGGTCGAAACCTTCGACGGCGACCTGGACGACTACGCGAAGTGGCTGCGTTCGCGTGGCGCGGCGAACAAGAAAGCCGCGAAGGCCGGCAACGTCGCGAAAGTGGCTGCGCCGGTCATCGAAGAAACGCCCGAGCAACGTCGCCGCAACGCTGCCGCGCAACGCGACAATGAAAAAGCATCGCGTCAGCGCGTGAAGCGCATCGAGACGCGCACCGCGACGATCGAAACCGAACTCGACGCGCTGGAAAAACAGCTCGCCGATCCGGCTACATACAGCGGCTCCACCAGCGAGATGATGCGGCTCGGCCAACGACAGACCGAGTTGCGCCGCGAGAAGGAAGCGCTGGAAGCGGAGTGGCTTGAACTGTACGAGAAGCTGGAAGCCTGAGATGCGCGCGACGCCGGAATCCGCGCTGATCCTGTGGCTTCCCGCATTGCGATACTTCGATGTATCGCATCCGCTGCTCAAGCAGCTCGCACGCGCCGATCGTTTGCCTGAAGGCAGCAAAGGCTATCTCGCAGGACTCGCCGGTTATTTCGCGGTCGCCGATTCCGAACTTCCTGCGGCGGCGTTGACCCGCGAGTTGCTCGCTGGCGACGCGCACGATGCCTTGTGGTTGTCCGCGGACCCGGCCTGGGTCCAGCCCGACATGAACGGCGTGCGCCTGCTGGCCTGTGGCCGCATGCAATTGAGCGCAGACGATGCCCATGCGCTGGCCGACGCCGTGCTCCCGGTCATTCGCGATGCCGGCATGCAACTGGAAATTTCCACACCCGATCGCTGGCATCTGAAATTGCCGGCCGACATGACGTTGCCGATTTTCGCTTCGCCGGAGCAGGCGATGGGCGAAGACCTTTCGCAGCATCTGCCACAGGGTGAAGACGGACGCCGCTGGCGGCTGCTCCTCAACGACATCCAGATCGCGTTGCATCAGCATCCATTGAATGCACATCGACGCGCGCAAGGTTTGCCGCCGATCAACAGTCTGTGGCTGTGGGGCGGTGGTCGAATGCCCGCGCTGCTGACCAGTCATTTGAGTGGCGTGATCAGCGACGATCTGCTGCTCAACGCGTTGGCGCAGCACGCCGGTATCGCACGACAACCACGGGACGTTGAAAAATTATCCGCAGCAAACCGCGGCTCGTTGATGGACCTGCAGGATCTGCCGGCCGACGACATCGCTTCGTTCTGGTGGCCATCGCTGCGTCCGCTCCTAAATCGATCGCCGGTGATGATGCAATTCGCCAGTGGCGAACGCTGGCTGCACAAACCCTGGCATCGCTGGCGCTTCTGGCGCGGGGCGGCACGTTGAGCGCGTCGCCATTGCGTCGGCGCGAGGCGCTCGGTATTTCGAGTGGATGGCCCGATTCAGTGCATCCGGTCCTGCAGCGAATCTACGCAGCACGCGGCGTGTTGAACCCGACGCAGGTGGAACACCGGCTAGCGCGTCTGCTCTCGCCACATACGATGGGCGGCATGGCGCAAGCAGTCGATCTGCTGATCGAAGCGATTTGCGCCGATCAACACATCCTGATCGCTGGCGATTACGACTGCGATGGCGCCACCGGCACCGCGGTCGCCATACGCGGCCTGCGGATGCTTGGCGCAACGCGCGTGAACTACGCCATTCCCAATCGTTTCACCCATGGTTATGGACTGAGCGCGGCGTTCGTCGAATCGCTGCAGTCTTCGCCGCAACTGATCGTCACGGTCGACAATGGCGTCGCCAGCGTCGCCGGCGTCGCATCGGCCAAGGCGCGCGGCATACGCGTCATCGTCACCGATCACCATCTGCCCGGCGAACAACTGCCGGCATGCGATGCGATGGTCAATCCCAATTTGAGCGACGACGCTTTTCCAAGCAAGGCGCTCGCAGGCGTCGGTGTGATGTTCTACCTCTTGCTCGCGTTGCGCGCGAAACTGAGCGAGCAGGGCGCTTTCGGCGATGCGAAGCCCGACCTTTCATCGCTGCTCGATCTGGTTGCGCTCGGCACGGTGGCCGATCTCGTGCCGCTCGATTTCAACAATCGCGTGCTAGTGGAAGCGGGCTTGCATCGCATTCGTTCCGGCCGCGGCTGCGCCGGCATCGTCGCACTGGTGGAAGCCGGCAAACGCAGTGTCGCGACGGTGTGCTCCAGCGATCTGGGTTTCGTGGTCGGTCCGCGTTTGAATGCGGCGGGCCGACTGGAAGACATGAGCCTTGGCGTCGAGTGCCTGCTCACAGATGACGTCCAACAGGCGCGTCGTTACGCGGACGAATTGAGCACGATCAACCAGGAGCGTCGTGATTTGCAGGCTTCAATGGTCGCCGAGGCCGAAGTCATGGCCGCCGCGATGGCCGACGTCGATGCGGTCGGCGTTGCGCTGTTCGAGCCGAGCTGGCATGCCGGCGTGATCGGACTGGTGGCATCGAAGCTCAAGGATCGGCTGCATCGACCGGTGATCGCGTTCGCACCCGCCAGCGAGGACGACAGCGAACACTTGCGCGGATCGGCCCGTTCGATTCCGGGCTTCCACATCCGCGACGCGCTCGCGGCGATCGATGCAAGACAGCCGGGATTGATCGAACGATTCGGAGGCCACGCGATGGCCGCCGGCCTGAGCATGAAACTTTGCGACTACGCGCGTTTTGCCGAAGCATTCGACGCGGTCGCACGTCAGACAATCGACGCTGAAAGACTGCAGGCGGTATTGCATACGGACGGCGAATTGCCTGTCGGCGCATTTTCTCTGCTGCTTGCCAGGCAGCTACGTCAGGCAGGTCCATGGGGACAGGCATTTCCGGAACCGCTGTTCGACAACCTGTTCGAATGCGCGAGCTGGAAGGTCATGGGCGAACGCCACCTGCGCCTGCAACTGCGCGACCCGCGCGACGGCAGCGTGCACGATGCGGTGATGTTCAACGCGTATCACGGTGAACCACCCGTACAAAAAATGCGCGCAGCGTACGAGCTGGTGATCAACGACTGGCAGGGCCGCGAAACGCCGCGGCTTCTATTGCGACATATCGAACCTGGTTGAATATCTAGCGAGTTCTTCACGATGGATGAGGCAGGCTGGCATCGCCATCGAAAGGAGAGCGTCATGATTGAACAGATTCAGGATTTGCCAGCCGGCACTGTGGGCTTTCGCGTCCATGGTCAGGTCACCGCCGACGACTACGAACGCGTGATCGTTCCGGATGTCGAAGCCGCCTTCGCGTTGAATCGAAAACTGCGGCTCATCTATGTCACCGCGTCGGATTTCATCGGCTTCGACCCGGGCGCGATGTGGGATGACGCCAGGCTAGGCATGCGCCACTGGAGCAGCTGGGATCGCGTGGCGCTGGTCACGGATATTCCGTGGTTGCGGGCCACTGCAACAGCGATGGGCTTTGCGGTGCCGGCGGATTTTCGGCTGTTCCAGCAGGACGAAGAGGGCAAGGCGAAGGCCTGGATTGCCGAGCCCGCGGCCTGAAGTTTCATCTGAAAGCGTGCTTGCGTATGGACGTCCAATCTGTTCTAGTCGAACCATGTCTTCATTGATCGCCAGCATTCTGATCGCCACCACGCTCGCCACGTGGCGCTTGCTGCTCGCGAATCATTCCAATCGCACGAACCATAACGCCAACTTCCGGCGGGCCCGCGCGTAGCTTCTAGTTTCCACGAAACGATACGCGACGAAGGCCCGCCCACAGCGGGCCTTCGTCGTTCTGGCCGTGTGTAAATGTTCGGCTTCTTGAATCAGGCGTGCATGGATGCACGCTTCTCGACCCCGCGATCAGGGAAGACCGCAAAGGAGAAACATCATGTGTTCGATTTTCGGAATGTTCGATCTGCAACCCGGCGATGACTTGGTCGCCCTGCGTCGCCGCGCGCTGGAACTGTCGCAACGTCAGCGCCATCGCGGCCCCGACTGGAGCGGCGTGTTCGTGGACGCCGGTGCGATCCTGGTGCACGAGCGTCTTGCCATCGTCGATCCCGCCAGCGGCGCGCAGCCGTTGCGCTCGCTCGACGGCGCGCTCGCACTAGCGGTCAATGGTGAAATCTACAATCACGTCGCATTGAAGGCCCACTTGCAGCAGCCTTACGCATTTCAGACCGGTTCGGATTGCGAGGTCATCAACGCGCTGTATCGCCAAGGCGATCCGGGCGAATGGCTCAACCAGTTGAATGGAATCTTCGCCTTCGCGTTGTGGGACAAAGTCGCGAAGCGCGTGCTGATCGCGCGCGATCCGATCGGCGTGTGTCCGTTGTACTGGGGCCACGATCGTCATGGCCGGTTGATGGTCGCATCGGAAATGAAATCGCTGGCCGATGATTGCGCCGACGTCGCACAGTTTCCGCCGGGTCACTGGTACGACAGCGTCAGCGGAAAGTTGACTGCGTACTATCAACGCCCGTGGCGTGACTACGATGCGGTCGATGGCGTCGAGGTCGATGCGCAGGAATTGCGCGAGGCATTCGAGCAGGCGGTGCATCGCCAGTTGATGACCGACGTGCCGTATGGCGTGTTGTTGTCCGGTGGACTGGATTCGTCGCTGGTCGCCGCCGTCGCTGCGCGCTATGCGCGTCATCGCGTCGAGGACGGCGATCAGACTGAAGCATGGTGGCCGCGCCTTCATTCGTTTGCGATTGGCCTGAAGGGTTCGCCCGATCTCGCTGCCGCACAGATCGCCGCCGACGCGCTGGGCACCGTGCATCACGGTTTCGAATACACTTTCGAGGAAGGCCTGGACGCGCTGCCAGAAGTGATTCGCCATATCGAGAGTTACGATGTCACCACCATTCGCGCTTCCACGCCGATGTTTTTGCTGGCGCGGCGGATCAAGGCGATGGGCGTGAAGATGGTGCTGTCCGGCGAAGGCTCGGACGAAATTTTCGGTGGCTATTTGTACTTCCACAAGGCGCCGAACGCGCGTGAGTTCCACGAGGAGCTGATCCGAAAACTCGACGCGCTCAACTATTACGATTGCTTGCGCGCGAACAAGTCGATGATGGCCTGGGGCGTGGAGCCGCGCGTGCCGTTCCTCGATCGCGAATTCCTCGACGTGGCGATGCGCATGGATGCGCGCTACAAGATGATCGACAGGCAATCCAAAGGCGCAAGCCGGATGGAGAAGGGCGTGCTGCGCGAGGCGTTCGAGGGTTATCTGCCCGAATCTATTCTTTGGCGGCAGAAAGAGCAGTTCAGCGATGGTGTCGGTTACGGCTGGATCGACGGACTCAAGGCGCACGCCGAACGGCAAGTCAGCGAACGCGAACTGGCCGCTGCGGACAAACGGTTCGCGCACAACCCGCCGCAGACGAAGGAAGCTTATTTCTATCGCAGCCTGTTCGAGCAGTTCTATCCGACGCCGGCCGCCGCGGAAACCGTGCCGGGCGGCAAATCGATCGCCTGCTCGTCGCCGGCAGCGATTGCGTGGGATGCATCATTCGCCGGCATGGCCGACCCATCTGGCCGCGCGGTGCGCGATGTCCACGAGCAGGCGTTGACTTGATCGGAAGGATGGGGGCGATCGCGTCCTGCTTCTCATCGAGCAAGCAGGATGTGATCGGGTGAGGCCAAGTGGATATCGGCCATGGCGGCGGAGGCTGTTATCATTGATGGCTAGCCTTTTACAAAGTGTCCGCCATGATCGAGACCAATCCCATCCTCGCGCAGATCGCCGACCTTCGTGGCCGGGTCGAGTCGCTTCGGGGGTATCTTTGACTACGCTACAAAAAGCGAACGTCTGGAAGAAGTAAGCCGCGAACTGGAGAACCCCAAAGTCTGGGACGATCCGGCCAACGCACAGGAGCTGGGGCGCGAACGTGCCCGCCTGCACACCATCGTCAACGGCATCGATACGCTCACTGCCAGCCTCACCGACGCCAGCGAATTGCTGGAAATGGCGGTGGCGGATCAGGATGAAGAGACCGCCAGTTCGGTCGTCAACGACCTGGCCACGCTCGAGGCACAGGTCAGCAAGCTGGAATTCCAGCGCATGTTCTCCGGCAAGATGGATGCGACCAACGCGTTCGTCGATATCCAGGCCGGCGCCGGTGGTACCGAGGCGCAGGACTGGGCCGAGATGCTGTTGCGCATGTACCTGCGCTGGTGCGAATCGCGCGGCTGGCAGACCGAACTCATGGAAGTCAGCGGCGGCGATGTGGCGGGCATCAAGTCAGCCACGTTCCGCGTCGAGGGCGACTACGCCTATGGCTGGCTGAAAACGGAAATCGGCGTGCATCGCCTAGTGCGCAAGTCGCCGTTCGATTCCGACAATCGTCGGCATACCAGTTTTACTTCCGTGTTCGTATCGCCGGAAGTCGATGACGACATCGATATCGACATCAATCCTGCGGATTTGCGAACGGACGTCTATCGTTCGTCCGGCGCTGGTGGTCAGCACGTCAACAAGACGGAGTCAGCGGTGCGCATCACGCACATTCCGACCAACACGGTCGTGGCTTGTCAGACCGGCCGCAGCCAGCACGCCAACCGCGCCACCGCGATGAAGATGCTCGCCGCCAAGTTGTACGAGCTGGAAGTACAGAAGCGCAACGTCGAACGCGATGCGCTGGAAGCAACCAAGTCCGACATCGGCTGGGGCAGCCAGATCCGCAACTACGTGCTCGACCAGAGCCGCATCAAGGATCTCCGCACCGGCATCGAACGCACCGACACGCAAAAGGTGCTGGACGGTGACCTTGATGATTTCATCGAAGCCAGTTTGAAATCCGGCCTCGAAGCAGGTTCCAAACGCAGCGACGCGTAATCAACTCCACCTTTGCCGAAGCTCTGCCGGAAAACCGCATGACCAGCGACAACGCCACGCCCGACCTCGAATCCTTTGAACCCGCGCAGGACGAAAACCGCCTGATCGCCGAGCGTCGCGAAAAACTTACCAGCTTGCGCGGGCAGGGCATCGCGTTTCCGAATGACTTCAAGGTCGACAGTTTCGCCGGCGATCTGCAGGACGAATTCGCCGACAAGGACGCGCATACCGCCGAAGCCATCGAAGCCGCCGCGCGACGTGTGAAAGTCGCCGGTCGCGTCGTGCTGAAGCGCGTGCAGGGCAAGGTGAGTTTCGTGCAGCTGCAGGATTTCAGCGGTCGCGTGCAGCTGTTCATCCACCAGGGCACGGTGGGCGATGTCTATGAGGCCTTCAAGGGCTGGGACGTCGGCGACATCGTGGGCGCGGAAGGTGTGCTGATGCGCACCAAGACCGGCGAGCTGTCGGTGCGCGTTGATGCATTGCGCTTGCTGACCAAGAGCCTGCGCCCGCTGCCCGACAAGTTCCATGGCCTGGCCGATATCGAGCGGCGCTATCGCCAGCGCTACGTCGATCTGATCGTTACCGAGCACGCGCGCCGCACATTTGCGCTGCGCTCGAGGATCATCGGCTACACGCGCCAATGGCTGGAAGCACCGCATCGCCGCTTCATGGAAGTGGAGACGCCGATGATGCACGTCATTCCCGGCGGCGCGACGGCGCGACCATTCGTGACGCATCACAACGCGCTCGACATGGATCTCTACCTGCGCGTGGCGCCGGAGCTTTATCTCAAGCGGCTGGTGGTCGGCGGCTTCGATCGCGTGTACGAGATCAATCGCAACTTCCGCAATGAGGGCGTGTCGACCCGGCACAACCCCGAGTTCACCATGCTGGAGCTGTATCAGGCGTACGCGACTTATCACGAGATCATGGATCTCACCGAAGGCCTGATCCGCGACACCGCGCAGAGCGTACTCGGCACAACGCAACTCACCTGGGACGGTGCGGACATCGATGTCGGCCCGGGCTTCCGTCGCTGGCGCATGGAAGACGCCGTGCTGGAACACAACCCCGAGATCAAGCGCGAAGAACTGCGCGATCGCGAGGCGATGGCGGCGCACGCAAAGCGCCTGCACGTGCAGGTCAAGCCCGGTTATGGCTGGGGCAAGTTGCTGCTGGAAATCTTCGAGAAGACCGTCGAGCACACGCTGATCCAGCCGACCTTCATTACCGATCATCCGGTGGAGGTGTCCCCGCTGGCGCGTGAGAGCGATACCGACAAAGGCATTACCGATCGCTTCGAGCTGTTCGTCAACGGCAAGGAGATCGCGAACGGTTTTTCCGAGTTGAACGATCCGGAAGACCAAGCCGCGCGCTTTCAGGGGCAGGTCGATGCAAAGGACGCCGGTGACGATGAAGCCATGCATTTCGACGCCGACTACATCCGCGCGCTGGAAGTGGGTTTGCCGCCAACCGGCGGACTCGGCATCGGCATCGATCGTCTGGTGATGCTGCTGACCGATTCGGCATCCATCCGCGACGTGCTGCTGTTTCCCTACATGCGCCCGGAGGCCTGAGTCATGTGGTTTGCCATCATTGGTACCGACGTCGCCGACTCGCTGGAAAAGCGCAAGTCCGTTCGCCCCGCGCATATCGCGCGATTGCAGGATCTGCTCGATCAGGGGCGATTGCTGGTGGCCGGCGCATTCCCGGCGATCGAGTCGGAAGATCCGGGTCCGGCCGGATTTACCGGCAGCCTGATCCTGGCCGAGTTTCCGTCGCAGGCTGATGCCGAAGCCTGGGCACAGGCCGATCCGTACATCGCTGCCGGCGTCTACGCCGACGTGAGCATCAAGCCGTTCCGCAAGGCGCTGCCGCCGGCATGACCGCCGCGATGGTGGAACAGATTCGCGAGCGGCTACAGGCGGCGCTCGCGCCGACGGAACTGGAAGTGCTGGACGAAGGCCACAAGCACGCCAGTCACGCCAATGCGGGCAAGGGACATTTCCACGTGCACATCGTCAGCGCGGCCTTCGTGGGGCAGTTGCCGTTGAAGCGACATCGCATGGTCTACGCGGCGCTGGACGTTCTGATAGACAGCGGCATCCATGCCTTGTCGATCGATGCCCAAGCGCCACCGGCTTCAAATGATTGAATATCAACAACTTGAAGCATATTTCTCAAGTCGATCCTGTGTGCCCGCGCATTGCGACTCCGGTCGGTGTTTGGCACAGTGCCGTGTCGCCCGTTTTGTTCGGGCATCCATTGAAAAGCCGTTGAAGACCGCATGCGCCTGACCACGATCAAACTCGCCGGTTTCAAGTCCTTCGTGGACCCGACCACCTTGCATCTGCCCAGCAACATGATCGGCGTGGTCGGCCCGAACGGTTGCGGCAAATCCAACATCATCGACGCGATCCGCTGGGTGATGGGCGAGAGCGCGGCCAGCCGCCTGCGCGGCGATTCGCTGACCGACGTGATCTTCTCCGGTTCCAATACGCGCAAGCCAGTGGGGCAGGCCACGGTCGAGTTGATCTTCGACAACAGCGACGGTTCGATCCAGGGCGAGTACGGCCAATACGCCGAGATTTCAGTGAAGCGCCAAGTGACGCGTGACGGGCAGTCGGCGTATTTCTTGAACGGTGCACGTTGCCGCCGGCGTGACATCACCGACCTGTTTCTCGGCACCGGCTTGGGCCCGCGCAGCTACTCGATCATCGAGCAGGGCATGATCAGCCAGATCATCGAAGCGCACCCCGAAGAACTGCGTACGCACCTGGAGGAAGCTGCTGGCATTTCCAAGTACAAGGAGCGCCGCAAGGAAACCGAAAGCCGCATCAAGGCCACGCGCGAAAACCTCGACCGCGTACGTGACGTGCGCGACGAAGTGGACAAGCAGCTCGATCATCTCAATCGCCAGGCTCGCGCGGCCGAGCGCTGGAAAGCATTAAAGGAAGACCAGGTCCGCAAGGAAGCCGAACTGCGCGCGCTTGAATATCGTGGCTTGAAAAGCCAGCACGACGGCGAAGGCGCCGAGCTTTCCGCCGCCGAAATCGAAATCGAGAAACAGCTCGCCGGACAACGCCAGATCGAAGCGCAACTGGAAAGCGTGCGCGAACGCCACACCGGCGCCAGCGAACACATGAACGCGGTGCAGGCCGAGGTGTACAAGGTCGGCGCCGAGATCGCGCGCGTCGAACAGCAGGTGCGACACAATCGCGAGAACGCCGACCGTTTGCAGCGCGCGCATGGCGATGCCGAGCGCGAGCACGCTGAACTCGCTGCGCACATCGCCACCGATCGTGAGCAGATCGAAACGCTGCGGATGGCGTTGGCGGAAGGCGAGCCGAAGCTCGAATCACTGAAGCAGTTGCAGGAAGACACAGCCGACGCGCAGCGCGATACCGAAACGAAACTGGCCGACTGGCAGCAGCGCTGGGACAGTCATACGCGCAACGCCGGCGAATCCAGTCGCGCCGCGGAAGTGGAACGCACCAAGCTCAACTATCTGGATCGGCAAGGCATCGATCTGTCGCGCCGACGCGATGCATTGGAAGCCGAACAGAAGGCCACCGACGTCGTCGCACTGGATGCCGCCGGCGAGCAGCTGCATGCCGAACACGACAATCAGCGCGAGCGCGTCGAAACGCTCGGCAGCCTGCTTGATCAGCACAAGACCAGCCACGAAAAAGTGCAGGACGAAGAACGCCATGTGCAGTCGGCGTTGAACGAAGCGCGCCAGCAGCTGCAATCGGCGCGCGGTCGCCATGCGTCGCTCGAAGCTCTGCAGCATGCGGCGCTCGGCCAGGAAGAAAGCGCCGCAAGCGGCTGGCTTTCAAGGCTCGGGCTGGACAAGTCGCGTCGTCTCGGCGAATCGCTGCAAGTCGAAGCCGGTTGGGAAACCGCGGTGGAAACGGCGTTGACCGGATTTCTGGACAGCGTGCTGGTCGATGGTTCGCACACGCTCGCTGCGGAATTCGATGCACTCGAAAACGCCGACGTCGCTCTGCTCGACAACGCCGAAGGTGGCGCCAACACGACAGGCACGCTTGCAGCGCACGTACGCGGACCAGCTGCCGCGATGTCGATTCTCGGCCACGTGCTCACGGCGGAATCGCTGAGTGATGCACATCAGCGAGTCGCGTCGCTTTCCGCGATGGCTCCGTATCAATCGGTGATGACGCGCAGCGGCGAATGGCTTGGACCGGGCTGGGCGCGCGTGCGTCGTGCGCAAGGCAGCCAAGTAGGCGTGCTGGCACGCGAGCGCGAAATTCGCATGCTGGCCGAACAGATCGCCACGCTCGAAGCGCAACTCGAAGATGCCAGCGAGCAGCTTGAAAATCTTCGCGCGAGCAAGTTCGAAACCGAGCGGGCTCGCGACGACGCACAGCGCGAGCTGTACAACGCGCATCGTCGCCAATCCGAATTGGCCGGCCAGATGCAGAGCCATCGCGGCAAGCTGGAGACAGCGCGCGCGCGCGCTGAAAAAGTCGCCGGCGAACTCGGCGAGCTGGCGACTCAGGTCGACGACTTGCAGACGCAGACGCGGGAAGCGCGTGCGCGCCTGGATGAATCCGTCGGCTTGATGGGTGACCTGGAAGACCAGCGTCGCGAGTTGGAAAACGAACGCCGCGCGTTGCTCGAGGCGCGCGAAGAAGCCCGCATGAATGCGCGCGAGGCCGCCGATCAGTCGCACTCTCTGGCGTTGGGGCTGGAATCCAAACGGTCGTCGTTGAGTTCGCTCGAACAGGCTCTGGCGCGCATGGATACGCAACTGCGCCAGATCGATGCGCGTCGCAGCGAGATCGCCGAACAGCTTGCGGCCGGTTCCGATCCGATCGCCGAACTCGAAGGCGAACGCCAGACGTATCTCGATCAACGACTGCTCGTCGATCGTCAGATGGTCGAAGCACGGCGCGCGCTGGAAGATTGCGACGTTGAATTTCGCAAGCTCGAACAGCAACGCCACATGGCGGAGCAGGGGCTGTCCGCGCTGCGCGAAAATCTTTCGCAGAAGCGACTCGCCGCGCAGGCTTTGCACTTGCGTGCTGAACAACTGGCGCAGGCGATCGCCGCGTCCGGTCTCGAACTCGAAACCTTGCTGATCGAACTGTCCGAAGACATCGATGCCGATCAATGGCGTCAGCAGCTCGGCGATATTGCGCAGAAAATCGCGCGGCTGGAACCGGTGAATCTCGCTGCGATCCAGGAGCACGCCGAACAGAGCGAGCGCAAGACCTACCTCGACAATCAACTGGCCGATCTGGTCAGTGCGATGGAAACGCTCGAGGGCGCGATCAAGAAAATCGATCGCGAAACGCGCCAGCGTTTCAAGGAAACCTTCGACAAGGTCAATGCCGGCGTGCAGGAATTGTTTCCGCGACTTTTCGGCGGCGGCCACGCGTATCTGGAACTCACCGGCGACGATCTGCTCAACACCGGCGTGGCGATCATGGCGCGCCCGCCGGGCAAGCGTGTATCCAACATCACGTTGCTTTCCGGTGGCGAAAAGGCACTCACAGCGGTCGCATTGGTGTTCGCCATCTTCGGTCTCAATCCGGCGCCGTTCTGCCTGCTCGACGAGGTGGATGCACCGCTGGACGAGGCCAACGTCGGGCGGTTCTCAAGCCTGGTGCGCGAGATGAGCGAGAAGGTGCAGTTCATCTTCATCAGCCACAACAAGGCCACCATGGAAGCAGCTACCCAGCTCTGCGGCGTTACCATGCGCGAGGCCGGCGTGTCGCGACTCGTGCAGGTGGATCTGGACGAAGCGGCTAAACTCGCAGGCGCTGCCTGAGGAACTCAAGATGACGATGCAACCCGTGCTCGCTTTCGCCTGGAACCCATCCGTCGGCATTCCGCTGTTGATCGTCGGCGTGATCGTGCTGGCGCTGATCTGGCTGTTTGGTCAGCCCAGAAAAGAGCAGGGCACGCGCAGGCCAACCACCGGCCCGAGCAATGGCGAACGTCGCGAGCCGACGCTGGGCGAGCAGGGCGACGAACCATCTTTCAGCACGCGCGATCCGTTCTTCGACGATACGCTGGTCGGTGCCGTGCAGCCGCATCAAGGTGAACTGGACGTCGGCCTGCGCGAAGAACTCGAACGACTCGGCGCGACGCTGTCCGGTGAGCGCACAGGTGAACGCACCATCGAACGCCTCGAGCCCAAAACGCGACCGAAGCTGGCCGATCACGTCGCGTCGATCGTCGACGCGTTGCGCGCGCCAAGTGATTCGTCCGCACCGATCGTCTCGTCGCAATCTGAAGCGTCAGCGCCCGCTCCTGCCGCGCCCGCTTCAACCGCACCGAAAGCGCCACCGCCGCGTTCGGATTTGGGCCGTCGGCCGGCACAAATGCCGGTCGAGCGCATCGTCACGTTGTTCGTGGTGGCGCGCGACGGCGGCCACTTCAACGGCTCGGACCTGATCGTGGCAGCAGAAAAAGCCGGGCTCGAATTCGGCGACATGGGCATCTACCACCGCCTTGTGGATGGCAAACGCGAACTCGGTCCATTGTTCAGCGTCGCCAACATGCTCAAGCCCGGCAACTTCGACCTGGGCCGGCTCGACGCACTGAGCACCCCCGGCGTGAGCTTCTTCATGACGCTGCCAGCACCACTGCCGGCACTGGACGGATGGGACGCGATGCTGCCTACCGCGCAACGATTGGCCGAACTGCTCGACGGTCTGGTGCTCGATGAAGAGCGTAACGCGCTCGGTCGCCAGCGCATCGCGCACATCCGCGATCAGCTGCGTGGATGGGACCGGGACCACGAAGGCAAGGAAATCATTTTCGGACGTTGATGCAGTATTGCTGTCGCGTGTCAGTGATCGAGCCTGCTTTTTGAAATCGGAACTTGACCGATGACTGCGGTACTTCCGGACATTCTCGAAGCAGGCTTGTCCGCCATATTCTGCGGAATCAATCCTGGCTTGCGTGCAGCCGGAGCAGGGCACCACTTCGCCGGCCACAGCAACCGTTTCTGGCAGGCATTGCATCTGGCCGGATTTACACCCAACCGGCTCGCGCCCGAAGAAGACAGGAGGCTGCTTGAATTCGGTTACGGCATCACGGCCGTGGTTTCGCGCGCATCGCGCGCGGCAGCCGAAGTAAACGTCGCCGAGCTTCGTACCGGCCTGCGCCAACTCGAGACAAAAATCCAGCTTCTGCGGCCTCAGGCGGTCGTGTTTCTCGGCAAACCGGCGTGGACCGTCCACATTAAGCAGTCATCGTTTGACTGGGGCCGACAGCCGCAAACCTTCGGCGGCAGCGAAGCGTGGGTGCTTCCCAATCCAAGCGGATTGAACCGAAATTTTTCCCTCGACGATCTCGTGACCGCATATCGCGAGATGCGGCTGGCGCTTGGTCGCCAACTAAACTAAAGCTCGAGGAGCAACCGGGCTGGCTGGGCTTTGAAGGTGGTGGGAACACATTAGCTTAATTTCGCATAATGTATATTATGTCAAATTACGAAATGACCGGATATGGATGCTCCCATCGATATCGCTTTTTTCGTTCTGTTTTTCGGACTTTGTTCTGCGACCTGCCGATGTTTGCACGATATGCCGTAGCCGGCTGTGCGGAGCGAATCCGAATTCTCAATGCGTATCCGTCAGAACCTCGCGTCCATCGAAAATCTGCATGCCGGCGTAAGGTCGTTCGCGACAGTGGTCGAGCCGTGACGCCAGGCTGCCCACATGTGCTTCGAGCTTGTGTCCGTCGGGATCAAGAAAGTAGAACGAGTCGCCTTCGCTGCGATTGTCTTTCCACTCGGCGACGCCCACGCTGCGCAGCTTGTCGGTGAATGTGCCGAATGCGGCCGCCGAGATGGAAAAAGCGTAGTGCGTGTAATCGGCTAGCGATGGCTCGACGCAATCATCCAGTGAAAGACATAGCCAGAGTTCACCAAGCTCCAGATAAGCGCCGGTATTCCATTGCGCAGCGAGTCTGAAGCCGAGGATATCGCGATAGAAACCAATGCTTCGTTCGAGTTCGCGCACTGCGAGTGTCAGGTGATTGAGCCCTGTAAGCATGGTCCTTTCATCCGATGCGTGCGTAGCACTGTTGCGCGAAACTGCGGCACTGCCCTGCTCGCGCGAATATCTGCCTTTGCAAAAGATGCAGCGATCGACGCCAGAGGCCTCGATCGCCGTCCCGTGATGCCTCGCTATTTTTACATCGGCGGTACAGTGCCATCCAGGCCCACCGCGACCATGGCGGCAGCGACGGGTGATCCGGCTTGGCCGATCACGAACACATGCGCGCCTTTGATGATCGCCTTTCTATCGGCCGGCTTGAACGTCACGATCGGCGTGCCCGCGGGAATGTCGAGCGTCTTTTCGCCCTTGCCATAGTCGACAACGATGGTACGCGAGCCGTTGCCGCTGGCCGTTTTCACGGTACCGTTGGTCATGGCCGATTGCATCATCGAATCGTCGCTCTTCGAACTGTCCTTGACCGTACCGTCGGTCATCGCCGAGGACATCACGCTGCCATTCGTCATGGCGGACATGCCGCCGCCTTGAGCAGGCAAGTCCCACGGATGGTCGCCCATGCCGGAGCCTTTCATTGCGGGCGGAAACACCACCACTTCCTGTGCACGCCCGGTTTTTCCGTTCGACAGATTGGCCGAGCCGATGAACGAGCCAGGCTGGATCGCATCGACGCTGCTCGGCACGACGCCGGCAATACGCGTTGTTGCGGATACCACGACATTTTGCATGCCGCTGTCGGTCTGAACGGTGAAGCCGCTCGCGGAGACGCGTGTGATGGTGCCGCGTACATGCACGGGTTGCTCGGCAGCAACGGCGGCTGATGAGATCGCGACGAGCATGCAGGTGGCCAGCCATGTTCTGGCGAGTGAATGATTTTTCATGAGCGATACCTTGTGTGTGGGGGGGAGGTGTGAGAGGTGTGACCCCAGACTTTCGCTGCACAACGGCTCGTCGTTACATCCGAAGGTTCATCCACGCGAAGCGATCATCGATGCGGCGTTACAATCGCGCCCTCCTTCCCGCCTCATGTCCTTGCATGCGCAACCCACTCCAGGAACAACTGCTCAAGGCCGGCCTGGTCAACAAGACCAAGGCCGCGCAAGTCGTGCGCGAACAGGCCAAGCAGAAACAGGGCAAGAAACCTGCCCCGCCTTCCGTTGAGCAGGTTGATGCGCAGCGATTGCACCTTGAACGAGTCGAGCGTGATCGCGCGCTGGTAGCCGAACGAAACGCGCAGGCGCGCATCGCCGAGCAGCATGCGCAGATTCGCCAGATCATCGAAGCCCACAAGGTGCTACGCGAGGGCGAGATCGCATATCGATTCACCGCTGGCGACGTGATTCAAAGCTTGTTGGTCAATGAATCATTGCGCGCACAACTGGCTGCCGGCGCGCTGGTGATCGTTCGTCATGGATCTGGTTACGAGTTGCTGCCGCGTATCGCCGCCGACAAGATTCAAGCACGCGATCCCGCGTTCATCGTGCTCGATCATGGCCGGCCGCTATCCGACGACGTCAGTGGCGAAGACGACGAGTACTACAGGAAATTCCAGGTGCCGGACGACCTGATCTGGTAGAAGATTGCGTGCATGAGTGGCGCTTTGTAAGCGCAGCCTTTGCATGCGCCGTTACAACATCTGCGGATGTAGATTGCGGCTTACGATCCCGCGATGGTGTAGTTGATGCCATCGCCGGACAGCGACAGGAGACGTCATGGACAAGTGGAAACTTCCCTGGCTTGGCGGATGCCGATGCGGCGAAACAAGGTTTCGCATCAGCGCCCCTCCGCTGCTTTCTTCGGCGTGCCATTGCACCGGTTGCCAGCGCATGAGTGCCAGTGCGTTCTCCCTTTCACTCGCCGTTCCCGTCGAAGGTTTCTCCGTCACGGTGGGCGAACCGGTGATCGGCGGAATCCACGGTGCCACGCGTCACTACTTCTGCCCACGCTGCAAAAGCTGGGTCTTCAGCCGACCTGAAGGCATGGACGAACTGGTGAATGTGCGCGCCACCATGCTTGACGATCACGGCTGGTTCGTTCCGTTTATCGAATTCTGGACCAGTGAAAAGCTGCCATGGGCGGCAACGCCGGCGGTACACAGTTATGCACGCGAACCCGAAGAGAGCGAATTCGACGGCCTGCTGCGGCATTACGCGGAAACCGCAGCGACGCCCACCTTGAACCGTGCGGCCTGAAGTCCATTTCCAGATAAAGCGAATCGAAGCGAAGGTCACGACGATGAAAATCATTTCTCTCGGAAAGTCCTGCTTTTTGGCTGCGTGCATGCTGGCTGGCGTGGCCGGAACTCTTCATGCGCAAAACATCTACAAGTGCACGCAGGGTGGAAAGCTCGAGTTCACCGACCACCCCTGCCCCGGTAAAGCAGGCGAGCTGATCCATCAGGCCGATGATCGCGAAATCATTGACCAGTATCTCGACCTCGGGCAGGACGACATCGCCAGGCGTTATGCGACAACGCATCATCTTGATGCGCTCTACAAGGAACGCGTCGAAGCCTATCGACAGAACGCCCAGGCCAAGGCCGAGAAAGCCGTGCTGGATGCGCGACAACGCCAGGAACAGGCGCGGCAGCAGGCTTTGGCCAATGAAGCCAGCGAACGCGAACGGCTGCGCGACGAGAACAATGCACTGCGGCAGCAGAATGAGGATTACCGCGACCAACTCGCACAACCAGCCGAAAACCCGGCTCCGGTCGTGGGCTATGCGCCGGATTACGGCGCGCCGCCGTATCGCGATCACGATCACGGCCATGACCATAACCATGATCCCGGCAACGGGCATGAACATGACCCAGGCAAGGGCAGTGGCAATGGTTCGAGCCATCCGCCTCCGCCGCCG
Organism: Rhodanobacter sp. L36; assembly: GCF_009765755.1. Lineage (GTDB taxonomy): Bacteria > Pseudomonadota > Gammaproteobacteria > Xanthomonadales > Rhodanobacteraceae > Rhodanobacter. The sequence continues at coordinate 832,150 of NZ_LMUV01000011.1, read as the reverse complement.
CCCGTACAGCCGGTGATTCATCCATGTCGGCAGATCGCCGGTGGTCAGTCGATCTGTTGATGCGCGCGTAGCCGGTCGATTGCGGTTTCGGCTGCATATAGCGGATGAGCGAATGTCGATGGACGCGCGGTTGCAGCCGGCGCGTGGCAACTTGATCAACCGTTCACCACATCATCTTCATGAAAAAGCAGGTATGTTCCGACGGCTCGTCTTGACGGGCGAACTCCCGCAAATGGATCGCCCGACCACAGGATGCTTTCTCCATGAGTGCCAGCACTCCCGCCGAGCGTGACGAGTTGAACCAGCTGCTGCTGCAGACCGGTCGAAATGATCAGAAAGCATTCGCCGAGTTGTACAAGCGGACGTCGTCCAAGCTGTTCGGCGTCTGCCTGCGCATGGTCCGCGACCGCAGCGAGGCCGAGGAAGTGCTGCAGGAAACTTTCACCACCGTCTGGCGGCGTGCTTCCAGTTTCGATGCCGGCAAGGCCAGCGCCATTACCTGGCTGGTGACGCTATCGCGAAACAAGGCCATCGACCGGTTGCGCCAGCACCGCGAAGAGTTGCTGGATGATCCGCTGAAGCTGGAAGAAGCGCCCGACGATCAGCCCACGCCCGCCGCGGGCGCCGAATCGAGCCAGGAATATCGACGGCTCGAGCTTTGTCTGGATGAACTGGAACCACAACAGAAGAGTTCGGTGCGTGAAGCCTTTTTCACGGGAGCTACGTATAACGAATTGGCAGCACGATCCAGGGTGCCGCTCGGAACCATGAAAAGCTGGATCCGCCGTAGCTTGATGCAACTCCGCACGTGCCTCGAACAATGAATACACCCGCCGACGACGGCAACAACAATCTGCGCTATGCCGAGTACGTGTTGGGCGTGCTCGATGCGGACGCGCGCGCCGAGGTGGCCCGTGAAGTGGAGACCATCGACGAAGCCGCCGTCGCTGTCGCACTCTGGCAACGCCGCCTCATGCCGTTGGCTGACACAATCAATAACGTGGAGCCCGGCCCGTATGTTTGGGCGCGCATTCGCGATGCCCTGCAACTGGATTCGGCAACGCCGGCCGCCAGGCCGCAGCCGCGCACCGGGCTCTGGAACAACCTCGCGCTGTGGCACTGGCTGGGTCTCGGCGCTACCGCAGTGGCGGTCGCGCTGGTGGTTGTGGTGTCGCTGCCGCGTACGACGTCCGTGCCGGCCGTGGTCCAGGCCAGTTACATGGCCGCAACCATCCAGCAGGACAACGGCACTACCGGTTGGACCGCCACGATGGATCTGCAGCACGCACGCATGGTCGTGGTTCCGGCCACGCCCGTTGCGTTCGTGCAGGGCCGCGCGCCTGAGCTGTGGTTGATTCCCGCTGGCGGCAAACCGATTTCCGTCGGCATGATCGATCGCGAGAAACCGACGACGATCGCGCTGGATCCAGCCACGCTGGCCAAGCTGGGCCCGACGGCCGCACTGGCGGTGTCGGTGGAACCGATCGGTGGTTCGCCGACTGGTCAGCCAACGGGCGCGGTGATCGGCAAGGGCGCCATCGGCGCAGCACCGGATACGCAAACCAAGGTAGCCAGTATCGTGGTAGTGCGAACGGATCGGCCCTCGGTCTGATCCCCGCATGAGCACCGCTGTGGTTCTGTTCCGGCATGACTTGCGCCTGGCCGACAACCCTGCCCTCACTGCTGCCTGCGCGGCGAACACGCGCGTGCTGCCCGTCTACATTCATTCGCCTGATGACCATTCGCCGGATGAAAAGAACCCTTGGCCTGCGGGCCCCGCGAGTCGCTGGTGGCTCCATCATTCTTTGACGGCGCTGGACAAGCGCCTGCATGCACACCGCGCGGCATTGCACCTGTGCAAGGGCGACACGCTGCAGTCGTTGCAAACACTGATTCGCGAGAGCGGCGCAACCGCCGTGCACTGGAATCGTCTGTACGAACCAGCGGCCATTGCGCGCGACACGCAGATCAAGAACACGTTGCGCGAACAGGGTGTCGGGGTGCACAGCCACAACGCCGCGTTATGGTGCGAGCCGTGGGACATCGCCACGCAACAGGGCGATCCCTACCGGGTGTTCACACCGTACTGGCGCAACCTTCGCCAGCAGTTGCGTGTGGTCGAACCGTTGCCGGAACCAGCCCTGCCCGGCTGGCGGAAGTTGCCAGGTGGCGTACCGCTGTCCTCGCTCGAATTGCTGCCACGCATACGCTGGGATAACGGCTTGGCCGATGCGTGGCAACCCGGCGAACACGGTGCGAAGGACATGCTCGAGCTGTTTGCCGATGACGCCATCGGCTATTACGCACGGGCACGCGACGTGCCGTCGCGACATGGCACCTCACGACTGTCGCCGCACCTGCACTTCGGTGAAATTTCGCCGCGACAGATTCACTTCGAACTCGATCGACTCATGCGGCGCGTCGATGCAAAACGCAGACCGGACATCGAACCCTATCTGCGCGAATTGGGCTGGCGCGAGTTCGCCCATCATTTGCTGTTTCATTTCCCCAGGACGCCGACCGAGAATTTCAATCCGCGTTTTGATCGCTTCAAATGGGCGCGTGCAAGCAAGTCGCAACTCGCGCGCTGGCAACAGGGTCTCACGGGCATTCCGCTGGTCGACGCGGGCATGCGCGAGTTGTGGCACACCGGCTGGATGCACAACCGCGTGCGCATGATCGTGGCGAGTTTCCTGACCAAGAATCTGCGCCAGCACTGGTCGCATGGCGCGCGCTGGTTCTGGGACACGCTGGTCGATGCCGATCTCGCCAACAACACGCTGGGCTGGCAATGGGTTGCCGGATGCGGCGCGGATGCCGCGCCTTATTTCCGCGTCTTCAATCCTGTCACTCAGGCGAAGAAATTCGATCCCGACGGCGTCTATCTGCGGTGCTGGCTGCCTGAACTGGCAGATGCGCCATTGAGCCTTTTGCACGAACCATGGAAAGACCCTGCCCTGCTCCAGCGCAGCGGTTACCCCGCGCCGATGGTGGATCTGGCGACATCGCGGCAGCGGGCATTGGCTGCTTACAAGGCGCATCGCGAGTGATTGCCTCGCCGGCCGAGTTCGTGCATCCGTAAACCGGTTTCGCCCGTATCTGTCATGGACACGTTGACAGGCACGGCGCATGGCTCTCACCCGATCGATCGCGACACCTGTTTCCGAACACGCATCGTTGTTCCGCGACGATGCGGGCGCGGAGCAGAAGCCCGCGTCATGGCTGGTCCGAACGATGCGTCGCTGGTTCGATACCGGTGTGTCGGTGGAAGTCGACGAAGATCGCGAGGATCGCGTCGACTGGTTGCGTGCCGCACCCTTCATCGCCATGCATCTGGCCTGCGCGGCAGTGTTCTGGGTTGGTGCTTCGCCGGTTGCCCTGATCGTTGCCGCTGCCCTGTATGCGGTGCGCATGTTTGCGCTGACGGGTTTCTATCATCGCTACTTTTCGCATCGCACTTTCAGCACATCGCGCGCCGTGCAGTTCGTGTTCGCGCTGATCGGCGCGTCGTGCGTGCAGCGTGGCCCGCTGTGGTGGGCGGCGCATCATCGCCATCACCATCGGGTGACCGACACGCCGGCCGACCCGCATTCGCCGGGCATCCATGGTTTCGTCTGGAGCCACGTCGGCTGGTTTCTGACCCCGAGAAACTTCCGCACCGACCTGTCGCGCGTGCCGGATCTGGCGAAATTCCCCGAGCTGCGCGTGCTTGATCGTTACGACACGCTGGTGCCTGTGTTGCTGGCCGTTGCGCTTTATTCCCTTGGCGTGCTGTTGAAGCATGTCGCGCCACAACTGGGAACCAGCGGCGGACAGATGCTGATCTGGGGCTTCTTCGTCTCCACCATCGTGCTTTTCCATGCCACGGTGACGATCAACTCGCTGGCGCATCGTTTCGGTCGTCGCCGCTTTGACACCAAGGACGACAGCCGCAACAACGTGTGGCTTGCGCTGCTGACCTTCGGTGAAGGCTGGCACAACAATCATCATTTCTTTCCGGGTTCGAGCCGCCAGGGTTTCAAGTGGTGGGAAGTCGACCTGACCTGGTACGGCCTGAAACTGATGTCCGCGTTTGGTCTGGTGCATGGGCTCAAGCCCGTGCCGGCCTGGGTGCTGACGAAGGCGCGGAGCTGACCATGCGCATCGCCGTTGTGGGCTCGGGTATTGCGGGGCTGGCCTCGGCGTGGCTGCTTTCACGTGAGCACGAGGTCACGCTGTTCGAAGCCGGCAGCTATTTAGGCGGCCATACGCATACGCATGATGTTGTGCAACAGGGCCGCAGCTATCGCATCGACAGCGGTTTCATCGTCCACAATCCGCAGCATTATCCGTTGCTGACGCGGATGTTGGACGAGATCGGCGTCGCGTCGCAGCCGACTACCATGAGCTTCTCGGTACATAGCGAAGCCAGCGGCCTGGAGTACAACGCGGCGACACTCGACACGCTCTTCTGCCAGCGTCGAAACGTGGTGTCGCCGCGCTTCATCGGCATGGTGCGCGACCTGATGCGCTTCTATCGCGAGGCGCCGGCGATGCTGCAATATCCCGACGACACCACCACGCTCGGCGAGTATCTCGATCGTTGCGGCTATGGCGATGCGTTTCGCGACGAGCATCTGATTCCAATGGCATCCGCGTTGTGGTCGTCGCCGCCGACACAGATTCTCGCGTTCCCTGTTCGCTATCTCGTGCAGTTCATGGCGAACCACCAGATGCTGCAGTTGAGCGATCGTCCGGAATGGCGTGTGGTTCGCGGTGGTTCTTGCACGTATGTGCAAGCACTGCGCGCGCGTTGGACGGTTCGTGAGCGCTTGAACTGCGCAGTGCGTTCGGTGCGTCGACATCAAGCCTCGGTGGAGGTTGAAAGTGTGGCGGGCATCGAGCATTTTGATCACGTGGTGATGGCCTGTCACAGTGATCAAAGTCTTGCGCTGCTGTCCGATGCCAGCGAACGCGAGCACACGATTCTCGGTGCGATACCGTACCAGGCCAACGACACCGTGCTGCACACCGATGCGAGTGTGCTGCCGGTTCGCCGCAAGGCGTGGGCAGCGTGGAATGCGTGGTTGCCGAGCGACCGCGATGAAGCGTGCACAGTCAGCTACTGCATGAACATTCTGCAGAACATCGAATCACCCGAACCGTTCGTGGTGACGCTCAACCGCACCGCGGCGATCGATCCGGACAAGGTGCTCGCACGCATGCGTTATCACCATCCGATCTACAACCGTGGGTCGGTTGCAGCGCAGTCGCGTCGACATGAAATTCAGGGCCAGCGCCGCACCTGGTTCGCCGGCGCGTATTGGGGCTGGGGCTTTCACGAAGACGGTATCCGCAGCGCGGTCGAAGTGGCACGAGCGCTCGGCATTCACTGGCCTTCTGTCGCAACGCGACGCATGGACGAAACGGCGCAGGCGTTGCCCGCATGACGACTGCACTTCAAAGCGCGATCTACGAAGGCGTGGTACGGCACAACCGGCTGTCGCCACATCCGCACGCGTTCGAGTACCGCATGGCGCAGCTCTATATCGATCTCGATGAGATCGACGGGCTGTTCGCCAAGCGCTGGTTGTGGTCGAACCAAACACCGAATATCGCCCGGTTCCGCCGTGCCGATTACCTCGGGCCAACAAATCTTCCGCTCGCGGAAGCGGTGCGTCAGCGCGTCGAGCAAGCTATCGGCGAACGGCCGATCGGGCCGATCCGCATGCTCACGCATCTGCGCTATTTCGGCGTCGTGTTCAATCCGGTGACGTTCTACTACTGCTTCGCCGAGGACGGCACGACGCTTGTTTGCGTGCTGGCCGAAATCACCAACATGCCGTGGCGCGAGCGGCATGCGTATGTGCTGCTGGTGGATGCCGCGAAGAAACACGGACGCGCATTGAGCTGGACATTCGCGAAGGCGTTTCATGTCTCGCCCTTCATGCCGATGGAACGTGAGTACGACTGGCGCTTCACCGTGCCCGGCGACGATCTTCACGTACACATGGATGTGCTGCGAGAAGGCCGGCGCGAGTTCGACGCCTCGCTCACGTTGCAACGCCAACCGATTACGGGCGGCTCGCTGGCCAAGGTGTTGTGGCGCTATCCATTGATGACGCTGCAAGTCGTGTTCGCCATCCACTGGCAGGCGCTGCGCCTGTGGCTCAAGCGCAATCCTGTCCACGACCATCCGCAAACGCTTTGAGGTCTGCATGAACGCCATTGTCAAAACATCCGTCGATGAATCCGCCGCCCTGCCCTCCGGCTCCGCGCGTTTTTTGCGCCAACGCCTGCTCGCGCAAATGGCCGGGCTTCGCCACGGCCGGCTGGTGATACGCGATGCGATGGGGTTACTTGAACTCGGTGTGCCGAGCACACAGCCAACTGACCTCGTCGTGCACATCGACATACTTGATATGGACTTCTATCGCGCGGTTGCCGCGAACGGCAGCGTGGGCGCGGGCGAGGCGTACATGGATGGATCATGGCGATGCGACAACCTGGTTGGCTTGATCCGCTTGCTGGTTCGCAATCGTGATCTGCTCGATGGCATGGAAACCGGCATCGCGCGACTCGGCGGCATGGCAATGCGCGCATGGCACGCGCTGCAGCGGAACACGCATCGCGGCAGTCGTCGCAACATCGCGGCGCACTACGACCTGGGCAACGAATTTTTCGAACTCTTCCTGTCGCCGGACTTGATGTATTCCTCGGCCATCTGGCAAGGCGATGACGACACACTCGAAACGGCGTCCACGCGCAAGCTCGATCGCATCTGCCGCGCGCTCGAACTCAAGCCGTCCGATCGTGTGATCGAGATCGGTACGGGCTGGGGCGGCTTTGCGTTGCATGCGGCGAAGCACTACGGCTGCCACGTAACCACCACGACCATCTCGCGCGAACAGCACGCGCTTGCCGGCGAACGTATTGCGGCGGCCGGCATGAGCGCGCATGTCACGTTGTTGCTCGAGGACTATCGCGACCTTCGTGGCAGCTACGACAAGCTGGTGTCCATCGAGATGGTCGAGGCGATTGGCGCACCGTATCTCGATACGTACTTTGCCCAACTGGGCAACCTGCTCAAGCCCGATGGACTGGCTCTGCTGCAGGCGATCACCATCGAGGACCATCGTTACGCGCAGGCGTTGAAGTCGGTGGATTTCATCAAGCGCCATGTTTTTCCGGGTAGCTTCATTCCATCTATCAGCGCGCTGCTCGCCGCCAAAACCCGTGTAAGTGATCTCGCCCTGTTGCAGCAAATGGACTTCGGCGAATCGTATGCGCGCACGCTGCGCGCCTGGCGCGGGCGATTCATGCAGAAACTTGCACAGGTTCGCGCGCAGGGTTTCGATGAGCGCTTCGTGCGCATGTGGGAGTTTTATCTCGCTTACTGCGAAGGTGGCTTTCTCGAACGCTCGATCGGGGTGTCGCATCTGCTGCTCGCAAAGCCGGGCTATCGACGTATTGATTCCACGCAAGAGCCGCTGACCGCATGAGATTCTGGATCAGCCTCGCGGGTTATCAGCTGGTGTGGTTTGCTGCCGTGATCGGTGCGCGCCGCGGACTGGCTTGGCCGGGCGTGTTCGGCATGGTGCTTTACGCGGCGTGTCAGCTGACGACATCCCGCACACCCCGTGCCGATCTCGCATTGATGGCATCGGCGTTTTTCATGGGCTTCATCGTCGACGGCGTGCCCGCACGCATGGGCTGGATTGTTTACGCCGCTGCGTGGCCAAGCGCGGAGTTGGCGCCGGCTTGGATTCTCGCGCTGTGGATGACGTTCGCGCTGACCTTCACGCAATCGCTGGTTTATCTGCAGACGCGTTTGTGGATCGCCGCCTTGCTCGGCCTGATCGGCGGACCACTCGCCTACCTGAGTGCTTCGCGCGGCTGGCACGCCGTGATGTTGATTGAACCGCGCTGGCACGCACTAATGTGGCTGGCGACCGGTTGGGCCTTGGCGACACCCGCGTTGGCGTGGCTCGCACGGCGCTGGTCGCGTGGCGGCATCGATATATCCGACGCGACGATGGAGCCTCTGCCGTGAATGCATGGATATCGCTGGCCTTGCTCTGGGTCACGGCCGTCGTCGTGATGACGCTCGGCTGGCAATGGCAACGTCGGCGCCAGAACGCCGGCATCGTCGACGTGTTGTGGTCGGCGGGACTCGGTGCAGGAGCGATCTGGTTCGCGTTGTTTGGCGATGGCGCGTTTGTACCTCGCACCACGCTCGCGTTGCTCGGCGGACTATGGAGCGCCCGACTTGCACTGCACTTGTGGACGCGTGTGCGTGGCGAACCGGAGGATGGCCGATATCAGAATCTGCGTGCGCACTGGAACGGCAGTCAGGCGAATTTCTTTTTCTTCTTCCAGTTTCAGGCATTGTTGATTGCCTTGTTTGCGCTGCCGTTTCTGGCAGTGTCGCGCAGCACGGACGGACTCAATGCGTGGACGATCAGCGCCGTCGTGATCTGGCTGATCAGCGTAATAGGTGAATCACTCGCCGATCGCCAGCTCGCACGCTTTCGAAACGATCCGTCGAATCATGGCCGGACCTGCCGCGAAGGATTGTGGCGTTATTCGCGCCATCCGAATTATTTCTTCGAATGGGTGCACTGGTTTGCCTATGTCTGCCTTGCGCATGGCTCGCCGATCGCCTGGCTGGCGTGGTCGGGGCCGTTGGTGATGTACGTGTTCCTGCGCTGGATCAGCGGTATTCCATTTACCGAAAAACAGGCGCTGCGCTCGCGTGGGAACGACTACCGCGAGTACCAGCGCAACACGTCGATGTTGTTTCCATGGTTTCCAAAAAGGATTTCCTCATGAGTAGCTCCGTCATCGCCATTGATGAATCGCCGGACGAGCGCCCGGCTTCCGGATTGCTGGGACTGGCCGAGCGCGGCCGCATTCCCGATGCGTTGTTGCGCCAGGGCATTCGTCGCCTCTGCGCGCAACGCCTGCGCGAAGAAATGGCCGGTGGCCTGGATCAGCAGGCCGCGCGTTTTGCCGAGCGTATCGATCTGCTTCGTCAAAGCCCCGTAGCCATTCATACCGATGCAGCGAACGCGCAGCACTACGAATTGCCGCCGGCGTTTTTCGAACTGTGCCTGGGCAAGCGGTTGAAGTATTCGGGTTGCTATTACCCACGCGGCGACGAATCGCTCGACGAAGCCGAGGAAGCGATGCTGGCTCTTTATGGCGAACGCGCCGAACTGGTCGACGGGCAGGACATTCTGGAGCTTGGCTGCGGCTGGGGTTCGCTCACGTTATGGATGGCCGAACGCTATCGCAACGCGCGCATCGTGGCCGTCTCCAACTCGCGGCAGCAGCGCGAGCATATCGAGGCCCAATGCAGACAGCGCGGATTGACCAACGTGCGCGTGATTACCATGGACGTGAATCGACTGGAGCTCGAAGCGGAAAGTTTCGACCGCTGCGTATCGATCGAGATGTTCGAGCACATGCGCAACTACGAAACGCTGCTTGGTCGTATCGGATGCTGGCTGCGGCCGGGCGGAAAACTTTTCGTGCACATTTTTGCGCACAAGACGTTGATGTATCCGTTCGAGACCGAAGGCGACGACAACTGGATGGGCCGGCACTTCTTCACCGGTGGCCTGATGCCTGCATCGGATACGCTGCTGTGGTTTCAGCGGGATCTTCGGATCGAGCAGCGCTGGCATGTCGATGGCACGCACTACCAGCGCACCGCCAATCATTGGCTGGCCAATCAGGACGCGCGGCGCGAACAGGTGATGGAAACACTGGTCAAGGCTTACGGAAGCAAGGCCGCACCACTTTGGTTCCAGCGGTGGCGGATGTTCTGGATGTCCTGCGCCGAACTGTTCGGTTACGACAACGGCCAGGAATGGCTGGTGGCGCACTACCGCTTTGCGCGCTCCTGATGCCTCGAAGTCATTCGGCTGCGCGCTATGCCTGCAGTGATCGAGTTGCTGCGCGCTTGATCGGCAACAGCCAGTCGTAACCGTCCCTCACCTGCAACACGTCGGTTTCGATGTCCTGATCCGGACGCGAGCGGTCTATGTCCTTGGAACCTTCGAATTCCGCAAGCTTGCGTTGCAGCAGATTATTCAGATGACGCTTCATGGCGATGATTCCTGTTGCGGTTGAGTGCGACCAACGCAGGATCCCGACAGGGACAGCTCGATCGATAGGCTTCAGACAACAAAAGTCGTGGCAAAGATGCTCGCGTTAAATATCCGTTTATCAACCAGTCTGTTTCGCGTCGCGAACGACATGGCACACTGCGGCGATGAGTACCCGACTCTTTATCGTTCCCGCCAGCGAACCCGTGCTTTCGGCGGAAAACGAAGCTCTGGCAGAATTCGTGCACAAGCATTCGCGCATTTTCGTCATCACCGGCGCGGGCTGCAGTACTGATTCGGGCATTCCCGACTACCGTGACACCAACGGCGACTGGAAACGCGCGCAGCCGGTGACGTATCAAGCCTTCACCGGCTATCACGCCACGCGCCAGCGCTACTGGGCACGCAGCCTTGTTGGCTGGCAGAGCTTCGGTCGCGCGCAGCCCAATGCCGCGCATCGTGCACTGGTTCGGCTTGAACAACGCGGCAAGCTGGCGATGCTGCTGACGCAGAACGTCGATCGCCTGCATCAGGCAGCGGGCAGCCGCCACGTCGTCGACCTGCATGGCCGACTGGATCTGGTGCGTTGTCTGGCGTGCGAATTGCGCCTGCCGCGCGAGGATTTCCAGTCCATGCTGATTGCATGCAACCCAGAATGGGCAAACCTTGCCGCTCCCGATGCGCCGGATGGCGACGCCGATCTGGATGGCCGCGACTTTTCCAGTTTCGTCGTGCCACCCTGCCCGCGCTGTGGCGGCATGCTGAAACCCGACGTGGTGTTCTTCGGTGAAAACGTGCCGCGCGAACGCGTCGTTGCGGCGATGCAGGCGCTTGAACTCGCGGACGCAGTGTTGGTGGTCGGCTCATCGCTGATGGTGTTTTCCGGCTACCGTTTTGTCCACGCCGCATCGCGCGCCGGCAAGCCGATCGCTGCGGTGAACATGGGCCGCACGCGCGCCGATGCACTGCTGAGCCTGAAGGTGGAACAACCCTGCGCGAAGGCGCTTGCGTTTCTCTGAGAGCTAGCGGCGCGCCCTGAAAAAATCGCGCAGCAGCGTCGCCGATGTTTCGGCCATCAGCCCGCCGGCCACTTCGACGCGATGGTTGTGCCTCGCGTCGATCAAGGTGTCGAACACGCTGCCGGCGGCACCGGTTTTCGGATCGGCTGCGCCATAGACCACGCGTCCGATGCGCGCATGGATCATCGCCATCGCGCACATCGAACACGGCTCCAGCGTCACGTATAACGTGGCTCCGGACAGCCGATGGTTGCTGAGCTTCTCGCCCGCCGCGCGCATCGCCTGGATTTCCGCATGCGCCGTCGGATCGTGAAGCGTGATGTTGCGATTCCAGCCAAGGCCTATGACTTCGCCATCCTGCACGAGCACCGCGCCGACCGGAACTTCGTTCTCCGCATCGCGCGCATGCGTGGCCAGTTGCAACGCATGCTGCATGTGTCGCATGTCTTCGGCCGAAAACAACTCCGGCGCCGATAGCATCTCGTCAGTCACCCGTGTTGCTCAAGCTTGATCACTCCCACTCGATCGTCGCGGGCGGTTTGCCGCTGATGTCGTAGACGACACGCGACACGCCACGCAGTTCGTTGATAATGCGATTGGACACCTTGCCGAGGAATTCGTACGGCAGATGCGCCCAGTGCGCGGTCATGAAATCGATCGTCTCCACGGCACGCAACGCGATCACCCATTCGTAGGCTCGCGCATCGCCCACCACGCCAACCGATTTCACCGGCAGAAATACCGCGAACGCCTGACTCGTCTGATCGTAGAGATCGGCCTTGCGCAGTTCGTCGATGAAGATCGCATCGGCACGCGCAAGCAACTCCGCGTATTCGCGCTTCACTTCACCAAGAATGCGCACGCCCAGGCCGGGGCCCGGGAACGGATGGCGATAAACCATCGCGCGCGGCAGGCCGAGTTCGACGCCGATGCGGCGCACTTCGTCCTTGAACAATTCGCGCAACGGTTCCACCAGCTTGAGCTTCATGTGCGCCGGCAAACCGCCGACGTTGTGGTGGCTCTTGATGACGTGCGCCTTGCCGGTCTTGCTGCCGGCCGACTCGATCACGTCGGGATAGATCGTGCCCTGCGCCAGCCACTTTACGTTGCCGCCGTCAGCAATCAGTTTCTCGGATTCCTCGTCGAAGATGTCGACGAACAGGCCACCGATGATCTTGCGCTTGGCTTCCGGATCGGCGACGCCGTTCAGCGCCTTGAAGTAGCGATCGGCCGCGTTGACGCGAATGACCTTGATGCCCATGCCGTGTTCGTCGGATGCAGCCATGGTGGCCATGACCTGATCGCCTTCCTCCCAGCGCAGCAGGCCGGTGTCGACGAACACGCAGGTGAGGCGATCGCCGATCGCACGATGCAGCAATGCGGCGACCACCGACGAATCCACGCCACCGGAAAGTCCGAGCAGCACGTGATCGTCACCGACCTGCGCGCGCACGCGCGCGATCTGGTCATCGATGATGTTGGCGGCGGTCCACAACATGGAGCAACCGCAGATCTCGGCGATGAAACGCTTGAGCAGCGCGCCGCCCTGCTTCGTATGCGTGACTTCGGGATGGAATTGCACCCCGTACCAGCGCTTGTCTTCGTTTTCCATCACGGCGACCGGAATGCGATCGGTAACACCAGTGACCGTGAAACCCGCGGGCGCCCTTGCGACATGATCGCCATGGCTCATCCACACATCGAGCAGTTGAGATGTGCCGGGATGATCGTTGAGGCCATCGAACAACCGGCTGGTCGCGACGATTTCAACCTGCGCGTGGCCGAACTCGCGCGCGTCGGCCGCCTCGGTTGCGCCACCGAGTTGTGCCGCGAGCGTCTGCATGCCGTAGCAAATGCCCAGGATCGGCACGCCCGCATCGAACACCGCTTGCGGCGCTTTGGGCGCGTCCGCCAGCGTCGTGGATTCCGGCCCGCCGGAAAGAATGATGCCCTTCGCGCCGAACGCGGCAATCTCCGTCGGCTCGTGGTCCCATGCCCATATTTCGCAATAGACCCCGAGCTCGCGAATGCGCCGTGCGATCAGTTGCGTGTACTGCGCGCCGAAATCGAGGATCAGGATCTTGTCGCTATGGATGTTGGTCATGGGGCGAAAGCCAGGGGCGAAGGTAAGTAGCGAGAGCGCGATAACCGGAAATCGTGGCGAGCATGCGACGCGGCGACGGAAGCAACATCGCTGTCGCGCCATCCGTTGGCAAAGTGCGAGAACGTTCGATTCTGCGCGCTCTACTCGCCACTGCTGCCTGATCTCGAATCAGGAATTTAGCCGATAGTTCGGCGCTTCCTTGGTGATCTGGATGTCGTGCGGATGCGCTTCGGTCACGCCGGCCGAGGTGACTTTGACGAACTGTGCGTTGTGGCGCACGTCGTCGATGGTCGCCGTGCCGAGGTAACCCATCGATGCGCGCAAGCCACCGATCAACTGGTGGATGATGTTGCGCAGCGGCCCGCGATACGGCACGCGGCCTTCGATGCCTTCGGGCACCAGTTTGTCTGCGTCGGCTTCGTCCTGGAAATAGCGATCCTTTGATCCGAGTTGCATCGCGCCGATCGAACCCATGCCGCGATAGCTCTTGTACGAACGGCCCTGAAACAGCTCGACCTCACCCGGCGATTCCTCGGTGCCCGCGAACATCGAACCCAGCATCACGGTGGACGCACCCGCAGCGAGCGCCTTGGGAATATCGCCGGAGTAGCGGATGCCGCCATCGGCGATCAAGGGGATTTCATCCTTCAGCGCCGTGGCCACCATGTCGATCGCGGTGATCTGCGGCACGCCGACACCGGCGACCACGCGCGTGGTGCAGATGGAGCCCGGACCCACGCCGACTTTCACCGCATCGACGCCTGCGTCGAGCAAGGCCCGCGCCGCTTCGCCGGTGACGATATTGCCGGCGATGACTTGTACCTGCGGATAGTTTTTCTTCACCCATCCGGCGCGATCGATCACGCCTTGCGAATGACCGTGCGCGGTATCGACAACCAGCACGTCCACGCCCGCATCGACCAGCGCGGCGACGCGTTTTTCGGTGTCGCCGCCGACGCCGACAGCCGCGCCGACGAGCAGCGCTTCCTGCTGGTCCTTCGCTGCGTGCGGATTGTCGCGCGCCTTCTGGATGTCCTTGACGGTGATCAAGCCGCGTAGCTGGAAATCGTCGTTGACGACCAGCACTTTCTCGATGCGGTGCTTGTGCAGCAACAGCAGCACGTCGTCCTGGCTGGCGCCTTCGCGCACGGTCACCAACTTGTCCTGGCGCGTCATGATGTTGCGCACCGGATCGTCGTGCTTGCGCTCGAAACGCAGGTCGCGACTGGTGACGATGCCGACCAGTTTGCTGCCGTCCACCACCGGTACACCGGAGATGTTGTGCGCACGCGTGAGTCGCAACACTTCACTGATCGAGGTGTCGGGGCTGACGGTGATGGGACGGCGGATCACGCCGGCTTCGAACTTCTTTACCAGCCGGACTTCGGCCGCTTGCTGCTCGGCAGTCATGTTCTTGTGGATGATGCCGATGCCGCCGTTCTGCGCCATGGTGATGGCGAGGCGCGCTTCGGTCACCGTATCCATCGCGGCCGACACGATCGGGATATTGAGGCGAAGGTTGCGGGTGAATCGGGTGGAAGTGTCCACGTCCCGTGGTAGCACGATCGAATGGCCGGGAACCAGGTAGACGTCGTCGTAGGTCAGAGCCTCGGCGAGGATGCGCATGCGAAAGTCCCGCTGCAAAGAGGGAATTATACGCGCCCTGCCGTGATGCTCGCCAGATATGCGGCTGAATGCCGCCCCACAATCATGCGTTGCCGGCAGCGGCTTCAGCCGCTTCGAGCGTGTTTTCGAGCAGAGTCGCCACCGTCATCGGGCCGACGCCACCGGGCACCGGCGTGATCCAGCTGGCGCGCTGCGCCGCCGGCTTGAACTCGACATCACCGACCAGCCGTCCATCGTCGAGACGATTGATGCCGACGTCGATCACCACCGCACCGGGTTTGATCCAATCGCCCTTGACCAGTCCCGGTTTGCCGACCGCGACGACCAGGATGTCCGCCTGGCGCACGAAATTTTCGAGATCACGTGTGAAGCGATGACACGAGGTGGTGGTGCATCCGGCAATCATCAACTCCAGCACCAGTGGACGACCGACATGATTGGACACGCCGACCACGACGGCATGCTGACCACGCACCGGACGATCGGTATGGCCGAGCAGCGTCATCACGCCCTTGGGCGTGCACGGACGCAAGCCGAAACGGCGCAAGGCGAGTCGACCGACATTGATCGCCTGGAAGCCATCGACATCCTTGGCCGGATCGATGCGATCGACCAGAGCGTCTTCATCGATGTGATCAGGCAACGGGGATTGCACCAGGATGCCGTGCACCGCCGGATCGGCATTGAGCCGGTCGATCAACGCAAACAGTTCGGCTTGGGTGGTGGTTGCGGGTAGATCGTGATCGATCGAACGGAAACCGACCTGATGGCAGGCCTCGCGCTTCTTGCGCACGTACACCGACGAGCCGGCATCGGTGCCAACCAGCACGACCGCCAGACCCGGCTCGACAAGGCCCTGCAACTTTCGCGCCTGCACGCGCTGAGCAATCAGCGCCAGCAGTTCCTGCGCGATGCGTCGGCCGTCGAGTATGCGTGCAGTCATGTTGATGGCCGAAAGAAAGTTGCCCATTATCGCGGCTCACACCAGCACGTACAAACGGCATGACCTGTTCCATCGAAGCAGCTGCCATCACGGCTCCGGAACTTCGCGATGAGTTTGTGTGCCTGCGCCCGTGGTCGGCTATTGATCCCGTTCAGCTGCGCGATGCTGTGGACGAGTCACTGGATACTGTGGGTCGCTGGCAGCCATGGTGTCATCGGGGTTACGGACTCGAAGAAGCCCGGGCATGGATCGAATATTCACGCGAAGGATGGACGTCCGGCACGGACTTTCCCTTGGCGATCTGCGACGCGTTATCAGGCGATCTGATGGGAGGCATCGGGTTGAATCACCTCAATCGCCTTCATCGCAGCGCGAACATGGGCTACTGGCTGAGGGAATCGCGACAGGGTCGTGGCATGGCGACCAGAGCCGGCGCGCTGATGGCGCGATTCGGATTCGAAAACATGCGGCTGATACGTATCGAAATCGTGGCCGAGCCCGACAACCTTCCGAGCCGGCGCGTCGCTGAAAAACTCGGCGCGCGGCTGGAAGCCATCGCGCGGCATCGGCTGTGGATTCACGATCAGCCAAAGGAGGCGGCGGTGTACGCCTTGTTGCCGGCTGACTTGCGTCAGACAGGGGCCTGACATCGATCAGCGCGTGCGCTTGATCAGATCGCTGACGCGGCGGCGTGCCTTTTGCTGTTGTTCCTTGGTCAACACTTTCTTGCGTCCCGCGTACGGGTTTTCACTTTCGCGGAAGGCGATGCGGATCGGCGTGCCTTCCAGTTTGTAACGCTTGCGGAAGAAGTTTTCCAGGTAACGCTGGTAGGCCGGTGCAATGTGCTTGGTGCGGCTGCCATGGATCACGATCGTCGGCGGATTGTTGCCGCCGGGATGCGCAAAACGAAGCTTGGGCGCATGGCCGTTCACGAGTGGCGGTTGATAACCCTCGTACGCTTTCTCGAGTGTCTTGGTAAGTTCCGACGACACCAGCACCTTGGTCGCCGAACCGTGCGCGCGAACCACGGCACGCATCAGTTCGCTGAGGCCGGATCCATGCAACGCCGAGATGTAAACCTGTTTGGCCCATGCCACGAATACGAGTCGGCGATCCAGCGCACGCTGGCATTCGTCGCGCTGGTATTTGTCCAGGCCGTCCCATTTGTTGACGGCGATCACTATCGCCCTGCCCTCGTCCATGGCGTAGCCGATGAGGGTGAGATCCTGATCCGCGAGATTTTCGCGGGCGTCGATCATCACCACAACGACTTGCGCTGCGGCGATGGATTGCAGTGTCTTGATGACGCTGAATTTCTCCACGGCTTCCTCGACGCGTGCCTTGCGCCGAATGCCTGCGGTGTCGATCAGCGTGTAGCGTTTGCCATCGCGTTCGAGCGGCACGCGGATCGGATCGCGTGTGGTACCGGCGACGTCCGAGACGATCAACCGTTCTTCGCCGAGCAGGCGGTTGATCAAGGTCGACTTGCCAGCATTCGGACGTCCGACGATGGCCACGCGGATGGTGCCGCTCTCGCCTTCCCCTTCGACCGAGCTTTCCTCGTCCACCGGAAGCAAAGGCAAAACCACCGAAATCAGATCGTCTGTGCCGCGGTTGTGCGCAGCGGACAGCGGCATGATCGTGCCGATGCCGATGGCCGAAAACTCGGCCAGCACGGCCTGTTCTTCCAGGCCGTCGGTCTTGTTGACAGCGGCGATAATCGGTTTGCCGCTGCGACGCAGCTCGCCGAGGATCACGTAATCCTGCGGCAGCAGACCCTCGCGCGCATCGACCACGAATACCAGCACATGGGCTTCTTCGATGGCCAGGCGCACCTGTTTCGCGGTAAGCACGTCCATGGCTTCCTCGACACCGGACAGACCGCCGGTATCGACCACCACGAAAGGCCGCTCTCCACTGCGGCAAACACCATAGTGACGATCGCGGGTCACGCCCGGCATATCGGCGACCAAGGCGTCACGGCTGCGCGTCAGAACGTTGAAGAGCGTCGATTTACCGACGTTGGGACGACCAACTAGCGCGACGACAGGCAGCATGATGGAACCATCTCTCCGCGATCAGTGCGCGGAGAGACGGTAAGCGCCAATGCGGCCCTTCACGTCCTCGACGTAGACGGTGTCGCCGGCGACCAGAGGCTGTGCACGAATGGCCTTCTTGGACAGACGCTCGCGTCCAGCCATGGCGCCATCGCCGATCTGCAGCCAATGGATATAGCCTTCCATATCGCCGACCACCACGTAGTTGCCCTGTACGGCAGGACCAGTGACCCAGCGATATTTCAGCGCAGCGTTTTTCCAGATATCCGCGCCGCCGTTCTTGTCGAACGCCCACACGCCAGAATCGTCGGCGACGCCATAAATGGACGTGCCGGCATCGGCGAGTGAATCGAAGGTCGAGAACGGATGTGTCCATAACGGGCGACCGCTCGGGCCGTCGACTGCCATCAGGCTGCCGTGATAAGCCGCGCCGAACAAGGTGCTGCCGTCGAGCAGAATCGAGCCATCCACGTCATCAAGACGGTCGATGTCTGTGCGGCCTTCGCCGCTGCCGAGTTTCTGTTCCCATAATTTCTGGCCGTTGTCCTGGCGCAGCGCGACCAGCTTGCCGTCGTCGCTGCCGAAGAACACCACGCCGTTCGCCGCGAGCAGGCCGCCATTGCCACGCAGGCTCAGCAGCGGAACGTTGCCCTGGTCGTAGACCCAGCGGCGTTTGCCGTCGGAAGAATCGAGTCCGTATACGCGACCGTCCTGCGTGCGCACGATGACGAGGTCACCGACAATCACTGGCGAGGCCAGCACTTCGGAGTCCAGTTCGGATTCCCAGCGAGCGTTGCCGTCTTTCGCATTCACGGCATAGACGTGGCCATCGAGTGTGCCGACTGCCAGCAACTCGCGGCTGACTGCGGGACCGCCAGCATAAAGGGCATCCTTTCGTTTCTTGTCGCCCCAGCCAAACCAGCCGTGGACGCGCGTGTTTTTCGACCACAGCGTCTTGCCGCTATTGGCGTCGATCGCCATCAGGTCACCATCGGTACTGTTGGCATAGAGCACGCCATCGACGACCGCAGGCCGCAAGCGCACGCCACTGTCGCCCGCGCCTTTGCCTACTCGACTGGTCCAGAGCTTGGTGACCTGCACCGTGGGTTTGAAATCCTTGGACAGCGGAGTCGGCGGCTCGACGTTCTCCTTCTTGAAGGAGTGGCAGCCCGCAAGCACCAGCATCGAGGTCAGGCTGATCAGCAAGACGCGTTTCATCATTTCAGCTTTCATGCACCCTGCTTCCCGGCCGTGGCCAAATCGTCTAATTTCATTTGCAAGGCACCGCGTTGCGGCGCGTCCGCGCCCAATGCCGACAAGGCCGTCTGGTACGCCTTGCGTGCATCATCTGCACGCCCAAGCTTGACCAGCACATCGCCACGGAGTTCCTGCGCAAGCCCTTTGAAATCGGCTGCAGGAATGCGATCGAGTGTCGAAAGCGCAACCGAGGCGTTGCCATGTTGCAATTGCACTTGCGCCAGACGCATCTGCGAAAGCGACTTCAGCGCGGGATCGCTGGCGTGAACTTCCGCCCAGCCAAGCGACGTTTCCGCCTTGTCCAGCTGTTTGTCCTGCAACTGCTGCCTGGCTTGAGCGCTCATGGCAAATACGGCATACGGCGACGTGTCGTAATCCTTGGTCAGCCGCGCCGTAAGTTCAGCTGCAGCATCCGGCTTGCCGGACGCGAGCATCACCTGCACCTGCTGATAGAGCTGCGCAGCCTCTCCTTCATGGCGTGCCTGGTGGTTGCGCCACTGCTGCCACCCGAAAATGCCCACCAGACCAATGGCGATGCCAACGACAATCGACAACCCGTTTTCGCGCAACCACTTCTGAACGATCTCGCTTTGTTCGTATTTGTCGTATTCGTCAAGAGCCATGCAATCACCGTTGAAAGGGCCGCACGCGTAAGGACGCGAGAGACGTCCAGCGCGTTGAAAATGAAAAAACTGTGCCAGCCCGCGATGACACGAGCGGGCAATGGACAAGCATAACCGAATTGGGCTGTACCGAGCGCCGAACAGCGATCAGAGACTGGCTGCTGCGGCCTTGCCGTCTTGCAGTTGAACGCGGAAGTGCGCGACGTTGGAATGCCTGAAATTGTCCAGCGCAACCGGCTGCCCGTCGATGTTGACTTGTGCGCCACTCGAATTGCCAATGCGCACATCCAGCGGTTGATCGCTGTGATACGTCTTGTTACTGCCGGCAGCCAACAGCCCGTATTCCAGCCGCTTGCCATCGCGATCGATCACTTCGACCCAGCTGGCAGAATCCAGGCTCAGGCTCAGGCTGTGACCGCCCGTACCGCTGTCGATGGCTGGCGACACGGTCGCAGGAGCCGAAGGCAATGTGCCGGTCTCCAGATTCGGAAACGGCGCCATCGATGCAAGCAGTGGTTGTTCCTGTTCCGGATTCTTGATGACAGCTGACGATTGCTGTGGCGCCAATGTCTTCGATGCCACTTGACCGACCGATACGACGCTCGAGCTTGCCGTCGATGCCGGCGCATCCTGCTGGGCAACCGGGGCGGCATCCAGTGGTGCGAGATGGCTGAGGTCACGATCCAGCGTGCCGCGCACGCCAAGCCAGATCATGGGGACCACAATCACCGCGGTCAAAATCGCATAGGTTGCGGCAGTCGCGTAGCGATCGAGCAGGAACCTGGAATGCGAAATGCCGCCGGTGGCTACCAGCGTGGGTTCGATGTGCCTGATCCGGTCGACCTCGACCTGGATTGACGATTCGTTGATGCCCAGGAACTGGCCGTATTTGCCTATGTAACTGCCGAGATAAATCTTCGAATCGATATCGTCGTACTGGTCGCGCTCAAGCTGGCGAAGAACGCGAGCCGGAAGCTTAAGCGTGTGCGCACACGTCTCGATATCCAGGCCACGGGCTTCACGAGCGGCATGCAATCGACTGCCGAAACTCACGGTGGGTGATTTCGTCGACGGTACATCGATGTCGACTAGATTGATGCCGAACAGATCGTGTCCGTTCGGATCCTGGTCGGCCGGTAGCTGGGGCGTCGAAGTCATGGGCTGGCAGTGCTGTTCAAGGCGTGCGCCTGTTCCGACTCCGGGAACTGCGTGCGCAACCGATTGCTGTAGATCTGGGCCCCTTCCGAGTTGCCCAATCGGGATTCGATGTCGTAACCAAGTTTCAGGCCCGCTGCGCTGGGCTGGTTCAGTGCGTCGAGACGCTGAATGAAGGCTCGGGCACGAAACGCATCGTTATGCAAGTAGAGGGTATTGGCAAGCTGAAAGAGTGCCTCCGCATTATTCGGATTTCGCGCGATGGCATCACGGAAACTGGCTTCGGCTCCATGAGGGTCGTTTGCGCGCGATTTGCAGATGCCCTCGTTGGTGAGAGCCATGTCGGCGGACTGGTTGAAGGGATCCGCTACCGCTTTCTGGAAATACGCGTACGCTTCGGGGTAATTGCCTACCCCGCAAAGGAACTGACCAAGATTGTTCTCGGCAGGCCCCTTGTTCGATTCCAGTTCCACGGCCTTGCGATAATGCAATTCCGCTTCGGGCAGCTGATGGATGCGCTCGTAAAGCACGGCAATCACCGTATGTGCAGGCGCGTAGTTGGGATCGAACTTCAACGCCAGCGTCAGTTTTTCTAAGGCGGTTTGCAGATCGCCGTTGGCCATGTAGCGCTGACCGAGTTCGGTATGCACGCGCGCCGCATCCTGTGCCTGCTCTGCGCTGCTGGTCTTGGGCATGTCCTTGCCCAACGAGTTGCTGTCGATCTGGGTGCTCACGCAGCCAGCCAGCGACAGCAATAGCGCGAATACCAGTGTTCGATCAAACCGCATGCTGCACCCCTTCGTCCTGCCGCTTGCGCAGATCCGCACTGCGACGGGTACGGTCGGTTACCTGCCCGGCCAATTGGCCGCAGGCAGCATCGATGTCGTCGCCGCGCGTGCGACGCAACATGGTCAATACGCCTGCACTCAGCAGCTGGGTCTGGAAATCACGGATGGCATCTGCACCGGAACGCTCGAAGCGCGTACCGGGAAACGGATTGAAAGGAATCAGATTGACCTTGCAGGTCGGCAGTTTGCGCATCAGTTTGATCAACTGGCGCGCATGTTCGGGCTGATCGTTCACGCCCTTCATCAAGGTGTATTCGAACGTGATCGAGGTGCGAGGTTTGCGTGCAACCCAGCGCTGGCAGGCGGCGATCAGCTCTGCAATCGGATAGCGCTTGTTGAGCGGTACCAGTTCGGTGCGCAGGTCGTCGTTGGCCGCATGCAGCGACACGGCAAGCGATACGTCGATGGTGTCCGACAACTGGTCGATCAACGGCACCATGCCGGCTGTGGACAACGTGACCCGCTTGGCTGCAAGGCCGAACCCGAGATCGTCGCGCATCAGCTTCATCGCGCGCACCACGTTCTCGAAATTGGCCAAAGGCTCGCCCATGCCCATCATCACCACATTGGTGATGCGGCGATTCTGATGCGTGACATTGCCCAGGTATTTCGCCGCAACCCACACCTGGCCGATGATCTCGGCCGTGGAAAGATTGCGATTGAAGCCTTGCGCACCCGTCGAGCAAAACTGGCAATTGAGCGCACAACCGATCTGCGACGAAACACACAAGGTGCCGCGGGTTGGCTCCGGGATATACACGGTCTCGACCGCGTTACCCTGATCCATGCCCAGCAGCCACTTGTGCGTGCCGTCATTGGCGGCCTTGTCCAGCACCGTCTTGGGCGCGCCGATGTAGCAGACCTCATTGAGCTTGGCGCGCAACGCCTTACCCACATCGGTCATGTTCTCGAAGTCGTCTTGCAGGTCGTGGTAAATCCACTTCATCACCTGCTCGGCGCGATATGGCTTCTCGCCGATCTGCGTGAAGAAATCACGCAGGCCCTGGCGATCGAAGTCGAGCAGGTTGACTTTGGAAGTCGTCTGGTCGGATGAAGTGAAAGCTGCCTGATTCATGGTTTTGTGAAGAGCGCGGCTATGGATGGCCGCTTCCTGATCCTCGCGTTCAAGAGCGAACGCACAAGTTATTTAGAAAGCACATCCGTTGCGGCGAAGAAATAAGCAATCTCCACCTTGGCAGTATCGGCCGCATCGGAGCCATGCACGGCATTCGCATCGATGGAGTCGGCGAAGTCGGCGCGGATCGTGCCCGGTGCAGCTTCCTTCGGGTTGGTCGCGCCCATCAGATCGCGATGCTTGAGCACGGCATTTTCGCCTTCCAGTGCCTGGATCATTACCGGGCCGGAAATCATGAACTCAACCAGCGCATTGAAGAACGGACGCTCGCGATGCACAGCATAGAAGCCCTCGGCTTCCTTGCGCGACAACTGCTTCATGCGCGCAGCGACGACCTTGAGCCCGGCCTTCTCGAAACGGGCATAAATTTCACCGATGACGTTCTTGGCGACGGCATCGGGCTTAATGATGGAAAGAGTGCGCTCCAGCGCCATACGGATCTGCTCCGGCAAACGAATGAGGGAAAGGGTCGTGCCGGCCCCGAGCCGGCAGAGAGCTAAACTTGACAAGGATTGAGGCTTTAGCTCACGAAAGTTTGACAGATTCTAGCTCATACGCAAGTCGGACTTTGTTTGCAACACGCCATTGTTTGACGTCCATCAAGTTGTCCGCGTATGCTCAAACGATCGTTTGAACTGGCCGATGGCCGTTGATGGATGACACCGCCCGTGAATACCTCCGGCTCGACCAAGGAACGCATTCTCGCCGCCGCCGAAGTCCTGTTCGCCCAGCGCGGTTTCGATGGTGCATCGCTGAGGCAACTCACTTCCAGCGCCGGCGTGAACCTCGCCGCCGTGAACTACCACTTCGGTTCCAAGGAAAAGCTGGTCGAGCAGGTATTCCGTCGCCGTCTCGATGCCTTGAATGCGCGCCGTTTGACCGCGCTGGCAAAGATCGCCGGCGTGGAAAACACCACGCTCGAAGACGTGCTGGCCGCCTACATCCGCCCTGCCCTGGACCTTTCGCATGACGATAGCGGCGCGCTTTTCATGCGCGTGCTGGCGCGCGCATTCGCGGAGCATGACGACACCCTGCGTCAGTTCCTGTCCGAGAACTACGGACATGTGATGCGCCAGTTCACCACTGAATTCGCGCGTTTGCTGCCGCAACTGAGCAAGCCCGAACTCTACTGGCGCATCGATCTGGTCACCGGTGCGCTGACCCACGCGATGTCCGGCTTCGGCATGATCCAGCGCAAGAGCGACGTCAGCGAGCACACCCATCGCGAACAGACCGCGCAGCACCTCATCGGCTTTGCCGTCGCCGGCCTGAGCCATCCCTGATTCCCTGTTATCGGCCATCCAGGCCGTGTTGTTTCTTTCGCATTCGTTCCATCGGAGATGCCAATGACCGCTGCACCATCCAACCAATCCACATTGCGTATTCGCAAGGCCGCCGTACTGGGCGCTGGCGTTATGGGAGCGCAGATCGCTGCGCACCTGACCAATGCGGGCGTACAGACCGTGCTGTTCGATCTCGCCGCGAAGGAAGGCCCGAAGAGCGGCATCGCGATCAAGGCCATCGCCAACCTTGCCAAGCTCTCGCCTGCCCCGCTGGCGGACAAGAACCTCGCGGCCGCCATCATTCCGGCCAACTACGACGAGGACATGTCGCACCTCAAGGACGTCGACCTGGTGATCGAGGCGATCGCCGAACGCATGGACTGGAAGCTCGACCTGTACACCAAGATCGCCCCGCACCTGTCCAAGACCGCGATCATCGCCTCCAACACCTCGGGCCTGTCGATCAACAAGCTGGCCGAAGCCCTGCCCGAGGACATGCGCCATCGCTTCAGCGGCGTGCACTTCTTCAACCCGCCGCGCTACATGCATCTGGTCGAACTGATCCCGACCAGGCTCACCGACCCCAACGTCATCGCCGGGCTCGAAGCGTTCCTGGTCACCACCGTCGGCAAGGGCGTGGTGATCGCCAAGGACACACCCAATTTCATCGGCAACCGCATCGGCGTGTTCTCCATGCTGGCCACCATGCATCACACCGAGCAGTTCAAGCTCGGCTTCGATACGGTCGACGCGCTCACCGGCCCCGCCGTCGGTCGCCCGAAGAGCGCCACCTACCGCACCGCCGACGTGGTCGGCCTCGACACCATGGCGCACGTCATCAAGACCATGGCCGATACGCTGGCCGATGATCCCTGGCACGACTACTTCAAGGCGCCCGCGTGGCTGCAGGGGCTGATCGATCAGGGCGCGCTTGGCCAGAAGACCGGCGCCGGTTTCTACAAGAAGGCCGGCAAGGACATCGTCGTGCTCGACGTCGCCGCGAAGGATTACCGCCCGTCCGAGCAGAAACCGTCCGACGACGTCGCCGCCATCCTCGCCATCAAGAATCCCTCGGAAAAGTTCGGCAAGCTGCGCGCCTCCAGCGATCCGCAGGCGCAGTTCCTGTGGGCGACCTTCCGCGACCTGTTCCACTACACCGCCTATCACCTCGCCGACATCGCCGACACCGCGCGCGATGTGGATTTCGCCATACGCTGGGGTTACGGCTGGAAGCTCGGTCCGTTCGAAACCTGGCAGGCTGCCGGCTGGCAGCAGGTGGCCGGCTGGATCAATGAAGACATCGCCGCCGGCAAGGCCATGAGCAAGGCGCCGCTGCCGGCGTGGGTTACCGACGGTCGTGAAGGCGTGCATTCCAAAAACGGCTCCTACTCGGCCAGCGCCAAGGCCGACAAGCCGCGTTCGCAGCATCCGGTCTACAAGCGCCAGTTGTTCCCCGATCCGATCCTAGGCGAAACCTTCGATCAGGGCAGCACGGTCTGGGAAAACGACGGCGTGCGTCTGTGGACGCTGGGCGACGACGGCATCGGCATCATCTCCTTCAAGACCAAGATGCACACCGTCAACGACTTCGTGCTCGATGGCGTGCAGGAAGCCATCCGCATCGCCGAGCAGAAGTTGAAGGCCGTGGTGATCTGGCAAACCGGCGAACCATTCTCCGCCGGCGCCGATCTCAAGGGCGCGTTGGGTCTGCTGCAGGCCGGCAAGATCGACCAGTTCGAGAAGATGGTCGAGAACTTCCAGCGCACCAGCATGACCATCAAGCACTCTCTGGTGCCGGTGGTGTCCGCCGTGCGCGGGCTGGCGCTGGGCGGCGGCTGCGAATTCCAGATGCATTCGGCGCGTACCGTCGCGGCGCTGGAAAGCTACATCGGTCTGGTCGAAGCCGGTGTCGGCCTGCTGCCGGCCGGCGGCGGTCTGCACGAGCTGGCCATCCGCGCGTTCAAGGCCAACCCGGCCGATCCGTTCGAGGAATTGAAGAAAGTGTTCGAGACCGTGGCGATGGCCAAAGTCTCCGCCAGCGCGATGGAAGCCAAGCAGCTCGGCCTGATGCGCGACAGCGACGTGGTCGTGTTCAATGCCTACGAGCTGCTCTACGTCGCCAAGCAGGTGGCCAACGCGCTGGCCGAAAGCGGCTACCGCCCGCCTCTGCCCGCCAACGCCATCACCGTGGCCGGCGATGTCGGCACGGCCACGTTCAAGGCCTCGCTGGCCAACCTGCAGGCCGGCTATTTCGCCTCCGAGCACGACGTGGACATCGCCACGCGCATCGCCGACACCCTGTGCGGCGGCGTGATCGAGCGCGGTTCGCAGGTCGACGAGGAATGGCTGCTCGCGCTTGAGCGCAAGCACTTCGTGGAACTGGCGCAGACCGAGAAAACCCAGGCCCGCATCGCCCACACCATGACCACCGGCAAGCCGCTGAGGAACTGACGGAAACGGAAGGCTGAACGTCCATCTCCCTCTCTCGTCATTTCCAAAGGATCAAACATCATGAGCAAGCAAATCCAAGACGCCTACATCGTCGCCGCCACCCGCACCCCGGTCGGCAAGGCGCCGCGCGGCGTATTCCGCAACACCCGTCCGGACGACATGCTCGCCCACGTCATCCGCGCCGTGATGGCGCAGGCGCCGGGCATCGATCCGCATCGCATCGGCGACGCCATCATCGGCTGCGCCATGCCCGAGGCCGAGCAAGGCATGAACGTGGCACGCATCGGCGTGCTGCTCGCCGGCCTGCCGGACACCGTGCCCGGCGTCACCATCAACCGTTTCTGCTCGTCCGGCCTGCAGGCCGTGGCCATGGCCGCCGATCGCATCCGCCTCGGCGAAGACGATCTGATGCTCGCCGGCGGCACCGAGAGCATGAGCATGGTGCCGATGATGGGCCACAAGATCGCCATGAACCCGGCCATCTTCAACGACGAGAACATCGGCATCGCCTACGGCATGGGCATCACCGCCGAAAACGTCGCCAAGAAATGGAAAGTCAGCCGCGAACAGCAGGACGCCTTCTCCGTCGAAAGCCATCGCCGCGCCCTCGCCGCCCAGGCCGCCGGCGAATTCAACGACGAGATCAGCCCGTTCGCGCTGGACGACCACTACCCCGACCTCGCCAGCCGCAAGATCATCACCGACGCCCGCCACATCAGCGCCGACGAAGGCCCACGCGCCGGCACCACCATGGAAGTGCTGGCCAAGCTCAAGACCGTGTTCCGCAACGGCCAGTTCGGCGGCACCGTCACCGCCGGCAACTCTTCGCAGATGTCTGATGGCGCCGGCGCCGTGCTGCTCGCCAGCGAAAAAGCCATCAAGGAGTACAACCTGCAACCGCTGGCCCGCTTCGTCGGCTTCTCCGTCGCCGGCGTGCCGCCGGAAATCATGGGCATCGGTCCGAAAGAAGCCATTCCCAAAGCCCTCAAGCAGACCGGCATCAGCCAGGATCAGCTCGACTGGATCGAACTCAACGAAGCCTTCGCCGCCCAGGCCCTCGCCGTCATGGGCGACCTCAAGCTCGACCCCAGCAAGGTCAACCCGCTCGGCGGCGCCATCGCGCTGGGTCACCCGCTCGGTGCCACCGGCGCGGTGCGCATCGCCACCCTCGTGCACGGCTTGCGTCGTCGCAAGCAGAAGTACGGGATGGTGACGATGTGTATCGGTACGGGGATGGGGGCGGCGGGAGTGTTTGAGGCGGTTTGATATTTCAGCTTCGCAGTTCAGCGAAGCTTGGCTCAAATAAAAGACAAAAGCGCCGTAGTCCATACGGCGCTTTTTCTATGCCTTCTTCAACCACACAATCTAGCCTTGCAAAAAGCGCTATATCACTTCACACATCATCTTGAGTTCTGGCGTTAGGCCTTTGTTCCGCTGACAACAGACTTCGTCATCAATTCCAAAACCGACTTACCAGCACCTTCCCCGGAATCCTTGGCAAATCCGGTCTCTTGCGCGCCAAATATGCAAGCCGCCGCATACGCTAAAACTATATCCTGGGAGCCGCCAGATGCCCCGGCATCGACTAGCACCTTATAAGTTTGCAAAGCCGTCTGTCGGTGTCTGTTCAATATTGCGTTGTGCTGATGCGCGAGAAAGTTCTTTGCACATAACGCGACGACGGCGGCCAATGTAACGAATACAAGGATTTTTCCACTGATAAATTCCGCAGCATCCCAAGAGCTTATTGCCTTCATCCAGTCAAGCTTGAAAGCGAAAGCTGATAAGACAGCAAAAATAATTGTGATAGCTACGGACACACCCGTCGCCGTTCGCCAATTATCGGAGCTCGCACTGTGTTCATCGGCACGATCCTTAAAATACTGCGCCTGCTGAGAGACACCATGTTCGGCAGCGACTTGCTGTATGTGGACCAGTATTTGTTGCGCCTCATTGTCTCGGTCCGCAAGGCTCTCAGATAATTTCTCAGCTTTATCTTCTATGCTTTGAAGGACAGAACGCGCACGTCCTTCAATAACAGATGCGTCTGTTGCAGTTGCCACTCCATAGGCGATGTACTGCCAGAGCACTGGAAACGTGGCTTCATAAGCCTTCAACATTTGACTGATTAATGTAGCCCTGACACCAGACGCGTTTGACTGGTCCGCTGAGAAATTCAGAATTTCTTTAAACCTATTAAAATCCGCATCGGCTTGCGAGCCAATTTGTTGAAGTTGGCTATCCACCAAATCATTTAGTGTCACTAACGAAATTCGCTTGTATAGCGCCACCAAGCGTTCAGCTGGCTCAACAATTTCTTCAAAGTTGAGCTGCCGCCCCAGATCTAAAGTCCTTGCTAGTTCCTTGGGCTCGAAATTTTGCACGCGCTCCAAAGAAGCGCGGGCTGTAGTAAGTATTGTCTCTGTAGCCATGACCAATCCCCTTACGATTCACTTTCATCTATGCAGATCGAAATTTCGAGTTGCGTGAATAGTTTGTCTCTACTCCAGTGCGTTAACCACTTCGTCGACAGCTTCTTTTGACGCATCTGTCTTTTGATGAACATCGTCTTCCGCATCCTCAACGTCGGGAACAACGCTGCGCCAATTGTCTTCGTTGAAACGGCTTACGTTGGTATCGGCCTCTTCGACAGCCGCCTGAAGACCTTCAAGTTCTGTTTGTGCATCGTCGGCTTTTTCTTTAGCGTTATCGAGCTTGTTTTGCATGTTTTCCAATTGCGTCTGAAGACTGGAGATTTTTTGTTCGAGTTGTTCGGTGCGGGTTGGACCGCAGCCGGACAAAAGCGAAATCATCAAAAAAATCACAATGGTCCATTTAAGCGTCGAAGATACGAAGTTCATAAGTTCACCCCTGCTGCGCCCGAAAAACTCGCCTGACCTCCGGGTCCAACGCATCCACCTGCCGCTTCTTCTGCAACAGCGCCCGCTGTCCCATACCCAACTGGCAATTGCGCGACAACGTATCCGCGCCTTCCGAGGTCTTCGCCGTCACGTCCTGCACGTTAACCACCACGGCCAGCGTGTCGCCGAGTGGTTGGAGGGCTAGGCAGATGCGGTCGATGGTGTCGGTATTGCGGTACTGGCTGCCGCCGACCATCACCAGCAGGTTTTCCCGGTCGATCCACACACTGGCGCGTACGCCCTGCAGTGGACGCACGGCGGCGCGGGCGGCTTCGTGATCGATGGGACGCGACGGGTCGGCCAGATGCATCGAACGCATCATGTCCTTGTCCATCGCTTGCATATGCGCCTGCATGGCGCGCTGGTTGCCGGTGAGGCCCGCCGCTTCGATGGCGGCAAGATGACCGGCCGTGACAACAGGATTCGTCGGCTCGGCCTGTTGCGGCCTTGGTGCGGTTTGAGCCGTGGTCCCTTCTGGCGTGCCGCTGCAAGCTGCAGCGGTGACGCAGGTGACGGCGGCGGCGATCAGCCAGCGCTGCATGGTCATCCATTCCCCCCGGAATACCGGGCGACCATACTCCCGCTCCGCCGATGAAGAAAGGCCCGGTGGTGACGTGCTGCCGGATTTCGAAGCGGTGGAAGTGAGCTGTCCGAGCGCAGCAAGTGTTCTTCTTTCTTAGATGAAGATCGCCAGCTTTCCTGATCGGCACCCGGATCAATGATTGCCGGCAGACGCCTCGGCGGCCTCATGCGGTGGATCGAAGGAGATGGTGACGTAGTAAATCTTCATCCCTTGCACGTCGTGCTCGACAAAGCTGGCGAAAGAGAAGCTATCGGCGGGTTGCTGCAGCGGTGCCATCTGCGCCTTGCCGCCCTGCTCGACCAGGACGCGGGCGGTGGCCTCGAACGCTTTCAGGCTGTCTACGTTGCCTTGGGCGGGCGTTTTATTGGCGGGTGTCTCCATGCCGCCGAAACTGCGTTGCATGCTTTCGTACAGCGCGCCCCATGCCTGGGTCGCCGCTGCGAGATCGTTGCCTTCATAGATGGAAGCGCCAATGCGTCCGAGCTGGTTGTCGCGAAAGAAAAACTGGAAGTCGCGTAGGTGGCCATCAAACACGCCGTTGTATGTTTCGAGGTCGCCGTTGGCAAAGCTTCGATAGGGGCCGTAATCGCTCAGAGCCGATACCTGCTGCTTGCTCATGCCGAAGGTCCAGGGAAAGCGGCTCGTGCCGGTCGATTTGGGAAGACAGTGGGCAATCACCAGCGGCTCGAGCGTTGCCTGCAGAGAGCCGGCAGCTTCGTCGCGCGACAGCTCGTCGAAACGCGCAATGCGCGCGTCCTTGTCGGCTGCCAGAAAAGCGCGATATGCCTTGAGCATGCTGGTCACCCCGGCGAGCTGGTTCGGCATCAGCTTGCCCTTGTCGTCGGGCACGACCAGTTGATGCGCACCGCTACCGAAGATGAACTGCCCAAGCAGTTCCCCGCTGTACTTGATCGACTTGTCGGGCACCGGCGCAAAGACGCCGGGGCAGACGACATCGACGACATCCTTGCTGTCGGCTTCCCAACCGATCAGCGCTGCGCGCAGGGGCGGCGCCTGTTTGTCGAGCGGCTGCTCTTCGAGGAATCGGGTCGCCGCAACCACCTTGTCGTTATCCATGGTCGTTGCATCCGTGGCCATGGCACCGGCCGTAACCGAAAGGGCCACGCCACACAGGGTGGCCATCATCAATACGCGCATGCTTATCTCCCTTGAATTACGCCAGGTAGCCACGCCAGCAAGGGCAGCCCTGCCTGATTGTTTTCACTGACACGCGGGGTCACCAAAAGCATTGAACGCTCTGCGGTCACGCCCTTGCGTGGCCCCAGCGCGCAGCATATCGGCTTGATGGCCTGTCGAAACGTCCCCCATGAAAAGGCTCGCACAGCGGAATCTTCGTTTGGCGTGCGACCGTCGAGCTCAGGGCGCTGTTGGCGGCGCCATGCGCATTCTCTCTCGGGCACGGCAGGCGAGAGTCTCTGGAAAAACATCGCAAGATATCGCGCCCAAGTCGCACTATGCTCTGCCAGCCGACTCGAGCCACGGGGACTTTGTCGGCCATTCACAAGACGCTTTCATGATTGCGCCGGCGTCTCGTTTGCGTCACCAATCAACAGGGGAAAAACATGTCCGGAATTCGCATCAAGCGTACGTTGGTGTGCGCCAGTCTATTGCTTGCTGGAGGAGCAATAGTTCCAGTCTGCGCACAGGAAGCAGTTGCTGTCACCACACAGGCTGCCGGTGCTGCGCGTGTCGGAATTTTCGCGCCGGTCAATCCCGACAGCACCCTCTTCACTACCTATTCCTTCTACAACACCTATACGAATATCAGCTGGGTGGTTTGCGGCTCGACGAAACAATCCGAAGGCTGCTATGCCTCGGGAAACCTGGGGCCGTATGGCCACGCGGGTGCTGTGATCGAAGGTACCGAAGCGTTTGACGTTCTCGTGGGAAGCAACATGTCTTCCAACCCTCAGACCAACACAGCCACACGCAAGATATTCGTAGTGGACGATGCCGATGGCGACGGCACCGGTGTGAAGCTCTACGTCTATACGAAAACCGACGTCGTGAGCGCATCGTTCGATACAGTCAACGTAACGCTTACCAATACCGTCAGCCTTCCATTGACCGGTGGCGTCAACACGAAAACCTTCATGGCCGCCGATGACAATTTCCTCTTCATCGGAACGAATCGGGGACAGACGGCACTCCGGATCGATAAGACCAGTCTCGCCATGACCCAAGTCGGCGGATTCTCCGGTCCCGAGCCCATTTACCTGTCATCGATTACCGCCGACAAATATGGGTATGTCGCTGTAAGTTTTGGTGGCCTCGGTCTGTACAGCGGCTTTTACGTTTTCGATCCGAATGGCAATGGCAGCGAGGACGGTGGTGGGTCCAATTTCGTGGCAGGCACTCAGAACGGCATAACGACCACCAACCTTTCATCGGCAGCAGGTATCCCGAATCTGGCCTCAAGGATGAAAGTTCATTTCACTACCCCTGCGCAAAAGAAAGCCGCAGGAAACTGATCCTTTTGATTGAAGGCTTCTGAGGAGCACGCGGTCAGCGGGTTGAAAAGTGAAGGCGCCTTCGTCAACGCCGTCCCATCGGCACCGATCGAGCCACACACTTGCGCTGCGGCTTGCGATTCTTACGCGCAGATGATGTTGAATGGCAGAAAGCGGCGTCGCGGCAACGCGGCGCCGCTTTCTTTTTAATTCGCGTTGTTCGTGCACGACGGTCCGACCTGTCCCCCAACCCGCATCTGCGACATCATGGGCGTTGCAACTTTGCGTGCCCGGGGTGAGGAAACGTCGATGTTCGAGCGCCTGCGAATCTGGTTGAACCGGTTGCCGATTGCCGATCCGGTGGATCGCAGCAATGCGTTCTTCATGCAGTTCTTTTTCGCGTTGATCGGTTGCGTGCAGTTGTTGAACAAGGCGTTCATTCTTGAGCAGGCGAACTGGAAGCTGCTGTACGTGCGGCACAGTTATTTTTTCCCGTGGCCGCACTTGCCGATGGTGATGGACCTGAGCACCGATGTGGCGATGGCGGCGTCGGCGTGGTTCGGCATTTACCTGATTCGCACAGGCCGTTTCCGCACCGCGGTCATCCAGTACCTGAGCGTGCTCATGGTGTCGGCGATCCTGTTTTTCGCCACCGTCGGCGTGCCCGATTCGCGCGATGACGCGTCGTTTTTCGAAGCCCTCATCATCAGTGGATTGATGCTCGGGCGTCGCGCGCTGTGGACCATCTTCGCCGCGACCATGCTGGTCTACCTCACCGGCATCACCACCGAGGTGCTGGCGCCACCGAACCTGCCGATGCTGCTGCGCAGTGCGTTTTCCGAACTGCCCGGCACGGTCTACACGTATGTCACGGTGGCGATCATCATCGATTTCAGCGCGCAGGCCTTGCGCAACAGTCTCGCGCGATCGCATGCCGATCATCACCAGCTGCAACTGGAAATCGCCGAGCGCGAACAGGTGCAGGAACAGCTGCTGCACTCGCGCAAGATGGATGCGGTGGGCCGGCTTGCCAGCGGCATCGCGCACGACATCCACAATGTGCTCGGCATCATCCTGGGCTTTGCGCGCGTGCGCGAGCGCGTCGACGAGCCGGACCTGCAATTCGGCGAGGACGCGCCGATTCTGGTCGATGCGCTCGAAGGCACGGAACTCGCCGCGCGTCGTGGCGCCGCGATCTGCCGCAAGCTGCTCAACTTCAGCCGTCGCGATGTGGCGCGCGCCGAAACCTTCGACATGCTATCCACGATCGAGGAAGTGCGGCCGCTGCTCCACCAGCTGCTGCCGCCGTCGGTGCGACTGGTGATCGAAAGCGAGCCCGGCGATTTAGCCATCCATTTCGATCGCAACCAGTTCGAGCTCGGCCTGCTCAACCTGGTCAGCAATGCACGCGATGCGATGCCCGATGGTGGCGTCTGCACGATCTCCGTCAGCCGGCCGTCGTCGTCGCGCGCGTTGCTGTCGGTGCGCGATACCGGCATCGGCATGTCCGATGATCACGTGCAACGCATCTTCGAACCCTTCTTCACCACCAAGCCTTCGGGCAGTGGCACGGGCCTCGGGCTCAGCGTGGTCTACAACCTGGTGCAGAGTGCCGGCGGGGAAATCAGTGTCGAGAGCGAAGAGGGTCGCGGCACGGTTTTCCACATCGCGTTGCCGACCACGCTGCCTGCGACGCAGCCTGAGTTGGTGACAAGCGACGATGTCGTGCGCGTGTTGCTGATCGACGACGACGACGATCTGCGCACGTTGCTCGGTGCTGCGCTCGAAAGCAGTGGCTGTCTTGTCGGCTTGGCGGCGAGCGGCGCGGAAACCGAGCGCTTCATCACGCAAACAACGCAGTTGCCCGACGTGCTGATCTGCGATCACCGCATGCCGGATACGGACGGGCTGAGCCTGTTGCGCAAGCTGCGTCTGCAGATGCCGGATGTGCCGGCGATCCTCATTTCCGCTTATCTCGAAACCGACGGGCAACCACCGGGCTTGATCGATCCGCTCAGCGAACGCCTGCCCAAACCATTCGCGCCGGACGTGCTCGTGGCTCGCGTGCATGCGGCGGCGAAACGTCATCGTGCACTACTTGCGGCCGCGTCCGCCTAGGGCACGAACACGTAGCCCTGCCCCTGCACGGCGTTCAACGGAAGCGACCTGCCGAGTACGCGCAACACCTTTTTACGCAAGCGATGAATCATCGAATCGAGGCGGTGCGGATCGTAGGCATGCACGTTGGTAGTCACCGCGCCGATCAACGCTTCGCGGGTGACCAGCGTGTTGGGCGCTTGCAGCAGCGGCGACAGCACGCGACTCTCAAGCTGGGTCAGTGCCACGGTCTGCCCGTCGGGTGACAGCAGGCACCAGCCATCGGCATCCAGGCGCCAGCGCGCGCTGGTCGCAGCCGGCATGGTTGATTGCAGACGGCGCGCCAGACTGTGCAACGTGGCGGCGAGCAGGTCGATATCGACAGGCTTGGACAGGTACGCATCCGCGCCTTCGCTCAGGCCGCGGATGCGGTCGGTGGTTTCGCCGCGCGCGGTGAGCATCACGATGCCGACGCCTGCATGCTCCGAGCGCAGTTTGCGCGCCACGTCGAATCCACTGGCGTCGGGCAGGCCCACGTCCAGCACCACGATGTCTGGCGTCAGTTGCCGCATCTGCTGCTCGATGTCCGACGCGTGGCCGATCGCCTGCACCATGAAACCGAATTGTTTCAGGCTCGGCACCAGCACGCGGTCGCGCAGAAGCTCGTCGTCTTCCAGCAGCAGCACGCGCAGCGGTGAATGCGCCTTGGCGGGTGTTTCGGGTGGAAGCATCGAAACGTTCATCGACAGGAGGATTCGACAAGCATACCAATCCGGTCCCGCGCGGATGCTTCGTGCACGCATGTCCAAAGAAAAAGGCCAGGCAAGAGCCTGGCCTTCTCTTTCGGCGTGCTGTTGCTTCAGTGATGTCCGGCGATGGCCGAACCCTGCAGTCGATTGATCTGGATCTGCGTGCCGGCAGGAATCTTCAAGAGGCTGCCGAATGCATCGGCGACATCGAAACCGAGGAAGTCGGTGCCGGTGCTGAGCCACTCCGTCACGGTGCCGTTGGTATTCAACCAGAGGATATCGGCGCGGCCGTCACCATCGTAGTCGGCGATGCCGGCCATGCTCTCGTTGGGTCCGAACGAGCGGGTCTGCTGCGCGACGACCTGCGTGCCGTTCATCAGCCACCACATCATCTGGTGCGTTTGCGGGTTGGTCCAGATCAGGTCGGTCTTGCCATCGCCATCGATGTCGCCTGCGCCGTACAAGGTGAAGTTCTTCGCGCGTCCGGCCACTTTGGATTTGACGAAGCCGCCGTTCTGGTCATTGATCCAGATCTGCACGTCGTTGACGAACGTCTGCCCGCTGGTCCACACGATGTCCGCATAGCCGTCGCCATTGACATCGGCGAGCGTCGGCGTGTATCCGGCGACGCCAGCCATCGCAGGCGATGCGCTGGTCACCGGCAGACCCGTGTCGAGGCTGAGGTCGATCTTCAACCAGCTGAACTGCGACGTCTGCGCGTTGAACCAGAACAGTTCCTGCATGCGGGTGCTGTCGACCATCGCCGAACCCATCAGCGTCCAGCCGACCGGATACGGCGTGCCAGCCGGATACGGGAAGAATCCGCCGATCGCCGTCGATGCCCAGAGATACAGGCCGTTGTCGGGATCGACGATCGCCAAGTCATCCGCCTTCAGTCCGAGCAGATCGAATGAAGGTGCGAAGTTGCCGATCGCACCCACACGATAACCCGTGCCACCGAGTGGTTGCGGGACGCTGGAGAGCTCGACGTTGCCTTTCATCGCCAGTGACGAGAGCGTGCCCTTGGCTGGATCGACCAGGGCGATGTCGCTGTAGCCATCGTTGCTGAACTGCGCATTCAAGGAGAGGAAATCCGCCGGCGCGGCATAGGTTCCGCCGCGCAAGGGCTGGTCGTACTTGACGATTGCGTTCACCAGATTGCTGACGTTGACCGTGCCCAGGCCGGTCGCCTGGTCGTAGCCTGCGTTGGTCTGCCATGCCGGTGACAGCGTCTGCGAACCGCCGTTGCCGCCTTCGGTAATGCCGAACTGGTTGGAGAGGTTGGTGCCGGAATAGCAGCCGATCGAACCGCTGAAGCACGGCTGCACGATGTCGCCGACGGTGACGTCGTTGAACACGCAGGTGCTGTCCTCGCTCGCGCCTTTGGACGAGTTGCATGCCGCCAGCAGCTGGGTGTTGGGCGCGCCGTTGGTGCCGTATTCCTTCGCGCCGATGTTGTACAGCGCAGGCAGGATGTTGCCGCTGCGATCACCGACCGCTGCGTTGATCAGCGCCTGCACGCCGGCCATGGTCGGTGCCGCGAACGAAGTGCCGCCGGCACTGTTGAAGTACACGTCATCGGGGTTGCTGTAGTCGCAGGTGGTACCGCCCTCGCTGGCATCCGACATGCAGTACACCAGCGCGTGGCCGAAGATGCCGTTGGCGGAGAACAGCGAGACGTCGGGAATCGTGCGTTGCTGGTGGTTGGTCGAGCCGTAGATGCCTTCCTGCCATTCCGCCTGCCCATGCACAAAACTCGCGCCGCCACCACCGCCGCCAATCTGCAGATAGTCCTGGCCGCGGCCCACGCTGTCGTTGCACGCGGTGACGCCGTCCGTGTAGCCGAGCAAGGTGTACAGCGTGACGCCCGCGCAGGAGTTGTTCCAGGTCTGCTCCGGGATATAGCTGATGGCGGACTGATAAAGCGCCTGGTTGGTCGGCGACCAGTACTGGCTGATCTTGCCGCGATCGTTGAAATCGGTACCGCCCACGGCAACGTCCGATGGCGAGGACGCCATGCCGTTGGCCTCGGGACCATACGTCGCGCCGAACAAGGCGCCCTGATCGCAGCCTGCCGAACCGGCGTCGCCCGTCGATACGAACGTGGTCGCGCCCTGCGCCGCCAGCGACGACCACAGAATGTCGGCGAGGTTGGTATCGCCCGCATCATTGATCTCGCAGGCACCGTAACTCAGGCTGAGAATCGGCGGTGCCGAAGGCGGCAGCCCATGCTGGCCGTCCTGCTGATACAAGTTGGCCGCCAGCAACGGACCGAAGTTGGACCCCACGTCCGCGCAGGACGCCAGCACGATGTTCGCATCCGGTGCTGCCGCGCCAGCCCACTCGACATCGAGCGCGGCCTCGCCTTCATCGCCAGTGATGCCCGGGTCCAGACAGGAGTTGTCGCCGGCAGCGTCGTTCGGGTGAACGATGCTCACCATGCCGGCCGCATCGGCAGGCAGGAACGCCTTGCGGAACGCGGTGACGTCGGCGAGGTTGATGTTTGTGCGCTCGAGCAGCACGACCGTCTGCCCTGCGCCGCGGTTGCCTTTGCTCCACAGCGGCTTGACGTTGTAGACCTGGTTGAAATCCGCCGGCGTCATGTCGTAAGTGATGTTGGGATCAGCCGTGCCCGGCGGCACCGTGATCATCGGCTGCGCCTTGCCGTTGCCGCTCGCGGTCGCCTTCGATACCGTTTTCCATGCGCCGGATTTCCTGTCCATGACGACCGTGCCGATGTCGACGTGTTGCGCCTTCGGGAAGAAATTGCCGAGCGACGCCACGCCCTGCACAACGGGCGCGAGCGCGGCCGGAATCTGCTGCGCGTCGAGATTGCCGAAATGCGTCTGGCCGTCTACCTTGAAGTTATGCAGGCGCGTATGGAAAGCCGTCTGGACGGCCGAAGCACTGCCGCCGAAACGGATCAGCATGCCGTCGGGCGACACGGAGCGAACGTTGAAACCCTGCGACGAGAGCCACTGCTTCACCTTGCCGATATCCGATGCTGCCGGTCCGAACATCGTTCCGACCTGCGCCGCCGTCAGCCAGTGGTGGAAATAGGGCGAGCCAGGCCGCGTGAGTTCGCTCAGATAACCGCGAAACTGGCCTTCTTTCTCGTCGCTGCGCTTGAGCAGCAAGGTCATGCTGCCGATCTGTGCGGTGGGCGCTACAGCGCCAGCATCGAACTTGGTGAACGCGGGCGAGAGCTGGCTGCCCGCGATGGTCGCCAGCTTGCCGTTGCTGACCGTCGCGGTGATGCGCGGCTCATCGGTGGGCACGTCGGGAAAGTAGCCTGGCGTCGCTCGCGCCAACGCAGTGGCGGCAGGCGGTGGCATCGTGGTTGTTTTGGCCAGCGTCGTTGCCTGTGCGCCGCATGTCAGCGCACCCGCAACCAGCAAGCCCGCCACGGCGAGCCTTGACCTGCATGTGTCGATTCGCATATCCGTCATCCCCATCGAGTCATAGAAGCGTCATGACTGACCGGGTCGTGTCGACGCATCGACTGCCCATTGCCTCGTCCGCTGCATGGCGCGCACCGCTGTCGTCCGATCGACAGCACTGCCGGAATCTAGATCGATGACGAACACATTGCACGCATCCGGAATCACTGCGACATCACCGCGAAGTCGCGGCGACTCACCGGTTCTCACCGGGCGAGAAAATAGGTCGGCTCCGGATACGAATCACGACGTGATTCACGGGCATCCTCGTGCGGAAGCGACGGGCAACCGATGCCCGCCGCTCGGATAAAACGGATCAGATGCCGTCGTCGGCCGGCAGCGTCAGCTCGGCCTTCTGCCGGGCTTCTGCGTTATCCCACTTGTGCATGTAGTCGAGTTTCCTGGCGGTGATATCGGCGGCGTTGGTTTGATACCACTGCTGCGCGGCCGGCGTGATGGTGATCCAGTCGGTCGAACCCATCCAGTCACGAAACTCCGGCGAGAGCGAATTGTATTTCGCGTCGGATCGATGGTGGATCGGAAGCAACGAGAAGCGCGCCTTCCACACGCCCATGCGCGGGCTCACCAGCGCGTAGTACGTTTTGCCCGCATCGAGATGCGCGATCATGAAATCCGCATTCTCAGCCACCACCATGAACAAGTGATCGCCGGGCTCGGCCTGGTAGGCGATCTTGGTCTTGGTCGAAACGATGCCGATGAAGTTGTCGCTTTTCGCGTGCGTGTCATATACCGACGACTGGATCGCGCCGCCGAACATCGAAGGCCGCATGAATACCACCATCGCCTTGCCCGGCTCGGGCGTGGGCGCGGCACCGGTCGACTTCACCATCAACGACGACTGGCAGCCAGCGAGGCCGGCCAGCAAAAGAATGCCCAAACTCCATCGAATCAGTCGCATTGTCATTTCCCCCTGTGGATGCAACAAAGTGATGTCGCTTCAGCGCGACTTGTTCCCGCACACATTCCGGATGTTCGGCTCATCGCTGACGTGGATGGCGAACGAAAGTCTCGAACGGCGTTTGTTCGACGCCGTGAGTAAGGCGATGGCCGCCTGCTGCATGCTGTTCGATTCCCCCCGGAATATCGGCGAAGCATAGCGTGAGCCCAATGCGTGCCGCACGACTTTCCTGCATCGTCGGATCGGTCGAACACGCGCAGCCATTCCACCTTTTCACGGCACGCCGCCAAAAAAGGCAAAATACGCAGTTGGGAACGCGGACTTGCGCCTCTCTCGTTACTTTTGCGGATGACATGACTTGAAGACCACGACGGCCACGGCCTCACCTGACAACACCGATACTGCGCTGCTCGAACGTCTGCGCGCTGCGGCCGAACTGCTCGAATCGGTCGCTGTCGATCGCGAATTGCTCGACGCGCTGCCGGCCGAAGATCGCCAGCGACTGCATCAGGCCGTGGCCAGCGTCTATCACCCTGATCCGGTCGCGCGTCGCATCAAGATGAAAGCGGCGGAGAAAGCACGCCATGCCACGAAGATCAGCGCGGAAGATTCAGTGTTGAACAACACCGGCATTCGCGAACTGCGGCGCCGGCCGGTGTTCACCACGCCAACCGTGTTCGCGCCGGCGGGTTTCGAAGCGCAGGACATTCCTGCCGATGTCGATGCCGCGCAGCCGCGTGAGTCGATCGAGCCGCAACACTGCTACGTGTGCAAGCAGAAGTATTCGACGATTCATTTCTTCTACGACCAGCTGTGTCCAGCCTGCGCGCCGTTCAACTACGCCAAGCGCACCGAGACGGCGGACCTACGCGGACGCGTCGCGCTGCTCACCGGCGGTCGGGTAAAGATCGGTTACCAGGCCGGGCTGAAACTGCTGCGTGCCGGTGCGGAACTCATCGTGACCACGCGTTTTCCGCGCGACTCGGCGGCACGCTATGCGGAGGAACCGGACTTCGCTGACTGGGGCCATCGTCTGCAGATCTACGGCCTCGACCTGCGCCATACGCCGAGCGTCGAAGCGTTCTGCCAGGAGTTGATCGCCACGCGTCCGCGGCTGGATTTCATCATCAACAACGCGTGTCAGACGGTGCGTCGCCCGCCGGATTTCTACGCGCACATGATGGATGGCGAAACGGCCGCCTTGCATGACATGCCCGAAACCGTGCGTCATCTGGTCGGCCACTACGAAGGCTTGCGCAGCTCGCACATCCTGCCCGAGACCGATGCGTCTGCCATGGCATTGCGCGGCAACGCTTCGAGCGTGCCCGGCCTGACACGCGCGGCGGAACTCTCACAGCTGCCTCTGTTGCCGGAAGAACTGCTCGCGCAGCAACACCTGTTTCCCGAAGGCCGACTCGATCAGGATCTGCAGCAGATCGACCTGCGCAGTCGCAACTCATGGCG
Organism: Rhodanobacter sp. L36; assembly: GCF_009765755.1. Classification (GTDB taxonomy): domain Bacteria; phylum Pseudomonadota; class Gammaproteobacteria; order Xanthomonadales; family Rhodanobacteraceae; genus Rhodanobacter. Next base: position 790,914 of record NZ_LMUV01000011.1, on the reverse strand, counting down.
ATTGCTGATGGCCGAAGTCCCGTCGGTCGAATTGCTGGAAGTGCAGCTGGTCAATGCGATCGCGCCATTCATCATCAACGCGCGACTGAAGCCTTTGATGCTGCGCACGCCGGATCGCGACAAACACATCGTCAATGTGTCGGCGATGGAAGGCCAGTTCTATCGCAGCTTCAAGACCACGCGCCACCCGCATACCAACATGGCGAAGGCCGCGCTCAACATGATGACGCGCACCTCGGCCACCGACTACCAGAACGACGGCATCCACATGAACAGCGTCGACACCGGCTGGGTGACCGACGAGGATCCCGCCGAACTGGCGGCAAAGAAAGTGCTGGAGGAGCGCTTCCACCCGCCGCTCGACATCGTCGACGGCGCCGCGCGCATCGTCGATCCGATCATCCACGGCATCAACAGCGGCGAGCATGTGTGGGGACAGTTCCTGAAGGACTATCGTCCCACCGACTGGTGAGCTTTCAAGGCTCGGTGATTTTCACCATCCCGTTGTACCTCCCGTATTCGGTGCTGTTGAAATAAACCGAACCGCCGTGCGGCAATTGCCAGTTCGCGCGGAGCGACTGATATGGGTTCAAGCCGTCGGTGATGCGTTGCGGATCGGTGCGGCCGAACAACTGCACGAGCTCAGCGAGATCCTGGTTGTCCTGCCCTGCGCCGTGCGTCTTCGTGGCGACGCTGGTCACCACGCCATGTCTCAGGCCGACTTCCACATCGGCGCCGTGCATGAAACCGGGGCGCTGGTTGATGGAGATGTTGACAATGACCGTACCTTCATCAGGCACGCTGCTTGAAGTTTTTGCCGGACCGGACGGCCATTTGAAGCACACGGACCGATCATCCGGAAGATAACTGCCCTGTCGCTGCGCACACTCTCGCAGTTTGAGTGGCTGATGCATGGCAATGCCGAACAGATCGTCGGCAACGCTCGCCCCACTCCATCCGATCATCAACAACATCACGCCACCCACGAGCCTGTTCGCCGCATGACTGCCTCTCCGTTCTGCATTGTGCAGGAACTCTAATGCAGCACACGCTGACGTCAGCGTGGCGAAGGTCACGGATGAGCAACGCCTGCATGCGTTCGCGTCATGCCCGATGAGGTTTGTCTTCGCGCCGGGCTGCGTGCCGCGGCCGATCAGCCATATCGCTGATACGGGCAATCCGGAGAACCCAACGGAAAACTAGCGGTTATCGGGGCCGGACCGGCTGAAATCGCTACCCGGCTTCCATTGCGGAAACGTGGTTTCCATCGAGAGCTTGCTGCCGACCATGTAGAGCAGGCGGAGATCCTGCACCAGGCCGCGCAGGTCCCAGTTCGGCTCATAGACGTCGGATGGCTGGTGATAGCGATTGGCGATGTAATCGTCGTAGGCCTTGCGTCCGGCGGCCACACCACCTTCGCGCAGGTCCCAACCCGACCGCGCATACAGCACCGGAACGCCGGCTGTCGCAAAATTGAACTGGCCGGAGCGCGCGAAAAATCCCTTGTCCGGGAGCGGATCAGGCGAGAGTACGCGATGCTGCCTCCGTGCCGCTTCGGCAAGATCGTCATCGAGTTCGGACTGACCGTAGCCGATCACCGCGATATTCCTGCTGGGACCGATCACCGTGAGCGCGTCGGTGTTGATGTCGGCGACGGTGAGGTTGAGCGGCACGACGGGATGGCTGATGTAATAACGCGAGCCCAGCAGGCCGGACTCTTCCATCGTGAATGCCATGAACATCACCGTGCGCTCGGGCCTGGGACGGCGATGCGAAAACGCTTCGGCAATTTCGAGCAGGCCACCGACGCTGGACGCGTTGTCGACGGCGCCGTGGAAGATGCGGTTTCCGTCGCGACCCAGATGATCCCAGTGCGTGGAATAAATCACCGTTTCACTCGGCCGCTTGCTGCCAACCAGTTCGGCGATCACGTTGTGCGACTGGCCGGTGCTGACGACACTGTCGATGGCCACGCTGGCCTTGGCATTGAGCGACAGGGGTTTGAACGTCGGCAAGTCGGCAGTCTTCTCCAGCACGGCAAAATCCGCATTGGCGGAGGCGAACAGTTTTTGCGCGGAAGCGGTCGTCAGCCAGCCTGCGATCGAAAGACGCGCTCGCGCATCGTCCGATGGCGGAAGGCTGAAGCGTGTCGTGCCCCAATTGTTTCGCGCCACATTCCACGACAATCCCGTCGCATCCGCGTCATGCACCAGCAACGCGGCCGCGGCACCGTGCCGCGCAGCATCCTCCAGCTTGTGGCCGAACCACGTGAGTTTGCGGCCCTTGAACAGCATGGGATCTTCGTTGCGCCATCCCGGTTCGTTGACGAGGATGACGACGGTCTTGCCTCGCACATCGACACCGGCATAGTCATCGCGATGCTGATCGGGTTCCACGAGTCCGTAGCCGACGAAGACGACCGTCGAATCCTTGATCTCCGCATGCGGCAGGTTGGCCGGCGACGCCAGCACGACGTCATCACCGAAAACGAATTGCGCATCGCTCTTGTTGCCATGGATGTGCAGCTTCACGTTTTCCGGGTGTTGCAGGACGGTTTTCACATACGGAACCGCTTGCAGCCAGCTTCCGTTGTTGCCCGGTTCCAGGCCCATCCGCTGAAACTGCCGGATCAGATAATCGGTAGTGAGCTGCTCGCCGTGCGTGCCCGGCGCGCGTCCCTCGAACGCGTCGGAGGAAAGCACGCTTGCATGCACGCCAACGTCTGCTTCGATGATGCCCGGAGAGAACATCGCATTCCGGGCACGCGCCTGGTCATCACCTGAATGGTGATGGCAGGCAACGACGAACAGGCTGGCGACGGCCGTCAGGACAAGGCGTTTCAAGCAATCTCCCCCGAGATAGGACGCGCCATGTAATCAGTTGTCATCATGGAGTGCAATCCCAAAAGAAACGCGAGAACTTGCGGCTCTGGCGACAGACTGTTTCCCTCGTGATCACTTCGGTCCGGACAGGCGCAGCCCCATGTTTTGGCCATCCATATCACCGATGCAGCCCTGAGGAAAAAAACCATGATCGAACGCAGACCCTTCCACCGGCTGGGCGGAGCCAACCACGGCTGGCTCGATGCCAAGCATCATTTTTCGTTCGCCGGTTACAACGAGCCGCAGCGAATGGGATGGGGCGCGCTGCGCGTGTGGAACGACGACACCATCGCCGCGAAGTCCGGCTTTCCGCCGCATTCGCATTCGGACATGGAAATCATCACTTACGTTCGCGAAGGTGCGATCACTCATCGCGACAACCTCGGCAACGAAGGACGTACCGAAGCGGGCGATGTGCAGGTGATGAGCGCGGGCAGCGGCATCACCCATTCCGAATTCAATCTGGAATCGGACGTCACGCGCATTTTCCAGATCTGGATCATTCCCGACACGCAAAGCCAACCACCGTCGTGGGGTGCGCGACCGTTTCCGGTGGGCGATCGTTCCGGCCGCTTCGTCGCGCTGGCGAGCGGCTTCAAGGAAGACGCCGACGCCCTGCCCTTGCGCACCGATGCGCGTGTACTGGGCGCCACGCTGAAAGCCGGCGAAGTTGCCGAGTACGTTCTCGGGGCCGGTCGCCTTGGTTACCTGGTGCCTTCCACCGGCGCGGTCGAGATCAACGGCGTACGGATCGATGCCCGCGACGGCGCGGCCATCCGCAACGAGAGCGCATTGCATGTCACCGCACTTGAAGATGCCGAACTGGTGATGGTCGACGTGGCGTCATAACCGCTGCACTGAGGCCATGCATGACATCGGCATGGCCTTGCGTTGCAGAGGATCGATCAGCGGCAACTTCGCTGCGATGCATCGCGCGCTGTCTTTGCAATGTCCTTGGCACCCAGGCAGCGGCGCAGCTCGTCGTATGGCAGCAGCTTGTCCTGCAGCCACTGTCGAACTTGCGGGCCGAATACTTGTTCTGCCTTGCGCAAGGACGGCTGCGGCACACCGCTGACCGCATCCTGTTTCCATGGTTCGCTGTCGAGGTCGGTGACGATCTGTGCGCAGCTCCGGTCAAGTTCTGCGTTGGAATCGAGATCGAGGAAGGTGCAGAGTCGGTGCCACTCGCCATTGCGGTCCGCGATCAGATCCTCGAGAAAGATGAAGTGATGTCGCGGTCGGTTCTTGTACGCGAGGTGCATCTTTACTGCATGATTCCAGCGACGTGCCCAGTGGATGGTGCCGCCGCCAAACGCGTTGTTTCGATCGAAACGCATGTTGGCATCGGCCACGGATGCCAGTACGTCTTCTCCCGCGCGGATCACGTGCACGAAGCGCGCTTCCGGCACCTGATGTTCGATCTCCGGGACGTACAACAGGTGATATGGCGTTTTCTCGACCCACATCGAGCAACCGGCCGCGTCAGCGCAGCCGTCCAGCATCGTGATGAACTGGCACACGCAGCCGGTGACACGACGGGAGATCGGGCCGGCATGCACGCTGCTTGGCAGACTGCGCCGCAATGCCGCCAGTTTCATGCGTGCACGCTTGTGCGCAAAACCGAGCCGGTGACGCAGGCGAATTTTCCGCGGCTTCGCCCCGCGATCGCCCCAACGCCATTCCAGGCTTCCGTGCAGGTATTCAAAAAACGCCGTTTCGGGGAGCGTCAGTACGGCAGGATGTCGCGCAAGCAACGCCTGCACCAGCGTGGTGCCCGACCGCGGGCAACCAACAATGAAGGTTCGTCGCATTCGTCGCATTTCCCGAAGAGAGCCACCCATGAGTCAGCGGCATCGATTCGGTCAACGCACTTTGTACCGCTGTCGTTGACGCGGCGTAGCGTCAACGACAGCGAATGATCCTGCGGCTCGTGTCGCAATAGATTTCAAATCGCAAATGAATTCGAAATCTGCCGGCTTCAGCTCGCGGCTTTGCCAAACGATGGCGGACGATCCGCAGCTGCCGCACCGAATTGCTTGTTCGGCGTGCTGCCCATGTCGAACGCCAGCGTTCCGCCGGCCGCAAGGTCGGCATGGCTGATCCAGCTGCGTGTCCACGGCTTGCCGTTCCAGCTCACCGACTGGATGTACGGCTTGCCCGGTCCATTGCCGCTCGCCTGTACGACCAGCTTGCGATCATTGCCCAGGTCGATCTCCGCGCGATCCAGCAGCGGGCTGCCGAACACATAGTTGGTGCTGACCGGATCCACTGAATAAAGACCCATGGCGCTGAGCACGTACCACGCGCTCATCTGGCCGCAATCTTCATTGCCGGCAAGGCCGTCGGGCTGATCCTCGTACATGGTTTCCAGCAGCATGCGCACGCGCGCCTGCGTCTTGTAGTGCGAGCCGGAGTACGCGTAGAGATACGCCACGTGATGGCTTGGCTCGTTGCCGT
>NZ_LMUV01000011.1:661689-785424 GCF_009765755.1 Rhodanobacter sp. L36 | reverse complement strand
AGGTCGTGCTGGTTGAGGAACGTCGCCTGCCACGAGTTGGACTCGGTGAAGTCGCGCCACTTGTCCGAGTGACCCATGCTGCGCGGATCGAACGGTTCGAGCCACTTTCCGTTCTCGCCACGCGGGCGCACGAACGTGAGTTTGCGATCGAACACATTGCGATAGTTGCGCGAGCGCTGGCGCAGCTTCTCTGCGTCGTCGTGCGCGCCTGCGGCGTCCGCCATGTGCGCCATGGCCCAGTCGTCGTACGCATATTCCAGCGTCTTGCTGACGGCTTCGTCTTCCTTGTCGCTGGGGATGTAACCGAGCTTGCGATAGTTGGCCAGGCCGCGGAAATCGGCATCCATCGCGTGCTTGCGATACAGCGGCCAGGCCTTCGCATAATCGATGCCGGTGAAACCCTTGGCCTGCGCCTCGGCGATAACGACCGCCGAGTGATAGCCGATCATGCATTGCGTCTCGACACCTTGCAGCGGCCACACCGGCGGGCCATCCGGACTTTCCGCCGCCATGCGCACGAGGCCGTTGACGAGGTCGGGCACGCGATGCGATTGGTACAACGTCAGCAACGGATGTTGCGCGCGATAGGTGTCCCACAACGAATAGGTGCTGTAGTTGTTGGAACCTTGCGGTAGCTGATGTACGGCCAGATCCATGCCGCGATAGCGACCATCCACATCGCTGAACAAGGTCGGAGCGATCATTGTGTGATACAGCGAGGTGTAGAAGATGCGTTTGGTCGCGTCGGAACCGGCGTCGATGCGGATGCGCGACAGCTCGCCTTCCCACGCTGCCTGTGCCGTCTGCCGAACGTGTTCGAAATCCCACGCCGGGATTTCGCTTTCGAGGTTGCGCAACGCACCTTCGACATCCACGCCGGAAATGCCGACTTTCACCAGCAGCGGCGCGCTCGATGCGTCGTCGACATGTAGCGCAGCTTTCAGATGCGCGCCTTTCGCGCTGTTCGCGCCTGTGGGCAACGCCACGTCCTCGGAATACAACGTCGCGCGCGCGATCGGGCGCGACAATTTCATCGCGAAATAAATGTGTCGGCCATTCGCCCATTGATGCACGCGTCGCGTGCCGACCAGCGTGTCGTCGCCGATTAGCTTCAGCTCCGCATCGGTCACCTTGCATGGCTCATTCGCACGGTCGTGAAAGCCATGCGCGAGATCGACCAGGAGGTGGCCCGAGCCCTTGCCGTGGAAGGTATAGCGATGCAGACCCGCGCGCAGTGTCGCCGTCAGTTCAGCGAGGATGTCGTGATCCGCAAGGTGCACTTGGTAATAACCGGGTTGCGCTTGTTCGTGGTCGTAGCGCGAACGATAGCCGTGGCCAGGCGGCGAATTATTGTTCGCCGCCAGCTGCGTACCGTCGTCGATGCTGCCGTCGTGACGCGAACGGTAATTGTGGTCTGGCCGGCCGGTGCCGGGCTGCAGTAGCACTTCGCCTTGTGCCGGCATCACCAGCACGTCGAGCATGTCGCTGGCGCCCGTTCCGCTCAGGTGCGTGTGCGAAAAACCCATGATCGAACCGTCGCCCTGGTGATAACCCGCGCATGCATCCCAGCCGGAATCATGCGTGTCGGGGCTGAGCTGTACCATGCCGAACGGCATCGTCGCGCCGGGGAATACGTGACCGTGTCCGCCGGTGCCGATGAATACGTCAACGTATTTTGAAACGGCCGCGGCAACGCTGCTTGACGATGCATTGCCACCAAGCGCCGCACCACTGCCTTTGGGCGCGAGCGCCGCGAGCGAATCGAGTCCGCTGCCCAACAACGTCAATGCAGCAGCGCCTTGCAGGAAACGTCGGCGTGTCACCATGGTGCGTTCTCCGGTACTTGAACAAAGTGCGTGTGGATAGTGGTTTGCATCGTCATGCCCTGCGCAGCAGTGCCGGCCGTTGCGCCGCAAGCTGCACGATCATTTCGCCGAACAGCGTATTGGCCCAGGCGAACCAGGGACGCGTGAACTTCGACGCGTCGTCCTGATCGAAAGCCTCGTGCATGAAGCCGGTGCCGGCATGCGTGGTCTTCAGCCACTGCAGGCACTGGCGGATGTCGCCATCGTTGTCGCTGGTCAGCGCGCGCATGATGATCGACATCGGCCAGATCATGCGCAGGCCTTCGTGCGGCCCGCCGATACCTTGCGCGATTTTTCCGCTGAAGAAATACGGGTTCTGCGTGCTCCACGCGCGCTCACGCGTGCGCAGGTAGCGCGGGTCATCGGCAGCGCAGCACTTCAGGTACGCCAGACTCGACAGGCCCGGCGCGTTGGCGTCGTCCATGAACAACTGGTTGCCATAGCCGTCCACTTCATAGGCCCAGATCTCGCGACCTTGTTCGTCGTGCATGACGGCATGGTGCTGCAGCGCCTGCTCGATCTCGTCGGCGAGCGCGTTGCACTCGGCCGCAAATTTGCGGTCGTCGTGCAGCGCCACGGTCAACGTGGCAAGTTCGCGCAGGGTACTTACCGCGAACAGATTGCCGGGAATGAAAAACGGGTAAATGCAGGCATCATCGGACGGTCGGAACATCGCGTGGATCATGCCGACCGGCCGCGTTGGATTGCCGTAGCCGCCGAGAAACTGGGTGTCGGTCGGGATCGCCGATGGGCGCTGAAAATGATACGGACCCGGGCCATCCTTGCGCTGCTGTGCGCGGAATGTCGCGAGCACTGCATGCATGGCGGCGCGCCAGTCGTCGTCGAACGGCTGCCGGTCGCGGGTGGCTTTCCAGTACGCATGGGCGAGCCGGATCGGATAGCACAGCGAATCGATTTCCCATTTGCGCTCGGCGACGCCGGGACGCATGTCGGTGAGGTCCTGCTGCGCCCAGGTCAACGTGCTCTTTGCGCGCGGATCAGGCATGAACGCGTTGGCGTAAGGATCGATCGAGATGCACGACGTGTGGCGATGGATCAATCCGCGAAACATCCGTCGCAGCGATTCGTCATGCGTAGCCAGCGACACGTACGGCCACACTTGCGCGGACGAATCGCGCATCCACATCGCGTCGATATCGCCGGTGACGATGAACGTATCCGGCTTGCCGTGCAGCATGCCGGTGTGCACTGTGGTATCGAGCGTGTTCGGAAAACAGTTCTCGAACAACCACGCCAGCTCGGGATCGCCGATGCCGGCCTTGGTGCGCGCGATCAAGGCTTCTACCGCAGGACTGACGAACTTTCGCTGCGCCAGCGGCGGTCGCTTGCTGACAAATCCACTCGCGGCCCACGCCAGCGGCATGCGTCCGAGCATGCCGCCACCTGCGGCCACGGCCATGCCTTTCAATACGCTGCGTCTCGATGTCATGGTGTTGCATCCTTCGACTTGGTTGCGCCGAACAGCGAACGCACGTGCAAGGCTTTCCGCAGTGCGTCGATATCGGTGCTACCGGTTACTTTCAGTTCGACGCTTTCGCCCGGCAGTAGATCGAACGCGTTATCCGGTACTTGCACATCGAGCGAACCGAAGTCGATCCACACTTCACGGGCGAAGCGTTTGGCGCGGACGGTCACCACCATGTCGCTGCCTCGCTCGTTGATTTGCGCGTCGAGACCGGGATCGGGTAATTGCAGCGACAGCGCAGGCTCGAAGAACAGCTGCTGACGAGATACCGATTTGCCCTGCGCCATCACATCGAACACGGCGAACGTTCGATGCGGATCGGCGTCGCGCAACAACGCCGCGTCGCTCGACTGCGTCACACGCACGCTGCTCAACGCAGCCACGTTCAACGGGACACTGTGGTCGCTGAGCACCTTGCCATCCACGTCCATCACGCGTGTGCGCAACTGTGCATCGAACGGTTCGGTGCGATCGGAAATGACCGAGACATCCGTATGACTGTCCTGCCGGATCGCGGCGACGCGCACTGGTGCATAGAAGCGCCTCGCGTGGAACTGCAACGCCTTCCATCGTCCGAAGTAATCGACGCTGGACCACGATGCACCTGGCCATACATCGTTGAGCTGCCAGTACAGCGAGCCCATGTTCTGCGGCCGCGAACTGCGCAGGTGATCGGAGGCCAGCTCGATGCCTTCGGCCTGCATCACCTGGCTGAGATACACGAAGGATTCGAAATCCTTCGGCTCGCCGTAATACTTGCGGATGTACAGCAACAGCCGCTGATTGCCGTTGCCGCTGTCGAATTTCTGGTGTGCGCGCATGACTGGCGAGTCGGCCGACATATCCTCCGGTGCGGCGAAAGCGTGAATGGTCGACATCACCGGCATCGACTGCAACCCGAATTCGGACTGGAAGCGCGGCGTGCTTTTCAGATAGTCCTCGATCGGCGCAGAACCGGACCAGACATCCCACACGTGCATGTCGCCGTCGCCCGGAACATTCGACGGCCCTTCGAAATCCGTGCTCGGCGAACTGGCCCAGTAAGGCACGTCGGGCGAATATTTTCTGACCACGCCACGCAGCGTTTCGCCGAACAGGGTTTTCATGCCGCCTTCGACACGTGCGCGTTCCACCGGCCCAACATCGATGGCGAACTTCTTGCGGTCGTCCCAGGATTCCCAGCTCGTCTGCACTTCGTTGTTGCCGCACCAGAGCACGATGCTCGGATGATCGCGCAGGCGCAGCACCTGATCGACGGCTTCGAGCCGCGTGTTCTCGCGAAACGCGGCGTCGTACGGTGTGATGGCGCCGCCGAACATGAACTCCTGCCAGATCATCAGGCCAAGTTTGTCGGCCATCGCATAGAACGCATCGCTCTGATAATGCCCGCCGCCCCACATGCGCAGCATGTTCATGTTGGCGTCGCGCGCGGATCGCAAAATTTGCAGCATGCGCGCGTCGGTGACACGTTCGGGAAAACTGTCGAACGGAATCAGGTTGGCACCCTTGGCGAAGATCGGCACCCCGTTGACGACGAATTCGAAACTGCGTCCCCAATGGTCGCGCTGCCGACGCAGCTCCACGCTGCGCAAACCTGTATCGCGATCGATGCTCGCGATCGTCTGTCCGCTGGATACGACGATGGCGTGGAAGTGATACATGTTCGGTGCGCCATAACCGACCGGCCACCAGCGTTGCGGGTGATCGATGTGCAACGGCAGATCGATCTGGTTGTCGCCCGCCTTCAGCGATGCGTTCTGGCTTGCGTCGTGATGGCTGCCGTCCGGCGCGGTCCAGGTCAGTTGTATCTGCGCCTTCGACGGGTGATCAGCACGGATCGCGAACTGCGCCTGCAACTGCGCGACATCGGCATCGACATGTTGCTGCGCGACGTGGAAATCCGTCAGGCGCAGGTCGTCCCAGCTTTCCAGGTGCGCCGGCTGCCAGATGCCTTCGGTGAGGTAGCGCGGACCCCAGTCCCAGCCATATTGATAGTTGGCCTTGCGCACGTAATTGGACGTCTGTTTGCCTTTCGGCTCATCGCCGAATGTCGAATCGAATTCGCCGGGCAACGCGTACGGCTGCTTGAGCAGCCACGGTTGCAGTCGCGCGATCGGCGAATGCAAGGTGACTTGCAGCGTATTGCTTCCCGCATGAAGTACCTGGCGCACCGGCACGCGCCAGCGCCGGAACATGTTGTCCGCGGCGAGCAGCGGATAATCGTTGAGCGATACGTCGGCAAAGGTATCCAGCCCGTCGAGCACCAGATCGACATGGCCGTGCCGCAAGGTCGCCGCATCCACGTCGAATGCCAGCTCGTACTGCCAGTCGGCCAAGCCGATCCACTGCAGGCTGGCCTCGTTGTCGCGATAGAACGGGTCGGCGATCAGCCCGGCAGACAGCAGATCCGTTTGGGCACTTCCCGGAATGTGTGCGTCGTGCCAGGCCGCCGCTGCAGGATGCGCCTTCGTGGCCGACGAACCCGGCAGCAGCCGGAAACGCCAGCCATCCGTCAGCGGATGCATCGTGGTCGCGGCCATCGCGTTCGTTGCAGTGACTCCGACGAGCAGAAGGCACAGATACAGACCGATGCAGCGCATCGTCGGGCCACCGATGCCCGACAACCGTCGGCCGACCTTCCACATCCGCTGCTTCATCGTGCCTGCGTCGTCTTTCATGGAGAGATGAATCGCCCGCCGGAGGAAATTGGATCGATCCAAAGGTATACGCGTTCGAGCTTCGGGTAAACCATCGGCGCAGCAATTTGGGCGCTCTGTCGCTCGACGATCTCATACGGCGCGCAAACGCCCGGCGTGGCATGGTTCGGGTTTCCCACCGAAACCGGATCATCGCCATGCCCATGATGCAGGTCATTGAAATCAGCCATCCCGGCGCACCGGACGTGCTGCAGCTGGCCGAGCGCCCGATGCCAACGCCGGGGCCGGGCGAAGTGCTGATCAAGGTTGCTGCGGCAGGCGTCAACCGGCCGGATGTTTTCCAGCGCAAGGGAAACTATCCGCCACCACCGGGTGCGTCGGATCTGCCGGGACTGGAAGTTTCCGGCACGCTGGTCGAAGGCGATGTCGATCACGACAACCCGTTCGCCCTGAAACGTGGCGACAGCGTCTGCGCGTTGCTGGCCGGCGGCGGTTATGCGGAGTACGCGGTCGCGCCATTGTCGCAGTGTCTGCCTTCGCCGAAAAATTTTTCAATGATCGAGGCCGCAGCGCTGCCTGAAAACTATTTCACGGTGTGGAGCAATTTGTTCGAGCGCGGCCAGCTCGGCCATGGCGAAGGCGGCCCGTGCGAAAGCGTGTTGGTTCAAGGCGGATCAAGCGGTATTGGCGTCACCGCGATCCAGCTTGCGCACGCATTCGGTCAACGCATTTTCGCCACGGCCGGCAATGCGGAGAAATGTACCGCGTGTGAAAAACTCGGCGCCGACATCGCGATCAACTACCGCGAGCAGGATTTCGTCGACGTGGTGAAGCAGAACACCGGTGGTCGCGGCGTCGACGTCATTCTCGACATGGTCGCGGGCGATTACATTCCGCGCGAGCTCGACACGCTGGCCGAGGGCGGCCGGCTGGTGATCATCGCCACGCTGGGCGGCAGCAAGGCGACCATCGATGCATCGCTGCTTATGCGGCGGCGCATCGTGGTCACGGGTTCGACGCTGCGTGCGCGATCCATTGCCTTCAAGGGCACGCTCGCGCGTCAGCTGCACGAAAAAGTCTGGCCATTGCTTGAGGCCGGCAAGGTAAGACCGGTCATCCACGACGTGTTCCCGGCGGCACAAGCGGCCAGGGCGCATGCGTTGATGGAAAGCAGCGAACACATCGGCAAGATCATGTTGCAGTGGTGAGCGCGCAGGCGATCAGTAAAGCAGTCGCACGCTCAACTGCATCTGCGTGAAATCAGCCTTGGGCGACAGCCCCGCATCTGCGCGCTGCGTGCGGGTGCTGTCGATGCGCAGCAGCTCGGCGGTGAATCGCAGCCAGTCGTGTGGTCGCCAGTTGAGCGCAGCGGTGATCGCGTTGCCGTGCTCCCCTTCAACAACACCTGCCTCATAACCCGTGTCGCGCGTGCTGAAATGCTCGACGCGCAACGCGGGACGCCACTGGCCGAGGTTCCATCCGGCCAGCAGGAATGCCGAGCGAAAGCCGGTGGTGAAGCGCGTGTCGTCGAACGGCTCGACCGCCGTGCTGCCCTGCATGGCCTGCGCAATCCACGTGATCGGTCCCGTATCCGTGGTGGCGCCCAGACTCCAGAAATGCGTGCGCCAGGCGAAGACGCCGCTAGCCGTGTGCGCATCCGGATACGCGCGGTTGTCGTAACGCATCAGGTTGATGCTGCCGATGCCTGTGGCATGCCAGCGCAAGTCGCCGTACCAGCCCGTGCGATCGCCGATTTTCTGGAACGGGTCGTAGCGTGCCGTCGGTTCGCTTTCGATATCGGGTTCGCGCAAACGGCTACCCAGGCCGTAGGTGAGATCGCTCAGCGACCAGCCGCGTGCCGAAAGAATGTTGCCGGCCGGATCGTTGCGCTGGAACAACGCCGTGCGCAATTCGAATGTATGGATATCGCCACGCCACTCCAGTCGCCCTTCCGCGCCGAACACTCGAAGTTCTTCGCCGACCCAGCTGTTGATCGCCGAGGGCGTCAGCGTCCATGGACTGGTCCAGCCGACGGCGTTGTTTTCCAGCGAAATAGGCGGAAAGAATTCGCCGGCCTGCAGCGTCCAGCGCCAGCGCGAAAGCGATACCGGACGGTAGCGCAGATACGCTTCGAGCACGTCCACGGTAGCGCGATCGGTGTTCTGGAATTGCACATCGCCGAAGGCCAGCAATGCGGGCGTGATCTGCGCCGTTCCGACGACGGCTGCTCCGCCGAATTTGGTTTGCACGCCGCCATCGCCGTAGCGGGTCTTGCCCAGTCCACCCTGTGTCCAGCTGGTTTCGTCGGGTGCTGAAACGAGTCGACCGTCCGCATACGCGTGCAGCGAGAAATCCTGCGCCGATGCGGCGTTGACCATCAACAAACCGGCCAGGCATGCGCAACGCTTCACGGCGGCGTTTCCACGATGGCATTGTCGTGCGTCGTGACGAAATCCGTGAACGCATCGGCCGTGATGGCTCTCGAAATGAAATAGCCCTGCGCGTGATCGCAACCGATCGACGCGAGGTAATCCAGCGCGCCTTCGTCCTCCACGCCCTCGGCGGTGACGCGATAGCCGAGCCGATGGCCGAGGTCGACAATCGAGCGCACGATGATCTGGTCATTGGCGTCGGTGGCCAGATGCTTGATGAACATCTGGTCGATCTTCAGCTCGCTGACCGGCAAGTGTCGCAGGTACGCGAATGTGGACTGGCCCACCCCGAAATCGTCAATGGCGATGCCGATGCCCTGTTCCGCCAACCGGCGCAGGATGCGTATCGCCGCATCCGGTTCACCCATCACCGCGCGCTCGGTCACTTCCACCGTCAACGCCGTGGCCGGTACGTGATGCACGGCGAGCAAGCCGGTGATCCTTGATGGCAGTTCCGTGTCTTCGAGATCGCGCGTCGACAGATTCACCGCGATGTTCAACGGCAAACCGAGCGCGCGCCAGCGACGCAGTTGCGCCAGCGCGCTGGACAACGCCCAGCGGCTGACGCGATGGATGTTGCCGGTGTCCTCGGCCATGCCGATGAACTCGTCCGGCGGCACCCAGCCGCGGCGCGGATGGTTCCAGCGCAGCAACGCCTCAGCGCCATCGATGCGGCGATGGCCCAAGTCGAGTTTGGGTTGGTAATGCAGTTCGAGCGCATCGCGATCGAGTGCGTCGCGCAAATCGCCCATCAGCGACAGTCGCTCCGGTCGATGCGGATCGGTCGAGACGTCGTAGAAATTCAGCGCGCTGGCCGAGCCGCTGGCGGCGAACTGCGCCACTTCCGCATGACGCAGCAATGTGCCCGCCTGCGAGCCATCGTCAGGCGCTGTCGCCACGCCGATCGATGGCAACTGATCGATGCTCAGGTCGGTTTCCTGATACGGCTCGTTCAACACATCCAGCACGCGCAACGCGACCGCCGTGGCTTCCGGCTGGCGCGCATGCATCAACCACAGCAGAAACTGCGAATCGCTGATCCGCGCGAGATACGCATCGGTGGCGACGCGACGAATGCGCTCGCTGGCGTCGCGCATCAGGCGATCGCACAGCGCGTGCCCCATCGTCTTGATGATGTCCGGCACGCGCGTCAGCCCAACCACCAGCAAAGCGCCGGACGTGATCTCCTGCCTGCCCAGCATCTCGTCGATGGCCGCTTCCGCAGCCACGCGATTGGGCAGGTCGGTGATGGCATCGTGCATAGCCTGATGGCGGATGCGCAGTTCGCGTTGGTGCACCGCTTCGCTCATGGTGCCGAACGCATTCGCGAGCTGGCCGATCTCGTCGTTGCGCTGCGTGGTCTGCGGCGCGCGGTAATCACCAGCGCCGACGCGTCGCACCGCGGCGGCCAATGTTTCGATCGGTCGCGACACGCTGCGCGCCGTGAGCCACGCGCCGAGCAGACCAACGATCAATCCGAGCCCGAGTAGCGTGGCCCACGCGATGGCGACGGAGCGGTAGGGGCGCAGCGCCGCGTCCAGCGAATAGCCCAGCACCGCCACCACGGGCGTGCCGCGCTCGGGTTGCTTCAACTGCTGGGCGAGCACCATGTATTCCTTGCTGTCCACGCTGGTCAGCAACGGCGTCCATGGCAACGCCCGATGCGATTTGTTCAGCCCGTTCACCAGCGCGGATTGCCCATCGCCGCGCGCGACCACCGACCATGTTCCAGGCGTCCATTGGGCGGCCAGTTCGATATCGCGCGGCAACGTGGAAAGCCGCTGCATGTGCGCCAGCCGCGCGTTGTCGAGCGGCACGTTGACCACCACCAGGCCGACTGGCTGCGGTGCGTAGATCGGCACCACCACCATCCACGACGCCCTTCCATCCTGCGCGACCACCGCAGCCGTGCGATGGTCGAACGCACTGGCGACGAGGTCGGTAAACGGAAACGGTATCGCCGTCGCTTTCGCATTGCCGGTATCGACCGCGACTTTGCCATCCAGATCCACCAGCCGCATACGCGATGCGCCGACGCGTCGACCGCCATTGCGCAGCACCGAAAATACCGTGCCGCGATCATGCCCGGCGATGGCGGAGCGCAATGCGTAATCCAGCGAAAGCACTTCGACGTTGCCGGCGATACGCGCGGAAATATCGTCCATCTGGGTCGTGAACGCCTGGGCATTCGTCACCAGTTGCCGTTCGCCTTCGGCGACCAGCGCGCGCCGCGTCACCTCGTACACCAGACCCGCAGTCAGCAATTGCACCGCGACCAGCGTGGCCACGAAAAACAGTGCAAGACGAAGACGGAAGCCCATGAATCGCATGCGCCCTCAGTAGTCCAGATGCTCGCGATCCATGAACATCCGCGGATCGGGAATCAGCGAAAGGTCGATGGCCACGTGCTGGACGTCCACATCGCTGGCGATGATCACCGCGCGTGTCGTCTCGGATTTCCCCGGATGAAGTTGCGGGTGCCAGATGTGCATCGTGTAACGGCCTGCGGCCAGATGATCAAGCGTTGCCATGCCACCGTGCGTCGACATCGCGATGGCCGGCGCATCCGACACGAACAGGTAGGTGATCATGTGGTCGTGAATGTTGCAGCCGACTGCGGCGATGCCCGTGTTGACCACGGTCATGGCGGGTGAACTTTCGCCAGGGCTGAGCACAAACTCGAATGCTTTCACTTTCGAGAACGAATAAACGTGGTGACGCGTGCTGTCGCTGTTGCGGAAAACCACCTTGTCGCCCGGACGCATCACCTGCACGTAGGGAATGAACACCTCGTCTTTCTGGTCCACGACATGGGTAGCCGGTGGCGGCGCGTTTGCCGCACGGTCGACGGTGCCATCGGGCGTCAGCGTGATCACTGCATCATCGACACCGTGGCCATGGCCATCGGTGAGATGAACATCGACTTTCGCGGCCCACGCAGGCGATGCGCAGCCGAACAGGACGCACGCCATCACGGCTAGCCGTTGCATTCGTTGTTCCCCTGTTTCCCCAACCCCGTGGCTAGCCTACCTCAGATTCGCTGGTCATCGAAGAAGGCGCATGGCCGTCTTCACATGCTGTGAAAGTCCAGGCAAAGGCGGTTTGCTACCCTCGCCGGATCGACGCAGACGAGAGCGGCATGGAACACGAACATGGCATCCACACCATCGACACCGGGTTCGTGCGGCCGGGTTTCGATGCGGCTTATCTGATCGTCGAGAACGGTCGCGGCGCGTTCGTCGATTGCGGCACGCGTTTCTCGATTCCGCGCATGCTGGAGGCGCTGCGTACGACCGGTCTTTCGATCAACGATGTGGACTGGCTGATCCTCACGCATGTGCATCTGGACCACGCCGGCGGCGCGGGCGAGTTGATCGCTCACCTGCCGAACGCGCGCCTGCTGGTGCATCCGCGCGGCGCGCGCCACATGATCAATCCATCGGTGCTTTGGGCCGGCGCGAGCGCCGTCTACGGCGAGAAGATCATGCGCGAAACTTACGGCGAACTGAGGCCGGTGGATGCCGCCCGCGTGGTCGAGGCCGCCGATGGTCACATCGTGAATCTGGGCGACCGGTCATTGCTTTGCATCGACACGCCCGGCCACGCGAAACATCACCTCACGGTATACGACGAACGCGCGAGCGCGTGTTTCACCGGCGACGTGTTCGGCCTTTCTTACCGCGAACTCGATACGGCCAACGGGCCTTTCATTTTGCCCACGACATCACCGGTGCAGTTCGATCCCGATGCGTTGCATGCGTCGATCGAGCGCCTGGTCGCATTGAAGCCTGAGTGGATGTATCTCACTCACTACGACCGCGTCGGCAACGCGGAAAAGCTGGCCGTAGATCTGCATGATCAGATCGACGCGATGACGACGCTGGCGCTCGCCGCGAAACATGACGCCCATCGTCACGAGGCGCTCGTCGAGGCGTTGACCGACCTGTACGCCCGGCGCGCCGCTGCGCACGGATGCCGGCATAGCCGCGATGAGTTGATCGAGCTGCTCGGCATGGACATCGAACTCAACGCGCAAGGCCTCGAGGTGTGGCTGGGGCGCTGAACAACGTTCGTCGCCACGGCTTGGTTTTGTTCTCCTGCGCGAGCCGTGCATTCAGCCGCACCAAGCCATTCGCTGCATACGCCGCGCATGCATGCCTGTCGATCAGTGGATCAGGTCGCGTGCCCTTGTCACGCAGCGCAACCTTGTCCATGAAATCGCTGGCGTCGGGATGCGGTGTAATAAGCACGTCGCATGGCAACGCGGCAATGGTGGCAAGCGAACGGCGGAAATCCTCGACGCGATGCGGATGCGTCGCGTCGTAGGTATAGCGAAAACCATCGCGACTGATCGCGCTGACGCTATCGACATAGGCGATCGCGTGGCAGCGATTTCCTTCACACGCATTCCATGTCCATGATGTGCTTCCCGGTGTGTGGCCTGGCGTGTAGTGGGCCACGATGGTCAGGTCCGCGACGTGCAAGGTCTCGCCGTCTGCGACCACATGAACATGGGAAAGCGGCGGATAAGTCGGCGCCAGTCCGAACTGTGGATCTTCGGGATCGGCGCCGCCGAGCTCCAATGCCTTCGCGCCTGCAGCGCTGGCGTAGACCGTGGCGCCGCTGTCTTTCGCCAGGGCCGCGATGGCGCCGGCGTGATCGGAATGCGCGTGCGAGTTGAGAATCGCGCGGATGTCCTGCACGCGAAAACCCAGCGCGCGAATGTTCGCCTCGATCTGCGCCGCATTTTTTTCCAGCGTGCCGTCGATCAGCACGTGGCCGTGCGGCGAAGTGATCAGCACCGCGGACAAACCCTGCGTACCGACGTACCAGGTGTTCGCATCGATGCGAAACGGTTGCCGCGGTTTGCTCCAGTCGGAAGGTTGATCCGCTGCAATGGCACTGAAGACTGCGACGATAAATAAAGCGCCGAGCGTGGTTCTGATGGATGGTTTCATGGCGGCTCCTGATGGGGGACGCCATGATGCGAAGAGACGCCGACGCGCGCGTGGCTCGGACATGGCGATTTCAGGGCAAGGCCACGCGCGAAATCATGCGGTCGTGTCGAGCGCCTTGTGATAGACGTGCTGCGTCTTGCGCCGCACATAGCCAAGGCGTTCGTAGAACGGATGCGAAGCGTCGCGTGCGATGTTGGAACGCACCGTGATCGTGTCCAAGCCGAGAGATCGCGCCCATCGTTCGGCTTCTCCCACAAGCAGGCGACCGACGCCACCCTGACGTGCTGAAGCACTCACCACGAGGCCAACGATTTCCACGCGTTCGCCGGACTCCAGCGTCAGCCGATGCTCGATGGCTATCCAGCCGAACAATGCATCACCGCCATCGAACACGACGACGCGATGCGCGGGCATCGTCAGGATGCATGAAAGCCGCGACGCCATATCCGAGGCGACCGCGGGATAGCACAGCTCGCTGGCGAGACGTGCGATTTCCGCGGCATCGTCGATGCGCGCCGGTCGCAAATGGCCGTCCATCACGCGAGCCTCGCGCCATTGGGTACGGGTCGTTCGATCGCGGTAATCACCACGCCTTCATCGGTGTGAAATCCGGTCAGCAGGAATTGCGAACGAAACGGACCGATCTGCTTTTCCGGAAAATTGATCACGCCGACGATCTGCCGGCCGACCAGCGCACCGGCGTCGTACAAAGCGGCGATCTGCGCGCTGGTTTTCCTTTCGCCGTACGGGCCGAAATCCGCCCACACTTTCCATGCCGGCTTGCGCGCTTCGGGAAACGCTTCCACGCGCGTCACCGTGCCGGCGACGATCAATACTTTTTCGAAATCGGCCCAGCTGATCTCGTTCGATATCTCGCTCATCCTTCCAGCCTCGTCTTCAACCAGTCGTTGCCTTGCTGCCACCAGTAATGCGCCTGCGCGCCTGCATAACCGAATGGCCGGAATGCATTGTCCAAACCGTAGTCGGCGAATTGCTTCCAGCGGTCATCGCCTTCGGCAATCGCCGCCGCCACCAGTTCACCCGCGGCGCAAGTTGGCGCAAGGCCGTGACCACCGAACGCCTGCGCCCACCAGAGTCCATTGCCATCGCTGCCGATCTGCGGCATCTGATGACGCGCGTAACTCATCAGCCCCGACCATGCGTAATCGACCTTGATGCCTTTCAACTGCGGAAACACCCGCAACAAATCCCTGGTGAGCAATCGCTGCACCGCACTCGCCGAGCGATTCAGCACGGAGATGCGACCGCCCCACAGCAGCCGCGTATCCGGCAAGGGTCGGTAATAGTCGAAAGCGAAGCGGCTGTCGTAGACGGCGGCGCGCGTGTGCAGGCATTCGTCCATGCGCTCGTACAACGGCTCGGTGACCATCACGTAAGTCGCGATCGGCAGGATCGCGCGATCGATCGGTTTCTGCAGGCCGGCGAGATAACCGCCACAGGCGAGCACGACCTGATCGGCAAGCACGTCGCCTTGTGCAGTACGCAATCGCCATTGCAGACCTTCGCGCGACATGCTTTGCACGCCGCTGTTTTCGTGGATGCGCACGCCCTGATGACTTGCTGCGTCCGCCAAACCGATCGCGTAATTCAATGGATGCAGATGCAGCGCGTCGGGTTCGTAAAGTCCATCGTGATAGCGCTCGCTGCGGATGCGTTGGCGTAACTCGGCCTGCGGCAACCATTGCCATTCGACGCCGTAATGTTCAGCCAACAATTGTTGGCGTTGGCGCAACACCGCCGGGTCTCGAAACCAGTTCGCCCAGATCACACCCTTGTCGGCCATGTCGCACGGTATTGCGTGATCGACGACGCGCTGGCGAATGCGTTGCACGGCGGCCGTGGTCAGGTCGAACAAGGCGCGCGCGCGCGGCTCGCCGAGTTGCCGCAGCATCGATTGTTCGCCGAGCGAATAACCGGCGAACACAAAGCCACCGTTGCGACCGGAAGCGCCGAAGCCGATTTCTTCTCGCTCCAGCAACACCACGTCGCGCACGCCACGTTCGGCAAGACCCATTGCCGTGTTCAAGCCTGCAAAGCCACCGCCCACGATGGCCACGCGCGCATGGCTGCTGCCTTGCAACGGCGCATACGCAGCGTAAGGCGTTGCCGTCGCCCGGTAGTAGGACAGGTGCCTGGAGGCTGGCATGGGATCAAACACCTTGGTGGATGGTGTCGAGACCGCGAGCATAGCGCAGCGTTCCCGGCTCGATGCGCACGCTGCCTGTCACCTCTACTCGACCAGGCTCACGCCGAGCGGCCGTTGATCGTTGCGGCCGTGATCGTCGACGACGCGCACGTTGTAACTGCCGGCGGTTTGCGGTTGCCAAAACAGCGAGTCACCCGGCGCACTTCGCCCGACGTACGCGTCGTTGACGAACCAGTACAGCGTGTGTGCGTCGGCGTCGGTGGTTGCGGTGAAGGCGATGCGTTCCTGTCCGAGTCGAGTCAGCCGTATCGCGTAAGTCGTTCCGCGCAGTGGCGAGGTGATCTGCGGCGCATCGCCATCGGGTGCGCCGGCGTTGCTGCAATCCGGATTCTGCGGTGGCTTGCGGCGCGGAATGCCGGCTTGCGCAAACACGTGTTGCAAATCGGACGGCCAGAATTCGTAGACCTCCACATGCGTTCGCTTGTTCGCATACGGCGGGCACGCCGGCTGGCCGGTGCTGTCGTCGATGACCACCGGCCGATGCACGTTGCTGACGCGTATCGGCGACTTGCCGGGAATGAACCAGGTCATGCCTTTCTGCGGACACCACTGATTCGGAAGGTCGCCGCTGGCGAGGCAGATTGACACGCGCTTGAGATTGGCCGGCATGTGCCGAATCGGTTCGGCAAGCTGCGGACGTTCGGCGTGCAACGCGTCGATGATCTGGAAAAACAATGGCGCGGCGGCATCCACGCCGACGAACGCCGGGTTGCCGGTGCTGTCGAAATTGCCGATCCAGACGACCAGCACGTAAGGCCCGAAACTGCCTGCGGTCCACGCATCGCGGAACGCCCATGACGTGCCGGTTTTCCAGTACACCGGCAGATGCGAAGGTTGTGCGCCGGTGGTTTCGTCCGGGCGCGGATTCTGCCGAAGCATGTCCATCACCATGAAGCTCGCTTCGTCGCTGAGCATGCGCGTGCCGTCGGACGGCGGATCGCTGGCGAGCAGACGCAGCGGTTTCAATTCACCACGATTGGCCAGCATCGCGTAGAGCCCGCCAAGTTCCTGCATGGTGACTTCGCCGCCGCCGAGCACGAGCGCCAGGCCGTAATGTTTTTCGCTCGCCATGCGGCTGATGCCAGCGTCGTGCAGGAACTGGTAAAGGCTCGGCTGCTTCAGCTGCGACGCCACCCAGACGGCGGGAATATTTCGACTGCGGATCAACGCATCCGTCGCGGTGATCGGACCGAGGAAATGGCCGTCGAAATTTTCCGGCGTGTAGGGACCGAACGACGTCGGCACATCGCGCAGCACCGTCTGCGGATGCAGCACGCCCTGATCGAAACCGAGCGCGTAGATGAAAGGCTTGAGCGTCGAACCCGGCGAGCGTTTCGCCAGCGTGCCGTTGACCTGGCCCTGGATCGAACGGTCGAAATAATTCGCCGAGCCGACCATCGCCTTGACGCCCATGTCGCGCGTGTCGATGAGGATTGCCGCGGCGTTGTGGAAACCACGCGACTGATTGCCGGCGATGTAGTGCGTCAGCTGTCGCTCCACCGTGTGCTGCAGATCGAGATCGATCGTGGTGGTCACGCGCGAATCCTCACCGCCGCCTTCGATCTGTCGCGTCATCAGCACCTGCTCGACGGCGTGCGGTGCTTCGAACGGCAATTGCGACAGAGGTCGAAGATTCAAAGGCAACGCGAACAGCGGTTTCATCGACGCATCGCGCGGATGACCTTGCAACCAGTGCGCGTAGAGACGATTTCGCGAAGCTGCCAGTCGCGGGCTGATCAGGTTCGGCGCATCGGTGCTCGATCCTTGCAGATGTCGCGTCGGGTCCTGCGGAATCACCGCGAGCGTAAGCGCCTCGGGCAAACTCAGGTTGGTCGCCGACTTGTTGAAGTAGGCGAGGCTCGCCGCGCCGACGCCTTCGACATTGCGACCGTACGGCGCATCATTGAGATACGCCTCGAGAATGTCGCGTTTGGAGTAAAACAGTTCCAGCTGCACCGCGCGCGCGATCTGTTGCAGCTTGCCCAACGGCGAACGCGTGTTGAGTTTCCACATCAGCCGCGCGAGCTGCATGGTGATGGTCGAACCACCCTGCGGATTGCCGTGACGCACGTAAGTGATCCACGCGCCGCGCGCCAAACCATAGACGTTGAACCCCGGATGCCAGCGAAACCAGCGGTCCTCGTGCAGCAACACGCCATCAACCAGTTGCGGGGAAACATCCTGCATTGGAACCCACAGGCGATAGCGATCGTCACTGGCCAGCGTCAACCGCATCAGCCGTCCGTGGTCGTCGTAAACCGCGGTGGACGATGACTGCCAGTCGCGCAGAGGCGAGTGCGGCCACAGCCGACAGGCAAGCACCGCCAGCGCCAGCAACGCGAAACCCACCAACCAGTTCTGCCAGCGACGCACCCACGACGATGCAGGCTGCGCGACGCGTTGCAGTGACGAGAACAGGCTCATTCGGCGACCGCTCGCCTCGCAGAAAAACACGTCGGGAATAAAACCGCGGCCTGATTGATCTTGTAGTTCGGCCGCATCATTTCCGTTGCCGCACCTGCGAGGTTTTCATGTCCGTTCCGGTTCCTTCTTCCTACACCCGAGTCGCGATCACCATGCACTGGCTGATCGCCCTGCTCATCCTTCTCAACGTGGCGCTGGGCTTCTACATGGCGAGCTTTCCGAAAACAGCGCCGACACACGACCAGGCGCTGTTCTATCACGCTTCCATCGGCAGCTTGATCTTCATGCTGGCGATTGCGCGGCTCGGCTGGCGCCTCACACATCGCCCACCTGCCCTGCCCGCAACCATCGCGACATGGCAGCGGAGCATCGCTCACATCCTTCACTGGACGTTGTACGTGCTGATGCTGATCGTGCCACTTTCGGGCTATGTGCACCGGCTCGCCGGCGCACATGCGGTGAATTTCTTCGGGCTCGGAAACCTGCCCGTTTTCATCGGCAAGGATGAACCGCTGCGGCTGTTCACCCATGCGCTGCACGAGACGTTGGTCTGGGTACTGTGCGTGCTCGTGGTCGGCCATATCGGCGCGGCGTTGAAGCATCGGCTCATCGACCGTGATGGCGTGCTGCAGCGTATGCTGCGCCGATAACCAGCACACGATGCGGCGCGCATGAGTTCGATCATCGATCAAGGCTTCATCGACGATATGGCGTTGCGCCATCTCGATGCTGCCTACAATCTCGGTCGCTGGTTGCTCGGCAACGAACACGAGGCGACCGATGCCGTGCATGACGCCTACCTGCGCGCGGTGCGTGCCGCGACGACGTACGCCGGCGGCAATGAACGCGCGTGGTGGCTTGCCATCGTGCGCAACTGCTGCCTGGCGCGGCTGGCGACGCGCAACAAGACCAAGCGGGACATTGCGATCGACGATGCGCCGGCAACGGCCGAACGTTGGTTGCCGCGCAGCGAAGCGGACGATGTCGAAAATCGCATCGATAGCGCGCAGCGACAGAGCCTGGTCAACCGCCATTTGCAGGAGCTTCCGTTGAATTTCCGCGAGGTGTTGATCCTGCGCGAGATCGAGGAATTGTCGTATCGGGAAATCGCCGACGTGCTGGAGATGCCGATCGGCACCGTGATGTCGCGTCTCGCCCGCGGTCGCGCGCTGTTGCAAAAAGCCCTTGCCGAACACGCCACGAGTCAGGTTCCCCATGGACTGTAAAACCGCCAGTGAACTGCTGCCCTTGTACTTCGACGGCGAGCTCGATCGCGTGAGCAGCCGCGAACTGGAAGCACATCTCGATGGCTGTGCGGATTGTCGCGATGTACTGGTCGGACTCGATACCTTGCGCACCCGTTTGCGCGATGAAGCCTCGCGTCATGCGGCACCGGAGTTGCTGCGCGCACGCATTCGCAAGGATCTTGCCGCCCGTGCCGCGACAGCAGCGACTCCGACAGCAACCTTCCGCATGCCCCGTGCACGCTGGCTTGCGTTGGCGGCATCGTGGGTCATCATGTTCGCGGCGGGCAGCGTGTTCGTCCCCGCGTGGAATCAAGCAGGCGCCGCTGGCGATGCCCGTGATCAAGTCGCGCGCGACGTATTCGCCGGCCACTGGCGAGCGCTTGCCGCGAACTCGCCCTACGATGTTGTATCGACCGATCAGCACACGGTGAAGCCGTGGTTCGAAGGGAAGATCGCCGTCGCGCCCGCGGTGCAGGATTTTGCAGCACAGGGATTCGCGCTCGCGGGTGGACGCATCGATTACGTCGGCAGCGCGCGTGTGCCTGTACTGGTCTATCGGCATGGACACCACGTGATCGACGTGTTCGTGCTTTCGCAAAACGATGCTCCGCCGCAGGGAAAACGGATCGAGTCGCAGGGTTACGTGATGGAAACCGTGATGCTCGGAAGCCAGCCGGCGGCGATCGTCTCCGACATGGGCGATGTGGAACTCGCGCGTTTCGTGCAATTGCTTGGTTCGGCCAGATGAAATTTCACATCGCTGCGCGCTTTCAGTGATGCTGCCGCATCGCCCTCTTCCCGAAGAAAGAGGGCGACCTTTCCATCAAGGCTTGTTCACCACCATCAAGGTGCTGCCACCCGGCGAGCGCGCCTGGATCGCCCGGTCGTACATCGATTCGCCGTACGCCGGCGGCACGATGAACTTGCCGACGCTGTCCGCCTTGATGCGATAGACGAACTCGCGCACGTCCGGCGTGGCAGTGCCGTAGATCACGACGCGATCTTCGCGGATGTCGGCATAATCCGGCTGCCATGTGGACGTGGACAGGCCGATCGGCGAACGCCATGCCGTCGGCTTCACCGTGCTGTCGCCGCCGTCGTCGGTCTGCGCATCTGTCGATTGCTGGTCGGTCACCACCGGCGGCGGCTCGATCACCGGCTCGAATCCGCCCGGCAGGAGATCGACGATGGCCACGTTGCCCACGCCCTGATCACCGGTGGCGCGGATTTTCACATGGACGTCTATTTCCTCGCCGACGTTGATCGTGTCGAGCGTCTTGCCCTTGCTGTCGGTGTATTCGCGCACGATCTCGATGCCGTCCTTGATCGCCTTGTCCGGAGCGTTGCGGTCGTAACCGCCCTGGCTCGCCACATGCCAAGCCGCCACCGAACTGCCGTTGGTGAAGCGCAGACCGGTGGCTGGGCCGCCCCACGTTCCGGCCTGCACCAGGTTGCCCTGGATCGCGGCGATGGATTTGGCGCTGCCATCCGCATGCAGTTCGACGATGCCGAGCTTGTCGAGGTCGTGGGCGTTCTGCGCCGCATAGGCGTCGAGCGCCAGAACGGTCATCGACGATGACAGCGTGTTGAACTCGTTGTTCGCCAGCGGCCAGGCGATGTTTTCCATCACATGTGGTGACAAGGCCTTGGCGCGCTCCGGGAAATACTTCGACAGCAGATACAGAACGCTGGCATCGCGCGTCAGCGGATCGTAGTAATAGCTGTAGACATAGGTCTCCCTGGACAGCTTTCGTTCGAGCGCTTTCTGCGGACCGGCGATGAGCTGGTTGGCTTCCTTGTCCTGCTTGAGCAACTCATACGACGCCGCCAGCCACGCAGCGGCCAGATCGTTTTTCCAGTCGTTGGGGAACGCATCCTGCAGGCGCTTCTGCACCGCCGCCAGATCGTTGGTGGTGACATTGCCCTGGCGTGTCAGCAGGTAAACGGCATACGCGCGCTGACGCAGATCCTTCAGCGAATCGAGGCTCTCGTCGCTGGCCAGCTGATGCAGGTATTTGTTGCCTGCATCGAGCATGTCCTTCGGCACGGCGACGCCGCGATCGCGCGCCTCCAGCAGGAAATGCATCGCATAGGCGGAAACGAACGGTTCGGAATCGGGTGTCGCCGACCACACGCCAAAACCACCCTGCCCGTTCTGGCGCGAATGAAGCACGTCGAGGAAGTTCGACAGCGCCTGATCGTTGGTGATCTTCTTTTCGCTGAAGGCCGGTTGCAATGCATGCGCGAATACAGGGACCACCGGCCACTTGCCGACCACCAGCCGCGGCATCGCCTGGCTGATCAGCTGCTCGCTGCAGTAGTTCTGATAGTTCACCAGATACGCGGTGAGCCCTTGCGCCAGCACCACCGGCACGGTCGAGATGGCCGCGTCGCGCGATGCATACGCATCGTAGAGTTTGCGCAAATCTTTCAGATCGAGCTTGTCGCCTGCGTCGATGCGGCCGATGTCGACCTGCGTGCGATACGCCGACGCCGGGCGCACCGAAACATCCACGCCCTGCTTTGCCGATTTGCCCGCGTAGCCCGCGCTGAAAGCGAGGTTGCCCGAGCCAAGCACGTCGGTCGCCTTGACGTGGAACGTGGCCACGCCTTCGCGCATTTCGCCGAGCGAGATGCTTTGCGTCGCCGGTCCGACAACCTGCAGTTGCGGCCCTGTCTTGAGCGTGACGACGACAGGCACCTGCTTGCCATTGAGTCCTGTCAGGTTGTTGGCAACGCCGGTGCTGACTTCCGCTTCGTCACCGGGTGCCAGCGTGGTCGGCACGTTCGGCGACAGCACGAAATCGCCGCGCACGGTGGTCGAGCCTTCGAACGTGCCGATGCGCTCCGGCGACACGGACACCGCCATTACGCGCAGCTTGCCGTTGAAATAATCCGGCACGCTGTAGCTGAAATCTTTCTCGCCATCCACGTCGACGATGCCGGACCAGTACACCACCGGCTTGTCGCGCTTGCGCTTGAACGGATTCAGCTGGCGTCCGATGGCACCGTCGGCATCGCCACCGGGGGCGGCCATCGCCATCAGCTTTTCGAAGTCCGGCAGGATCAAATCGAGGATCTGCGAGGTGCCGACTTCCAGCATGCGCTTGCGGAAAAAGAACTTCAGCGGATCGCCCAGCTTGTAGCGCGCAACCTGCAGGATGCCTTCGTCCACCGCGAACACCACCGCCTTGGTCGGCTGCGTCGAATGCAGCCTGAAGGTGACGGTTTCGCCAGGCTTCGCTAGCGCGGGCGCATCGACCGTGATTGCGTTGCGCCGAGCATCGAGGTTCACCGAGAACGGCACCACGCCATAGCTCAGCGGACTCATGAACACTTCGTCGGACGATGGGTCGCGGATGTACTGCACATTGATGTAGCCGTTGCCCTCGAAATCCGCAGGCACGGTGATGTGCTGCACCGAACTGGTGGTATCGGCATGAAACCACGCGTGCGCATAGACCTTGTCGCGCTCGATGGTGATCAAACCACTGCCCGCGTATGGCGCACGAATGGCGATTTCGACCGGCTCGCCCTGCGCGTAATCCTGCTTGCTCAGGTTGAGCTGCAGCTCGGCGTTGCGATCCAGCGAGCGCGAGACGTTGGCATCGCCGGCTACTGCGTACTCGACGCGATTCACTTCGATGTGGTCGGTCGCGCGTCGGATCACCAACGCGTAATTGCCGGGTTTGTCGGTCGGCAACGGGTAATCCATGCCGGCTGCGGGAATCGCCAGCGGCTGCTCGCTGATCGGAATTTCCTTGAGCTTGGATTCGTATTTGTAGATGCCCGAATCCTGCTTGGTCAGCACCGATACAAAGCGACGCTCGATCAATTGTGACTTCAGCCCGCCGAGTGCAAAGGCCTTGGCCAGCGGATTGATCGCGACCAGATGCACGGTGCGCGGACTGCTGCGCGTGATGTAGTCGAGGCTGTCGACGGCCTTGTAGCCGACTAGCCAGTCATTGCTGGAAACCATTGTCTGCGCGGCCGCGGCCACACTGCGACCGCCCTCGGCCTCGTACGCCTTGCTGAGGAAATAAAGCTGGTACGTGGCGTCGGCGTACTTCTTCAGGTCGAAGTCGAATTCGGCGTGGCCTTTCTCGTCGGTCTGGCCGTCCTGCAAAGATTCTTCGTAACCATCCTTGGCGCGGCGCACGTCGTAGAAGTGATAGTCCGGCCAGCTGTGGAATGCCGGCCACGCGGGGCGCAAGGTCAGCGACGCTTCCACGCGGCGGGCTGCCGCCGGCGTGCCAAACAGGTTCATCACATCGACGAGGCCCTTGAGCTGATCGGGCTTCACCCAACCTTCGGGCGCCTGTTGCGAAAGCTTGGCTTCAACCTTCATGCGGTCGGGCAGGAATTCCTTCACCTGCACGCTGGTGCTACCGATCTGCGCGTCAGCCTTGCCGTCCTTGACGATGTAGAGGTTCACCGTCCACGTACCGGTGGGCGCCGTTTCAGCTGGCGTGTAATCGAGTTCGCCGAAGCCGGACGCATCCATCGTCAACGCCTGCTGTTTCACCGTGACGCCGCGCGGGTCGACAATTTCCGCCTGCAACGGAATGCCAGCTACGCTGCGCGACCAACTGGCCGCGCGCACGATCAGGCCGATGTGAAACAGATCGCCTGGCCGATAGATGCCGCGATCGGAAAACAGGTAACCCGAGAGCTGCCCCTGGTTCACTGCGTTGGGTTCGCCACCGATATCGAAACGCGAATAGTCGAGCTGGCGATCCGTGCCTGCGATCGGCAGGAATGAAAGATCGTCGCCCTTCTTCACCACGTACATCACCGGTTTCTTTTCGCGCTCCAGTCCCTTGAACGTCGGGAAGTGCACGACGCCATCGGAGGTGCTGGATTGCGTGTACAGCGTCTGGCCATTGACCGCCAGCACGGACACGCTCGCGCCGTCCACCGGTTGTCCGGTATGGATCGACTGCACGAACACGTCCTGGCTGCCATCGAGCGAACGCTTGACCAGCATGCCCAGATCGGTGACGACGATCAGCCGCGTATCGGTCGGCATCGGCGTGGACGACGAATCACCCTCGCTGCCTTCGCCTTCACCATCGCTCGAAGCATTGCTGCTTTCTGCATCGGACGAATCGTCAGCGGTTGCCATGTTGTCGA
Source organism: Rhodanobacter sp. L36 (assembly GCF_009765755.1). Classification (GTDB taxonomy): domain Bacteria; phylum Pseudomonadota; class Gammaproteobacteria; order Xanthomonadales; family Rhodanobacteraceae; genus Rhodanobacter. The sequence continues at coordinate 760,995 of NZ_LMUV01000011.1, read as the reverse complement.
CGCTGCTGTCCGCACTGGCGGGCTCGCCCGCGGCAGCAGGCGCGGTGCCTTCCAGTTCCTTTGCTTTCGCCTTGGCGGCAGCGGCTTTTTTCTTCGCTTCGGCGGCAGGGTCATAACCGGAAAGATGCAGCAGGAAAACGCCTCGCTTACCTTCCTTCAGATACTGGCCGAGGTCGACACCTTCGTAGTGCGCCTTGCCAGGTTCGCCTTTGGGAAACGCCTGCTTCTGCTGGAAGCGCTCGACGATGTGATCCTCGCTGAAGCCGTAGCTCAGCTCCGGATGCGTGTACGTGCCCTGGTTGAGGCTGACCAGGTGCTGCAGCTGATCGGGGAGCACGCGACCGATTTCCAGCTGCATGCCCGGCATGTTGCGCGAGACAACCGAAATGCGTTTGCTGCCGCTGAGCGACAGCAGCGAACCGTCGGCCATGAAGCGCAGCAGCTTCGGATAGTCCGGCACGGTGAAGGTTTGCGCCGTTGGCTTGCCCAGCACATAACCGCCAAACGATTTCAGCCCGGCGCCGACGCGCACGTAGATACGCTGGCCCGGCGTGGCGTGATACTTGAAGCTCTGCAGCTCCGCGAAGTCGTTCTCGGTGGGCACCAGTTCCAGCGGCAGCGCCTGCGATTGCCGAAGCACGGCCTCGCTGACTTCGGATACATCCCAGTCGTATGGCGTGTTGCTGTCGGACTGCTCTGCATCCACTTTGCGCGTGGGCAGAATCCACGCCTTGGTCAACGTCGCCAGCTCGCTGCCGCGCACGGTGCCGCTCACGTTCGTGACCAGCACCTGTTCGGGTTCGTACTTGTCGTTGTCGACAAGGGTCGGGCTGATGTCCTGGATCGCCAGACTGTAGAGGCCCGGCACGCCGACGGTGGTTTTCATGTCGTCGCGCGTTCCGTCGCCGCCGCGAGAGCTGCGCACACCGTCTTCGAGCTTGAGCAACACGGCACCGCTGTCGCGTGGCAAGGCCAGCGGCTGCGAATGGATCCAGGCGTTGAGCTTGAAAGCGTCGTATGTGACGGTGAATTTCAGAGGTGCGCCGAATTTTCCGTCCTTGTCGGCCAGTGCGAGTTCGACACGTTTTTCGAACTGCGCTGCATCGACCGGATAGTTGAAGTTGACCGGGACGATGGTTTTCTTGGCCGTCGCGTCCTGCGGGTCCTGATAGAACTCGCCTTTGCCGAAGATGGCCGCAAACTTCGGCATGTCGAACGACAACTGATCGTCCGCCATCAGTACGTGCGGCGCGAACGCCTGCGAGACGTCGAATTTCACGTTGACATGCGCACCGACGGGCCAGTCCTCCGCCGGCACGAAACGCAGGGTGTGATCATCAAGCCAGCTCCACTGGCCTTTCAGCGCGGGCTGCACCGTAATGCCCTTGCTGACGGGTTTGCCAACCAACTCGATCGGCGCCGCGGAACGCGAGAAATCCACTTGAAGCGGATGGATGGTGATCTTCGGATTGCCGCCCGGCTGTGCGACGTACTCGGTCAGTGCGGGCACCTTCGCTTCGAACGTGATGCGTTCGGGCTCGATCGGTTTCGGGCGATGCACGTACCACTGCCAGCCAAACCATCCGGCAGTCAGCACAACCAGCGCAGCAAGAAAGCCGACGGCAAATCGGCGCGGGCGACGTCGCACCGCTGCTCCGGTCGCGCGGGCCCACGCGGGTGCGGACCACGAAACATTGCCGACCAGCGGACGCAGTACCAGTCCGATCGATCGCAAGAGCCCGCGTACCAGGCGCACCGGCAACACAAGCAGAAACCGCAGCAGATCCATGATGCTCCCCGAGATATCCATAGACGGAAACGACAGCGTCGTTCCGGATGCAGACCACCGCAACACGAACCTGTGCAGGCTCGGCGGCGGTCCCGTTTTTCCCCATGTCATCCTGCACCTGGATCGTGGCAGAACGAGGCGCTGATTCTGGCATGTCCCGGTCAGATATCGCGGTGGCAGCGACCACAAAAAAGCCGGCACGCGTGCCGGCTTTTCCTTACCCGATGCAACCGTCAGGCGGCGGTGTCAGAGCTTGCCAGCAAACTCTCGCACCACGCTGGCGAGCTTGGGATCCTGCATGGCCATGTGCATCGTGGCGCGCACGAGCCCGGCCTTGTTGCCGCAGTCAAAGCGGATGCCTTCAAACCGGTAAGCCAGAACCTTGCCCTGCTCCTTCAGCAACGCTTCGATCGCGTCGGTGAGCTGGATTTCTCCACCCGCGCCGGGCGTGGTCTGCTCAAGCAACTGAAAGATGCGACCCGGAAGTACGTACCGACCGACCACTGCCAGATTGGATGGCGCATCGGCGGGTTTGGGTTTTTCGACCATGTAGCCGATGCGCGCGCTGCGCTCGTCGATGGGCGTGGCGTCGACGATGCCGTACTTGTCGGTTTCGTCATGCGGTACTTCTTCCACCGCGATGACGCCGGCGTTCTGCGCCTGAGCGAGTTCGGCCATCTGCCGCAGGGCGCCTTTGCCGGTTCCGATTGCGCCGTTCCAAATGAGGTCGTCGGGCAGCACGACGCCGAAGGGTTCGTCTCCGACTACGGGTTTGGCGCAGAGCACAGCGTGGCCCAGACCGAGTGCTTCGGGCTGGGTGACGAAGATGGCGCGCACGTGGCGGGGCAAAGTGCCCTGCACCAGAGCAAGCAATTCATCCTTGCCTTTTTCCTCAAGTTTCGCTTCCAGCTCGTAGGCCTTGTCGAAGTAATCGGCAATTGCATGCTTGTACCGATTGGTCACGAAGATGAGCGTGTCCGCGCCGGCGTCGACTGCTTCGTCGACCGCGTACTGGATCAGCGGCTTGTCCAGCACCGGCAGCATTTCCTTGGCGACAACCTTGGTCGCCGGAAGAAAACGCGTACCAAGGCCGGCTACGGGAAACACCACCTTGCGCAGAGGTTTGCTCACTCACTTTTCTCCGGATTGATGCGACGAATCGAAACCACGTTATCGGGTTGCGCTGCCTCACTCCAGCGGAAGGAAGGCAGCAAGCTGGAGACGCAGCGACGCAGCTCTTCTTCGTCGAAGATTTCCACCGCATCGGCTGCCTTGTGCAACAGCGCCTGCAACAACTCCCACGAGACTTCGCGATGCTGCGCGAGGAAGATTTTTGCGTGCGTGGTGGCGCTGTAGTTTTCCAGTGGATGGAACAATTCCTCGAAGAGTTTTTCGCCGGACCGCAGACCGGTGTAGACGATCGGGATTTCACTGCCCGGCTTCTTGCCCGCGAGGCGGATCATCTGCTCGGCGAGGTCGCGGATCTTTACCGGCTCGCCCATGTCCAGCGCGAAAATCTCGCCACCCTTGCCAATGCTCGCGGTCTGCAGGATCAACTGGCAGGCTTCGGGAATCGTCATGAAATAGCGGGAAATCTCCGGATGCGTCACCGTGACCGGACCGCCCTCGCGAATCTGACGACGGAACAACGGCACCACCGAGCCGGCCGAATCGAGTACGTTGCCGAACCGTACCGTCATGAAGCGTGTATTGGCGTGCGCGTCGAGATTCTGGCAGTAGATTTCCGCCACGCGCTTGCACGCGCCCATGACGCTGGTCGGATTGACTGCCTTGTCGGTGGAGATCAACACGAAGCACTCGACGCCGTATTCGCGGGACACGTCCGCCACCGTGCAGGTACCCATCACGTTATTGCGGAAACCCGACCGCAACTGGCCTTGCAGCATCGGCACATGCTTGTAGGCAGCAGCGTGGAAAACCACTTGCGGCTGGGCGTTTGCAAATGCCCTCTGCATGGCAACGAGGTCGCCGCAATTAGCGAGGATGCCGTCGAGAATCAGTTCCGGAAAATCAGCGCGCAATTCCTGCGTGATGCGATAAAGGCTGTATTCGCTCTGCTCGACCACGGTCAGCGATTGCGCGCCGAGACGAGCTACCTGCCGGCAGAGTTCGGAACCGATCGAGCCGCCACCGCCGGTGACCAGCACACGCCGCGAACTCAGCGTTTCGCGTATGGCCGTCCAGTCGAGCTCCACCGCATCGCGTCCGAGCAGGTCCTCGATCGCGACTTCCTTGATCTGGTTGAACTGCGCACGACCGGCGACAACGTCTTCGAGACGCGGCACCGTCCGATAAGGCAAACCGGTTTCGTCGCATAGCGCAACCACGCGACGCATTTCCGTGGTGGATGCGCCCGGCAGTGCGATGAGCAGCATGTCGACGGCCGCTTCGCGAGACACGTCGGGCAGCTGATCCAGGCTGCCAAGCACCGGATGTCCATTGATGCTCGCCCCGCGCAACATGGTCTTGTCGTCGACAAACCCCACGACCATGTAACGGCTGTCGCGTCGCAGATCGCGCGAAAGCACTTCGCCAGCGCGATCCGCACCGACGATCAGCACGCGTTTCACGGTCTGGTTCTGCATCAGATCCGAGCGGCTGTCTTTCCAGAATCGATAAGCCAGACGCGGACCGCCCAGAAGCACTGCGAGGATCAACGGATACATCAAGAGGACCGAACGCGGCACGCCTTCCAGGCGGTCGTACAGGAACAGCGAGGGCCCGATCGCCAGTGCGCCAAAAATCACCGCGCGCAGGATGTTCCAGAGGTCGGGCAGGCTGGCGAATCGCCAGACGCTTTTGTAGAGGCCGGTCCAGCGGAAGATCAGGCCCTGCACCAGCAGCACGATGGGAAATTCGAGCCACTGATAGCTGACGATCTCGTCGGGGCGCAACGTATAACGCAGCAGTTTGGCTATCCACCACGCCAGTGCCGCCATCGCAAGGTCGTGGATGACGACCGCAATGCGCGGATGCAGGTATCCGACAATTTTACGCAACGACATGGCGGGCCTTGAACGGAGGATGTCGCAGACAGCGACGTTTCAACGCCAGCCACACGGCGGACGCCACCAGATAGACAAACATGGTAATCGGCAATGCCCACGCCGGATGACCCCAGGCCAACCAGGTCAGCGGTGCTACAGCCAGAAGATTCCATGCTCCATACATCATATCCACTCGCGCATGACTGCCAGTTCGACGGGAGAGCCACTGGTAGAGATGTTCGCGATGCGGCGCGTACCAGCGGCGGCCAAGCCATATGCGCACAACCAACGTCAGGCTGGCGTCAACCACGAATGCCGATGACAGGATCATCGCCGGCCACAACAGGGCTTGATTCACGCGCCACAACATGGCGCTGAAGGCAAAGATCAGCAGCCCGATGCTGCCACTGCCGACATCCCCCATGAAGATGCGCGCACGTGGCCGATTGAACATCCAGAAGCCCAGGCTTGCAGCCGCCAGAGATGCCGTCGCCACCGCCAGTGCCGATTGCGATTCGGCCCACGCCATCAGTGCGATTCCGACAGTCACAAAAAGGGCCTGCTGCGCCAGCAGGCCGTCGATGCCGTCCATGAAGTTGTGCAGGTTGATGCTCCAGGCGCCGGCGAGCAGCAATAGCGGCAGCCACCACCACGACAAACCCGTCGCAACGAGAGCGGTGCTGAATCCGAGCAACGCTACAAGATGAAGTCCCAGGCGAGGCAGCGCAGGCAACGAACTGTGATCGTCCCACCAGCCCGCGAGCGCGACCAAAACCAAAGCCGTGGCGAGACTGGCAACAACGCCAAGCGACCATGGTTCGCCCATGCTGCGCAATGCGCCCGGCATGCAGATCAAGGTTGCGACGACGACGCCGATGCCGCCACCGCGAGGTGTCGGCGAACTGTGCGATCGGCGTTGTCCGGGTTGATCGAGCATGCCCTTGTGGTGTGCGTAGCTGATCGCCCCGCGCACCAGCAGCAAGGTCAGTACGAAAGCAGTAATCAACCATCCGATGGCTAGTGACATCGCGTTACTCGCTGGCAACGCCGTGGATCGGACGGATGGTGCTCCAGCTTTTGCAGCTCGGGCATTGCCAGTGATGTGCCTTGGCGCCGAACCCGCAACGGCTGCATCGATACATGGCCTGCCCCTCCAGCAACTTTTTGGTCAGATCGCGCAGGATCAGGAAATTCTCGCGCACTTCGCCTTCGATCTTGTCCATGGTGGCGTCGATCAGAGCCATCAATCCGCGCACCGATGGTCGCTGCCTCAGCTGCATCGTGAGGAAATCCACGGCCGCGCGTTCACCATCGCGTTGACGATAGAGATGGGTCAACGCGAGCACCGGTGAGATGCCGTGATATCGGCTCAACATTTCACGCAGGAAAACTTCGGCGCGCTCCATTTGCTGGGAGCGCGCATAACTGTTGAGCAGCGGCGGCAGGATCTCCGGCGTGAATGCGATATCGGCGTTGATGGCAGCCTCGTAAGCCTGCACAGCTTCGATGTGGTGGTCGTCTTCCGCCTGCAGCCGACCGGTCAACATGAAGGCGCGCACGCAGTCGGGCTGGCAATCGAACGCCTGCTGCAGGTAATCGCGCGCTTCGGCGCGCGCACCATGCTGGCGCGATCGATCGGCCAGCTCGCAATAGAACTGCGCGATCATCGGCGTCTCTTCTTCGCCGGTCATCACCTCGAGCCGACGCGCGTGCTCGATCGCCTTGTGCCAGTCGCGTTCGTGCTGATAGATGGAAATGAGATGCCTGAGAGCCGATGGCGCATGCGCATTCATCACCACCAAATCGGTGAACAAGGCCTCGGCGCGATCAAGCAGTCCGGCGCGCATGTAGTCTTCGCCCAGTTCAAGCAAGGCGACTGTTTTCATGCTGTCCGACAGGCCTGGACGCGACACCAGATGCTGGTGCAGCCGGATCGCTCGATCCACTTCACCGCGACGTCGAAAAAGATTGCCAAGCGCCAGATGCGTTTCGACCGTATCGCGGTTGTATTCAGCGAGCTTGAGGAAGACTTCGATCGCCTTGTCCTGCTCTTCGTTCAGCAGGTAGTTCAGGCCCCGGAAATAATCCGATGAAAGTTCGCTGACTGCAGTACCCGATCGACGCGCACCCACGCGTCGTGACGCCCACCAGCCGAGAACGAAGGCCGCGGGCGCCAGTGCACCCAGCAGAAGCGGAAGGTTCATGGATTCGCCGGCGGATTCTTGGCGTTCCGCAGCAACTCGCGTTGCGCGCGGCGTCGCTCCGAACTGACGCCGAGCCACGCAGTGAGTCCGCCCAGCACCCAGCCGATCAGCATGGCGCTGAGTAGTGCAGCGCCCTTGGGTAAACGCATTTGGGCGAAGGCCAGGTCGTAGCTGACCATATCCGCGTTCAGCGCACCGAGCACGACGCCGGCAGCGATAAAGATCACGAGAATGAAGATCACGATGAGTCGCATGGCGAGACTTTAACCGATTGACGCTACAGGCACAGGAAACGGACTGCCGACACGGTGCGATCGGTGGCAGTGGTCTGAAAAAGAAAAGGCAGGCCAGCTTTCGCTACCTGCCTTTGGAAAAAAATCATGTTGTGGCTAACCCACGGCCTCTTCCAGGTCGAGATTTACGCGTTCGCGCAATTCCTTGCCAGGCTTGAAATGTGGAACATGCTTGCCGGGAAGAGCGACCGCATCGCCGGTCTTGGGATTGCGTCCCATGCGTGGTGGCCGGTAATGCAAGGCGAAGCTGCCAAACCCGCGCACCTCAATGCGTTCGCCTTGTGCCAGCGCATGACTCATCTGTTCAATCACGCTCTTGACGGCCATTTCGACGTCAGCAAACGCAAGATGGGTCTGGCGCCTTGCCAACGCCTCGATCAATTCGGATTTGGTCATGGGACCCCAATGTCCGTGACGTGAATAGCGGGGCGGCGATCGCCGCCCCGCCATGCTTTCTCCAACCATCAATCAGCCTTGTCGAACTGCTCCTTGAGCAATGCGCCAAGCTTGGTGGTGCCGGTGGATGCCGAGGCGTAGTCGGCGACCGCGACTTCCGGTACATCCTCTTCATCCTTTGCGCGGATCGAGAGAGCCAGCTGGCGACCCTTGCGATCCATGCCGGTGAACTTGGCTTCGACCTTGTCGCCCACCTTGAGGTGCTGGGTTGCGTCGTCGACGCGCTCCTTGGCGATGTCGTTGGCGCGCAGGTAACCCTCGACGCCCTCGCCCAGATCGATCACTGCGCCCTTCGCATCGACTTCCTTGACGGTGCCGTTGACGATGGTGCCGCGCGGATTCGCTGCCATGAACTGGCCGAACGGATCCTGCTCCATCTGCTTGATGCCGAGCGATATGCGCTCGCGCTCCGGATCAACCGCCAACACCACGGCTTCGATCTCGTCGCCCTTCTTGAAGTTGCGAACGAGGTCTTCGCCGGACATCTGCCAGGAGATATCGGAAAGGTGAACCAGACCATCGATACCGCCGTCCAGGCCGATGAACACACCGAAATCGGTGATCGACTTGATCTGGCCGGACACCTTGTCGCCCTTCTTGTGCATGGCTGCGAAGGCTTCCCACGGGTTCGAGCGAGTCTGCTTGATACCCAGCGAGATGCGGCGACGTTCCTCATCCACGTCCAGCACGGTGACTTCGGTTTCGTCACCGACCTGAACCACCTTGGCCGGGTTGACGTTCTTGTTGGTCCAGTCCATTTCGGACACGTGCACGAGGCCTTCGACGCCTGGCTCGATCTCGACGAAACAGCCATAGTCGGTGACGTTGGAAACCTTGCCGAACAGACGGCTGCCGACCGGATAACGGCGGGCAATGGCGACCCACGGGTCGTCGCCCAGCTGCTTCAGGCCAAGCGAAACGCGGTTGCGCTCCTTGTCGTACTTCAGCACGCGCACGTCGAGCTCGTCGCCGACGTTGACCACTTCGGACGGATGACGAACGCGCTTCCACGCCATGTCGGTGATGTGCAGCAGGCCGTCGATGCCACCCAGATCCACGAACGCGCCGTAGTCGGTGAGGTTCTTGACGGTGCCCTTGACCACGGCGCCTTCAGTCAGGCGCTCGAGCAGTTGTTCGCGCTCGGCGGAGAACTCGGTCTCGACAACCGCGCGGCGGCTGACAACCACGTTGTTGCGCTTGCGATCAAGCTTGATGATCTTGAACTCGAGTTCCTTGCCCTCGAGGAACACCGGGTCACGCACCGGACGCACATCGACCAGCGAGCCCGGCAGGAATGCGCGGACGTCCTTGATGTCGACGGTGAAACCGCCCTTGACCTTGCCGGAGATGAGACCAACGATCGTCTCTTCCTTGTCGAACGCCTGCTCCAGGTCGTCCCACACCATCGACCGCTTAGCTTTCTCGCGCGACAGCTTGGTCTCGCCGAAACCGTCTTCCAAAGCTTCGAGGGCAACCTTCACCTCGTCGCCTACCTGCACCTCGAGCACGCCCTGCTCATCGCGGAACTGCTCGATGGGGACAATGCCTTCGCTCTTCAGGCCGGCGTTGATCACCACGACGTCATTGCGGATTTCCACAACGATACCGGTGACGATGGCGCCAGGCTTCAGCTTGGAGATGGCCTGCTGGCTCTGTTCAAACAGTTCGGCAAAACTTTCAGTCATGTTGATTCCATAATGGGAAAGGACCGCGACCCGCTACGCTTTCTGTGTGTTGCGCACGAGTCAACCGATCCACCGGTTGAGGGTGTTTTCGATGGTTCGCAAGGAACCTTCGTTGCCACCGTTGACCAAATCCCCTGCCACGGCAGGGGCGCAGAAACCGTCGAGCAACCTGATTCAGGGCCGCACGACGGCGAGTACTTTCGCGACGACATCCTCGATACCCGTGCCAGTGGTATCCACCAGCACCGCATCTTCGGCAGGCTTGAGCGGCGCAACAGCCCGCGATGCATCGCGGCTGTCACGCGCTTCAATTTCGCGCTGAAGGCCGGCAAGTGTAACGCTGAGTCCCTTTTCCTTCAACTGCTTATAGCGTCTTTTCGCCCGTTCGGAAGCGCTGGCAGTAAGGAAAACCTTGAACGGGGCATCCGCGAAGATGACCGTGCCCATATCGCGCCCATCGGCTACCAGTCCGGGCGCCTTGCGGAAGCCGAGTTGCAGGGCTACCAACGCTTCGCGCACTGCGGGCATGGAAGCGATGGCCGACGCTGCCGCTCCAGCGGTTTCAGTGCGAAGTTCGTCGGTCGCGTCGTGACCGTTGACCATGACCCGCGTCAGCCCGCCATCAGTATCCGCCTTGAACTGGATTTTTGTGGCTTGGGCACAACGAGCCATCGCATCCATGTCGGAAAGATCCAGCCCCGCCATGCCAGCGGCGTAACCGACAGCGCGATACAGAGCACCGGAGTCGAGCAATCGCCAACCCAGATGGGCCGCGACCAGCGCGCTGACCGTGCCCTTGCCCGAACCCGACGGCCCATCGATAGTGAGTACCGGCACGGACGTCGCATGGCTCATGAAAATTCCAGATCGTTGGGCAAGCGCCAAGTTTAACCGTTGACCAGCCGCGTTGACCGGGTTTCAAACGCGTGCTATCAAGCCGGTCTTCTTGTTCGCAAGCCATCCCGAGCCGTCTTTCATGAGCGATCTCCGCAGCGAGTTCGAACAGGCCGCCAAGGATGTGCAGCGCCTAAGCACGCGTCCGGACAACGACACCTTGCTGAAGCTCTATGCCTTGTACAAGCAAGGGTCGGAAGGCGATCTTCAGCGCACGCAGCCGGGATTTTTCGACTTCGTCGGAACCGCCAAACACGAGGCCTGGGCGCAACTCAATGGCGTCTCGTCAGAAGAAGCCATGCGTCGCTACATTGCCTTGGTCCATCAGCTTCTGGCTTGAAACATATCGTCGCCTGCAACGTGGCGCTTGCTTTCAAACGCTTCGCACCGGCACATTCATACGACCGTTTGAGATGAAGTCGGTCGCATGAACTACCCCAACCTGTTTTCTCCGCTCGACCTGGGCCACGTCACCCTGCCCAATCGCATCCTGATGGGCTCGATGCACACCGGGCTGGAGGACAAAGCCAGCGACTTCGACAAGCTCGCCGTCTATTTTGCCGAACGGGCGCGCGGCGGCGTCGGCCTCATGGTCACCGGCGGCATCGCGCCAAGCATCCAGGGATGGCTCAAACCTTTCGGCGGCAGGCTCTCGATGCCTTGGCACAAGGCGCGACACCGCAAACTCACCCACGCCGTACATGCCGAGGGCGGACGCATCTGCATGCAGATCCTGCATGCGGGACGCTACGGTTATCACCCGCTGTCGGTAGCGCCATCGAAGATCAAGTCGCCAATCACGCCTTTTACGCCGCGCACGCTCTCGTCGCGCGGGGTCGAACGTACCATCGCCGATTTTGTGCGCTGCGCCACGCTGGCGCGCGATGCCGGTTACGACGGCATCGAGGTGATGGGTTCGGAAGGCTATTTGATCAATCAGTTCATCGCTGAGCGCACCAATCAACGCAACGATGTCTGGGGTGGCGACGCTATTCGCCGCATGCGCTTCGCGATCGAGATCGTTCGCCGCACGCGCGAAGCGGTGGGCCGCGATTTCATCATCATCTACCGGTTGTCGATGCTGGACCTGGTCGAAGGCGGCCAGGACTGGAGCGAGATCGTGACACTGGCGAAGGCCATCGAAGCGGCCGGCGCCAGCATCATCAACACCGGCATCGGCTGGCACGAAGCACGCGTTCCCACCATTGTCACCAGCGTGCCGCGCGGTGGCTTTGCCTGGGTCACCAAAAAGCTGAAAGGCGAGATTGCGATTCCGCTGGTGACCACCAATCGCATCAACATGCCGGATGTCGCCGAACGCATACTCGCCGACGGCCAAGCGGATATGGTGTCAATGGCGAGGCCGTTGCTCGCCGATTCGCAGTGGCCGCGGAAAGCTGCCGCGGGCAACGCCGAACGGATCAATACCTGCATTGCCTGCAACCAGGCTTGCCTCGACCACGTGTTTCAGAATCGTCGCGCCAGCTGTCTGGTCAATCCGCGTGCGTGTCACGAAACTGAACTGAAAATCGAACCCGCTACGCATCGCAAACGCATCGCCGTTGTCGGAGCGGGTCCCGCAGGATTGGCGTGCGCCACCACACTTGCAGAGCGCGGCCATAGCGTGACTCTGATCGACCAGGCGAACGAAATCGGCGGGCAATTCAACTATGCCAAGCAGATTCCAGGCAAGGAAGAATTCCACGAAACCCTGCGCTATTTCCGGCACCGTCTGATCGATACGCAGGTCGAGGTCCAACTGCAGAAAGTCGCGGACGTAGCATTGCTCCAAGCAGTCGACTACGACGAAGTGGTGATAGCAACGGGAGTTTCCCCGCGAACCGTGAGCTTTCCTGGCAGCGACGATCCACGCGTGCTCAACTATCTCGACGTTCTCGCCAAGCAACGAACCGTGGGTGCTCGGGTTGCGATCATCGGCGCAGGCGGCATCGGTTTCGACGTCGCCGAATTCCTGGTGGAGAACCCGCCCTCGCCTGCTACCAACGTCGTTCGATGGACGCGTGAATGGGGCGTGGATATGAGCCTTGCGCAACGCAGCGGACTGCAACTCGCTCGGCCTGAAGCTCCATCACGTGAAGTGTGGCTGTTGCAACGTTCGGAAGGTCGCCCCGGCGCACGGCTCAACAAAACGACCGGCTGGGTGCATCGTGCAACACTCAAGGCGAAGCACGTCATCATGTTCGGCGGCGTTCGCTACGATCGTTTTGATGACTTCGGATTGCACGTCACCGTTGAAGGCAAGTCGCAGATTCTGCCGGTTGACCATGTGGTGATCTGTGCCGGACAGGAACCAAGGCGACAACTCGCAGACGAATTGATTGCGGCAGGCATCAAGGTTCACATCATCGGCGGCGCGGATGTCGCTGCCGAATTGGATGCCAAGCGGGCCATTTCGCAAGGCACTCGACTGGCCTGCACGCTCTGAAAAAGATGAAGCCGCCCATGGGCGGCTCCATCTCGAAAAGAAAGCGCCTCGCAGTGGTGACGCATCGACATGGGTTCAGGGGGGAGTTGAACCAGACGTCGTATTTAGCGTCGCTGCGAGGCGGGGTCGCCGCCACCAGGGGGAGGGGAAGTGACGGGACGGGCGCATTTTATGACCCGATGGATAAAGTATCTAATATATATTTAGACCACTAATTATCTGGTATCGCTATATGTTTGATTTCCGCCAGCTTCGCTATTTTGTGGCCGTGGCCGAAGAACTCAGTTTCACGAAGGCGGCGCTACGCCTGCATCTCTCCCAGCCGCCTCTGTCGCAACAGGTCCAGGCGCTCGAACAAGATCTTGGCGTTGTGCTTCTGGAGCGGACCAAACGTCGCGTCGCGCTGACCGAGCCGGGACGGATCTTCCTGGATCAGGCCCGGGGAATACTGGCTCAGGCCAGTGAAGCCCGCAGCCAGGTGCTCGCCGCTGCTGCAGGCCATATCGGCCAATTGCGACTCGCCTATACGGTCTCGGTCTCGTTTCATCCCGCCCTGCCCCAAGCCCTGCTTCGTTATCGCCAACTTGCTCCCAATGTCCGGCTTCATCTGAGCGAGATGAACACGGAGCCTCAATACGCCGCGCTCCTTGCAGGTCAGATCGACGTCGGGTTCGTGCGGGACGAGCCCAGTCATCTCCAGGATGCAAGGAATTTGAGGCTGACCATGATCGATCGCGAACCCTTGTTGCTCGCCCTACCCGCAGGTCACGCTCTGGCCAGTCGAGACCGCGTCCAAATGACGGACGTTGCAGGCGACGCCTTCGTTTCACAGCCGCGGGAGCTGGCGTCCACTCTCTACGACCGGCTGGTAAAACTTGCCGGCAAGGCCGGGTTTCAGCCCACGATCAGCCAGCATGCACAACAGATCAACGGCCTGCTCGCACTGGTAGCCGCCGGAATCGGGTTGGCGCTGGTGCCCGCGAGCATGCGCGCCGTACATCTTGCCGGGGTCAGCTATGTCTTGATCGAAGACGCGGATGCGCATCTGCTGCTGGCCGTGGCATCGCGCGCCGACGATTCGTCGCCGGTGCTGCAACAGTTCCTTTCGACCGTTGCGGAAGGCGCAGCCCCTTAGGCTTGTGCCAGAAAGATCAAGTCGTTACAATTACGAGCTTACTTTTCGTTTAGTGTCTGGAGCCGGCCGTGAAAGTGCTTAACTCTTTGAAGTCCGCCAAGTCGCGGCATCGTGACTGCAAGATTGTGCGCCGTCGCGGCAAGGTCTTCGTGATCTGCAAGAGCAATCCCCGTTTCAAGGCTCGTCAGCGCTGAGTTCCAGTTCTCGCGACGAGTATGAAAAAGGCCGCGAAAGCGGCCTTTTTGTTAGCCTCAACAAAACCGACGGTCACTCGTAACGGACGCCGGTGATTTCGTAGTGCTTGACGCCATTGGGCGCCGTGAACTCGAAACTGTCGCCGGAACTCTTGCCGATCAACGCGCGCGCGATTGGCGACGACACCGCAATCATGTGCAGCTTGATATCGGCCTCCAGGTCGCCAACGATCTGATAGGTCACGGCCGTACCATTGTCTTCGTCTTCCAGATCGACGATCGCACCAAACACCACGCGATTGCCCGGCTTGAGCTGGGTCACGTCGATGACCTCGGCGTTCGACAGCAACGACTCAAGCTGTCCGATCCGCCCTTCGGCAAAACTCTGTTGCTCGCGTGCGGCATGATATTCCGCGTTTTCCTTCAGGTCGCCGTGCGCTCGCGCTTCGGCGATCGCGGCAATGATGCGCGGACGGTCGACGAATTTGAGTTTTTCCAGTTCGGCGCGCAGACGTTCGGAGCCTGCCTTGGTGATTGGTGGGCGACTCATGCACTCAGCTCCTTGTGGAGTTCCTGCAGGCTGTGCACTTCGCCGTCGCTGTGGAAATCAAGCGAATGGACGAGCGCGCGCGCGCCTGCCACGGTGGTGGAATACGTGACGCGATGCTGCAGCGCCTCGCGCCGGATCGAGAACGAATCGGCAATCGCCTGCTTGCCCTCTGTCGTGTTGACGATGTAGACGATCTCGCCGTTCTTGATCAGGTCGACGATATGCGGCCGCCCTTCGAGCACCTTGTTGATGCGCTCACAGACGACACCGTGTTCGGCCAGATAGCTCGCCGTGCCCGACGTCGCAACAAGATTGAATCCGCGTGCGATGACTTCCTTCGCCACCGGCAGCAAACGATCCTTGTCGCCGTCGCGAACGGACAAAAATACTTTGCCGACGGACGGCGCCCTGATGCCAGCAGCTTCGTGACCGCGGGCAAACGCCGCGCCGAAGCTGCGGCCGACACCCATGACCTCGCCGGTGGAACGCATTTCCGGACCGAGAATGGGATCGACGTTCTGGAATTTGAGGAACGGAAAGATCGCTTCCTTCACCGAGTAATACGCGGGAATCACTTCACGCGTCGCGTTCAAGCTTGCCAGCGTTCGGCCAGCCATGACGCGTGCCGCGATCTTCGCCAGCGGAACACCCGTGGCCTTGGAGACGAAAGGCACGGTGCGTGATGCGCGTGGATTCACTTCGAGAATGAACACGGTGTCGCCCTGGATCGCGAACTGCGTATTCATCAAGCCGATGACCTTCAACTCGCGAGCCATCGCCGCTGCCTGCCGACGCATTTCGTCCTGGATTTCAGGCGACAGCGAATACGGCGGCAGCGAGCACGAAGAGTCGCCCGAGTGCACGCCGGCTTCCTCGATGTGTTCCATGATGCCGCCGATCAGAACATGGCCTTCGGCGTCCGCGATGACATCCACGTCCACCTCGACCGCATGGTCGAGGAAGCGATCGAGCAACACCGGGGAATCGTTCGACACCTTGACGGCATCGCGGATGTAGCGCGAAAGGTCCGCGTGGTCATGCACGACTTCCATCGCGCGGCCACCGAGCACGTAGCTCGGTCGCACCACCAGCGGATATCCGATTTCACGCGCCAGCACCAACGCTTCGTCGGCATTTCGCGCCGTTCGATTGGGAGGCTGCTTGAGACCGATCTTCTCGATCATCTGCTGGAAGCGTTCGCGGTCTTCGGCCAGATCGATGCTGTCGGGACTGGTGCCGATGATCGGCACACCAGAAGCTTCCAGCGCGCGCGCCAGCTTCAGCGGCGTCTGGCCACCGTACTGCACGATCACGCCCTTGGGGTTTTCCAGGTGGACAATTTCCAGCACGTCTTCCAGCGTCAGCGGTTCGAAATACAGACGATCGGAAGTGTCGTAATCGGTCGAGACGGTTTCGGGATTGCAATTGACCATGATGGTTTCATAGCCATCCTCGCGCAGTGCCAACGATGCGTGCACGCAGCAATAGTCGAACTCGATGCCCTGTCCGATGCGATTGGGCCCACCACCCAGCACTATGATTTTCTGACGATCCGTCGGCGCGGCTTCGCATTCTTCCTCGTAGGTCGAATACATATAGGCCGTGCTGGTGGCAAATTCTGCCGCACAGGAATCCACGCGCTTGTAGACCGGCCGCACGCCGAGTGTGTGACGCAGATGACGCACTGCCGCTTCGTCGGTGTCGACTAGTTCGGCGATCCGCGCATCCGCAAAGCCCAAGCGTTTTAGTTCGCGCATGCGCGGCTCATTCAACGCCGTCAGGCCCTGGGCCGTGATGTCGCCCTCGGTCAGGACGATGTCTTCGAAGGCTGCGAGGAACCACGGGTCCACGCGGCTCAGTCCATGCACTTCTTCAAGCGAAAGACCCGCGCGAAACGCGTCAGCCAGATGAAACACGCGATCCGGACGTGGCTCGCGCAATTCGCGCTTGAGTATCGCCAGGCCATCTTCGGTGGTGATGTCGAGCCCGGTCGGGTTGAGACCGGTCTTGCCAATTTCCAGGCCGCGCAATGCTTTCTGCAACGACTCGTGGAAGCTGCGGCCGATCGCCATCACTTCACCCACCGACTTCATCTGCGTGGTGAGGCGCGCATCGGCCTGCGGAAATTTCTCGAACGCGAAGCGCGGAATTTTGGTGACCACGTAGTCGATGGACGGCTCGAACGACGCCGGCGTCAGGCCTCCTGTGATGTCGTTCTTCAATTCGTCCAGCGTGTAGCCAACGGCAAGTTTCGCTGCGATCTTGGCGATCGGAAAACCCGTGGCCTTCGATGCCAGCGCCGATGAACGCGACACGCGCGGATTCATCTCGATGACCACCACGCGGCCATTCTCGGCGTTGATGCCGAATTGCACGTTGGAGCCGCCGGTGTCCACGCCGATCTTGCGCAGCACCGCGATGGACGCATCGCGAAGGCGCTGGTATTCCTTGTCGGTCAGCGTCTGCGCCGGCGCCACGGTGATCGAATCGCCAGTGTGCACACCCATCGGATCGAGGTTCTCGATCGAGCAGACGATGATGCAGTTGTCCGCGGTATCGCGCACCACTTCCATTTCGAACTCTTTCCAGCCAAGCACCGATTCTTCAACCAGCACTTCGCCGACCGGCGACAGCTCCAGTCCGCGTCGGACGATTTCCTCGAACTCCTCGCGGTTGTACGCGATGCCGCCGCCGGAACCGCCGAGCGTGAAGCTCGGCCGGATGATGGTCGGATAGCCTACTTTCACCTGCGCTTCGAGCGCGTGCTCGAAGGTGCGCACGACTTCCGCCTTCGGACAGTCCAGGCCGATCTCGGCCATCGCGATGCGGAACAGTTCGCGATCTTCGGCCATGCGAATCGCTTCACGAGACGCGCCGATCAACTCGACGTTGTATTTCTCAAGCACGCCGTGATCGGCGAGATCGAGCGCACAGTTGAGACCGGTCTGGCCGCCCATCGTGGGAAGCACCGCGTCGGGGCGCTCTTTGGCGATGATGCGCTCAACCGTCTGCCAGTTGATCGGCTCGATGTAGACCGCATCGGCGGTGTCGGGGTCGGTCATGATCGTGGCGGGATTGGAATTCACCAGGATCACCCGGTAGCCCTCCTCCTTCAGCGCCTTGCATGCCTGCGCGCCGGAGTAATCGAACTCGCAAGCCTGACCAATGACGATGGGGCCGGCGCCGATGATGAGGATGCTTTTGATATCGGTACGCTTGGCCATCTCAGCGGGCCTCCTGCATCAGTGCAGCGAATCGTTTGAACAGGTAACCGATGTCGAGCGGCCCCGGGCTCGCTTCCGGATGACCCTGGAAGCAGAACGCGGGACGATCGGTAAGCGTGAATCCTTGCAGCGAACCGTCGAACAACGAGGTATGCGTCACGCGCGTGTTGCTCGGCAGCGTAGCCGGATCCACCGCGAAGCCGTGATTCTGCGACGTGATCAACACACGGCCATCGTCATGGTCTTTCACCGGATGGTTGGCGCCGTGATGGCCGAACTTCATCTTGAGCGTCTTCCCGCCGAGCGCGAGGCCCATCAGCTGATGACCGAGACAGATACCGAACAGCGGAATTTTCGCGTCGAGCAATTCACGCGTGGCGGCGATCGCGTAATCGCAGGCGGCCGGATCACCCGGACCGTTGGAAAGAAACACGCCATCAGGCTTCATCGCCAGCACATCCGCAGCAGGCGTCTGCGCGGGAACCACGGTGACTTCGCAGCCCTGCTCCGCAAGCAGACGCAGGATGTTGCGCTTGGTGCCGAAATCGTAGGCGACGACCTTGAAGCGCGTCGCCGGCTGATGGAAGGTCGTGCTGTCGAGATCGTAAACGCCTTCATTCCAGACATACGGCTTGGTCGTGCTGACCACCTTGGCCAAGTCCATGCCGTTCAATCCGGGAAATGCTCTCGCCTTGGCAAGCGCGTCATCCACATCGATCGATTCGCCGGCCACGATGCAGCCAGCCAGCGCGCCCTTGTCGCGCAGGATGCGCGTGAGGCGGCGTGTATCGATGCCTGCGATCGCCACCGTGCCGTGGCGCACAAGGTAGTCAGGAAGGCTTTCAGTGCTGCGCCAGCTGCTTGCGCGCCGAGGCACATCACGCACGATCAGGCCGGCAGCATGCACGGTGCTCGATTCGACATCTTCCGCGTTGACGCCGGTGTTGCCGATGTGCGGATAAGTCAGCGTGACGATCTGCCGCGCGTAGGAGGGATCGGTGAGAATTTCCTGATAGCCGGTCATGGCGGTGTTGAAAACCACCTCGCCAACCGTGATGCCGACGGCACCGACGGCATGGCCGTGAAACACGCTGCCGTCTTCGAGGGCGAGCAGAGCGGGTAGAGGCATACGGTAACCGCCTTTTAGATGCAGCGAAGTCCGCAAGCCGCACGACTGCTGGCTTGTGGCGCTTGGAAGGAAAGGATCAGGGCGGCTGGAAATGATAGGCGGGACGGCTCTTTCTGTCCACCTCGACGAGCGTGAACGCGTGTTCCATTGCGTCAACTCACGCATATCGCCGGCGTTACACTAGGCAATGTTTCGAAGGAGTCGAATGCCCCATGAGTGCCACCGTTCTGCTCGATCCCGCCCGACTCGATCGCCCGGATACGACGGTGCAACTGCAGCCTTTTCCTTTCATGGTGGCGCATGGCCAGCTTCCGGATGAAGCACGCGCGGATCTGGATCGTGATTTTCCGCGCTACGCCAGCGCAGGTTTCTTTCCATACCACCCGCGCGACTGCGGCCCGAGTGTCAACGCTTTGGTCGAAAACATGACCGGCTCGGTTTTCGCCAGTGCGGTTGGTGAGCGCCTGGGCATCGAGAATCTCGGTCAGTATCCGACGCTGGTGACGCTGTGCCGGTTGCTCAACAAGCGTCACGGCACCATCCACACCGACAGCAAATCGAAAATCGCCACGGCGCTGATTTATCTGAATCCGCAATGGCCCGACACCAGCGATGGCTGTCTGCGTTTTCTGCACAAGATCGACGACATCGACAGCATCGCCGCGCCGGAGCTGTTGCCGCTGTATGGCGAATTCGCCGTATTCAAGCGTTGCGAAAACTCATTCCACGGCCACCTTCCCTACGAAGGCGAGCGCCGAGTCATCCAGGTTGCCTGGCTGACGAGCGAAGAGGAAAAACTGCGCAAGACCAAGCGCGGCAAATTTTCGCGCATGTTCAAAAAGCTGTTCGGAAGCCTGGATACCAAACTCGGCTCCGGCCGCGACCGCAACGCGTCGCATCCCGATTGATTGTCGGCGTCACTGGCCAACGAAATGCCATGCCGCAAATGCGGCGAATACGCCGTACAACGCGCCGACTGGCAACAGCCAACGCGCATCGACCTTGCCGCGATGAAACAGCCACCAGAGATAAATCACCGCTGCCATCGTCAGAATGCCGGCCGCAATCAGCGGCGCATCGAACAACCAGGGCGTGGCGAACAAGGCCAGTGAACTGGGTATGGTGGCCTGGATCATCATGGCGCCGGAGATGTTGGCCAGCGCCAGTCGTTCCTTGCCTTGGCGCACCCAGATCAATGCATTGACGGTTTCCGGAAGCTCGGTCGCTACCGGGCTCAACACCAACGCCACCAGATGCGGCGGCAACGACAACGCTGCGCCCATGGCTTCGAGCTGGCCCACGAACAAGCGCGATGCAGCGGCGATCACCACCAGGGCCGCGACCGTCTGCGTCACCACCCAACGCATCGCCGGATCCGCCTGCATGGGACGGAATTTCAACGGCTCGAGGTTTTCTTCCTCGGGCGCGGTATCGCTTCTGCGAATTTCGCGCCAGACGTACAACGCATACGCCGCCAGAAAGAGAATGCCGAGCCAGGGCTTGATCGCGAATGCCACCAGGCCGAGCCCGACCTTGACCACGAAAATGGCGAGAAACCATGATTGATCGCGCGCCAAACGCTTGTGGTCAACGCGGATGATCCGATCCGCGCGTTGCAAACGCCGTCGGTTAAACCAAAGCGCTGCGCCGACGACGGCGTAGGCAATCGTGGCCAGCACCAGCGGTCCGCCGAGTGCAGCGCCGACGCCGATGTCGCGCGCTTCAGGCGTCTTGCCGAAGATCACCGCGACAAAGGTCACCGCGCTTTCCGGCAACGCCGTGCCGAAAGCGGCAAGCACGGTGCCAGTGGCAGTCGCGCCAAGGTTGAGCTTCTGCCCGAACCACTCGACGCCGTTGACGAAATACTCGCAGGCGAAATAGATCGCACCAGCGGAGCCGAGGAACAGACACAACGTGAGCAACATGATTTACACCAGGCCGGGCGAGCGGAATACCGATGGCTCAACGACACTGCTCGCCCGGCCCGGGTAAGCATGTCGATGGCCAAAGGTCTCGCCGGGCAAACCATCACGCATCGATGGTTGCTGTCCACACCACGGTTGCGGAAATGAATCGGCAACCAAGTCTGTTGATGCGGACGCCTCAGGGGAAACGAAGCTGGCTACTCCCCAATGACAACGCATCGATGCTAACGGCATCGACCACACGGCACAACCGGAGTTGTCTTTTGACGACATGCGTCAGCTCGTCGCTATCACGTCTTCCAGTTGCCACTGTCCGGCAGCGCGACCGACCAGCCATTGCGCGGCCTGCAATGCACCGCGTGCGAAGATCGAGCGGTCGGTAGCGCGATGTGCCAGTTCCAGTCGTTCGCCCTGCCCGATCAGCATGGCTGTGTGCTCGCCGACAATGTCGCCACCGCGCACCACCGCAAAACCGATGCTTCCATCCACGCGCGCACCCGTCTGGCCTTCACGGCTATAGACGGCCATTGCATCAAGCGTGGCACGTCGCGACTGAGCCGCCGCATGACCGAGCGCCAGCGCCGTGCCGGATGGTGCGTCCTGTTTGCGGCCGTGGTGTGCTTCGACGATTTCGATGTCCCAATTCGGTAGCGCAGCGGCCGCTTCGCGCAGCAGACGCGTCAGCACAGCGACGCCGATACTGAAATTCGCGGCGCGCAACAGGGCGATGTTTTTGCCAGCTTCGGCCATGCGGACTTCGAGTACGGCATCGATACCGGTCGTGCCACTTACAAGCGCCACGCCACGAGACGTGCAGTGATCGAGCGCCGCGTGCAACGCCATCGGGCTGCTGAAGTCGATCACCACATCGAGCGCCGGTGCGTCGTTCCAGTCATGCGCATAGCGCATGCCTTTGGACGAATGGGCGAACACGGGTTCGCCGTCTTGCTTCGAACCAGGAGCAACTACCGCGTGCGCCAATTCAAAGCGTGCATCGGTTTCTAGTAGATCGAGAATGGCCTTGCCCATGCGACCGGAAGCGCCGTTGATGGCGAGGCGAACAGGTCGTGTCATCGATGTACTCCGGAGTAGCTGACTGGTCACGCGATGCTACCGCGAGTGCGACCGACTTCAGGCCGTTACTTTGGACCAGAATTCTTTCACGCCATCGACCCAGCCTTTGGCGCGCGGCGTGTGCTTGTCCGCATCGGAGCCGCCGAAAGTCGCTTCCAGCGATTCGAGCAGATCGCGTTGCTGTTTGGTCAGGCGCACCGGTGTCTCGACGACGACGCGGCAGATGAGATCGCCGTTGCGGCTGCTGCGCACCGATTTCACGCCGCGACCGCGCAGGCGAAACTGCGTGCCCGTCTGGGTTTCCGCGGGAATGCTGATTGGCACTTCGCCTTCCAGCGTGGGCACCGGCAATTCCACGCCCAATGCTGCCTGCGAGAAACGGATCGGCAATTCGCAATAGAGGTCATTGCCTTCGCGCTGAAAAATCGCGTGCTCGCGCACGTGCACTTCGACATACAAATCGCCCGATGGCGCACCTGCAGGTCCCGCTTCGCCCTGCCCGGTCAAGCGAATGCGATCGCCGTTGTCGACGCCAGCCGGTATCTGCACCGACAGCGTGCGGGTTTCCTCAAGCCGACCTTCGCCGTGACACTTTTTGCACGGTTTCTCGATCGTCTGACCGGTGCCTTCGCAATGCGGGCATGCCTGCTGAATCGAGAAAATGCCGTTCTGCATGCGCACCTGTCCGTGTCCATGACAGGTCTTGCACTTGCTGGTCTTCCCGTCTTCCGAGCCGCTGCCATTGCAGTGATGACAATTGACCTGCGTGGGTATTTCGATCTGACGGCTGACGCCGAACACAGCCTCCTCCAGATCCAGCTCCATGATGTAGCGCAGATCCGAGCCGCGACGCGGACGGCCGCGGCCACCGCCGTTGCGACCAAAAATATCGCCGAAGATGTCGCCAAAAATATCGCCGACGTCGCCGAAGCCGGCGCCGCCGCGACCGCCCATGCCGTGCTCGAAAGCCGCGTGTCCGTGTTGGTCGTACATCGAGCGCTTCTGCGCGTCGGAGAGTATTTCGTAAGCCTCCTTGGCTTCCTTGAATTTCTCCTGCGCAGCAGGATCGTCCGGGCAGCGATCGGGATGGTATTTCATCGCCAGCCGACGGAAGGATTTCTTCAGGTCGACTTCGGTGACGCTGCGCTCGACGCCCAGCACTTCGTAATAGTCACGCTTGCTCATTCATGCTTCCACACTGCGTTGTCGCATCCCGTCGCCATTCAACACACAGCCCACGCCAGGATGCTTTCCCGGCGCGGGCTGCGATATCGACCGTGCCGATGGACGGCTGATTACTTCTTGCCTGATTACTTCTGGTCGTCCTTGACCTCGGTGAACTCCGCATCGACCACGTCGTCCGGCTGTGCCGACCCGCCCGGCGCGGATTGCGCGCCGGCATCGGTCGCACCGCCGCCTTGCGCCGCTGCGTACAGCGCCTGCGCGGTCTGCTCCAGCTTCTCGACCTTGGCGTCGATGGCCGCCTTGTCGTCGCTGTCCTTGACCTTTTCCAGATCCGACAACGCGCCTTCGATGCTGCTGAGCTGATCAGGTGGCACCTTGCCACCGTGCTCTTTCAATGCGCTGCGCGTGGCGTGCACAAGCTGGTCGGCCTTATTGCGCGTGGCGACCAGCTCATGGAACTTCTTGTCCTCTTCCTTGTTGGCTTCGGCGTCCGCGACCATGCGCTGAATCTCGTCTTCGGACAGGCCCGAGCCTGCCTTGATTTCGATCTTCTGCTCCTTGCCGGTTTTCTTGTCCTTGGCTGACACGTGCAGGATGCCGTTGGCGTCGATGTCGAAGGTGACCTCGATCTGCGGCTGGCCGCGCGGCGCCGCATCGATACCGGAAAGATCGAACTTGCCCAGCGACTTGTTCGCGCTGGCACGCTCGCGCTCGCCCTGCAGCACGTGCACGGTCACCGCGGTCTGATTGTCGTCGGCGGTCGAGAACGTCTGGCCGGCCTTGGTCGGCACGGTGGTGTTCTTCTCGATCAGCTTGGTCATCACGCCGCCCATCGTCTCGATGCCGAGCGACAGCGGCGTCACGTCCAGCAACAACACATCCTTGACGGTACCGCCCAGCACGCCGCCCTGGATCGCCGCGCCAACGGCCACAGCCTCATCCGGATTGACGTCCTTGCGCGGCTCCTTGCCGAAGAAATCCTTCACCGACTCCTGCACTTTGGGCATGCGGGTCTGACCACCGACGAGGATCACCTCGTTGATGTCGGATACGCGCAGGCCGGCGTCATTCAACGCGGTGCGGCACGGCTCGATGGTGCGCTTGACCAGTTCGTCCACCAAGGATTCAAGCTTGGCGCGGGTCAACTTGATGTTCAGATGCTTCGGGCCGGACGCATCCGCCGTGACGTACGGCAGGTTGACGTCGGTCTGATGATTGGAGGACAGCTCGATCTTGGCGCGCTCGGCGGCATCCTTCAGGCGCTGCAGCGCGAGCGGATCCTTGCGCAGGTCGATGCCCTGCTCCTTGTTGAATTCGTCGACGAGATAGTCGATGACACGCATGTCGAAGTCTTCGCCACCGAGGAAGGTGTCGCCGTTGGTGGCAAGCACTTCGAACTGCTTCTCGCCGTCGACCTCGGCAATCTCGATGATCGACACGTCGAACGTGCCGCCGCCGAGATCGTAGACCACGATCTTGCGATCGCCGCCCTTCTTGTCCAGGCCATAAGCCAGCGCGGCCGCGGTCGGCTCGTTGATGATGCGCTTGACGTCCAGGCCGGCGATCTTGCCGGCATCCTTGGTCGCCTGACGCTGGCTGTCGTTGAAGTAGGCCGGCACGGTGATCACAGCTTCCGTCACCGGCTCGCCGAGATAATCCTCGGCGGTCTTCTTCATTTTCATCAGCACTTTCGCGGCGATCTCCTGCGGCGCCATCTTCTTGCCGTCGGAGGTCTGCACCCATGCGTCGCCGTTGTCATGTGCCACGATGCTGTAAGGCACCATGTGCAGATCTTTCTGCACTTCCGCATCGGTGAACTTGCGACCGATGAGGCGCTTCACCGCGTAGAAAGTGTTCTTCGGATTGGTGACGCTCTGGCGCTTGGCCGAGGCGCCCACGAGCACTTCACCGTCCTTGTTGAAAGCAACGATGGATGGCGTGGTGCGATCTCCTTCCGAATTCTCGATGACCTTGGCGCTGCTGCCTTCCATCACGGACACGCAGGAGTTGGTGGTGCCCAAGTCGATACCGATGATCTTGCCCATGTCTATTGCTCCAAATCTTTTTGCGGCCCCCGCGGCCGCGACTGGTTTCAGAATGGGGGCCTGCCTTGGCGATTCAATGCCGGCATGGCCTCCCGATGTGATTTCTTGCGCAGCGACAGACACACCATTCAGCGGTCCGTCGCGTGAGACTTAATCCTTGGCGACCGCGACCAGCGCAGGACGCAGCAGGCGGTCGTTCAACACGTAGCCTTTCTGCAGCACGCTGACCACCGTGCCTGGCGCCTTGCCCGGCGCCTCGACCATGCTCACCGCATGGTGGCGTTCCGGATCGAGGGGCTGACCGAGCGGATCGATCTGCGACATGCCGTGGTTCTCGGCGACCTTCAGCAGAGACTTCAGCGTCAGGCTGATGCCCTCACGCATCGATGCGATATCGCCGCCTTCCACCGCGAGCCCACCTTCGAGCCCGTCGTAGACCGGCAACAACTCGTTCAACAATTTTTCATTGGCGAAACGACGTGCCTGATCTAGGTCGCGGTGCAGACGGCGACGCTGGTTTTCGATTTCGGCTTTTTCGCGCAGCACGGTTTCGCGCAGTTCCGCGTTGCTCGTTTCCAGCTCGATCAGACGCGACTGCGCGTTGGCGAGTTCGGTCGCAACCGGATCATCGGATCCGAACGGATCACCAGCCTGATCGTGCGACTGAGGTTCGTTGTTCTGCATGCATCACTCCAAACGAAGTTCCTGACCGACAAGTTTATCGGCCATCGATTTTTGCGGAAATCCCGCTCCCGTCGCGGGTTATGAGGCCATCGCGGCGCGATTCAAGGCGTCGCTGAGCAATCCGGCCGTCGCCTGCACAACGGGTATGACGCGTTCGTAAGCCATGCGCGTGGGACCGATAACGCCCACCGCGCCGAGAACCCGGCCTTGTGCGCCGTAACTGGCCGTGACGACGCTGCAACCATCCAGTGCCGTGAAGCCCGACTCCTCGCCGATGAACAGCTGCACGCCAGGCGCACGGGCGCACACCTCCATCAATTGCAGCAATTCGTTTTTCTGCTGGAACGCGTCGAACAACTCGCGCAACCGTTGCAGGTTCGCCAGTTCCGAATAGGCCATGAGGTTGGTCTGGCCGCTGACCAGCATGTCGTTGCCGCCCGCCTGGGGTGCGAACGAAGCGGTAGCCAGTTCCATCGTGCTCGAAAGCAGCCGGTTGAGCTCGCTGCCCGCTTCGCGCAGCTCAGCCAGCAGATGGGCGCGGATATCGTCCACACGCAGCCCGACAAATTGGCTGTTGAGATAGTTGGCGGCCTGTTCGAGTTCGCTGCTGTGCAACGGCTTGGCCAGTTGCACGATGCGGTTCTGCACCTGATTGTCACTGAACACCAGAATCACCAGCACCTGCGCATCGGGAAGCGGCACGAAATCGATGTGGCGCAGCGGGAAATCGACTTGCCGCGGCACCGTGACCACGCCTGCGAAATGCGTCATCGCCGACAAGAGCGCGGAGGCACTTCCCAGCAGGTTGAGCGTGGTGCTCGGGCCCGGCGGAAGCTCACGCTGCAGGCGGTCGATATCGTCCTGCGCCAGCGGCTGCAGTTCGATCAGGCTGTCGACGAACAATCGCAGGCCTCGCGGCGTGGGCACGCGGCCGGCGGATGTATGCGGCGAAGCGACGAGGCCGGCGTCTTCCAGATCGGCCATGATGTTGCGGATGGTCGCCGGGCTCACATCCAGACCGGAAGAACGCGACAGCGTACGCGAGCCGACCGGTTCGCCGTCGGCCAGGTATTGGGAAATCAGCGTGCGCAACAACCGTCGTGCGCGGGCGTCGAGATCGTGGCCGTGGGGAGTGATCATGGATGTAGCAGCCTTTGAGACTCGACAGAAATAAGGTCTTGGCGCTCCGCTTGCAAGTACAACCTGTGTTTTGGCGTAACGGCCTGCCGTTACAATCCATCAACTCCTTCATTAAGCGACTCATGCTTACTTCGCTCTATGTCCGTCATTTTGCCGTCGTTGAAGCGGCCGAGATCGCCTTCGGTCCAGGCCTGACTGTCGTCAGCGGTGAAACCGGCGCCGGCAAATCGCTGATGGTCGACGCATTGATGCTGCTTGCAGGCGCACGCGCCGACAGCGGCATGGTTCGCGCGGGCAGTGATCGCGCCGAACTGGCGGCAGAATTCGACCTTGCCGATTTGCCCGAAGCACGCGACTGGCTGCAGCGCGAAGAACTGGACGAGGACGGAAACTGCCAGTTGCGCCGCGTGATCCGCGCGGAAGGCAGCTCGAAAGCCTGGATCAACGGCCGTCCGGCCAATGCCAGGCAGCTTGGCGAGCTGGCATCGGTGCTGGTCGAAATTCACGGTCAGCACGAACATCAGGCGTTACTTGCGCGCTCCCATCAGCTGGCACTGCTCGATGCTTTTGCAGGCCATGACCGGTTGCTGGCGGATGTTCGGGACAGCGCCTTGCAATGGCGCGAAGCCGGCGCGCGGATCCACAAGCTCAGCGGTGGCGATGATCGCGACCAGCGCATCGAGCTGCTTCGCCATGAACTCGGCGAACTCGAAAAATGGGCGCTGCCGGCCGAAGCGCTGACGGAACTGGAAACGAGCCACAAGCGTTTCGCCAATGCTGGGCGCCTGGCTGAAGGCGCGGCGGGCGTGGTTGATTTGCTGGACGGCGAAAGTGAATTCGCATTGCGCCGCGGGCTGAGTCGCGCGCACGCCGAACTCGGCAAGCTCGTTACACTGGATACCCGCCTTTTGCCTGTACTTGAGTTGCTCGATAACGCTTCCATCCAGCTCGACGAGGCCTCCGATCGTTTGGGCCGCTACGCGCAGGACGTCGACCTCGATCCCGATCGCTATGCGGAAATCGACACGCACCTGGCACGCCTGCACGAACTTTCTCGCAAACATCGCCTGCCTGTTGCCGAATTGCACGATCGGCTCGACGTGTTGCAAGTAGAGTTGGCCGAGCTCGAAAACGCGGGCGAAGCTTTGGAAAAACTGGCCTTGGAGCGAACGCGGTTACACGACCAATACGCGACCCTCGCGTCGAACCTGAGCAAGGCTCGGGCCAACGCGGCAATGCGACTGGGCAAGGAAGTCAGCGCACTGATGACCGAGTTGGGCATGACCGGTGGCGTATTGGCTGTGGAGCTTGAAGCAACCCCCAGCGACGAACCCGATCCGCAAGGCAACGAGCGCTGCGAACTTCTGGTGAGCGCCAATCCCGGCCAGCCGCCCCGCCCGCTGCGCAAGGTCGCATCCGGTGGCGAGCTGGCGCGTATAAGCTTGGCAATCGAAGTGGCCACGCTTGGCAAGGACACCATCGGCACCATGGTTTTCGACGAAGTCGATAGCGGCATTGGCGGCGCGGTGGCTGAAGTGGTCGGACAGAAATTGCGGGCGTTGGGTGTTCAGCGGCAGGTGCTTTGCGTTACCCATCTGCCACAGGTTGCTGCGCAGGGGCATGCGCATCTGCTGGTGAGCAAACAAAGTGACGACGGCTCCACGCACACGCGCATCCATCGCCTCGACGCAGCAGGTCGTCGTGATGAACTGGCACGCATGCTTGGCGGTGTCGAGATCACACGTGAGACGCGAGCCCACGCCAAGCAGATGCTGGAGCGGGCACAGAGTGCCTGAGAATCATCGTCGCGCATCGACTGGCCGTTGTTTCAGCCGTCGATCGGCAAGAGCCCGCGCTCGCTCGCCATGCGATAGAGATCGAGTTCCGACCCTGCCCCCAGCTTGCCCATCAGGCTGGCGCGGTGAATATAGACCGTCTTCTGGCCGATGCCGAGTTCCGCGGCCACCTGCTTGGGCGCGCGTCCACCAGCCAGCAACAGAAAGACCTCGCGCTCGCGTGCGGTCAACCGGTTGATCGGATCGAGAGCAGCGTTGGGACGTTCAGCGCGACGTTGCCGAAGGTCGGAGCTTAAAAAGCATTCGCCGTTCATCACTGCGCGGAGGCCGGCTACCAATTCCTCTGGCGCCACACCCTTGGTCACGTAACCCGATGCGCCACGACGCATGGCTTCGGACACATAGGGATCACCGTCATGCATGCTCAGCACGACAATGCGTGTCTTCGACGCGACGCTGAGCAGATGCTCGATGAGAGGAAGCCCGCTGCCGTCAGGCAGCGACAGATCCAGTGCGACAAGGTCCGGACGCCACTGTCCTACGGCCTCGACCGCGTCGTCCGCGCTTCGGCATTCGGCTACGACGTCGAGGTCGGGCTCAAGCTCGATCAGCCGCTTGAACCCTTCTCGAACGATGGCGTGGTCATCGACCAGAACGATGCTGTACATCGCGCTACTTTACACATTGCACCTGGCCGATGGTCTGCGGCCATGCTGCGGATCGCACATGTACCATCCATGCATGCGCATGAAAACCTTTCGCCTACCTGATTCCGGCCCATTTGTCGGCGCAGCGTATGTCGTGTTCTGGCTGCTGCTGTGGCCGACCGTTCAACCGTACTGGATGCTTCCCTACGGTTTGCGCTTCGGTGCACTGCTGCTCGCGCCGGTTCGTTACTGGGGCTGGCTGCTTGGCGGCGAACTGCTTGCTACCGCAGTTATCAGTCTTGCTCAGGGCGTGCCGGCTGGTTGGGCCGATTTCCTCATCAACGAACTGCCCGAGCCGTTGGTGATGGCTGCCGGTCTGTGGCTGCTGCGGCGATTCAATCTTCATCCCAGCCTGAGCAGTCCCCAGGAAGTGACGCGCCTTCTGCTGTCAGTGCTGTTGATCGTCGCCGCGACGACCGGCGCGGATGCCGCATTGCTGGCGTGGATTCAATCGCCGGATTCGCAGGACTTGATGTTGCGGGTACTCGGCGAGGATCTGCTGAGCCACTACCTGGCCATCCTGCTGGCAGTGCCGCTGATGATTATGCTGCTGCGGGCGCCGTTCGACCGCGGCTCGTTGACCAGCCTTGCGATGGACGGACTTCTGGTCATGCTGCCGTCGATGGTGATACTGGTGCTGCTGTCCGAACGCGCCGCGCCGCAACCGCAATTCGCCCGGGTGCTGTCGCTGGCCCCCGTACTGTTTTTCGCTTTCCGTCACGGTTGGCGAGGTGCCAGTCTGGCGATGATGATTTCCAGCCTCGGCATGACCCTGGTGGATCAACACCTGGGACACGCGCCCTCCGGGGCTGCTGCCTATCTGTTCCTGGCGGTGGCGGGCACCGGCGCGCTGATGCTTGGTTCGGCAACCGATGCGCTGCGACGTAGCAGCGCGCGGGTGGCCGAACAGAACGTCTATCTGGGTTCGGTGAATCGACGGCTGGACCAGCTCGCTCAACAATTACGCGGCGCAGCTCGCGGCAATCTTCAGGCTGACGAGAACCAACGTCGGCATCTCGCAGCCGAGCTGCACGACGAACTCGGACAAAACATCACCGCCATCCAGACGCACGTCAAACTCGCACAGTCCCGATTGCATCAGGCGGGCCTCGAAGACATCAGCACCTCGATCAACACTATCCTCGCGCACATGCGTCGTGCGCTGCATCGTTTGCTGGATGACCTGCGTCCTGCGGTACTGGATGAATTCGGCTTGTTGCGAGCGCTCGACGAGGGCCCGATCCGTGATCTGTTGAACGCCGCCGGCGTGGCCTATCACACCGAGTTGCGCGGTGACCCTCGCCTGCTGGACGACGACACGCGCACGGCGATCTACCGGCTGGCCCAGGAAAGCGCGACCAACGCCGTAAAACACGCGCAGGCAAGCGAATTCAGGGTGCGTCTGCGGATTGGAGAACGCCAGGGCGCCTCGCTGGCCATTCTGGATTTGCGCGACGACGGAGTGGGCCTGCCCGGCCGCCTGCCAAGAGGTGGCCGCGGTCTGCAGGGAATGCGCGACCGCGTTACTTCGTTGGGCGGGCAGTTCCGCTTGAGGCCGGATCACGTCGGTGTTCACCTGAGAATTTTGTTGCGAAGCAACAACATAGGCAATGACCCTGGCCGATCGACCTAGGAATTTTTCCGATACCGCAAACGTAAAGGGTTCGTTACGATCCCGTCATCGATATGGGGGAGCCACCGTCGCAAGATGGTGGATCAGAGTTGTCGTGGGGACGATGGCTCTGAACAAACGGCAGGAAGCCGTTTCGCCGCTATTCGGGCGCTGATTCAGATGACGCGAGTGCGATTCGCACGCCATTTGATATCACCGGATAGGGGAGCAACCGCGGGCGGACAGGAGTCCACTTCGCGGTTTTTTTATGCCTGTACAGTCGCTGCCAGGCGAGGCGGGCTTCGATCAGGGTTTTCGGTTTCCGTGTTTCGGACGCACATAGAGCACGAGGCTGTGATCCTCGATCACGTAACCGTGCCGTGCCGCGATCTCGTGCTGCAAGCGCTCGATCTCCTCGCTCACGAACTCAATCACTTTTCCGCTGTCCACATCGATCATGTGATCGTGGTGTTTGCCGCGATCAAGTTCGTAGACAGCCTGACCACCCTCGAAGTTGTGCTTGACGATGATGCCTGCGGCCTCGAATTGCGTGAGGACGCGATATACCGTCGCCAAGCCGATGTCTTCATGATGGGCCAGAAGTTTGCGATAGACATCTTCTGCGGTGAGGTGACGAACGCCTTCCTCATCGAAGATTTGCAGAATGCGCATGCGTGGGTGAGTGACCTTGAGGCCGACCCTGCGCAACTCGTTTGTTTCCTGGTCCATAGCCACCTCGCGCACGGCGTTGCCAAGCCGGTAGTGTATCATCCGACACCTTTACGATCTGGACGCAACACGCATGCAAAAGCTGATCACCCTGCTGGTTTTCGCCATGCTGGCGCTTTCAATCGCCGGCTGCCACATCGTCTACACACCCGACGTGCAGCAGGGCAATCTGCTTGACAAGAAAGTCGTCGACCAGCTCAAACCAGGCATGACAAAACGCCAAGTCATTGTGTTGATGGGCACGCCTTCGGTCGCCACACCTTTCGATCAGAGTCGATGGGATTACGTCTCGACGATGGCTCGTCGCGGCGGTGAGATGAAAATCCGCACCTTCTCGCTCACGTTCAACAACGACACGCTGGTTCGTACCGAAGGCGACTTCTTCGCACAGGATGCGCAACAGTTGGTCAAGGACAGCAAGAAGTATCACGCCAGCTATCCCGTCAACGAAACTGAAGGTGACAAGAGCACCAACCCCAACGACAAGAAAGACGATGGCGGCTTCGGTTCGGGCAGCAATTCGGGCGATGACAAGAGCGGTCATTGATCGCCAACCAGATTGACCGGAAGTTATGAATCCCGGGCACGTCGACGGCGTGCCTCCATCGGATCACATTCAAGCAGCCGATAGATTTCAACGCGGTCGCCGTCTTTCAGGACGCGTTCCGGGCTGACCTTTTTTCCAAAGATGCCGAGTTGACTTCGCAACGGCCCGTCTGGCGCAAACCGTTGTGCGATGTTCGAAAGTCTTATGGCGTCCGCCACGGTACTGTATTTGGGCAGCTGGACACGCAACACGGTCTGGTTGTCCGGTTCGGCGTAAATTAGCTCGACGCAGATCATCTGCTCAACCATAAGTTCGTTCGGCTTCCTTGCAAAAGTCATCGACCATGCGATTGGCCAATCCCTGAAAACCCAATTTCAGGGCACTGCCACCGAGTCGCCCCGCATATTCGAAATCGAGTGCGAAAGCGATCTTGCTTCCGACATCGCCCAAGGCCGTGAATTCCCACAGGCCGTCCAGGCTCTGGAACGGGCCCTCGACCAGGTTCATCTGCAGTCGGCTAGGCGGATTCATCGAATTTCGTGTCGTGAAGCTCTGCCGAAAACCCGCGAACTTGAGATCCAGTCGAGCCACCAACGCGTTGTTTTCACGCTCGATAATTTCAGCGCCGACACACCAGGGGAAACGCTTTGGGTATGCTTCGACGTCGTTGACCAGATTGAACATCTGCGCCGGCGAGAACTTCACCAGTGCGCTGCGACGGATTTCGATCACGGCAGCCTCTTCACATCACGCTTGGTTCGGCCCGATATGCGGTCACGCCGGCATAAGGCAACGGACCCGAGTTTAGCGGACATGGCCAAAGCGAAGGACAAAGACAACAAGGGCGGCGGGACGATTGCGCTGAACAAACGCGCGCGTTTCGAATATCACATTGATCAGCGTTACGAAGCCGGCATCGCGCTGCAAGGTTGGGAGCTGAAGGCGTTGCGCGCCGGCCGGATCAATTTCGGCGAAAGCTACGCCACGATCAAGAGTGATGAAATATTCCTGGTTGGCGCATCGATTCCACCGTTGATCAGCGCATCCACCCATGTCATCGCCGAGGACCGGCGTACGCGCAAGCTACTGCTTCACCGCAAGGAAATAGATCAACTCGTGGGTGCCGTGGAGCGCAAAGGCTACACGTTGGTGCCTACAGCGATGTACTGGAAAAACGGCCACGTCAAAGTCGAAGTCGGCTTGGCACAGGGCAAGCAAGAACACGACAAGCGCAACACCGAAAAACAACGCGACTGGCAGATTGAAAAACAGCGCACCATGCGCTCTCACAATCGCGTCTGATAAAAAAAGCCCCTGGAAACCAGGGGCTTTGCATTGGTGGAGGTGGCGGGAGTCGAACCCGCGTCCGAGAGCGTTCAACGCCCGGATCTACATGCTTAGCTCACCGTTCGATCTCGTTCCGCGACAAGCACGGCGTGCAAAGCGCACCGCGGAACCAGCCTGATTGATTTGACCTAGTACCGCCAGGCGGCAGTCTTCGGCGATCTCGTGATAATGACCCTACACCGACAAGCACGAGCACAAGTGGGTTCGGGGCTTACGCCTTAAGCGGCGAGAGCGTAGTTGTCGTCGTTGGCAACTAGAAGTTTGCTGCTGGATTAACGAGGAAAGCTGCCCCCTCGGCATGCACCAAGTCATCTCACTACCCCCGTCGAAGCCAGAACACCCCCCGGGGAAAACGATGTGACCCGGCGAGTATATGGGGCTGAAGGTCAGATCATCAATGCAATGATGCAGAACCATCTGGAATACAGCGGCCAGTATGACGTTCATGCGTTGCGCCCACCATCATCGGCTTGCCTCAAACAGTTCCAGTGTTGTTCGCGCTTGAACGCAACGACTATACTTGTGGACTTGTATCCCCCTACCCGCCGCACGTGGGAATGAATTCGATGACTCGACTGCAATTGCTAGCATTGACCGTGGCCGCAGCACTCCTTGCCACTGCCAGTGCGCACGCCGAAGGCGACAAGGCTGCCGGACGCAAACTGATTTATACCTGCGCGGGCTGCCATGGCGTACCGGGCTACAGCAACGCCTATCCGCAGTATCCGGTACCCAAGATTGCCGGGCAGAACGAGCAGTACATCATCAACGCGTTG
The DNA here is from genome assembly GCF_009765755.1 of Rhodanobacter sp. L36. Lineage (GTDB taxonomy): Bacteria > Pseudomonadota > Gammaproteobacteria > Xanthomonadales > Rhodanobacteraceae > Rhodanobacter. Next base: position 726,421 of record NZ_LMUV01000011.1, on the reverse strand, counting down.
CACGGCTATCAGAGTGGTGAGCGTGCGCATCCCACCATGGGTGCACAGGCGCAGAGCCTGTCCGAAACGGACATTCAGAATGTCGCCGCCTACCTTTCCAGCCTCGCCAAGTAGTAGCCAAGGATCTCTTCGCATGAATCGTGCGCTTACCCTGATTTCGCTCGGCACTCTGCTGGCGTTCGCTTCCACCCAGTTGCTGGCCAGCGGCAATGCCGAGAGCGGCAAGAAGAAGTCCGCCACGTGCTTTGCCTGCCATGGAACAGATGGCAATGCCGTCGATCCGCAGTACCCGCGACTGGCCGGTCAGTACAACATCTACCTGCAGCAGGTGATGCACGAATACAAGGATGGCCAGCGTAATAACCCGATCATGAAAGGCATGGTGGCCACTTTGTCGGATCAGGACATCGAGGATGTCGCCGCGTATTTTTCGACGCTTCCGACCAAGCTCGACACCTTGAGCGGCCATGTCGAAGGCGACAAGTAAACCCCGCCTGTCGATGCCGCCAAGTGTTGAAACAAGGCCCGCTCATGCGGGCTTTGTCTTTTCAGAAGCTATCAAGCAATAGCTGATTTTCCATTGGCCTTGCTGTAGTACGGCTGCTCGCCACCGGCATGATCGGTAGCGTCCCGAACAGCGGTAATTTCCGGAACAAGCTCGCGCAGAGTCTTCTCCACGCCTTGCTTGAGTGTCACATCGACCATGCCGCAACCATGGCATCCGCCACCGAACTGCAGAAGCACTGCGCCATCCGCGTCGACTTCCAGCAAGGTTACACGTCCTCCGTGCGACGCCAGCTTGGGATTCACTTCGGCATCGAGTACATATCGCACACGTTCGATCAGCCCTGCTTCCGTGCCCGGCACTTCGCCTTTGATCTTCGGTGCGCGAATATTGAGCTGGCCACCGGTCGCGTTGGGTTCGAAGTCGATGGTGGCTTGGTCGAGCCATCGCGCGCTGTCGCCATCAACGTGGAACAAGAAGCCCGCGCATTCGATGGTCCATTCACCGCCGGCAAGGTCGGCGGGCTCGCAGAACTCGAGCTCGCAGTTCGCTGCAGGCGTGCCGGCTGCAGTCACCCGCAAACGGATACTCAGATTGTCGCCGCCCTGTTGCGAAAGAAGTCGCAGGAAGTGTTGCTGCGCGCGTTCCGAAATGTCGATCATGCTTGCTCCAAATATATTCACCGTCATCAACGAAAGTGGCAACGGAAACAGCACCACTTTAGTCCTGTTTCAAATCGGATGCGCGCTTTGACTTTTTGTCGCAAAACTCCAACGCTTTGCTGCTTGCCTTCAATCCAAGGAATTGCCCATGAACACGACCGATCTTGCCAGCGAGCACTGTGAACCGCGCAAGGGTAGCCAACATCTGCTGGACGCCAGTCAGGTTGCATCGCTCCTATCGGAATTGCCTGGCTGGAAGGTGAGCGCAGACGGCAAAGCCATCATCAAGGATTTCAAGTTCGCCGATTTTCACCGAACTCTTGGCTTCATCAATGCTGTCGGCTTCATGGCCAACCATCAGGATCACCATCCCGATGTCGAGGCGGGATACGGGCATTGCCAGTTGCTATGGTCAACCCACGATGTGGGCGGGCTATCCCTGAATGACTTCATCTGCGCGGCTCGCGTGGAAGCGCTGCTCGCGAGCTGAGCGAGGGATCAGAAATCCGTGCGCGATTTTTCCTTCATCCACAACAGGCGTTTGCCTTTCACCGACAACACGTCGAGAAAGTCCTTCAAATCGTCCGGTAGCGGTGTGGAAAAGCTGTACGCGCGGCCGTCCAGCTCGAAGCTCATGTGGGAAGCGTGCAGGAACATCCGATTGAGCCCCATGTCGCGAAAACGCTTGTTCATTTCGCGATCGCCGTATTTCGGGTCCCCCGCCAGGGGATGACCGATGTGCGCTGCGTGCACGCGAATCTGATGCGTACGGCCTGTACCGAGCGTAGCCTGCATCAATCGCGCGCTGGGGTATTGCTCCATTTCGCGAAAGAAGGTGAGCGACGGTTTGCCGTTTTCGGCGACTCGCACCATCCGTTCCCCGCCCTGCAAGACCGATTTGAGAAGCGGTGCGTTGACATCGAATTTGGCTTTGGACGGGTGGCCAAGCATCAGACAAAGATACTGTTTGGTGACCTCGCTCCCCCGAATGGCAGCCTGCAAACCTGTCAGACCCACGCGGGTCTTGGCGAAAACCAGCACGCCGCTGGTGTCCCGATCGAGTCGGTGGACCAATTCCAGATGGTCTTGCGACCGCGCAGCGCGCATCAACTCGATGGCGCCGTGGCTGACGCCGCTACCGCCATGGCTGGCGACGCCGGATGGCTTGTCGATCACCAGAAAGTGTTTGTCCTCGAAAATAATCGCTTCCGCCACTTCAGCCACCTGGCTTGTGGCCGGCCCCATCCGGTCCGGCCGTTCCGCGACGCGCACTGGTGGAATGCGCAGCATGTCGCCGGTGGTGAGACGGGTATCAGGTTTGGCCCTTTTGCCGTTCACTCGCACCTGCCCGGTGCGCAACAGGCGGTAAATCATGCTCTTGGGCACGCCCTTGAGCATGGTGACCAATGCATTGTCGATACGCTGGCCGTCTCGCTCGGGACCGATCTCGACTTGACGTACACCTTGAGGTGCGTCGGGGGAAGTTGCCGTCTGCATTGAAAAAAACCTGCTGAAATAGGATACTCGGCGGGCGCTACATTCTGCCCATCGATGTGTGGATCGGGCCGGATGCCCTGCCGTAACGTCGGCGAGGATTGCTCCATCTGCTGTCAGCAGCTGGTCGCGGCTCCGTTTCATCGTAACGGTTCAGGCTGTTGTTGTCCGATGCCATGTGGGTATCGGAACTACAGGCGTTGTTGACCGAATCATCCCCGACACCGGTAACGGTGCCGTCATTTTTGCCGCTTAACCGCAGCGGCGCGATCCACGGCAGGCCGCCAAAACCGGCGCCACCGCGGCGCGCGACGCGCGACAAGCCGAGGATTACCACCATGAAACGTATGTTGATCAACGCGACTCAGCGTGAAGAGTTGCGTGTGGCTATTGTCGATGGTCAGAACCTTTACGACCTGGACATCGAAATTCCTTCACGGGAACAGAAAAAATCCAATATTTACAAAGGTCGAATCACTCGAGTTGAAGCTTCACTCGAAGCTTGTTTCGTCGAGTACGGCGCCGAGCGTCATGGTTTCCTTCCGCTGAAGGAAATTTCCCGCGACTACTTCACCACCGGCCTGGATCCCCACAAGGCGACCATCCGCGAACTGATCAAGGAAGGTCAGGAAGTCGTGGTCCAGGTGGAAAAAGAGGAACGCGGCAACAAAGGCGCTGCCCTGACCACGTTCATCAGTCTGGCCGGCCGCTACATGGTGTTGATGCCGAACAACCCGAAAGCCGGGGGTGTCTCGCGTCGCATCGAGGGTGAAGATCGGCAGGCGCTGAAGGAAGCTTTGGACCATGTGACCGTGCCCGACGATGTCGGCTTGATCGTGCGTACAGCCGGCCTCGGCCGCGACGCTGAAGAGCTGCAATGGGATCTCGACTATCTGCTGCAGCTGTGGAAATCGATCTCCGCGGCCGCAACTTCGCAGAAAGCACCTTTTCTGATCTATCAGGAATCGAAACTTTTCATCCGCGCCCTGCGCGACTACCTGCGCAGCGATATCGGCGAAATCCTGGTTGACGAGGAATCGCTCTACAACGATGCGCGCGATTTCATGCAGCAGGTGATGCCCAACGCGTTGCGCAAATTGAAGCTGTACAAGGACGACACTCCGCTGTTCACGCGCTACCAGATCGAGACCCAGATCGAGAGCGCGTTCGACCGCCAGGTCCGCCTGCCCTCCGGCGGCTCGATCGTCATCGACCAGACCGAAGCGCTGACTGCGATCGACATCAACTCCTCGAAGGCCACCAAGGGCAGCGACATCGAGGAAACCGCGTTCAACACCAATTGCGAAGCAGCGGTGGAAATCGCCCGTCAGGCGCGTATCCGCGATGCTGGCGGCCTGATCGTGATCGATTTCATCGACATGGACAGCCCCAAGCATCAGCGCGAAGTCGAGGAAAAACTGAAAGAAGCGCTCAAGCAAGATCGCGCCCGCGTACAGATCGGGCGCATCTCGCGTTTCGGGTTGCTCGAAATGTCGCGCCAGCGTCTGCGCCCCAGCCTGGGAGAAGCGAGCCAGATCACATGCCCTCGCTGCGAAGGACACGGGCACATTCGCGGCGTCGAGTCACTCTCGCTATCGACGTTGCGCTTGATCGAAGAGCACGCCATGAAGGACAACACCGGTCAGGTGTTGGTGCAGGCGCCTAGCAGTGTCGTGAACTTCCTGCTCAATGAAAAACGCGCCAGTGTGGTCGAGATCGAACTGCGCCACAAAGTGCATGTGATGATCGTCGCCGACGAGAAGCTTGAAACCCCGCACATCGAGATTCAGCGTATCCGCGAAGCGGACATGGGCGAACACAGCAAGCCGAGTTACGAACGCCTGACCACCGTGGAAACGGCTGAACTGCCCAAAATGGGCCAAGCGCTTGGCAGCGGCGAGCAGCCTGCCGTAAGCGGCATCGTTCCGTCGAGCCCTGCACCCATACGTGAAGAGTCCGCAACACCTGTCGCGCCCGTTGCACGTCCGTCGGCTCGCCGTTCGCCTGTTGCCGCTACGCCCGCGCCTTCCACCGGGGTTATCTCCCGACTGCTGGGCTGGTTCCGCGGTGATCAGGCAACTCCGGCCTCGAAAGCCAATGCCAACACCAATGACGCCGATCGCAACCAGCGGCGCGACGAACGTCCGAACCGTGGCGCCGGCTCGAATACGTCGAATACTTCCGCGCGTCCGCCACGTCGTGACGGAAGCCAGCCTTCGAATCGGACGGGCGCACCGCCGAATCAAAAAGGTCACCGTTCGCGCAACAACGAGCCCCAGGGTCGTCAGCCGGCACCCGCTCAGAACATCGCGCGCGCGGAGCGTCAACCCAAGCCAGTAACGGAAGCTGCTCCCAAAACCGAGCGTGCGGAGCGCAAACCAAATCCGCAGCTTAATCAGCAGCCCAAAGCGGACCGACCGCAGCGCGATATAGCGGCTGCTCGCCCTGCTCCAGTTTCCTCGGAAGAAATCGCCAAGGACGCGGCATTGCTTGCGCCGACTGTCGATACCAGTGCTTTGGACAATGTCGGGAATACAACCGAGACGGAAGCTGATGGCGCCGGTTCGCGCCGTCGTCGCGGACGCCGCGGTGGACGCCGCCGTCGCCGCCATGAGGACACAGCCCCGAATGTTTCGGGGAGCGAGGCTGTTCAAGCGGAAGCCCTCGATGATGAGGATCGCGACGAAGCACCTGCGAATTCCGATATCAAGGCTCCTCCGCGCGACGAACCGGCAAAGGTTGAAACGGTGGCCCATGCTGCCAGGGAAATCGCGGCCGCTACGGCGGTTGTCATCGCCAATACAGTTCAGAACGACGGGGGCTCGAACAGCAAGCCCGTTAACGAGGACCGGAAGTCAGCAGCAGAGAACGGAGAACCCCCCGCGGCTGCTTTGGTCGAAAAGTCTACGGAGATTCGCGCCGATGCGACATTGGTCAAGGAAGAGGTAGCGCCTGCACCGCCGCAAGTCCCGGCCTCCTTTAACCTCCCTACTCTGCCGCCGCTCGCTGATCACGTAAAGGCATCGGCAGTCTCCAATGAGGCAACGGATTCGGTGCATGTAGATCTGAGCACGTCATTAGCTTCCGCGAATACAGACGGCTATCTGACAAAGCCCGCCGGTGACGTTATCGCGACTCCTAGCCAGATCGACAAGTCTGAAGACGAGCCTGCACCGTCTACTGCTTCGGCATCTTTCACCACGGTTTCGGCACAAGCAGCCTCGGCAGAGCAGCCTGTGGTTTCGCACCTGACCTCTGTTTCGGCACGAGCGGGCTTGGTTGCCAAGGATGCTGACGCTCACGTTGCCGTGGCCGCCGCCGATACTTCACCGGACGCGGAAACCCAACGTGCTGTAACACCCGAACCACGACAGGGTGATTTACTGACATTGCCCCCGGTGAGTTCCCTGTCGACGAGTTCGATTGAAAACCGCCCCGTCCAGGCTTCCGACGATAACGACGAAGAATCGAAGGGTTGAACTGAATAACGTCCGCAACAAAAAGGCCGAACTTGTGTTCGGCCTTTTTTTATCAGTTGCGAAAAGCATGCTTACAACGACGGTGTTCCGACGTGATGATTGGGACTATCAAGCAACCCGTGCACAGTCATGAGGTGTGCCAGGCTCAGGACATGGTCGACGTGCAGTTTTTCCATCAGGCGCTGTTTGTAGGTCGATACAGTCTTGGGGCTCAGACTGAGCTGCTCTCCGATCGCCGTAAGAGGTTTTCCGCGAACCAGCATCATCGCCACTTCGAGTTCGCGACTGGAAAGAACGTCGAAGGGTGAACTGTGACCATCGAGCGTGGCAAGGGCGAGTTGCTGCGCCACGGCCGGAGCGAGATAGCGGCGGCCAGTGGCAACCTGCTTGACCGCCAAGACCAGTTCGTTTGCGCTGCAGCCTTTTGTCAAATACCCGAGCGCGCCGGCATCGAGGAGACGTTTCGGAAAACGCGCATCGTCAACCACCGTCACGATGATGATGCGCGTCGACATCTTGGAACGACCGATTCGTTCGGTCAGCTCGATTCCGCTCATGCCTGGCATGTGGACGTCGACCAGTGCGATATCCGGCGCCAGTGAGCGAATCAGCCGAAGCCCTTCTTCGGCGCTATCCGCTTCGCCAACGACCTCTATATCCGGCTGCTGTTGCAAAATCATCCGGAAGCCGGTCCGCACCAGCTCGTGGTCATCAACCAAAATTACACTGATCACTATCACGCCCTCCTTGGTTGGGCTGCACGAAAATAGGGCGTCGTGCAATGCATTACAACATGTCGGCTAATGCTTTACGCAGCTCTCAGGATCGAGTGGCCGCTGACACCGGAACGTACCCCTGAACCACATCCTGTGGTCTTGTCATCTCAATTGACGCGTCAGGCCGCCAACTTCCTGCTGACGGCCTGACTTAAAAAATCCCCGTATCGCCCAAGGATGATGGTGGATTGCGGACCGGGCATTTCGACGCAAATCTGGCGACCCGATCGCAGATGCTCATCGCGTGCCATCTCCCGGGCCAGCTTGATCGCCGGAGCCAGTTTCATGTCGCTGAATAGCGCCACATGCGACCGGCAAACGCTCCAACTACCTTTCGTGGAAGCCTTGAGTTCGATAGTTACCATGACGTCCCCATCCAGCGAGCAAGAAGGATGGGGTGCAATCCGGATCAAGCCGCAGATCCCCCGTATCCCAGGCTGAAATGTGCCATGGGCGAATGCGGCGATATGTCGGCCAAAGCCTACATATCGTGTGCGGGAATGAGTCTGAAGGAACCTCAGGCAATAATTGCAATGTATTAAGAAGCTGGCGCCATCGTCAGACAGGTCGTGCCGTCACACTCGACATCCTTACGCAAGCCTCAGGACCCTTTCACCCCACCACGAATCTCTGACCAAACTTCTCTGCGTGCGCTGCGACGTAAGCATCGAAAAAATCCTGATCCGATGCGTACGTATTGGCTTGCAGCTCGCTGGAAAGATCTCCATCCATCCGATCTTTTATTTCACTGAAATCGAACGATTCGTCGTTGTAAGTAACCGTGCTCATATGAAGGCCTCGCATGAAAAAAAAGTGGCGTCATCGAAGACTGAAACTACTTTCGTCAACCAGACGTGTTTGAAAGCTGAACTTCAAGTCGTTCGTTCCATGGCATCACGTCGCTTTGAAGGTCGCGCGAGTACATAACGTCGCTAGTACATAACGTTTTGATGCAACGCTCAGGGACTAACGATGAAAATCGAGTCGACCGCCCAACGATGCGCGCACCCGCACTGCGCATGCCACGTCAAACCCGGCGATGCTTACTGCAGCGAACACTGCCGGAAACGCGTGGAGTCACCGTTGTCCGACATGCAAGGTCTTTGTCAGTGCGGACACGACGAATGCGAAGAAAGAAATAACGATCATCCTTGACCGCACGCACACGACACGCAAAAACCAAGGGCAGAAAGTTTGCTCGCTAACTAGCGGAACCGAAGAATCCCGGGTTTTCATACCACTCGAATACTTGAGCGGAGACTTTCGCCTGAACGTCCACGCCAAGCGCGCTGTACATACCCAGCATGCTCCGTAGGTTTCGTTCCGTTTTGGTCACCGCGAAGTTGAAGTGCTCATACTCCACCACTTCCAGCATGCGCGATGCCCATTGGTAGAGTTGATCGCTCCATGCATCCAGTTGACCTCTCAGCCAGGGACGAAGGGGGGCGTGAAGCGCGAATCCCTCCGCGAGACTTACTTCTCTTGCAACAGCATTCACCAGTGGATCGATGCCGCGATACCACTCCGTATGCCCTGCCGCGGATCGCGGCACGACCAGCGGTGCGAGTGCTCGATAGTCAACAAATGTCTCGATGAACATTCGTTCGATGCGTCGTGCATCGCGTAGGCGATCCGTTTCAATCAAAAGACCACGGTCGAGATCGAAGAACTCATGGAAACGAGAATGCAGTGTCCGAAAACGGTGGAGCGGATCGCGTGAAAATCCGATCTTGAGCAGATCCTGGTCGCGGCATGGCAGAACGTAAACGTAAGTCCGTCCGCGTTCTGCGCGTCTGGGGTAATCAGCTTGTTCGTCCACGACAATGCTCGACTTGAAGATTACTCAAAGTGTTCCAGCAGGCCGGTGTTCCGCGTGAATGAATCCGTCGACGCCGACACGACCGTCCCTTCATCCCCGAGCGACGCAGCGCCGCCTACGCTCTGCTCTCTCGCTCAGCCATGGAAATGAACATGACGGATTCAAAGAAGAATGGGGCGTCGCTTTCCGCCTTCGGTCTGAATTGCACGCTCAAATCTGGCTCGGAAACATCATCGACACAAAAATTGCTGGATCAGATTCTGCATGCATTGGCGGGCTACGGTGTTGAAACCTCCTCCGAGCGCATCGCCGACTACAACGTGAAACCGGGCGTCAAGGCCGATGAAGGCGAAGGCGATGAATGGCCGCCCATACGCCAGAAGATACTCGACGCCAACATTCTGGTTTTCACCACGCCGATCTGGATGGGGCAATCATCCAGCATGGCGCAGCGTGTGCTTGAACGGATGGATGCATTTCTCGATGAGATCGATGACGACGGCCGCTATCCCACGTTCGGACGCGTGGCTATCGTCGGCATCGTCGGCAACGAAGACGGGGCTCACCACATCACCGCCGAACTCTATCAAGGCCTCGCCGACCTTGGGTTCACGATACCGGGTGGCAGTTCGGCGTACTGGGTTGGTGAGGCGATGGGCAGCACCAACTACGTGGACTTGAAGAAGACCCCGCCAAAGCTCGCCAGTACCATCAAGACAATGGCGTGCAACGCTGTGCACCTTGCTGCCTTGCTGAGAAGTCATCCCTACCCTTCGCCTTCCTGATCGATTCAAGAAAACGGATCGTGCAAACAGCGCGATCCGTATCGACCATTAGCAATCAGACGGCCAATTGATCGATAAGCGTTCTCGCGAAAGCGGGAATATCATCGGGCTTGCGGCTGGTAATCAGCTGTCCATCGTGAACCACTTCGCGGTCTTCCCACGTCGCACCGGCATTTTCCAGGTCCGCGCGCAGCGATGGCCACGACGTCATCGTGCGTCCTTCGACCAGCTGTGCATCGATCAATGTCCAAGGACCATGGCAAATGGCAGCGATGGGTTTACCTGATTCGCCAAAGGCCTTGATCAGCTCCACAGCTGCGGATTCCAGCCGGAGCTTGTCCGGATTCATCACGCCACCCGGAAGTACCAGCGCGTCATAGTCCGCCTCGTCCGCATCGGCGAGTGCGACATCGACATCAACGGATTTTCCCCAATCCTTCTTGTCCCAACCCTTGATTTTCGAAGCACCACCAGGAGCGATGACGCTGACTTCGGCACCGGCTTCCTCAAGCAGTCGTTTCGGTTCGGTGAGTTCGGATTGCTCGAAACCATCGGTAGCGAGGATGGCAATGCTTCGTCCGCTGAGTCGAGACGACTGATCGCTCGTTCCTGATTTTGTGTTTGCGCCGTTGGTTGGTGCGGTCATGCTTTTCTCCTTGGGATGAAAAGCACAGGCTGATATTTCCGGCATGCAGAACACGTCGCTGCATCGTGAGCCTGTCGTGATATTGGGTGATGGACCGTCAGCTTGACGATTCGTCGACGAGGTACTTGCGAAGGTGCAATTGCTATTGCGCATACCGCAGCTGCTCAAGCCACCATCACGAGGAAAAAATCATGACTATTTCAACCCTGTTGATCATCGTGCTCATCCTGCTGCTGATCGGCGCCATTCCGGCATGGCCGTACAGTCGCTCGTGGGGTTACCGTCCGGTTGGTGGGCTCGGACTGGTCATCGTCATCGTGATTGTGTTGCTGCTTCTGGGCGTGATTTAGGAATCGCGCACACAACGTGAATTCTGCCCAAACTGGTATAGCGGAAACTGTGCCGCTGGCCAAACGGGCAGCGACATTCCATCTGGCAATCTCGATACGTTACGGCGCAAATCCAAGGCGTGTCGGGATTGCCCGCTCTGGCGTCATGCGACGCAAACTGTATTTGGTGAAGGACCGCAGCACGCATCCATCGTGATGATCGGCGAACAGCCGGGCAATCATGAAGACATCGCAGGCAAACCTTTCGTAGGTCCCGCAGGACAATTGCTCGACCGCGCAATGGAAGAAGCGGGCCTCGATCGCGCTCAGATATATCTGACCAACACCGTGAAGCATTTCAAGTACGAGACGCGTGGCAAGGCACGACTGCATAAGCGAGCCAATGCATCCGAGCAGGCAGCATGTCGCCAGTGGTTGGCGGCGGAATTGTTGCGCGTCCATCCCCGAATCATCATTGGTCTTGGTGCCATGGCGGCACAGACGATGTTCGGCAACGCTTTCCGAATCACTAAAGAACGCGGCCGATGGCAACAGCTAGGCGATGATGTTCGCGGTCTGGCCACTTGGCATCCGTCGGCCGTGCTGCGCATGCCGAAGGAAGAACGCAGGCACGAAGCCTTCGCCGAGCTGGTGGAGGACCTGAGCAAGGTCGCTGACGCCCTCGCCGACCTTGGACCCTCGTAGGTAACAATTCAACTCAATGGAAATCACGCGACCGTGCATCCAGCGCACCGAGCAGAGGCGTGAGGTCTTTCAATCGATGGGCGATCAGGTGACTGACGCCGTCCACGTGTTCCCACTGCCCTTCCACCGCCAGCAGACGCGCTTGCAACAACGGACGACGTTGCGCATCGGCCACGTGTCGCCACACCACAACATTGATCAAGCCATGTTCGTCTTCCAGCGTCAGAAAAATGATGCCGCTGGCGGTTTGTGGTCGCTGTCGTGAAGTCACCAGTCCGGCCACGCGCACGCGACTGTTATGCGGCTGCGTGCGCAGCATTTTTCCGTCAAGGCAATGGGCCGCATTGAGGCGGGCGCGAATCTGTTTCAGCGGATGCGGCCCAAGGCTGACACCCACGCGTGCATAGTCGGCGAGCGTGTCTTCCGCCTGCGTAGGTAGTGGCAAAATCACCGCCTGCTCGGCCGGGCTTTCGATGCCGAACAACGGCCATTGTGCCTCGACACCAGCGACTGCCCAACGCGCGTGATGACGATGGCCGGCCAGCCCGCGCAGCGCCGCCGCGTCGGCGAGCAGATCCTGTTGGCGGCGATCCAGATCGGCACGTGCACAAAGATCGGCGATGTCGATGAAAGTTTTTAGCTTGCGCGCAGCAGCCAGGCGAAGCGCTGCCGCTTCCGGAAATCCCCGCACCATGCGCAAGCCCAAACGGATCGCGCGTGCATCGGCGTGTCCACGCGCATCGTTTTCCAACGTGCAATCCCAGTCGCTGAAACGCACGTCCACCGGGCGGACTGCGATGCGATGACGTTGCACATCCTGCACGATCTGGCTCGGGCCATAGAAACCCATCGGTTGCGAATTGAGCAACGCGCAGGCGAAAGCCGCAGGGTAATGACGTTTCAACCAGCACGATGCGAAAACAAGATTCGCAAAACTGGCCGCGTGCGATTCGGGAAAACCGTAGGAACCAAAACCCTTGATCTGCTCGAAGATGCGCGCGGCGAATTCCGCCGTGTAATTTCTATCCAGCATGCCCTGCATCAGCTTTTCGCGATGCGGCTCCAGTCCGCCGTGACGTTTCCATGCAGCCATCGAGCGACGTAACTTGTCGGCTTCATCGGCGGAAAAACCCGCAGCCACCATCGCCAGTTTCATCACCTGTTCCTGGAACAACGGCACGCCAAGCGTGCGCTCCAGCACCTCCCTGGATTCCGGCGACGGATAGTCGACCTCTTCCTCGCCGTTTCGACGCCGCAGATACGGATGCACCATGTCGCCCTGGATCGGCCCGGGCCGCACGATCGCCACCTGGATCACCAGGTCGTAGAAATTCGTGGGCCGATGCCGCGGCAACATCGCCATCTGCGCGCGGCTTTCGATCTGGAACACGCCGACGGTATCGGCGCGCCGGATCATCGCGTACGTATCCTTGTCACCGGCATGATTTTTCGCGATCGACGCGATCGTCTTGTCCACGCCGTGTTCGTTCTTCAACAAGCTGAAGCATTTGCGCAGACAGGTCAGCATGCCGAGCGCGAGACAATCGACTTTCAGCATGCGCATGTAATCCAGGTCGTCCTTCTCCCACTGGATCACCGTGCGATCCGGCATCGCCGCGTTTTCGACAGGCACCATTTCGCTCAGCGACGTATTGGAAATCACGAAGCCGCCGACGTGCTGTGACAAATGCCGCGGCATGCCAAGCAATTCAAATGTAAGTTTCAGCACGCGGCGAATGATCGGGCTGTCCGGATCGAAACCCTGTTCGCGCAATCGCTGTTCGCATGTGCTGTCGCCCCAGCCGCGCGCGAAGACATCGCTGAGTTGATCGGCCTGATCCAGCGGCAAACCCAGCGCCTTTGCCACGTCGCGTACGGCGCTCCTTCCGCGATAGCAGATGACCGTAGCCGCCAGGGCGGCGCGTTCGCGTCCGTACTTTTTGTAGATGTACTGGATGACTTCTTCGCGTCGTTCGTGCTCGAAATCAACGTCGATGTCCGGTGGCTCGTCGCGGTCTTCACTGATGAAGCGCGCGACCAGCAGGTTGTTGACCTCCGGGTCCACCTCGGTCACGCCGAGCGCAAAACACACGGCGGAATTGGCGGCCGAGCCTCGTCCCTGACAGAGGATGCCTTCGTCGCGTGCAAAATGGACAATGTCGCGCACGGTGAGAAAGAAGGGTTCGTATTTCTTCAATGCGATCAACGCCAGCTCGTCATCGATCAACTTGCGCACCTTGTCGCTGACGCCATCCGGCCAGCGCCAGCGGATGCCTTCTTCGGCAAGCTGGCGTAACCAACTCGTCGACGAATAACCTTCCGGCACGAGCTCTGTCGGATAGTCGTATTTCAATGCGCTCATGTGGAACATACAGCGCTCGGCGATGTGCACACTTTCCTGCAACAAGGCGTCGGGATACAGATCGACCAGTACATCGCGTCGACGCAGATGCCGTTCGCCGTTGCGGAAGATCAACGCGCCCGCTTCGGCGATCGGCACGCGATGCCGTATTGCAGTGAGCGTGTGTTGCAGCGCCAGTCGACGACGCACGTGCATGTGCACGTCGCCGCTCGCAACGAGCGGCAAATCCAGTGCCCGCCCCAGTTCCTGCAACTCTCGCAGTCGTGTGGCATCGTCCGGCCCGCGATGCAGTTCCACTGAGAGCCACGCGCGATTATCGAACGTGGTGCGCATCCAGCGGCCGTGCGCGATGTTCGGTTGTACCTCGGGAATCCACAAAGCGAGCGTGCCCGGCATTCCGCTTTGCAGGTCTTTGCAGGTGAGTCGATACGTTCCTTTCTCCGACGCTCGACGTCCACAAGTAATCAGTCGACACAGCTCGGTATAGCCCTGCTTGTTCTCGCATAACAGCACCAGCTTCGGACCATCGTTGAGCTGGAATTCCGCGCCGACGATCAGATGCAATCCGATGTCCTGAGACGCCTGATACGCGCGCACGATGCCAGCCAGCGAGCACTCGTCGGTGATCGCCAGCGCGCTGTAACCGCATGCCTTGGCGCGTTCGAACAGCTCGCGTGCGTTCGATGCGCCACGGCCGAAGGAGAAATCAGACAGGCAATGCAGTTCGGCGTAATCAGTCATGCAAACCAGCCCTGCAGCATCCAGCCGGTCTGCTCGCCCGGCTGACAGAAAGCCCACGCATATTGCCCGAGCGACGTTTCGATCACGTAGTAATCGCGGCGCGCCTCGGCGCCATCCCACCAGCCTGTTTCCAGTCGCTCGGGCCCGGCGATGATGCGCGGCGGTGCACCGCGCAACAGCATGGGGCGATCCAGCAGCCAGGTCGGACGCGGATGCGGTTCGTCATAACCAGCGCTTGATTCGGCAACACCCTGTGCGTGTTCGGGACGCGGATCGGTGGTGCTGCCCAGTCGATACACGGCGCGATCGCCCAGCCTTGCGCGCAACCGCTCGCGTAGTTGTGTGATCGGCAAGGCGTTGGCCGGACGTTCGTCGAACAGATCGCGGCCGGTCGGCACAAAACTCGGCAGATCGCGCGCGATCATTCGCAGCGCCAGCACGGGTTCGGGCAGTTGCATCTGTTCCAGTCGTCCGCGCGCCACTTCGAAAAGCATGCCGGCATCGCGCTCGGACGCCAGCAACCCGACCTGCACCTCGGTCGTTCTGCCTTCGCGATGTTCGAGCTTCAACAGGAATCGCTGCACACCGCCGTCTCTGCCCGCCAGGTACGCGCCAAGGTCGCCGGTCATGCGGCGCAGCGGAAAAACCAGCGCGGCGATATTCTCCACTTCGTGCATGAGTTCGACATGCAGGTCGAAAACATCGGGTGGGCGATAGTTGTCGAGTCCCGATGGCGAGTCGCCCAGTAATCGATCGATAGCAGCCAGCAACTCGCTGCCGAATCGTCGACGCAATCCATCGCGCGGCAGTTTCAGCAATTGCCCGAGCGTGCGTATGCCCATGCCCGACAATGCATCGACGGATGCAGCCGGCAGTCGGCTTTTGCGCATTGGCACAGGCTGCAATGCCTGATGCAGGTGATCCGGCGAATGGACGGCCAAACCATCGCGCATGCCCGCCAGCACATAAGCCGCATGCGGCGTCGGTGCGAGTGCGATGCGATGATGGAAACCGAGCGCACCGATATCCTCGCGCAGCATCGTTTCGAATTGTGGCCACGGTCCGAACAGGGCAAGGCTACGACTGACTTCGAGCACGATCGCGTGCGGCAGCAGGCTCACTTCGGAGCTGTAGCGATATGCCACCGCCGCCAGAAAGCGTTGCCAGCGATCGACGGCGCAGGCGTCGTAAGGCAACGCATCGAATTGCGCGAGCAAGGCGTGCGCAGCGATCAGTCGCTGGCCGACCCGCAGCCCGGCGTCGCGTGCCGACGCATTCGCCGCAACGATGACGCGCGCGTTGACGGCGCCATCCACCAAGACCAGAGGACCTTCATCCGCGCGACGGCGAAGGACACCATCCAGCGCGAGATGTGGCAGCAATACGCAAGCCCACAACATGATCGGCCGCCATCAATGCAATGAACGAGCGAGCGGGAACGGCTGCGGCGGCTCCACGCCACCGCGACACTTGCGCACCCACACGCGGGCGCTTGGCGAAGTTTCGATTTCCAGCCGCAAGGCTGCTGGCGACGCGCTGGAAAGATGCCGTCGATCGCGAAACACAAAAGCCAGCGCACGTCCCGTATCGGCCGCCACCTGCAGCCGACGCAATGCGCGATCGTCGGCCTGCCGTGGCCATGCCAGCACCGCAGCGCAACTGCCCGAACGCAGGCATTGCTCGGTCGCCCACAACACATCGGCCTGTTTCGCAGCGACGATATCCACCTTGCGCATGTCCACGCCGTGTTGCTGCCAACCCGCCACACACGGCGAGTACGGCGGCGTCACCACCATCACGGAACGAGCGGCATGGCTTAGGCGCGCCAGCGTGGGCAGCAGCAGGCGCAACTCGCCAACACCATCCGCCGGCAACAGGATTTCCGACAGCGCAGCATCTGGCCAGCCACCGGCTGGCAATGCGGCATCGAGCGCTGCCCAACCGGTCGGCTGATCACCGGCCGGCACCGGCATGGCGCGACCACGCCATATCTGACGTGCATCGAGCATGCTCGACAGGGCAATCACAGCGCCCATCAGCAGCCCCTCAGCAAACCAGCGAACAGGCCTTCGATGGCGAAGTCCTCGGTCGGGTCAGGATCGATCGGCCGATGACCCGCGCTGTTCGGCAACAGCCTGATCACATCGCCTATCCAGTGCAGCCGCTTGATGGTGAACTGGTTGCCACCGACGCGTGCCGCAACGACTTCGCCGTGGCGCGCCACCGGCGTCGCGTGCACGCCCACGAGATCCTGATCGAGGATGCCTTCATCGCGCATCGAGTCGCCGATGACCCGCACGAGATAGTCCGGCTTCAGCCGGAACAGCCCACGCGACACACGCACCGTGCGTTCGACGCGCGACTCTGAAAACAGCGGTTCGCCAGCGGCGATACGCCCGACCAGTGGCAGATCCATGGTGTCTGCATCGATGGGATCGGGCGCGGTCACCAGCCGGATGCCGCGCGATCGATTCGGTTCGATCACCAGCCGACCCTTGGCCTCCAGCGAACGCACATGCTTGAGTACGGCGCTGACATTGGGCAGGCCCATTGCCTGGCCGATTTCATCGAGCGTCGGAGCAGAGCCGCCGTGCTCGAGGCGGGTACGGATGAAGTCGAGGATGTTGGATTGGCGGGAGGTCAGCTGCAGGCTCATGCCGATATATTTTCACCTTTTAAGGTGAAAATACAGCAATACATGAGATCACCTGCCCGAGCCGAAGAATCGGACGCCGATTTGCGACAGCGCGGCCTGGATCAATTCTGAAAAGCCGCGCCGCGGTGAAGCCGAATTGGTCCACCTTTGATCGAATCCAGATGCAGTCGCCGACCTCCACGGGTGATCTCGATCCGGTCTTCACGCGCAAGGGCTACCGCTATCGAACGAATCTTCGGCATCAACGCCCGCCATGCAGGCTCGTCATCGGGAAACAGCGCACGTGCAACGTCCGATGGACAAATCGACGACTCCGGCTTGCGCTCCGCCAGCAGACTCAGCAACTGCTTCTGGATCGTGGTGTTGTCGACGTGG
Organism: Rhodanobacter sp. L36; assembly: GCF_009765755.1. Taxonomy (GTDB): domain Bacteria; phylum Pseudomonadota; class Gammaproteobacteria; order Xanthomonadales; family Rhodanobacteraceae; genus Rhodanobacter. The sequence continues at coordinate 709,087 of NZ_LMUV01000011.1, read as the reverse complement.
TCGGCGCGATGCGGCATCAATCGTCTTTCGGCACCTTGGCCGGCACGAAGGGCGATACCGGATCACTGGTGGGGAAAGTTTCCTTCAATGCCTCATCGAGATTGTCACTGGCCTTCTTCTTGCGCTTCGCACGCTGGCCACTGGTCTCGCCCTGATCGGCCGATTTTTGCGAATGATGCTTTACGTCTTTGCGATCATGGATCGTCATTGGATTTCTCCTGGCGAAGGTGACTTCAGTATTCGCCACGTCAGGTGAAGGCAGGATGCTTGTCTCGCACTCGACGTCCGTTCGCCTATTCGTCGTCGTTGCTACCGTCATCGCCAAGCGACACGTCGGCATCGCCTATCCGAAGATAATTACCGTCGCCCAATGGCTGCGAAAGATTCCCACCCGGATCGCCCGGCGTCTGCGCGCCGATATTGCGTGACGATAGTGATGCGTCATCTGCATCGTCGTCTTTATCAGATTCACGATGCAGCCTGCCTTTGTCATCCGCGTCCATCGAGCCGTCGTGTCGAGTGTTTGCCTGGTCGGCATCGATGTTCTGTCCGGGAATGCGATTTGGCGCGCCTTTGGGGCCGCCCGGAGAACGGCCGGCATCCTTCGGGACATTCGACTCGTGACGACCGCGACCGGATGCTTTCGGATGATGTTGCTGATCGTGATGATTCATGACGATTCCGCTTGGAAAGCCGGCGACATTGCCGACGCATGCAGTCTTCCCTTTCGACTGTTCGAAGCACGTGGAGTATTCGGCGCCGATGCTTGACGACCGCTTCACCACGAAGCGATCAGCCTCTCGATCCGGCGAAACGCATCCGCGTTTTTGAACCATCCCATCTTGGCGAAGCAAGCATGACTGAGCGGACAGAACATTCCTTTTCGGTTCCACCGGTGTTTGAAGACAACGCTCCCGACACTGCAGAATCACCTTCAGGCAAAACATCGAAAGTGTTTACACGCATCGACGATGCGCACGGCGAAATCAGCGAAGTCGGCATCGGCCCACTTCGTCGTCCAGTGAATTCAAAGTAACGCGCACATCCGTTTAGCCGTCCATGACAGCATTGCTCACGACAGCGGCGTGAGGCCAGCCATCGCCTGCGGGTTATGCACGCTGTTGATGCGTTCGATCAGGCCCATGGCTTCTTTCGTCGCAGCATCTTGGTCATCGCCATCACCCCATATCACCGTCTCGCCCTGCACCACCACGCTGACCTGAAATCTGTCGGCGCTGGATTGCACGTTGACGGACGTAACGGCGCCGAGATGCAGGTACTGCGAGCCACGATCAACACTCGAATCGTTACGCAGCAAAAGCCAGTTGAAGACGGCGGAATCGTCGATGTTCGGATTGCGCGTAAAAGCCATGGGACTGCTCCGATATGCGGTAGCCCTGTATGCAGGATGCGGAGTGAAAACGGCGACAAGCACCGCCGTCAGGCGGTGATGCAGGCCATCAGCGCGGCAATGCGATGCGCCCGATGATCATGAAATCTCCGCCGATGCCTGGCGCATCACCGGGCTGACCGCCGCCAAGAAACACGCGATAGCGGCCTGCCTCGACCGCGCGATGGCCATCCTCGTCGACCGAACTGAGCTGCCGTGGCGAAAGGGCAAAAACGATGCGACGACTCTCGCCCGCAGCAAGATGCACGCGGCGAAAATCCGTCAGTGCGTGACGCGGTGCTTGTGCCGTTGCAGGGCTGTCGAGATACACCTGCACCACTTCGTCGCCGACACGATCACCGTCGTTGCGCACCACGGCGCTGACCGTCAGCGACTGGCCGGCCTGCAATCGCGCGGTCGATAGCGATGCATCCGCGTAGGAAAAATGCGTGTAGCTCAATCCGAAACCAAACGGATACAGCGGCGTGCCGGTGAAGTAGCGATAGGTACGCCCGTCCATCGCGTAACTCACGAACGGCGGCAGATCGGTGGTGGCGCGGTAGAACGTCACCGGCAGGCGACCGGCTGGATTTTCGTCGCCCGCCAGTGTCCGTGCGATGGCGCGACCACCTTCTTCGCCCGGATACCACGCATCGACGATCGCATCGGCGTGTTCCTGCGCCCAGTTCATCGCAACCGCGCTGCCCGACATCAGCACGACGACGAGTGGCTTGCCGCTGGCGGCGACGCGTTCGAGCAACGCACGTTGTGCCGCCGGCAAGGCGATGTCGGTGCGGTCGCCGCCGGAAAAACCGGGTATGTCGATCGACAGTTCCTCGCCTTCGACATCCGGCGACAAGCCAACGAAGGCGACGATCGCATCAGCATGTTGCGCAACCTCCCCGGCCTGCGCGAGTTGTGCTTCGGCCGGCGCCAGCCATTGCAGTCGCACGCCCTGATCCTCACCACTGTGTACGAGTTCGAGTCGTAGCGCGCGCGGGCGCGTGTCGTCGAAATGCAAATCCACTTTCATGTGCGAGTCGTCGCCGACGTCAACGATCACCGGCTTGCCGTCGACGTACAAATGCACCGGATCATGTCCCGCGCAATCGAAGCAGCGATCGATGTGAACGGCCAGCATGTAATCGCCCGCGCCCGGCGGCACGAGTTCACCACTCCAGCGCACGGCGTAGTGGTCGTGCAAATTTTCGGCGGGAGATACGTGATCCCAGTCGAAGTCCACGCTGCGATCGATGCGCGTAATCTTCGGCGTGCCGCGAAAATCCGGCGTGTCGAAATATTCGCCAAGCAGGCCGGCGTTGGCGCCGTGACGCAATGCACTTTCCGGTATCGGCAACGGAACACCGGAAGCGATCGGCGCGCCTTGTGCGTAGCTCACGTGATCGGCACCAAAGCGTTCGCGCAACCCCTGCAACGGCGTGATCACGGCGTGCGATGTCCCGTGATAGTTCGCCTCGAGCGTTTCGATCGTGTCGGCATTTGGACCGATGACCGCCAGATGCAATCCATCGCGCAACGGCAGCATGTGGTGCGCATTCTTGAGCAGCACCATCGATTCCAGCGCCGCCTGCAACGCAAGCCGTCGACTCGCCGCGCTGTTGATTTGATCGACGCCGATGGCGGCATAAGGGTTGGTGTCGTTCGCAGTCATCTCGCCAAGCCGGTAGCGCGCGGTAAAGAGCCGGATCAACGCCGAGTCGAGTTCGGATTCCTTCACGTGGCCACCCTGCGCAGCCTGGACCAGACCGGCGTACGCATTGCCGCAATCCAGATCGGTTCCGGCCTGCACGGCCGCCGCGGACGACTGCGCGTTGTCGCTGCGAAAGTGATGGAAGTTCGTCATGTCGTCGATGGCATCGCAATCGGATACGACGTAACCGTCGAAGCCCCAATCCGTGCGCAGCAGATCGGTGAGCAACGCATCATCGGCACATACGGGCGTGCCATGCAGCGCGTTGTATGCACACATCAGCGAACCGGCATGGCCTTCGGTGATAGCCATCCGGAACGCTGGCAGGTAGGTCGCCTCCAGATCGTGCGGCGACACGTCGATGTCGAAACCGTGGCGTCCCGATTCCGGCCCGCTGTGCACGACGAAATGTTTGGGCGTAGCGATGGCGCGCGGATGCTGCGGATCATCGCCCTGAATGCCGTGAATGAAACCGATGGCCAGCTGGCCCGTGAGGTACGGATCTTCACCGTAGGTTTCCTGTCCCCTGCCCCAGCGCGGATCGCGAAAAATATTGATGTTCGGCGACCAGATGGTCAGGCCTTCGTAACGGCGATGGTCGTGACCGGCGCCGACCGCGTTGAAGCGCGCGCGCGCTTCGGTGGAAACCGTTTCGCCGACTTGATGCAGCAAGGCGGGATTCCAGCTCGCTGCCAGTCCGATGGCTTGCGGAAACACGGTGGCAAGTCCGTCGCGCGCCGAGCCATGCAATCCCTCGTTCCACCAGTCGTAAGCGGGCACGCCGAGACGCGGAATCGCAGGTGCGCTGCTCTGCATCTGCGAAACTTTTTCCTGCAAACTCATTTTGGCAACGAGCGCGACAGCGCGATTGTGGTCACCACTGGTCGCACGTGCATCGATCGCAACCAGCGCCATTAGAAGCCCAAGCAGCCGTTGCTTCCACACGGTGGTCATGGCTGCGGATCCCCTGACTTGCTGCCCCGGATCGACGAATGAATCGTCGACATGCTCTGCCGTTCGTACGCAGATTCCGGGGATTCTATCGCAAGCCTTCGCCGTGTCGCGACGTCATCGCTTCAACCGACGCCGCAAAGAACACGGAACGGACTTCAGTCACGACGTGCCCACAACGCACCGAGAGCAAAGCCGATCACCGCAGCCGCGACCATCGAGCCGACCGGACGCTGCGCAGCCATCTCGCGTGCCGAGTTGAGCGCTTCGCCCCCTTTCTCCTGCAGACTGCCGGCAACTTGCTGTGCCTTGCCTTTCAATTGCAGGCCGGCATCACCCGCCAGCGCACCAGCGGCATCCTGCACGCGTCCACCGATATTGCGGGCAGCGCCTTCAAATTCATTGCTGTTCATCACTGTCTTCCTTCGATCGTTGCGGGTGCGACAGTTATAGACAGCGCATCGTCCGCAACCTGTGAAGGCCATGTATCAGGCTTGCATGCTTTCCGAATCGGTTTGCCACTGCGCGTGATCCAGCCAGCCGTGATCCTTGCCGAACGCTTCCTCGATCTGGCGGGCGATGCGGTCGCCGATCTGCGTCACCGGATTTTCCGATGCGAAACGGCTGACCTGCGCCACGGATTTCTGCAGCATCTCGGCCAGCATCATCATGCCGCCGGAGCGGCGGCCGCTCTTCTCCGCATCGTTTCCCAGTTGTTGTAGCAGCGCCCGCACGTTGCGATGACGGACTTCCTTAACGTTCATCTGTTCGACCAGTTGGCGCCATTTTTTCTCGCTCACCAGCAGCGCATCTTCGGCGCGTTTCCGCTCCGTGATATCCAGGATGATGCCAATGAAACGATCCGGCCTGCCCTCGGTGGAAATCACTTCGCCGCGTCGTGCGATCCAGCGAATTTCTCCGCTCACCGGATCGATGCGGCGATATTCCACATACGCCAACCGATTGGACATGCCCAGTCGTTGCGGACCGACGACGTGACGATCATCCGGATGCACCAGCCTCGCCAGCAGATCCAGCGTGACAGGTACGTCCGGCGCTATTCCCCAAATGCGTCGGTACTCCAGCGAAACTTCGAGCCGGCCGGTCTCGGGAAAAAGTTCGAACGTGCCGATACGCCCCGCTTCCTGCGCGATGCGCAATCGTTCCTGATTCTGGAATCGCTCGGTAACGTTGTTGATGATTCCCAGCATGCCCGCGGGTTTTCCGCTTTCGTCCACCACCGGGCTGTAGTCGAGGTCGAGATACATGTCCTGCGGTTCGCCGTTGTGGATGAGCGGCAGACGATGGTTGCGATATTGCAGCGTTTCACCATCCAGCACCCGATTAAGCGCACGTTGCCTGAACTCCGCCACCTCCGGCCAGTTTTCCAGAAGCGTCTTGCCGAGCATGCCGGGATGACGCGCGCCGGCAATGGCACGGTAGGCATCGTTATAGATCATCCAGCCTTCCCGTCCCCATTGCAGGGACATCGGCACAGCGGATCGCAGCATCATCGCTGTCGTGCTGCGCAGGTGAGCAGGCCAGTCGGGCAATGCTCCCAAAGAGGTTTTCGACCAGTCGTATTGCCTGATCAGTTGATCCAGGTGCGATCCATTGCCGAGAAAAAATGACGCGTCGGGCACGGTGGAATCGTGCATGCGAATGAAAGGCCATGACTAGAGGGACCGGCACCATACCGCGGCAATCGCAAGAACCTGTGATGACCCGTTCACAGCTTGAGCATGTGGGCATCATCACGTGGAGAAGGCAATGTTCGGAACGATGCCGCTGCCTGATGGGCCGAGATGCCGCAGGCAGCATTGTTCGAGCCGGGCCTGACCGGCAATGTCTACGGATCCTGCGCTGGCGTGAAGAAACAATAGCCGTCCATATGCATGTGATCGGAAGGCCTTCTCGAATCTTGATCGCATCTGCATTGATCGAGGCTTTCAGCTCCGACCCTGCCGCGCCTTGTTCCGATGGAATACCCACTGACCCGCAATCGCCGTCAGCAAGATCACCGCGTTGGAAACCACGAACACGCCGTTATGTACTCGCAGGCTGTAGAGCAGAAAAAGAACAGAGGCCGAAATCTGGCCAGCAAAGAGCCAGCGGCTGACGCCCTTGTCGCTATGCGTTTTCGCCTGCGTCCATACCTGCCAGAGCAAGGTCACGATGAGGATCGCTGACGCTAGCCATCCGATGATCGACGTAAACAGTTCAGTGCCCACCGGTGTCCGCGCTCAGCTTTTTTCGCGCGCGAGCGTTGCCATGTCGATGACATATCGAAAGCGAACTTTGCTGTCGATGATTTTCTTGATCGCGACATTGATGTCCTGAATCGGGATGAGTTCGATGTCCGGACCGATGCCGTGTTCGGCGCAGAAATCCAGGACTTCCTGCGTATCGGCAATGCTTCCGATCAACGATGCAGCGACCTGTTTGCGATGAAAGGCCAACGCCTGATTGTCGACCGGTTTCATCGGCTCCAGCGCTCCGCAGACAACGATGACGCTGTCGCGCTTGAGCAACTGGATGAACGGGTTGATGTCGTGCGATTCGGGAATGGTCGACAGGATGAAGTCGAACGAACTCTTCATCAACTTCAGCGCTTCCTTGTCGTCTTCGCGAACGATCTCCACGCCCAGCGATGACGCGACATCGAGCTTGTTGTCGGTCGCAGTGAATACCGTGACGTGCGCGCCCATGGCCTTGGCGAGTTTCGCGGCCATGTGGCCCAATCCGCCGCAGCCCAAGACACCTACCCGATCACCGGCCTTGACGCCCCAATGCTTGAGCGGCGAATACGTGGTGACGCCGGCACAGAGAATCGGTGCAGCCACTTCCGGGCGCAGATTTGCCGGAATCTTCAGAACGAAATCTTCGGGCACGACGACGGTTTCGGAATATCCGCCGAACGTGTTGTCGCGCCCGTACGTGTTGATCTCGCCCGGCGCCTGCTTCGCAGGCACCATCGGTCCGTTGTACGTGGCGAGGGCACCGTTCGGCCCTTCGCAATAGTTTTCTTCTTTCAACTTGCAGGGCTCGCACTTTCGGCAGCTGTCGATCATGCAGCCGACGCCGACGAGATCGCCCACGGCATGGCGCGTGACGCTCGTGCCCACCTTGCGAACCACGCCGACGATTTCATGCCCGGGCACGCATGGATAAATGGTGTTGTTCCATTCCTTCTTCACTTGGTGAATATCGGAATGACACACGCCGCAAAATTGCACGACGATCTCGACTTCATTCTCAGCGCATGGATCGCGTTCGAATTCGTAGGGAGCAAGATTGCTGAAGGAATGCTTGGCGGCATAGCCGAGCGTTTTCATGATGGATGTCCTGTTTGATGCACTGTCTGACGATATGTCGTTCGCTTCAAGCGAATTCCGCAGGCGCCGTTTATCGGGCATCAATCGTGAAATGCACGGCAAGTCGGAATGATCGTCGCGACGACTATCTCGGTGATCGCCATCGATGGGCAGAACGACGTGGAATGTCGAGGCCGTGTCGATTCGACACGGCCATTCGCTCACTGCCGGTTGACCCGTAAAGCCTCACGGTTGCTGCACCACTTCCGGAGATGAGCATGCAAGCACTGACCTATCACGGCACCAAGGATGTTCGCGTCGAATCCGTCGCCGATCCCTCGCTCATCGCATCCGACGACATCATCCTGCGCGTCACGGCCACGGCCATTTGCGGCTCGGATCTGCATTTGTATCGCGGCAAGATTCCCGAACTGAAAAACGGCGACATTCTCGGTCACGAATTCATGGGAGTGGTCGAAGACGCCGGCAAGGATGTCACTGCCGTGAAGAAAGGCGACCGCGTGGTGATCCCCTTTGTCATCGCGTGCGGTGAATGCTTCTTCTGCGCCAAGGAGCTTTATGGCGCGTGCGAGACCACCAACCCGGATCAAGGCGCGGCGCTCAAGCACAAGAATCTGATCACACCGCCCGCGGCGTTATTCGGATACAGCCATCTCTACGGCGGCGTACCCGGTGGCCAGGCCGAACTGGTTCGCGTGCCCAAGGCCAATGTCGGACCATTCGCGGTGCCAGGCAGCTTGGCCGACGAGCAGGTGCTGTTCCTGAGCGACATTCTTCCGACCGGTTATCAGGCCGCGTTGAATGCCGAAATCACCAAGGGTTCGTCGGTGGCGATTTTCGGCGCCGGTCCGGTCGGCCTGATGAGCGCGGCGTGCGCGCGCATGCTGGGCGCCGAAACGATCTTCATGATCGACAGCGCGAACTATCGACTGGAATTCGCCAGGACGACCTACGGGGTTATTCCAATCAATTTCGACGACGTCGAGCCGTCAGAGCAGATTCTGTCATTGACCCAGGGTCGTGGCGTGGATGCGAGCATCGATGCAGTCGGCTTTGAAGCCAAGGGCAGCACAGGCGATCAGATTCTCACCACCATCAAGGCCGAAACGAGTTCCGGCGCGTCGCTGCGCCAATGTATTGCTGCAACACGAAGAGGCGGCATCGTTAGCGTACCCGGCGTCTACGCAGGGTTCGTCCACGCCTTCCTGATCGGCGATGCGTTCGACAAGGGCCTCTCGTTCCGGATGGGTCAGACACACGTCCAGAAATACCTGCCCGAACTTTTGAACCACATCGAAAACGGCGACCTCCAACCCGACGCCGTCATCTCGCACCGGATGAAACTGGCAGACGCAGCCGAGGGCTACAAAACCTTCAACGAGCAGGCGGACGATTGCAGAAAGGTCGTTCTTACGCCTTGAGTTTCGTTCGCTGGCCGACCCGACGACGACGAAGTCGCGGTATCGCTGCACGCTTCTCGTGGTGATGGAATCGGTACAAACAAAAGCCCGCAGAATGCGGGCTTTTGTTTGTACCGACTACCGGGAACGGATGCGAAGTTCGCAATCATCAACGGACGGCAAAGGGTTCAACTGGGAACTAATTCAGCGCGTACCAGTAGCGATTTTTGCAGCAACCTCAAACCTGTTCCGGCATCCAGCCGCACGAGCAGCTTGAGGCAAACCACGCAGACGGCAGCTCAGGAGATCAAGCCGTAAGTCCTGGCGTATTGATAAAGCTCGCTGTTGCTGGTCAGACCCAGCTTACGCATCGCATCGCTTTTTTGCTGGCTGATGGTCTTGACGCTGCGATGCACCTTTTCGGCAATTTGCGTGACACTGAGGCCACTGGCATACAAACGTACGACTTCCGCCTCGCGTATCGACAAAGCGGCACCCGTATTCGGCGCGACATCGTTGGACGCAGGTGCGTGCGCCTCGGCTTGCGCTTCGCGCAGGCCGTCACTCAGGTAGTTGCGGCCACCGCTGACGGCACGGACGGCCATCAACAATTCCTTGGTGAAGGCTGCTTTTTCAACAACGCCCTGCACACCGACGGAGAACATGCCGCGAATCAAGGTCGGATTGTGGATAATGGTGAGAACGATGACGGGCAAGGCTGCATAGTCACGTCGGATACGCTTCAGAAGCGGCAAACCGTCGGTCGATGCCTGTTCGTCGGGCATCGAGAAATCAGTAATCAGCAAGTCACACGGCTTGGTAGCAAGCAGCCGGAGCAACTCACCACCATTGTGTGCCTCGTCGACAACTTGAAAGGCATCGCCTTGCGTCTTGAGCAGCGCCTTCAGCCCCATCAGGATGACTGGATGGTCGTCGGCAATGATGATCTGCACGATTAGAACTCCCTGAAAGGTCGGAGACGGCCCAACCTATTCCGATGCGTGACGGCGACAATCGTGACGCACAATCAAAGTACTCTCCAGCGTACCGACGGCAAGCATAATATGGACTTACTGAACAGGCAGCGAGAAAGTCCGCAATCTTTTAAGGTTTCGATGCGGACAGTCGCTGTTTTGCAAATGCCCGGGTGAACGTCATGGGAATGATCGCAACACCAACTGTTTCGACGATCGCGTTGCTCGACGTGTCGCCCACGACCGTGACGATTTATGGATTAGCCGCCTTGCTCACCGTTTCGGCGATAGTGGCGCTCCTGCTGCTGAGGAAATTGCGTGCAGCCGGTAGGAAGCTCGATCAGGCAGCGCAACAACTGGCCGAGCAGGAAACATATACGCAAGCGGTACTGGATGCGCTGCCTTTCCCGGTGATCGCGAGAGATCGCTGCGATGTTTTCCTGATGATCAATTCGAGAAGCCGAAGCGAATGTGGCATCGAGAGTTCGGCGCTCGGACACACAAGCCTGGCATTGCCCGCGCGCGGTTCGTTCATAGGCGAAGGCGGCGAGACCGCTCATCGGCGCTTCTACGATACCAGTCTTGCATCCGTCGCCAGCGGTGAAGCGCAACAACGCGAAATCAACTACACCGACCTCGATGGCGGTCGCAGGGTAGCGATCTGGCACGACTGCCCGATCCATGCCGGCGATCGCGGCGTGATCGGTTCGCTTGGTGTGCTGTTGAACATCACGCGTTATCGGGAGGTGCAGGACAACCTACGTATCAACGAACAGAGTCTGCGCGAAATCACACAGCGCATTCCGCTTGTGGTGTTTACCGTTCACCGCGGCAAGGACCAGTTACGTCGACTGGCTTACCTTACCGGTGACCTGCATGCGCTTTTCAATGTCGATCCGGAACAGTTGGTGGCAACGCGCAACATACTGCGCGATTGGCCGATCCTGGAACGCATCCATCCGGATGATCAGCCCAACGTGATCCGGATGACACGCGACGCCACGCGGCATCTGAACAGCACGTCGCTGGATTTTCGAGCCTTTGGCGCCGATGGACTTCACTGGATTCATCTGGCGATGGCGCCACGCCGTTTGCTCGATGGAGCCATCCACTGGACTGGCTACCTGCTCGACACGACCGCCATCAATCGGCACAACGAAACCCTGCTCGCTGCACGTGATGCCGCAGAGCGCGCATCCAAGGCGAAGGCGGATTTCCTGGCCACGATGAGCCACGAGATTCGCACGCCAATGAATGGCGTCCTTGGGATGCTGGAATTGCTCGGCCATACAAAACTCGACGCCGAGCAGCAGGAGTTGCTCAGCGCGGTCGAAGATTCCGCCGGCGTGTTGCTGCAAATACTCAAGGACGTGCTGGATTTTTCCAAACTCGAAGCGGGCAACCTGCATCTGAACGAAGCGCCCTTCGATCCACGCACGCTGGTCGACAACATCGTGAGCAGCCTGTCGTCGCACATGCACCGCAGTGGGCTGCATGTGCAGGTAACGGTCGACGCGGCGCTGGCGGGCACGCTCAAAGGCGACAGTGTCCGCATACGTCAGATTCTGCTGAACCTGATCAACAACGCCAGCAAATTCACTGAACATGGAAGCATCGTCGTCGGGCTGCGAGTACTGAGCGACGACGATCTTTCGCAACGCATACGACTTACGGTTCGCGACACTGGCATCGGTATCGCCGAGGAGAAACAGGGACTCTTGTTCACGCCTTTCGCGCAGGCCGAATCCTGGACCGCTCGCCGTTACGGCGGCACGGGATTGGGTCTCGCTATCTGTCGCCATCTGCTGCAGTTGATGGGCGGCAGCATCACGCTGGAAAGCCGGCTGGGCGTCGGCACGACCGTTACGGTCGAGCTGAAATTGCCTATCGACAAGCGCCAGGTTGAACGTCCGCCCGGCCTCACCGGAAGGCATGCCGTGTTGCGACTCGAATCGAACGAAACGGCTGTGGCGCTTTCGGATCATTTGACCGCCCTGGGCATCACAGTGGAACGTATCCATCGTTCCGAGACGTTGCGTGCCGGTCTGGCTGCGAACCTGCTGTTCGTGGACGTGGGCGATGAGCAAGGTGCAGGTGCCATTGCGGCACAGACGGTAGTCGTGGATCGCCATTCCGTTTCACGCGCCGGGCCTTTCGCCAAAAACGACCTGATCCACTTGAGCGCTAATCCACTGAAATGGCAATCCGTGATGCGCGCGTGCGTGATGGCACTCGAGCCGATCAATGCGCATGATCGCACCCCGGCAGAATCGGAGCCTTCGTCGACGCCAGACGAGGCGACAAAATCATCGCGAGGAAGTCGCGGACGCGTTCTTATCGCCGAGGATCATCCGGTCGGTCAGGCGCTGGCACGTCGGCAATTCGAACTGCTCGGCTGGGCATGCGATATCGTCGACGACGGCGAGGCTGCTTACGATGCGCTCATCCACGGCGATTACGCCTTGCTCATCACCGACTGCCAGATGCCGGTAATGGACGGCTACGAACTGGCGACCACCTGGCGTCAACACGAGGCCATACAGGGCATGACCACGCGCATGCCGATCATTGCCATGACCGCCGGCACACTCGACGACGAGGTCATTCGTTGCCGCTTGGCGGGCATGGACGATTACATGAGCAAGCCGGTACAACTGCGTGAACTTGATCTGATGCTGGAGACATGGCTGTCGAATCGATCGGTCGAAACAAAACCACGCCATATGGCGGCACGCAAGGCGAATGAAGAACGCGACTTGCCACTGGAGCCCACCATCGTCGACGAGGACATGATCCGGGTCATGGTGGAAACCAGCTGGTACGACCTGCGCCAACTCGATCAGGCAGTCACCGCTGGCGATACGGTCGAAGCAGCGCGCCGACTGCATCGCATGCTGGGCGCTCTGCAACTGTTCACCGACGGCCCCATCGTCACGGAAGGCCGCAAGTGGCTGGAAGATCTGAGCAAGCCTGACGCTGGTCTGACCTTGCAGAAGTTGTCGCCCTACCTGAAACGCCTGGATATCCTGATCGAAGACCTCGACCGACCAAAATTGAATCAGGCCCGTCTTCGCGGCATCTGATCCCGCGTTGCACATCGCGATTACAGTGCTCAATGGTCGCGAGTTTGTACCAGACGACCGTCCCTATCGAACGGGCACACTCCCGAACTCCGTCGAAAAGACGGCGCCGTGTTTCTGTGCAACGCACAGATCGGGTTCGAAGGAACGCCCTAAGCTTTTAGGAAGTGGAAGCGGATATTCGCGCGTGCATGGTCGCGACGATGCTGAGCTTGCCAGCCACCGCGTCGGTCCTCGCACAGAATTGCATTACCGCGTCCGACCAATCTCAGACCAGACTTCAAGATCAACCCTCTCGGCATATCGACGAGCTAGGTTCGGGAATCTGATATGTGCGCCTGCAGACGACTGATTTCGACGGGCTTGGCGTCATTTCACCCAAAAATACGATTCAGTAGTAGACAAGCGCGGATCGAACGCCGCACTTCAGAGCGCTGGATTCCCTCGTCAGAAGGGACCCTTACGCTGAGAGGAACGTCCCATACAAGGATCAGCGTCATGGAACCCTTTGCACACCATTGCTATAGCAATGCCGAAGTACTGGCGATTGAACGGCAAAAACATGCTCACATCGTCAGGATTAGAGCAAGAAACGTGTGTGGGGTGATCGCCGTTCTGACGCTTGCCCTATTTGTACTGAACGCATTCGGGACTCATATGGAGTCGATGGCGCTCGGCCTCGTAGTTGCGAGCCTAGTCATTTTTGGCTTCTCCCTGATGCGCATCCCACCTATGCCGGACGAATCCTTGCTGGGCTACCCGGAAATCGATGACCTGCGAAAGGTGTCATATCTCAGCCAGCTGTACGAACAGATCGATCGAGCCCTGGCAGAGTGGCTGAAGGACGGCAAACAATTGCGTCTGCGCGACGTTGAAGCCATTGAACGCTATGGACTTTACGCTGCTCGTTCTCAGGGCAGTGACATCGCGCTAACTCGATGAAATTTCCTTAAAGCCATTAGTTGTTTGTTGAGCTACTTGAAAATCCTAAGAGCATGACTACCGCTGCTCTATACCAAAGACAGCGATTGCGATCTAAAAGGTTTTTTATTATATATGACAAAACATCGAATAAATCAAAACGAAAGCATATCTCCGTCAGCCGACATGAATTCAAAATGTTCGGGTTATATGAGTGAAGCATCTGCTGATTTTTGCAAGGATCTTTTCATAAAGACCGGTAAGTTCGTTCCAATGGATTACCGCGAAGCGGCCGAAGGTTCTCAACTGATCGCAGATGGAATATTGCAGAGAACCTCAACCCGACGGGATGAGTGGGCCCCCTCTACCCGTCGACTCATTGAACGACTGCTTGATCAGCTCGATGAAAGAAGACGTGCCGCAACTTATGGCGAGGATTTGTTCTTACGGCAAGCTATCCATGCCTACAGTAACGAAAAATATAAAAAGGCTGTCGAAAGTTGTTGGTGGGCAGCCCTGACCGGTGACGACCATCTTGATGGCTACCCTAAAGAGTCAGGGCGCGCGCTTACCCTTCGCGAGCTTTTTGCAATGGCGGTGACGCGCTTGAATTAGCTAAGCGGAAGTTCCACGCGACGCGCCAACTGCTCCGGATAGTCACTGTCATCAAAATTAACGTGATCATCCGCTGACCATTAATTGGTCGGTCGGAACCATACGGCTTCAACACCGCGGGCACGATGAGCCTGATGAGATGCGACAACGGAAGCCGTCCATAAAACGATCTTTCTGTAGACCACATCGCCCATTAAATAAAACGCTGGACCAACTACCAACACAACGAGATGACAGTAAAAATCTAGTGGACTGGATACGCGATTGTCATCTCGTTGGCGACTGCTGACAAGATGAAGCCAGTCGCAATAATCATGCGTCCGTGGTGAAAATTCGCGCCAGTTCGCCCGACTCCTCAGAGAAAGTGATAGCTACGTCGTCATCTTGACTAGTCAAAGTGGACGAATCATATCGTCGGTATGCTAAAAATTTGACCAGAGAATACGATCAGGAGCAGCGATATCCTTGATAAGTCTATCAGGACTCGCACCCAGGATCGCTTAGCGCCAGTATCACAAATAATGTCATCGCTCGACCAATTGATCTTCTTCGAATTGCCGCCAGATAGCTACGGAATGATTGCTGAAATCGCTATTGACTGAAAGAATCACATACACGACGAGCGGATAATTGACGATAATTTGAAATGGTGAGCTGGTTAAATTATTTTCAACCGTTACATACTCGTTAATTATCTCAATTTATTAGACAGATTTTCGGGACATTCCATCCAATTCAAGATGGCTTATTCGGCGTTTATTCAGCGCCTACACTCGAACACTTTGCTGTAAACATTTGAGGAGACTGACATGGCGGACCATTCTATCAAGGGCAAGATCGCCCTCATTGCCGGCGGCGCAAAAAACCTCGGGGGCTTGATCGCTCGCGATCTCGCGCAGCAAGGTGCCAAGGCTATCGCCATCCATTACAACAGCGCGAGCAGCAAGGGCGATGCCGATGCAACTGTTGTCGCGATTCAGTCAACTGGAGCACAGGCTGTCGCCATTCAGGCCGACCTGACGACTGCTGCGGCAGTCGAGCAATTGTTTACTGACACTATCGCCGCAGTTGGCAGGCCGGATATCGCGATCAACACCGTGGGCAAAGTGTTGAAGAAGCCGTTAGTTGATATCAGCGAATCCGAGTACGACGCGATGATAGCCGTCAACTCGAAAACTGCTTTCTTCTTTCTCAAGGAGGCAGGCAAGCATGTCAACGATAACGGCAAGATCGTGACGCTAGTCACCTCTCTGCTTGGAGCGTACACGCCGTTCTACGCTGCCTACGCAGGCACCAAGGCACCGGTCGAACATTACACGCGTGCAGCGTCCAAGGAATTCGGCGCGCGTGGCATCTCGGTCACCGCAGTGGGTCCGGGCCCTATGGATACCCCATTCTTCTATCCAGCCGAGGGTGCCGACGCACAGGCGTATCACAAATCAGCCGCGGCACTCTCGCCATTCAGCAAAACCGGCCTGACCGACATCGGAGATGTGGTGCCGTTCATTCGCCACCTCGTCAGTGAGGGCTGGTGGATCACCGGTCAAACCATTCTCATCAACGGCGGCTACACCACCAAATGAGATTTCTGGTCAATCGACACATCAGACTTTGCCGAAGCGCAGAGTCGTGGCTTTGCCAACCGATCGAATGATGGCTGAGAGGTTGTAGCGCACTTATATCTTTCGGGAAGATAACAATGCCAGCAGCAGACCTGACAATGGAAACTCGTACGAGCGCGGAGCGCAAGCCGCGACGCGTCCTGTTGATCGTATCCAACACGACCCGGCTCAAAGGCTTTCTGGTTGGTTTCTTCGCCGAAGAAATGACGCGTGCCTTTCTCATGTTCACTGAAGCTGGGCATCAGGTGCACCTCGCCTCTCCAAACGGCGGACAGGTGATGTTCGATACCCACAGTGATCCACGCACTTCTGGCGGGGCCTACTCTGACGATTTAATCAGCCTTGGCTTTGTACATCATGCGACGTACGCGGCAATGCTGCAGAACACCCTTTCCATCAATGGGCTTGCCTTTGATGACTATGACGCGGTTTGGGTTGCTGGAGGCGGCGGCCCACTCCTAACCTTCAAGGATAATCCGGCGCTACATGGGCTAATCACCTCCTTCTATGAGACTGGCAAGATCGTCGCGTTGATCTGCCATGGTTCCTCTCTCTTGCTCTGGGCCCGTCTGTCCAACGGAAAGCTTCTGGCCGAAGGCAAAAGCTGGACCGGCTTTACTGATGAAGAAGAAGACGACGTGAATGCCGCTTTTGGCATGAAATTGAACGAATACACCATCCAAAGTGAAGCTGGTCGCATCCAAGGCACTCGCTTTCTGTGTGGCCCCGCCAATAAACCTTTCGCTGTTCGCGATGGACGCCTGATTACGGGGCAGCAGCAATACAGCAGCAGGCTCACCGCCGAAATCGTTTTGGATGCGCTTGATGAATATTGATTATCCACATTCCTTTTGGCGACGCTGCCCTGCAGATGAGCTCTACCACTAAGCAGTCAAATCCCCAGGGGCATATTCCAAAGAGCGCTCTTCGCATCGCTGCTAACAGAAAGAAAGATTTTTCCCGGTAGGAGTAAGAAAATGGTCGCCATTGCTCATCAACAAATCCGCAAATCGTATCCTTCCGCAACAAGCACTGGCGCGCGCCGCTTCGTTGGCAAGACCGCGATCGTTGTCGGCGCCTCTGCCAATGTGGGCAAGGCACTGGCTGAATTGCTCGCGCAAGAAGGAGCCGACGTCGTGGTTCACTACAACTCCGCGTCCAAGCAAAAGCAGGCCGAAGAAACTGCTTCGGCTGTGCGCGGACATGGCCAGGAAGCCCTGACGTTCCAGGCCGACCTCACCAAGCCCCCACAAGCTACGGCGCTGTTCGATGCTGCCATGGCCAAGTTCGGCAAGGTCGATATCCTCATAAATACGGCCGGCAAGATCGTCCGCAAGCCGCTCGTCGAATTTGAAGAGACCGAGTTCGACGATCTGTTCAACGTCAATGCGAAAGCCGCCTTCTTCCTGCTGAAGGAAGCTTCAAAGAGACTTTCCGACGAAGGTCGCGTTCTGAGCTTCGTCACTACTATGGTCGCTGCTTTCGCACCAACTTATGCGGGCTACGCCGGCAGCAAAGCGCCGCTTGAGCATTTCAGTAAAGCGCTCGCCAAGGAGTTGGGCCCACGTGGCATCACCGTCAACTGTATTGCCCCCGGGCCGCTTGATACTTCCTTCTTCTATCCCGCCGAATCCAACGAGAACGTAGCCTGGCTCCAGTCGATGTCGATAGACGGTGGTCTCGGCAACATCGCGGACATCACGGGCCTCGCGTTGTTCCTCGTTTCACCGGAAGCACGCTGGATGACTGGAACCACGAGCTTCATCAATGGCGGCATCATTTCGCCAATCAATTGACCGGCGAAAGCCATCGCTCATCTGTGGCGGCGATGGAGGATGCGTCTGAGCTCAATATCGACGAACCCGGTACAGCTGGGCATTTCGCAATGAAGGGACGGCATGACCAATAAATTTCAGACATTGCTAGATGCGCAAAGAGCGCATTTTCTGAGCGACGAAACGAAATCTTACGCCTGGCGAATCGACCAGCTGGACCGCATGGAACGGATGCTGCGTGATAATCAGCATGAGTTTTGCGCTGCGCTCTATCAGGATTTCGGCAAGCCGCCGTTCGAACAGCTTTTCGAGATCACCGTACCGCTCGGAAATATCAAGTACTACCGCGACAACCTCAAGGAACTTATGGCGCCGCAATCAGTGGCGATTCCGAAAGGTCTGGAGGCGACCGGCAACCGCGGCCTGATCCTCAAGGAACCGTACGGTGTTACGTTGGTCATCGGCCCGTTCAACGCTCCTATCCTGCTTTTGCTCGACCCCGCTATCGCTGCGCTGGCGGCGGGAAACACGGTCGTCTTGAAGCCAGCTAATACAACACCGACTACTGCGGCGCTATTCCAGAAACTCGTGCCGCAGTACTTCGCACCGGAGAACGTGGCTGTCGTAACCGGTGGACGCGAGGAAATCGCCGATCTTCTGGCGTTACCGTTCGACTTCATCTTTTTTACCGGCAGTTCGGCTGTGGGGAAAATCGTGATGCGCGCTGCCGCCGAGAATCTGACACCAGTGATTCTGGAACTTGGCGGACAGAATCCGACGATTGTCGACGAGACGGCCAACCTCGATATCGCGGCAGATCGCATCGCCTGGGGACACAATGCCATCTCTGGCCAATGGTGTATCGCGCCAGGGTATGTGTACGTGCATGAGAGCGTCGCAGATGCTTTCATCGTCAAGCTAAAAGCCTCGATCGTAAAGATGTATGGAACCGATCCTCAGCAGAGCCCTGATTTCGCGCGCATGATCAGCGAGCACGACACGCAGCGTGTGGCCTCCTACATCGTTGCCGAAAAGGTCGTGCACGGTGGCCGATCGGACATTCAGTCCCGATATGTCGAGCCGACGATTCTTTACCCTTCAACCTGGGACGATCCAGCGCTGCAGCAAGAAGTTTTCGGGCCCGTGATGCCGGTGATGCCCTATGCCGATTTGAAGGAAATTCTGAATATCATGAAGCGCAAGCCAAAGTCGCTCGCCGCCTATATTTTCAGCAAGAACCAGACAAACATTAATCTGGTGCTCAGCAGCCTTTCTTTTGGCGGCGGATGCGTCAATCAGACCAACCTTCATTGCTGGATCGATAGCCTGCCCTTCGGTGGCGTCGGTTACAGCGGCATGGGCAAGTATTACGGCAAGGCCGGCTTCGATGCGCTCAGTAACACAAAAGCGATGCTGATCGGAAACCCAGACTTGGACCTGGATGTCTTTCCCCCCTACGCCGGCAAAGATATCGCAAAGAATTTGAGCATCTTTTCCTGAGTGAACACGACAAAAAATATGTCGCATCATTTTACAAAAGCGGATTGACTATCCTGCACTTGGAGGCGTCTTTGGCGCCCGTTACCTTGTGCAAAAAGATTGAACTTTTGATGACTTGACGGAGGCGGTACTGCTGCCAGCCGCGCAGTACAACTATCTATTTCATCAGCACGGCAAGGAAGACGCTCGTGGGCATATGCCAAACGCGGGTTCGGAAACGAACAAGGATTTCATATGCGTACGCTCCTGGTCATTGTGACCGGAATAGTCCTTTTGGGTATTTTTACCCTAGCCGGATGGCTTGGTGCTCCTAACGCAAGCGCGGTGGCACTCGCCACCCAAATTTTCGTTCCAGCTTGGTTGATCATCGCCACCGCCAATTTCTGGATTGGCGTAAATCGCATCGGTTACAGCCTACGGGAACAGCTATCGACTCTGCTTCTCGTGTTTTTTGTTCCTGCTCTTTTTGCCTTAGCGGTATCGCGGTTCTCACAGTAAGCCGCCGATCGTTGATACCGTGGTTATCTAGGAACGAGCCTATCAATTAGCACCACTACACGCCCGAGTCAGTAGCTTCAATGCGGCACTGCAGAAGATTTTCCGGCGATCGTGAGTGCCGTCTTGGGGGCGCATAAGGCATGTGGCAGACACCTGCAACTCATCGGCCCATCGGCTTAACGCTACACGTGCCGTACTACGATCGAATCGGCCAACTTTTTTGATTTCAAACAAAACAAAAAGCCCGCTCAAACTGATCTGAGCGGGCCTCCGTCTACGAGAAAAACACCGGCTCCTCGCACGGCGTCTAATAGATCCCGACAAACTCGACTCAGGGGGTGAGGCCTTGTCTGCCGCCGATAAAGGCACACATCTATCCTTAGATATGCGGGAACTGGTGGCGAGAAGAGCAGTTTTGGCAACATCTAAGATGACCGAAAACGTGCTGCATCGCGTCCATGAGTTAATTATCCCTATTACCTCGCCAAATGCATATCAGACGATTCTCAATTTTCCTATCAACCTTTACAAAAAATGCCTGAACAGACCATTGAACCAATTTGGCTCAAGCTTAAGAGAGCAATGCACCTGAATATAAACGAATCTACACAGATCTGTAAACGAAACCTACTGTCAAAGACAGTCGCCACCTGCAAATCTTCATGAGTGACGTGAAAGTTATTTCCTAACATCCGCTTTAGACGAAATTTGTGATTAATAGCTCAATCGAGTTTTCTTTACTTAAAAACTTCGATGCAGCGTCAGAAATAGCCGCATCAAAATTTTCGGACTGTATGTCTTGTAAACAAAAGAGCTCCGATAGAAATCCAGCCCTAAACCTTTACAAAGATCCTCTTCGGCGGAGCTTTACGCGACGGAATTGGTACCAATCGAGCAGCTCCATCAACGCCAAGCCCAAGACGATGATGTTAATCAAAACCAAGAAGCCGGTTCCAGAAACGATTTCAGCGACACGGTCTAGTGATGTCACCCTCGAGATGCCCGCTCGAAGCAGTTGACTCGACGGGGAGCAATCAAGTACCAAGATTCGCGAAACGAGAACAAGCAATCCTCCTGATGCCGCCAACGTCAGAAACCTCGAGCGTGTTGGACGCAGGAGCAAGTATGCAGCTAGGGGCATGACAACGGGAAGTAGGACCAGAAGCCAATACGAAACATCGTTCATGGCGGCATTCCTCAGGAAACAATGGCCACTCGACAAAAAAGTCTCGCCTAGGCCCTTTTTGCTCCACATGCGCGTTGGATGTTAAACAGACGCGCTTGCATACCCAATCTACACCTATAGTTAATGTATCGAACTTCAGATGCGTCTCATCGATGTTTTTTTATCCGCTGACGCCGTCTGACGGCCAAAAGCCTGCGCTGAATATCGTGAGCCTCAGCGACAAAGATTTTTACCGTGCTTGCCTCGCCCAGATGACGCGCCGGTCGCGCGGCCTGCATGCATCGCTGGCGACTCTCGAAAAGGTCGTGAATCAAAAGAATAGATGTAGGCCTGACTGAGCTTTTTAAATAATCGTTGTCTGAAATTTTCGTAAGCTGCTTCGAAGAGTCTCAGCAGAATTCCAAGAGTAATTTTCTGATACTCACATGAGATTGTTCTAGATAGCTTGGCCACCAAGTTATATAACGCATTTTAAGGAAAAAGCATTCTGATTAAGAGAATGCTAGTGAAGGCTATGGACGAACCCTAGTCTTGATAGATCGAGTGCGGATATCGCTGATCGCGTATGTTTTGTTACGCGTCTAAATAGGGCAGCATTAGGGCTTCGAACCATTCAATGAAGGCGCTAACTCGCCTTGAACGCTGTCGACGGTGCGGATAGACAATCGACATGGGCATCGGTGAAGCACGAAAATCCGGCATAACTTCCGTTAGCTCACCCTTGTCGAGAAGGTGCTGCACCTCGAAACGTGGAACCTGGATCAATCCCATGCCGGATAAACTGCAAGCTATGTAATTCTCGATATTGTTTACAATCACACGACTCGGCATCGTGACGAGCTCTGGATTGCCCGAGACAAGGTATTCCCAAGGCAGCTCCCGCCCCGTCGAGCTCGAGGTATATCCGACAGACCAATGAGCATGAGTCAGATCTTCCGGCGTTGTAGGCACACCATGGTCACGTAGATAGCTATCCGCGGCGCAATTAATCAATGTGATATATCCAAGAGGACGAGCGACTAGACTGCTATCGCTCAAGGTGCCGACGCGCACCGCGCAATCCACCCCCTCCTGCACCAGATTGACGAAACGGTCGGTCGACCCCAGCGCCAATCGTAAACGTGGGTAGCAACGAAAAAGGCTTGATAGTGCGGGAGCGATCAGTCGGCGGGCGATTCGACTAGGCACATCAACATTGAGTCGTCCCGAAATCTTGTGTACACCCGTATTGAACAGTTGATCGATATCTTCCGCATCAGCCAAAAGCAAGCGAATGCGATCCAACAATTGAGCGCCATCCGTAGTCAAGCGAACCTGACGAGTCGTCCGATGCAGCAAGCGCGTACTCATGCTTGATTCGAGCTGCTGAATGGCAGCAGAGACCGAAGCGCGTGGCAAACTCAAAGCATGGGCAGTTTTGATAAAACTGCCCATCTCGGCAACCTGGGTAAAAACACGGTATTGATCAAGCTTGTCCACGTATTTTTCTGCAAAAACCTTCTTTAATTACCAACTGGACCTATGAGTCTACTGACACGAGGTGACCCTCTTTTAGTAGAAAACGCTTCCTGTTCGGCTACTTGTGTGCGTTTCATTAGTCCACCAAGCCCAGGACTTATCGCCTTGTCATCATGGTGCCGCCCACTCACAATCGCAGCCACGCGACAGGTAGATCCGTACACAAATATTTCTGCAAAAACGAACGCTACGATCGAGAGATCGAGGCCTTGGTAGTACGTGTCGTAGACACGATCACCATAAACTTGTCAGTGTGACCAGTCAGGTTCGACTGGTCATCGACGAGTTGGCATCCACCCTATTGAGCGCCATCAACCCGCACTTCGACACGACGATTCGGCGCGAGACAAGCAATCAAAGCAACATGATCCTTGATGTCACACATTGTGACCGGATCAGATTCACCTCTTCCTTCCGAGTTCATGCGATCTGCGGGGACGCCGTTCTCCTGAAGCACCTGCATGACAGTGTCAGCGCGCTTTTCGGACAATGTTTGATTGTAGGTATCGTCACCCAGGCGATCGGTGTAACCGACAACGTGAATGTGGCGAACTTCTCCTTGGATAGCTTCGACTTTCTTCGCTAGTTGCACTAACTGTTCGGTGCCGCCTGGCTTGATATCCTTCAAGCCAGAGCGGTCAAAAGCAAATAGCGCATCGGATTGCAAAGTAAACGTCTGCTCCTTGACGACTTGCGGCGCGCCGGCCTTCTCTTCTTTCAGCAGGGCTCCGCAGGACTCCGGCTTCCAGTAAAAGCTGCGCGCCAGCTTCTGTTCGTCAAACAACACCTTGTATTGACACTGTGTTACTTCATCGGATCCAGGCTTGCGAAAATTGAACAGATAGTTCCATTCGCGTACGCCCCACACGCCTTCGCTGAAGTGAGGTGCACCTATCAGCTGCAGAATCTGCTGTTTGTTCATACCAGACTGGATAAGGCGCAGATCCGATACGTTTGGAAATGTGCCGTCTCTGTGGATCGAGATTGCGCTTTGAGGCGATGGCCAGATTAGCTGCTCCGCAGTACTGCCATCGGCAGCGACTTTGTGGCTGATGTTGCCGCAGGCGCACAGTGCTCCCGCAAACAGCAACACAGCAGCCATTCCCATACTTTTTGTCAATGAAATTTGCATGTCGTTCTCGTTATTGGTGGGCGCGCATCCGGCGCACCGCTTCAAGGAATCGACGCCTTACGGAAATTCGCAAAGCGTCGCAGTCATCGCAATCACCAGACCACTGCAGCTCCCACGCCCACGCCAGCATCGCCGCGCGTGTTGGCCGAAGCATTCACCTTGAAAATGTAATGACCGCTCTCGGTAATGGTAGAGACACCGACCGCAATACCTGTCTCGCCGTGGAAGTTGCCCAGCGCAACAGCCGCCGAGCTCTGGTTAGGCTGGTAGGCCTGAGGCAGGCTGGCCATGGCCATGGCCGAAGCGACGCCACCGTTCGCACGGTTGCCGATCGTGTTGAGTTCGCTGTTGATCGTGCTGAGTTTCTGGTCCGTGTAGTTCTTGGCCCAGTTCTCGGCGGTCGTGATCCCTTGGTTCAACTGGCCGACGTTCACTCCGTCGGTGTTTGCCGTACCCGCACCAAGATTGTGGATCACCGTCGGATCGCCACCCGGATCCAGCGTAACGTTGTGATAGTCCACGCTGCCGTCGACGTTAGTGTTGTACTGCACATTACCTGCCTGCGCCGCCGACACCGACTGCTTCAACTGGCTCACGTTCACCGCGTCGGTGTTCGCAGTTCCGGCAGCTACATCGGTGATCTGGCGCTCGTTGCCCGCCGAACCCACCGAAACGCTGTTGTCCCGATCTGTGACTGAACCCGAGCCGATCGCTACGCTGTTGTCGTTGATCGCCTGAGCACCATCACCGATCGCCGTGCTGCTCTGGCCCGAGGCTGTGCTGGCATTACCCATGGCCGTGCTGTTCTGACCGGATGCCATGCTGCCGTTTCCGGCAGCAATGCTGCTGTTGCCAGAGGCCACGGAGGTCGGGCCGATGGCCACGGCATTCGTACCCGTCGCCTGGCTATCGGCGGCTGTCGAGTTAGCGTGGAAGTACTTGCTGTTGACGTTTCCGTTGTTGATGTTGCTGACCACGGTGCCTAGGTTATCCACCGCCTGGTTGGTGGCATACAGCTGGGAGCCGTTGACCGCATCGGTACTGGTGGCCGTTACCTGCCCGGCTGCCACATTGGTGAGCTGGCGTTCGTTGCCCACGCTGCCCACGCTGACCACGTTCGCGGGGTTGATGCCCGCAAAGTTGTAGGTCACGCCGTTGATCGTCACGCTGGCGGTATCCACGGCAGCCGCCGTGACGGAGCCCGCACCGAGCGCGACGTCACCGTCGTTGTTGGCCGTGGCATTGACGCCGATCGCAACACTGTCCACGCCCAGAGCCGCGCTGTCCGCACCTGTCGAATTGGCGTGGAAGTACTTGATGCCACCACCATTGTTGATGTTGCTGATGTCGGTGGTGTTCTGAGTCACCTGCTGGTTGGTGGCAAACAACTCACTGCCGTTCACCGCATCGGTGCTGGTCGCGTTGAGGCGACCAGCGGCCACGTTGGTAATCGTTCGCTCATTGCCCACCGTGCCCACGCTGACCGTGCTGGTCGGAGCGCCACCGGCGAAGGTGAACGCCACGCCGCCGATGGTGGCGCCGGTGGTACCGACGGCCGCGGCGGTGGTGCTGTTGGAACCCAGCGCCACATCGTTGGCGTTGTTGGCGATCGCGTTCGGACCGACTGCGGTGCTGTCGGTGCCGAGCGCCTGGCTGTCCGCCAGCGTCGAGTTGGCGTGGAAGTACTTGATGCCGCCACCGTTGTTGATGGTGTTGACGGTGGTACCGATGTCGCCCACTTCCGTGTTGGTTGCAAACAGCTCGCTGCCGTTCACCGCATCCGTGCTGGTGCTGCTCAGCTGACCGGCGGCGACATTGGTGATGGTCCGCTCGCTGCCCACGCCGCCCACGCTCACCGTGCTGGTCGGGGTGCTGCCGGCGAAGGTGTACGCGTTGCCGTTGATGGTGGCGCCGGTCGTGGCAACAGCCGCCGCCGTCACCGAGTTGGAACCCAGCGCCACGTCGTTGGCATTGTTGGCGATCGCGTTCGGACCAACCGCAGTGCTGTCCGTACCCACTGCCTGACTGTCCGCCAGCGTCGAGTTGGCGTGGAAGTACTTGATGCCACCACCGTTATTGATGGTGTTGATGGTGGTACCGATGTTGTCCACTTCCGTGTTTGTCGCAAACAGCTGACTGCCGTTCACCGCATCGGTGCTGGTCGCAGTTACACGACCGGCCGCCACGTTGGTGATCTGGCGTTCCGCACCGACCGCACCGACGGATACCACACTGGTCACACCAGCAGTCGCACCGGCAAAGTTGTACGTTGTGCCGTTGATCGTCGCGTTTGGCGTGAGGTTCACCGTACCCGTCACTGCATTGGAGCCGAGCGCCACGCTGTCGTCGTTGTTGGCCGTGGCGTTGTAACCCAATGCCACGCTGCGCGCGCCGCTTGCGCTGTTGAAGGCGCCCACGGCTACTGACGTATCGCCTGTTGCCGAAGCCTTGTAACCCACCGCTGTGCGATAGGAATCAGTGCTGTCGTCGTTCGGATCGGCCGGATTTGCACCACCGGTGTTGGCGTACGTGCCCATCGCCGTGTCACCCACGCCGTCGGCCTGCGAACCGAAGCCCACCGCTGTGCCGAAGCGGCCTGCGCTATTGACCTTCGCCGGATTGGTGTAGTCCCCACCACCAATTGCCGTGCCGAAGTTGCCGAGCGTCGTCGAGCCTTGGCCGATCGCCGTGCTTTGCAAGCCTTCAGCGCTGGCGCCGTAGCCGATCGCCACGGCATTGGCCGCCCCCACCGCCGTACTTGCATTCACACCGGCGGCCAGGCTGTTCGAACCCAGCGCACCATCGTTGGCAAAGTTGCCGCTATGTACGCCGCCGTCGTTGACACTGTAGTAATGCGTCGCGGTATTCGTGACAGTGGTGGACAGATCGTCAATCGCCGAATTGGTGGCAAACAGCTGCGAGCCGTTGACCGCATCGGTGCTGCTGCCGGTAACCCGACCCGCCGCAACGTTGGTGATCGTGCGCTCGGTGCCTACCCCCCCCACGCTTACCGTGCTGGTCGGCGCCGTGCCGGCATAGCTATAGGCTACGCCGTTGATTGTGCCGCTCGTTGTCGCAACTGCCGCCGCCGTCACCGAACCAGCCCCCAGGGCCACGTCGCCGGCGAAATTCGCCAGCGCAGAAGTGCCGACGGCGACGGTGTCATCGGCGCCCGCGGTCGCTCCACTCCCCGCAGCAAAGCTGTTGACACCATTGGCAGAGGTCGAATAACCGAGAGCGACAGCTTGCGCACCGCTCGCAGTGTTGCCGTAACCAAGTGCGCTAGCAAACTGCCCGCTGGCCGTATTTGCCGTGCCAAACACAGAACTTTGGTTGCCCGAGGCGGTGCTGCCGCTGCCCACAGCGGTCGCTTGCAAACCGCTTGCTGTGTTGGCTACGCCCAGTGCTACAGCGCTGTCGCCGGACGCGGCATTTTGATTGCCGAATGCCGCGCTGTAATCACCTGAGGCTGTATTCGCATATCCGGTCGAGGTCGCATAGATGCCGCCGGCCGTGGCATTTACGCCTGCTGCCAGACTATTCGCACCTGTCGCGCCATCGTTGTCGTAATTGCTGCTCGCCCCCGTAATGGCGGAGTTGACACTGTAGTAGTGGGTCTTGTTCGCCGTGACTGTGGTGGACAGATCATCGATCGCCGAATTGGTGGCAAACAGCTGCGAGCCGTTGACCGCATCGGTGCTGTCGCCCGCAACCCGTCCCGACGCCACGTTGATGATCTGGCGCTCCTCGCCTGCCGCGCCCACGCTCACTACGCCGTTGGCTGCCGAACCCGCACCGGCATAGGTATATGGCTTGCCGTTGATCGTGTCGCCGCTTTCGGTGGTGGCCGCGCGGTCGGTGGAGGCATTGCCCAGCACCACGCTGTTGTCCTGCGTCGTGGTCACGCCGCTGCCCATCACCAACGTGCTGTTGTTGGCGACGGTGTTGTTGTTGCCGACCGCGTACGAACCCGTACCCGACACGGTGCTTGGATCGCCAAAGGCACCCGAGTTTGCCCCGCTCACCACGTTGCCGTTGCCGAGCGAAATCGCATTGCTGCCAGTGGCCTGCGCACCCTTGCCGATGGCTACTGCGTTGTCTGCAGAAG
Organism: Rhodanobacter sp. L36; assembly: GCF_009765755.1. Classification (GTDB taxonomy): domain Bacteria; phylum Pseudomonadota; class Gammaproteobacteria; order Xanthomonadales; family Rhodanobacteraceae; genus Rhodanobacter. The sequence continues at coordinate 681,371 of NZ_LMUV01000011.1, read as the reverse complement.
CTAGCGCGCTGTTGCCGACGGCTACCGTGTTGTTCACCGAAAGCACACCGCCGGTGAGAACATCATTGGCTCCAATCGTGGTGAGCGTTCCGGCAGCGTTACCGATCGCGACGTTGTTGTCGCCCGTTACCTGCAAGCCCGCGCCCACGCCGGTAGCAGTGTTGTTGCTACCGGTGACACCCGCACCTGCGTAGTAACCCGCCGCCGTGTTCCGGTCGCCCTGCACGCTGTTTCCGGCAATACGACCGGTCGCAGTGTTTTGGCTACCTGCCACCGTGTTACCGGCCCAGTTGCCTACGCCGATGTTGCCGGTACCGGTCACGTCGCTACCTGCCGAGGCGCCGTACGATTCGTTGTTGTCTCCGGTCACACTCTGGCCAGCCACCGTGCCGGTCGAAACGTTGCCTGAGCCCGTCACGTTTCGTCCCGCACCATCACCGAAGGCGTGGTTGTTGGAACCCGCTACATTCTGGCCCGCGCTATCGCCCAACGCATCGTTGTCAACACCGTCAACGTTCTGGCCTGCACCATTACCGATCGCCACATTGTTGGCATTGGTGGCGATGCCACCCGTGCCCGCTCCAGTGCCAATCGCTATGGCATTGACGCCTGCTGCCGAAGCCCCAACTCCAGCGGCCAGCGCATTCGCGCCGGTGGCACCATCGTTGTTGTAGTTGCCGCCCTGCATTCCGCCGTCGTTGACGCTGTAGTAATGCGTCTGGCCCGCTGTCACCGTCTGTGCGAGCGACTGCAACTGGCTCACGTTCACGGCGTCCGTCGCATTGCTGCCGGGCGCTACGTTGGTAATCTCGCGCTCGGCTCCGCTCGCACCGACACTCACCGCACCGCTTGCTGTGCCGGATAGCGGACCGGTGCCCGGATTGTAGTACGCCGTGTTTGCCGCAGCTACCGTCGTGTTCGCACCCAGCGCCACCGAGTTGTCCACCGCGTCCGTTACGTTGCTGCCCAGCACGAACGCGTTGTTCCCCGACACCGTGTTGTTGTTGCCGATCGAATACGAACCCGTGCCCGAGACCGTGCTTGGGTCACCCAACGCCCCCGAATTGGCGCCACTCACTACATTGCCCGTTCCGATCGATATGCTGTTAGCCCCGTTTGCGGCGTTGCCATCGCCCAGTGCGATGGACCCGGTGCCGTTCGCTTGGTTTGCAAAACCAACCGCAGTGGCAGAATCGCTGGTCGCAGTGTTGAAGGCGCCGACCGACGTGCTGCCGTAACCGTCCGCTGTCTCGGTAAATCCGATCGCGACACTGCTGATGCCGCTCGAACTACTAAAATTGCCGAAAGCCTGACTGTAATCTCCGGAGGCAGTTGCGTTGGTGCCGACAGCCAGGCTGGATTGGGCACTTGCAATCGCATAGGCTCCCAAGGCATTGGCTTGGTGACCCGTTTCCTGCGCGTGAAAACCAATCGCACTTCCCTCCGAACCAACCGCATTTGCCGTATCGCCCACGGCAACGCCCGAGTTGGTGCTCGCCGTGGCGTTTGTACCGATGGCAATACTGTTGTCGTCTTCACCAGAGCCATTCGGATTCCGGTTCAGGCCAGCGAAGGCGTTCGTACCGATCGCGACGTTCCCGCTACCGCTAGTCGTGCCCGGAGTGCCGGCTGCAACACCTGCCACGCTATTCTGACCCATGGCGATGTTATTGGTGCCGCCTGCGGTGCCGCCATAGGTGGCAGCCGTATTGCCAACGGCGATATCGAAAGCGCCAGTCGCCGAAGCATTGACGCCGGCTGCCAATGAATTGCTTCCGGTGGCGCCGTCGTTATTGTAGTTGCCACCCTGCGCGCCGCCGTCGTTGACGCTGTAGTAGTGCGTCTGCCTAGCGGTGACGTTGCTGGCCAGCGACTGCAACTGGCTCACATTGACTGCGTCGGTCGCGGCGGAACCGGCTGCGACATTCTGGATCTGCCGCTCATTGCCCGCTGACCCCACCGAGACGACGCTGGCCGGCGACGTGCCCGCCAACGTGCCGGTGCCTGGATTGTAAGCTGGACCTGTGGGCGCCGTCGTCACCGAGCCCGAGCCCAGCGCGACGTCGCCAGCGGCCGTCGCCTGGGCGCTAAATCCGAGTGCAGTGGCGTAGTCGGTCGCTGCGCTTGACGATGCGCCCAAGGCCGTGGAAGCGAAGCCAGTGCTAGAGGCTCCCGTCCCGCTGGCGATGGCGTAATCGCCGCTGGTTACTGTGCCATAGCCAATTGCCACAGAATGGAACCCGTCAGCCTCGGTAGCACTTCCCAGAGCTTCGCTCCCGGATCCCAGCGCTTGCGCGCCTGTGCCCAGAGCAGTGCTGACCGGGCCGCTGGCGACAGATCCAGTCCCCACGGCCGTGGCCTGTAGATCGGTAGCCGCTGCGCCGCGTCCGATCGCAACCGAGTCGCCACCGGCGCTTGAACCAAGGCCGACCGCAATAGCGTTGAGACCGTTGGCATTCGCACTATTTCCTACCGCCACCGAACTCTGACCACTCGCCGTCGCATTCACGCCCGCCGCCAGGCTGTTCGTGCCAGTCGCGCCGTCGTTGTTGTAGTTGCCGCCCTGCGTGCCGCCGTCGTTGACGCTGTAGTAGTGCGTCTGTCCGGCGGTGACGTCGCTGGCCAGCGACTGCAGCTGGCTCACATTGACTGCGTCTGTGGCCACGCTGCCTGCCGCTACGTTGGTGATCTGGCGCTCGTTGCCCACGCCACCTACGCTCACCACGCTGGTTGGCGAAACGCCCGCCAGCGTGCTTGTGCCGGGGTTGTAAGCCGGGCCGCTAGGTGCTGCCGTGATCGAGCCTGCACCCAGCGCCACATCGTTGGCATTCGTCGCGATAGCGCCAGAACCCAGCGCTATTGAATTGTCGCCATCGGCGAATGCGTAATAGCCCAGCGTCACCGATTGGTTGCCGATGGCATTCGAGGAGGTGCCCAGCGCGGTGGAGTTTTGTCCGAACGCGAAACTCTGTCCGAGGGAGATGCTGTTGTCTCCCCCCGCGAATGCCGATCCGCCCACCGCGGTCGCGCCGACGCCGTTCGCCTTCGCCTTGTCGCCGATCGCCACCGAGCCGTCGCCAGTCGCCACCGCATCGGTGCCTGCCGCCAGACTGTTGGTGCCGCTCGCGCCGTCATTGTTGAAGTTGCCGCTCTGCGTGCCGCCGTCGTTGACGCTGTAGTAGTGCGTCTGGCCGGCGGTGACATCGGTGGCCAGCGACTGCAGCTGGCTCACATTGACCGCGTCGGTCGCGGCGGAACCGGCCGCGACATTCTGGATCTGTCGCTCATTGCCCGCCGAACCCACCGAGACGACGCTAGTCGGCGAGATACCGGCCAGCGTGCCGGTGCCCGGGTTGTAGGCCGGCCCGCTCGGCGCTGCCGTGACCGAGCCCGAACCCAGTGCCACATCGCCCGCGCTGGCCGAGGCGGTTGCCCCGGCGCCGATCGCCACGGCATTGTCCAAGCCACCCACCGCTGCACTACCAAGCGCGACCGTGTTGTTCACAGTGAGCGTGGAAGCCGTCGTTGGGTTACCACTGGCGTCGAACTTCCAGGCGGTGCCCGCCCCACTGCCCAGCGCGACATTATTGCTGCCTGTCACACCAGCGCCAGCGCCAGCACCCTCTGCCGTATTGGCGCTGCCGGAAACCTCGATACCAGCTTGACGTCCGCTAGCGACGTTGTTGTCGCCGGCAACAAGGAAGCCCGCGCTGACGCCCGTTGCGACGTTGTAGTCGCCGGTGACGCTTTCGCCCGCATCGGAGCCAGTAGCGGTGTTTTGATTGCCGGAAACGCTAGAACCGGCGGAAGCGCCATAGGCCGAGTTGCCCGTTCCGGTGACGGCATTGCCGGCGATCGCTCCCATCGCGGTATTTGCATCGCCTGCGACCTCAACGCCAGCGGCCAGACCATCGGCAGCATTTTGGCTTCCCGTGACAAATTGGCCAGCCTGCAAACCGGTAGCCGTGTTGCTGCTGCCAGTGACATGGAACCCAGCGGCCACTCCAAAAGCGCTATTGGAATTGCCGGTGACATTGGCGCCAGCATTCAAGCCGATGCCGACGTTCTGATAGCCAGTGACGTTCTGTCCGGCCTGCCGACCGATCGCCACGTCGTCCTGATTGCCCGTTATCGGATCGGGGATGGCGCCAAGACCGGCACCATCGCCAATAGCAATGCTTCCATTCCCGGTAGCGAGCGCATTGACGCCAATGGCGGTGCTGCCATTGCCCACGGCCGAGGCGCTTACGCCCGAGGCCAGACTGTTGGTGCCGGTGGCGCCGTCGTTGTTGTAGTTGCCGCCCTGCGTGCCGCCGTCGTTGACGCTGTAGTAGTGCGTCTGTCCGGCAGTGACATCACTGGCCAGCGACTGCAACTGGCTCACATTGACTGCGTCAGTCGGCGCACCACCGGCCGCAACGTTGGTGATCTGGCGCTCGGCGCCCGAGCTGCCGACGCTGACGACGCTTGCCGGGCTGGTGCCCGACAGCGTCGAGGTGCCCGGATTATAGGCGGCGGTGGGCGCGGCGACGCTGCTGTTGCTGCCCAAAGCCACCGAACCATCGAGGCCGGAGGCGATAGCGATGTTGCTGCCAATTGCGAAGGCGTTGTCGGCGGCGACCGTGTTGTTGTTGCCAAGCGAATAGGAGCCGGTGCCGGAGACCGTGCTGGGATCGCCGATCGCGCCCGAGCCGACGCCCGACACATTGTTGCCGGTGCCAATCGCGATGGTCTGATTGGCCTGCGCCTGGTTGTTCTGGCCGATCGCCACCGCCGAGGTGATGGCGGACGCCGTGGCATCCGTGCCGATCTGATTGCCCTGGCCGATCGCGGTGCCAGCGGTGATCGCGCCCAGCACCGTGTTGCTATCGCCAAGGACAGTGTTGCCGGTCGCGGTCGCGCCGCTGTTATTTGTGAATGTGTTGTTGGACCCCGCTACCAGAAGCCCCTGAGTGAACGACCCGGCGCCGCTGGTCGAAACGTTGGTTCCGTCTCCCAGGGCGAAGACATCGAAGTTGATCGCGCCCTGATCGGCCGAGACAGTGGAAGCCAAGGCCGCGATATTCAGGTTGGCTCCGCCATTGGCGGCCAACAGATAGCCAAAGCCCCCCGCAAGGAATCCGGAGTTTATACCGCCGCCGGTCGCGGAAACGGTGGCACCGAAAACGGCCCCTCCGCCATTGCTGCTGCCCGGGCCGTCGGTCGTCACGTAGGAGTTCGGGCCTACCACCAGGCCCTGGTTACCGTCGGCGCCGCTAGTGCTGCCGTGGGCCGCGGATACGATGCCACCCAGCGCTATCACAGACTGATTCTGGCTGCCCGGATCGGCGGCCGTGATCGTGCCGTTGATCGCCGCATTGCCCTCGGAATTGATGGTGCCGCCGGTCACCGCGGCGTTATCGCCGATCGCAACCGAATTCTGGTCATTCACCGTCGCGCCCAAGCCGATGGCGATCGATCCGGTCGGCACCGTCTGGTTCTGCCACGACAAGGTGGCGCCTCCGGTCGCCGAGGCGCCGGAACCGATTGCGACGTTGTAACCCGAAACCGCGCCGGCCGTGGAATTAACCGGCAACGTTGTCGTGCCCGTCGCCGCGCCATTGCCCAACGCAATGTCGCTGACGCCTGTTGCCGTGGCCGCGACGCCCGAGGCGATCGAGTTCAGACCCGTCGCGCCGTCGTTGTTGTAGTTGCCACCCGGCGTGCCGCCGTCGTTGACGCTGTAGTAATGCGTCTGTCCAGCAGTGACGTCGCTGGCCAGCGATTGGAGCTGGCTCACGTTGACCGCGTCGGTCGGAGCACCGCCGGCCGCAACGTTGGTGATCTGGCGTTCGGCACCTGAGCTACCGACGCTGACGACACTTGCCGGACTGGTGCCCGAAAGCGTCGAGGTACCCGGATTATAGGCGGCAGTGGGCGCGGCGACGCTGCTGTTGTTGCCCAAAGCCACCGAACCATCGAGGCCGGAGGCGATAGTGATGTTGCTGCCAATTGCGAAGGCGTTGTTGGCAGCAATATTGTTGCTGTTGCCGACCGAGTACGACCCCGTGCCCGACACCGTGCTCGGATCGCCGAACGCACCCGAGTTGTCACCGCTTACAATGTTACTCGTGCCGATACTGATGGAGTTGACGCCGGCGGCCGCTGCACCATAGCCGATGGCGATCGTCGAGTTACCGGTAGCTTGCGAGCCAAGGCCAATCGCCGTGGCATCGTTGCCGGACGCGTTGCTGACGATGCCCACCGACAGACTTCCAGTTCCAGAGGCCTGGGCCTCGTTACCCAACGCCACGCTGATGGAGCCGGTGGCCTTGCTCGCAAAGCCGAACGCCTGTCCACCGTTGGAAGCAGCTGTCATATAGCCGATGGCGGTGCCGCTGTCGGCAGTTGCGCCGGCGCCGATGGCTATGTCTCCTTGACCCGTGGTGGATGCTCCATCGCCCACTGCTACCGAGATCACGCCCGCAGCGTTTGTTTGGAAGCCCACCGCGGTGCTCTGAATGCCGGAGGCAGACGCATCCTTGCCCGCAGCCATTGCGTTTGAACCTGTAGCACCGTCGTTGTCGTAATTGCCGCCCTGCGCGCCGCCATTGTTGACGCTGTAGTAGTGCGTCTGGCCGGCTGTGATTGTGCCCGCCAGCGATTGCAACTGGCTCACGTTCACTGCGTCGGTCGATGCGCTGCCAGCGGCCACGTTGGTGATTTGCCGCTCGTTACCCGCCGAACCGACGGAAACAACGCTGGTCGGCGCGGTGCCCGACAGCGTGCCTGTGCCCGGGTTATAGGCTGGCAGCGTCGGTGCCGCCGTGACCGAACCGGCGCCCAGCGCCACGTCGTTGGCGTTGGTCGCCACCGCCGCCTGGCCGATCGCCACGCTGTTCAGACCCGTCGGCGTGCTATCCGTGCCGGTGCTGTTGGCATGGAAATACTTGGTGCCGTGGTCGTCGATGTCGGTGACCTGGTCGCCCAGAGTGGTGACATCACCTTCCACCGTTGTCACCCGGCCATCCAGGCTGCTGATGTTTGTGGTGTTGGTATTGACCTGCGTGCCCAGATCATTGATCGCCGAATTCGTGGCAAACAGCTGCGAGCCATTGACCGCGTCGGTGCTGGTGCCACTCACCTTGCCCGCCGCCACGTTGATGATCTGGCGCTCTCTGCCTGCGGCGCCGACGCTCACCACGCCGTTGGCTGCCGAACCTGCACCGGCATAGGTGTATGCCTTGCTGTTGATCGTGCCACCGGCTTCAGTGGTCGCCGCGCGGTCGGCGGAAGCATTGCCCAACACCACGCTGTTGTCCTGCGTCGTGGTCACACCGCTACCGACCACGAAGGTGTTGTTGTTGGCGACGGTATTGTTGTTGCCGACCGCGTACGAACCGGTACCTGATATTGCATTCGGGTCACCGAACGCACCCGAGTTGGCACCGCTCACTTTATTGCCCGTGCCGATACTGATGGAATTGCCACCGGTTGCCTGCGCACCCACGCCCAGCGCGATGTCGTTGACTTTGCTGCCGCCGCTCGCGCCAGCCACACTGTTCTGACCCAGCGCAATATCGCCGGTGGCGTTGGCCTCTGAACTCGAGCCGATGCTGACTGTGTTGTCGGCAGTGATGCCGCTACCGGAAGAAGTTCCCAGTGCGACGTTGCTGGTACCTGTGACCTGTCGCCCAGCAAGTGAGCCCACGGCAACGTTTTGATCGCCAGTGACCGTATATCCAGAACCGACGCCAATAGACGTATTCTGATTGCCCTTTGCTCCAGTCAGCGCGCCATTGCCGATAGCTACGTCATACAAGCCACTCGCGTTCAGCCCGGCTTGCGACCCAAGCGCCAGATTGTATTGACCACCCGCCAGAAACCCGGCACTGAGGCCCACCGATACGTCACCAAAGCCATTGGCGTTGGCTCCGTTGCCCAGCGCAGTGCTCGACGCCCCGATTGCGATAGCACCCGCACCGGCTGCCAGCGAATTGCCGCCGCTTGCCTTGCTCAAGTCACCCACGGCGATGTCGGCAGCCTTGGTTGCGGATGCGCTGTCGCCAATGGCGACGCCGCTCGAACCGGTGACGATCGTATTGTTGCCGAGGGCAACGGTGTTGTTTACCACGACTTGCGCGGCCGGCCCGGACCAGTTGGCTCCGCCGGCGTCGGTATCGCCGGTATACGCGCTGCCGCCGGGGTTGTTGGCTTCGTAGCCGAGCGCGACGTTGTTGTTACCCTTGAGATTGTTGCCGGCGAGATCGCCGGAAACCAGATTTTGGCTGCCGGTTAGGCGCTGCCCTGCCTGCGCGCCCACGATGGTGTTCCAGCTGCCGCCGGTGCCATCGCCCGCGGCCGAAGTGACTGCACCAGTAGCATGGTTGCCGGTGAGTACCGGCGCAGAGCCGTCACCTGCGCGATAGCCCAGCGCAATGGTGCCCGTACCCGTGGCAGCGGAGGCATTACCGATCGATACCGCACTGCCGCCGTTCGCGTAGGCGCGCTGGCCGAGCGCCACGGAATTGCCGACACCGCCGGTCGCCATGGCGTACTGGCCGATGGCGATGCCGAGATTGGTGTCGATACCGTAGTTGGTGAACTCACCGATCGAGATGTTGTTGAAGCCGTTCGTGAACGACGCGTCGCCAATCATTTCGCCCGAATTGGTGCCAATGTTGATGTTGCTTACCGCACCGGTGCTGGTGGCTGACTGTTTTTCGCCAACACCCGCATTGCGCCCAAGGGAATAGCTGTCATTGGTGGCGAAGGCGCCACAGCCCATCGCGACTGCATAGCCTGCATTGGCGGCGACGCTTGCCGTGGTGCCGGTGAAGCCGCCACTGTTGCACTGCGAGGCACTGGGCGACTCCCAGAAAGATGAATTGCCGGCCCCACCGACGCCACTTGACTGGGCAAAGACGCCACCCGGGAGCGCAAGCATGATGGCCAAGGTCAGCAAGGCAAACCCATTGCCCCTGGCTGGATGGCTGGATCGGCTTGCGCCTTCCGAGGCCTGCCCGCCCTGTTGGCCACTGGCAAGCTCCGAGGCCACTACCAACTGACCCAGCGACTTGTTCCAAACCTTGCTGTAGATCTTATTCATCTGATTTGTCTCTAAAGGCTTTCCGCAAGCCCGAAATTGTTTTGGGTTGGCAACAAACGTCAGCTCGGCAGGCCTGCGGACAAGCCTTCGAACAGAATAGAAACCCGCGGCAAAGCCGCACCCTCAAGCCGGCAGCATTGATGCCGCCACCCGCCAGCGAGTGAAGATTCTTTGGCCCCGTATCCCTGTTCTCGACGTTGTTGTAGATTCCTTTCGTCTGCTCTTTTGCAGCTCTGCTGTGAGGGGCTCGCGCGAAATCGGGCCCTTGTCTGTGTTATTCGCGAAACCGGAAGAAAACACGACACAGATCACGTTTTCTTCGGATAGGAGCGGCAAACCATGAGCACTGAAGCCAGCCTCCACGTGCATGACATCGCGGATTCGGTCACGCCGCTTCTCAAAGAGGCACAGCAGGGTCGGACCGAAGCCTGGGACCGTATCTATGCGTTGCTCTACGAGGATCTCCACCGCATCGCCAGGTCTCAGATCAGGCAGTTGAAAGGGAGGCAGCTCTCTCCCACATCGCTCATCAGCGAATCCTGGCTCCGGCTGACCCAGGCCAACCTGTCGGCGGAGAATCGGTCGCACCTGACCGCGCTGTTCGCACGTGCGATGCGCTATGTGCTAATCGACCAAGCGCGGCGCGTGCTCAGCCAGAAGCGCGGCGAAGGCGCGGAGTTGCTTCCGCTGGACCGCGCGCTGGTGGTGCCGGCAGGGGCTCCTCTGGAGCAATTACTGCAGATGGATCAGGCTCTCGACGCGTTGGCCAAATTAGACGAGCGCGCGGCCAGGGTCGTGGAGATGCGCTATTTCGGAGGTATGAAAGAGGCAGAAATCGCCGCTACGCTCAATGTCACAGAGCGCACGATCAGTCGCGAATGGCGTAAGGCGCGCGCCTTCCTGCGCCGACATTTTGACGACACTCCCTCTTAAGAATTTGAACGCTTAGGTACTTGAACGAGCGTTGCAAACGGTTATTCGCCCGCTTTTCCAACATGAGCGATCCTGCATCTGTTGCTGAAGCGAACGGCGAAGAATTCGGCCTTTGCCGGGACGGCGGGCAAGTCAAATACCTTGATATAGAGCTATCGATTTTCGATCACACGTCGTGTTTTGTCAGTTAATCCGATTACTACTAATAATCGGGTAGCGGAATTGGAAGGGAGCTGTCCGGGCGAATTAAGCACTGTAGAGAGAAGCATGATGCAAGCTACCGATAGTCCAATGCGTTGGCTCACGAAAACGTTACTTCTGTGAGCTCGACTCAGGCAGCAGCCTTGGCGCTGTTTGACGAATTTGCCGAAATGAGCAAAGCCGAGAGACGGCGGGCTTTGGCGCGCATCAAAGTGCACGACACCGAGCTTCACGACGAACTGAGCGAACTACTTGCGGCCGATGTCGCCCGTTTCCCTTTGCTTGAACATCCCGCGCTCTGGGCCTTTCCCGGCGACATCCCGGACATTCCCGATGTACCGGGCCTGTCCCGGATTGGCGCGACGTTCGGCGCGTGGAGAGCTGTCGGAATTCTCGGACAGGGCGGCATGGGCGCGGTCTATGCCGTCGAGCGGTCAGATGGACGGCATCGCCAGGCTGCCGCACTCAAGCATGTCCGCTCAGAGTTGAGTTCGCCGCGTGTCGCCGCCGCGTTTACGGACGAGCGCGACCACTTGGCGAGCCTCGATCATCCAGGCATCGTGCCGTTACTCGACAGCGGCGTAGATGAGCAAGGACGCCCCTGGTTTGTCATGCGCCATATCCATGGCCAGCCTATTGACCAATGGTGCGACGATCAGTGCCTTTCACTGCGCGAACGTGTCGCCTTATTCCTTGAGGCTTGCGATGCGGTGGCTTATGCCCACGAACACGGCGTTCTACACCAAGACCTGAAGCCATCGAATCTCCTGGTCACGCCCGATGGTCGCACGCAGTTACTCGATTTCGGACTTGCAACCGCATTGCTGAATGCTCCGGTGGGCTATCAGGCACTGGGGATGACAACGCAATACACAGCACCTGAAGTGCTTCATGGAGACTACCCCTCCGAGCAAGCCGATGTGTATGCGCTGGGTACACTTCTTTATCGCCTTTTGTGCGGGCAATTTCCCACTAAGCCTGAACACTCGTTCGCCATTCCGCTCCAGCTCTCCGAGCCACTCGCGCCAGAGGCGCCGAGTGATATCGCTCGCTGCGCCAGTCGGCAGATAGCGCTTCAACGTGGTTGCCAGGGAACGCGCCAGTTGTCGAGGAAGCTGTCTAGTGACCTCGACGTCATTGCTTTGGCGAGCGTCGATCCTGATCCTGGCAAGCGATATCGCGACGTGATGCAACTTCAGCACGATTTGCGGCAGTGGCTGGCCTCTCGCCCGGTTTCCGTGCGTTCCCCTACGTTGTTCTATCGAATCCGATGTCTATTGCAACGCCGCAGACTGGCCGCAATTGCTGTCGGCAGTGCCAGCCTGCTGCTTATGGCGGCGCTGGGCTTTCTCGGCTACCAGCAGATTCGCGCCCAGCATGAAATGGCCGCCGCCAGCGAGGTCGATCGCCTGTTTGAGCGCATGCTTACACAAGCAACACTCTCCGGTCTAAGCGACAAACCCACGTCGCCCAAAACAGTGTTGGAACAGACCGAAGTGCAATTGCGTGCACATTCGGTCGACAAGCCGGCGATGCGAGCGCGCGGACTGGCAGTGCTCGCACGCAACTGGGCATTAGCTGGCTACTATGAAAAAGCCAGAGCGCTGGCACTCGAAGCAAGCCAGCTCACGCACGGGGAATCGCTCCTGGAAGCGTTCGATCTGGCCTTGCTGGCCCAGACGCAGAATCTGGAGGCGAATTTCCCCGGGGCCGAGAAGTCGGCGCGCAGCGGCCTTTCCATGCTGGGCATCGGTTGGACCGCGCAGCACCGACTCGCGCGCGTTCTGCTGGAAACGCAACTGGCTACTGCGCAATCTGGTCAAGGGCAGCCGCATAAGGCGCAGCAAACAATGAATGCGGCGCTGGAGCGGTCGGAAAAACTGGATCCCGCTATAGGCAGTGTCGCCACAGCTGAATTACTGATCCAGAGAGGGTCGTGGCTGCGTGCCCAAATTCGTCTCGACGAGTCCGAACGGGATCTCACCCGCGCCGTGTCTCTTGCCGAGCCTCTCGATCCCGTCGTGACAGATGATGCGCGCGAATCGCTGATGCGTACCGTACGCTTTTCAAACCGCCCCGATCGCGAGAAACGATTTCTGGCGATGGCCGAACAGCTCTTGCGTAGCCGTCAGCACTCTTTGGGCATGAACCATCCGCGGACGGGAGCTGCATGGGCAGAACTCGCCTACGCGCAGTTGATAAACAGAAACAATGCCTCAGCCGAAACATCCATCCAACAAGCCGAGTCGATCCTCAAGGAGTCCGTGGACAAGCACCACCCCGCTCTGGCGCGCGTCTATTGGGTCAGGGCCGACCTGGAGACGCTTCAAGGCCATTTGGATGACGGGATCGTTTGGACGAACAAAGCCCTCGAGATAGATCGCGAACGTTACGGACCCGTTCATGAGTTCACGCTCGAAGCCCGCTTTCTGTTGGGCGATCAATATTGGTGGAAATTTGATGCGGATGGCGACAAACGCGAACTGGAGAAGGCTCGCAAAATTATTGGCGACGGCATTGCTGACAGCATGGCAACGTACGGCGCGGTCCGAGCCATCGATCGAATGGCTTACGCCACTTTGTTGAATGACGCCGGCATGCCGCAACAAGCCGCGCAACAATTGGCACTGGCCCATGCAGATACTGCTCGCCGATTCGGCGTCGACAGCGAACTCATGCTACATGTCAGGCTGGCCGAAGCATCGTTTCTTATTGGCTCTCACGCAGACGAGCATCGCGTTGAAGAATCACTAAATTTGCTTATCGCGGACGCTGATAGAAAAAGCAGTACTTACGCTATGTCGATCGAATATTCAGCCTTGCTCGAACAGGCCAATTGGGAGCAGACAAAAAATCGACTTGTGGAAGCGCGAAATTCGCTAGAAAAGGCGGCCAAAGTTGCCGACAAAGCGAATGAACCGCTTTGGCAAAAAAATATTCTCAAGAAGTTGAGTGATTTGAGTGCGCATACATCGAAAGATTGATAAAAAGTATTTTCGATCGACTTCTCAACCCGCTGATAGCGACGGTATCGCAGCGCCCAACAGTGCATCCCTGGACCGCGAGGACCATGCCATGGCTTACACCAGAAAATAGAGCAAGCCAGCTATGCAAATTATTATTGCAGACGACCATCCTGTCGCTCTGATGGGGCTGAGGGCTTTGCTCACAGAACAAAACGAGGTCTTCCAAGTCGTTGGGGAGGCTTATAACGGCTGTGAGTTACTCCAGATACTGGCAAAGCGAACTTGCGACTTGCTCATCACCGATTTCTCCATGCCCACTGGCCACGATTCGATCGATGGTTTGAGTCTATTGAAGCGAGTACGACGCAGCTATCCGAATCTGCCGATCATTGTGCTGACAATGATCCACAACCCGACCTTGATTTCAGGCATGTACCGCGCGGGAGCCCAAGCCGTTGTAGAAAAAGCAGCATTCACCAGAGAAATGCTGCTTGCCATACACATCGTAGCTAATGGAGGCATTTATCAGAACAACCAAATCCGTACCGACGAACCACCAAGCAGGTCGACAGTTCCCGCAGAAACAAACCGATGCAGGATCGCAACACTTTCCCCCACCGAGGCCGAAATTGTGCGTCTGTATGTGGGTGGATTCACGGTTACGCAAATTGCCGAGAAGTTGCGACGGAGTGCCAAGACAGTAAGTCGTCAAAAGAGCGACGCAATGCGTAAGTTGAATCTCGCAACGAGTTTGGATCTCTATGACTATGCAAAAACTTATGGCTTGGTTTTTTGATCTACTGCCCATAAGCGAGTTGGCATGTGAAGCATGCCAGCGTTTTTCCCTTTGTCGTCAACGTCTAGAAGCTCTAGTCGTGAACAGCTATACGCTCTCAGAGTGCGCGCGTACCGCGTCGATACTCAATGGTGAAAACGTGACTGTTCAAGCCTGCTACCGCACGCCCTGCAGCAGCCCGCGCAACCTTGGCCCATTGCCATCCACTGGCAAGTACGCCTTATCGGCGTGTTTTGCCTCGCGTATCTGAAGCTCTGCTAACGTGCTGCCAAGCAAGGCACGCCTCGAATCAATTTGGATACGAATGGCGGGTTCATACCCAAAGCCTACACAAAGACCTTCGCCCCCTTTGGCCATCATTGGACAGCCCTGGACGACACATAGGAACAAAAAAACCCCGCTTCTACGCGGGGTTATCTGTATATCTGGACAGATTCGTACTGTTATGAAAAGTACAAAGCCATCAATTGGTGCCAAGAGGGGCAACGAAAAGTAAGTCTTTATAACGCTTTCTAGCGATGCTCGCGAAAAATACCCCCAAATTTACCCCCAAGTTGCTGATGCTTGGTGCGCGCGCAGCGGTCACCAGTGGCGTATCAACTTGTACCTCAGTTATCAACAAAGCGGCGGCGAAGCCGTCCGCCTTGAACGAGTTGTTAGCTGCCAGTGCGGATCGCGGTCAGGCCAATGGCAATATGGCCGACCGATACGGTTGCCGGCTGGCCAGCCAGCACGACCATAGCTGGCGCTATGGAACCGTAAGCCGTGTCTAGGTGGGTAACAATTTTGAGCTGCCCTTTGCCACCATCCGCGACGTTGAGAGCGAGCTTGTAACCATTGGGCCCAGATACAGCAACGGTTGCGTCGGCGCCGTCTTTGATGACGACCGAAGGTGAACCGAAGAGCTTGCCGTTGTGAGAAAGGTCTAAGGAAACTTTGTAGAGCTGCGCAGCGAAGTTCGCGGGTGAATTGCCGCAAAGTGCCAGAGCAAGACCCGCCGAAACTAATTTAACAACGCGCATAAATCTCTCCTTGCAGCTAACGCTGGAGTTAAGCGGCGACGCCGTCCGCCTTGAACGAGTGGTTAGCTGCCACCCGCGACGACGGCAAATTCGCCAGTGGCCGCGGCGGTGATGATATGTGGAACGCGACCATCAGTGGGCACCTCAATCACCCATACGCCGGAAAAGGACGGAACGCGGACAATTGTCTTGTGAAGCGCTAGGAGTTCTCTGAGTTGGATCATTGCTGAGGGAAGATCAGCGGCGAGGTTCACGAACCCCTTGTCATGACCCCATGGATTATCGGCGTGGAGAAATTTTCCAAGCCTGTCGTAGAACGACTCAAATCGTGCCTTTGTAAGGTAGCCATCCGCCTTTAACTCGAAGTGCCAATGCCCTGGCGCCTGCTGTGTGGCAGGTAGAAGTGGAGTCGGGTAGAAGTCGGGATTGATTTTAGCGAGGTGTCGGAGAATTGCGCGAGCGTTGTAGTCTTTTCGGTAGTCTGCAGGTTGCGCAGCTCGCGCACGAAATGCCTGATAGCGCTTTTCGTTTGGTGCAATGGCGGCATATGCGACCGCTTCGAGCGCCTTGCGCGCCTGCAGAGCTGCTGCTTCAAGGACCGACAGTGAACCGCTTGAGGCGTATGCGTCGAGAAATACACCACAAGCATCAATCCGAGCTACGGACTCATTGATGCTACGGAGGTAGATTTCCTGAGCTTCGGTTGCAACGGTCATTTGTAGTGGCAGCTAACGCTGGAGTTAAGCGGCGGCGGAGCCGTCCGCCTTGAACGAATTGTTAGGTTGCTCACGCGGGATCATCGTCGTCTGTTCCGTTGATGAGTTGATCGAGCTCGAACGGGTCCATGCGTTTGATTTCTTCCTCGACCTTGCGGTCGTACTGGCGATCATTTGGCTCGACGCCTCGCTGCGCTTTACGCTGATACTGACGCATGAAGTCGCCAATATTGCTGCGAAGCCATTTGTGCTTACCATTGCCGACCATATGCGACCTAATTACCAATTAGACGGACCCCTGGGTCCGGTTATTTGTTCCTGAACAGGCAAAGACGTTACGCCGCAACGCCCTGATTCCACGCGAGCTTATCCGTGCTCGGTCCGGCTAACAAGTTGGCGAATAGCCGGATGGAGAATGCCTTTGGTTGACAGTCCGCTTTGGGTCGAAAGCAGACGAAGAATTAGTCCGCCCTTACTGAGGACGGGCTGGCGTGCACGTTCGCGAAAGCAGGCACGGTTGCTCCTCTGATGGATTCATCACCGAGAAGAATGGACACCATCGCTTGGGCACTGAAACATTGATCGTCATCTGTCATGAGCGATGCCATATAGCTGAACAGACGATGCTGAATTTCGAACAGCTTTCTGAAAAAATCTTTTGCGACAACATCGGCAATTTCGGTTCCGTACGCTGATCGCGCCACGATCGTGAGCTGGTGGCCATAGCGAGCAAGAAACACTAAGCGTTCTGGCTTAGTTAAAGCCGCGAATTTGGCTGTAGCTTCATTCAAATCCATCTGACCAGCTCCACAATTGGTTTCGAGACCATGTCCGCTCTGGGTCGAAAGCAGACATGTCCTTACCCCGCTTTTAGCACGATTCGGGACATCCCCGGCTCAATGATCACAATAAGCGGTTGACCAGCGATTGACCTTCGCCACCCCGAAAATCGTCCCATACCGAATGAAATGATCCTAGGTCTGACCCGAATCTCTCTATCTTGGCGCCGGATGCAACACTGCGGTGGATGACCTGCAACAAGACGGGGATATTATTTAGCGCGGCTGGGGAAGGCCAAGTGCGCGTCCATTAACTTGACGGCGGACCCTTTGTTTTCCTCAATTAACAACCCCTACCCTTTGCTCGGGGACCTTTTTCGTAGTATATGGCTGATTTTGATCTGTCGAAGATATTTAGTATTGGATACATCAAGTGATATGCAATCTTACTCACTAATCCGATTGCAAACTTTCCATCACGAATCTTGGCTGATGAATAAAAGCCTAGACCCCACTTCGAACCATGCAAAAATGACGACAGGTAATATCTTGCAGCTGATGCATAGTCTTTGTTGAATTTTTCATACGAAAACCCGATAAGAGCCCTTGCTTTAATGTTTCCGTCTAAAGCGATTGCTTCATCGCACAAACGCTTAATTTCATCAAAGCTCTCAATATTTTCTTCTTTGAAAAGAACTCTCGCATACCCAAGTAATCCTTTGCTTCCAACCTTGTCCTTATTCTCGATTAATAATTTGTAATCATTTTTTGCAAGCTCGTAGTCAATAGCTCCATACCAACCACCCTCGTAGCCTCGTGCTCTCAGAAAAAGAGCTGCGAGTCCATCAGATGACCGGGGATTTTCTTCGATCACTTTGTCGATCTTTACTTTAGCCTTCAAAAATCCACCCTCTCGTTTCAAAACCCACAATGCCATATTGGCCGGCTGGAGCATCCGCTAAGGGGACCGTGTTTCGTATTGGGCAAGCGTCGGTCGACCAGCATGCCCAGCACGGAGAAGCGAGACCGTAAATCCCACCAGTGCAACTGGCCGTTACGAGTCCGGAAGTAGTTCGGGTCGACGGTGTTTAACCGCTGCGCAAGCCGCCAAGTCATCACTTGCGTGATGATCAGAGCGACCCCCAGTGCATCGACAACGGGCCCAAACCGCATCACGCGTCCTCAAAAGTGAATCAGTCGCGCAGTTTTTACGAAGTGTCCGCTTTGGGTCGAAAGCGGACACTCTACGCTCGATCTAAGCGGCGGCGTAGCCGCCCGCTTGGATGATTGGTTAGACGGCAGCACGCACGCTAAGGCTTAGATTTGGGAACGCACTTGAAGGTGGCGTCGGCGCTGCCACCCGTGCAAATGCAATGCCGTGATGGGACTCGGCCTTTTCAACTAGGACGTCGCGTCCACGTTGCTCGCAGAAGGTGTTGGCCTGCTGCAAGATCACCACCTTGTCGTGGTCACCAGTGTTGAACGCGCTCCCGGCTTTTTTGATGATGTAGTAAGTCTCCGGCCCGACCTTGATTGGACCACTGTTCGAGCAGCCAGCGAAAACCGCCAGTAATAGCAAGAACAAGGCGTATTTCATCGCTCCCCCTTTTGCGGTGGTTGATGGCATGGACGACTCCACTGCTCCAACGCTAGAGTTAAGCGGCGGCGAAGCCGTCCGCCTTGAACGAATAGTTAGGCGTCTATCATTGAGTCGCGACAGATAGCGACACCATGAAGGCAAAAAAAAATATGATGAGCCAAATGCGCAGGAAGCTGACGCGTTTACTTAAAGACAGGTCATTGAGGGAG
This sequence comes from Rhodanobacter sp. L36, assembly GCF_009765755.1. Lineage (GTDB taxonomy): Bacteria > Pseudomonadota > Gammaproteobacteria > Xanthomonadales > Rhodanobacteraceae > Rhodanobacter. Next base: position 663,061 of record NZ_LMUV01000011.1, on the reverse strand, counting down.
GTTGATTCGGTGCTGAAAAGAAATTTAAAGAACCGCACATTTGTCCGCAAGTTGTTGTTTTGCGTTAGCGAGGGCTTCCCCAGCTCCTCGTATTTTTGAGGGTGTTTTGCCGACATTGACCGAAAGAGGTTCCTGACTAGTAGGAGCCAGACAACCGCCATGGCGAATACGCACAGGAAGAGTACGTTGCCTGGTGAGAAGGTCATAAAGTTCATATGCGCCTAACGCTGGAGTTAAGCGGCGGCGAAGCCGTCCGCCTTGAACGAGTTGTTAGGCGCCAGGTGCACGCTCGCTACAAGCCCGAAAAAACTAGAAAGCATACAAGTCCGAACAGGCCTGCCTTGAGCGTAAGCTCCAACAGCGAGCTGCGCCAGATACCAGACGAAGATTCAGGATTGGAAAAGCCACCCCTTGCATCGTCGTCGAGTGTCGTGAGGTGACCAAAGAGAGCCAAGCCTGCAAATATGACTGGTGCGACACCAACTTTGAAAGCCAACGATGGCGAGTAGAGGCGAGCTATTGCGAATGAGGCAACGGACAAGGCCAGCACCATACCCAGAACCACCAATTGAGCACGCTTTGACATAAGTGCCTAACGCTGGAGTTGAGCGGCGGCGGAGCCGTCCGCCTCGAACGAGTGGTTAGGTGCCGCCCGCTTACGGCACATAGACTAGATGAATCTGGATGAGGAAGCCCGGATTGGCCTCACTTACTCGTACGTGCAACACCAAATCGCTTTGACCCTCCTCTTGTGTCCAGAGGTCTACTAGCGCATCCCAGTGGTCGCCGTACCAGATACAGACGGAGGAACCCCAGATTGCGTCTGGCAACGCTATGAGCGTCGCGCCGTAGTCCTGAAGATATTTGCGGATGCGCGAAGCGGTTTCGGCGGATACCGGTGAGACGTTAGCCACCCCTTTCTCTAACCCGTAGTCACCAGCAACGAAAGCCTCAACGACGGCACTGAGCGTTTTTCGCCAAGCCGTTGGGATCGGTCCCTCGACCTCATTTTTGAGCGCAATAACTTCGCTGCTGTGACTCGAATCTTCATGCTGCGAGGCATTCCATTGCGGTACCTAACTACCAATTAGACGGACCCCTGAGTCCGGTTATACGTCCTTGAACTTGCGAAGCCTTCGCACCGCAAGATCATGATTCCACGCGATCTTATCGGTGCTCGGTCCGGCTAACAAGTTGGCGAATAGCCGGATGGAGAGTGCTTTTGGTTGAGAGTCCGCTTTGGGTCGAAACCGGACACTCGACGCCGAGCTAAGCGGCGGCGAAGCCGCCCGCCTTGAACGAATTGTTAGGCTGTACAGCTACTCCGAGCTGTACTCGTACCTTGAGACCAGCGTGCCACCAGACGAGTATC
>NZ_LMUV01000011.1:580902-661574 GCF_009765755.1 Rhodanobacter sp. L36 | reverse complement strand
ATACTTGCCGCATGGAAGCACTTGGTCTGGCACACCCAGTTTGGTGACAATGGCCTTCTCTGTGTCCCCGACCTTGGCGTTCGTGTACGTCGAATCCGTACGGGCCTCAAGGAAAAGGTAACGCCCCCAGACAAATACGACTAGGCAAAGCGTGCTGATGGCTATGAGCTTGGCAAGTTGTTTCATGAAGCCTAACGCAGGAGTTAAGCGGCGGCGTAGCCGTCCGCCTTGAACGCAATGTTAGACGCCTACGGTGAGCTGTGCTCGCCTGCCGATTGTGAAGCAGCCTCTCGCGCTTTGGCTTTGAGATAAAAGGCTCTCCCAAATAGGGACTGCTGCTCCTTCTCGGAGGTATCTTTTTGCAAAAAGATGACCTCGCCATCGCTGGAAACTTGAGCAGCTCCGTCTGAGGGCTTAGCCAACATGACAATTTGAAGAGTCTTGGGATCGGAGTCTTCGTGGAAGGTCTTTGGAGTGGCTCCCGAGCCGTCAACCATCACGACCTGAGAATGGACGGCTATATCTTGCATTGCGGCCTGAAGCTCTTTTGTAACGGTTACTTCTCCAGCTGAAGCAACGAAGGCATAGATGGCAGCACCTGCGACGATCATTTTGCTCAAGTGACGCACGTTATTCCCCTTTGTCTAACGCTGGAATTAAGCGGCGGCGGAGCCGTCCGCTTGAATGATTGGTTAGGCATGGTGCCTAGGAAGGAAGCGGATTTGCAAACGCCGCATGACGTACCCGGCACCAACACCCGCAAAAAGGCAGGCCAGCGCTCTGAAGCCTAGAGCCCCAAAGAGTAGATGCCAGTTACCAAACGCGGCGCTGACGATGGCGGCGACACCAACGACGATTGCGGCTACCGCAAAGGCTTGAAGCGGGAACTGCCAGAAGCCGGACACGTCACTAACGGCAATGCAGGCACCCGCTAGAAGGATTAGCGAAGCTACGAAACTGACGAAAACCCAAAATGCAAAAAAATGAGAAGGAAAAACGAGCGCGCTGGTCACCGCATAGAACGATGCGAACGCAGCAATGAAACCCAGAAGGGAAAAGTGCAGCTCCCAGGAACATACGGCCGTCTGAATGTTTCGCCTTGGTCATTGGGGCCTAACTACCAATTAGACGGACCCCTGGGTCCGGTTATACGTCCTTGAACTTGCGAAGCCTTCGCACCGCAACATCCTGATTCCACGCGAGCTTATCCGTGCTCGGTCCGGCTAACAAGCTGACGAATAGCCGGACCCAGCGGGCCGGTCCGATCGCGTAATCTCATGTCCTTTTTCCACAAGGAGCGACCGTTATGGGGTGAACTTCCCGCGCCACCTCTCCCTGCCCCACGTCTCATGGATCAGGTCTCCGCGGTCTGCCGCCGGCGCCACCTGAGCCTGCGCACGGAGGAGGCCTACCGATTCTGGATTCGGCGATACATCTTCTTCCATCTCAAACAGCATCCCCGCGACGTCGGGCCAGCCGGCATCACGCAGTTTGTGAACTATTTGGCCGCAGAGCAGCGCGTCTCGGCCTCCACGCAGTCTCAAGCTCTCAACGCGCTTTTGTTCTTGTATCGTGATGTTCTTGAGATCGATGTCGGCCATTTGACTAGCTTGAAACGCATACAGAAGCCGGCTCGGCTTCCCGTAGTCATGGATGTTGAAAAGGTGCGGGATGTTCTTGCCCGCATGCACGGGACGCCTCGTCTGATGGCCGAATTGCTCTATGGCGCCGGCTTGCGGGTGAACGAATGCATGACGCTTCGAATCAAGGATCTGAATTTTCGCGATAGAACCATCAGCATCCGTTCGGGTAAAGGCGGCAAGGACCGGGTATCCGTGCTTCCTGGCCGGCTTCTGCAACCGCTACAACAGCATGTGTTGAGGGTTGCGTCACTCCACAAGCACGACTTGACCCACGGACGCGGCTTTGCGCCGATGCCCAATGCGCTGGATAGAAAGTATCCAAGGGCTAGCCGGAGCTTGGCCTGGCAGTTCATTTTCCCATCTCGGGTCACGCGAGCCTGTGCTCATAGCGGGCAACTTCTACGTTGGCACGCATCGGAGTCCAATGTTCAAATCGCCTTCAAACGCGCAGTCGCCGATGCCGGCATCTCAAAGCAAGCCTCTGTGCATACGCTTCGGCACTCCTTTGCCACCCACTTGCTCGCTGAAGGCACCGACATCCGCACCATCCAGCTGCTTCTTGGTCATCGTAGTTTGAAGACAACAATGATCTACACCCATGTCCACCATGCGATCCGAAGAACCGTGAGCCCTTTAGATCGCCTGTAGTCGGCAGGCAAAGGTGTTGCTCAAAGTCGTGGCGTCTTTTTTCTACAACTGCTACCGACCCGTAGTCAGAAGGCGCCGCGCAATGCTCTATCGTCCATGTGTTGCCGTCGAATTGCCTAGCTAGGGCAATCGTTGGATTCCAGCAGCCCACTCTTCCGTATCTGCTCTATCAGAACCTCTGCCAGTCGGACGGTTTTAGCATCGCCCCCCGGCTGGCAGCATCGAAGCGACCGGATTATTTCACCCTGGCGCCGCGGATCAACCGAGCCATAGCTCGTGAACGTGGTCAACACGCCGTCGTGACCGAGATTCTGGCTCCACGCCTTGAAGGTCTCGGGTGTCTGACACAAAGTTTCACCAAGGCGCACCAGCGTGTTGCGGAAACTGTGCGGATTGAAATACGGCAATCCAGCTTCAGCAAATGCCGCCTTAAAGATACCCCTGATTGGACCGGCATTGCTCCAATGCGTCCGCGTCAGTCCGACTCGACGAAATTGCCGCGTCGGACCGGTGGAAACCATCGTTGACGGGAAGAGCGGATCGTCGTTGCCCCAAAGCATTACTTCTCGAAGATAGACGACCCAATCGGCCACGATCTGGCGAACGTCCTCGCCTACAGGGAAAAACGTCGTCGTGAAGCTCTTGCTGAACTTGGTATTCACCTCGCGCGCGTCTTGAAAGACGTTCCCTGCACTCAGGTCAACGTGCTTGAGTTTGATCGATGCGATGGCGCTATCGCGTGCCCCGCTCAACAGCGCAAAGGCAATAAGCGCGCGATTCCGTCGGTCTATGGCGGAATCGTTCGGCATCGTGGCGAGGACGTGCTTGATCTGTTCGATAGTTGGTACGGCGCGCTGGCGACGGGCTGTGGCGACACGCGAATCCTTCTCCGAGAGGTTGAAGTATTCGGCATCTGGATAGTTTAGTCGCGACTTGTAGCCAGGTTGAAGCGCCAGCCACTGGAAGAAGCGTTTGAGGTGCGCGAGGGTTGCGTTCAACGTCGCCTTGCTGAGCTTGCCGCCCGTGGCACGGCTTTCTTGGCGGGCGAGGCGATGCTTGAAGGCGATGGCTTGCTCAAAGTGGAAGGCTTTGAAATCTCGCAACCTAGTGTCAGCCTCAAAGCGTGCAATGGCCATGGCGGCAGCATCTACTGAGTTCTCGCTTTGGCGCCTGGCCTCTTTCAGAAACGCAAAATAGTCGCGCTTAATCCGCTCATTCGCTGGGTTGTATTTTTTCATGGTGCGAGACTCCTAGTTCGAAGCACAGTTCACGGAGGGTTGATGGCTCTTGCCTATGTGTTCCTGTGCTACCGGTATCGCAACAGCCAAATCACCTTGAACAACCTCCAACTTCGCCAAGCTGACCCGACGATTCATCCTTGCCGAGCACGTCGAGCAGACCCCAACTAGATTTCCGGTCGCCGCATTCATCGGCTCGTAGACCGCGCGACTTTCTGCAGGCTTTCGCGGGACGCGGCATCGGCAACAGTAGAGTTCGCCGACCCCGCACGGTCTTTTGTTTCGCTGGCGCCGTGCTAGGAGAAAGGCGCCTAAGTCACGACCAGCAATCAAGATCGGGTGACCGCCGTCAATCGTAGGAAGTCCGGCTCGAATCCATGCCCTAACCGTGTTGCGGTGGGTGCCATATAACCGGGCGACCTCTTCCACGGAGTACGACCTGTGAATCTTGGCGAGCCGAGGGTTCGGTTTGCGCGTACTCACGGCTGGGGTGCCGGCCGCTCGATCAGCGCTCGAATGTCTTCGACCCGCCACGCGGTAATTCGCTCACCTAGCTTCACGGGCTGCGGGTAGCGCCCAGCTTTGACGCCTGCCCACCAAGTCGAACGGCAGACGGGGAAGATCGCGGGGATAGCCGGCGCGGTCTTGGTGGCGAGTTTGCCGACTATCTGCGGCAGACGAAGGTAGCCAGTTTCGGGCAGGGTGTGCATTGTGATGTAGCCTCGTCGTTTAAGAACGAGTACAGCATCGCGATCACCATTGCGCCGTTGTTGCTATTGCAGCTTGTATTGCCGCTATTGCAGTTTGAGGCGCTAGACCTTCCGTCTGTTCATAGCTTCACGAACTGATTTCAAGTGTTCGCCAATCGAACGGCCTGATAGCTTCACACCCTGCTCGTCTAACATTGCAGCGATGGCTTCACCGGCTTTGTAGTGCTGGGTAAGGTCAAGTTTTGCAGCATTAGCCAGTGCGCCGATGATCGCCAGAAGCGTGGTGCGCTGGCGGCCATCCAGTGGTGCATCTGGCTGTTCACGTTCGCGAGCTCGTTGTCGAAGTCTTTCATTTTCCCTCATCAGCTCTATTACGTAATCTGAATCCATATCAGCCACTCGTTTCATCACGCGCGCATGTTCGACGGGGTTTTCCAGGCGTGCCCGCTCATCGTTGATGCGCGAGAGTGCGGCCATTGCTATCTCAGTTTCATCTTCGACGTAATTAGTAAAAAAATCGCCTGGTTCCAGTCCGTGCACCTCCGCCCAATCGAACACCTTATCCACGTCCACCAGAGTCTCGCCGGTGACCAGTGCGCCAGCCAAGTCACGGCGTTCTACCAGTACGGCCACTCCTCCCGAGTCAATGGAGTGGACGAGCAAAGATTCGATGGCATCACGCGCGCGGCTGATTGTCCCTTTCAGTGTTAGCTGACCCCAAGAATGAGGGCTTGTCCCAGCACGGACTTGGTCACTGTCAGTTTGCGGCTGCAGGAACGGCTCAAGCTCTGATTCGGCGATCTCTACGCCCTTCCACTCGCCAAGTTCAAAGGCGAAAATCGTGGCTGCCAGCCGCACGCTGATAACTCGCACCGGCAGTATGCGTTCGCCCTTTAGGATATCCATCGCGCCACCTTTGCGCCCTTCAATAGGTGCCGCGCCAGCCGGGGAAGGTGCCCGGTTTTCAGATGGCCGTCCTAAGCGCGGCGTTTCAAGTAATTAGCTTACCTTCCGACCGATCGCAATAACCTTTCCGCCAGCCCGCAGCCCGTCCAGATAGTCGGCCCATGCCTGCATCATGCGTGTGCGTACTTCCAGATACTGCGCCGCGTGCGTGTAAGCCTCACGCACCTTGTTGGATTCGGCATGTGCCAGTTGCCGCTCGATGGCATCCGCGTTCCAGCCCATTTCGTTTAACCGCGTCGCGGCCATGCTGCGGAAACCGTGCCCGGTCATTTCCTCGCCGCTATAGCCCAGCCGTCGCAGGGCAGCATTGACGGTGTTTTCTGACATGGGTCGGGATGCCGTGCGCAGGCCAGGAAACACGTAGCGGTCGCCGCCGGTGAAGGCGTGCAGCTCGCGCAGCATTGTCACGGCTTGATTGGATAGCGGGACAAGGTGCGCGGCCTTCATCTTCATTTTCTCGCCGGGGATGCGCCAGATAGCCCCGACCAGATCAAACTCAACCCACTCTGCATGACGCAACTCACCCGGTCGCACGAATACCAGCGGGGCTAGTTTCAGCGCGCCCAGCGTCACGGGTTGCCCGGTGAAGCCGTCAATCGCGCGCAGCAGCTCGCCCATCCGTGCCGGGTCAGTGATGGCAGCATGGTGTTTGCCGCTGGGGGGCTTAAGCGCTCCCCGCAGGCTGGCAGTCGGGTCAGTGTTCGTCTTGCCTTCCAACATGGCGTACCGGAATACCTGCCCCGCCTTGATCTTGGCCCGCTTGGCGCTTTCCAGCCTGCCGCTTTCCTCGACCTTGCGCAGCGCGTCCAGCAGCTCGCGCGCCGTCACCTCGGCAATGGGTCGCCTGCCAATCTCGGGAAACAGGAAGGTTTCCAGAATCCAGCGGGTCTTGTTGGCCGTCACTTCGGCCACGTCCTGCCGTGCCATCCATTCGCGGGCCACCGCCTCGAAGGTGTCGGACGCAACGGCTGCCGCCTCGATTCGTTTAGCTTTGACCGCCTTGCGCACCTCTCCGGGGTCGGTGCCGTTGGCCAATAGCTTGCGGGCGTCGGTTGTCGCATCGCGGGCAGCGGTCAGGGAAAGCTCGGGGTACGCGCCCAGTGCCAGCAGTTTCTCGCGCCCGTCTACCCGGTACTTCCAGCGCCACAGTTTGGAGCCGGTCGGATTCACCAGCAGAAACAGCCCTCGACCGTCCGCCATCTTGTACGGCTTGGGCGCAGGCTTGGCCTTGCGGACGGCAACGTCTGACAGGGGCATTTTGGGGGTATCCCTTGTTGGCCAGCAGCCCATTTGCTGCCCGTACCCCCGACTGTACCCCCACTTATTGGGGTATTCCACTGGACAGCGTTGGATGCCTCTGCACGCTAACAGACACAAAAAAACCCGCAAGTAGCGGTTTTCGTTGTGTTTTTGGACTCTAGCGGACGTCTTCAAACGATGTAATGGTGCCCAAGAGGGGACTCGAACCCCTACGACTTACGTCGCTACCACCTCAAGGTAGTGCGTCTACCAGTTCCGCCACCTGGGCAGGTGTGTTACGTGCTGCGTGTTACTCAATCCTTTTTCGCTGGCGCGGTTGCCGCTGCGGGTACGTTGCCGGCTGACTTTGCCGGCGTATTGGCTGCTGCGGGCGTTGCCAAGGGAACTTCCGTAGCGGGCGCTGGCGCAGGTGCCGGTTTTTGTGCGGCCGGTTTGCTAGCTGCGCTGGACATCACACCAAGATCGCCACCGTCGTCATGCTGCGCGCCGTTGGCGTGCAAGTACATGCCCATGCCAAGGCTCATCAGGAAGAACAGCGTGGCAAGAATGCCGGTGGTGCGGGTAAGGAAGGTAGCCGAGCCGCGCGCACCGAACACCGTCGCCGAAGCGCCGCTGCCAAAGCCGGAACCGGCATCGGCGCCCGCGCCATTCTGCAGCAGGATCAGCACGATCATTGCGGCAGCGATCAGGATGTAAAACACGCTGAAAATGACGAACATGATTTCTTTTGAGCCTGTAGCGCTTATTGCGCCGCGGCGCAGATTCCAAGGAAGTCGGTTGCGGTCAGCGAAGCACCGCCGATCAGCCCACCGTCCACGTCCGCCTGAGCGAACAGTTCCGCGGCGTTGGCCGCCTTGACGCTACCGCCGTAAAGCAGTCGAGTCATCCCGGCAATCATAACATCTTCCTTTTCGAGTTGGCTACGAATGAAGGCATGTACCTTCTGAGCCTGCTCGGGCGTGGCGGTTTGACCCGTACCAATCGCCCAGCACGGTTCGTATGCGATGACAGCCGTATCGAAGCTGGCCGCGCCGCTGGTCGACAGGACGGCATGCAATTGTGCCTCGATCACGGCTTCGGTCTGGCCGGCCTGACGCTGTGCCAGCGACTCGCCGATACACAGGATGGGCGTGAGGCCACCGGCTCGCGCCGCGGCGAATTTTCGCGCCACCAGGTCATTGCTCTCGTTGTGATAGTGGCGGCGCTCGGAGTGACCGACCAGAGTCCACCTCGCGCCGACATCAGCCAGCATCGCGGCGGAAATCTCGCCGGTATATGCGCCCTGCCCGTCATGTTCGCTCACGTCCTGGCCGCCAAGCCCCAGACCTTTGTTGGCGAATTGCGTTGCGAGCGTTGCGATATACACAAACGGCGGAAATACCGCGACATCGATGTCGCCGGGCATGCTTGCGACGATATCGCTTGCCAGCGCGCTCGCCATCGTCTGGCTGCCATGCATCTTCCAGTTGCCGGCGACGAATTTCTTGCGCATGGGACATATCCCTGACGATGGAGCGCGCAGCTTAGCGACGGCATCGCGCATCGGCAATCGCGGTCAACCTTGGAGAGTGCTGGCATCGACGCGACAAACGGTCAAAATGGCGCGTTCTCCATGAAGGAACTCCCCATGTCGCAGTCCAAACCGCTCAGCCTGATCACCGGCGCCTCATCCGGCATCGGCGCGGAATTCGCGCGGCAGCTGGCGGCGCTTGGACACGACCTTGTCCTCACGGCACGACGCGCAGATCGACTCCAGGCAATCGCCGACGAATTGACCCAACGGCATGGCATCGTCGTGACCGTTCTGCCTAACGATCTGGCGGACCCCGCAGCTGCGCGCGAACTCTGCGATACGCTCGCGGAACGCGGCTTGCACGTGGATTGGCTGATCAACAACGCAGGTTACGGTGTGCCGGGTTCATTCGTTTCCAACGACTGGAAAACCCACGCGGATTCCCTGCAAGTGCTGGTAACGGCGCCGACCGAACTGACACGCCATCTCTTGCCCGGCATGCGTGGTCGCGGTTATGGACGCATCATCAATGTCGCTTCGCTGGCCGGTCATGTGCCGGCCACGGCGATGCACACGTTGTATGGCGCGTCAAAGGCGTACCTGATCAAATTCTCGCAATCGCTGGCGCTGGAAAACCGGGCAGCCGGCGTGAACGTGTGCGCGTTGTGTCCGGGTTTCACCTGGTCGGAATTCCACGACGTCACCGGCACGCGCGACAAGATGGACAACATGCCTGCCTTCATGTGGCTCAGCGCGCAGGAAGTGGTTCGCCAGGGCATTGCCGCGGTGGAGCGTGGTGATTCGATGTTCATCACCGGGCGCGTCAATCGATTCATCAAGACGATTTTCCAGCTGATGCCAGATCGCCTGGCGAACCATCTTTCGGCGCGTCAGGCGAAACGATATCGAAACGATGACAAGTAACTCGCGAGATCAGATCAGCTTGATCTCGCGCAGCCGCTGCAGCAGGTATTCGTGTGAAGTGATCGAGTTTTCGTAGCGGCTGGGGTTTTCCGCCGTGATGCATTCGGGCACCGGATCGAGCACCACATCCGGATTCGGATGCAAAAAGTACGGCACCGAATAACGTGGCTTGCGCGCGTTGTCGTTCTTCGGATTCACCACGCGATGCGACGTGGACGGATACACGTGATTGCTCAGGCGCTGCAGCATGTCGCCGATGTTCACCACGATGGCGTCGCCTTCGGTGGTGATCGGCAACCACTGGCCATCGCTCAGCACCTCGAGGCCCTCCGCACTCGCGCCGACCAGAAGCGTGATGAAGTTGATGTCCTCGTGCGCGCCGGCGCGCTCGTTGGGAACGTTGTCCTGCGTGATCGGCGGATAGTGGATCGGCCGCAGGATCGAGTTGCCCTGGTCGGTCTTGTCGTCGAAGTAGCGCTCCGGCAGGCCCACGTGCAAGGCCAGCGCGCGCAAAACGCGCGACCCCAAATCGTCCAATGCTTCGTACAAACCGTAGCCGTACGGCTTGAAATCCGGAACTTCGCTTGGCCACAGGTTCGGCGCCATCACGTCGGCGAATTTCGAATCGCGCGGAATCTCGCGACCGATATGCCAGAACTCCTTGAGATCGGCGAACTGGCTGTCCTTCGCCGTTTCGACCTTGAACGGCGTGTAGCCGCGCGCACCGCCTGTTCCGGGCACGTGGTACTTCATCTTGGTCTCGGTAGGCAACGCGAAGAAACGCTTGAACGCGTCGTACGAACCGTCGATCAGATCGCGTGCAATGCCATGCCCGCTGATGCAGCAGAAACCGAACTGGCGATAGGCCGCGCCGAGTTCGGCGACGAAGGCCTCGCGATCGCTTTCGTAGCGTCGGATATCGAGGGTAGGAACATGTTTCATGTGGCTTCCGCAGCGTAGGCTTGGGCCGCTGATTTTACGACGTCGGCCAGCCGCTCTGCCAATTGCTGCACTTCTACCGCATCGGCGCCTTCGATGGTGACGCGAACCAGCGGCTCGGTTCCCGATGCACGTAAAACGACGCGACCGCGACCGTGCAGCGCGCGTTCCACTTCCGCGGTGGCCTGTTTCACTTCGTCGCTGTGCAGCGCTTCGCGCGCACCGTTGGCGCGCACGTTGAGCATCACCTGCGGCAATTTCTTGAGGTCGGAACGTGCCGCGGCAAGATCCTGACCCGACGTCGCCAGCGCTTCGAGTACCGCGAGCGCCGCGACAATGCCATCGCCGGTCGTCGCACGATCAAGGCAAAGGATGTGTCCCGACGTTTCGCCGCCGAGCACTCCGCCATGCTGCCGCAGTTGCTGCATGACGTAGCGATCGCCGACGTTGGCGCGGATCAGTGGCACGCCGAATTCCGCCAGTGCCAGCTCGAGTCCGTAGTTGCTCATCAACGTGCCGACCACCGGCCCCTTCAGCGCGTTCCGTCCGTGCAGGCTTTTTGCCAGCACGTAGAGAATGTCGTCGCCGTCGGCCAAAGCACCATGTCGATCGACTAGCACAAGGCGATCGCCGTCACCGTCGAACGCCATGCCCATGTCGGCACCGTGCGCGATCACGGCTTGCTGCAGTGATTGCGGATGGGTGGAACCGACGTCTGCATTGATGTTGAAACCGTCGGGCTTGTCGCCGATGGCGATGACTTCCGCGCCCATCTCCGCGAAAACTTTCGGCGCGACTTGATACGTTGCGCCGTGCGCGCAGTCGAGCACCAGCTTGAGCCCGTGCAGAGTGAAATCTTCCGCCACGGTCGCCTTGCAGAACTCCGCATAGCGCGCCACCGCATCGCCGATCCGCGTCGCCTTGCCAAGCCGTTCGGATGCCACGGTAACGAAGTCGGCATCCACTTCGCGCTCGATCGCCAGCTCCACTTCGTCAGTGAGTTTTTCGCCGTTGGCGGAGAAGAACTTGATGCCGTTGTCGTGATGCGGATTATGCGAGGCGCTGATCACGATGCCTGCGCTGGCTCGCATCGAGCGAGTGAGAAACGCCACGGCCGGCGTCGGCATCGGTCCAAGCAGGCCCACGTCCGCGCCCGCGGCGACCAGACCGGCCTCGAGCGCCGCTTCGAACATGTAACCGGAAACACGCGTGTCCTTGCCGATCAGGATCTTCGGGCGATCCTTGCCTTCGCGGCCAAGCACGCAGCCGACGGCGCGACCCAGCCGCAGCATGAAGTCCGCGCTGATGGGCCATTCGCCCACCATGCCGCGGATACCGTCGGTGCCGAAATATTTACGCTCATTCATGGCTGTGTCCCCCCAAAGCTGCGATTCTGTCCGCCGCGCAGCATACGCCGCCACCGCTGTTCAATCATCGTCAGGCCAGCGCGGCATGGCGGTTTTCTCGTTGCGTTTCGGCACGGCATCAACGGCATAGACCGCATGCCATACGGCAAGCGCATCCACCGTCGCGGCCACGTCGTGCACGCGAACGATGCGCGCGCCACGCTGCACGGCGATCAGCGCCGCGGCTGCCGAGCCGGCTGCGCGGTCGGCAGCCTTGTGGCGGCCGGTGAGCGTGCCGATCATCGATTTGCGCGACAAACCGGCATAAACGCCGCTGCCAAGGCTGGTAAAACGTTCGAGCGCACTGAGCAAGGCCAGGTTGTGTTCCAGCGTCTTGCCGAAGCCGAAACCCACGTCGACCATCACCTTGCGCCGGTCGATGCCCGCCAGCTCGCACGCGAACAGGCGATCGGTCAGGAAGCGATGCACCTCGCCGACCACATCGTCGTAATGTGGCGCGTCCTGCATGCCGCCAGGTTCTCCGAGCATGTGCACGAGGCAAACCGGCACGCCGAGTTCGGCAGCCGCATCCATCGCACCTTCGCGGCGCAGCGCATGGACGTCGTTGATCATGCCGGCACCGGCCTTCACCGCCACACGTATCACTTCCGGTTTGGAAGTGTCGATGGCAATCGGCAACGTGGTGCGCGCGATCAGTTGCTCGATCACCGGCAGCACACGGCGCAGTTCTTCTTCCGCTGTCACATCGGCCGCGCCGGGGCGCGTGGATTCGCCACCGACGTCGAGCATGTCGGCGCCCTCTTCCATCATGCGCAGCCCTTGCGACACGGCGGCATCGACATCCATCACGCCGTCACCGGAAAACGAATCCGGCGTCAGATTGATGATGCCGACCACCCGCGGGCGGTCCAGGCGCAGCGCGCGACCGTTACAGTCGAGTACGGTCGCAAACAGATCGATCGACATGTCGGTTACCTCGATGGTGACACCGAATCAGACGCGGGTGGAACCACCCAACTCGCCCATGAACCCGCGGTAGTGCCGCAGTTCGGAGATCGAATCGCGGATATCGGATAGCGCCGTGTGCGCCGATTCCTTGCCGAAACTCTTGGCAATGTTCGGCGCCCAGCGGCGCGCCAGTTCCTTGATGGTCGAAACATCGAGGTTGCGGTAATGGAAATAGCGTTCCAGCCGCGGCATCTGCCGATGCATGAAGCGGCGATCCTGGCAGATGGAATTGCCGCACATCGGCGACTTGCCCGGCAACACCCACGCGCGCAGGAAATCGACCGTGGCCTGCTCAGCCATCGCATGATCGGTTTCGGAAATCAGCACCTGCCGCCACAGGCCGGACTTGTGGTGCTGGTTGCTGTTCCAGCTGTCCATCGATTCCAGCTGGTCGACCTCGTGCCGGATGGCAAACACCGGCCCTTCGGCCAGCACATTCAAATCCTTGTCGGTGACGACGGTGGCGATCTCCAGAATGGAGTCGTTGTCGGTATCGAGACCAGTCATCTCCAGATCGATCCAGATCAGGTTGTCGTCGTGCACGTGGCTCATGGTGTCTCCTTGGATGGGCCAGTTTATCAGTGTTGCCGCTGCAACTTTTGCGCATGCGATGATCCGCCGATGCAGACCTTTTTCTGGCACGACTACGAAACCTCCGGCTCCGACACGCGGCGCGACCGGCCCGTGCAATTCGCCGGCATCCGCACCACGCTGGACCTTGAAATCATCGGCGAGCCGGTGATGTTCTATGAAAAACCGTCGCGCGAGATGCCGCCGCACCCCGACGCCTGCATGATCACCGGCATCACACCTCAACACGCCGAACGTGAAGGCCTGATCGAAGCCGACTTTGCTGCACGCGTGCACGAACAGCTGGCCGCGCCCGGCACCTGCGGCGTGGGCTACAACTCGCTGCGCTTCGACGACGAGTTCACTCGGCAAATGCTTTACCGGAATTTCCACGAGCCGTATGGCCGCGAATGGGAGAACGGCAATTCGCGCTGGGACCTGATCGACCTCGTGCGCATGTGCCAGGCGCTGCGACCTGAAGGCATCGTGTGGCCCACGCGCGAAGACGGTTCGCCCAGTTTCAAACTCGAACACCTGGCCACCGCCAACCAGCTCAGGCAGGAACGCGCGCACGATGCGTTGTCCGATGTCTACGCGTTGATCGATCTGGCTCGACTGATCCGCGTGCGTCAGCCGCGGCTTTGGGACTGGCACTTCGCCCTGCGTCGCAAGCAGAAAGTTTTCGAACTGCTCGACGTGGTGAACATGACTCCGATGGTGCATGTGTCGTCGCGCTATCCAGCCAGCCGGCATTGTCTCGCGGTGATCGCGCCACTGGCGCCGCATCCGAGCCGCGCGGGCGAAATCATCATCTACGATCTTTCGGTGGACCCGACAAGTTGGCTGGCACAGAACGAAGAGGACATCGCCGATCGCATCTTCACCGCTCGCGCGGATTTGCCCGAAGGCGTCGAGCGCATTCCGTTGCGCACCGTGCGCGCGAACCATGCACCAGCGCTCGCGCCGCTTTCCGTCTTGCAGGGCGCAGACCTCGACCGCTTGCAGCTCGATCTCGATCGCAGCATCGCGCATCGAAACACGCTGCACGCCATTGACGGGCTTGCCGAAAAACTCCGTCGCGTTTTCCAGCGCGCCACCGAACTGCCGCCGCCGGAAGATCCCGAGCTCGCTTTGTATGGCGGCGGTTTTCTTCCCGATGCCGATCGCAAATTGCTTGCGCAGGTTCGCGCGACGCCACCAGCGGAATTGGGGCAACGCAGCTTTCCGTTTCGCGATGCACGTTATCCCGAACTGCTGTTTCGCTATCGCGCACGCAACTGGCCCGAGACGCTCGACATCGACGAGCGCATGCGCTGGGATGCGTTCCGTCGCGCGCGACTGACCCGACCGATGCCGCTCACCGCGCTGACGCTCGACGACTACTTCGCGCGCCTCGACGAACTGCGCGCCGACCCGAACACTGCACAACGTTTCGAATTGCTCGACCAGTTGCAGGCGTGGGGCGAGGAGCTCGCCGCAGACACCGCCGAGCCGCAAACTTCCGATCTTTTTTCACCTCACTGACTTGACCATGCCCAACAGCTATTTCACGCCTGCCACTTTTCGTTTTCTGCGCTCGCTCGATCGCAACAACAGCCGCGAATGGTTCGCCGCGCACAAGGACAACTACGAACGACACGTGCGCGAACCGTTCCTGCAATTGATTACCGATATGCAGGCACCGCTGTCGAAGATCAGCGCGAACTACCGTGCCGATCCGCGCAAGAACGGCGGCTCGCTGTTCCGCATTTATCGCGACACGCGCTTCTCCAACAACAAGCTGCCGTACAAGCCATGGCAGGGCTCGCGTTTCTTCCACGAACGCCGCCACGAAATCCAGGCGCCGTCGTTCTATGTGCACATCCAGCCCGGCGATTGTTTTGCCGGCGGCGGCATGTGGCATCCAGAACCCGACGCGCTGAAGCACATTCGCGATTTCATGGTGGACAACCCGGCGGCGTGGAAACGTGCCACGCAAAGCAAGACGTTCCGCGAACACCTCACGTTCTGGGGCGAATCGCTGAGTCGGTCGCCACGCGGATTCGATCCGCAGCACGAGCTGATCGACGATCTCAAACGCAAGGATTTCGCGGTCGGCGAAAATTTCGACGAAGCACTCGCATGCTCCGACGAGCTGATGCCGTGGATCGTGGCGACGTTCAAGCGCGCCGCACCGATGGTTGACTATCTGTGTGCCGCGCAGGAACTCGAATTCTGATCAGACTCGCGATGTGAGCGCCGAAGCGCCGCGTCGGCGCATCAGGTACAACGCCACGCCGATACTGAGCAATGCGGTGAACACCACATACCAGGCCGGCGCCATCGGGCCGGCGCGATCGGCCAGCAGCCCGATCAACGACGCGCTGCTGGCGCCGAATACCGCGTAGGCGACGTTGTAAGAAAACGAAATGCCGGTGAATCGCACGGCGGGCGGGAACGCTTGCACCATCACCGTCGGAATCACGCCCACCACGCCGACAAAAAATCCGGTCAGCGCATACAGCCACAGGAAGTTGGCGCCGCCGTGGGCCATGTCGGCGAACAGCGCCCAGGTGATCAGCAGCATCGCGAACGAACCGAGCAGCAACGCACGCGCCGCGCTCAGTCGATCACACAGCCAGCCATGAAAGAGGCAGCCAACGCACAACGCGAGTGCGGCCAGACTGTTGCCGAGAAACGCGCGATGCGGATCGATGTGGAAGTTGTGCGTCGCCAGTGCCGGCAACAGCAGGATCAGCACCACGATCGCCGCCGTCAGCGTCCATGTCACCAGCATCGACATCGCCACGCCGCCGAGATGCTCAGCGAGCACGACGCCCAAAGGCAGGCGCTGACTCAGCGCCTTGCGCTCGCGCATCTCGATGAACACCGGCGTCTCGCTCAGCCAGCGGCGCAGCCATACCACCAGAAAACCGAACACGCCGCCCAACAGAAAGGGCAAACGCCAACCCCACGCATGCATCGTCGCATCGCCCAACGATGTGTTGAGCGCCGTCGCCAGCAACGAACCGAGCAGAATGCCGAAAGTCAGGCCCGCGGTAAGGCTTGCACAAGCGAAGCCGACACTGCGCGCAGGCACATGCTCGGCCACGAACACCCACGCACCGGGCACTTCACCACCTACCGCAATACCCTGCACCACGCGCAGCAGCAGCAACAGCAGCGGCGCAAGCATGCCGACCTGCGCAAACACGGGCAGCAACCCGATGCCCAGCGTCGGCAGCGCCATCAGCAATACGCTCAGCGTGAACATTTTCTTGCGACCGGTGCGATCGCCGAAATGCGCCATCACGATGCCGCCGAGCGGACGCGCCAGATAACCCGCGGCGAAGATTCCGTAGACCTGCAACTGCGCAAGCCACGATGCGGTGCCGTGCGGAAAAAACAGATCGCCGAGTAGCTTGGCAAAAAACACGAACACCACGAAATCGTAGAACTCCAGCGCGCCACCGAGCGCCGCGAGCATCAGCGTGCGCGCATCGTTGCGATCGAGTTGGCGAGCGTGGTTCACCGGCGTGTTCTGCATCATCGGCGGATTCGTGTGTGTTGACGGAGAGCCGGCAACATACAACAAACCTCGCGCTGCCCGACGCACCATCACACCGACACGTGCCAGCCGCTGCTGTCGGGCGTATATTCCTGCCAGCTGTCTTGCGGGATCCAATCCCGTGTAGCCGGCGAAAGAGATTTCCAGGAGCCAGGGGGTTCAAGAATCCACGTCGTCGCGTCTTGGCAATCACGCACGATGCCGTGGCATCACAACAGTCATTCCGACACGACAGGGAAAAACTGATGAACATGAGCAAACGTCTGAGCGCCGAATTTTTCGGCACGTTCTGGCTGGTTTTCGGTGGTTGCGGAAGCGCGGTATTGGCGGCGGGTTTCCCGGGTCTGGGCATCGGATTCGCTGGAGTAGCACTGGCCTTTGGTCTCACGGTGGTGACCATGGCTTACGCGGTCGGTCACATTTCCGGCGGACACTTCAATCCGGCGGTTACGCTCGGCCTTTGTGCCGGCGGGCGATTCCCCGCGAAAGATGTGGTGCCGTACATCGTCGTGCAGGTCATCGGCTCAATCGCCGCGGCGGCCGTGCTTTACTTCATCGCCAGCGGCAAACCCGGTTTCGACGCCGGCGCCAGCGGCTTCGCCTCCAACGGTTTCGGTGACCATTCGCCTGGCCACTTTTCGATGCAGGCTGCGATCGCGATCGAACTGGTGCTGACCGCGTTCTTTCTGATCGTGATCCATGGCGCCACCGACGCGCGCGCACCGGCCGGCTTCGCGCCACTGGCGATTGGCCTTGCGCTCACGTTGATCCACCTGATCAGCATCCCGGTCACCAATACGTCGGTGAACCCGGCACGCAGCACGGGCGTCGCTTTGTTCCAGGGCGGATGGGCAATCCAGCAACTGTGGCTGTTCTGGCTGATTCCGCTGATCGGCGGCGTGGTCGGCGGCCTGATCTATCGCTACCTGCTCGAAAAGCGCGACTGAGCGATCCCTGCGTTCAACACGAAGCCCTGCCGGCAACGCGCAGGGCTTCGTCGTTTCAAATCAGCTCGCTCAGGTCAGCTCGCTTCGTACAACTCGATCGGCTGATGATCCGGATCGGCGAAAAACGTGAAGCGGCGACCGGTGTATTCGTCGACGCGTATTGATTCGCACGTCACCCCGCGCGTTGCAAGCGTGTCGACGGCTGCATCGATGTCGTCGACAGCGAATGCGAGATGACGCAAGCCCTGCGCTTCGGGATGCGACGGACGTGATGGCGGCGACGGAAACGAAAACAGTTCCAGCTGCACGCCGGGGCTTACCTGCAAATCGCACTTCCACGAATCGCGTTCTTTGCGATACACCTCATGCACAATCGGCAGCCCGAGCGTCTCGCTATAGAACGCACGCGATCGCGCGCAATCCGAACAGATCAGTGCGACGTGGTGGATCGATTTCAGCAAGGGCTCCGACATCGTCAAGCCTCGCTGAACGCGAACGCGAGTACGTCGGCAATCGCATCGGTGCTGACCATGCACATCAGCAGGCGCTCGATGCCCATTGCCACGCCAGCGCAAGCGGGTAATGCGTCGAGCACTTCGAGCAAGGCCTTGTCGATCGGCATCGCCGGCTGGCCTCGCTCAAGGCGAACGAGGTTGTCGCGCTCGAAACGCTCGCGCTGCTCGGCGGCATCGTTCAACTCGTGATAGCCGTTGGCCAGTTCGTGCGGCCCCAGATACAACTCGAAACGTTCGGCCAGGGGCGGTTCGCCCGCACGGATGCGCGCCAGCGCGCACTGACTGGCCGGGAAATCGTGGATCACGGTGATGCGATCGCGCGGGAACGCCGGCTGCAGCAAGTGCGTGATCAGCAGATCCAGCCAGTCATCCCGCCCCAACCCGTCCGGACCGATGCCGAAGTCGGCCAGTGGTGCGCGCAACTCATCGATGGACGCATGCAATGGATCGATACCCAGCTCATCCAGAAACAGTTGCCGGTAGCTTTCGACCCGCACTTCGACACGTCGGCCGATCATGCGCAGCGCGAACCCCACCAGCTCGACGGTTTCGTGCATCAACCGCCGATGATCCCAGCCGACGCGATACCACTCCAGCATCGTGAATTCCGGATTGTGCCGGCCGCCGGCCTCGCCATCGCGAAACACGCGGCCCATCTCGTAGCAATCGCCGATGCCCGCCGCGAGCAATCGCTTCAACGGAAATTCCGGCGACGTACGCAACCAGCGATCACGCGCACCGGCATCGACGTGACCGCTGAATGTCGTGCCGAAACTCTGGATGTTCGGATCGGTGTTGCCCGCGGCGGACAACACGGGCGTCTCGACTTCCAGCACTTGGCGTTCGGCGAAGAACGAGCGAATCGCTGCGTACAAGCGCGCGCGCAAATGCAGCTGGGCGAATGGATCGCGCACAGTCATTCCGACGCACGTCCATGTTCGGCCAGCAGTGCGAGCAACTGTTCTTCGTCCCACACCGGTACATCGAGTTCCTTCGCCTTGTCGAGCTTTGAACCCGCCGACTCGCCGGCGACGACGAAGCTGGTTTTCTTCGAGACCGAACCGGAAACCTTTGCACCCAGCGCTTCGAGTTTTTCCTTCGCCTCGTCGCGACTCAACGACGCCATGGTTCCGGTAAGCACGATGGTCTGGCCCGAAAGCGGAGAATCGGTCGCGCTGGTGTCTTCCGGTGCAGCGGCGAGCAATCGCTGCATCGATGCTTCTGCTTTGTGCAATGTCGCCAGCGCCGTCGCGTCATCAAGTAACGAAGAAAGATTGATCGACGCCGCCTGCGGCAATCGCGCCACGCTCCAGTGCGATGGGCCCGCCTCGATCAGGCTGTCCAGCGTCGGATACTGCTCCGCCAGCAGCTTCGTGCCTTTCGGGCCAAGCTTGTCGACGTTGGCCATGTCCAGCAGCACAGCCAGCCCCAGCCGCTGATGCAACAACGGCGACGGATCGCTTTCGTCGCTGAAAGTGATGCCCGCTTCGAGCAGCGCATCGACCACTCGCTGATTGCCCTCCTGTTCAAAGAACGCGTCAATCGACGTGGCGACTTCAGCGCCGATATCCGGCAGCACGCGCAGCACCGGCGCCGGTGTTTCACGAACAAAATGCAATCGACCGAGCCAGCTCGCCAGCGTTTTCGCCGTGCTTTCGCCGATGTGCATGATGCCGAGTGCGAAAAGGAATCGTGCGAGCGTGGTGCGCTTGCTGGCTTCGATCGCATCGACCAGGTTTTCGGCCCACTTCGTGGCAACCTTCCCGGCCTTGACGGTTTCAGGGGTCGTTCCGTCCCGCTCATCGGCACGACGCTTCATCTCGACGAAATCATCGACGCTCAGCCGATAGAGATCGGCCGGCGTATGCACCATGTCGAGTTCGACCAGCGCGTCGATGATCCTTTCGCCGAGGCCATCGACGTCCATCGCGCGACGCGATGCAAAATGAAACAACGCTTCCTTGCGCTGCGCTGCGCAGATCAAGCCGCCCGAGCAACGCCACGCAGCGGCGCCCTCTTCGCGCACCAGTTCGGAATCGCAGACCGGACAACGCGCTGGCATGGCCCATCGACGCGTGTCGCGCGGCCTCTGATCAAGGATTACGCGCACCACTTCGGGAATCACATCGCCGGCACGTCGCACAATCACGGTGTCACCGATGCGCACGTCCAGCCGCTCGATCTGGTCGGCGTTGTGCAAAGTGGCACTGGTGACCGTGACGCCACCAACCTGCACCGCCGCGAGACGCGCCGTAGGTGTCGCCGCGCCGGTGCGGCCGATGCGCACGTCGATGGCCTCGACCGTGGTGGTTTGTTCCTGAGCGGGAAACTTGTGCGCGATCGCCCAGCGCGGCGCGCGAGAGACGAAACCCATCTCGCGCTGCCCGGCGTAATCGTCGAGCTTGTAGACCACGCCGTCGATGTCATAAGGCAACGCATCGCGCTTGGCACCGATGCGATCAAAGTACGCAATCAGCCCGTCGAAACCCTTCGCCGTATCCACTTCTGGCGACACAGGAAAACCCCAGTCGCGCAATCGCTGCAATGTTTTCGAGTGAGTATCAGGCAGCTCGCCACCTTCGACTGCACCCACGGCGTAGGCAAAGAAACTCAATTTCCGTTTCGCGGTGATTGCAGGATCAAGCTGGCGCAGCGAACCGGCCGCACCATTGCGTGGATTGGCCAGTGTGCGCTCGTCATGCTGGCGCGCGCGCTCGTTGAATGCTTCGAAATCCTTGCGCAGCATTACCACCTCGCCGCGCACTTCAAGCACGTCCGGCCAGTCCTTGCCGCGAAGCTTCAAAGGAATAGCGCGAACGGTACGAAGATTCGCGGTGACGTCTTCGCCGGTTTCACCATCGCCGCGTGTAGCGCCCTGGACGAACAAGCCGTTCTCGTAGCGCAGGCTGATCGCCAGACCATCCAGTTTCGGTTCGACCGAGAACACGGGTCTACGACGGTCGAGCGTCTGCTCGATGCGACGCTCGAATTCGGCAATCTCGCGATAGCGTTCGCGAACGGTGTCGCCTTCCTGTTCGAACGCATTGCCCAGCGACAACATGGGCAACTGATGACGCACTTCAGCGAAACCGCCTTGCGCACGCGCACCGACCTTGCGCGTCGGCGAATCGTTGGAGGCGAGCTGCGGATGTTCCGCTTCCAGCGCTTCAAGTTCGCGCATCAAACGGTCGTATTCGGCATCCGTGATCTCGGCATCGTCGAGCACGTGATAGCGATAATTGGCGTGTTCGATGTGCTGGCGCAGCGCCTGCGCACGCTCGATGGCCCGTGCGATGGATTGGGCGGGTGCAGGATAATCGGTCATGCAGGTCTCCTCATATCGCCCAGTTTAGCGAGTCGTGTTGTCGTCGATCGGTCACTGACGAAACAAAGCCTGACTCTTCGCGCACCTATCACGAGAGCAAGCCTGTCGCAGCAGTTATCATGCCGGGCAATGTCTGACGAAGCCGCGACGCCTCCCGCTGCCGCACCTGCTGTGCCCACGTCGGCATCGGTGGTCGAGGCGCTGTCGGAGATGTCCTCGCGCGATCGCTACCGCGGCCTGCTCTGGCTGGTGGCCGCCGCGTTCTTCATGCAGTCGCTGGATTCGACTGTGGTCAACACCGCAGTGCCGGCGATGTCGGAGGCGTTGAAGGTTGCGCCACTGGGCATGCGCACCGCACTCACCAGCTACGTGCTGACGCTCGCGATCCTGATTCCGGCGAGCCCGTGGCTTTGCGATCGGCTCGGCACGCGCCGCGTATTCGGCATCGCGATCATTGTGTTTGGCGTGGGTTCGCTGCTGTGCGGTCTATCGCAGACGCTGCCGCAACTGGTCGCCGCGCGGGTGATCCAGGGCGTTGGCGGCGCATCATTGATGCCGGTCGGCCGCTATGTGCTGGTGCGCAGTATCGAGAAGCGTGAATTCGTGCGCGCCATGAGTACCGTCGCTACTTTCGGGTTGCTTGGCTCGGTGCTCGGGCCGTTGCTCGGTGGCGCACTGGTCGAATTCACGTCGTGGCGATTGATCTTCCTGATCAACGTGCCAGTGGCGATTGCCGGTGTATGGATGAACAAGCGCGACATGCCGGACTATCGGCTCGCGCAGGCGAACCGTTTCGACCTGCTCGGCTTCGTGTTGTTCGCTGGCGCATCAGCGTTGTTGCTTACGGCGTCGGAACAGGCTGGCGTGACGCCGGTGCCGTGGGCGCGCATCGGCACGTGCAGCGTGCTCGGTGTCGCGCTCGCGTTGATCTATGTGTGGCGCAGTCGCAGCGTCGCGTTCCCGGTCGCCGACCTCACGTTGCTTCGCGTGCGCAGCGTTTGGGTGGCACTCGCCGGCGGCTTGTTCACCCGGCTCGGCATCTCGGGCATGTTCCTGCTGCTCATGTTGTTTCTGCAGGTCGGCTGCGGCTGGTCGCCGGTGATGGCAGGCTTGATGATGGTGCCGCAGGCGCTCGGATCGATCAGTGCGAAGTGGGTGATCAGCCGTGCGCTGGTTCACTTCGGCTATCGCCGATTGCTGCTCGGAAACACGTTGGCGGTGGCGCTGCTGCTTGCAGCTTTCGCCCTGCTGGGGCCGACGTCGCCGGTCTGGCTGATTGCTTCGCTGACCTTCCTCTACGGCGCGTTTTCAGGGTTGCAGTACACCGCCATGAACACGCTCATCTACAACGACCTGGACATCAAGCACGCATCGATGGCCTCGTCGATGGCATCGACCGCGCAATACCTGGCGATGAGTTTCGGGATCGCGCTTTCCACGTTGCTGATGGAAGCGCTGCTGCAAGGCCATGCGCACGACGACTATGTGACCGCGTTCCGCTGGACGGTGCTGTTGCTGGCCGCCATCACCGCGATCGCCAGCCGGGTATTCAGCCACCTGCGCCACGATCGGCCGTTACCTGTCGCAACGGCGGCCGAATAGCGCAAGCCGACGTCATTGCCATCGTGTGCTGCGTGTAGCATGCAGGCTCGATCAACGACCGGGGCGCGCGCCGCATGCATCACGCCAGCGAGATTCTACTCACGCTGTTCATCGTGTTCGTCGCTGCGCAGATTGGCGGCGAAATCGCGCAGCGGTTGAAGTTGCCTGGCGTCGTCGGTGAAATCGCCGCCGGTTGCGTGATCGGCCCTTCGCTGCTCGGATGGATCACCCCCGAACAGACCGCCACCGGCACGCCGCTGGATGTGCTGGCCGAAATCGGTGTCGTGCTGTTGCTGTTTTCGGTGGGCCTGGAAACCCGGCTCGAAGACCTGAAGAAAGTCGGCAAGATCGCTTTTCTCGTGGGCATCCTCGGCGTGCTGGTGCCATTCGCCATGGGCGGTTTGTGGGCGCATGGCAGCGGCTTCGACTGGGATCGATCGCTGTTTGTCGCCGCCGCTTTCGTCGCCACGTCGGCGGGCATCACCGCACGCGTATTGCAGGAGCTCGGCGCCTTGCAGCGCATCGAGAGCAAGGTGATTCTCGGCGCCGCGGTGATCGACGACATCCTCGCCATGCTGCTGCTTGGCGTAGTGGTATCGCTTCAAGGTGGCGGCGGTTTCGACCTCACCCACCTGCTGGTCGTGCTGGGCGGCGCGATCGGTTTCATCGCGGTGATCGGCTGGGGCGGCGCACGCGCGATGCGCTGGAATTCGACCTGGTTGGATAAACCATTGAGTCCGCATTCGCCGCTGATGATCGTGCTGGCGCTGTGCCTGGGGCTGGCCTATCTATCCACGCTGTTTGGTCTCGCCGCGATCATCGGTGCGTTCCTCGCCGGCATGATCGCTTCCGAAACGCGACAGCAGCACACGCTGGAACAACAGACGATGCCGTTGCTCGCGTTGCTCACGCCGTTCTTCTTCGTGATCACCGGCAGCAAGATCGACCTGCACGAACTTGCGAACGCCGAAGCACTGTGGATGCTGCTCGTGGTCACGCTGATCGCCATCGTTTCCAAGCTGATCGGCGGCTGGCTAGGCTCGCTTTCGCTGGGCCGACGCAGCGCCACCATCGTCGGTTTCGGCATGGTGCCGCGCGGCGAAGTCGGCGTGGTGATCGCCAGCCTTGGCCTTACTGCAGGTGTATTCACGCACCGCATCTACGCCATCATCGTGGCGATGTCGCTGCTGACCGCGATGGTCACCCCACCAGTGCTTGCGTGGCTGTTGAAGCGACAGAGCAGCCCTCAAGACACCGCGGACATATTGCCGCCCAGCCCGGAGGCCTGACGACGTGCGTTCCATCACGGCGAGGAATGTGCTGTGATGCGTCGGGGCGAACTTGGGGGTTCCGTGTCAACGAACAAGACGATACTCGTTGTCGACGACGACGCACTGGTGCTGGAGTCGATCGTGCTGCTGCTTTCCGCGGCAGATGGATTCGAGACAATCTCTGCGCGTGGTTCGACGGATGCGGCCGGGCATTTGCATGGCCCTCGTTCCATTGATGTCATCGTCGCCGACATCGTGCTGGCCGGCCCGATCAGCGGACTGGATGTCTGCCGCAAGGCCATCGAGCAACGTCCCTCCATTGCCGTCGTGGTGATTACCGCGGACACCGAAGCGCATCGCACGGATATCGTCGAACGCGGCGTGTTTCTTCGCAAGCCGTTCGGCGCCGAAACCTTGCTCGCCGCCATTCGTCAGTCGATGGAACAGGTTCCCGAACACGACGCTCTTTAAAATATGATTTTGCCATGATCGAGTAAACACGCAGGGGCATCGACGCACGATGAAACGCTTGCTTCCGTGGATTGCACTGCTGATTTCATATTGCTGCAGCCTGCATGCGCAGGAACCGTTCAAGGCGGTATCCGCGTTCGATGCGAACGCCATCCAGGGTCGACCCGTGCAGCTCGATGCCACTGGAAAGCTGCTGCCGTGGCCGTGGCCCGACGATGTCGGCGCTTCCTATCAGTCATATTTCATGACGCAATGGAGCTATCTGCTGCAGCAATACCACGGGCCGCGTTACTACTATTTCCATTGCTGCGTGGATTTCGATCGCAGCACGTTCAAGACAATTCCGGACCGCCACTGGGCCAATTCCACGGGTTATCTGCGCGCCATGTTGGAAGGATTTGTCGAGCATCTGTACCCATACACGGGCGACGCCGAAACCATCCAGCTACTTGAAGACGCCGTCGATTACGAACTCGTGCACGGCACCACGCCGCGTGACTACGCGTGGAGCGGCGTGCCTTATGCGTCGGCGGATCCGGGCGCCGCGAACTATCGCGGATGGAGCCAGCACGCGGTGGATTTCATCGAGCCACCGATTGTCGGTGAGGATGGCTACGGTTATCTGCGCCTCTACGAAATGACCGGCGAAGCACGCTACCTGGAGGCAGCCAAGCGATGCGCGGACGCACTGGTGAAAAATATCCGCGCCGGCGACGCCACTCATTCGCCGTGGCCGGTGCGCGTCGATGCGAGAAGCGGGCGAGTTCGTGGCAAGGCGATGGGCGAGTATTCGGCAAATGTCATCGAGCCGATCGCCTTGCTTGATGAAATGATCCGGCTGCAATTCGGCGACGTCGTCGGTTATCGCGGAGCGCGCGAGCAGGCCTGGCAATGGCTGCGCCGATACCCCATGAAAAACAATGTGTGGGTCGGTTACTTCGAAGACGTTGCGCCCACCATGGGCAACATGAACAACGTGATCCCGCTGGAAACCGCACGCTATGTCCTGCTGCATCCCGACAAGGATGTGGAATGGAAGAACGATGCGGCCAAGTTGATCGACTGGGTGAAAACCACGCCGCGCTGGCCGAAATACATCGTGCACGGCGCCACGGTGACCACCGAGCAAGGCGATGGCAAAAACTTCTGCTGTGGCAAACCCAACGTCTGCTGCGACAGCCACACGGCAAGACTCGCTGCCGTCGAAGCCATCTTCTACTGGAAAACCGGCGACGAAAAATACCGCGACGCGGCCTATCGCTCATACAACTGGGTTACCTACCAGCAAGGGTTCCCACCGCTGGGAACGACCCCGTGGGGACAAGGGCAATGGTGGTTCACTGATGAATTCTCTGATGGCCCGCGACGCATGATGGATGGCTTGTGGGCCGTGCCCGCGTGGGCACCGGGGGACGCCTCCCATTTCCTCGGCACCACATCGGTCGTCACCCGAATCGCTTACGGTCGCGGAAGCGTCACCTACGCGACGTTCGATGAAGCGGGCGACGATGTACTGAAACTTGATTTCACGCCGACAACCGTCTGGATGGATGGCCACGAAGTGATGGACGGCTATAAGTTCGATCGCCAGACCCACGTTTTGCGCGTTCATCGCACGGCTGCACGGCAGGTCAGCATTTCAGGCGATGGTGGAAAGCTGCCGGTGAAAACCGTGACTTTCGATAATCCGCAACTCGCCGTGGGCATGACGCTGGATGCAACCTACCCCACCGGCGTGATTTCATGGAATCACGGCGACTGGAAAGTCGGCGCGCCACGCGGCAGGTTTTCCACGTTCAACCTCGGCGTTGCCCAGTGCGATGCGCACCAAGCGGGTTTCTCGTTCATCGCGCCACGCGTGCTCACGGCTCTGAGCATCTTCAACGACAACGGGTCAGACCGCACCGTGATTCTCCACTCGGCACCCAATGCCGATGTGATGATGGCAATCCCCGCCGGGCAGTTGCGGCGCGTGAGCACGCAGTGGCGAACGCCGACGACGTCGGTCGTGCTGGATGCCAGCCCGGATGATGCACTCGGAGGCTTGTTCATCGACGACGTAAGCTATGACGAAAGCACCACGGTACCCGCGCCCGCCCTGCAACATTGAGCCGATCCGTAACCCGACGACGCCGCAGCTGCGTGCATGTCGAAGCTTCGCGCGTCGTTCGCACGTGCGAGTCCCCGCTTACTTGACCTGCGCTTGACGTCGTCACGGTGATGCTCGAATGACCGCATCCCAAGGAATCAGCCATGACGCTTTCACGTGACCAGCTTGAACCACTGCTGGAAAAACTGGACCAATCGATTCCGGGGCTGATCGCCGAACATCCCGACCATCGCGAATTCCTGGGTGCCGTTGTCACGCAGGCCGACGCGATGACAAGCAAGGCCGATCCAGAAGATCATTCATGGCTGCACGGCCAGATCGGCAACATACTGGCAAGACACGGCCAGCTCCACGAAGACCTGCTGCCATTGTCCTATCGACAGACGCCCTGACGAATCAACCCGCTCGATGTTGCATCGAGCGGGTTGATGAACACAACGTTGGAGAGTGTTACCAGTTGTGCCCCTGAGAGCAGTAGTGACCACCGGTCCCATGCACGCCACCCATGCACGATTCACCGCATGTCGGGCATTTGGCAGTGCACCTGGACGCAAAAACACCGACGAGTTTCAAGAGCAGCTTACGCATGACGTCTTCCTCGAGTGGATGGTTGGACAGGATGTTGCCGCGCTGATGCTACAACCACGGCGAAAAATTCCGATAACACTGTATCCGGTGAAGAGCAGGCATCGACGATGCGCTCCGTGCAGGTAAAAAATCCATCGTGCGCAGCGATCTCACGGCGCCACCTTCACCACGGCGCAAATCAACAAGGCTGCAGTGCACACCACCAGCGCGAGCACTGCCATGATTTGCCAAATGGCAAGCTTCGGCGCAATGGCAGCACAAGTGTCTCCGCCGGATTTGCGTCTGCTTCTTGTCAACGTCCCTCTCCATCGTCGAAAAACGTAGAGCGTGACGCCGTTTTTGTGACAACTCCGAAACGAAGTTGTTGTCACTCGAAATGTGCATTCATGAAGCTATACAAGCCATTCATGAATTCAACGATGCACGGCCGCGTGGCGTTCCATGATTCGTTTAAAAATTTGCCGCATCGACGCCGTTGAGAAGATGAAGGGAATTTCAGCCGTCTCAGTCGGCGACGCAATTGCGCCCGGTTGTCTTGGCCTTGTAGAGGGCGTGATCTGCGGTCTGAACCAACGCGCTGACCGAGACGTCGTCGCCAACACTCAGGCTTGCAACACCGATACTTACGGTCACCTTTCCTTCCGTGCTGGTGGGATGCGTAATTGAAGGCCCTTCCACTGTCGCGCGCATCCGCTCCGCAATGACGCGGGCTTCGGTTGATGATGTATCGGGCAACAAGCAGGCAAATTCTTCGCCGCCGTAACGCGCAAGCACGGCGTTCGACAGATTGATCGACACTTCGAGTGATTTGCCAACGGCGCGAATCACGTCGTCGCCAGCCACGTGACCTGACAAGTCGTTGATGGCCTTGAAGTGATCGATGTCGATCATCAACAACCCAAGGTTCTGTCCGGTTCGTCGCGCGCGAGCCCACTCCAGATGCAACGCCGCGTCGAAGGCCCTGCGGTTGCCGATACCCGACAACGCATCTCGCCAAGCCAGCTCCGCCATCACGTCGCGATCGCGCTCTGCGCTACGCGTGGCGCCAACGTGATGCACCTGTTGCAGCGTGCTGCGAATGCCGTAACCCAGAATCGCAAGGATGGTGCAGGAAATGCCGAACCGAAACGCATATTGGGCCGTCAGGGTCGCGATCACGACCACTGTGATGGTCAAGAAAAACGACGGCACGGCGGCGGCGAATCGCGCCAGTCGCGGCGTAACACTCAACGACAGAGGTCCATTTGAATCGAACGCCAGCGCCACGAGTGCAAACGCCAGAAAAGGCAGGTCCACCACGACGTCGTATCGGGTGCCTGTGTCGAAGTGCAGCGTCGCCACGACATGATGGTTGTAGTACCAGGCGGCTACAAAATAGAGACCCGTGTAGATCGCCAGCGCACCATAGAGCAACCGACTTGAGCCATCCGTTGAAGCAAGCAGGCGTATCGATGCGAACAGAAGCAGCAGGAGATTCTCCGCGTCGTACATCGAAATGTTTCCCGCGAGCGCCTCATCGGCGTTGAGGCCCATCAGTCCGGCAAACAGCAGCGCATTGACCAGAATGAGCGCGGTCAGGACCACGACCATCGCCGCGTCGATCCAGCGGATCAACGGCGATGCCCATTCCGAAGGCGATGTAGTCAGTACCAGCAGGAGCGGCACGCCATAAAGCACGTAAGCCGCAGTGTCGAATCCGGGTCTCACGAGGCACGCAGTGCGATACACATCGATGCACATGCTCGCGCCGATGCCAACGGCCCAGAGGAGGAATGCGAGTGCCAGCAGACGCCAGCGAGTATGAAGTTGTCCGTGCGGATCGCGGCCCGTCCACCATGCGACTGCGGCAGCGATCAATGGCGCCAGCACCTGCATGCCGTAGGACAGCGCCATCGGATCCAGGCGCCTTTGGGAAACCGCAAGCAAATGCAAAGC
This sequence comes from Rhodanobacter sp. L36, assembly GCF_009765755.1. Taxonomy (GTDB): domain Bacteria; phylum Pseudomonadota; class Gammaproteobacteria; order Xanthomonadales; family Rhodanobacteraceae; genus Rhodanobacter. The sequence goes on along the minus strand of NZ_LMUV01000011.1, from coordinate 632,477 downwards.
GATCAATCCTGCCGCCAGCACAACGACGACAATGGCGCGTGGCCACATGATCTTCATCATTCTTCCTTGCACTATCGACGTGGCGAATATAGCCCACGGTCTTTCGGGCGCACACTGGTTCGCACGCCATGAGAGCGGATGCCTGCATGGTCAAACACACGAGCATTGATCGCATCGCCAGTGAATATAGATGCGACGTCGGGAGCCGCTACGATCCGGCACTGATTTCCGGAATAAAAAAAGATGGCTTTCACGCCATCCTTTTTTACTTTCGTTCATGGACATTTACGCTCATGCGCACCAGTTGAAGCAATTGCACACGCTTCGCTTTCCTGACCGGAACCCTACGACGCGGCCTTAAACGACGATGCGATCCATTGAGCCGTGCGCAGATTGGTTGGCTCAACGCAGCTCACCATTGCACGGTAGCTCGACGCACCGTGCACTGAGGAAGACGCAGCTTGATCAGTGCCCACGCCCACCATGTTCGCCTCCGCCGACATGACCTCGTCCATCGCGCATTTCGTTGCCGCGAAAACTAGGCATGTGATCGAAATGTCGGGAAGGATCGGGACGGTCGTGCCGATTCGGAAATGGACCGTGAAAGCCGCGGCGGCCATCGAAACGGTTGTCTACGTGGCCGTAGAATCCGTGGTGACCGTGAAACCACGGACCCGCCCCAATGAAGATGCCACCCGCAAACCATTCGGGTCCGTAGTAGCCATAAGGCGCACACGGATAAGGTGCATAGTCGTAATAGCCATACGGACAGTCCGGCGCAGGCCCGACATCAACAACCACTTGAGCGTGCGCCCTGCTGGATGTTCCGATCGAACCAAGACCGACCACTGCAGCCATGGCGAAACATGCCATTTTATTCATGACGACTCCCATCTGTGTTGAGGATTCCAGCGTTGGTCAAGCTCAGTCTTTTTGCCGTGACGATTCTGCGATGCGTCGATCAATTGGCTCTGACGAAGTGACTAAACACGCAAAAGCGTCAGCATCGGGTGCCTGCCATATGCATCGCCGCAAAAAAAGCCGAGTGTCATTTGGGATGTGGGTGCGAGCGATCTGGCCGACGCTTGGAGCCACATACGCCGCGTAGCAGCGGATGGTTCGCGTTGACGCAGCCGCACTGCGGACGTACCTTCCGCTTGGCGGGGTTGCGTGACACTTCCAGGGATAAACCAATGGATGATTCATCACGGAAACATGGCGATCTACCGTCGCCATCGATCGATCTCTCGCCACTCGTCGGTTTATTGCTGGTACTCGTCATTGTGATGATCTGTGCATCGTGGCGAGCACCGATCACTCGGCTGCCGCTGATGGACAATTTTACGGGTAGCGATGGCCCCGTTTGCGTGAATGCAAATGATGACTGTGGCCTCAGTCGGTACACGATCGTCGTGCCTGCGTCGGGTGAGGCATATATAGATGGCATGCCCTCAGTTTCGCTAAGGCCTTGGGGGACACTCGCGTGGCGCGTCACACGCTCACACTCACGTTCCACGCTTTGGTCAATAAAGGCGGACGACAAGGCAAAAGCGCAGCACGTCATCGACGTCCTTGATGCGTTGCAGGCCAACGATCTCAAAGCGGCTATAGCGGAGCGCAATGACTAGATATTGGGCGAGCGAGGCACATCCGCGAGGACATCATGTTCAAGCGGATCGTCGGCTCGACAACCACACCAACCTGTCCAGAAGTACATACGGATATTGCGTTTCCGGCCGGTCTGATCGATCGAGGGCGGAAACATCGCTATGATTCTTGCGGTCAGCAGACCCGTGGTGCAGACGAGGGAACAGCACGGATCAAGCAGCGTGACCGGCCAGAAAGATCAGGCCCCTGGCCCAGAGTAAACGTAATGACAGAGAGCATCAGCTACTGAATTGCATTGTTGAGCTTTCGTCGCGAGTTGCTAAAATTGAACTTGCATCACATTCTTCGGCCATCTCCTAGATGCTATCGCGCTCCACATCTGCCAAGTACGTCGGTAGATGGCATCGGCGTGAATCCGGCTTGATGGTTCTGCTTCTTTTTGTGACGTGCTGTCGGGTCGCTTTCGGTCAAGCCACGATCGCGCCCTCGAAAGCAGTAGCGATGCGCACCCAAGCTGTTACCACGGTCGTGCTTGGAATCATCAGCTATACACACTGGCCGACTAGCGCTCAGCAGTTGCGGATATGCGTATTGGCCAACCCGGCGTACGCCAGCGATCTCCTGAACGGCACACACCTATCGGGCGGACAAAGCATCATCGCTCAGCATATGGATGTCGAGAATCCTGACATCGGCCGCGATTGCGCCGCCGTCTATCTTGGTGCACTCACGGACGATCAGCGCATGAAGTTGTTCACGGAACTGTCTGGGCATCCCGTGCTCAGCATCAGCGAAGCGGACCTTACCTGCGCCTCGGGCAGCATGTTTTGCCTACGCTTCGATGACTCTTCGAAAGTGCGTTTTGCCACCAATCTGGATTCCGTCGCGCGAAGTGGCGTACGGGTCGATCCCCATGTGTTGCTGCTTTCCCATTCCAGGACGGAAGCACAACCATGATGCGACGACGAAAGGCGGATATCGCCGGTCGACAAAACCTGGGAGCGGTTCTCAAGCGTTCCTACCTGGGCATGACTTTATTTTCCGTGTGCTTTGCTGGTATTTCCGTAACCGCTCTTGCCATGTTGGCATTGCGCAGTTCATCTAACTACAGCCTGCACATGATCGCTCGTTCGATGATTACTGTCTGCCTTTCCATCTTCATAAATAGTCGTATTTGGAATGCCGCCAATACATTCCATTTGGCACAACTCGAGATAAAGCTGCCCTTGATAGGAATCTGCATCGGTAATATTACCAGATGGTAACGGATGGTAATTGATTGCCATTAGCGAATTCCCTTTTTCATCTGATAAATGGTGCAATCGGGTGGAGAAAACGTCTCATGATCTTGAGGCGGAGAACTCGGCAGAGCTGGCGTATTGTGATAAATATCCAACTGCGACCAGGCATTTTTTAGAGCAGCTCCTACCAGCGAGGTCCAGCGTATGTAATAAGTCTGTCCCCTGTAGATAAAAGGACTACCTGAGGTCTCATCACCCACACCCCACGACCGATTTAAAGTACCGTCAGCGTTTTCCATAAAAATTGTTGGATTCATACTTCGTGGCGCTTCAACGTCGCCAGGGCACCGCACAGAGTCTAAAAAATAAACAACATGCGAGCTTCCGCTGTTGTTGTTATCAAAAGGAGCTCGATAAAGCTTTATCGCACCTGAACTCATTAGGCGACTCACCGCCGCTTCGTTTTCATGCTTATCGGCTTTCGTTAAAGGCAATTTGCTGTTGTTAACGATAGACATCATTTGGCTTAATAAGCTCCGATACCTAGAATTCGACACAGGCGTGAAATTGATCGGCTTGAAGCCGTAACGAGTCGCCTTGATCGACACGTCGAACCTTCGATAGCAAAGCGGTTTTTGGGCGTCCAGAATCAACCCACGGGACAGCGCCTGTTGGACGGCAAGGCACACCGGCACGTCAGCTTGTCCGTCCCTGGAAAAGGTATATGTCACCGCCAGGGCGCCAGTCGAGCCAGTCACTGCAATTAGCAGAGTCCCTTTTTTCCACCATGCGTAAGCACGTCGCCTCATTTCTACTTCCTCGTATTTGTGGCTGGCGAGCCATCTTGCCGTCGGAGCATTTCATTCCAACGATGGCGTCCTCTGAAATCTGACTAATCATGCCTGCGCACCGAGTACACCATCTCCAGACGCGTGCCAACCGCGAGCCTCCGCATCCGAGTCTTCGCCCTTGCTCTGAAGACATCCAGAGATTTTTCAAGCAACGCGACAGCGAATGGCGCAATGCAAACTTCTACCCAACGATAATATGGCTTGGGTATGCGTGCCCGTATTTCCGTCAGTTTGGAAAGGCAAACCCACGCGAGGTTGAGGCTGGTGGCCACGCATACCGAGAATCGCACGGCAGCACATCGACCTTCCTTAAGTCCCCAGCGTTCTTGATCATCTGAAGTAATTGCGCACACATCGCCAGGTTTACATTGACAACCGTCTTGATCTTGACTCGCAGATGCGAAGCGCCTAGATCTTCCAGTACGATGACAATGAGAACGCAGCAAACGCTCGAAAGCATGCTGGCGTGCGGACTGATTTTGACAAGGTGATCGCGAAAAACGGATGTCACGCATTGACGACCAGTGAACGACACTGGCTAGTTGGAAGTACGACGCAGTTAAACCGTCGTTCGCGGTCCATGCGTCATGGCTGGCGGCAGCGGCACCCTGCAAGGTCGTTCCCCTTTCCTTTTCGAACTCTTCCAAGCCTTTATATCTTTACTCTCAGCATGCAGAAGCTGCAACAAGTAAGTTCTTGCTTGTGATCTGGCCCACAAACCTGTCCCGTAATGATTCGTGGGCCCACGCTTAATCATCATCACGCCGCAGCATGAGCATCGTGTGCGCGATGACTGGCGGCATCATCGATGTTAGCCAGTCCGCCGCCTCCGCCTCCGCCGTATCCCCATGATGATTCCTGACCGCGATCACAGAGCACGCCATCGACGGATTACGAACTTGAGAAGAACTTCCTTCCAGAACTTTGCCGACGGGTTGAAAAGGGCGCCTCCACTATACGTTTCGCTTTTGAAGTGACGACTTAAAGACAACGTTGCCAACCAAGTAGCCAGTGGGTGTTTATCCCACTGGCCTTTTTTATTGCGCACGAGAAGGACTAGGCCATGGAACAAATTCACTTCGAGATCGTGTCTAAAGTACGTGGCACGACTGCCGATCACATCAGATGCATTTTGAGAAAAGGCGCCTTCGCTGAGCGCGATGACTTCATTGGTTGGGGATATGACAATCAGCCAAGCTGGGCACGGCATGATCCGGAAGCATTCTTCCTCGCATCGGACAAGTACGAGCGCAAGAACAGCCCCGCATTTGTCGCTGTGACTTTTAGCTTGCCAAACTGCTTGAGTGCAGAGCAGAACATGCACTTGGCATCCAAAATCATGGATGCTTTGGCGAGAGGCATGCCGTACATGTTCGCGTTTCACGAACCGATCGCTTTCCAATCGGGAGTCCCACATCCTCATGTGCATGGGATGTTATCCGGCCGGGTGGATGACGGCATTGACCGGTCACCGGAGCACACGTTCCGGCGTTACAACGGCAAATATCCCCAAAGTGGTGGGTGCAGAAAGATGGGCTGCGGTATACCGCCTGCCGAGATCAAGAACTCCACCATCGAGATGCGCCGCATCATCGCCGATACGATCAACAGCGAGCTACGCGCGCACGGCTTCAATGATCGCGTTGACCATCGCACGCTTCGTGAACAAGGGATTGTCCGGGAACCGATTCCCTACATGAGGCCCTCTCAGTTCCGTGGAATGCGGAAAAGCCGGATGCAGTGCGCCCACAATCGGGAGCGTCATCCGGAAGGTGGCGCTTCATGGATGTCTTCGGAATCGTGGCGCATCTGAGTAGCATGGCCGCCCGAGAGCCGCTGTGATGCACACTAGCTTTGCCACGCTGCGCTTCGCTGGGTTTTATGAATCGTCGTATGATTTCGAACTGGGCTATGCAATGGAGACGATGCTCTGGTCACGAAATGCTGACGAAACCTTGCAGATGATCCTTGCTCTTCTGCCGTGCACCCACATCTGGTTTGGAAGATCTGTACAGACAGGTGATCCATGGGGCACATGAAGGAAGGTTTGATTCTCGACGACGAACGCGGCTGGCGTGAAAGCGACAAGCACGTGTGCCCTCGATGCGTCGATGATGATTACCTCAGGAAGCTGGTTCGCGACGATTTGACCGCGCGTGCGTGCGATTACTGCGGTCGCCGCAGTCGCAGTCCCATCGCCGCTAGGGTCAACGTCCTGCTGGAAGCGATCTATCCAACCGTCGATGCGTATTTCAATGAGCCGAACGATGCCGGCGTGCCCTTCGACGAAGGCGAATACCTCGTCGAGCCATGGAGCATGGAGGAAATCTTCGAATCCTTGAATCTCGAAGAACGACCTGAGCTGATGCAGGATCTCATCAATGCCGACATCTACGATGGGGGGCGGGTGCCCGCAGCCGACGGCCATTGGGCGTCGAGCCATGAGCACGACATGATGATGGCCTCCTGGCAACACTTCACCCACACGGTGAAGCACGTGACGCGGTATCACTTCGCGAACATACCGCCGTCGGAGAGCAGCGAGCCCGGTGACGTCGACATCTGTAACTGGCTCCCGGCCCTTGCCAAAAGGCTCCGTCCTCTGGTGGTGACCTTGGGCGTCAGCACCGAGGTGTTTCGTGCGCGAATCCGGTGGCCGGATGAGCATTGGTCGCCCACCGCCGATCAGTTGACGGCACCGCCCTCGGCGAAAATGAAAGCAGGCCGAATGAATCCGGCCGGCATCCGCTATCTCTACACCTCCTTCGATCGGCTCACGGCAATGCGCGAGGTGGGCGTCGATCGATCGACGACAGACCCGGTCTATGTGGCGTCATTCAAGCTGACGCGCCCGTTGCATGTGGTGGACCTCACCAAACCTGTTTGCCTGCCATCTGTTTTCGATCTCGCACAGAAAGGCAGGCTGGAACGGGCGCGGTTTCACTATGGATTCGTCCGCGAGGTCAGCAAGCGCGTGGTGAAGAACAATCTGGAACACCTGAGCTATGTGCCCACCCAGGTGGTGTGCGAATACCTCGCCCAAGTGTTTATGACGAAGGGCGGTCACCGGCTGGATGGCCTGATCTATCCCAGCTCCGTGCACAAAGGGGGCTGCAATTTGGTGGTGTTCCCCTCACAGGAAGGCCTCACCGAAGGGTTCCACGGCGTGACCTTCAACGGATCCACCCGGCGCCGGTTGAAGCGGCCTGCAGCAACAGCGTGATCGGCAACGCTGGGACGATGCAATCGTGAGCGTTTGGGTTGCCCGCGAAATGGCCACGTAAAACAACTTGGCTTGAGCCTTTCGCTCCCGAAGAAAGTGTGTGGCATCGGGGATGACCACATGGTCGAACTCGAGACTCGTCATCGAAGTCTTAGTATGTTCGGCCGAGAGGCACCGTTCGTTCTTTTCCACAAAACGAACTTGATGCAAAAGTCCCGCTCAATGAAGCTCAATTAGAGAGAAGCAGAAACAACAACGACCGGCATACCAAATGGTATACCAGTCGCGTCATCTAGAAGTAAATATTACTTAAAACAATAACTTACATAATTTCGATGGCGGAGAGAGTGGGATTCGAACCCACGGTAGTGTTACCACTACGGCAGTTTTCAAGACTGCTGCCTTAAACCACTCGGCCATCTCTCCAAAACTTGGTGCTCTTCAGCAAACTTCGCTTTGCAAGCAGGCGCGCAGTTTATCAGGAACGTTGCGATGGACGAACTGGCGCGTTGCCTTTGCGCGAGAGCGCGAACAGGCAGCCGAGCAGGATGGCTATCGGGATGAGTGCGCCGAGTAGCGGAAACAACAACACGGGCTCACGGATAACCATCGGGACGATCTGGGTTGCGCTGGCGAGGGCGATGATCCACAGGCGCCAGCTTCGACGACCTCGTGCGAACCAGAACGCACCGAGAACGATCAACAGCGCGACGATGGAAAGCACGAGATCGATGGCTGGAAGTTTCCACACCGTGGCGAAGCTCAGGCGCGTACCGATGAAAGCAGCGAGCACGAGCAGCAGGAAATAGCTGGTGTAGAACTCCACCTTGTCCCACGTTCCACGCGCAGGCGCATCCGTATTCATGCGATGCGATCCAGCCCCGCCATGTACGGACGCAGCGCTTCCGGCACGTCGATGGACCCATCGGCGTTCTGGAAGTTTTCCATCACCGCGATCAGCGTGCGACCGATAGCGAGACCGGAACCGTTCAAGGTGTGCACCAGTTCGGGCTTGCCGGTGCCAGCGTTGCGCACGCGCGCCTGCAAGCGACGCGCTTGGAAGTCTTCGCAGTTGGAACAACTGGAGATTTCGCGGTAGGTCTGCTGGCTGGGCAGCCACACTTCGAGGTCGTAGGTCTTGGTCGACTGGAAACCCATGTCACCGGTGCACAGCAGCAGCTTGCGGTACGGCAGGCCGAGTTTCCGTAGCACTTTTTCGGCGTGGCCGACCATTTCCTCGAGTTGCGCGTAAGAGTCGCTGGCGCGGGCCACCTGAACCATCTCGACTTTCTCGAACTGGTGCTGGCGGATCATGCCGCGGGTGTCGCGGCCGTAGCTGCCAGCCTCGGCGCGGAAGCATAGCGAGTGCGCGGTGAAACGCAGCGGCAGCGCGTCGGACTCCTGAATGGTGTCGCGCACCAGATTCGTGAGCGAGACTTCCGCAGTGGGAATCAGGTAGCGCTTTGTGTCGCCGACTTGGGTGGAGAACAGGTCCTCCTCGAATTTCGGTAACTGGGTGGTGCCGAGCATGCTGTCGGCGTTGACCAGCACCGGCACATTGCATTCGAGGTAGCCGTGCTCGCTGGTGTGCAGGTCGAGCATGAACTGGCCGATCGCGCGGTGCAGGTGCGCGAGCTGTCCCCGCAGCACAGTGAAGCGCGCACCGGAAAGCTTGGCGCCGGCATCGCCGTCGAGCCAGCCGTGACGCTCGCCGAGTTCCACGTGATCCTTCGCTTCGAACTCGAACGTGTGCGGCGTGCCCCACCGGCCGACTTCGACGTTGTCGCTCTCGTCCTTGCCCAGCGGCACCGACTCATGCGGAAGATTCGGGATCAGCAGCATGATGTCGGAAAGCTTCGCCTGCGCATCGCTTAGTGCCTGTTCGTTGGCTTTGAGCTTGTCGCCCAGACCAGCGACCTCGGCCATCAGCGCGGAGACATCCTCGCCCTTCGACTTGGCTTGGCCGATCGACTTGGAACGCGTATTGCGCAGGTTCTGCAACTCCTGCGTTTCCATCGCCAGCTGCTTGCGTGTGCTTTCCAACGCCTCGACCGCGGCGACATCGAGCGCGTAGTTGCGGGTTTGCTTGAGGCGCGCGGCGGTGTCGGCCAGGTGCGAACGCAGCAGTGCGGGATCCAGCATGATCGACGTCCAGTAAAGGCTTGAACCCTGAATTATCGCCGCGCGACGGCAATCGTCGCAATGTGAATCACGTTTGCATGGTGACTGCGATCCTTCAGCCGATCAGTTTGTGTTCGGCATTTGTCGCAAAACTGCCTAGCGAAAATCGCGCGCTCCCAACAAGGCCTGCGCCTGAACGATGCGATCGAAAAGCTGTTGTGCCTGCTGATACAGCTGGAGATCGAACCGATTCTGCTCCAGCAAATGCGCGTACAAATCGGGTCCGAGAGCCGTTTCGATCTCGGCGATTCTTGCGCTTAGAGTTGCCGCCCGCTCCGGTGTGGCGTTAGCGGCAGGCGCGAATTCCTCCGGCGCAAAGTCCCGCACGAAGGGACGTACATAGATGCGCAAGCGCCGAATCGATTCATCGAAGCGATCGACCAGACCAAGAAACGGAAGCGATTGCAACGTCGCCTGGGCGCGCTCGAAATCATTGTCGTTGACGACCGCGTGACGAAGATCGTCGCCGTAGGCAGACAAATGGATCGTCTGAAAATTGCGAATGACACTGCCGTTGCCTTCCGCCAATCGCCATCGCACATATCCTGCGAGATCCTCACTGCGTGCAACCTCGATGCCGATACCTCTGGCGTCCGCCGGTTGCCGACGCTCGAAGGCGTAGACCGATCCGACCCGGTCGACCGGATGGCGCAGGAACAGAATCGGATGGAAAACGATGTCGTCCGCTTGCGGCATGGGCATGTGCGCACCGTGACTCGATATGGCACGCAAATGAGGATGAGTGCGCGCGAACGCGACGAACTGTTCGCTCGGCACCGCATGGCGCGGCACTTTTGTTTCGAGCGAATCCCACTGATCTCCGAATGCGCGTTGCAGCATCCCATCGATCGTGGTGCCGGAATTCTTGAAGATGTGGCAGTGAAGCAAAATATCCCGCATGCGCTGGCAGTCCTGCAATTTAAATGGGTGGCGGACCTTTCGTCCTGATTTTTCAACCGCCGGATTCAGCCATGCCGGAGGTCACCGAGAAAAGCTTAGCGTCCGGTATGGGAGACGGGAATCCGTGAACATCCGAGTACTTTGCCGCCCATTTTGCGAACCAGCGAACAGAAATAATAATCCTCGCCCTGCCCGTTTTCGTTGACGGTAGCACTGCGAAAAACTCGCGACTCTGTCCCGGCGCGAGAAAAACCGTCGGCACGGTTGCCGCCATAGTCCACGCATGGGCTAGACCTTCGGTGATCAGTTGTCGTACACATCGACGGGAAATCATCATCAAGGCGGTGCCGATGGCCTGGATACGCGAAGCCTTCGAACCCACCGCCATGGTGGCCGCATCATTCTCCAGCTCGTTTTACACGCTCCCAGCCAACACGTTTTTCGGACACATGACAGCGATGACATCAGCGTCTTTCCAATCGAACATGCGCATGAGTTCAGTGGCGGAAAAGCCCATGTCGCCATTGATGAAGAGCATGTGCGTGGCATCCGTTTCCAGCAGAAAACGTTGCCAGATGTTGCGAGCGACATCGATGGCGCCGATGCCGAAGTTCGCCAGGAACTTGAAACCAATTCCCCTGGACATGCATTGCCTTTGCAAGTCCATCACGCTCGAATCGCATTCGCCGCAGAAGCTGTTGTAGCGACTTGGCGTCGCCACAGCGAGCGACATGGTCGTTGCCGTCCGGCGTTCGACTTTTTAGCCGGACTGTTTGCGTTTCTTGGCTTTCCTTAGCGTGTCCAAGGGCATCGGGATGTTGCGAACGTTCCAGGAGCCTGCCGCGAAGCATCGCTGCATGACGCCCGGTGTTGCCAGAAGGAACTCCTTCCTGAGCAAGGTCACTGATAGGACCCGCGTCAGCCTAGGAATTTCCGCGCGCCTGCCTGCGTGCTTCGCGCAAGGCCAGCAGCTTCTCGCGCAGCTGCACTTCCAGTCCGCGCTCGACAGGCTCATAGAACACGCTGCCTTCGAGTGCGTCGGGGAGACATTGCTGATCCAGCGCTACGCCACCTTCGGCATCGTGGTCGTATTGATAGCCCTTGCCGTAGCCGAGGCCTTTCATCAGTTTGGTCGGTGCGTTGCGCAGGTGCATGGGAACTTCGAGCGTGCCGCCGTCGCGCACGGCCGCGCGTGCCTTGTTGTAGGCGACATACGCGGCGTTGCTCTTGGGCGCGATGGCCAGCCAGATGACGAGCTGCGCCAGGCCGAGTTCGCCTTCTGGACTGCCGAGGCGTTCATAGGTATCCCACGCGTCCAGCGCCATGCGCCATGCGCGCGGTTCGGCCAGGCCGACATCTTCCACTGCCATGCGCGTCATTCGGCGCGCGAGATAAAGCGGGTCGACGCCGCCATCGAGCATGCGACAAAGCCAGTAGACCGCCGCATCGGGATCGGACGAGCGCACGGATTTATGCAGCGCTGAAATCTGGTCGTAGAACTGCTCGCCCATCTTGTCGAAACGTCGCGTGCGATCGGCCAGTACCTGCGCGAGCGTGCTGTCGTCGATGCAGCGGTTTTCCGCCAGTTCTCCGGCAATTTCCAGCAAGGTCAGCGCACGACGCACGTCGCCATCGGCAGCCTGGGCGATCGAATCGAGCGACTCATCGCTTACCTGCAATTGCAGTTCGCCCAGCCCGCGTTCGGTATCCATTAACGCGCGCTTGAGTGCCGCCACGATGTCGGATACCGACACCGGCTCCATCACGTGCACACGGCATCGCGACAGCAGCGCGGAGTTCAACTCGAACGACGGGTTTTCGGTGGTGGCGCCGATGAAGATGATGATGCCGCGCTCGATGTGCGGCAGGAAAGCATCCTGCTGGGTCTTGTTGAAACGGTGCACCTCATCGACGAACAACACCGTGCGTCGGCCTTGCGCGAAGTGAACTTCCGCCTCGGCCAGCGCCTTGCGCACATCGGGCAAACCGGAAAGCACCGCGGAAATCGCACGAAATTCCGCATCGGCATATCTCGCCACCAGCAGCGCCAGCGTGGTTTTGCCGCAGCCAGGCGGCCCCCACAGCACCATCGAGTGAATCTTGCCCGCCTCCAGCGCGCGACGCAGCGCCTTGTCCTCACCCACCAGACGACGCTGGCCGACGATTTCGTCGAGGCCGCGCGGACGCATGCGTTCGGCCAGCGGACGCAGCGAATCGGGTTCGGCGAAAAGATCCGCAGCTGGCGTCGTCGAGCGTGGCATGCGCCCATGATACGGCAAGGCCTGTCGACACCCTTTCACCTTGCAAGGCAGCTTGCGGATATGATGCGATCCCAATGCAGCCGCGGCGTCGAGCAAGCACGTGAATACAGAATCGGCGATCCGTTTTGATGGTCCGGCCGATCTTTTCTGCGCGCTGCGTTTCGCATGAATCACCGAAGTCGTCTACCCGACTGGCGCGCCTGGCTGGCCTCGTTCGCGTTGAGTTTATTGTGCGTGCTCCATGTGCGCGCCGCTGCTGCGCCAGCAGGTGATCCATGGGCGCCGTTCGACTCCCCATGGTTCGACACCATCGGCGTCTCCGAAGGCCTGCCGCATTCCATCGCCACCGCAGTCACGCAGGATCGCCGCGGGCTGATCTGGATCGGCACCATGGGCGGCCTGGTCCGATACGACGGATACCGCATGCAGGTGTTCGAAACGGGCGGCCCCGGCGTGCCCGGGCCACCCGATGCGTATGTGCGCAATCTGCTTGCGCTGCCCGACGGAAGTTTGCTGGTCGGCACAAACGCCGGCGGACTCGTCCGATTCGATCCCCAGAACAACGCCTTCAAACCCTACCCGGTCGGCATCGGCGGAACAGTCGATCGCAAGATCTATTGCCTCGCCGACGACCACGCCGGCGGCGTATGGATCGCCACGGATTCAGGCCTGGATCATCTGGATCTGCATTCCGAAAAAATTGAACTGGTTGACACGGGCCCTGGTACTTCGCCGCGCAATTTCAGTGTGATGCAGGATCGTGCAGGCAACCTCTGGCTTGGCAACAACGCTGGCTTGTTTCTGCGCAAACCCGGCTCGAAGATTTTTGTGCCGGTGACCTCGACGGACGACGAATCGATCGCCGTGCTGCACAACCAGATCTGGGCGCTGTACGAAGATCGTGAACATCGCGTGTGGGCCGGCAGCGGTCAGGCTGGTGCGACCTATCGTGATACCGGCGGCCAGTGGCACGCCGTGCCCGGTTACAGCGGCAATCCCGGCGGCACGCAACAGGCGACGACGCGCGATTTTCTCGAGGCCTCCGAAAACCGCATGTGGATCGCCACCGACGGCGGCGGCATCATCGAAGTTACACCGGGCAGCGATCACACGCGGACGATCGAACACGACCCCGCGAAGGCGTCGTCGCTTCCCGGCAATTCGGTACGCTCGCTGTTGCAGGATCGTGCCGGCAATATCTGGGCGGCGACGGACCTGGGCATTGCACGCAGCGACCCGAACGCACGCACCGCATTCGCAATTCTCCCTTCACCGCTGGAAGATCACGCGCTCTCGGACACGAACGTGCATGGCATCTTCGTGGATTCGCGCCAGCGCATCTGGCTCGGCCTCGGTGCCGGTCACATCGACATGATCGACTTGGCTTCCGGCACCATGCGCCACCTGCGCCTGGGCCATACGCAGTCACATCGTGATGTGCAGGCTTTCGCCGAGGGCGATGACCATGCGATCTGGGTCGGCACGCAGGGCCTGGCGCGTGTCGATCCGGACACGCTGGCCATACAAGATTCCATCGTGCCGGGTCTGGACGATCAGCCGGTGCTGAGCCTGCAGCCCAATGGCGCGAACATGCTCGTGGGCACATACAACGGCATCTATCGCTACGACACGCGCAGCCACGCGCTGTCTCATTTCAGCAACATACCAGCCGATCCAACCAGCCTTTCCAGCAACACCGTGCGGCAAATCGCGCGAATCCGGAACGCGTGGTGGATCGGCACGATTCATGGCATCAGCATCACCGACGACATCGGCAAGGACAACGGCTTCAACAATCTTCGTCATCGCGCGGACGATCCGACCAGCCTGCCGCAGGATTACGTCGGCTCGATCGCCAGCGACCCGCAAGGCCGCGTGTGGGTCAGCACTTACGGTGGCCTCGGTGTCATCGAGCAGCCTGTAGCCGGTCATCCGTATCGCTTTGAAACGGTGGGTCTCGCGGAAGGGCTGGCCAGCGCCAAGGTCAACGCAGTGCTTGCCGACGATCGCGGGCAAGTGTGGGCAAGCTTGTCCAACGACATCGCCAAAGTGGACGCCAGCTCACACGTAGTGCAGAACCTAGGCACGCGCGACGGCTTGCATATCCTTAGCTATATCCACACTGCCGCGGCGCGAGCACCCGGCGGCGAGTTGATGTTCGGAGGCCTCGGCGGGTTGACGGTCATTCGTCCGCACTGGCAACCGCCAAAACTTGACGAAGCGCCGCTGGCGATCACGCAGGCCGTGCTCAATGGCACGCCGATGGCGTTCGGCAAACTGCCCGGCAACGGCGAAGTGTTCACGCTCGACTCGCGCAGCCGGAATCTGCGCGTGGACTTCTCGTTGCTCGACTATAAATCACCGATGGAAACGTCCTACAGCTATCGCATGGACGGCCTCGACGAAAGCTGGACGGATGTTTCCAAAGGCAGCCTGCCCAGCGCGATCTATACCAACCTGCCCCACGGCAATTATCGACTGCAACTGCGCGCAATCACGCGCGGCATGAACGCGCACACGGTGGAAACGAGCCTGACCGTGAGGGTCAACCCGCGCTGGTACGAAACGATCGCCGCGCGCCTGGTGGCGATTTTGTTGTTGCTGGTGATCATGGCTGTGCTGGTGCATTTGCGCACGCTGTACTTGCGCCGCCAGGCCAAGCGAATGCAACTCACCATCGATGACCAGACCCGCGATCTGCGCACGGCGAATCAGCGCCTGGATGAACTGGCTGGCACCGATGGCCTCACGGGTGCTTACAACCGTCGTCGATTCCTCGAACTGGCCAGCGGCGAACGTGAAATGGCAGGCGATGGCCCGATCTGCATCGCGTTGTTCGATCTGGATCGCTTCAAGCAGATCAACGACACGCATGGGCACCTTGCGGGCGACACCGTGATCCGCGCCGCGATCGAGGTGATCAAGCGGCATTGCCGGCAGGGCGATCTCGTGGGTCGCTACGGTGGCGAAGAGTTTGTTCTCTGCCTGCCACGCACGCGGCTGGTCAACGCAATGGAAACCGTGGAGCGCATTCGCGATGCTCTGGTTGTCGCAGTGGTCATGCACGAGGGTCGACGGATTAACGTGACCGTCAGCATCGGCGTGGCCTTGCTGCGGGCCGACGAATCCGTCGAGCAATGGCTTTCGCGCGCAGACAAGGCGCTCTACGAAGCCAAGCGCAACGGCCGCAACCGCTGTGTTGCGGCGAGCTGAGCCAGCAATTCAACCGGCTGCGTTGTCGTCGTCGCGCTTCGATTGCCGAAGCAGGCTGAGTGCCATGCCGGCCACCAGCAGTGCTCCGCCGACCAGCACAATCCACAACAACGGCTTCGTCCAGTCGTAAGGCACTTTGGGTGCGAGCAGGGCTGCTGCGCCGCCAGCATCGCTTCGTTCGCCCAGCATCGCTTGCGGCGGTTGCCAATCACCGCCGGCATCCGCGGGACGCATCTTTTCCAGTGCAGCATCGACTGGATAATCGCCACGTCGCGCGGCGTAGCTGCCCACCAGCAAACTGTAAGGACCCGCGCCTTCGGCCAGAAATACCAACGTGTCCGGATGCCAGCCCACAGCGAGCGCAGGCGCCTGTGCCAGTGGTGTATCGGTATGCAAGCGCAGATGCTGCACGCGAATGGCATCGAAAGTATCAACCCTGGCGTCGTTCGCAGAGTGACCGGCCTGCACGGCGGTTATCGTGGCCAGCGACGCATCCGCTGCGCCTTCTGCATCGTGCGTCGTGAGTACGAAACGCGCGACGGTGTTGGCACCAGCGAGTATCACGCGTGCTGCTTCCACAGGCAGTGTCGCTGGCAGTTGATAGTCGTAATCCGTACCGCCGGAAGCCGACTTGCTGGTAGCTTGCGCCTTCAATGTTTGCCATTGGCGAGAGGCTGCACCATCCGCAGCGGCATCGATGAAACTGCCGGCGAGGTTCACCAAAGGTGTTTGCGTGCTATCCCACGGTGCGTTGCCGTCGATGAGGCGCAAGCGGTAATAGCGCGCGGGCTCACCACTGATGCTTATTTTGTTCTGTTCTACCGCATCGTCGCCGCGCTTGATGCTGACGATCTCGGTGTCGTCGCTGCGGTTTTCCCACTGCTGCAGGTCGTTACTCGAATCCACGGCGAGATGGATGCGCAGGTCTTGCGTCAGCGCCGATGCATCGAATTCGATGCTTTCGAGACTCACCTCGCGCTTGGCGTCGACCAGCCACTGCGTGGGTTTTTCGGCGACGTTGCCTCGCGACTGATCGATCACGATGTCGCCATTCGCGTTGCGTTGCACGCGAACGTCATCGGGGTGTGCGGCATCCGCCGGCAGCGGCAGCAGGTGGGCTTTCAAAGCATAGGGATGCGCCATCGGCGCTGTGACAGGCAATGATGCGAACGGCACTTCGCGTCCCTGTGCATTGACCACCACCAGATCGTGCAGATCCGCATCGCGCCGACTTACGGCATATACCGCGGGCGTCAGTTCCACGCGCCATGCTTCGCTGTTGCCTTTGGTTTGCAATGCGAAACGATAGGCGTAATCGCTGGGCGTCACTGCTGCGGCACAAACCGGCAGTAGCAAGGCGAGTGCGATCAACACGCGGCGATTCAGCGGCCGCAAGTTCCACGAAGAATGATCAGGACGCATCAGCGGTTTCCGGAAGGGTTGGATGAGAATGTTTCGGCGGTGCCGGCGCGAGATATCCGATGAGCGTGCACAGCAGCCCGTAGGCGATGAACGAGGCGATGCCGAACAGATTGCCCAGATGGTCACGATCGACCAGCAGCAGTTTCGCCAGTACGACCGCCATGGTGACGGCACCCGCCAGCCACACGAGTCGCTGGCTGCGACGCGATCCCCAAACCCATGCCAGCAAACCGACCACGCTCCACACCACAGTGAGCGACATCTGCGCCAGGCTCGAATCGTTCAGCGCGTCATTCCATGGCACGCCGCCCCATTGATGCACCGTCCGCAACGTGGTGCTGGTCACGAAGGCCATGCCCAGCAAACCCAGCACGATGGGTCGCTGGCGGCGTATCCATGCCGGCGTGGATGCATCGATCAGCCAACGCGCCAAGCACATCAAAATCACCAGCAACAACAACTCGACCGGATTGAGCAACGGCAGGTAATGCAACGGCGTGGTGTCTCCGGCGAAAAACAACGCTGCCAGCCATGAAACGCCAAGCACGCCAAGCAGCGAATACAACAAAGACGGTCGTAGCTGCGATAGAAGTTCCCGCAATGGCGGTGCGATCCAGCGTGGACGCGTCAGCGTGATCCAGGACAGCGTGCAGACAGGCACCAGCACGAGAACGATGTGCCAGTCATCCGACAGCCAGCGACTGCCGGCGAAAAAAACGCCGATCGCACTGCAGGCCACCAGCAACCATCGCCACCACCAGCCAAGCTGCGTGAGCAGTGCCGCGATAGGTCGCGTGCGGAGGCACACCAGGGTTCGCCAGCCGAGCAGCGCGCTGGCTATCACGACGACAGCGTTCCACCCCCAGAGCGGCGGCTGTTGCACAAGCCAGTTCCAGGTGAGCAGTGGCAACATCAGGAAAAAAAACACCGGCGCGGTGAACGCGACCACTGCGCCGAGTTCGCGATGCCACCCGCGATTCGTCACCTCGGCGCTCGCCCATGCAGTGAACGCAAACAACGTGAGGAAGCCTGCGATTTCGGTGCGGGCTGACAGATGACGATCGATCTCGACGGCCATCGCACCGAGCCACCAGCACAGCCCCCAAACATAAAGAAACACCGCAGCGATCCGTTGCATCAACGCGTCACTGCCGAGTCGCGCGTAGAACGTGCAACTTGCAAAGGCACCGGCCGCCAGCAGCAGAGAGCCGATGACATCGCGATCGAGCCAAGCGATGGTCAACGCGTGATCATTTCCGACAGTGCCGATGACGAGCGCGATGGCGGCGAACATCTGCAACGCGAAACCGCTCCAGCGCGACAGCCGGCGTTGCTGGCGCAACCCAAGCCAGATCAGACCTGCGCCTTCGAGCGCGAAGAGGCTGCCGGTGAGTTGTGCACTCAACGCCAACGGCACCGCGATTGTGGCGAATGCGATCGCGAGTACTGCCCAGGCATCGCGCAACAAGCCCATGCCACCCTGCTTGCGAATGCTCCACGCCACGACCACGTAAATCGCCGCGACCGCCAGCGCCGACATGGCAAGCGGACGCCCACGCCAGTGCAGCAGCGCTGCCTGCAACAGCAGGCTCACCAGCGGATTGCCGAAAAGCAGGCAGCCATCGATCACCCGCCGGCGATCCAGTGGCGCGCGCAACAAATACAACAGCGGAATGGCGAGATAGAACAGGAAATTGAGGATCAGGAACGGTTCGGTGCTCGCGAATAATTCGGGCCGGTACTTCAACACGCCCCATGCGGTGCCGATGCCAAACGTCGCAACGAAACCGAGCAGATTCAGCACCCGCCACGAACGCTTCCACGCGATGCCGAGAATCGCCACATTGAGTACGGCGTAATAGGTGAACAACGCGACATGGCTGCCCTGCCCCGTCGACACCAGGATCGGCGCGAGAAACCCCGCGAGCAACCCGAGCACCGCCAGCGCCAATGCATCCTGCAACACCGCCAGGATGCCGATACCCGCGACGAGTATTACCAGCATTGCGAACGCTGCCGTCGCCGGCAACAGGTGATACAGGCGGAATGCTGCGAATACGGTGATCAGCAGTACGCCGATCGCACCGCCCTGCAGCGACAACCCGAACACGCGCCGCGCATCGCGTTGCCGCCAACCGAACGCCAACGCGGCGATGGCAGCCAGTGCGACCAGCGCCACGCGCAACCCGATCGGCAACGTGAGCAGGCCGGTATCCGACGCGTACTTCAACAACGCCGCCACGCCGAAAAACAACACCAGCATGCCGATCTTCACCGGCACGTTGCCTTCCGTGAACCAGCGCTTGATCCGCACGATCGCCAACTCCGCAAAACCCGGCCCGCGCGGCGGTGCCGCAGCGGCAATCACCGGCGCTGAAACAGCCGGACGCGGCGGTGCGGACGGTGCAGTCGCTGTCGACGGTGGCATGTCGGAATCGACGACAGCCTTCACGCGCGCCGCTTCGTCGTTGGATGCGGAAGTGGATGAAATTGTCAGCGGCCCCCACGAAGCCGCGTTCGCGGCGCTGGATTCTCGCTTTGTTGTGCTTGCCGGTTTGCTCAACGAATCGAGCTGCTCCCGAAGTTTTGCGAGCTCACGCCGCAGCCTCGACTGTCTCGCCCACAGCAAGCCCAGCACCAATCCCACCGCCGCGCCAAACAGATAGCGGTCGGTCCCTCCGAAAATGGAAAACAGCGCCAGCCCCACCAGCGCCCAGACGATGTACATGTGCTCTCCCTGGCTACGCTTGCCAACCACACAGTCGGTGCAAGCTCGCCAATGAGTTTGGCATGGACCGTTCGCTTCGCAAAATCATGCACGGCACGCTGCGCGAGTCAGGTCGTGCCGATGCCCGTATCAGTCTTTCGTTGGTACTGGCAATAAAGGCCATAGCCCGCGCCGCACAGTCCGGTCAGCGCTGCCGGTATCAGCAAGCTGCGTTCCTGCAGCAATCGGAACAGCCATGCACCGGTGACACTGCCAAGCAAAAATGTGCCGATCACCAGCACGCAGACGCGGATACGCAGCGTATCCACCTGCAGGCCGCGCAGGCGCTGGCCGATATAGATACCCAGGTCGGTGAACATGCCCGAGACGTGCGTGGTTCGAAAGACCATGCCGCTATAGGTGCTGGCCATGCCGTTTTGCAAACCCGCCGCCATCGAAGCGAGATACAAACCCGTCGAATTTCCCGCATCGAGCAGCGGCACTGCGCCGAACAGCAACAGCGATTCGAGCACCAGCGCCGCGCCGTAGCGACGGCCGAGCTTCAACGTACGCTGCTGCACGATCAGTCCACTGAAAATCGCGCCAAGCACGAATGCGCCGATCGAAAATGCCCAATGCCAGGCCTCGTTGTGGTCGGCAGTACCCAGCGCCACGCCCAGCAGACTGGTGGAGCCGGTCAGGTTGGTGATCGACTGATGCCGAAAGCCCATGTAACCCGCGGCATTGATGAGTCCTGCAATGAACGCCAGTATGCCGCCGCCGATCCAGGCCCATACGGGTAGCTGGCGCAGGACGGGCATTGCGTGGTCAGTCTTTCAACGGCTGCGTGGTGATCACCGGTACATCGCCGATCACGTCGGCACCTTTGGGCGGCACGAAATCGAAGGTGCCTGCGGGTAGCGCAACGTTGCGTTGCCACGCCGAGAAACGGATGTCGGTGATCGACCCCAGTTGATCGCGAAACGTCATGCGGGCCAGGCCGTTCGCGTCGAATCCGAGATCGGCGTGATCGAACTGCGGATCCTTGTCGGTGGACGTCAGGCGCAACCACACGAGTCCGTCGCGTTCGCCCTGCTCGCTCACCTTGAAGTTCCGATCGAGCTGTTTGACGTCGGTCAGCACGGTCAGCGGGCTGTGCGTTTCCTCGGTGCTTTGCACGCGCACCGTGACTTGCTCGAGCTCGGGATCGTAGGTCCACACGCGGCTGCCGTCGGCCACGATGGTCTGCTTGTACGGAGTCGCGGTATCCCATCGAAATTGCCGAGGTGCTTCCAGCGCGAGCGTGCCGGAACTGGTCTGGCTGGTGTGACCGTTAACGTCGGCGAGCGACTGGCTGAAGTGCCCGGTCAGCGAGTGCAGGTTCGTCGCAAAAGCATCGAGCTTTGCGCGCGCGGGACCGGCAGCCATGGCATTCAGCGAACACGACAGCATCAGGCTGGCGAGAACAAACAAGAAACGTTTCATCGGATTCCCCGAGACATGGCGATGCAGTGAAGTGTGGGTCGTGCAGGCTTAACGGTGCGCTCCTACAAATACGACAGGCTCAGTTCCTTGGCGGCGGTGGCGCCAGCACTTCGCGATTGCCGTTGTGCTGTGGCGCGCTGACGACGCCGTCCTGCTCCATCTGTTCGACCAGTCGCGCGGCGCGGTTGTAGCCGATGCGCAAATGGCGCTGCACGCCGGAGATCGACGCGCGACGCGTTTGCGTGACGATGGCGACCGCCTTGTCGTACAGCTGCGTATCGGCATCGCCGCCGCCGTCCTCGCCATCCTGCGGCAGGCCGGAGTCGTTGATGTATTTGCCGTCGCTGGTGGGCTGTGCTTCTTCCAGCACACCTGCAATGTATTGCGGTGCGCCCTGCGATTTCAGCCACGCGACAACGTGATGCACTTCGTGATCGTCGACGAATGCGCCGTGCACGCGCTCGGGCGTGGCGGTGCCCGGCGGCAGGTACAACATGTCGCCGTGACCGAGCAATGCCTCCGCGCCGGACTGGTCGAGGATCGTGCGCGAGTCGATCTTGCTCGACACCTGGAACGCGATGCGCGTTGGAATGTTGGCCTTGATCAAACCGGTGATCACGTCCACCGACGGCCGCTGTGTGGCCAGGATCAGATGCACGCCGGCCGCACGCGCCTTTTGCGCAAGTCGTGCGATCAACTCCTCCACTTTCTTGCCGACGATCATCATCATGTCGGCGAACTCGTCGATGATGATGACGATATACGGCAGCGGTTCCAGCGGTTCGGCGGCGAGATTCGGCATGTCCGGATTCGGACGGAACAGCGGATCGAGCAGCGGTTGCCCGGCGTTTTCCGCATCCTTCACTTTCTTGTTGAAACCGCCGAGGTTGCGCACGCCGACGGCCGCCATCAGTTTGTAGCGGCGCTCCATTTCGGCGACGCACCAGCGCAACGCGTTCGCCGCTTCCTTCATGTCGGTGACGACCGGCGCCAGCAGATGCGGGATGCCCTCGTACACCGAGAGTTCCAGCATCTTCGGGTCGATCATGATCATGCGCACGTCTTTCGCGCTGGCCTTGTACAACAGGCTCAGCACCATCGCGTTTACCGCGACGGATTTGCCCGAACCGGTCGTGCCGGCGACGAGCAGATGCGGCATCTTGGCCAGGTCGACCACCACCGGCTTGCCGCCGATGTCCTTGCCCAGCGCCAGCGCCAATGGCGACTTCAGCTGGTCGTACTTGTCCGAGCGCAGGATCTCGGAGAGATAGACGATCTGCTTGTGCGTGTTGGGGATTTCCAGGCCGATCACATTTTTGCCGGGGATTACATCCACCACGCGCACGCTGACCACCGACAGGCCGCGCGCGATGTCCTTGTCCAGGCTGGACACCTGCGAACCACGCACGCCCGCTGCCGGCTCCATCTCGAAACGCGTGATGACCGGGCCCGGATACGCGCCGACCACCTTGGCGTCGATCTTGAAATCCTTGAGCTTGAATTCAACTTGGCGCGAGAGGACTTCGAGCGTCTCCTCCGAATAACCCGGCCCTTGCGGCGGCGCTTCGTCCAGCAGCGACAACGGCGGCAATTCGCCTGGCGTGGACGCGCCGACGAACAACGGGATCTGTGTCTCGAGCTTCGCGCGTTCGCTCTTCTGCACCGGCGCTGGCGCCGGCTCGATGCGAACCGGTTCGCGCTTCGCCTGTTTCACGGCGTCGGCTTTCTTGACCACTTCGCGCTCGGTACGCGCCTGCCGCGCTGCCATCGCCTGCGGCGCTTCGCGCATCTTGCCGCGCGCCCAGGCAATCAATCGAAGCAGCGTCTGCCCGGTCCAGTCCGCCACCTTGAACCACGACAGGCCGGTAGCCAGCGTCACCGCAATGAGGAAAAGAGCCAGCAACAACAACGGCGCGCCTTCATCGCCGAATGCATGCCGCAACGCCTCGCCGACCCACACGCCAATGATGCCGCCGACGCCTTGCGGCAGCACCGGTTGATATTGGAAGTTGAGATACAGCAGTGCCGGGCCGGTGATGAAGAAAAACACGAAACCGATCAGGCGCAGCGATGGTTCCCACGCGTGTGCCACGCGTTCACCGCGTTGACGCAGCACCTGCACGCCGAGCAGCAAAAGCAGCAGCGGAAAACAGTAGGCGACGAGTCCGAAAATCCAGCGCAGCAGGTCGGCGATATGCGCGCCGACCGTGCCGCCGAAGTTCTGCGCCAGGTTGATCTGGCTGGCGTTCGTCCAGCTCGGATCATGAGCGTTGTAGCTGAGCAGGCAAACCAGCAGGTACAGGCCCAGTGGCAACAGCAGCAATGCGCCGGCTTCACGCAGCCGGCGCTTCAGCTCTTCGCTGAGCCCTTCCTTCGGTTTCTGCCTGACGTTCGTGCTGCGCGCCACCTTGGAAACCTGCCTGTTTTTTTCTGGACGGATCAGAGCATACCCTGCAATGCCGGATGCACCAGTTTGCCGCCATCGATGTTGACACCAACGCGCAGCGGCTCGAATTCACGCCATTCGTTGCCGCCCGCAAGACGCTGCACGTAAGGCAGGATTGCGGCGGAAATCGCCACAGACGATGTCTGTGGCACCGCGCCCGGCATGTTGGTGACGCAGAAATGCGTCACGCCGTGCACGTCGTACGTCGGCTCCTTCCAAGTGGTCGGTTTCGATGTTTCGAAGCAGCCACCCTGGTCGATCGAGATATCCACCATCACGCTGCCTGGCTCCATCGTCTTCACCATCGCCTCGGTGACCACGCGCGGCGCCTTGGCGCTCGGAATCAACACGGCGCCGACCACTATGTCGGCATCGCGCACTTCTTCGGCGACGGACGATTCATACGCATACAGCGCAGTGACGTTCGGGCCCATCGCCATCATCTCGGCGAGACGATCCTGGCGCTTGTCGAACACCACCACGTTGGCACCGGCAGCGGCGGCGAGCGCAGCAGCATTGCCACCGGCAGCGCCGGCGCCCAGCACCACCACTTTGCCGCGCGGCGTGGAAGCCATGCCGCCCAGCAGTTTGCCCTTGCCGCCCTGCGGAC
Organism: Rhodanobacter sp. L36; assembly: GCF_009765755.1. Classification (GTDB taxonomy): domain Bacteria; phylum Pseudomonadota; class Gammaproteobacteria; order Xanthomonadales; family Rhodanobacteraceae; genus Rhodanobacter. Next base: position 608,329 of record NZ_LMUV01000011.1, on the reverse strand, counting down.
GATGCAGCAGCGTGGTTCCGATCTGCGTGGCAATGCGCCCTGCGATCACCGACATCGGCAGCAACAGCGGCAAGCCACCATTTTCTTCCACCGACTCAAACGCCACGCCGGTCAGGCCGATGTCCAGCAGGCTCTTTGTCAGCGCCGGCTCGGCAGCCAGATGCAGATAACAGAACAACAGGTGATGCTTCTTCAACAGCGCGAGGTCGCCCGCGACCGGCTCCTTCACCTTGACGATCAATTCGCCCGCTTCGTACAGCGCAGCCGCGTCGGGCACGATCTGGATGCCCTGCTTCACGTAAGCGTCGTCGCTGAAACCGCTTTTGAGGCCAGCGCCGGCCTGGATGAATACTTCGTGGCCGCGACGCACCAGGTCGGCAGCGGCTGCGGGAACGAGGGCAACACGACCTTCGAGGGTCTTGGTTTCGGAGGGGATACCGATACGCATGGAGAAAGAATCCTGTGGGAGCACGTGGTGAATCCATCGCGCAACAGCCGCAATGGTGTCGTTGAATTGGCCGCCTACCTTGAATCAGCCGGGTGGATTCCCCATCCTTGCGGGATCATGCAGCCCGCCGGCACCGATTGACTCCCTGCGTGGAGAAACCGTAGCGGCAGCTGCATCGAATAGAGTTTCAGGCCATCGGTAAACCCAAGGATTATAACAACTCATGAGCACCCCCAAACACAGCCGCCTGCTGATCCTCGGCTCGGGTCCCGCCGGCTACACCGCAGCGGTCTACGCCGCGCGCGCCAACCTGAAGCCGACCATGATCACCGGCCTGCAGCAGGGCGGACAGCTCATGACCACCACCGAAGTGGACAATTGGCCCGGCGATGTCGAGGGATTGCAGGGGCCGGCGCTGATGCAACGCATGGCCGAGCATGCCGAGCGCTTCCACACGGAAATGATTTTCGACCACATCCATTCGGTGGACCTGAAGCAGCGCCCTTTCCGGATGAAAGGCGATTCGGGCGAATACACGGCCGACGCGCTGATCATCGCCACCGGCGCCACCGCCAAGTACCTGGGCATTGCAAGCGAAGAGAAATACAAGGGCAAAGGTGTGTCCGCCTGCGCAACCTGCGACGGCTTCTTCTTCCGTGATCAGGATGTGGTGGTCATTGGCGGCGGCAACACCGCGGTCGAGGAAGCGCTGTACCTGTCCAACATTGCACGCAAGGTTTACCTCGTGCACCGCCGCGACAAGTTGCGCGCGGAAAAAATCATGCAGGACCAGTTGTTCGAGAAAGAAGCCCACGGCAAGATCGAACTGGTGTGGAACCACAGCATCGACGAAGTACTCGGCGACGACACCGGCGTTACCGGCGTGCGCGTGAAAGACGTCAACTCCGGCGTCACGCGCGACATCGAAGCCACCGGCTTTTTTGTCGCCATCGGCCACACGCCCAACACCGGCATCTTCGAAGACCAGCTCGACATGCACGACGGCTACATTCAGATTCGCAGCGGCCTTGCCGGCATGGCGACGATGACCTCGGTGCCTGGCGTGTTCGCCGCTGGTGATGTGGCCGATCACGTGTATCGACAGGCAGTCACCTCTGCCGGTTTCGGTTGCATGGCCGCGCTCGACGCCGAACGCTGGCTTGATCAGCAGGGCTGATCAAGCTGAAGTCTCTGCTGCCAATCGTCATTCCGGCGCAGGCCGGAATCCAGCTGGCAAGGATCGACTCTGTCCTGATGCGATTGACGTTCGAACCGAAACCGACAATCGGACACAATCGCCACTGGATTCCGGCCTGCGCCGGAATGACGGCTCTGTAATGTGATCACCGCTCGCTTCCACACCACGATCGATCAGATTCCGGCGCACGCCTGGGACGCGCTGCGCGTCGACGCCAATCCGTTTGTGTCGCACGCATTTCTCGCCGCGCTGGAGCACCGCGGTTGCGTCCGGCCCGACTGGGGCTGGCAGGCGCATCATCTGGGCTTGTACGAAAACGAAGAGCTGATCGCTGCGGCGCCGTTGTATCTGAAGGGCAACTCGCACGGCGAATTCGTATTCGACTGGAGTTGGGCCAGCGCCTGGGAACGCGCTGGCGGCGAGTACTACCCGAAGCTGCTCAACGCCGTGCCCTACTCGCCCGTGCCCGGGCCCAGGCTGCTCGCCGGCAACGGCATGCAGGCCCCGATGCTTCAGCGCGCACTCGTCGAAGCGATGCGCGAGGAAGCCGAACGCATGGGCCTGTCTTCCGTGCACGCCAATTTCCTGCAGCCCACCGAGCTCGAAGCGTTCGACGAGGATTGGCTCGCTCGTTCGGACATCCAGTTCCACTGGCACAACCACGGCTACAAACACTTTCCGCAGTTCCTCGCCGCGCTGAACCACAAGAAGCGCAAGAACATCCAGCGCGAACGCAAACAGGCACACGCGAACGGGCTGACCATCGAATGGCGCAGCGGCGACACGTTAAGCCTGGAAGAATGGCGTCGCGTGCACGCGCTCTACGAGACCACTTTCGACGCCAAGGGCAACCACGCCGCATTAACCGCTGCGTTTTTCAGCCACCTCGGCGAACTGGGCCAGACCACGCAAATCGCCATGGCGCGCGACGAAAAAAACATTGTCGCGATGGCGCTTTTCGTGCGCAGCGACAATGTGCTGTATGGCCGTTACTGGGGCGCCGTCGTCGACGTACCGGGACTGCATTTCGAACTCTGCTACTACCAGGGCATCGAACACGCCATCGCCCACCAGCTCGAACGCTTTGAACCCGGCGCGCAAGGCGAACACAAGATGGCGCGAGGTTTTCTTCCGGCGCGTACGCATTCGCGGCACTATCTGGTCCATCCGGATTTTCGAAAAGCCGTGGCGTCTGCTCTCGTGCGTGAGTCGGAATCGATGGACGTCTATATGAGTGAACTGCAGGAACGCAGCCCGTACGCAAACATCAGCGAACCATGATCGAGTTGCCGCAACTTGATGCGGCGATGCCTGATCGATTTCCCGATCCACGTTTTGCCTTGAAAGAACCGAATGGTCTGCTCGCGTTCGGTGGAGATCTGACCACGCAGCGACTGATCGCCGCGTATTCGCGTGGCATCTTTCCATGGTTCGGTGAAGGCGAGCCGATTCTCTGGTGGTCGCCCGATCCGCGTTGCGTGTTTCGAACCGATGCGTTGAGGATCAATCGCAGCTTGCGCCGGCAGCTCGCGGGCAAGTCGTGGCGCGTGACGGTCGATCGCGCATTCGAGAAAGTCATTCGCGCCTGCGCTTCGCCGCGCGCCAACGAATCGTGCACGTGGATCGTGGCGACGATGATCGACGCGTATATCACTCTGCATCGCGAAGGCTACGCACACAGCGTGGAAGTGTGGGACGACGAAGAACTCGCCGGCGGCGTTTATGGCGTCGCCATCGGCCGATTGTTCTGCGGCGAATCGATGTTCAGCGCGCAGAACGGCGGTTCGAAACTCGCGCTGGTCAGCCTTGCGCATCTGCTGCGCGAACTGGGTTTCCCGTCGATCGATGCGCAAGTCGCCAATGCGCATACGCTCGGCCTTGGCGCGCTCGAAATCCCGCGCAGCGAATTCATGCAGGAAATTTCCGCTCTCGTGAACCTTCCTGGCGTCGTGGGCAGCTGGTCCGACATCGGCGCGCGCGTTTTAATCGAGCCGAAAAACTAATTCGTGCGCGCCACGTATTTGCGCGCCACGTAATCATCGAGGATGCCGACGAATTCGCGCGCGATGTTGTCGCCGCGCAAAGTCATCGCTTTCTCGCCGTCGATGAACACCGGCGCCGCCGGCGCTTCGCCGTTGCCCGGCAACGAAATGCCGATGTTGGCGTGCTTGGATTCGCCCGGACCGTTGACGATGCAGCCCATCACGGCAAGCGTGAGGTTTTCCACGCCGTCGTATTTGATGCGCCAAACCGGCATCTGCTCACGCACGTGTTCCTGCACGGTTTTCGCCAGTTCCTGGAAAAACTCGCTGGTGGTGCGGCCGCATCCCGGGCATGCCGTCACCAGCGGTGTGAACGACCGCAGACCCATCGTCTGCAACAGCTCTTGCGCCACGATCACTTCGCCGGTACGCGATGCGCCCGGCTCGGGCGTGAGCGAAATACGGATGGTGTCGCCAATGCCTTCCTGCAGCAGCACGGCCAGCGCGGCACTCGATGCGGTGATGCCCTTCGAACCCATGCCAGCTTCGGTAAGGCCCAGGTGCAATGCGTAATCGCAACGCGCCGCAAGGTCGCGATACACCGCGATCAACTCCTGCACGCCGGATACCTTGCACGACAGGATGATGCGGTCGCGCGGCAGGCCGATCTCCTCGGCTTTCGCGGCGGAATCCAGCGCCGAACGAAGCAGCGCTTCGCGCGCGACGTGCGATGCATCCCACGGCCGGTCGCGCTGTGCGTTCTGGTCCATCAATGCGGCAACCATGCTCTGATCCAGCGAGCCCCAGTTGGCGCCGATGCGCACGGGCTTGCTGTACTGGATCGCCTTTTCGATGATCGCGCCGAACTGGCTGTCTCTCTTCTTGCCGAAGCCGACGTTGCCGGGATTGATGCGGTATTTCGCCAGCGCTTCGGCGCAGGCCGGTTCGTTCTCCAGCAACTGATGCCCGTTGTAGTGGAAGTCGCCGATGATCGGCACATCCACGCCCATCATCGCCAGCCGCTCGGCGATGCGCGGGACGGCCGCGGCCGCTGCCGGCGTGTTCACCGTGATGCGTACGAGTTCGGAACCTGCGCGTGCGAGTTCGGCAATCTGTTTCGCCGTGCTGGCCGGATCCTCGGTATCAGTGTTGGTCATCGACTGCACCACGATCGGCGCGCCGCCCCCAACGCGTACCTTGCCGATCTGCACCGCCACGCTGGGACGTCGACCCATCGGCTCGGCCGCGCTCGGAGACTGGAAGGATGTTTCGTTCATTCGGTAACCGACCACATGACATGGCCGCCAGAAGTACGGCGGCGAAGCGCCAAGAATAACCGAACGTGGATGACACCTCAGCGGCGCAACGCGGCCTGCAGCAATCGTCGCTGCACGCGATCGGTCAGAGTTGCCGGCGCATGGAGGCCCATGCGCCGCAGCGCCTCGCTCTCGTCCGCCGCTTCCGGACCTGGCGACAGCGCAGCGCGCAGCAGCCGCAGTTTGCCGCGCCAGTGGCTGCCCGAACTTTTCAGCCAGCTCAGCGCAGGCAACAGTCGTTGCTCCACCGCGTTGAAATCGCTGCCGAATGGAAATGTCGGCAACAGCCCGCGTTGCTGCAACGGCAACAGCGATTCGCGCAGGTAACGCGGGCGGTGTTTGCGCCATGCATCGGGAATCACGAAATCCGTGGCCAGTTTTCCGTGCGACTTGGCCTCTGCGCATAACGCGTCGAGGAAGCGCGCATCGCTGATCGACAACATCGCTTCGATGCACTCGCCGTCGCTCTTGCCGCGCAAATCGGCCACGCCGTATTCCGTGATATAGAGATCGCGCAGATGACGCGGAATCGTCGTCTCGCCGTAACTCCAGCGAATGTTGCTTTCGATGCCACCGTTGACCTTGCGCGTCGCGCGCAGCAGCAAGGCCGAGCGGCCATCGACCAGCTCGTGCGCCATCGTCACGAAGTTGTACTGGCCACCGACGCCGCTGACCACTTCGCCGCCTTCAAGCGTATCGGAGGTGGCCGCGCCGAGCAGTGTCGCCATCATGCAGGTGTTGAAGAATCGCGCACCACGCCGCTGCAACATGGCCAGCGCCTGATGGTCGCCGTACAACTGGTTGACGTTGGATACCGCGCACATGTCGATGGCATCGGGATCGGCTTTCTCCGTGCTGCCGAGCCAGTCATAGAGTTCGCGCGTGCCGAGGAAGAATGCACCGCGCAGGTAGTGGCCGCCCGGCGTCTCAGCGTTCAGACGGCCAGCGGCCGATGCACGCTCAAGCGCGAGGTTATCCCAGCTGCGGCGCTTGAGAATGCCGCCGCGCTGCAAGTGCATGAAGCCATCCATAACCATTTCGCTCGCGCCATACAGGCCGGTTTCAAACGGCGTCAGCCCGCCGACCCAACTGGCCAGGGCATGCGTGCTGCCATCGACGTCCAGCGCAACCAGCGCACGTCGCCAGATGGTGTTGTCCTGCTGGCGCAGCAGCAGCGCTTTCACCAGCGCATCGGACAGCGCGCCGATGCCGATTTGCAGACAGCCGCCATCTTTCACCAGTGCGCTGGCGTGCAGGCCTAGTGCGTATTCTGCGAGGTCGACCGGCAGGCGCGGCAGCGCGAATAACTGCGGTGATGTCGCGGGAATCAGTTCGAGATCGAAATAGTCCTCTGCCACTTCCGCGTCGCCGCCGATGAACGGCAGATCGGGATGCACTACAGCCACGCAAAGCGGCCGCGGCTTGCCGGCAGCTTCCATCCGCTTGAGGAAATCGAGCGTGAGGTCTGGGTTGCTCGACAGGCTGTAGCAGACGCCATCAGGCCCTTCGCGTCGCGCGACCAGTTGAACCAGCAGGTTCACGTCCTGCAGCGTCAGATCGCGCGCCACATGCGTGTAGTTCTGGCTGATGTAATTACGTTGCGCGCTACCCGAATGGAGCAACGCACCGGATTGCAGGTAGAACTCGTGCACCTCGACGTTGGACGGCAGCGCGTCGCGCGCCTGATCCACCGCGTATTGCGGATCGACCTGATCGGCGCCGAAATGGCGTTCGAGGAACGGATCGAGAAACCGCGCTTCCAGCCCGGGTTTCGGTTTCGGTCGGGTCAATGAAAGCGCCGTGTAAAGTCGCATCGAGCGCCGAGTGTCCTTCTGCGTCAGTCGATAAAGCGCATTGAGCAATCCATGCGGCTTGCCCAGACCCAGCGGCGCGGCCACGCGAAGGTCCGCACCCAGCCATTCGGCAATGTGCTGCGCGCAATCGTCGACGTCGTTGTAGTGGCGCTTGGTTGGCATCGGTAAAATCATGCCAGATGCGTGCCAACGACGATGCCTCCACGAGGCATGGCCTACACTCGCGGCATGTCGACGAAACCCTCGCTGCCCCCGACCACCAGCCGACTGCTCGCGCAACAGGCACTGAGCCGCGCGGCCGGCGCGCCGCTCATCGAAGGCAACGCCATCGAGTTGCTGATCGACGCGCAAGCCAATTACGACGCATGGCTCGCGGCCATCCGAGGCGCTCGGCATCGCGTGCTGCTGGAAAACTACATCGTGCGCGACGACGCGATCGGACAGCTGTTCCGCGATGCGCTGATCGAACGCGCGCAAGCTGGCGTGATGGTCGCGGTCGTGGCGGACTGGGCCGGCTGCCTGGGGCAGTCGCGCAACGCATTCTGGGCACCGCTGCGCGCGGCCGGCGGCGACGTTCGCATCTTCAATCCGCCGCAACTTGGTGCACCGTTCGGCTGGATCAGTCGCGATCACCGGAAACTGCTGGTGGTCGACGGCGTACACGGCTTTCTGTCCGGCGTTTGCATCAGCGAAAAATGGCTAGGTGACAGCACGCGTGACATTGCGCCCTGGCGCGACACCGGCGTGGCGTTGCGCGGCCCGGCGGTCATCGAACTGGAAACCGCTTTCGCCCAGAGCTGGAGCGGTATCGGTGCTGACCTGCCCGCGCTTACTCCCGCGCCAGCCAGCGTCGAGCCTGCCGGTTCGGTATCGCTACGGGTGATCGCGACGCAGCCATCCACCGCCGGCATGTACCGACTTGATCAGCTGATCGCGTCGATGGCGCGCGAAACGCTGTGGCTCACCGACGCATATTTCGTCGGCGTGGCTCCCTACGTACAGGCGCTGGTAGCGGCATCGCTCGATGGCGTGGACGTGCGCCTGCTGGTGCCCGGCAGCAGCGATATTCCAGCCGTCGCCGCGATGTCGCGCTCTGGCTATCGCCCGCTATTGAAAGCCGGCATTCGCGTGTTCGAGTGGAACGGCTCGATGCTGCACGCAAAAACCGCCGTCGCCGACGCCCAGTGGGCGCGCGTGGGCTCGTCGAATCTCAACATCGCCAGCTGGCTCGGCAATCGAGAGATCGATGTGGCGGTCGAGGACGCAGGATTCGCCGGCCAACTCGCCGCGCAATACGAGAAGGATTTGCAGAACGCCACCGAAATCGTGCTGGCTCCGCGCCAGCGCCGTCGCGGCGAAAGCGTGCAGAGCAGTCACGCACGGCCGCGTCGCGCGCGTGGAGGCAGCGGCAGTTCGAGTCGCGCGGCAGCGAGTGCGTTGCGCATTGCGAACAGTGTGAGTGCAGCGTTGTCCAACCATCGCGTGCTCGAAAATACCTCCAGCGTACCGCTGCTGGTCGGCACCGTCGTGCTGGCGCTGCTGGCGGTGATCGCGGTGCTTTGGCCGGCGTGGATCGGCTGGCCGTTCGCGCTGATTGCCGCGTGGTTTTCGCTTAACCTCGGCATCCGTGGCTGGCGGTTGCGCCAGCGACATCGACAGGCTGACACCGAGCCCGATGACGACTGAGCTACATGCGTCGTCGATGCTGCACGGCTTGTTTCTCAATGGTTTGCAGGAGATACATCATGTTAGCCTTCACGGCCCATGCGCAGCCCTGACTCTCTCTCCGATGGCACCGGAGCACCGCCCCGGCACATCCTCACTCCGAGCACGTTGAACCGACTGGTTCGCGGTCTGCTGGAAGATGCACTGGCGCAAGTGTGGATCGAAGGCGAGCTGTCGAACGTGGCTCGGCCGGCGTCGGGACATCTGTACTTCACTCTGAAGGACAGCGGCGCGCAGGTTCGTTGCGCGATGTTCAAACCCCGAGCGGGAACGCTGCGCTTTCGTCCGGTCGACGGCATGCAGGTACTGGTGCGCGCGCGCGTCGGCCTGTACGAACCACGCGGCGAATTCCAGCTGGTGGCCGAGTCGATGGAGCCGGCCGGCGAAGGCGCCCTGCAGCGCGAATTCGAACAACTCAAGACGCGGCTCGATGCCGAAGGCCTGTTCGCGCAGTTGCGCAAGCGCCCCTTGCCGCTGCACGTGCACCGCATCGGCGTGATCACCTCGGCCACCGGCGCGGCTGTGCGCGATGTGTTGAGCGTGCTTTCGAGACGCTGGCCGCTTGTCGAAGTCGATGTGCTGCCGGTGCCGGTGCAGGGTCGCGAGGCGCCGCCGGCGATCGTCTCCATGCTGCGCAAGGCTTCTGCAAGCGGTCGTTACGGCGTGCTGCTGCTGACCCGTGGCGGCGGTTCGCTGGAAGATCTCTGGGCCTTCAACGACGAGGCGGTCGCGCGTGCCATTCACGCCAGTGCCGTGCCGGTGATTTCGGCCGTCGGACACGAAATAGATTTCAGCATTGCGGACTTTGTCGCCGATCTGCGCGCACCCACGCCCTCAGCTGCAGCCGAGCTTCTCGTTCCCGATGCAGGAGTGGTCGACCGCCATCTGAGACAACTTCGGCAGCGACTGCTCACATGGCAGCAACGGCGTTTGCAGTCGCACGCGCAGCGCGTTGATCATCTGCTGGTCCGCCTGCAAGCGCAGCGACCGCAGGCTCGCCTGGCCCGCGATCGCGAACGACTGATCAATTTGCAGCGACGCCTTGCGACTGTGCTGCGCGAACAGCAGCAGCTTCGACAATCACGGCTAGAACGCCTGCATGCGCGACTGCTCTCCCAACACCCTCGCGCACGTCTTCCGCTGCTGGAACGACGCCTCGCCGAACAGGATCTGCGCCTGCGCCGAGTGATGCTGCACGCGCTCGAACGTCGCAAGACGCAACTTCAACACGTTGCCCGCGCGCTTCATACGGTGAGTCCGCTGGCGACGCTGGACCGTGGATACGCGATTGTTTTCGATGATGCGGGCCGCGTGGTGCGCGCCGCATCATCCGTTGTCGAAGGCGACGCCGTTACAGCGCGCCTTGCTGACGGGCAGCTGCGGTTGCGCGTCACCGACCACTAGTTCGCATTTTTCAGCTCGCCCTGCGTGTATTCATTGGGCCAATGGAGTTCGCTGGTTGCGTGCGATCGAGAACGTCAGCTGCTGCTGGCGTTATCCGCCAGGCGAACCAGCGCACCGGCGGCGCTGACGAATTCGGACGGCATCATCACGATGGTCATCGTGTTCTGCTCCGCGCCGACCTCGGTCAGCATCTGCATGCGTCGCAGTTCCATCGCCATCGGCATGTGTGCCATTTTGGCAGCGGCCTCGGTGAGTTTGAGCGCTGCGTCGTGCTCGGCTTCGGCCTTGATGATGCGTGCGCGTTTCTCGCGATGCGCTTCGGCTTCCTGCGCCATGGCGCGTTGCATGGATTGCGGAATTTCCACGTCCTTGATCTGCACGCGATCCACTTCCACGCCCCACGGCTCGGTCACCTTGTCGATGATTTCGCCGAGCATGCTGGACAGTTTTTCCTGCTCCTTCAGCAACTCGTCGAGCGAGTGCTGGCCCATCACGCTGCGCAGGCTGGTGAGTGCCGTCTGTCGTACGGCGTCCTCGAAATTCGCCACCTCGACGATGGCGCGTTCGGGATTGATGACCTTGTACCAGACCACCGCGCGCACCTTCACCGGCACGTTGTCGTTGGTCATGGTTTCCTGCGGTTCGATGTCCTGAGTCATCACGCGCACATCGACGACCTGCATGCGCTCGATCACCGGGATGATCCAGGTCAGGCCGGGACCACGCGTGCCGCTGTAACGTCCGAGCCGGAACACAAGGCCGCGCTGAAATTGCTGCAGCACACGCAGGCCTGAAAACAGCAGGATCAGAACGACGATCACGAACGGATAGATGGGCATGATGTTCAACGGCGCCGGATGGAAGTGGGGCCAGTGTACGCTGCTGTGGCAGGCCACCACGGTCGATCACGACGAGGACAGGACCAACTCACGAATGTTGAACGGTCGACGCGCTTATGCTTTCGGCAACTCGTCGCCACGGCCGCCGCCATGCTTGAAAAAACCTACCCGTATTATCTTGCCAACCAGCCGCAGACATCGAAGACGATGCTCGACGTGCTGGACAAATACAGCGGCAAGGTTGCCACGCGTGTGGCCGTGCCGGATGCGAAGGCAGTCGAGAAAGCCATCGTCGCAGCGGTGAAGGCCGGCACGCCGATGCGCGAATTCAAACCGTGGGCGCGACGCGACGTATTGCAACATTGCGCGAAACGATTCGCCGATCGCCGAGATGAACTGGCCGAGGCGCTATGCATCGAAGCGGGCAAGCCAATCAAGGATTCCGCCGGCGAAGTGACGCGATTGATCGAGACGTTCCAGATCGCCGCCGAGGAATCGGTGCGCACCAACGGCGAAACGCTGAACCTGGAACTGGCCAGCCGTCTGGACGGCTATCGCGGCTTTACCCAGCGCGTGCCGATCGGGCCGGTGTCGTTCATCACGCCATTCAATTTTCCGCTCAATCTGGTCGCGCACAAAGTGGCGCCGGCGATTGCCGCGGGCTGTCCGTTCGTGCTGAAACCTTCCGAGAAAACCCCGATCGGCGCGTTGATCATCGGCCAGGTGCTGGCTGAAACCGATTTGCCCAAGGGCGCATTCTCGATACTCACGCTGGATGGCAAACACGCCAATCCGTTGGTGGAAGACGAACGTTTCAAGTTGCTGTCGTTCACTGGTGGGCAGATCGGCTGGGATTTGAAGGCACGCGCCGGCCGCAAGAAAGTCGTGCTGGAACTCGGCGGCAACGCCGCCTGCATCGTCGATGCCGACCAGGGAGCGAAGCTCGACTATGTAGTCGAGCGATTGATCTTCGGCGCGTTCTACCAGTCCGGTCAAAGCTGCATCGGCGTGCAGCGCATCATTGCTCACAACGACATCTACGACGCACTGAAAAAACGTCTGGTTGCCGCCACGAAAAAGCTGATCGCCGGCGACCCGAAGAAAAAGGAGACCTTTGTCGGCCCGATGATCGACGAGGCCGCTGCCGAGCGTTTGCATGGCTGGATCGGCGAGGCACGCAAAGCCGGCGGCAAGCTGCTGTGCGGCGGCAATCGCAAAGGCAACATGCTCGAGGCGACGCTGATGGAAAACGTTCCCAACGATGCCAGGGCGAATCGGCTCGAAGCATTCGGTCCGTTCGCATTGCTCACGCGTTTCAGGAATTTCGGCGAGGCGATTGCGATGGTCAACGATTCCGATTACGGCCTGCAGGCCGGCATCTTCACCGATCGGCTCGATCACGCGATGCGCGCGTGGAACGAGCTCGAAGCGGGCGGCGTGGTCGTCAACGACGTGCCGAGTTTTCGCGTGGACAACATGCCTTACGGCGGGGTCAAGCTTTCCGGGCTCGGTCGCGAAGGCGTGCGTTACGCGATCGAGGACATGACCGACATCAGGCTGATGGTGATGCGCGAACGCGGGTGAATCACTCGTCGGTCATCCGACCAGCGCAAGCGTGCCGCCACGCAAACGTTCCGCATCGCGCAGCGGTGGCGCGCCGAACTGCCGGCTGTATTCGCGGCTGAATTGCGACGGGCTTTCATAACCCACGCGATGCGCGGCCGATGCCACATCGCAGCGTTCGGTCAGCAGCAGTCGGCGCGCCTCCTGCAGGCGCAACTGTTTCTGGTATTGCAGCGGACTCATCGCGGTGATCGCGCGAAAATGGTGATGCAGCGACGACGCGCTCATGCTCACCGTGCCGGCCAGCTCCTCAATGCGCAGCGGTTGATGGTAGTGATTCTTCAGCCATCCGATCGCGCGCGAAATCTGATGGCCGCGACTGCCGTTGGTGGCGATGTGGCGCAAGCGCGGGCCTTGCTCGCCGAGCAGCAATCGATACAGCAATTCGCGCTCGACCAGCGGCGCAAGAATCGGCAGATCCTGCGGCGTGGCGAGCAGCCGCACGAGACGCAATACGGTATCCAGCAACTCGCTGCTTAACGGGCTCACCGACAGGCCGCGGCCAGCGGACATCGTCGGCTCAGGCATGTCGGTTTCCGCCAGCAGCTCACCGATGCGTCGCGTGTCGAAGCGCAACATCGCGCACAGATACGGCTGCTCCGGCGTGGCGCCGATCACCTGCGAAGACACCGGCAGATCGATCGAGGTAACCAGATAGTTGGCCTGGTCATAACGATAGGATTCGCCCGCCAGAAAAACCTGCTTTGCGCCCTGCGCCACCAATGCGAGGCCCGGTTCGTACATGGCGCAAACCTGCGCGCCCGGATCACTGGCGCGGAACAGGCGCAACGCCGGCAAGGCAGTGGCGTGGATGCCGTCGGAAGGTGTCGATCGATCAATGCGGCTTGCCAGTTCCTCCCGATCGCGTTGCATGCGGTCGGTGGAGTCGGTGACGGAAGGTTCCGATGTCATGGCGTTCGCACTCACTTCTGCAGAACCGAAGATTGCCTGTTCCTGCACGGCAGCGCGAGTGGCTTTCGGAGGTCTTTGCAGGATCAGGCAAGGATTGCGCAGCATCCTGCTATCGGCTGACTGGCCGTGCTGCGCATAATCGTCGCATCGATCGTCGTTCGTCCAAGGAGAAAACCATGTCCCTGAATATCCGTGGTTACGCTGCACAATCCGCCACCACGCCGGTGGCCCCGCATGCCTTCGAACGTCGCGATCCGCGCGCGGACGACGTGGTGGTCGACATCCTTTATTGCGGCGTCTGCCACTCCGATCTGCATCAGGCGCGCAACGAATGGGGCAACAGCCAATTCCCGATGGTGCCCGGTCACGAGATCATCGGTCGCGTCAGCTCGGTCGGCGCGGGCGTGAGCAAGTTCAAGGTCGGCGACATGGTCGGCGTCGGCTGCATGGTCGACTCGTGCCAGCACTGCAGTTCGTGCGCGCAAGGCCTGGAGCAATATTGCCTCGAGGGCGGCGCCACCTGGACCTACAACGGCATCGATCGTCGCGACGGCCTGCCGACCTACGGCGGCTATTCCGAGCGCATCGTGGTGTCCGACAAGTTCGTGGTGAACATTCCCGACGGACTCGATCCGAAATCAGCCGCGCCGCTGCTTTGCGCCGGCATCACCACGTACTCGCCTTTGCGTCATTGGAAAATCGGCAAGGGCAGCAAGGTCGCCGTGATCGGCCTGGGCGGTCTCGGACACATGGGATTGAAGTTCGCCAAGGCGCTCGGCGCGGATGTCACGCTGTTCACGCGTTCGGCGGGCAAGGAAGAGGAAGCACGCCGGCTCGGCGCAGGTCATGTGGTGCTTTCCACTGACGAGGCGCAGATGAAGGCGGTGGCCAACCAGTTCGAATTCATTCTGGACACGGTGCCGAATCCGCATGACCTCAATCCCTACCTAGCGACGCTGGCCGTCAACGGCGTGCATTGCCTGGTCGGGCAACTGCAGCCGCTCGATCCGCCAGTGAGTGCCGGCGCGGTGATTTCAGGCCGGCATTCCATCGCCGGCTCCGGCATCGGCGGCATCGCCGAGACGCAGGAGATGCTGGACTTCTGTGCCGAGCACGGCATCAGTGCGGACATCGAGATGATCGACATCCAGGACATCAACGACGCCTACGAACGCATGCTGAAAAGCGACGTGCGCTATCGCTTCGTGATCGACATAGCGTCGCTCGCCAAATCCGCCTGAGTCTGGGTTATCGCGTCGCCGGAATTGCCGGAGTCAGCACCGGCGGCGCGTTCCAGCCGAGCACGTTGTAGATGTGATAACGCGCAATGCCGGCATATTCGTGCAGCACCACATCGCACAAGGCGATGTTCCATGCATCGGGCCAGCTCGGCGTGGTGGCGTTGATCTCGTCACCGCGCACGGGTTCGGCGTTCATGCCGAAGTGCGCGAAGTACAGCAGGCTGCGACGCATGTGGAAACCCGAAGTCAGCAGCAACATGCGCTGCGGCGCATAGGTGAGGAGCATCGGACGCGTGAACTGCGCGTTCTGCCATGTCGTCATGCTGCGCGGTTCCACCTGCAGGTCGTTGTCGGCTACGCCAAGCTTGCGCAGTGTCACGGCATAGACCTGCGCTTCTGCAGAACCATGTTTCTGCGGATCGCCGCCTGTCACCAGCACCATGCATTGCTGGCCTGACGCCTTGCAATCGCGATACAGGATCGCTGCATGCGCAAGACGCCCGTAAGCGAACACCGGCGGTTCCAGCGGCGCCTCGCGTGATGCGCGCGTGGTGCCCACACCGAGCACCACGATCGCATTGCGCGCGGCCCACTTGCCCGAAGGCATCGAGGCGTAGCTATCCTGCAGATCGTGCAGCAACAGGCGCGGCACCGGCCCGCAGGCGATCGCCAGAAACAACACCAGCGTCAGCAGCGTGAGCCAGCGCGAGAGGCGTCGACGACGCCTCCAGCCGGCGATAGCCGCCACACAAATCAGGGCGAGAAGCAGCATCAACGACATGAAAGTGGCAATCCTCGGAAAGGTTGCAGCGTAACAAAGCCGGGTGTCCGGGCGGAGTCGTTCGTGCGGGGAAACGCTGTGGTCGCGTCGGTGCCCTTGGTATTCGACAAGTCATGACCAACTTGGGGACATCCCACTGGACACTGTCGTGAACAACCTGCTGCGCTCCCTGCTGTTTGCCGTTTTCTTCGCTCTTGCCGCACTGCCGAACCTGAGCCGCGCCGCGTCGGGCGGCTACATATCCCTGCACGTGCCGGATCTGCCGCAGGCGATCGGCTTTTTCCACGACGTGATGAACTGCGACGTGATCGCGCAGAGCGCGACGAACGTCGCTTCATCCGCTGCGATGCTGGATTGCGGTGATGGTTCCACCGTCGAACTGATCCACCGGAACAACACGCGTGCGGTTGAGCCCACCGTCGTGTTCACCACCGATAACGCCACCGCGGCGGCTATGTGGCTGCGCGCCCATCGCGTCAGCATCGTCGGCCAGCCCGTGCGGCTCGCCGACGGCGTGGACAGCGAGCGGGTTGTCGTCGATTTCGTGACGCCGTGGGGCCAGCCGATGCAACTCGTGAGCCATGGACGGGTGGACGATGGTTCGACTGGAAGCCGGCTCGCCGTGCAGTAACGCGACGCAGCGCCGGCTTTGCGCATCGGACATCCGGCCAAGGCCATCTTGTCTATGCCGCGGCGCGGCTTCATCCGGCATCATGGCCCGACTCACTTCGCGAGGCTGAGCCATGACCACGCTTGTGTTCGTCCACGGCTGGAGCGTCAGCAACACCTCGACCTACGGTCAGATGCCGCAACAACTGCAGCAACAGGCCACGGCGGCCGGCGTGACGCTGACGCTGGCAAACATCTGGCTGTCCGAATACGTGAGCTTCGACGACGCGGTGACGATGGGCGATGTGGTGCGCGCGTTCGATCACGCGCTGCGTGATCTGCACCTCACCGACGCAAGTTTCGACTGCATCACCCACTCCACCGGCGGCCCGGTGGTGCGCGAATGGCTGCGTGCGCAGCGCGACAAACCCGGCAGTTACAGCACCATCAAGCTCAGCCATCTGGTGATGCTGGCGCCGGCGAATTTCGGTTCGGCGCTCGCGCAACTCGGCAAGGGCACGCTGGGTCGATTGAAGTCGTGGTTCGACGGCATCGAACCCGGGCAACGCATTCTCGATTGGCTCGAACTGGGTAGCGCAGAATCGCTGTCGCTCAACCTCGATCACATCCACGGCCCCGATCCGGTGGCGAGCGATCATTTCATGTTCGTGCTGGTGGGCGACCGCCCCGACCGTGCGCTCTACGATCATCTCAACAGCTACACCGGCGAAGACGGTTCCGATGGCGTCGTGCGCCTCGCTGCTGCCAATCTCAACGCACGGCACGCGCTTCTGACGATCCAGGGCCAGGTCACAACCAATGTCGTCGACACGCTCACGCTCAACATGCAGCAGGGCCCGCGCAGCGCATTCAAGCTGATCGCCGGCGCATCGCATTCCGGGGCTGCGCACGGCATCCTGCAGAGTGCTGCGGCGCCGACCATCGCGGCGATCCTGCGCTGCCTGCAGATTCGCACTGCCGCCGACTACGCCGGCTTGTGCACGGCCTTCGATGCCGAAAATGCGCAACGCGATGCCGACAAGGTGGAGCTTGATCCGTCCGGGCTGTTCTCGCCACGCGTGCACATCCACGATCCGCGCAGCATGCTGATCGTGCGGCTTGCCGACGAAGCGGGCGAGCCGCTTACCGGCGCGGGTTTTCTTTTCACCGCCGGCCCGCAGGCCAGCCCGGACATGATGCCGGACGATTTCATGATCGATCGCCAGGCCAATTCCAAGAGCAAAACGACCATCACGCTGTTTCTCAATAACTCCCTGCTGGCTGGCGATGCGCGCGTGGCCGATCCCACCAACACGCGCAAGACGCTGCGTGCCGCGGTAGCCAGTCATCGACCTTACGGCGCCAACGTGCAGCCGACCGACCTGGCCGGGCTGGTGCATCACGCGCTGGCCAAAACCGCCGCGACAGATGACCTCTTCAGCATGCTCGGTCCGCACCAGACCACCGTGCTCGACGTGGTACTGCCGCGCAAGATCCAGGAAGGCGTGTTCCGCCTGACCCAGAACCTGACGCCCGAGGATTTCAGCAAGCCGGCGCCGGGCGCGGTGATTGCCTGACGACCTGCTGATCAACTGATCGGATGACTGGCGCGCGCCGCTTATCCCGTATCATTCACAGCTTCAGCACCCCACTACGCCGCAGTTAAGCGGTCACGTGCACACTGGTCGCTTCAGCGTCCGCCCACTCGATTCAGGCATGCAAAAAAAACCCATCTTCTTCGACCCCACCGGCCGACGCGCGAGCCATGTCTCGCGTGTGGCTTTGCTCGCTGGCGTGGTCAGCACGCTGTTCGTGGTCGCCTGCGCGATCAGCCTGTTCATCGCGCCCAACATGGTCGGGTTGCAGCTGGGCAATCACAACAAGACGCGACACGCACTCGCCAACGTCAAGGCAGCCGCACCGGAGCTGTTGAAACCCGCAGCCAAGCTCGCCGCCGACTTGCGCGCCAGGCAGAAACTGCTGCATGCGTCGCGCACGCATGCTGGCAAGAACAACGCCGTGCACACGCCGCCGCCGTCGTTGAACAAGCCGGCCGATCGGCCGCTGTCCATCGGCTTCTACGTCAACTGGGACGACAACAGTTACCCGTCACTGAAACGCGCGCTGCCCACGCTGGACTGGGTGATTCCCACTTGGATGAGCCTGAGCACGGACAAGGCGATCGGCACCAAGCCCGCTGGCGAAGACATGGCGCTGCACACCGACGTCGATGCCAAGGCGCTGAATTACATCCGCGCGCAGAAACCCTCGACGCCGATCCTGCCGCTGCTGCAAAACGCCACCGGCGGCAACTGGGATGGTCCCGGGCTCGCGCGCATGCTCGCCAACCCCGCGATGCGTGCGACGCGCATTGCGCAGGTCGTCGCGTTCATCGATGCCAACAAGTTCCAGGGTGTGACGATCGATTTCGAGGAAGTGCCGGAAACCTCGCAGAAGGATCTGAAAGCTTTCCTCAACGAACTCAACGATGCGTTCGATCCGCACGGCTGGGGCATCGTGCTTTCCGTGCCGTTCGACGATCCCGCGTGGGATTACGCCGGTTATGCCGACATCGTCGATTTCGAGTTGCTGATGGCATACGACCAGCATTGGGCCGGCAAGGAACCCGGCAGCATCGCCGCGCAGGATTGGTTCGAGAGCACGCTTGAAAAGCGCATGAAGGTGCTCGATTCGGACCAGACCATCATCGCCATCGGCGGCTATGGTTACGACTGGGCGAAGGGCCAGAATGCCGACACGCTCACCTTCCAGGACACCATGGATCGCGCGTCCGACGCGGATGCGGATGTCACCTTCGATCCCGATACGCAGAACCCGCATTTCTCGTACAGCGAAGACAACGGCATCTCGCATCAGGTGTGGTTTCTCGACGGCGTCACCGCGTTCAACCAGATTCACGCCGCCGATGATTACAAGCCTTACGGCTACGCGCTGTGGCGACTGGGTTCGGAAGATCCGTCGATATGGTCGGTGATGGGCCGCAACTACGGCTCGCCTGCGCCCGACCAGATGAACACCATCGGCCAGGGCGAAGACATAGACATCGAGGGCCAGGGCGAAATCCTTCAGATCGCGTCGCAGCCTTCGCCCGGTTCGCGCACCATGAAGGTCGACAAGGACGACGGCAGCATCGACGACGAGTCGTACACCGGCTTTCCAAGCTCGTATGTGATCCAGCGCGTGGGCACGTTGCCGCACAAGATCGCGCTGACTTTCGATGACGGCCCCGATCCGGAATGGACGCCGCAGATCCTCGACATCCTCAAGGCCAAGCACGTACCGGCGACGTTCTTCATCATCGGCGAGAACGCCGAGATGTCGCCACGGCTGGTGCAGCGCGAAGTCGCCGAAGGCCACGACGTCGGCAACCACACCTTCACCCATCCGAATCTCGGTGACAGCCCGGCAAGCATCGTCGCGCTGGAACTCAACGCCACGCAGCGACTGTTCGAGGCCTTGACCGGCCACTCGATGCGGCTGTTCCGCGCGCCTTATTTCGGCGATGCCGAACCGACCACCGGCGACGAGTTGGTGCCGATCGAACTGGCGCAGAAGATGGGCTATATCGCGGTCGGCCTGCACGTCGACGCCGAAGACTGGCAGCGCCCCGGTGTCGATGCCATCGTCAAGAACGTGCTCAGCGGTATCGACGCCACCAATCAGGATCGCAAGGGCCAGGTGGTGCTGCTGCATGACAGCGGTGGTGAACGCTCGCAGACCGTCGCCGCACTGCCTCGCATCATCGACGGCCTGCGTGCACAGGGCTATGACTTCGTCACTGTCTCGCAACTGGCCGGGCTCACGCGCGAACAGACCATGCCGACGCTCACGCCGGGTTCGTTGTCGCGCTGGGCCGATCGATCGGTGTTTCTCGCGCTGGGTTTCTTCGGTCATTTCATTCGCGGCTTGTTGCTGCTCGCCATCTGGCTCGGCGTGGCGCGACTGGTGCTGCTCGGTGGCCTCGCGCTGCTCAACCGATCGCGCGAACGTCGTCGCACGCTGCCCGTGCTTGGCGAGCATCCACCGCTGGTGTCGGTGCTGATTCCTGCGTACAACGAAGCGAAGGTGATCGCCAGTTCGATCCGCTACATCCTGCGCAGCCGGCATCCGAATATCGAAGTCATCGTGGTCGATGACGGCTCCACCGATGGCACTTCGGACGTGGTCACCGAGCACTACGCCAACGAATCGCGCGTACGGCTCATCACCATTCCCAACGGCGGCAAGGCACACGCAGTCAACACCGCGCTCAGCGAATCAAAGGGCGCGGTGATCGTTGCGCTGGATGCGGACACGCAGTTCGAACCGAACACCATTCCGCGACTGGTGCGCTGGTTCAACGATCCGAAAGTTGGCGCCGTTGCCGGCAATGCGAAAGTCGGAAATCGCGTCAATCTGATCACGCTGTGGCAGGCGCTCGAATACATCACCGCGCAGAATCTGGAACGTCGCGCGCTGGCCGCGCTCGGCGCCATCACCGTCGTACCCGGTGCCGTCGGTGCGTGGCGACGCGAGGCTCTGGAGCAACTCGGAGGTTTTCCGTCGGAAACATTGGCCGAAGATCAGGACCTCACCATCGCCGTGCAGAAGGCCGGATATCACACCCTGTTCGATGCCGAAGCGATCGCCTGGACCGAAGCGCCGGATACCGCGCGTGGTCTCGCACGCCAGCGCTTCCGCTGGGCCTACGGCACGCTGCAATGTTTGTGGAAACATCGCGACGCCACGTTCCGTCCGCGCTATGGCGCACTCGGCATGATCGCGCTGCCGCAGGTGTGGCTGTTCCAGATCCTCTTCTCGGTGGTGTCACCGCTGATCGATCTCGTGCTCGTATGGCAGATCATCAGCACCGGCCTCGATTACCTGCAGCACCGCGGTCAGTTCGACAACACCAACCTGATCCGCATGCTGGTGTTCTACGCCGCCTTCATGGCCGTGGACCTCGCCGCCGCCGCCCTCGCCTTCGCGATGGAAAAAAAGGAACGTTGGAGCCTGATGTGGTGGCTCGTCCTGCAACGCTTCGGCTATCGGCAACTGATGTACTACGTCGTCGTGCGTTCCGTTTGGACGGCCATACGCGGGCCTTCGGTCGGCTGGGGCAAACAGGACCGCAAGGCGACGGTCAACACCGGCGATGAATTGAGTCCGTAAGTTTCGTCGGTTGCGGCCAAGTGACAACGGCACTCCTTTGCACTCGCCGCTTTGTCGGACTCAGTTCGCCAACGGCTCGATCAACACCGGTCGTTGTACGCTCAACGCGGTGCCCGCCGCGGCCACGATGATTGTCAGGATCGCCAGCCACTGCAGCAGGCTGAGTTGTTCGCCCAGCAATGCCACGCCGGCCACTGCAGCGATGGCTGGCTCCAGGCTCAGCAAGGTACTGAACGTGCGCGCCGGCAACCGGGTCAGCGCGATCATCTCCAGTGAATACGGCAACGCGGAGCTCAGCACCGCGACGCCCAGCGCATAGGGCAGCAACGTCGGCGACAGCAACGCACTGCCGGCGTGCGCGATGCCGAACGGAATCGCGAGCAGCGCGCCGATCGATGTGCCCAGCGTCACCGCATCCGCACCGTAAGCATCACCGGCTTTCTTGCCGAGCAGGATGTACAGCGCCCAGCCCACACCGGCAGCGAGCGCATACATCACGCCCATCGGATCGAGCGTCTGCACGTGACCGCGCAGCGGAAGCAATAACGCCAGCCCGATCACCACCAGCGCGATCCATACGAAGTCGATCCATCGACGCGAACCGACCAAGGCCAGCGCGAGCGGCCCGGTGAATTCCAGCGCCACGGCAATGCCCAGCGGAATCGTGCGCAACGACATGTAGAACACCATGTTCATCGCGCCCATCGACAGGCCGTATCCCCACAGCACGCGCCAGTCGCGCTGGTTTCCCATCCGGCGCCACGGTCGTTTCCACAGCAGCAGGAGCAGCGCGCTGAATCCCAGTCGATAGGCGGTAGCTCCCTGCGCACCGACCTCAGGAAACAGATGCTTGGCCAGCGATGCGCCGCACTGATACGACACCATGCTGATCAAGAGCATGCCGACCGCGAGCGCAACCGGAGCAAGGGTGGAACGTGGGGACATGTGCGAAATCAGCGAATGAACAGTATTTCCATGATGCGCGCAGAGTCGGATGAAACCCACCACACGCGCCGTCTATTCGTTGTCACTGCTGACAACGCCTGGCAGCAACCAGCCTTGTCTTTCAGCTGTCGCCGCGCAATCGCATCGTCAGCCCTTTCAGGAAATTCCGCAGCAGCTGATCGCCGCACAGGCGGAAATTCTTGTGGCCCGGCTGGCGGAACAGCGCGCTGAGTTCGGGCTTGGAAACGGGGAAGCCGGCGTTGGCGAGAATCTCGTGCATGTCGACGTCTTTCAGTTCGAACGCCACGCGCAGTTTTTTAAGCACCACGTTATTGGTCACGCGTTTTTCCACCGGACGTGGCGGCAGGCTTTCGTCGCGACCACGGCGGTGGATGACCAGTCCGTCGAGGAAGTGCGCGAGCACCGCGTTGCTGCATTCGACGTAACCGGGTTCCTCGTCCTTTTTCAGAAAGGCCTGCACGTCTTCCTTGCCGAGCGAAAATGCCGCATCGGCCAGATGGGTGATATCCACCACCTTCGCGTCGCTCAGATCGAGCATGTAGCGAATGGCGCGCAGCGTGTCGTTGTTGATCATGTCGTTCCGTGTGGACGTGCCGGGGACGCCATGCTACCGCGCCGCGCGCGGCATTAACCCCGTTCGGCACGAACCTGCGTTTCATCTTTCACGAACCGAAGGAGAACCGTTCCATGAACGTGAAAGCCCTGTTGCGCAGTCTGTTGCTTGCCTTGCTGGTGGTGTTGAGCGGCTGCACTGCGCCGCGACCCGACATTGTGGCGTCCACAAGCGGCGTGAAGGCGATCGAACCACCGCTACAGCCTGAGGCAATTCCTCCATCATCGCCACAGGCCGCCGTGGCCGACAAGGCGTACGCCAAAGTCGCCGCGCCTGCCGTGCAAGAAATGTCGATTTCGGCAAACGCTCCTCAAGCCAGCATGCCCTTGGGCGCGCCGATGGGCATCGTTGCTGGCCGCATGGCAGCGCCAATGCAGCCGATGGCCGGCGACATCAACACGGAAAAATACGCGCATCGCGATGCCAACCCCGTGCTGCTTGCCGCCGAGCAACCCGTCTCGACCTTCAGCATCGATGTCGACACCGGCTCATATACCAACGTGCGCCGCATGTTGAACGAAGGCCGGTTGCCACCGGCCGATGCCGTGCGCGCCGAGGAATTCATCAACTACTTCGACTACGGCTACACGCCGCCGGCGAATCGCAGTCAACCCTTCAGCGTCACCACCGAACTCGCGCCTTCGCCATGGAATGCAAAACGCGAGTTGCTGATGATCGGCATACAGGGCTATCGCGTGCCGGCCGCGCAGATTCCCGCGTCGAATCTGGTGTTCCTGATCGACACATCGGGCTCGATGGATGAACCGGACAAGCTGCCGCTGCTGAAGGCCTCGCTGAAGCAACTGGTGCGCGAGCTGCGCAAGCAGGATCGCGTTGCCATCGTCACCTACGCCGGCAACGCAGGTGTTGCCCTGCCCTCCACCGCCGGCGACAGGCACGCCACCATCGACGCAGCGATCGATCAACTTGACGCAAACGGTTCCACCAACGGCGCCGCCGGCATCGACGCGGCCTATGCGCAGGCCGAACAGGGTTTCATCAAGGGCGGCGTGAACCGGGTGATCCTCGCCACCGATGGCGACTTCAACGTCGGCACGGTGAGCGAAGATGCGTTGAAGACCACCATCGAAGACAAGCGCAAGAGCGGCATCGCGCTGACCACGTTCGGCTTCGGCGAAGGCAATTACAACGATGCGATGGCCGTGATGCTGGCCGATGTCGGCAGCGGCAGCCATCACTACATCGACAGCCTGCAGGAAGGTCGCCGCGTGCTGGTGGATGAAATGTCCGCCACGCTGCTGACGATCGCGAAGGACGTGAAGATCCAGGTCGAGTTCAATCCCGCGCAGGTGCAGGAATACCGGTTGATCGGCTACGAGAAGCGCATGCTCAAGCGCGAGGATTTCAACAACGACAAGGTCGATGCCGGCGAGATCGGTGCGGGCGCCAACGTCACCGCGATCTACGAGATCACCCCGAAGGGTTCGCAAGCCGTACGCATTGATCCGCTGCGCTACAGCGACAAGACAATGCCCGCGACGAAGGGCAGCGAACTTGCCTTTCTTCGTCTGCGCTACAAGCTGCCTGCGCAATCGGAGAGTCGTCTGATCGAACAGCCGATCGCTGCGCAGCCCGAAGCTCAACCCGGCGAGCGCCTTCGCTATGCCGCCGCCGTCGCCGCCTTCGCCGATGCGCTGCAGGGTGGAAAGTATCTGGACGGTTACGGCTATGCACAGATTGCACGCCTCGCCAACGACGCGCGTGGCTCCGATCCGAACGGTTACCGCGCCGGCTTCGTGCAACTGGTAAAGCTGGCCGATGGCCTGTCCACACACGGCAACAGCAGCGAAACGGCGGCGCGTTGAAGTTCGCGGCGCCGATGCACGAACGTTGGTTGCGGGTGCGCAGACCTTGGCACCCCTCCCCGGCCATCACCGTGCATCGGCGCCGCAACATGTTTATTGCTTGCGCTGCGGGTGCGACATGACGGGCATGCAACCTTGCCGGAACCTATCCGGTACCCCCGCATTTCGCTTACCCTCGACCACCATGGATGCTGCGGTCGACCCCGATGCGATGTTGATGCTTGCCTACGCGCGCGGCGACATGGCTGCGTTCGAAGCGTTATATGCGCGGCATCGCGGCATGCTCTACCGATTCCTGTTGCGCAGCGTGCGCGATCCGCATCGCACCGACGAGCTGTTCCAGGAAACCTGGAGTCGGGTGATCGCTGCACGCACGCGCTACCAGCCGCAGGCCAAGTTCACCACCTGGCTGCTGCAGATCGCACACAACCTGATGATCGACGGCATGCGTCGGCAACGACCGATGGCCGAGGGCGCAGAAGCGGAAACAGCGCTGGCGACCGTGGCGACACCCGAGCACGAACAACCCGATCACGCGTTGTCCGATTTCGAACGACGCCGCAATCTGCAGCGCGCCATCGAACAACTGCCTGACGAGCAACGCGTGGCTGTCATGCTGCGCATGGAACAGGAACTGAGCCTGGAGGAAATCGCCGAAGTCACCGGCACCGGCCGCGAAACCGTGAAATCGCGGTTGCGCTACGCCATGAATCGACTGCGCGACGTACTGACCGAATGAACACGCCCCTGCCACCCGACCACGACGACGCACTGCCCGGCGAAGCCGAGCTGGCCGCGCTGTATCGCAAGTTGCCCAAGAGCGAACCCGGCGCCGCACTGGACGCCGCGGTGTTGCGCGCTGCCGCCAAGGCGCTGGCCTCGGATGGAAAGAACACGCACGCCACTGCAATGCCGCGTCGCAACGATGACGTGCGCACGCGCAAAGCTCCGCCACGCTGGCTGATCGGCCTGAGCAGTGCGGCCACCGTGGTACTGGTCGCGGGTCTGGCCTGGCGCATGCGCGAGCCTTCGCTGCAGTCGGCACCTGCATCATCGCAAGTCGCTTCCACCGATGCCGGAAACTCATCGGCTGCACCGGCCGCACCGGTGCACGCCGAACCGATGGCCAAGAAAGCGATCACGCCTTCGCTGCCAAGTGCGCCTGCTCCTGTCGCGGAGTTCGCGAAGCGAGAGGCTGCCACGCCGAAGCAATCTTTCGACGAGTCCATGGCGTCGCTGGACGCACGAAAAAGCCGTCGTGCTCTTGCACCCGAGAAGATCGCTCCCGAAAAAGACCTCGCAGTCGCAGGACGTTCATTCGTTGTTGTTGCGCCGCCTCCTGTCGAAGAACCTTCGGCAAACGCCATACCGTCCAAACCCGCACAGCAAGGCCTCGTGGCAGATGCAAGCAAGGCTGCACCTCCCGCCATCCTCGGGAAAACGAACGACACCCATCGCGACAAACTGTTCGCATACACGACGACACCTTCGTCCACACCCGCGCCGGAACCTGCACCCGCTCCGGAAGCAGAAACCGTAACGGCGCCATCTCCCGCTGCACCGGTCGCAGCCGTCGCACCCATGGTTGCTGCCGCACCTCCGGCACCGATACCAACGAGTGACGCCGACGACACACCCGCGCAGCAACTCGACGCGATCCGCGCGCTGTATTCCGAGCACCGCGACAACGAAGCCACGCCGCGCCTGATCGAATTCCATCGCGCGCATCCCGATTGGAAACTCCCCACCGACCTGCGCGCCCGCCTGCCCCGGCCATGAGCGAACCGCTGTCGACGCTGGCGCGCCCCTGCCGGCATCAGCAAGACATCCGCAAGAGTCGCTTCCTCGCACAGGCAGCGCCGGTCACTTCGGCGGAACACGCGCTCGCCTTCGTGCGCGACGTGAGCGATGCCACGGCAACGCACAACTGCTGGGCCTATCGCATCGGACAGGACTATCGCTTCCATGACGATGGCGAACCCGGCGGCACCGCGGGTCGGCCGATTCTGCAGGCCATCGAAGGACAGCGCATGGATCGCGTCGCGATCGTGGTCACGCGCTGGTATGGCGGCATCAAACTCGGCGCCGGCGGACTGGCGCGCGCGTACGGCGGCAGCGCCGCAGAGTGTCTGCGCACCGCCGAGCGCGTGCTGATCGTGGAGATGACATCGGCCAGCCTGCGCTGCGATTTCGCCGAGCTTGCGTTGATCAAATCGCGACTGAAGGAACTCGACGCCGTCGTCGTCACCGAGCAGTTCGATGGCGATGGTGTCGTCCTGCATCTGCAATTGCCGCTGCATCGCGTGACGGAAGCGCAAGCCCGCATCACCGACCTCACGCGCGGACGCGCCACACTCACCACTTCGTATTGAGCGAAACGCCATGGCAGGCCATGCCCGCGCATTGAATCGCCGCACCGTCCACCCCATGTCGTGAACGGCTGCTTGTGCAGTCGCCGGTTTTTCTGCGAGTGCCCATGAGCGACGCCACCATCGACAAGCCCAAACCCGCTCGCCGCATCGGCGCGCTGCGCCAGCTCTGGCCTTTCCTCAAACCGCATCGTGCACTGGCTCTGGGCTGGCTGCTGTTTCTCGGCATTTCATCCGGCGCATCGCTGGTATTGCCGATGGCGCTACGCCACATCATCGACCAGGGCTTCGGGCATTCGAGCGCCACCGTCTTGAATGCCACCTTCGTTGCGCTGTTCGGTGTGGCGCTCGTGCTCGCCTTCGCCACCGCTGCGCGTTATTTCTGCATCACGCTGCTGGGCGAACGCGCGCTCGCCGAACTGCGTCGCACGCTGTACGCGCAGGTGATTCGTCTCGATGTCGGTTTCTTCGAACGCAGCCGCGTCGGTGAGTTGCTGTCACGCCTGAGTGCCGATACCGAAGTGGTGCAGGCGCTGGTCGGCTCGGGCATTTCGGTCGCTTTGCGCAGCGTGGTCATGTTGATCGGTTC
>NZ_LMUV01000011.1:515139-580748 GCF_009765755.1 Rhodanobacter sp. L36 | reverse complement strand
TGGTGTTTCCCGCCGTGATGCTGCCGATCCTCGTGTTCGGCCGTCGCGTGCAGAAGCTGTCGCGCGAAAGTCAGGACCGCCTCGCCGACGCCGCGGCCATCGCCAACGAAACGCTCAACGCCTCCACTGCGGTGAAGGCGTATGCGCGCGAAGCCATCGAAAGCGGCCGCTACGGCAGTGCGATCATGCGCGCGCTGGCAACGGCACGCCGGCGCATCGGCATGCGCTCGTTGCTGACGGCGGCAGTGATCGTGCTGGTGTTCGGCGCGATCACGCTGGTGCTGTGGACGGGCGCGCGCCACGTGCTCGCCGGGACGCTCGACCCCGGCGTGCTCGGTCAGTTCGTGGTCTATGCGATGTTCGCCGCCGGCTCGGTGGCGAGCCTTTCCGAAGTGTGGGGCGACGTGTTGCGCGCGGCTGGCGCGATGGAGCGCATCGGCGAACTGTTGCGTGAACAACCGGAAATCACCGACCCCGCAATGCCAGTCTCGCTGCGCACGCCGATTCGCGCCGCGTTGCGATTCGATCACGTCACGTTCCACTACCCCACGCGCCCGGACGCGGCGGCGTTGAATGATTTCACGCTGGACATCCAGCCGGGCGAAACCGTCGCACTGGTCGGTCCATCCGGCGCGGGCAAGAGCACCGTGCTCGCGATGCTGCTGCGCTTCTACGATCCGCAAAGCGGCAGCATCCGCATCGACGGTGTCGACCTGCGCGAGATGACGCTCGCCAATCTGCGCGGCACCATCGCGCTGGTGCCGCAGGAAACCGTGATCTTCAGCGGCAGCGCCACCGACAACATCCGCTTCGGTCGGCAGGACGCCAGCGACGACGAGGTGCGTGAAGCCGCGCGCGCCGCCGAAGCGGATGGATTCATCCGCGCATTGAACGATGGCTACGATTCGGAAATGGGCGAACGTGGCGTGCGCCTGTCCGGCGGCCAGCGCCAGCGCATCGCCATCGCCCGCGCGATCCTGCGCGATGCGCCGCTGCTCTTGCTCGACGAAGCAACCTCCGCGCTCGACGCGCAATCCGAGGCGGCGATCCAGCAAGCACTCGAACGACTCGAAAAAGGCCGCACCACGCTCGTCATCGCTCATCGCCTCGCCACCGTGCAACGCGCCGATCGCATCGTCGTGATGGATGGTGGCCGCATCGTGGCGCAGGGTACTCACGAAAGCCTGCTCGCCGAAGGCGGCTTGTATGCGGAACTGGCGCGGCTGCAGTTCGTCGCCTGATCGCTCAGGGAAACATTTTTCGACTAAGGCGATGGTGCCTCGTCCATCGATGCGCCTTCGAACCTCAACGTATCAATGCGAAGGTTTCGCGGACTCCGCATCCACCGCGCGCTTGATCGCCGCCACGAATCCACGTCGGTCGGCGACCAGCTGATCGGACGTTGCATGCGGCCATGCGCCGACCTGCGCGATCACCAGTTGTCGCGCGGGATCGACGTACACCATCTGCCCGAAGATGCCAATCGCCGCGTAGCTGCCATCGGTGTCGGTCCACCACAGATAGCCGTAGCCGTGGCCGGGCGAGTCGACGTTTTCCTGCTGGCGGATCGCGCCGTCGAGCCACGCTTTCGCGACGATCTGTTTGCCGTCGACCCGGCCGCCATCGAGCATCAACTGGCCGATGCGCGCGAAGTCGCCGAGCGTTGCTTCCAGCCCGCTGCCGCCGGTGTCGTGGCCATCGCATTCGTCCTTGATCCAGTACGCGTCGGCGGCCATGCCGTACGGCTTCCAGATCGTCTGCGACAGATACGCCGCCAGCGAGCGATGCGTGGCCCGCTGCACCAGGATGCCAAGCAGATCGGTTTCGGCGGTGTTGTAGTTGAAGTGCGAACCAGCAGGCCATTGCCGCGGCTTGTCGTGCAGGTACGACAGCACGTGAGCCTCGTGTCCGACGCAGGCGCCGACGTACATTTGCGCCACATCCGATTTGGGATCGTCGTAGTCCTCGTTCCAGTGCACGCCGGAGGTCATCGTCAGCAGCTGCTGCACGGTGACTTTGTTGTAAGCGCTGTCGCGCAATTCCGGGATGTACGTGCCGAGCGTGTCGCCCATGCCGTGAATGTCGCCGCGTTGCAGCGCGACGCCCAGCAGCAGCGAAGTCACTGATTTCGCCACCGAGAACGACTCCCAGCGCTGCGTCGCATCGAAACCCAGCGCATGACGTTGCAGACGAACGCGCCCGTGCTGCACCACCATCACGCCGGCCAGATGGTGCGAGTCCATGTACTGCGCCAGCCACGCTGAAGTGTCCTGTCCCGGCATCGCCAGCGGCTTGCCCTGCGGCAACTCGCGAACGTGCGCGCCATGCTCGACGCGATCGCTCGGAAACAGTTTGTACAGCTGCCGGAACTGCGCTTCGCGCTGTGCCTGCGGCCAGAACAACGTACCTTCGAGTTGCTCGCCGATGGTCTTGGTGCGTGGCTTCTCGACGGCGAGAGAAGGCAGTGCAACGGTCAGGCAAAGCGCAGCGGCGGTCAGGCGAAAACGAAGGGACGCATGCATGGCGATTCATGTCGGAAGCGGACGAGCAGCCACTTTACCGGCTCCGCCCGACATGAGTCAGATCGCACGCAGGCACTGCACGAAACTGTTGCACTCGTTCCGGAGCGCCTCAGACCCGCCGCACCGGCAGAAACCGGCTGTTGCGCAACAGGCCCGCCGACACCAGCGACACCAGCACGCCAACCGGAAAGATTTCCGCGAAGGTCATCGGCAGGCGATACATCGGGTTCGCGTACTGCACCTTGAACGCCTCCATCCCGGCGGTGACCTTCGCCAGCGCTTCGGCGCTCGCGCCCCTGGCCTTTTCGCTGGCGATGATCGCGTTCGCATACGACGTGGCGAAATCCATGTGCGTCATCGATTGCACCGCTTCCCACGCGGCCACGTAGAAGATGCCGGCGATGAAGCTGACGCCCAGCCCGACTCCGAGTGCCGGCCAGAATCCAATCACCCCGCCACGGTCGACATCCCGATATCGCTTGATCCCCATGAACACTGCGCTCAATGCGATCAGCATCGTCGTGTAGCCGATCACCATGCCGTACTTCATCGGCGGCATGCCGGAGAACGCGACGAACGTGAGGAACTCGAAGCCGCCGACGATCACGCCCGCGATCACGCCGTATTTCAGAATGGTTCGCCACATGGTGCAGCTCCTTTGTTGAAGGTGAGGCGCTATTGATCGCGATCCGGCACCGCGCGTCCATCACCCGAACGGGTGATTTCGATGTTTTCACCCATCTTCGGGGGCGTCAGGGCACGATACCCAGTTCGCGCGCACGACGGATCGCGTCCGTGCGGCGCTTCGCGTCAAGCTTCTCGAAGACCCGCGCCACGTGCGTCTTGATCGTGTTGGGCGACACATGCAGGTGCGCGGCAATTTCCTTGTTGGAATGCCCGGCCGCCAGTTCGTGCAGCACTTCCAGCTCGCGCTCGCTCAAGCCCAGCGCCGCCTGTGCTTTCGGGTTGCCGTCGAACGCGACCGGCGCCGGCGCAGCGAATACCCGCACGCCCAGCACGATGCCCAGCAGCAGGAACGCCGCCGCGATCAGGAACAGATACACGTCGCCCGAATGCATCCGCGCCAGCCGCTGATAGTCGAGCCACTGCAAGGCGAACGTACCCGCCGCCAGCAGCGCGCCGTACCCGACCACCCGCTTCCACATCGTCGTCCCCTCTTGCCCGAGCGAGGGCATCGTAACGCCGGTA
The DNA here is from genome assembly GCF_009765755.1 of Rhodanobacter sp. L36. Classification (GTDB taxonomy): domain Bacteria; phylum Pseudomonadota; class Gammaproteobacteria; order Xanthomonadales; family Rhodanobacteraceae; genus Rhodanobacter. Next base: position 577,017 of record NZ_LMUV01000011.1, on the reverse strand, counting down.
CGAGCGCGGAAGAAAGGCAACGATCTGTTGGACATCTGGCAGCACCTGCCGCTGTAGACATAGCGTCAGGCGACCGCGACTCACGCGCTCCCCAGACTCACCAGCAGCGCGAACACCGTCCCCACGCTGATCAGCACGCTGTAGCAGATGCCGATGACGCAATACTTCAGCGTGGTCATGAACCAGCCTTGCCGATAGACGCGCTTCTGCATGATGAGCAGATAGACGAGCATCCAGATCCAGGCCGCCGTTCGCAACATGCCGAACACGCTGGCCAGCCACGGGACGTGCGCCGCAGCGAGGCCGCTCAACAGGTCCAGCGTCACCAGCACCAGCAGCGACAACATGATGAATGCGTGGCTGTGCATCGCCACGATCAGGTGTTCCATGTACAGGCGTCGCTTGAACACGTAGAACAGCTTCAGCATCAGCGCGAACACCGGCAGCAACACGAACAGCACCTGCGGCGCGACACCGAGCAGGCCGCCCATCAAATGTTGGGCCGTGGTTTTCGTCTCAGCGGCGTTGCCGGAGTTGAGGTGATGCAGGTTGTTGCGCGCGTTCTCGATCGAATCGTTGAGCCAGTCGTTGACGAATTCCGGCATGGCCGCGACATGCCATGGCTTGGTCTGGCGATTCCACACGACCTTGTCGTCGAACGTGATGTTGCCATCCGCGAAATGGGTGTCCTGCTTTTCCGCCGGCGCACTCGCCGACGTGATCACTGTCGGCGATGCCTGGTACATCACGAAGTGATTCGCGTCCGTGCGCAGCAACAACTGTATGGCCAGAAACGCGATGATCGCCAGAAAAAACACCAGCCGGAACGGGGTCACGTATCGCGCGCGCTTGCCGGCGAAATAATTCAGCGTGAGTACGCCGGGCCGGAAATACAGCGGCAGCAGCGTGTGCACGATGCGCGCATCGATATTGAGCACGCTGTCCATCACGTCGCCCATCACGCTGCCGAAGTGCCGCACCAATCCCTCGATCGGCTGTCCGCACTCGTAGCAATACTTGCCATGCAGCGGGGTGCCGCAATTGCCGCAGGCGACGTGGTCGGAATCAGGCGTTGGCAGTGCGGGTGGCGATGTCATGGTGGGCGATTTCCTTGTGCAGGCATTGGATCACATGCACGCGGCCGACATCACTTCCCGTCGCACCGGCGCGTTCACTCGAAGGTCAAAGCGCCGGCACGTCGACGTACTACCAGATGCGCACCCGGTCAGCCGGCGCGAGATACAGCGTGTCGCCCGGCTTGATGCCGAAGGCCTGATACCACGCGTCGAGGTTGCGTACCGGGCCATTGACGCGAAACGCGCGCGGCGAATGCGGATCGCTGGTGACCTGGCGGCGTATCGCGTCGTCCGTCAACTTGCCGCGCCATGCCTGCGCCCAGCCGAGAAACACGCGCTGGTCGCCGGTGGTGCCATCGATCACCGGCGCCGGCTTGCCGTGCAGGGAGGCGTGATAAGCGTCGAATGCCAGCGTGAGTCCGCCGAGGTCGGCGATGTTTTCGCCCATGGTCAGGTCGCCGTTGATATGCACGCCAGGCAGCGGCTGGAATGCGGAATACTGCGCGCCGAGTTTTTTCGCCCGTGCCTCGAACGCAGTGGCATCGGCGGCAGTCCACCAGTCGTGCAACGCACCGTCGGCATCGATCTTTCGACCTTCATCGTCAAAGCCGTGAGTCATCTCATGGCCGATCACCGCGCCGATCGCGCCGTAGTTGATCGCCGGGTCGGCTTTCGGATCGAAGATCGGCGCCTGCAGGATGCCCGCCGGAAACACGATGTCGCGCAGCGTGCCGTTATACGCATCGTTGGTCTGCGGCGACATGATCCAGTCGGAGCGATCCACCGGGCCGTTGATGCGGCCGACGTAGAAGTGCCAGTCCGCCGTGGCCGCGCGCGTCACGTTGCCGATCAGGTCGTCACTGCGAATCACCACGTTCGCGTAATCGCGCGGGTGATCCGGATAGCCCACCTTGATCGTGTACGTGTCGAGTTTCCGCAGCGCCTGTTGCCGCGTGGCCGGGCTCATCCAGTCGAGCTTTTCGATGCGCGCGTGATACGTCGCCTTGAGGTTGTCGACCAGCGCTTCGATCTTCGCTTTGGACGCGGGCGGAAAATACTGCGCGGTATAAAGCTGCCCCACGCCCCAGCTGAGATTGCCGAAACAATCGAGCCGCTCGCCGACAGCGCAGTCACCGCCGGAGACGGCATGCACCGCACGCTTCCAGCGCACGGCGTCCACCTGCTGACCGGACAAGGTCTTTTCGTGCATGTCGAAATACGCCTGCTGAAAGGGCTGCGACAGGTAGTACGCCGCGTTGTCGGCCACACGCACGGCCTGCCATGCCTGGATCGTCGCTATCGGTGTATGCGCGTAGAGATCGGCAAGTTTCGGGAACGCGGTTTTTTCGCCGACCACCACACGCTGCACGTGACCAAGCCCGGCCGCATCGAAAAACGCCGGCCATGCGAAACCGGGCGCCAGCTGCTGCAGTTCGGCGATGCGCATCGGGTTGTACGTGGCCACGGGATCGCGTTGCTGCACCTTGCTCCAGCTCGACTCGGCGATCCGCGTTTCGAACGCCACCACATCGCGCGCGCTGGCTTCGGGATTCGGCCAGCCGGATAGCGCCAGCAGGCGCGAGGCATACGCCCGGTATGCGGCCTTCTGCTTGGCGAAATCCGGCTTCATGTAGTAGTCGCGATCGGGCAGGCCCAAGCCTGCCTGCACGATGTAGACGGCGTAATGCTTCGGGTCCTTCAAGTCGACATCGATGAAGGCGTTGAACAACGCGCCTTCGAAATCCGTCGTGGTGCGGCCCATCAATCCGGCCAGCGCATCGCGCGTGGTGGCACCGCGCACGTCAGCCAGTTCCGGCGCGATGGCCTTCGCGCCGAGCGCGTCGACGCGCGCGCTATCCATGAACGACGCATAGAACGCGCCGACCTTGTCCTGCAGCGTGGCTGGCGACTTCCCGGCATGCTTCGCGGCGTCTTCCACGATGGTGTGCAGGCGCTGCTCGGTGCGATCCGTCATCAACAGCCGCAAACTTACCGCCGGCTTGTCGGCGGGGATCGCCGTGCGATCGAGCCAGCGCCCGTTGGCGTAGCGGAAAAAATTGTCGCCCGGCTTGCCCTGCATGTCCGCACCGGCGCTGTCGAAACCCCAGCGGCCGTATTGCGGTGCGTTGCTCGTTGTATCCGCTGCCCACGCAGCACCGGCCAGCCAGAACGCGGCGCAGGCAATGGCGATGATCGTCTTGTTCATGCAGTCCCCTTTGGATGGCTAACCGGATCATCGTACGCCGGGTTTCCAAAGCCGTGCCACATCCGTTGGTCATGCACCGGGATCGACGCGGAACGTTGAATGACCTGGAACATCTGTGGAAAAGAGATCGAACACGCAGCACCGGAAAAGTCGCGCTTGATACAGTGCGCACCGACCCGGGCGTCGGGTCATCAAGGAGCGACACGACGTGAAACTTCATGCACGCTGGACCACCCACCTCGCCGGCATTGTTCTGCTCGTCGCCGGCACGTCGGCGCAGGCCGCCACACACCGGCATGTGCAAAGCGCCTTGCTGCACGCCGGCTTCGACATCGACAGCACCTGGCATCAAAAAGATTGCGGCGCAGTGGCGGACGGCGTCCCGTGCGTTGCCTACCAGACCAGCGACAACAAATCGGACCTCTTCTACATCTCTTCAAAAGCCTTGCCGCTGGACGACGCCATGACCGCCGACGTGCTGTTCGCAAAAGACGGAAAAGGCGGCTGGACCAAATCCGGGCGCATGGACAAGCAAGCCGCAGAGCGCATCGAAGGCAAAGGCTGGAAAGGCTGGCGCGCCACCGCCGACTGCGGCATCGAGGACGAAAACGGCGTGCACGATACCGGCGAATGCATGACCGTGTTCGTCAGTAACGGCCAGCGCACCATCATCGTCGAGACCTCCGGCACGGTATCGAACGACGACGTGCTCGGCATCGTCGTTTCGACGCTTTCCATCGGGAAGTAAGGACAAAAAAAGCCCCGCAGTGCGGGGCTTTCTGCAACGCGCCGATGAGAGCAGCCAGAGATCAGGCCGTCGGAAACGCTTCGGTTCGTTTCTTCGCCATAGTCCCTCCTCGCCCCGGTCGGGCAGTCTATGGCTCAAACACAAGATTGCCGACAGTCCCTTCCGAATCCATCAGCGGACCAGAAAGACCCACGCGCCACCGGAAAAGAGCCAAGGACGGCTCTCCGAGAGCCAACGTCGACACTCAAAGACCCACGGTCGGCTCCATAAGACCCAAGCGCCGATGAAAAAGAGCCACCGTCGGGACGCGGAGAGCCACGTTTGGCATTCGGAGAGCCAACGTTGGCTCTCAAAGACCCACGCTTGGCACTAAAAGACCCAAGCGACGATGAAAAAGACTCAACGTTGGGACTCTGGGAGCCACGGTTGGCACTCGGAGAGCCACCGTTGGCTCTCAAAGACCCACGCTTGGCTCTAAAAGAGCCAAGCGCCGATGAAAAAAATCCAACGTTGGGGCTCGGAGAGCCACGGTTGGCACTCGGAGAGCGATCGAACACGGGTCAGAATCGACATTCCAAGGCACCCGCCCCAAGGAAAGTGCCCACTGTCCCGGGTTTCGGAAGTTGACCAGAGCGAGATCTAGCGCCCTATCGGCCGTGCAATGGGGGCCATCCTTGATGAAACCGTTTGGCCTGCCGTTCGCGCTTACCCGGAAAGAAACTTGGGTAGCCGTCGTCAGGGCCAGGGTCGCTGCGCGACCGGTTTGAGCTAGGAGCAGTAATTCAATCCGCAACACTGACCCCGCTCATACGTGGGTTCATGTCGATGATGCGCTGTGCGGTCCGCCTTGCAGCTGACACGGCCTGCCCCTCCCTCGTGGAGCACCTGTTGCCCAAGGCGTGCAGTGAGCCTTCGAACCCGGCCTATGAAATGTCCGCTTTGGGTCGAAGCGGACTTGGACAGGTCAAGCGTTAGTGGTTTCCCTCATAGGGGTCCTTGACCCCCAACAGACCCAAGACTTCCTCGCGATCCTGCGGAGAAACGTCCCTGCTTTGAAAGTCGCCACAACCTTGTGCCGTCAGGAAATTGTTTCCTACATCGAGGTCGCCGAGAAATTTGTTCCCCGCATAGAAATTGGCTCCTACTAGAGCAACGGGTACACCGGCCCCATTCGTTTTCCATTGGGTGTCGTGCGTTCGGGCGAAAGCTGTGAGTTGACCAATTTCACGGTTGTCACGAATGACTCGCAGTGTTGTCATGTTGCTCGTCGCGATGTCTATTCGATCAGCTTGATTCAATCGACCGAAATCCATCCGTGTACAGCGCTGCTCGCTTGGCACGCAGTCAGATCGAGAATGCATAAAACAAGAGCGACCTTACGCGTCAATGACACAAACGTATTCACCGATCCTCCTGCATTTGGCAATCGAACAACTTCACTCTTCAGGTCCGCTCTGGGTCGGAAGCGGACGTTAGCGTCAAAGTGAAAACCGTTCGCGCAGCGACGCCGAGTCAATGAGGAGGTCCTCGCCGAGAATATGCGCTAGTTGGGTAACCTGTTCCGTCCATCCTTGTTGGTTGTGACTAGGCAACTTGTATTCGGTGAATAGTGTCCGCCGCCCGTCGGGCGACACACGAAACACGCGAATCAAAGCTGTGTCGGCATCTACAGTTACCAAGTGATCGTGCACGTTCTCACCCCTAAACTCGTGACACTGAGAGTAAGCCTCGCGATGTGGCCCGCACGTCCGCTTTGGGTCGAAAGCGGACACTGGATGAGTGTCACAGCACCACTGGCGCCGATCGTCTCTAAGTTCTCATCATCTATGTTGCTTTGACAGCAAGAAGCTTCGCAAACGCTGCGTCAAGACGAATACTGCAATGCCCACCAAAATACATATCAGAGCCCGAAGTCCTAAAGCACCGAACAGCCTATGCCAGTCACCTGCAAAAGCCTCACCAATTAGGGCGACCGCTCCAGCGAGGATGGCGGCTAGCGCCAAGGCGCGCAGGGGAAGCCGCCAGAGTCCAGAAGCGTCGCCGCTGGCCACGCCCGCTCCCACCAAAAGAAGCAGTGAAGATACGAAACCAAAGAGCACTCGAAGCGCAATGAAATGAGATAGCGATACAAGCGCGGTGGCCACCAAATAGAAAGACGCGAAGGCGCTGATGAAGCTCACGATTAAGAGTATGGCCTCTAAAAGCAAGCGGCCATCAGAATGTTTTTTCGTGTTGACGGCGCTTTCTAAGAGCACATTGAATGCTACAGCCCGGAGACGTCGCATCTAACTTTCCTTACTTTTAAGACAGCGGTCATCCCAATTTATTTCCTGTTGATCGGACTTTAATGTCCGCTATGGGTCGAAAGCAGACATTCTCAGTTGAGGTATCGCTCGGCTGAAATGACGGATTGTTTCCAAACCTTCCAACTAGCGAAGTCGTGCTTGGGCGCGGTAGCGTGCGGGAGCCTTGCCAACAAGCCGTTTGAACGCATTGCTGAATGCACTTTCCGATGTGTATCCCAGCGAATAACCAAGTGTTGAAATCGCGCTATCGCCGTCGCGCAATGCCCGTTCTGCCAAACGCATACGCCACTGTGCCAGGTACGCGAGCGGCGTGATCCCGGCGTCTGCTTTGAAATGGACCGCAAATGTTGCGCGTGACATGTTGCACTCGCGAGCAAGTTCTTCCAGTCCCCATGCTCTGGCCGGTTCGCCGTGAAGCAGTCGGACAGCAGGTGCCAGGCGTCGATTGCCCACCAGGCGCAACCAGCCCGGAGCAAGCTCGGCACCCGAGTCCAGACGGGCGCGAAGAATCTCGATGAACATCAAGTGGGCGAGTTGAGTCGACGCCGTCGCGACACCCGGCATGTCCTCCGTCCGCTCGCGCACGAGTTGCGTGAGCAGACATTCGAGGATGGTTGCGTGTTGTGATCCATGGCGAATGTGAATCGATGACGGCAATGCATCGATGAGCGCCGCTCCATGCGCTGCGTCCAGTTCCACCTTGCCGCCGATCATCAAGAACTGCTCGCCTTGGCCATGATGAAGTCGGCCATCCGTGCCCGATGCGAGCACGTCTTCGAAATCGACCGGCGTCGTGGCCATATCACTGGCCAGAACGGCCCCTTCAGACGCGGTACGCAAAAGAAAGTCTCCGGCTTCGAGATGGAGCAGCGCGTTGGCTGATCCAATCCGTACCCAGCACTCGCCTCGCGCGACGCCCCAGAAGTTGACGAGGTCCGACGGCGGAAATCGAATCGACCACGCACCACCCGCCACCAGACTGCCGGACACAACCGACTTGGCCCGGATCAGGTCAAGAACATCGGAAAAGGGGTCAACAGACATCTCGGACCTCAAGACATAGAGGAGTCTATGTAATTTTCAGACTATTGAGCAATTAATCAAGACGTAAAAGTATTCATAGTCTGACCAAGCCACCTTACCATCAATCACATGGTCGAGCTTCCTCGACGCTCATGCACGGAGATTGATATGGCACAAAGAACTTGGCTCATCACTGGTGTGAACAGCGGTTTCGGCCGACACATGACGGAACAACTGCTCGCGCGCGGCGATCGCGTGGCGGGCACCGTTCGCCAAATGGAGGCGATGAACGACCTCAAGCAGAAGTACGGCGATCAGCTTTGGCTGAGCCATCTCGACATGACGGACACGTCCGAGATTCAGCAGGTCGTGGATCAGGCGTTCGCGCAGCTCGGCCGGATCGACGTCTTGGTAAGCAATGCCGGCTACGGCCTCTTCGGCGCCGCCGAAGAACTGAGCGACGAGCAGATCATTCATCAGCTGAACACCAATCTGGTCGGCCCGATCATGCTGATCCGCGCAGCTTTACCCCATCTGCGAGCGCAAGGCGGTGGACGCATCCTCGGCCTGTCGACTTTTGGTGGTCAGGCGACACTTCCAGGAGGTTCGCTTTACCACGCAAGCAAGTGGGGTCTTGAAGGTTTCCTAGACTCGATCGGCCTAGAGCTTGCCCCCTTCAATATCGGCGTCACCATCATCGAGCCAGGTGGGGCCCGTACCAACTTCCGCGGCGGCAGCGTCAAGCTCGGCAAACAAATGGACGCTTACAAAGGCACGCCCGCAGCTTTCGTCTACGTGATGATCAAAGACACATCGCGCCCCGCTCCGGGTGATCCGGAAAAGGTGTCGGCAAAAATCATTGCCAGCGTCGATCAGGAACCTGCGCCGAAGCGGATCGTGATGGGCAGCGATGCTTACACGATTATTCAGAAGGCGTTGTCGGATCGTTTGGCTTCAATTGAAGCGCAAAAGGATGAGGCAGGCTCGACCAACTTCCCGGTGAGCGCTTGATCACTGCCACTGCCCGTCTCCCTCGTCGACAGCAAGCGTGGAAAGCGGCGCCCATGGCCACAGGTTCGTCGGCGACATCTCCGACACGCAATGACGATCGCGACGCATTGAGCCGAGTGCGGCCTCTCCGCATGGAGAAGAGCGAGCGCTTGTCGGCCAAATGCAAACACGTGATGAAACTTCAATACGAAGGAATACAGACATGACGACCTGGACTGCTGAAAGCATCCCCGATCAATCCGGCAAACTGGCCATCATCACCGGTGCAACTGGCGGTCTTGGACTTGAGACCGCGCTGGGATTGGCTGCCGCGAAGGCTGACGTCATCTTGGCTGGACGCAATCCGACCAAAGGGCGCCATGCGGAAGCATGGATCCGCCAGAAACATAAAAATGCGAACGTCCGATTCGAACTCGCTGACATGGCCAGTCTGACTTCGATTCAGAATTTCGCTAACCGCATGCTCGCCGCAGGTCGGCCAATCAACATGCTGGTAAATAACGCAGGCATCATGGCGCCGCATGATCGCGGGACCACGGCGGACGGGTTCGAGTTGCAGTTTGGCACCAACTATCTCTCTCATTTCGCGCTGACTGCGAGACTTCGACCACTTTTAAGCGCAGCGAAAGCGCGCGTGGTTCAGTTGTCCAGCTTCGGGCACCGCACAGGCGCAATCCAGCTCGACGATCTCAACTACGAGCATGGGTACAAGCCATTCCCGGTTTATTCTCAGTCCAAGCTCGCCATGCTCATGTTCGCGCTCGAGCTTGATCGACGAAGCAATGCGAATGGCTGGGACTTGACCAGTGTCGCAGCGCATCCGGGTTTCGCGCGTACGGACCTGTTTGCCAACGGTCCGGCGCCCAAGGCAAATATTTTCTTGCGCACTATTATCCCTGTCGCAAAAAGTCTCATGGGTCAATCGGCCGCTGCGGGAGCGCTGCCTACACTGATGGCTGCAACGATGCCTGGAGTGAAGGGTGGTCAATATTTTGGCCCGCAGGGCTTCAAGGAATTCAAAGGGCCGCCGGGCCCAGGAAAGATCGAATCACAGGCGTTGGACGTGAGCGTGGCCTCGAAGCTTTGGAACGCATCCGAGGGGTTAACGGGCATTGTATTCCGCTAAATGGTAGTCACACCTTGCGTGGAAGTCGTTTCGTAAAAATCGACACGATAGCGCTTCCGAAATTCTATGAGTCGAAGTGGACAGTACGTTCGCAGCGCTAGCGAATGAGCAGCTCTATGGCCGCATCGCCGCAGCCATGTCCGTTTTTTGACCAGCTGTAAGAGATTGTGCTGAAAGAGTCTGCAGGTGCGCGCATATAAATCCCAATGTCGCCAATCCACGCAATATCCGTCGCATAGGGCCGTCCGTTGCTTTTCGCGCCAGGTCCGCTTTGGGTCGGAAGCGGACCTCTCGGTCAGCCACCCGCGCGCCGCTTTCCACGCAGAATCTGCACCCACTGGCGAAGGCCAAACATCAAGGCGATGGCGCAGAGCAGGCCTACCACTAGTTGTCAGAGTTCCAAGCTACGAAATGGGAAACCCGCGAGCGCGACCAAACCAAAGATGACGAGCGAACCGGCAATCAGCCAGAACACCGTAGTTGCGATTTTGTCACCCATTCGAGCTTCCCCTTGACCCTCGTGACACCAGCATAGAAAGATCCGCTTTGGGTCGAAAGCGGACGTTTCGCGTGATCGAACACCTTAACCAATCGCGCTGAAAGCGAGAGCTTCTGGAATTTTCAGGGTTTGAACCGGGCTAGATTGAATGGAGCAATCATTCATCGTCATTTGCGCTTGTCGCATGGAGTCAATGTGTGTCGCTGTTTGCAATGCCTTCTACACGAATCTCAACCCTGCGGTTTGGCATCAGGCAGGCGATCAGTGTGTTGCGATCAGCATCCTGGCATTCCTTTACGGGCTCGTTCATGCCACGACCCTCGGCATTAATGTATTGGTCTGACACACCGCGCTTCATGAGATATTGCATGACCGATTTAGCCCGGCGATCCGACAAGTTGTCGTTGTAGGCGGCGCCGCCGAGCCGGTCAGTGTAGCCAACGATGTGGATATGCCGGACTTGGCCATCTTTCGCGACGATCTGAGCTGCCAGCGTATCGAGTTGTTCGAGACCTCCTGACTTGATATCGCCGACCGCTGATTTATCGAACGCGAACAGCGCATCAGTGGATAACGTAAAGACCTCCTCCTTCGCTTCGTGCCGCTCGTGCATCGGCTCATCCAGCATCGCCGCACAGGTTTGTGGCTGCCAGTAGAAACTGCGCGACAATTTCTGCTCGTCGAACAGCACCTTGTACTGACATTGCGTCACTTCATTCGAGCCATGCTTGCGGAAGTTGAAGAGGTAGTTCCATTCGCGCACGCCCCAAACGCCTTCGCTGAAATGCGGCGTGCCGATCAACTGCGCGATCTGATGTTTATTCATGCCGGGCTTGATGAGCCGCAAGTCGGACACGTCTGGAAACGTGCCGTTCTTGTGGATCGGCGTCGTGCTGTCGGGCGATGGCCACACCAGTTGTTCCGCGCTGCTGCCATCGGCAGCAATCTTGTGGCTGATGTTTCCGCAGGCACCCAACGTGCCTGCAACCAGCAACACGGCCATCATCCCAACGCTTCTTGCCAATGAACTATGCATGTTGTTCTCGCTATGTAGGCGCGCATGTCTGCGCGCCGTTCAAGTGATCGACGCTTTCCGACCGGAAAGCGCCGCCGTCATCGGAATTACCAGACCACCGCCGCACCGACGCCCACGCCAGCATCACCGCGCGTGTTGGTCGAGGCGTTCACTTTGAAGATGTAGTGGCCGCTTTCGGTGATGGTCGATACACCGACCGCGATGCCGGTTTCACCGTGAAAATTGCCCAAGGCCACTGCCGCCGAGCTCTGGTTGGGCTGATAGGCCTGCGGCAGACTGGACATCGCCATGGCAGAAGCAACGCCACCGTTCGCGCGGTTGCCGATCGTGTTGAGTTCGCTGTTGATCGTGCTGAGTTTCTGGTCGGTGTAGTTCTTGGCCCAGTTCTCGGCGGTCGTGATGCCCTGGTTCAACTGACCCACGTTTGCAGCATCGGTATTTGCCACGCCCGCACCCAGGTTGTGGATGATGGTCGGGTCGCCACCCGGATCCAGCGTCACGTTGTGGTAGTCGACGCTGCCGTCGCCGTTCTTGTTGTACTGAACGTTGCTGGCGTTGGCCTGCGTCACCGACTGCTTCAACTGGCTCACGTTCACCGCATCGGTGTTTGCAGTACCGGCTGCCACGTTGGTGATCTGGCGCTCATCGCCCGCCGAACCGACCGAGACGCTGTTGTCCCGATCCGTCGTTGAACCCGAGCCGATCGCCACACTGTTGTCGTTGGTCGCTGTCGCGCCTGTGCCGACTGCTGTACTGCCCTGACCCGAAGCCGTGCTGCCGTTGCCTACCGCGGTGCTGTTGTCGCCGGATGCCGTACTTCCATGACCGGCAGCAATGCTGTTGTCACCGGAGGCGACAGATGTCGGACCGATGGCTACCGCGTCGGTGCCGGTTGCCTGGCTGTCCGCGCCAGTCGAGTTGGCGTGGAAGTATTTGCTGTTGGCGTTTCCGTTATTGATGTTGCTGACCACGGTGCCCAGGTTGTCCACCGCCTGGTTGGTGGCATACAGCTGGGAGCCGTTGACCGCATCGGTACTGGTGGCCGTCACCTGCCCGGCTGCCACATTGGTGAGCTGGCGTTCGTTGCCCACGCTGCCCACACTGACCACGTTCGCGGGGTTGATGCCCGCAAAATTGTAGGTCACGCCGTTGATCGTCACGCTGGCCGTATCTACGGACGCCGCAGTGACGGACCCTGCACCCAGCGCAACATCGCCGTCGTTATTGGCCATCGCATTCTCACCGATTGCTACGCTATCAGCACCCAAAGCCTGACTGTCTGCACCGATCGAGTTGGCATGAAAATACTTGATGCCACCGCCATTGTTGATGTTGTCGATGTCGGTGGTGTTCTGCGTCACCTGCTGGTTGGTTGCAAATAGCTGCGAGCCATTCACAGCATCCGTGCTCGAGGCACTTAACTGACCGGCTGCCACGTTCTGAACCTGACGTTCGTGACCGACCGAACCAACCGAAAACGCGCCGTCCGGCGTCGCACCGGCGAAGGCATAGCTAACACCCCCGATCGTTGCACCAGCCGCGGCCACTGTCGCGGCGGTCGTCGATGCCGATCCGACGGCGACATCGTTGGCGAAGTTGGCAACGGCGGTCGGTCCGATCGCCACGCTGTTCGTGCCAGTGGCGGTCGAATCAGCGAGTGTCGAATTGGCGTGGAAGTATTTGATGCCGCCGCCCGCATCGATATTGCCAATGTCGTTGGTGTTCTGTGTCACTTGCTCGTTGGTAGCGAACAGCTGGCTACCATTGACGGCATCCGTCGAAGTGCCGCTCAGCCTGCCCGCCGCGACGTTCTGCACTTGGCGCTCATGACCCGCAGATCCGACCGAAAACGCGCCATCCGGTGTAGCGCCAGCGAAAACATAGTTGACCCCACCAATACTTGCCCCGGTAACCGCTGTGGTTGTCGCAGTAACTGAAGCCGCACCGATCGCCACGTCATCAACGTTGGTGGCCGTCGCTCCATTACCTGCCGCCACGCTGTTACCGCCCACAGCGTTGGCTTCCGGTCCGATCGCCACGCTGTTTGCACCGGTCGGCGTCGAGTCGCCGAGCGTCGAATTGGTATGGAAGTACTTGATACCGCCACCATCGTTGATGGTGCTGATGTCCGTGGTGTTCTGAGTCACCTGTTGGTTCGTGGCGAAGAGCTCGCTGCCGTTGACGGCATCCGTGCTTGTACTGGTCAATCGCCCCGCCGCCACGTTCTGAATCTGACGCTCGTGACCGACCGAACCGACCGAGAATGCACCGTCCGGCGTCGCACCGGCGAAGGCATAGCTGACACCCCCGATCGTTGCGCCGGACACAACGGTGGTTGCAGCCGTCGACGAAGCTGAGCCGATGGCGACGTCGTCGGCAGTATGGGCTGCCGCGCCGTTACCAACAGCAACACTATTGCTGCCGACAGCGTTAGCCAGCGGTCCGACCGCTACGCTGTCGGTACCTGACGCCGCTGAGTCCGCAAGCGCCGAGTTGGCGTGGAAATACTTGATGCCGCCGCCTGCCGTAATGCCATTGACCAGGTTGTCGACGTTATCAATGTTGGTGTTCAAGCCGCTGAGTGCATCGCCAACGTTGTTGTAGCTCGACGTCGACTGGCTACCTGTTGCACTGATGTCGGTAAGGTTGAACGTTGGGCCGGAGACACTGCCGTCCGCGTTGGCGGTCATGTATCCGCTGCCGATCGTGCTGACCAACTGACCTTGCACAGTCTGCAATTGCCGCACGTTGACCGCATCGGTCGCTTGGGTGCCACCGGCAACATTCGTGATCTGCCGCTCGCCACCGGCGCTACCCACCGACACCGCGCCAGATGTCGACGTGATTGCTACGCCCGAGAACAACTCCGGTGCTCCAGCCAGTCCCGTACGATCCGCGCTGCTGCCCAACCCCAGCGCAACCCCACCCACAGCCGTGACCTTGGCCATCTGCCCAATGGCCGTGCCATCGTTCACCGTAACCGCGGCTCCCTGTCCCACCGCAGTGGAACGCGTGCCGGTGGCAACGGCGTTCATGCCAAGCGCTGTCGCATTGTTAGCAGCATTGGCGCCGCGACCAAGCGCGGTTGACTGTGCGGAGGTCGCCTGCGCGTTGGAACCAATGGCCGTCGCTTGCGGACCGCTGGCCTTCGAGCCATCGCCGATCGCCATGCTGTTTTGCGCGCTGGCAACCGACTGGTTGCCGATGGCGATGGTCGAAATGCGTGTCGGGTCACCACTGATGCCGGCCGTCGCGCCATTGCCGATCGCGATGCTGTTGTCGTTCCAAGCTGTGCTGCCCAAGCCTTCGGCCACACTGGCAGTGCCCGCAGCAACAGCCGTCGGACCGATTGCCACGCTGTTTGTGCCGGCCGCACTGGCGTCAGCCAGTGCCGAGTTGGCGCGAAAATATTTAATGCCACTACCACTGTTGATATTGTTGAGAGCCGTGCCGATGTTGCCCACTTCGGTATTCGTTGCGAACAGCTCGCTCCCATTGACGGCATCCGTGCTCGTCGCAGTGACGCGGCCAGCAGCTACATTGGTGATCTGACGTTCTGCTCCATTCGAACCGACGGACACAACGCTCGTGACCCCTGCGCCGGCGCCGGCAAAGTTATAGACGGTGCCGTCGATGGTTGCGCTGGGCGTGACGTTTACGGCGGCCGTCAATGAATTCATCCCGAGCGCTACGTCACCGGCGTTGTTGGATATCGCGCCACTACCGATGGCGACACTGTCTGCACCAACAGGACTGCTATCCGGCCCCGTTGAATTTGCGTGGAAATACTTGGTGCCTGTGGCAAAAATATTGTCAACCTGTGTACCCAAGTTGGTGACATTCGTGTTCGTCGTGTTGAGTTGCGAGCCGTTCACCGCGTCCGAGCTGGTGGGGCTGAGATCACCATCGGCAACGTTGGTCACGGTGACTGGCGTCGTAGCGCCCACACCACCCAGCGTCACACTGGTTTTCCCTGGGTTGTCGTACTGCACAGCGTTATTGGCAGTGGTGGCAACTGATTCGAGTTGACTGACATTCACCGCGTCGTTCGCTTCACTGCCCGCCGCGACTCCTGTGATTTGACGGTTGCCGACATTGACTTCGCCAGACGAAGTTTGAGCTGCGGTTAGGCCAGGAGCGGAGTACCCCGTCAGCGCGCCGCGTGTATCTTGAGCGCCAGAGCCCAGTGCAACATCGTTGTCGAAATTGACTGTGGCGTTAGAGCCGATCGTTACGCCGTTGGCACCGACGGTCCGCGTGTTGTTCCCAAGGGCAACGCTATCACCGCCGATTGCGCTGGCATTGTTACCAACCGCCGTGTCGTCCCCGAGGGCACTACCCGCGTTCGAACCCGCACCCAAGGCTGTATTGCCGCCACCGGTGAAAGTTGTCGCTCCCGAACCGACGGCGGTGTCATTCGCATCTGCAGCCAATGCTCCGGTGCCCGCAGCAAGGCTGTTGGCCCCATTCGATTGGCTGTCCGGACCGATGGCCACCGAATCCGTGCCCGTCGCTTCGCTATCAAGGTCCGTGGAATTGGCGTGGAAATACTTGATGCCCGAACTGTTCACTGCAGCCAGTGCCGCACCAACATTGTTTACCGTGCCAGTGCTGCCATCCGCATTGTAGGTTGTGTAGCTCGGCGTCGAGATCACACCGGTTGCACTGTTGTAAGTGCTGCCACCGCCCAATGCGGCTGCAGCAGCCGCGCCTTCTTTGTTGACGCCCGTCGCCACGGAATTCAACTGCGAGCCATTGACCGCATCCGTGCTGGTGGCAGAAATCACACCGGCGGCGACGTTGCTGATCTGACGTTCGTTACCGAGGGAGCCCACAGACACGACGCCGGAAGCTGCTTTGGCGACCCCCGCAGCAGAGGCGCCGTACAAGGCTGTCACACCGGTCGTCGGCGCGGCAGTAACACTCTTCGCACCCAGTGCCACATCGTTAGAATTTTGGGCCGATGCACCCGAGCCTAGAGCAACACTTGCTGCAGCCGCTGATGCAGTGATCGCACCGCTGCCGACCGCCACACTGTCACTGCCGTTGCTGCTGCTGGTATTCCCCAGCGCAACGCTTCGGTTGCCGATTGCAAGTGTTGATTGACCAGCAGTGTAATTTCCGGCCGGCTGACCCCCGATCGCAATCGCCCCAATGCCTGACGCCTTGGACCAGTCGCCGATCGCAATCCCACTGCCCGAGGTACTCACGGCGTTAGCACTGAACCCGATGGCCACGGGTGTGCCGCCAGGAGATGATCCCGTTGCGCCATTACCGATGACGACTGCGCTGGTCAGGGCTTTTGCTCCCGTACCGATCGCGATCGACCCCAAGCCCCCGCCGGAGGCGTTGGTGTTATTGCCGACTGCCAAATCGCCGTTGGTTGCCGAAATAGCGCCATTTCCGAAACTTAACGCACCCGCTGCTGCGGCAGACGAACTTGCGCCAAAGCTGATTGCGCCGGCACCCGATGCGACAGATGCATTGCCAATAGCGATGCCGTTAGCGCCTGTCGCGCTGGCTGCTGTTCCCGTGGAATTGGCCCGAAAGTATTTGAGACCAAACGTATCGATATTAAGCAGCGCGCTACCCACGCTGGTAGCTGTTCCCGTCGAAAGCGCGTAGCTCGGTGCCGTGATGACTCCAGTCGTACTAATGGCGCCACCTGTACCGCCGAGTGCGGTCAGCAAGCCATTGCCCGTGCTGTAAAGTTCCCCACCATTAACACCGTCGGTGCTTCCCGGAGCTACGGAACCGTTGGCCAATGCTGTCAGCTTCTGATTGTTCAGTGCGAGACCGTCGATGATTGAGCCGGTGCTATTGACGTAAAGCAATCCGCCAAGGCTGAGACTGTTTGAACCCGTACCAGCCGATCCGGCAGGTCCAAAAAAAGTCGAATGGTCTGTCTGTGTTGCGACGTTGGTGTTGCATTTGCTGTTCACCACGCTTCCGGAAAAGACGTTCACGGTAGTGTCCGTGATGACCGCGCACGTTCCGTCCGTACCATCATCAATAAATACTTGCGCTGAGGCAGGTGCACTCACACCGACAGCAACAGCGAAACCGATCATCGTTAAAGCCAGGGCGAACGGTGAGCGTGTTTGGCCCGTCCCGCATGTAGATCCTGAGCGAGCGCTGCTAGCTAGTTCAGACGCCACAACCAGCTGACCCAAGGCGCTGTTCCACACTTTGCTATAGATCTTGTTCATGATGATGTCCGAAATTTAGATAAAAGAATGAGTAGCCCGGCGGAAAGCCAGACTTGCCAGACGTTGCTGGCGCATGCAGTACGAACAGTCTTGTTCTAGCGGTGGCGATGTGCCCCGCCGCGGCAGGACAAGACGAGCAGCGTCCGAAGATCGCCGCGTGAGCTCTGATATTCCCCCTCCCCCTTGTTTACGCACATCGCGGTTAAAGCTCCCCCTGCCATGCAGGCCTTACCCTTCGCTTGCTTGCCTGAAGAACCAATCATTTTCGGTTCGGTACAGGAGCGCGGTTGCACGGACTGTGCCAGCGGTCACATTATTTGTCGAATCTCACAGCTTAAGGGCCTATAGGAGGGTTTTAGGCGCTGAAAAACCAAAGAGACCAAAGCAATAGGGAGTCAACCAGCCACCCTCACGGCAAAAAAAGCGTGCAGCTGTTGACCATGCTTCCGCAGAAAACGTCGCCGGGCAAACCATAAGCCGACGTTGTTCGCCTTCACTTTGAGGCGAATCAACGATAGATAAGGAAGAGTCCCGGGACGTCTTGCCGACGATCGAAGCGGGCAATGCAGTGAGTGGGAGGCTGCGTGCGACTCGTTGCGTGCGAACCAGACAACAGAAAGGTCGTTCAAAGGAAGCGACCCGATCTGCGAAGCGTGCGAGAAACGCGCCGCCGAGTACGCGCCTTTATCAGTCAGGCTTAATTTTTGTTTCCTTCATGCGCCGCGTTGTACGTCTTAAACGTCGTCAGTGGGTTAGCTGTTTTGCGTTTCTGCTCTTCACTTTCGATCCGCCACTTTCAAAGCGCTAAAGCCACTCCGCCCTTTTTGCACGCCGTTACTTGGTCGTCACGATCAGACGCCAACGTATGGGCACTGCCGAGTTGTGCTGATGGTGATGCTCACATTGCTTAATGTTCGCTATGGGTCGAAAGCGGCCACTTTGCTTTTCAAAACGAGATTGCGTACGAAGCGCCATGGAAAATCGGTCTCTTCATTTCCTTAAGAGTCACGAGATCGCCCCTCTTTGCAAACGGTTTGAAGACCCAAACCTGCTTGTTCGAAGGTGTAAGAACAACAACGCATTGGTTTGCTCGCTCGATGACCTCACAGTCCACCACGTGA
Organism: Rhodanobacter sp. L36; assembly: GCF_009765755.1. Classification (GTDB taxonomy): domain Bacteria; phylum Pseudomonadota; class Gammaproteobacteria; order Xanthomonadales; family Rhodanobacteraceae; genus Rhodanobacter. The sequence continues at coordinate 558,656 of NZ_LMUV01000011.1, read as the reverse complement.
CCAACGACCCGGATGCCAGTGTCTTCAGGAGCATCAATGATGGACCATGACAACACTGCCAGTACCGAACCTGCGGCGAGCATCGTGGCGATTGCCGTTTTACCAGGTTTGCGCACTTAGAGGTCCAACGCTGATAGCTCGCGGCCATGATATTGATCGACCGGTTGCATTGGGTCAAAAGCGGACAACTACCCGCCTACAACTTCCCCGACATAGGTTAGCAACGGAGCAACCTCCGTCAGCGTAAGTGAAACAGGTGATGCGCCCGTTTTGAGGACACTGGGAACGAAATCCAGATCATCATTCAAGTTACCCACTCCTAGCTCACTCGGTGGCTCATCCATTTTGCGAGAATCGTGGGGGAGAATTGACCAGTACATAGGCTGGTCGATGACGACCTCATTAATGCCGCGAGCAATCATCACGTGGTCAAAAAGAGCGTCGACTGCTCTTCGCAACATTGCCAGTTCGATCGTCCGAGTTTGTTTGCCGGTTGCCATGAGCCTTCAACCTCGTTCTCCGGAGTCCGCTATGGGTCAAAAACGAACGTCACACAAACACGTTAGTCAAAGGTGCTTGGTTGCCCCTCGATGCTCGGCAAACCTAGAAGATTTCTAGCACGTTCGACCGTCCCCATAACCTCGGCATCAAATCCGCTGCGAAAGCCTAGGCAGCGCATGAGTTCAGTGGAACGTCGCCTGATGTCAGCAGCCCAAGGCCTGTCCTCTGGATCGGACATCACATCGGCGAAAGAGCGTTTACTCAGTTCTGTTGCACCGGCCAATCCGGCCGCTACGGCTAGGTGGTAGTGATCCCATATTGAAGCTGCTTGCTGATCCGCGAGCCATGCGTGCACATGCGTAACTGACTTAAAGCGCTCGCGCAGGACCACTACCTCTTCGCTTGCACGTTTCGCCAAGCTTCGGGCTATCAACGAGAACTGATCATCGCTTGAGGATGGCTGGAAGTTTTCGACCCGACCTCCCGTATTGAAAGACAAGTATTCCTTCTCGTACCAAAGCCAGCATGCTCCAACGTTCAAGTAACTGCCTTGTGCCCAAGCGGACGGCTGGAACTCAACTACCCCGATCCACCATGCATGATCATCAAGCCAAGTTCTTGATCGTCCTTTCTGCACACAACCAAGAGGCTTGAGGGCTGCTTTAGCCGCTGCATCAATCGAACGCGAATGCTGGGCTGTCGACATTGAAGGTAATTTTGCGCTCAAAAATACGACTGTGAGAAATCCGCTTTGGGTCGAAAGCGGACCTTCGTTTGCCGTTCGCTACGCAAGATCCGCTTCACGCAAACGACCGCAGCAGTCTGATTCAAACGCATAAGGATGGAAATCAATCGGAGGATGAAACTTCTTGCGATTTCAAAGCAGGTAATTGACAAGACACAGTCCGCATCGATCTCCCTTTGCAAAGCAGTTCACAGCCCGAATCAAGGCAAACCATCACACCAAGTCGGCATTCGAAACACTAGGATGTTCAGGATCATCCGGACGCAAAGGAAACAGGCAATGATGAAGCTGGCACACGCGATTGTTCTCTCGGCGCTGCTGACAAGCGCTGCCCATGCGCAGACGAATGCGGGCGATCAGAAACCCGACCCCGATCTTCCCTTCACCGTTACCAAGGTGGCGAGCTTCGATCTGCCGTGGCGCATCGCGTTTCTGCCGGATGGCCGGATGCTGGTGACCGAGAAGGTCGGCCGTGTCGATCTGGTGACGCCGCAGGGCGAGAAAACCGAACTCAAGGGTGTGCCCGCGAGTTATGTCGAGGGTCAGAACGGCATGCTGGGCGTGTTCCTCTCACCGCATTACGCCACCGACCACAATGTGTATCTCACCTATGTGGAACCGGGTGACTACGGCGGTGGGCTGGCGCTGGGCCGGGGCAAGCTGGTGCTGGATGGCAAGAAGCCCGGGCTGGACGGTTTTCAGGTGATCTGGCGACAGATGCCCCGGGGCAAGGGCGGCCAGGCAGGCGCGCAGATCGCGTTCTCGCCGGATGGCAAATATCTCTTCCTCACGGTCGGCGACCGCCAGCGCTTTACGCCCGCGCAGGATCCCAACCAACCGGTCGGCAAGATTCTTCGGCTGACGCTGGATGGCAAACCCGCGCCGGGTAACCCGTGGGCAGGCAAGGTCGGCGCGCAAAGCATTCCGCTGATCGATCCGGCCGCCGATACCGAGAAGGCCAAGACGGCACCGGTGGTGAGCACGTATACGTTCCCCACGCCCAACCTCACGCCGTCGGAAACCTGGAGCATCGGTCACCGCACACCGTATGGCCTGGCCTTCGGCCCCGATGGCCGGCTGTGGGAACTGGAACATGGCCCTCGCGGCGGCGACGAGTTGAACCTGATCAAGCGCGGCAAGAATTACGGCTGGCCGCTGGTTTCCTATGGCATGAACTACAACGGCGTGCCGATCCCCAGTCCCGATACGCGGCCCGACCTGGTCAAGCCGGTGATCTATTGGGTGCCGGTGATCGCGCCGGGCAACCTGATGTTTTACAAGGGTCACCTCTTTCCGAAATGGAATGGCAGCGCCTTGCTGAGTGGTCTGGTCAGCGAGGGAATCATCCGCGTCACGTTCGACGGCAAGGGCGGCGCCACGGCGGTGCAGCGCTGGACCATCGGCAAACGCATCCGCGATATCGAGGAGGCGCCGGACGGCTCGCTGTGGATGCTGCAGGACGCCGATGACGGCGGGCTGTTTCACGTCACGCCGAAATAATCCGACGGCCCGATGTCCTCAGATCCACTGGTGTGCTGAGGACACGCCGTTGTCGATGGATGGCTGATCCAGCAGATGGCGCGCTTGCGAAAGCGCGCCATTTTTCATGGCTCATGCGTTGACTGCCGGTACACCGCTCACGAAGCGAATGCTTGTCATCGCGGTGAAAGTCGGAAATGCCCCGACCCACCTTGCCGCCGCATTGACGCCGCCGCGCCTAACGTCGAGTGATGTCCGATCCCCTGCTGCAACCACGTCCCGAAGGTCTCTACTGCCCCGCCGGTGATTTCTTCATCGACCCGATGCTGCCGGTGGCGCGGGCGGTGGTGACGCATGCGCATGGGGATCACGCGCGCTCGGGCAGCGGCCGTTATCAGGTGGCGGCGGCAGGCATCGGGTTGATGCGAGAACGGTTGGGGCACGACGCGGTGATCGACGCGCATGGCTACGGCGAGGTGTTCGCGATGGGCGATGTTTCCGTATCGCTGCATCCATCGGGACACGTGCTTGGCGCCGCACAAGTGCGCATGGCATACGACGGTCGCGTGGTGGTGGTGTCGGGTGACTACAAGCGCGAGCCGGACCCGACCTGCGTGCCGTTCGAACCGATGCCGTGCGATGTGTTCGTCACCGAGTCGACATTCGGACTACCTGTGTATCGCTGGCCGCCGATGGCGCAGGTGATCGACGACCTGCTCGCCTGGTGGGACGACTGCGCGCGCCGGCAGGTGCCGGCCGTGTTGTTCTGCTATGCGCTCGGCAAGGCGCAACGCATCCTGGCCGAACTGGCGTTGCGCACGGATCGCGGCGTGCACCTGCATGGCGCGATGTTGCGGCTGGTGGAAAGTTATCGCGAGGCCGGCGTGCGCATGGTGCCCACGGAACCGGTCGGCGAATCGGCGCGTGGCCGCGACTTTGCCGGCGAGCTGATTCTCGCGCCGCCCTCCGCAGCGGGATCGCCGTGGATGAAACGCTTTGCGAAGGCATCGACGGGTTTCGCATCCGGCTGGATGCAGATACGCGGCAACCGTCGGCGTCGCGGTTACGACCGCGGCTTCGTGGTGTCCGATCACGCCGACTGGCCCGGGCTGCTGAAAAGCATCAGGGACAGTCAGGCGAAACGCGTCTACGTGACACACGGCGATGGCGAAACGCTGATCCGCTATCTGCGCGAGCAAGGGCACGATGCGCAACCGCTGCGCGTGCTTCGCGGCAGCGACAACAACGAGAGCGGCGGCTGATGCAACGTTTCGCGGCGCTCTACGCCGAACTCGATCGCACTGCTTCCACGCTGGCCAAGCGCGAGGCCATCGCGAGTTATCTGCGCGATGCGCCCGCCGCCGATGCGGCATGGGCGGTGTACGTGTTGGGCGGCGGAAAGTTGCGCCGGCTGGCGACGTCCACCGAGTTGCGCCAGGCATTGTCGGCGAGCACGGGCTACGCGGACTGGCTGATTGACGAGAGCTACGAAAAGGTCGGTGATCTCGCCGAGACGATCACGCTGATGCTACCCGCCGGCGACGGCACATTGGCGGACACATCGCTGCAATCGTGGATGGAAGAAAAACTTCCCGCACTCGGGCGGCTCGAAAGCGCGGAACGCATCGAACAACTGCGCGAGTGGTGGCGCAGGCTGCCGTCGACACAGGTATTCCTGCTCAACAAGCTGATCACCGGATCGATGCGCGTGGGCGTGTCCCAACGGCTGGTGGTGCAGTCGATCGCGCAGTGGTCGGAACAATCCACCGACCTCATCGCCCATCGCATGAGCGGTCCTTGGAGACCCGACGCTGCTGCGCTGCAGGCATTGACGCGCGATGCGGACGAAGGCGAGCACCTTGCCGATCGACCCTACCCTTTCTTTCTCGCGTCGCCGCTGGAAAACGACGTCGAAACATTGGGCGAACCTTCGCTGTGGCTGGCGGAATGGAAATGGGATGGCATCCGCGCGCAACTGATGCGCCGCGACGACAACGTCGGTTTGTGGTCGCGTGGCGAGGAACGTCTGGACGGCCGTTTCCCCGAGATTGAACGCGCCGCGTTGTCGTTGCCGGCCGATGGCGTGCTGGATGGCGAAGTGCTTGCGTGGGATGCGGCGAGCATGATGCCGCGCCCGTTCACTGCATTGCAGAAACGCATCGGCAAACTCAAACCCGGCGCGAAACTGCTGACCGACGCGCCGGTGCGTTTCATGGCGTACGACCTGCTGGAAATCGACGGCGTCGATCTGCGCGAACGGCCGTTGCAGGAACGCCGCACGCTGCTCGCCGGCCTGCTGGAGAAAACCGATGCGGCCTTGATGCTGTCGCCATCGATCGTCGCCGATGCATGGGAGGCGCTTGCCACGGAACGCGAGGCATCGCGCGAACGGCAGACCGAAGGCCTGATGCTGAAGCGGCTCGATTCGCCCTATCGCGTTGGCCGCAAGCGCGGCGACTGGTGGAAGTGGAAGATCGATCCGCACACGCTCGATGCAGTGCTGCTGTATGCGCAACCCGGCCACGGACGGCGCTCCGGCCTGTTCACCGATTACACCTTCGGCGTGTGGGACGGCGACACGCTGGTACCGGTGGCGAAGGCCTATTCGGGACTTGATGGCGCCGAGATCGAACGGCTCGATCGCTGGATTCGTGCGCATACCACCGATCGTTTCGGGCCGGTGCGCGCGGTGGATGCAGAACAGGTGTTCGAGCTCGCGTTCGAGGCGGTGCAGTTATCCGGCCGACACAAGTCCGGCGTGGCCGTGCGTTTTCCGCGCATCCTGCGCTGGCGTACCGACAAGGGCATCGGCGATGCCGACAAGCTCGACGACCTCCGCCGCCTGGCGTCGGGCTGAGGCCCGCCTGCGTGCCTGGTTCGCGACGATGGGTCGCAAGCCGGCACCGTTCCAGCGCGCCGCGTGGCGCGCGTGGGCCGATGGCCGCAACGGACTGATCCATGCGCCCACGGGCACGGGCAAGACGCTGGCCGCGGCCGGTGGACCGATGATCGACGCGGTGTTGCGACCCGAACGCGGTTTGCAGTTGTTGTGGATCACGCCGCTGCGCTCGCTCGCCACCGACACCGCACAACATCTCACCGCCGCGGTCGAAGCGATGGACCTGCCGTGGCGCGTGCTGCGTCGTACTGGCGACAGCACCAGCAGCGAGCGCGCGAAGCTTCGTCGCGGCGATTGCGAGCTGCTGGTGACCACGCCGGAGAGTCTCGCGCTGTTGCTCAGTTATCCCGATGCCGCCGAACGCTTCAGCCATCTGCGCGGCGTGGTGGTCGACGAGTGGCACGAGCTGATCGGCAACAAGCGCGGCACGCTGCTGCAACTCGGGCTATCGCGCTTGCGCACCTTGCAACCGGACATGCGTGTGTGGGGTTTGTCGGCGACGCTCGGCAATCTCGATGAAGCACTGGCGACGCTCGCCGGTGACGGTGTTCTGATCGGAGGTGGCGCCAGCAAACGCACGCAGATACAAACCGCGCTACCCGATGCGGGCGAACGTTTTCCATGGGCCGGGCATCTTGGCCTCAAGCAACTCGCGCGCGTGTTGCGCGCGGTGCTCGACGTACGCTCCGCGCTGGTGTTCGCCAATACGCGCTCGCAGGCGGAGCTGTGGCACGAGGCACTGGCATCGGTGTGGCCGGAGTCGCCGGAGACGCTGGCGATCCATCACGGCTCGATCGATCCCAAGCTGCGCTTCGCCACCGAGGAAGGCTTGCGCCAGGGCACGCTGCGTTGCGTGGTGGCGACGTCGAGCCTCGATCTCGGCGTGGATTTTTCCAGCGTCGAACGCGTCATCCAGATCGGCAGTCCCAAAGGTGTGGCGCGCTTGCTGCAACGTGCAGGTCGCAGCGGACACGCGCCGGGATTGCCATCGAAAATTCTGTGCGTGCCGACGCACCTGCTGGAGCTGGCGGAAATCGCGGCGGCACGTCGCGCACTCGCTGCGCATCATCTGGAACCACGTCGCCCGTTGCGCGGTTGCCTCGATGTGCTCGCGCAACACCTGCTGACGCGCGCGCTCGGCGGCGGTTTCGAGGCCGAGCAGGCGTATGCGGAAATCGGCAGCACACGTGCCTACGCGCAGTTGCCACGCGCGCAGTTCGACGCGGTACTGGCGTACCTGCAGCACGGTGGCACCGCGCTGGCCGGCTATCCCGAATATCACAAGCTGCAGCGCGCCGACGATGGCCGCTATCACGTCGAAAGCAAACGCGTCGCGCGGCTGCATCGCTTGTCGATCGGCACCATCACCGCCGACGGCAGCCTGCAGGTGCGCTACATGAAAGGCGCGCGGCTCGGCGCGGTGGAAGAAAGTTTCGTGTCGCGCTTGCGACCGGGAGATCGCTTCCTGTTCGCCGGGCGCCATCTCGAACTCGTGCGCGTACGCGACATGACGGCATACGTGCGGCAGGCATCGAATCGACAAGGCGGCGTACCGCGATGGATGGGCGGACGCATGCCGTTGTCCGGCGAACTCTCTGCCGAATTGCGTCGCACGCTGGCCGACGCCGACGCGCCCGACGCGGAGATGCGCGCGCTCGCGCCGCTGCTGGCGATCCAGCGCAAGCAGTCGCGCTTGCCACAGGTCGATGAAGTGCTGATCGAGCGCACGCACACGCGCGAAGGCGATTACCTGTTCGTGTATCCGTTCGCCGGACGTCTCGCGCACGAAGGCCTTGCCGCCGTGCTCGGCTATCGCCTCTCGCAAATCGCCAAGGCCGATTACGGCTACGCGGTCAACGATTACGGACTCGCGATTACCGCGCGCAAACTGCCGCCGCTCGACGCCGAATCGATGCGCCAGTTGCTGCATCCATGGAACCTGCGTCGCGACATCCGGGCCAGCATCAACCTCACCGAACTGGCGCGGCGACAGTTTCGCGAAGTGGCGCGCGTCGCCGGGCTGGTGTTCAACGGTTACCCCGGCGGCGGCAAGACATTGCGCCAGTTGCAGGTCTCCAGTGGACTGCTGTTCGACGTGCTGCGCCAGCACGATCCTGGCCATCCATTGCTATGGCAGGCCGAACACGAGGTGCTCGACCAGCAACTCGATTACCCGCGCCTGCGCGACTGCCTGATTCGTTGCGCGCGCAGCCGATTGCTGTGGGTCGAAACGCCGCGACTCACGCCGCTGGCGTTTCCGTTGTGGGTCGAAAGATTGCGCGGCGGCGTGCACGCGGACGACTGGAAAAGCCGCGTCGATCGCATGCTGGCCACCCTCGAAAAGGCCGCCGACCGATGAACGAACTGCGCATGCGCATCGCCGGCGAATCGTGGACGCTGCACGCCGAACGCGCGATGTACTGGCCGCGACACAAGGCGCTGCTGGTCACCGATGTGCACTTCGGCAAGGGCTCGGTGCTGCGTCGCGCGGGACTCGCCGTGCCAACCGGCCAGACCTCAGGCGACCTCGCGCGACTTGACGCATTGATCGCGCATTACGAACCGCAACGCGTCTTCGTGCTCGGCGATCTCGTGCACGGCGCCGCGCCGCTCGACGCGCCATGGATTCGCATGGTCAGTGCATGGCGACAACGCCACGCCGCCATCGCGATGATCCTCATCGCCGGCAATCACGATCGCCATTTCGACGCGCGTGAACTCGGTTTCGAAGTCATCACCGAATCGCTGCGCATCAGCGACATCGTGCTGCGCCATGCGCCCGGCGAGATCGACGGCTGCTACGTGCTGGCCGGTCACGTGCATCCCGGCGTACTGCTGCACGACGGCTGGCGCAGGCATCGATTGCCCGCGTTTCGGTTTGACGAACACTGTGGGTTGTTGCCGGCATTCGGCACGCTGACCGGTTTGCACGAAACACCGCCAGCACCCGGCGAGCGCATTGTCGCCGTCACGCCCGCCGGCTTGGTACCGATGGGCCCATGAAATAGCTGGCGCTATCCACTGTTGAAGAACTCTTTAGAGACTTCGTCATTCCGGCGAAGGCCGGAATCGCACTTGGTGTGGAGCAGAGCCTTCACGCTGATACAGAGCGCGAGTCACTTTTCTCTGATGACCAGAGAAAAGTAACCAAAAGAGAGGCCACCCCACTTGGCGCTTGCCGAGCTTCGCCGGCAAGTCCGTGAGCCGTGGCCGGGCTTTTCGACAGGACTCCTGTCGATTCCCCTGCGGGCCTGCCGTCCACACCTCACCGCCGCACAGGGATTGAAGATCAAGAGCGCAGATCAAGAGCCACAAAAAGCTCGTCGCTCGGATGATGAATTCGCGACGAAGGGCGCCGTTGATTCAGTTGCTGAATACCTATGGCCGAGCGCCCACCATGAGTTTCCATGACGCCGCGTCCACATAACTGAACCGCACCTACGCCACGCTTCGCAGTGACGCAGGATTTCACATCACCATCCGCAACACGGTGATCCCATCACTCTGGCTTCAAGCCCCCAAAGGAGTTCACCATGATCAAGCGTCTGCTTCCTCTGTTGATCGCGTTGTCGATGGGCAGCGTTGCCTTCGCTCAGGACACGCCGCCCGCAACCGCGCCGGCTACTGGCGCCACGGAAACCACCACCACGGTTACTACGTGGACCACCACCCAACCGGTGGGCGCACTGACCCAGGACGCCATCGAAACATCGATCGCGAATGCCGGCTACAAGGAAGTCGAGAACCTGAAATTCAAGGATGGCGTGTGGCGCACCAAGGCCCGCGGCGGCAACAAGCAGTGGGTCAAACTTGAGGTCGGCCCGATGACCGGCAGGGTCTATCCGGCGAATGCGCCGTCCAAGCTCAACGAAGACGAAATCAGCGCCAAGCTGGCTGGTGCCGGCTATCAGAACGTCAAGCATGTGAAGTTCGACGACGGCCTGTGGAGCGCCGATGCCAAGACGCCGCATGGCGAGGACGTTGCCGTGCTCGCCGACCCCACCGATGGCAGCGTGGTCGCCAAATCGCGCGATTGATGCCTGTGGTTTTGTTTTTGTACTGATGAAAAACCCGGCGCCGTGATGGCGCCGATTTTTTTTCAACCGAAGTCTGGCTACGGTTTCCGATGACGACCCGACAACGCGTCGCTTGAGGAAACAGGCACCGCGATGCGTCGCAAATACTCCATCAGCGGCGCCGCATCGACATGCCTTGTGACCATTCCGACATAGTTGTCCGGCCTGATCACGAACAACGCTTCGTCGCCATAAGCAGCTCGCGCGTGATCGTGCTCATCCACAATGTTCGTCATGTCATCGGATGACGCAGCAATGACGTAGCCCCGCACGTCGTCGCCGAACGCTGCAATGCAATCGTCGATCAACGGTCGCCAACGTGCGCCGAAACCGAGCAGCGTGATGTGTGGCCCGCGCAGCAGGTCGAAGACGCGCATCGATCGGCCGGCTGCGGACAAGCCCGGCGCATCCGGCGCGCGATCGCCGGCACGCAAACCTTCGCCTTCCGCACGCGCGTCCTGCGACAGGCCTCCATGGCGATATCCAAGGCCGAGTTGCATGGTTTTTTCATCGCGACTGAACACCATGCCGCGCGCCGCGATGGCGGCATTCATCAGTTCGCTGGAAACGCCGAGCACCCACGACGCGATGGGCAACCGTTCCTCGCCATAGGTGTCGACAAGGCTTTCATCGCAACCACGCAGCACGGCGGCGAGTTTCCAGCCCAGGTTGTACGCGTCCTGGATACCGGTGTTCATGCCCTGCCCGCCGGCCGGTGAATGCACGTGCGCCGCGTCGCCGGCCAGAAGCACGTGGCCGTCGCGATAGCGGTCGACCATGCGCACGTTGGCGCGCCACATCGACTCCCATGCGGTGTCTTCGACACGGATGTTCCGCTGCCGCGTGCGTTGATCGATCAGGCGCTGAAAAGCTTCGCGCGAGGGTTGGTCTTCCTGCCCCGGCGCGATCGATATCTGCAGCTGAAATACGTCGGTGGAAGGTAGCGGACATAGCGCGAGAAAGCCCTCTTCGCTGCGCCAGATGTGCCAGTGCTCGCGATCGAGTCCGCTCACGCGTATATCGCCAAGCATCATGCGGACTGTCTCCAGGGTTTCGCCGAGAAACGAAATCCCCGTCTGCTGACGGACGGAGCTCTTGCCGCCATCGCAACCGATCAACCAGCGGGCACGCACGGTGGTTTGGCCGTCCAAACTGTTGAGCTGTGCGGTCACGCCATCATCATCCTGCGCAAAGCTCGACAGCGTCACGCCGAATTCGACCTCGCCACCAAGCTCGGCGAGCTTCGCGCGCAACGCCTCCTCGACGCGCCATTGCGGCGTCAGCAACGTCGACAGGTATGGCGCATCCGGCCTCGGTGGAATATCTCGTCGCGGAGCCTCGGCGGGTGCGCCGGTCTCGTCGTACCGAAGCATCTTGATGCCGAAGCTGCCGTTGCCGATCACGCGATCGACGATGCCCAGATCGTCAAACAATTCCAGCGTTCGCGGCTGCAGCCCTTTTCCGCGCGATCCCGTTTGCGCTGAAGGCGAAGCTTCGATGATGCGAAATCGCACCTTCCGCTGCGCCAGCATGCAAGCCAGGGTCAGACCCGTCGGGCCCGCGCCGACGATCAGCACATCGATGTTCGGCATGGGTGGTCTCCTTGCGTTGATGGCTGTCGGACGGCTTCTTGAGATGCGTGCTCACAGCGGTCGGTAAAATTGCAGGCCATTCTGTCCGGGATCACGAAGATGAAACTCCCGCGTTCCCCACGGCGTGTTCGCTGGTACTGCCCATGGGCTCACATGCGTAGCGCCCGGATCGATGCAGCCGCTTTCGACGAACTCGCGATGGATCGCATCGACGTCGCTGACGACAAAACGATACACGGGACGATCCACCGGATACGCCCATTGCTCTGAATCCGCCCACTGCAGATGGAGCTGCACGCCATCGCGCGTCACTCCCGCGTACCTGGGGTCGTCAGGATGATCCTGGAATGCCAGAACGAATCCGAGGCGACGATAAAAGTCGATCGACGCCGCCACGTCGCGTGCCATCAGAACGGGATGAATTGTCTGAAGCATGGATGCCATGGTTGTCTCCCGAATGACACGCGTTTGAATGATGTCGCTTCGTGCTTCATTGAAACTTCGGTCGCGGAAAACCAGGCACGTCCGCTCTAACCAAGCGCCGCTCCGACGAAAATCAGGATCAGCGTGGCAACGATCGCCACGACTCCCATTCTGAAAATAGCGCGCTGGGATGGGCCATAACCGTCCGCTGGAGAATTGCAGTCTTCAGCTTCCAGGGCACGTCGCGCCCAGGGGATTCGATAGACGAGGAAGTTCGCCAGCATGAATGCCGGGAACATGCCGACAAGCATGGACGGAAAAATGATCAAGCCCGTAGTCAGGCGCATAGGCCCATCGAAGAACGCGCCAGCTGAGGCGTTCAACGCTGGATTGAATGCCAGATGGATAAGTTCACCCAGCCGGACAAACAGGAAGGCGAAGGCGGCCCAAAGTGGAAGGCCAAACAGTGGAAGCAAGAGATTCCAAGGACTTTTGCGTCGCTGTGATCGACGCTGAGCATTGTCCAGCCAGTCTCCCGTTTTCAGTTCCTTGGTGAAACGCGCTATTTGGTCTTTGTCATCGCTGTTCATTTTTCACTCTCGAAAGTCATCGCCACTAGCGGCGATAAAAGATGCTTGCAACTTCACGGCAACAACTGAATCCCGAATTGCCGCACCAGCAGTGCGAACAATCCAAAGCAGACCACCGTAATCCCGATACTGGCCAGCAACGTCAGCCAGAAACCGAGGCGTGGCAGCAACATCGGAAACGCGAGGAACATCGGCAGCGTGGGCACGACATACCAGAACGTGTACCAGGCGTGGTTGGAAATCTTGGACAGCGGTTGTTTCTCGACGTAGAGCCAGATGAGCGCAAGAAATGTGACCAGCGGGAGCGCCGCAATAAATCCCCCAAGCCTGTCGCTGCGCTTGGCCGCTTCGGACACCGCGACGACCACGGCCGCAGTGAGCAGGTACTTGGTAATCAGCCATCCCATCGATGATCTCCGGAAGCCTCTAACACCATAGCCGGGGTAACCCGCATCAGATTGAACCAAAGCTCACCACGGCTGACCACGATACTTGGCCAGCCTTGAAAGTACGTCCGGCTTGATCGTGTTGTCCCATATACCGTTTAGTAAAAGGCGAAACGCCGGATCGCGTCTTGCCAGCACCTCCACGCGATCAATAACGATATGCCCATTCGCTACCAGAAGGTCTTCCAGCGGACCGGCAGCCAACACTGCAAGAAGTCGGTTGGGTGATGAACAATCGATGCGCTCCAGGACGCTGATGATTGATTCGAGGCACAGATTCGGATCTTCCGTTGGAAGCTCAAAATCCAGACGAGAATCGCTCACTACTCCACTATCGGCTGGCAATTTTTTCGCAGACCAAGCCTGAATCCATTCTTCGGCGATTTCTACGGGCAATTGATCGGTCATGTTTTTTTAATTGGCGCCGAAGACGCACATATGGAGCGAAATGCTAGGCAGTCTCGCCGTTGACGCCAAATGAAGTCTGATGAAGCTCACCGAACCGTCGAAATAGCGAAGTGGTGCCCCATATGCCAAGTGCGATGCCAATCGATGCGAACGCGAGAGCAATACCGAAAAGACTGACAAGAGCTTCCGTGCTTAGAGTGACAAAAAAAGGTATGGCTCCCATGACCGCATAGACGGCAGCGAATGTGGTGCCCAAAGCGAGTAACCAGAAGCTTCGGTGTGCGTAGCGACGCAACGCGCCGATTTGAAGTGAAAGCATGACGACTTGAGTAGCCATGCCGAGAATGATGGACGCAAGCCAAAGTACGCGCAGAGCGTTCAAAGAATTCCCCTCATGTCTAGCCATATAGATTCAAAGTCGCGGTTCCAATCCTGTCATTCAATCCGCAATCAGCGTCGCGCATTGTTCAGAGCCGCCACAATGCTACGCACCTGCTCGACATCGCTGCGCAACTCACCGCCCTGCATTTCTTTCAATAACTCCGGCTGCCATTGCATGCCCGACGCGTGCTGCTGTTTTGCCGACGCATGAAATTCGCTAGCACCGGTAAGTTCGTGTAGCTTGCCGATGTTTTCGGCGGAGACGCTCGCTCCCGGCATCACGATGATGCGGCCGGCGGATAGTTCGAACAATTGGCGAATGAGCGGTGCTCCTTCAAGCGCGCTGCCTTGTGCGCCCGAGGTCAGCACGCGTTCGCAGCCGAGTTCGATCAGATCGCCGAGTGACGATTGCGGCTTGCGGGTGAGGTCGAAGGCGCGGTGAAAGGTGACGCCCATGTTGCCGGCGGCAGAGATGAGTGAGCGACAGCGCGGCATGTCGATGTCGCCGTCGGCATCGAGCACGCCGAATACGACGCCGTCGCAACCCGCTGCGTCGCAGGCTTCGATGTCGCGCAGCATGGTCTCGCATTCGAGATCGTTGTAGAGAAAGTCGCCGGCGCGCGGGCGAATCAACACGTAGAGCGGAATGCGCAGGTGTTCGCGCGCGAGTTCGATCTGCGCAGCCGAGGGCGTGAGGCCGCCGAGTTCGAGTGCGGTGCAGAGTTCGACGCGGCCGGCGCCGCCTTCCTGCGCGGCGAGTGCGGAGGCGACGGAGTTGGCGGCGACTTCGAGGATCATGAGTAGCTCGTGGTGTAGACGCTCTGCGACGGGATCAGGCCGTCCTGTTTCTGCGCGTCGCACACCGCGTAGGAGAAGCCGTGCTGGATTGCATAGGCGCCGACTTCGCCATGGCGGTTCATCGCAAGGAAGCCGACCTGCAAGGTCTTCGATGCTTCGCGGCGTTTTTTGACGATGCGCATGACGGCCTCCTTGCAGGCGTCGTGCGGCGAGCGGCCCTGGCGCATGAGTTCGACGACGAGAAAGCTGCCGGCGTTGCGGATCACTTCCTCGCCGACGCCGGTCGATGTTGCGCCGCCGACGTCGCCATCGACGTACAGGCCGGCGCCGATGATCGGGCTGTCGCCGACGCGGCCGCGCATTTTCCAGGCCATGCCGCTGGTAGTACATGCACCGGCCATGCGGCCTTGCGCGTCGATGGCGAGCATGCCGATGGTGTCGTGGTTGTGCGCACCGCCGGGCATGCCGGTCGCGCTGCTTTTGCCGTAGTCATGCACTTCGCTGTTGATCGACGGACTGTAGTGCGCGGTTTTCTGCCACTCGTGCCAGGCCTTTTCGGATTCGGGCGTGAGCAGCTCCTGCTTTTTGAAGCCCTGCTCAAGCGCGAACTGCAACGCGCCCTCGCCCACCAGCAACACGTGCGGCGTGCGCTCCATCACCCGGCGCGCGACGGAGATCGGATGCTCGATGTGTTCGAGCGCAGCGACGGCGCCGCAGCTGCCATCGCCATCCATGATGCTGGCGTCGAGCGTAACGTGGCCATCGCGATCGGGATAACCACCCTTGCCGACGCTGTGGTTTTTCAGATCGGACTCGGGTACCTGCACGCCTTTTTCGACCGCGTCCAGCGCACGCCCGCCGGTGCCGAGCACGGTCCACGCCGACTGGTTCGCCGCGATGCCGAAGTCCCAGGTGGAAACCACGCGCGCGCCGGTGGCCTTGCGCGCGGCAACCGGCTGGCCAGCGACGAGCTTGCCGCCCCAGGCGAGTGCCGATGCGGAGGCGCCGAGCAACGAAGCCTTGAGGAAATATCTGCGATCGGTCATGCCGTTCTCCGTGCCGTCGAAACAGAAACTCCGCACAGTGTGCGGCCGCTCCTCGATAAAAACAAAAACCCCGCACACTGTGCGGGGTTCGTTTTTGCATCACAACGCCGATGGATCAACCAGCGACTTCGACACCCGAAGCCTGGGCGCCCTTGGGCCCCTGGGTGATCTCGAACTGCACGCGCTGACCTTCCTGCAGGCTGCGGAAGCCTTTGCTGGAAATGGCCGAAAAATGGACGAAAACGTCCGCCCCCCCGTCCTCAGGCGAAATGAAACCGAAGCCTTTGGCGTCGTTGAACCACTTGACCGTACCGAAACTCATTGCTTGAACCTCTGGACCCATGGAATGGAGCGCCAGGTTTCGCACGTAACCAGCACTCCCCCGGTTCGCCGCCTGGCCGCGAAAAAGTATCAACACATGAAGGGGCAACGCAATACGTGTTTTTCGCACAACGCCAAAAGCCCGACGCCGTACTCAGCTTTCGAGCATGGCCGACAGGATGCGCGGCACCTCGGCGGTGGCCGCAGCCAGATGCGCGAAGATTTCCTCGATGCTGATTTCCGCTTCGTCGCCGCAGCCGGCAGCGAAGTTCGCGACCAGTGCGAGGCAGGCGTATTCGAGCGAGAGCTCGCGTGCCAGCGAGGCCTCGGGCATGCCCGTCATGCCGACGAGATCGCAGCCATCGCGCTTCATGCGCGCGATCTCGGCGCGGGTTTCCAGGCGAGGCCCCTGCGTGGCGCCGTAGCAGCCGCCGTCAATGGCAGCGATACCCGCAGCGCGTGCGCCGGTGATCAGCTGCTGACGCAACGACTCGGTGTACGGCTCGCTGAAATCGATGTGCTTTACCTCGGCGCCTTCGACATCGCAAAAACTTGTGTAGCGGCCGTGCGTGTAATCGATGAGCTGATCGGGCACCACGATCGCCCGCGGCCCCATGTCGGCGCGAATGCCGCCCACGGCGTTGACGCCAATCACACGCCGCGCACCGAGGCTGTGCAGCGCCCACAGATTGGCGCGGTAGTTCACGCGATGCGGCGGCAGGCTGTGGCTTTCGCCATGGCGCGCCAGGAACGCCACGCGGCGACCAACGAAATCACCGATGACCACGTCACCCGATGCAGAGCCATACGGCGTGTCGATGCTGCAGCGCTCGGTGTTTTCGAGCCCGGGAAATTTGTACAGGCCACTGCCGCCGATGACGGCGAGATCGATGGGCGTGTGGTCTGGATGAGACATCGTAGTAATCCGTCTGAACATGGATGAGTGTAGGAGCGCACCCTGTGCGCGGTGCTTTTTGTGACGTCAGGATGAACTATCGCGCACAGGGTGCGCTCCTACCGACGCCGCTATTCTTTCAGCGCATAAATGCCCGGCAGGTTGCGGCCTTGCTCGTGGAAATCCATGCCGAAGCCGAACACGTAGCGATCGGGCAATTCCACCCCGTTGAAGTCGGCGGCGATGCCTTCGACAAGTCGGTTGTGCCGCTTGGTGCAGAGACTCACGATGAGCACCTTGCGTGCGCCGCGCTTGTAGCAATCTTCGCGCACGGCTTTCAGCGTATGACCTTCGTCGAGGATGTCGTCGACCAGCAGCACCACGCGTCCTTCGAGTGAAACGTGCGGCTCGCGCAGCCAGTGAAGATCGCTGCCGGAGGTCGCGCCGCGATAGCGCGTGGCGTGCACGTAATCGAATTCGAAGTCAGTGCGGATCGACAACGCGAGCTGGCCGGCGAAAATCAGCGCGCCGTTCATCACGGTGAGAAACACCGCGCGTTCGCCTTCCAGCGCTGCATCGATGCGTCGGCCCATGTCGGCGATGATGCGGTCCAGCGCGCTGCGTTCCCACAAGAGGTCGGCATCGACCATCACATCGGCGAGCAAGGGAGTCGGGGCGGTCATGAAGTTTCCTGGGTGGCATGCAGCGCCGTGATGCGCGCGACGAAACGATCGCGCTGCGGGTTGTCGAGCAGGCCGGCCCACTCGGCGGTGAGTTCGCCGCGCAACGCGGCAAGCTGCGGCGGTAGCGTTCTCGACTCGCCTCGCACAGCTGCCAAGGCTTCGTCGACCACGTCGGGGAAACACGCCAGCACGAGATCGCAACCGGCGTCGAGATGCCCACGCACGCGTTCGCTAACACTACCTGCCGCACCGGCGGCGGCCATGCTGATGTCGTCGCTGATCACCGCGCCGCGGAAATTCAATTCGCTGCGAAGAATCTGCTCGATCCAGATCTTCGAATAGCCGGCCGGATGAGCATCGACGGTCGGATAAATCACGTGCGCCATCATGATGGCCTCGACGCGCGCTTCGATGCAGTCAATGAACGGCAGCAAGTCATCGCGACGAATCTCGTCGAGGCTGCGTGGATCGATCGCTTTGGCCCTGTGCGTGTCGGCGGCGACCGAACCGTGTCCCGGAAAATGCTTGAGCACCGCGGCCATGCCGCCCAGGTGCATGCCGCGCACGTAGGCCTGCGACAACTCCGACACGACGGCCGGATTTGCATGAAATGCGCGCAAGCCGATCGCCGCATTGCCGCGCGCCAGATCGATGACGGGCGCAAAACTGAAATCGACGCCGCTTGCGCGCAACTCGCTGGCCATCACCCAGGCATGTTCCTCGGCGAGGCGAACGGCTTCATCGGGATCGCAATCGTGGATCGCACCGACCGCGGCCAGCGGTGGCAATCGCGTGAAGCCGTCGCGGAAACGCTGCACCGGCCCACCTTCCTGATCGACGGCGATCAGCAGGTGGTCGCCGCCGACATCGCGAATCGATTCACACAGCGCGATCAACTGCTCGCGCGATTGATAGTTGCGCGCAAACAGCAGCACGCCCGCGACGCCATCGGCGATGAGCCAGCTTTTTTCGCGCTCGGCCAGTTCGATGCCGGTTATTCCGATCATCAGCATGCGGCGTCCTCGGCAGCGCGCTCGGCCGACGACCATTGCCGGTACGGATGCGCGATCAAGTTGACGTTGTAGAAGCGCACCAGCGCGCTCACTTCGCGGCCCAGCCATGAGGGTCGCGGGAACACGGCGTCGACGGCGGGCAGTTCGACCTCGGCGACAATCAGCCCGATGTTGTCGCCGAGAAATTCGTCGATTTCGAACAACACGCCATCGACGCGCACGTGATGGCGCGTTTTTTCCAGCACGCCATCGCACAACGTATCCAGCAGCGTTCGCGCATCGTCTGCCGGTATGGGGTATTCGAACTCGGCGCGCGCGATGCCGGGCGTGGCCGCCTTGATGTTGAGCCACGCGCGATCGCCCGCGATTCGCGCACGCACAGAGGCACGCGCGTCGCCATTACGCAATGCCTGCGCACCGACCAGGTAACCCTGCGAGAGTTGTTCGCTGTGCTCGATACCCGCGCGCCAGCTGTCGTCTTGCAGGAGAAACTTGCGTTCGATCTCGATGCCCATGCGCTTTCCTATTTCTCGAACAGCGCGATGGATTCGACATGCGCCGTATGCGGAAACATGTCCATCACGCCGGCCGACACCAGCTTGAAGCCATGCTGGTTCACCAGGATGCCGGCATCACGCGCCAGCGACGCCGGATGGCACGACACGTAGACGATGCGGCGTGTCTGCTTGTGCGGTAGATATTCCAGCACCTTGTCTGCGCCGGCGCGCGGCGGATCGAGCAGCACCTTGTCCCACGGTTGCTTCGCCCAGTCGGCATGGCGTTGATCCTCGAAAAGATTGGCCACATGGAACCGCGCATTGTCGATGCCGTTGCGCGCTGCATTCTGCGCAGCGCGTTCGACGAGGCCGTGTTCGCCTTCCACGCCTGCCACTTCGGCGACGCGACGCGCGATCGGCAAGGTGAAATTGCCGAGACCGCAGAAAAGATCGAGCACGCGATCGGTCGGTTGCGGATCGAGCAACTCGATGGCGCGCGCCAGCATGCGCTGGTTCATGCCCGCGTTGACCTGCACGAAATCCAGTGGCTCGAATTCCAGCTCCACGTCGGCATAACGCGCATCGTCGCTGCCGATGCGGAAAGCGAGCCGCGGGTGTTCGGGCCACAACGGATGCACGCTGCTGTTGCCGCCCGGCTGCAGATAGATGGCCAGACCGTGTTGCTGTCCGAACACGATCAGCGCGGCGGTATCGCGTTCGCTCAACGGCTGCATGTGGCGAAACACCAGCGCCATGATGTCGTCGCCGGCAGCGAATTCGATCTGCGGAATATCGCTGGCCGCATCCATGGTGTTGAGCAGTTCGGCGAGCAGCCCGATCTTCGGGCCGAGCGCCGGATGCACGACTTCGCAGTGCTGGATGTCCGCGACGAAACGCGGGTTTTCCTCTTCGCGGAAACCGACCAGCACGCGGCCCTTCTTCACCACGTTGCGCACCGAAAGCCGTCCTCGGCGACGATAGGCCCACGCGTCACTGGTCAGCGGCGGCAACCACGACTGCGGCGACACTTTGCCGATGCGCTCGAAATTTTCCGACAGCACGCGCTGCTTGGATTCGATCTGCGATGCGGCGTCCAGATGCTGGAACGAGCAGCCACTGCATTCGCCGAAATGCCGGCAGCGTGGTTCGACGCGGTGAGGAGACCGCTCGAGCAGTTCGACCACTTCCGCCTCGTCGAAACGGCGATGACGCTTTCGCAATCGCAGTATCGCGCGCTCACCGAGTAGCGCGCCGCTGACGAAAACGGTCTTGCCGTCGACGCGGGCGACGCCGCGACCGTCGTGGCCGAGATCGGTGATGACGGCTTCAAACGGTGTCTGCGGAACGGAGTTGGATCGAGACATGAGGACAGGCGGCGGCGCGGCGATGGCTGGCCGCCGATTATCACCCATCGATCCGGCGGCCGCCCAGCAAGCTGTGCCCAGTTACTTCCTCTGCCAGGCGCCCGCGGCGTTCTGGTAGTACCAACCGGCACGTGCCTTGTCGATCCAGCCCTTGGCGAACGTGGCGCGAATCTGCGGCGCCCATTCCGGATGATTGTTGGCGTTGGCGACCTCGGCATACAGCGCCGCGCGATCGCGGTTTTCGTCAGCAAGCGTCGCGTTGGCTTGCGTACGCTGATTGAGAGCGACTTTCGACGCGTCTCGCATGGCCACCATGCCGTCGCTGGTGAAACCTGCGGCGCCACTGTCGAGCAGCGCGCCGAGCGCACCGCGAATACGCGCCTGCATGCGATTGCGGATCGCCTCGGTGGTACTGGTCTGGATGCGCAGGTTCGGCGTGGTGTCGGCCGCCTGCGCGGCGGGGATCAGCAGGTCGAGCAACATCGCCGATGGCGGGTGACTGGCCGGCGGTGCGGGCTTGGGATCTTTCGATGGTGGTGCGGTCGCCTGGCTCGAATCGTCAAGTACGTTGCCGATGAATTGATCCGCCGCTTTCTGCGCTGCCGCCTCGGGAAAGTACACGTTGATGGTGACGCAACCAACCAGCGCGATGGCCAGCGAGGTCATCAGGAGGTAGACGAACTTGCGCATGAAGCACTCCGGGAAACGAAATCACGTGGATGAACGAAAAGGTCAGCGGATTTCCGGTGCGTTGCCGTTGATGGCGTCACGCAACCGTCGAACCAGCGTCGGCCAGTCGACCTGCGCCTGATGTCCGATGACCTGCAACCGAGGCAGCCCGCTGCCTTCGAGGATAGTGTAGCCATCGCCGTTTTCGCCGAGACCACTCATCTGGCAGACCGAGCCCTGCAGCGTGCAGTTCAGCCCGATGCGCTTGTAGCCAAACGTTTTGAACAGCTTGAGCACGGCGCCCTGCAGGCCCGCGGCGAGGCCGCCGCTGCCACCGCCGCCGACCGCCGTGAGGTTGTTGACAGCGCGCTGGCTGATCCGGCCACCGCTGCCGGCAAGCAGACTTGCCTTGAATGCCACCGGGTTCCAGTCGACCAGGCGCAAATCGCTGACCTGGCCATCCAGCGGTCCGGTCATGCTGCCGAAATCGAACACGCTGGTGATCGATGCAAGGTCGAGTTTCTGCAGATGCAGATCACCGCTCAATACCGGGCTCGGGCTGAACGGCTGTTGCAGCGAGAGCCGCGTGATGTCGACGAAGCCGCCGAACACGCTGGCGGACAATCCACCCTGCAGTTCGAAGCGATCATCGACCCAGCGCAACGAAGGCACCGCGCCGCCGAGCGTGCCGGGGAAAGCAGGCCAGCCCATCGCACGGCTGAAAGTCGCCATGTCGATGCCGGTCAACGCGAGCGATGTTTCCAGCCGCTGCCCCTTGGCCGCGGCGGGATTCCATTCCAGCTCCCCGATGCGTAGCTGGCCTTGCAGCACAGGCACTTCCACCGGCTGCAACAGACTCAGCGTGCCGTTGCGGCTCTGCCAGTTCGATTGGGCGGCGCCATTGAGCACGCGGTAGAACTTGAGGCTGCGCCAGGCGAGTCTGGTCGCGGGACGATCGCCCTGCGCACTCCAGTCGAGCCCGCCGTGAAGACCATCGACTGCGAGGCGGCCATCCGCATCGGTGACGTCGAGGCCATCGGTTGTGAAGGCGAAACCGCGCAGGCCGTCGGGGCGCAGATCGATGCTGCCGGTCAGCTGGCCCTTGATGTTCGCAACGTGCAGGCCGAGCGTGCTGGCCCACGCCTTGCCGTAGCGCTGGTACGCCGCGGGGAAGATGGCGTGGATGCGGTTCAACTTGAGCTTCTGCAGGTTGCCTTTCGCATCGAAGGCCAGCGCGCCGTCGAGCTGCAAGGCGTCGGCATCATTGACATGCAAACGGCTCAGCTCGAAGGCGCCGTGTTGGGCGGTGGCATGTAGTCCCAGCTGCGTCGTCTGATTCGGCAGTTCGGCGTAGATGGAGCCGAGCAAAAGCTGCCCGCCATGCAGGCTCGCGTCGAGATCGATTTGCGACGGGCCTTCCGTGCTGTCGAGATTGAACTGGCCATTGCCATTCACGCCCTGGCCGGCCAGCGTGCCCGCCGGCGTATCGAATCCGGCATTGCTCAGCGTGAAATCGCCCGATGATTGAATACCTGCGCCGCGCACGTCGAGCGCGAGGTCGGCGTCGAGCTGTCCACCGCTCACGTGACCCGACCACATGGTGCTCAGCAGTCCTTGCAGCCATCCGAGCGGCAGGTTTTTCAGGCGCAGCTGCGCATGCGTCGGCTGATCGAGCGGCAGCGCGGCTGAAACCTGCGTCTTGCCCTGCGTTAAGACCACCTGCAAGGTGTTTGCCGCGTCGCTCAACAAAACGCGCACGTGCGAGTTGCCCAGCGCCCCACCCTGCCCGCCGGCCAGCCGAATGCTGCCGTCGAAAATCCAGCGCAGCTCGGCGTCACGTTGCAGGTCGCCGTCCAACGTCAGGCCGAGCCGCCGCCAACCCATCGCCGGCAAGTCCATTTGCCCGGCATGCAACTGGATATGCAGACCACCGGCCATGTCGTCGCCGATGCGCGCGGTGACGGTCTGCAGATGCAAACCCGGCACGGTGAGAGATTTCGCTTCAAGCAAGGTGTCCGCGCGTGTCGGCGTGGCCAAGGCGGCTCCGCAGAAAAGAACGCAACACAGCAACAAGTGGCTTGATGTCGAACGCATGTCCGTCCATTCTGCCAAAGTCAGATGAACGATACGGATTTCGTCATGCCTCATTCGCACGCCCAACCCACCACGATCGAGCCAGCTCATCTCTCGGCACTGCATGTGCTGGTGGCCGACGACGATGCAGCGAGTCGTCGATATCTGAGTGACGGGTTGCAGTCGCTCGGCGCGCGGACCCGAGCCTGCGCGGACGGTACGGACGCCATGCGACTCGCGCAGGCCGAAACATTCGACCTCCTGCTTCTGGACGTCCGCATGCCCGGTGGCGGCGCGCTGGAAATCCTTCCCCCACTGCGCGACGACCCGCGAGCGGCCAGCTCCGACAGCTACGCCGTGGCGACCAGCGCGGAGCTGACGACCTCGCTGAGGGAGTCACTCGGTGCCGCGGGTTTCGACGATGTGTTGCTCAAACCTTGCGCGTTGAGCGACCTGCGCCGGATTCTGGCGCTGGTTCCGGCAGCACTGCCCGGTGCAAAACTGCTCGATGATCATGCCGCACTCACGGCTTCGGGCGATGCCGGCACCATGCAGGCGTTGCGCATGCTTTTGCGCGAAGAACTGATGCAGGTCGAACGGGATCTGGATTCGTTGAACCGCGATCCGGTGCGCTTCGGCGAACGCCTGCATCGGCTTCGCTCGTCGTGCGGTTTCTGCGGTGCGACCAGCCTGGCGTCGCAGGTCGTGCAGATGGAGCGGCAGCTTGCACACCCTGGCCGGTCGCGTGTATCGCTCAAGCGTTTTCGAGAAGCGCTGCTGCAGACGATCGGCGCACTCCACCACTGACGGATTACTTGCGCGACACTGCCATCGACAGCACGCGCCATGCACGCAGTTCACCACCGCCGAGGTGAAAACGGATGACTTCGCGAACCATGTCGCGCAACGACTTCAGGCCGGTGTTCTCGGGCATGCGATCCTGATCCAACGCCAGCAAGTCGCTGCCACGTAGAGCACGGACGCTGCCCCCCGCGCAGGCGATAGCGCCCCGCTCGACTTCGTAGCGATAGTGCATGTCGGGCTGCAACGGCTCGCCGTTGTCGGCGTCGAACTGCAGTTGCAGGCCGTAGCCGATCGCGTCGAGCAGGTCGCGCTCGAAACGGCGCAGGCTCCACGCGAGCGATTCGCCTGACGACATCCGATCGAGCGTCAACGCATACGCGTCGTAGATCAGTGGCGATGGATCCTGCCGCTCGGTCAGACGCACCACCAATTCATTGAGATACAGACCCGACAGGCCCGCGTCGCCAGTGAGCCGCTTTGCCATGCCGACGTTCTCGACGGCTGTCAGCGTGGCGAGTTCGCCGCGCATCAACAGATCCAGCGCCAGCGGCTGGAACGGTTCAAGTTGGGCACGCTTCAGGCGGGCGCGTTCGCCACGCACGCCACGCGCCACGACACCCAGGCGCCCGTGATCGCGCGTGAGGCACTCCAGCAACAGCGACGTTTCTCGGTACGCACGGGAATGCAGAACATAAGCCGGTTGTTGCTCGATGCGCATGTCAATCACTGGAGACGATGGGCGAGGGCTCCACATTGAACAGGACGCCTTCATGACGGTTTTCGAAAAGCTGCATCGACGCACCCTCGCGACTCTTTCCTCGCCCCTGCTTTATCAATCCGTGTAACCGAATTTCTTCAGCATGTTTTCGTCGTCGACCCAGCCTTCGCGCACTTTCACCCACAGCTTGAGGAACACCTTGCGTTCGAACATGCGCTCCATGTTGCGCCGCGCGCTGCTGCCGATCGCTTTCAACTGTGCACCGCCGTTGCCGATGACGATGGCCTTCTGTCCATCACGTTCGACCCAGATGATCGCGTGGATTTCGGCGATGCCGTCGGGGCGATCGCTGAATTGCTCGATCTCCACCGTGGTGGCGTACGGCAACTCCTGATCGAGCCGCAGCATCAATTGCTCGCGGACCATTTCGGCAGCCAGGAAACGTTCGCTGCGATCGGTGATTTCGTCGCCGCCGTACACGGGTGGCTGAACCGGAAGTCGCGTGAGTATGCCCTGCTCCAGTTCCTTCAGGCCCTGCTGCTTGAGTGCGCTGACGTAGTGGATTTCGTCGTAACTGTGCTTTTCCACCAGCCCGGAAACAAACGGCAGCATCACCGTCTTGTCCTTGTTGAGGTCGACCTTGTTGATCACCAGCAGACGCGGCGACGACTGCTCGACCAGTGCGGCGTAAAGCGCCTCGTCCTCGTCGGTGAAGCGGCCGGCTTCGATCACCTGCACGGCGAGATCGACGTCGCTGATCGCCGACCGCGCGGCGCGATTGAGGCTGCGGTTCATCGCACGCTTGGCGCCGCGATGCAGGCCGGGCGTATCGACGTACAAGATCTGCCCCGCCTCGCTGGTGGCGATGCCGAGGATGCGATGACGCGTGGTTTGCGGTCGCGGGCTGACGATCGAGAGGCGGAAGCCGATCAGCGCATTTAGCAAGGTGGACTTGCCCACGTTCGGGCGACCGGCCAGTGCCACCGTGCCGCAGCGAAAATCATCGTGCGGCAAGGTGCCTGCGCCGTCGGCGGGGTCCAGTTCGAGGTTCATGACGTGTCGTGCTCAACATGTTGGACAGCAAGTGTAGTGCCTTGCCGGGAAAGCCATGGCCGCAGGCAAGGCCTGTTGCGGGAGGGTGATCGGTGAATGGATGAGGCAGGAACGGCTTCAGGTGGCGCGGCGCTGTTCCAGCAACTGCGCCAGCACGGCTTCGGCGGCGTCCTGTTCGGCAGCGCGTCGGCTGCCCGCGCTGGCCTCGGCGTGCACGGGCGAAGGCTCGCCGATGGTGCAACTGACATCGAAGGTCTTGGCGTGATCATCGCCGTGGCTGGCAGTCAGCTCGTATTGCGGCAACGGCCAGCCGCCGGATTGCAGCCATTCCTGCAGGCGCGTCTTGGCGTCTTTCGACGAACGCCGGAGGGCCACAATGCGGTCGTTGAATAAACCGCGCACGGTGTCGCGACAGGCGTCGTAGCCGCCATCCACGTACACCGCCGCCACCAACGCCTCGAAGGCATCGGCGAGGATCGAATCGCGACGGAATCCACCGCTCTTCAATTCGCCCGGCCCGAGCTTCAACTCGTCGCCAAGTTCGAGCTCACGCGCCACCACCGCAAGTGCCTGCCCGTTGACGAGCTGCGCACGCAATCGCGACAACTCGCCCTCGTTCGCTTTGGGATGAATCTCGTAGAGCATCTCGGCGATGATCGCGCCCAGCAGCGCGTCGCCGAGAAATTCCAGTCGCTCGTTGTTCGGTTTGCCGATGCTGCGATGGGTCAACGCCAGCTCGGCCAGCAGCGGATCGCGAAAACGGTAAGGCAGCTTCAAGGTTTACTGACCTGCATTGCCCTGCAATGTCACCGTCTTGTTGAAGTGAAGCAGGAAGTCGATGTTGTACATGAACGGAATTTGCTTGTCGTAAGAGACATTCAATTCGTTCGAGCCGCCTTCGTTGCGCTTGATGGTGATGTCCGTCGGCTTGACCACTGCCGTATCGACATATTGAAAATCCATCTTGCGCATCAGATTCCGTCGAATTTCGTCCAGCGACTTGCCACCGGAATCCTCGGTGCTGATCTGCTTCATGGCCTTGACGACGCCCGCGTACTCCGAATACGACGGGAACAGTTTCATGGCCATGTAAGCGAAGAAACCGACGATCGCGATGATGAACAGGAACCCGATCAAGGTGACGCCCGACTGCTTGGATTTCATAGTTTCCCCTGTGCCGCAGGCGCGGCGTGTCCATGGATGCATGGAATGACCATGCCGGCTTGTGACACACCGGCGCGCCGATTATGCCAGCGGATTCTCGCCTGGCGGTTGGTTTTCATGCATCGGCGAACATGCCCGTGCGCTGCGTCAATGAATGACGGTGCCGATGCGGGAAAAGTCCACCCCGCCCGTGCCCCAGCCTTTCCAGCTCATCCAGATCAGAAACGCCTTACCGGCCAGGTTTTCTTCCGGCACGCAGCCCCACCAGCGGCTGTCGAGGCTGTTCTCGCGATCGTCGCCCATGACCAGGTAGCAATTTTTCGGCACGACAGAGGGCACCAGCACATTGGGAATGCTAGGCGTCGGCCTTGACGGCATCCGCCCGACAGTGTGATTCACGTTGCCCAAGTGTTCGGTCCATAACGTCGCGCCGTTACTCAGCAGTTCGGCGTCTTCGTCACGTCCGGGATTGCCTACGAACGGCCCTATTTCGTCCGCCGTGACCGGCACGCCGTTGATGCTGATCTGGCTGTCATGCACTTCGATCGTGTCGCCGGGCAGGCCGATCACGCGCTTGATCCAGTTCTGGCTTTTCACCGGCGGGCGCGGATCAGGGCAGCTGTTGCCGACGCCCAGATTCGGTTCACCGCCCTCGTCGCCACCCATGCGCGCGAGATTGCCGTTGCTGTCGAGGCAGCGGTAACCCGGGAACCGGAACACCACCACGTCGCCCCGCTTGGGTTCGCCGAAGCTGACGAACTTGTTGTTGAATGCGGGAACGCGCAAGCCATAGGCGAACTTGTTCACCAGGATGAAATCGCCGACATCCAGGGTCGGCATCATCGAACCGGACGGAATCCGGAACGGCTCGGCGACGAACGAGCGCAACAGCAGCACGACGAACACCACCGGAAAAAGCGAACGCGACCAGTCGACCGCCACCGGGTCGGTGTACTCGACACCGGCTGCGTCCAGTCGCGCCTTGCGCTTCTTGTAGAGAAACATTCGATCCAGTGCCCACACCACACCAAACAACACGGTGAGGCCGAGCAGAATCGCCGAAAAATCGAAATCCATGCCTTGCTCCTGTCGCAGCGTTCTCTATTTATCCACTTTCAGCACGGCAAGGAAGGCTTCCTGCGGAATTTCCACACGGCCGACCTGTTTCATGCGCTTCTTGCCTTCCTTCTGCTTTTCCAGAAGCTTCTTTTTCCGGCTCACGTCGCCACCGTAGCATTTCGCAAGCACATTCTTGCGCAAGGCTTTTACGGTGGAACGCGCGATCACCTGCGCGCCGATTGCCGCCTGAATCGCCACGTCGAACTGTTGGCGCGGGATCAGATCTTTCATCCGCTCGACCAGTTCGCGACCTTTGCGATCGGCGTGGCTGCGATGCAGGATCAGGCTCAGCGCGTCGACGCGCTCGCCGTTGATCAGCACGTCGGTGCGTACGAACGGGCCGGCCTCGAATCGATCGAAGTGATAGTCCATCGACGCATAGCCGCGCGATACCGATTTCAGGCGGTCGAAGAAATCCATCACCACTTCGGCCAGGGGCATTTCGTAGCTGATCTGGACCTGCGTCGCCAGGTACTGGATCGAGCGCTGCACGCCACGCTTCTCTTCGCACAAAGTAATCACGTTGCCGATGTAATCCGGCGGCGTGAGGATGTTGGCGATGATGATCGGCTCGCGGATCTCCTGCACGAGGCTGGAGTTGGTCGGCAGCTTGGCCGGGTTGTCCAGCATCAGGATCGAACCGTCGGACTTGAGCACCTCGTACACCACGGTGGGCGCAGTGGTGATCAGGTTCAAATCGTATTCGCGCTCGAGCCGCTCCTGCACGATCTCCATGTGCAGCATGCCGAGGAAGCCGCAGCGAAAACCGAAGCCCATCGCCTCGGAACTCTCCGGTTCGAAAAACA
Source organism: Rhodanobacter sp. L36 (assembly GCF_009765755.1). Taxonomy (GTDB): domain Bacteria; phylum Pseudomonadota; class Gammaproteobacteria; order Xanthomonadales; family Rhodanobacteraceae; genus Rhodanobacter. The sequence continues at coordinate 530,093 of NZ_LMUV01000011.1, read as the reverse complement.
GCGCCGCGTCATTGAGCCGCAACTTGTCCAGCGCCTCGCGCATCGCCGGATAATCGTCCGACGACACGGGAAACAGGCCAGCGAACACGCGCGGCTGCATATGCTGGAAACCAGGCAGTGCCTTGTCCGCCGGCTTGCCCGCATGGGTCAGCGTGTCGCCGACCGGCGCGCCATGCACGTCCTTGATCGATGCGTTGATCCAGCCGACTTCACCTGCGCCGAGCTTGTCGAGCTTTTTGCGCTTGGGCGTGAACACGCCGACGTCGCCCACTTCGTGCGTGCGCCCGGTGGACATCACCAGCAGCTTGTCGCCGGACTTGATTTCGCCCTGCATCACGCGAACGAGCGATACCACGCCGAGATAATTGTCGAACCAGGAGTCGATGATCAGCGCCTGCAGTCGATCGGTATCGCGCGGTTTCGGCGGCGGTATGCGGGCGATGATCGCCTCCAGCACCTCGACCACGTTGAGGCCGGTCTTGGCGCTGATCGCCACCGCATCGGTGGCATCGACGCCGATCACCGCCTCGATTTCGAGTTTCACTTTTTCGATGTCGGCGGTGGGCAGATCGATCTTGTTGATCACCGGCACCACTTCCAGGCCCATCTCCACTGCGGTGTAGCAGTTCGCGACCGACTGCGCTTCGACGCCCTGCGCCGCATCCACTACCAGCAACGCACCTTCGCAGGCAGCGAGCGAGCGGCTGACTTCATAGGAGAAGTCGACGTGGCCGGGCGTGTCGATGAAATTCAGCTGGTAGGTTTTCCCGTCGCGCGCGGTGTACGGCAACGACACCGACTGCGCCTTGATGGTGATGCCCCGCTCGCGCTCGATCGGATTGGTGTCCAGCACCTGCGCTTCCATCTCGCGATCGGCCAGGCCACCGCAGATCTGGATGATGCGGTCGGCGAGGGTCGACTTGCCGTGGTCGATGTGCGCGATGATGGAGAAGTTGCGGATCAATTCCATGGAACAAAGGCGGCCTTTCAGGCTTGGGTCTGCCGCCTGCGCATCACGCGGGCAGCGCATCGCCGAGATGGCAATGCTAACCCGGCATTATCGCACGGAAAATCCGTCGGGCATGCGCGGCCACGAGCATCTGTTCGACGAATGCAAGCACGAACCAGTCTGCGATGCGATGTGCGGAGCGACGACGGCAAAGCCGTCATCGCTCCGCAAGCTCACTACTTATCGGAAGGAACCGTCAGGCCGATGAAGCTGCTTTGGTCACCGCGGCGCACCAGCAAGAGCAGTGTGTCGCCGGGCTTTGCGCTTTGGGTGGCTGCGTGGAATGCCGCGACGCTGCCGATTCTTTGTTGTCCGACCATCAGGATGATGTCGCCCTGCTGCAGGCCGGCATTCGCCGCCGTAGCTCCCGTGATGTCGCTGATCTCGACGCCTTCGCCGGCCTTGAGTCCGGATTGCTGGCGCGCGTCGGCGTCAGGCTCCTGCACCGACAGGCCCAGAACGGCCTGACTGGTTTTCTTTGCCGAAGGTGTGGAGGAATCATCACTCGACTCGCCCTTTCCATCGCGCGGTGCGGCGCCCACCACCACTTCCACGGCCTGTCTTTTTCCGTTCCTCACGATGTCCACCGTGGCCTTGGTGCCCGGTTTTGTCATGCCGACCAGCGGCGGCAAATCCGCACTCTGTCCGATCGTCTCGCCGTTGAAGCGAAGAATGACATCACCAGCGCGCAGGCCGGCTTTCTCGGCACCGCTTCCAGGTGAAACGTCCGACACGATCGCGCCATTGTTGTTGTCGAGCTTGAGGCCTTTCACGATATCGTCGGTTAGCGGCCCGACCGTCACGCCCAGTTGCCCGCGCGTGACGTGACCGCCGCTCTTGATCTGCTGTACGGCGTTCATCGCCACATCGATCGGGATCGAAAACGAGACGCCGGTGTAGTCGCCGGTGTTGGAGTAGATCTGCGAATTGATGCCGACAACTTGGCCCTGCAGGTTGAATAGCGGACCGCCGGAATTGCCGCGGTTGATTGGCACGTCGGTCTGGATGAAAGAGGTGTAACGCTGATCCTGCTCACCGAGGTTGCGTCCCACCGCGCTCACGATGCCCTGCGTGACGGTGTAATCGAAACCGAAAGGCGAGCCGATCGCCAGCACCCACTGCCCCGGCTTAAGGCTGTGCGAATCGCCGATGGTCACCGCCGGCAGGCTGCCGCCGGCATCGACCTTGAGCACCGCGATGTCATACGTGGGGTCCGTACCGATCACCTTGGCGGTGAGCGTGCGACGATCCTGCAGGCGCACGGTCACCTTGTCGGCGCCATCGACCACGTGATTGTTGGTGAGGATGAAGCCATCAGTGGAAAGGATGAAACCCGAACCCACGGACGTGTGTTTCTGCTCTTCCGGCGAAGGCATCATCGGCATGCCGAAAAAGCGGCGCAGTATTTCCTGCTGATCGTTGGGCATGCCCTGCCCGGGCATTCCCTGCTTCTGCTGCGACCGCTGGCGTTCGCCGGTGTACTTCGCCTCGACATGCACCACGGCGGGTGCATTCTTTTGCACGATACCGGTGAAATCCGGGAGCGATGCGGCCGGTGCAGTTTGGGCCTGTAGAGCGCCAACACTGAAGCAGGCCAGCAATGCAGAGCACAGCACGGTGCGCAAGATGGAACGACGCATGACTTCTCCTTGGGTTTGGCTAAAACCGGATGTTAAGACAACGCGCTTGGACGGCTAAACGTCCGCACTTACCCTGCCGACGGTCACGTCCGGCGCGAACAAGAACTGCAATAACGCGAGCCGCGAACCATCCGCGGCTCGACTCAACGGGCAGCGGCGGCCGCAGCCTGCCGCGCGCGATCCGAGGTTACCTGCTGATCCGGATCGAGCAGGATCAGGTAGCTGCCATCGTTGTTGTCGAGCGTGCGATAGCGACGCATCGACGGAATGTTCGACAAGCTGCGCGCGTAGTTCTGGTTGTCGCCAAACGACGCCTGCTGGCTCGACGCGCCAACCACCGACTGCCGTTGCAACCATTGCGGCACGGCTGCCGGTGCGACCGAACGATCCACCGGTGCCGCGCTGATGGCGGCAATGGCCTGCGCCTGGCGAGCGGCCGGTGCCACGTTGTGGCTGGCATCGCCGGCAGGCTGACTGATCATCAGCGCCGCCGCCGCCACGCTGGCGGCAATCGCGCCACCAGCCGACCAGCGCAGCCAGTGATTGCGTTTGCCCGCCACGGGAGCGGATTGAACGTGTTCCTGCTCGATCGCAAGCATGACCCGCTCCGCGAAACCGGGCGTCGCCACGGCAGGCAATTCACGCCGCAGACCGTCGCGGGCTGTGTGATAACGGGCCCATGCCTGCTGCAGCAAAGCGTCGTGGTCCAACCGGCGCAGCAGGAATCGCAGCTCTTCTTTCGAAAGCTCGCCGTCGATACCCGCGGAAAGATTTTCACGCATATCCTGATTCATGCCTGCCTTGTTCATGTCTGGTCCTCGCGGTCTGACAACAGGGGCCGCAGTTTTTCGTCAATCGCTTCACGAGCGCGGAAGATGCGAGAACGCACCGTACCGATCGGACAGCCCATCGCTTCGGCAATTTCGTCGTAGCTCAGACCGTCTACCTCGCGCAGCGTAATGGCGGTCCGCAGTTCCTCGGGCAAGGCTTGGACAGTGGAAAATACCGATTGTTCAATTTCCTGGCGCATCATTTCGCGCTCGGGCGTAGCGGTGTCGTGCATCCGCTCGGCGCCGGCCATGAATACGGCATCCTCGGCGTCGATATCGTCGGTGGGCGGTCGCCGGCCCATCGCCACGAGATGATTTTTCGCCGTATTCACGGCGATCTTGTATAGCCAGGTATAGAAAGCGCTGTCGCCGCGGAACGAGCCGATGGCGCGCCAGGCGCGGATGAAGGCCTCCTGCGCGATGTCCTCGCATTCGGCGTGGCTGCGCACATAGCGCGACACCAGTCCGATCAGCTTGTGCTGGTACTTACGCACCAGCAGATCGAAGGCGCGCTTGTCACCGTTCTGCACTCGCTCGACCAGCGCGCGATCCAGTTCGTTTTCACCCTGTCGGGCCGTATCCGTCGTCAATGCCGTTATCCGCTGCGGGAATTTGTTTCGAACCGGTCGCGCCGCTCAGACCTCGCGCAGGCGACCAAGTTCAGCCGTCCATCATGCCGTACCACCATAACGTACCGCCTGTTGGCAGGTTGTCATGCCCCACAAGTCAGCCATCATCGCAACCGAGCCGATGTCGTTATGGGGACGCGCGGCGCGTGCTCAAGCCGGCATCGGTTCGCGGACGTCCAGCAGACGCTGACGTTCGGCCAGCAGCTTGTCGAATCCGATCGGCGGCAACGGACGGCAAAAAAGATATCCCTGCAATTCGTCGCAATGGTGCGCGCGCAGGAATTCCAGATGCTGTTCGATCTCCACGCCTTCGGCGACCACCGCGCGTTTCAGTCGATGCGCCATGTCGATGGTCGCGCGCACGATAGCCTCGTCGTCCGGATCGACGCCGATGTTGCGCACGAAACTCTGGTCGATCTTGATGCGATCCGCCGGCAACCGGCGAAGGTAATCCAGCGATGCCGCGCCCGTGCCGAAATCGTCGATCGCGATATGGCATCCAAGCCGATGCAATCCATGCAGGTTTTCGACCAGATGCGGCGCTTCCTTGATGCTGATGCTCTCGGTGATTTCCAGTTCTAGCAGCGACGGGTCGAGGCCTGTGTCGTGCAGCGCCCTGACCACCGTATCAAGAAGCCTGGGCTCCATCAGCTGCACCGCGGACAGGTTTACGCCGAGCCGCAAACGCAGGCCGTAGCGATGTTCCCATTCCTGCGCCTGACGGCAGGCCGTACGCATGACCCATTCGCCGATCGACACGATCAGCCCGGTCTCTTCCGCCAGCGGAATGAACACGGCGGGGCTGATCACCCCGAGCTCCGGATGCTCCCAGCGCAACAGCGCTTCCATGCCGACGATGTCTTCGGTCGCGGTATCCACCTGTGGCTGGTAGACCACGCGCAACTCGCCGTTGCCTTCGGCATGACGAAGACGAGTGCGCAGCGCCATGCCGTGTTCCTGCGCGTACTCAGGGCTGACTTCGTAAATATGGAAGTTGTTTCGCCCGCGATGCTTGGCAACATACATCGCCTCGTCCGCGTGCTTGAGCAAGGTCGGCGCGTCATGTGCATCGTCGGGGAAAAAACTCAGGCCGATCGATACGGTGACCTGCAGTTGCGTGCCATCGTCCAGGAAAAGCGGCGTCTCCATCAACTGGACGATTTTTTCGGCCACGCGCGATACGTCTTCGTTCTTCACCACGTGGCGCAGCGCCACGGTGAATTCGTCCCCGGCATAACGCGCCACGGTGTCGGATGCGCGGATGCTGCCGCACAGCCTTTGCGTGACCATGCGCAACACCTCGTCACCCGCGGCGTGGCCGTGCGTGTCGTTGATGTTCTTGAACCGGTCCAGGTCGATGAACAACACCGCAAAGCACTCGCCGTTGCGCGATGCTTCGCGGATGATGGTTTCCAGCCGGTCGTTGAACAGCAGTCGATTGGGCAATCCGGTGAGCGCATCCACCAGCCCTTCGGCACGACCTTGTTCTCGGGTGCGTCCCAGTTCGAACACCTGTGCAAAACGCGTTGCCGCACAGCGCAGCACCGGTTCGATGATGCTCATGTCGCCAAAGTTTCGGCGGCTGCCGGCGAGCATCGCGCCGAGCACGGTATGGCGTTCGTCGTAAAGCGGAAACCCGGCAAAGCCCGAGAGGTTCAAGTCCTCCAGCAGTGGATCGAACGACGCCAGTCGCTTGGCATCGGCGCGATACATCACGGCCTTGCCGCCAAGTACCGTTTGCAGCGAACCCTGCGCGGAAGCCGGTGGCCAGGTTTGATCGTCGCCGTTCCACAATTGCAATATCTGTTGCGGCAATTCGGAACCTTCCTGCCGGCCGGACCAGATGGCCAGATAGTCCAGCCCCAGTTCATCGAAAAGCAACCGACCGGCCGCGAGCTGCGGATCGACGCCACTGGTCGACGCAAAAATGCGCGAGAGCAATGACAACGCCGCCTCTGCCCGCAAGTCGGCACGATCGCTGCGAAACATCAGTGCCAGTGCTTCGTTTCCACCGTGCTGGACTTTACGCACGCTGGCTTGACCCGTATCGAACCCCACTGAGGATTTGCGCTGGCATGCATGCCAGCTTCGATCGGCCTCGGTGAGCACCTGTTCGATCGAGATGCCTTCGAAACGCAGTACGTCCTGCAACGTCAAGTTTTCCCACTGGCTGGAAGCAAGGCGGCTGTGCCGAATGACGGTCGGGCTGATTTCCAGCAATCGTCCTGTCGATGGATCAGCGATCAGCCATTCGCTGCCGCCCTCTTCGAAGACATAACGGAAATCCTCGCCGCCATCCTGCGTCGGCGCTGCCTGCTCTCGATGGGGGATCGACAATGCCCGCAGCGATCGGTGCCATCGGGCGATCAGCTCCGTGCCGATCTGCGTGGCATAGAGCCAGTCGGTCACTTCGGCAGGAAGCTCGGCCGGATCGAGTGCGCAATCGTCGGACAGAACGGCGATCAACGGCGTGGCCACTTTTCCGTCCAGCATCTGTAACTGCTCGCAGCATTGCCGAGCCTGCTGGGAGTCACCGGAAAACACAGCGACCATCAATTGCAACGGCGATGCCGGCGGACGTCCTTCCAGCAGGATCGCGGCGTGCGATACGTCACGCGCGCTGTGGATGAGCGCATAGCCAGCCTGATCGAAAACATCGAAAAGACTTCGTCGCAACGCGCGCTGCTCGGCAACCACGAGGATTCCGGAAATCATGTGGTTCGCCTCAAACAACCCAGTGGCCATCGCGCAGGCGCGGACGGCGCGGGCTGCCGTCTTCGCCGCCGAGACGCACGACCTGCTCGCCCAGGTGTTCGATTAACGCAGCCGGCGCATCGATCAGCACGACACGACGCAGGTGTTCCTTCGGCGCACGCGCAAGCTGGCGAAGCAGAGTGGCATCCATCACAGATAGCGGCAGTTCGAGCCCGACCAGAAAGTAGACCCCGAAATGCATGCTCTGCTGCATGTAGCGCAACGCGTTACCCAGGCGCTGGCAATCCGGCACCCGAACATGCACATCGCGCAGGCTGCTCAGGCCGGTGTCGGGCTGCCAGAGATAGAGCGCCTGACCGGAATGTCGGGCAAGCGCACGAAACTGATCCATGAGCGCGTGGACGTCACTGCTCTCCATCGCCACGAGGCCACTGGAGGCAGCGAGAATGCGCTCGAAAGTTTCGGCGCCTGCTTGCGGTGGGGCGGAGGCCATCGGATTCATTGCATCCACGTCCTGCAGAGTTGGCAGTATGGTCAGGCCACAACCGGCGCTACCAGTGGCTGCAAGTTGATAGTTGTCACGGAAACCCGATTCCGAATAGCCGACCAGAATCGCTGCCCACCTGTCGGATATCAGCGGATTTCACACTGGCTCCACAGTACCGTCAAGCAGCGCCACTACATCTCGCAATCGGAAGCACACAACGGTATGGTTGAAGCTTCTTCCTCTCGCCTGCCCGCCCATGTTTGAAGGTCTGCGTTTCAATCACTGGAAGACCAGCGAAGGCGACGACGGTATCGTCTTGCTTGCGCTCGATCGCGCCAACAGCAGCGTCAATGCCATCTCTCGCGAGGTCATGGACGAACTTGAGCAGATGGTCGAGCGTCTTGCGATCGAGAAGCCCGCTGGCGTCATCATTTATTCCGCCAAGGCGCCCGGTTTTGCCGTCGGCGCGGACATCAAGGCGTTCGTCGAGTACGCGAAAAACGATACGGTGCAGGAGAATATCGAGCACGGGCAGCGCGTGTTCGAGTCGCTGGCGCGTCTTCCCTTTCCCACCGTGGCCGCCGTGCACGGCGCATGCATGGGCGGCGGCACCGAATTGATGCTGGCCTGTCGGCAGCGTATCGCCGCCGACGACGACAAGACGCGTATCGCGCTGCCCGAAGTCATGCTGGGCATTCACCCGGGTTGGGGCGGCACGGCGCGGCTGCCACGCCTGATCGGCGCAACCGAAGCATTGCCGATCATGCTCACCGGCAAATCGCTTTCGGCGAAGCGCGCGTTGTCACTGGGCGTGGTCGATCGCCTCGCACGTCCTGATGAATTGCTGGTCGAGGCGCGGCTGCTGCTGCGTCGGCCGCATGCGCGTCCCTTTGCGCAACGGGCGAAGGCGTGGGCAAGCAATACGTGGCTGGCCCGACAGGTCCTTGCGCCGATGGTGTTGAAGCAGACCGCTGCGAAAGTGCGCAAGGAACATTATCCCGCGCCATTCGCGATGATCGATGTATGGAAGCGCGGCGGCAGTGATATTCGCCAGCGACTCAAACTCGAGGCGCGATCGGTCGCGAAACTCGCGACGACGCCAACCGCTCAAAATCTGATTCGCGTGTTCTTCCTGCAGGAGCGGCTGAAGAGTCAGGGCAGCGGCGTCGACTCGGACATCAAGCGCGTGCATGTGGTTGGCGCCGGCGTGATGGGTGGCGACATCGCGGCATGGGCGGCGTTCAAGGGATTCGACGTGACGCTGCAGGATCGCGAAATGAAATTCGTGCAGCCGGCACTGGACCGCGCACGTCAGCTCTACGAAAAGAAATTGAAGTCGCCCGAAAAGGTCGAGGAAGCCAGCCGTCGCCTACGTGCGGATGTCGAAGGCAAAGGCGTGGCCACGACAGATCTGGCGATCGAGGCGATCTACGAAAACGCGGATGCGAAACGCGAGTTGTACGGCCGCATCGAACCGCAGTTTCAGGGCGACCAGATTCTCGCGAGCAATACATCAAGCATTCCGCTGGATCAGCTGCGCGAAGGCTTGAAGCGTCCGGAACATTTTCTCGGACTGCACTTCTTCAATCCCGTCGCGCGGATGCCGCTGGTCGAAGTGGTGCGTCACGATCGACTGGATCCGGCGATCGAAAAGCGCGCGCTGGCTTTCTGCAAGGCGATCGGAAAACTACCCATCGCAGTGAAAGGTACGCCTGGTTTCCTGGTCAACCGCATCCTCATGCCCTACCTGCTCGAAGCGTTGCGCCTGTACAGCGAAGGCGTGCCCGGCCCGGTGCTTGATCGTGTCGCGAAAAAATTTGGCATGCCGATGGGCCCGATTGAACTGGCTGATACCGTCGGGCTGGATGTCTGTGCATCCGTCGGCAAGGAACTCGCACCATTTCTCGGGCTCGAGCTTCCGCCGGGCCTTGACGAAAAACTTGCCGATGGCAAGCGCGGCAAGAAAGATGGGCAAGGTCTTTATGTCTGGCAGGATGGCAAGCCGCAAAAACCCGAAGTCGAAAACGACTTCGTGACGCCGCCGGATTTGCAGGATCGAATGATTCTTCCGATGGTCAACGAGGCGATCGCTTGTCTGGCCGATGGCGTGGTCGACGATGCGGACCTGCTGGACGCAGGCGTGATTTTCGGTACGGGCTTTGCGCCGTTTCGCGGTGGCCCGATTCAGTACGCGCGCAGCGAAGGCATCGAGATGCTGCGGAAAAAACTCGATCAACTGGCACAGCGCTACGGTGAACGATTCCGTCCGAAGAACGGCTGGGACAATCCGCTGTTAGCGCATGGAGCATCGAGTGCCCCATCTCCAGGCGAAAGCTGAGAGCCCCGCGCGCGGTTTAGCGAAGTTCTATAAGCGGTCGATTCAACGTCGAACAACAACGGCAGTCGCAACAACAGGGCCATTGCATCAGTCAGGTTTTTCATTCGACACGAATATCCGGCGACCCGCTGAATTTCAAAGCACGCTCGTGATCACCACATCAAGTCATCGGGGACGCCATCTTCTGGGATGCCGTCGGTCTGAGTGTCGATCAGCAAAGCAACAGGATGCGGATCGATGGCCTTCACTTCTTCGGCGACGGCACGCGACACCAGCAGATAGCGACCCGCCTGCTGTACGACGCCAAGTTCGCCCGCGTTGAGTTCCCTCAGCTGTTCGGCATCGACGTAAATACGACGGATCTTGTCGCCGTACTGAAAGTTACGCGGCAAGTCCGCATCGGCTTTGTTGAGCGCTTTTCCTTCCAGCGTCTGCTGCACTTTCAGCTTGCGTTCGCGACGCAGCCGAGCCTGCTCAGCGGCCTCTTGCTCGACGCGCTTGCGCTCGCTGGCTTCGGTCTGCGCGCGAATGGCATAGGCCTTGGCCAGGTCTATCTCGCTTTGATCGCGTCCACCTTGATTGCTAGCAGGCGAACGCTGTGCATTCGTTGGCTTGCCTGCGCCTGATTTCTTCTGCGCTGGTTTGCCTTCCCTCGAAGGCGGGCGATTGTCCGGACGCGGTCGTTGCTGCTGAACCCGTTCCTGTTGAACCTGTTTGACGATGCCGCTTTTCAGCAGTTGATCGCGCAGGGAATCTGCCATGAGTTCGATCCGATCGGTAAGTCAATAATGGGGTGGCGGCGGTTCGTCATGCGGGTCGTCCGATTGCGCACTGCGCATCGACGAAAGTTCACCACGGAGCTCGCGCACGAGCCGTTCGAGTGACGCGATGCATTGCGACTGGTTCGCGTCGGCTGAGGCGAGCGCTTGCACCGTGTCGTCGATGAAGGTCAACCTCACTTCCAGGTCGTTGAGGCGCTGTTCCAGCGAGTCATTCATTGCGCAATTCGCAGACTGCGGCCGCGCCCGATGCCGTAGTACGCGAGTCCTGCCTCTTCCACCGTGCTCGGGTCATAGAGGTTGCGTCCGTCGAAAATCACCCGCTCTGACAACAGGGTGCGGATGCGCGAAAAATCCGGGCTGCGAAAAGCTTTCCATTCCGTCACGACGACCAGCACATCCGCGCTCTGCAATGCTTCGTACGCTTGCGTGCACAGAACCAGATCATCGCGCTCGCCATACAGTCGGGTCGCTTCTTCGCGTGCTTCAGGGTCGAACGCGCGCACCTTGACGCCGGCATCCCACAACGCTTCGAGAAGGCGACGACTGGGCGCTTCACGCATGTCGTCCGTATTGGGTTTGAACGCCAAGCCCCACAACGCGATGGTCTTACCCGAAAGTGAGCCTTCGAAGTGGCGCGAGATCAGTTCGAACAGTTTGTTCTTCTGCTGATGATTCACCGCTTCGACGGCACTAAGTAATTTCGCGTCGTAGCCGTAGCCGCGCGCTGTACGTTCGAGTGCCTGCACGTCCTTCGGAAAACATGAGCCGCCGTAACCCGCGCCCGGATAGATGAAGTGATAACCGATGCGCGGATCCGAGCCGATGCCCTGTCGCACGAGTTCGATGTCCGCACCGACACGCTCGGCGATGTTGGATATCTCGTTCATGAAACTGATCTTGGTCGCGAGCATGGCGTTGGCGGCGTACTTGGTCAGCTCCGCCGATCGTTCGTCCATCACCACCATGCGATCGTGGTTGCGGTTGAACGGCGCGTACAACTTGCGCAACGCCGTGACGGCACGTTCGCTGGAGGCGCCCACAATGATGCGATCGGGCCGCAAGCAGTCTTCAACTGCCGCACCTTCTTTCAAAAATTCGGGATTCGACACCACATCGAATTCGATCGTCGAATGACGAGCCGCCAGCGCGCTGGAAACATGTTCGCGCACGCGATCTGCCGTGCCGACAGGGACTGTCGATTTGTTGACGACGACGGCATAGCGATCGAGGTGTTCGCCAATCGTGTTGGCCACAGCCTCCACATATTGCAGATCCGCACTCCCGTCTTCGTCCGGCGGCGTACCCACGGCGATGAAAATCAAATCACCATGCGCGACAGCGAATGCGGCGTCCGTGGTGAAACCCAGCTGACCACTCGCGTGATTGCGCCGGACAATCGGCTCAAGGCCCGGCTCGTAGATCGGAATCTCGCCGCGCTTCAGGCGTTCGACCTTGGCTGCGTCGATGTCGACGCAAACAACGTGATTGCCCATCTCTGCCAGACACGCTCCCGTGACCAGTCCGACATAGCCGGTACCGAATATCGTGACCTTGATCATCGTGGCGTAGCGTTTCCTGAGCGTCAGCCTTGCATTGTAACCGCGTCGCGGATGACGCCTCCATGACGCAAAAGCAAAGGGGCGCGAATCTCTTCGCGCCCCTTTGCGATCGTGCGTAAGAGCTGCTTATCAGCCGCCCTGACCGCCGCCATTCGGAGCACCGGCGCCAGCACCCGCCGGCGTCGGCCCGGTCTGAACCAGGGTCACGTCGAAGATGAGCGTGGCATTCGGCGGCATCGGCGGCTGCGGCTCGGCGCCGTAGGCCTGCGTCGACGGAATGAACAATTTGTAGTGACCGCCAACCTGCATCAGCATCAAACCCTCACGGAAACCCGGGATCACGCCGGCGAGCGGAATCTTCGCTGCGCCGCCACCCGGATGCTTGGCCGAAGCGTCAAACACCTGGCCATCGACGAACGTGCCGGTGTAGTTGATCGATACTGTGTCGTTCGGACCCGGACGTGCGCCCGTGCCCTGCGTGATCACCTGATACTGCAGGCCAGAAGCGGTGGTTTTCACGCCCGCAGCCGAACGGTTCTTGGCGAGAAACGCTTCACCTTCGGTCTTGTTCTTGGCGCCGAGCTTGGCCATTTCGGCCTGGTACTTGGCCTGAATCTTGGCCATGAACGCGTCATGCACCTGCTTGGCTTCGGCGTCACTCATGCTCGGCTTCTGGCCCGACAGCGCCGCCTTGACGGCGTTGGACACGGCAACCGGATCCAGTTCATCGCGCATGATCGGCGGAACCTGGGAAGCGATCTCCCAACCCACCACGTAGCTTGCCTTCGCCTTGTCGACCGTGCCGGCGGCGCCGGTCTTGGCAGCCTGAGCGTACACGCTCGCAGTCATGCCCAGCGCAACGGCCATGGCGGCCGTCGTCAGCGTGGGACGCAGAAATTGCTTCATTCGAAACTCCCTCGTGTTTGGATGTGCCGGCATTGCCGACTGGAGCCTCCCCATGGAGGCAGGCCTCGCATTGTGCGGTGCTTGTCCGGTCTTGGCAACGATGTATGGCTCCGACCGTCAGTCGGCAGAAAGGTTCACTCGACGGCCCGGCCGCTTGTTTTGCCAGGCTCTGACGGCGGAGAGGCCGGCTTTTCGAGCGTTTCCTTGAGCGCAGCCTGCAGTCGCGCGTGCATCTGTACCAGCCCGCGCCACAGCACGATGGCCAGCACCACGCACAGCAGCGCTAGCGACAACACGATGCCCCGTGGCGGCAGGATCGTCGATCCCAGCACGCTGACCAGCAGCGCAAGTCCAAGCAGCGTCGCCAGCGGAATGACCCGCTCGAGCACATTGCGGATGGCCTGCGTGTACGAGCCCGCAAGCCGTTCGCGTATGCCGATTTCCGCGAGCAACATGCCCAGCGCCTCGGCCTTGCGATAGACCGCGATCAGCATGGGCAACGAGAGGAAAAGCGCGCACGCCCAGATCAACGTATGCCGCATATCGCGCCCGATGCCGAACATCGAGAAGAGGTTCCAGTTGTTCGCGTTGATATACGCGCCGATCATGAAAAGCGTGATGACCAGCAGTACGTTGATCGCGATATGCCACGCGAGCCGACGAAAAATCGCGGCAAGCGCCGCGTTTTCGTTCACCGGCTTGAGGTTCTCCAGCCAGCCGCTGTAGCTCGTCGCCAGCAAACGCAGCGGGCGCGGCGTGACCCGACGCACACCCGTGGCAATGCCATCCGCCGAGCGTGTCAGGTAGGGCGACGCCGCCATGCAGATCACCGAGATCGCGACCGCGATCGGATAGATGAAGTCGCTGATCACGCCAAGCGAAAGCCCGAGGGTGGCGATCACGAACGAGAATTCGCCGATCTGCGCCATCGCGAGTCCCGAGCGCAGCGATGTCCTTGCGTCGTGTCCGACAATGAAAATGCCGAGACTACACGCCAGCGTCTTGCCCGCGATGACTGCAATCGCGATCAGCAGTGCCGGCACCGCATATTGAAGGAGCATTGCCGGATCGATCTTCAAACCGATCGCCACGAAGAACAACGCAGCGAACATGTCGCGCAGCGGTTCGACCAGATGCAACACACGACCGACGCTACGCGATTCAGCCACCACGGCACCCGCCAGAAACGCACCAAGCGCCACGCTGAAACCCATCCAGACGGCCAAAAGGCTGGCGCCGAAACAGATGCCCAGCACACTGACCAGCAGCGTTTCATCGCGACGAAATCCCGCGACGTAATCGACGAGACGCGGCAATAGCAGCAGACCGAGAATCATGCCGACCACGACGAACAGGCCGAGGTGACCGATCAACGTGAACGCCGTCTCGGCCTTCACCGAACCACCGATGGCCACCGCCGTCAGCAGCGTCAGCATCACGATTGCCAGCACATCCTCGGCTACCAACAAACCGACGACGACCTGGGCAAACGGTTTGTGACGCTGCCCGCTCTCGGACAACGTGCGCGTGGCCACCATGGTTGAGGACAACGCGATGATGGCGCCGAGGAAAAGCGCATCCATGCCCTTCCATCCGAACAACTGGCCAATGCCGAAACCGACCCACAGCATCAGGCCGACTTCCACCACGGCAACCACCAGCACGCCCAGCCCCACCTCGCGAAGCTTGCGCACGCTGAACTCCAGCCCGAGCGTGAACATCAGCAGCACCACGCCGAGGTTCGAGATGTCATCGATGGCGCGTGGATCGGCCACCAGCATGCCTGGCGTATGCGGGCCGATCAGCACGCCGGCGAGAATGTAACCAAGCAGCACCGGCTGACGCAGGCGCTGGAAAAGAATCGTGGTCGCGCCTGCCACGATCATGACCAGGGCAAGGTCGCGGAGGAATCCGACGTCGTGCATGCAGCTCTTCAATCAAGGGATGAGTGGCAGCTTAAACGAAGCACTTGCCCATGCATGCGCGTTACGCATGCGCCTGTCGCGAATGCGGTCGATCATCATCGAACTTGCCGCACGCCTCGGAAAAAAAGCTTGAC
>NZ_LMUV01000011.1:329963-514991 GCF_009765755.1 Rhodanobacter sp. L36 | reverse complement strand
TCCAGCGGCGGGGCCATAGCTCAGCTGGGAGAGCGCCTGCATGGCATGCAGGAGGTCGGCGGTTCGATCCCGCCTGGCTCCACCAACACATTGTCCCCATCGTCTAGAGGCCTAGGACATCACCCTTTCACGGTGGCGACCGGGGTTCGAATCCCCGTGGGGACGCCATCTCATCGCGACAACCGGCAACGGTGGAAGTGATCGGATGGCAAGTTGGGTCGCTGGAAGCGTTGCAAATGCGGAGTGGTAGTTCAGTTGGTTAGAATGCTGGCCTGTCACGCCGGAGGTCGCGGGTTCGAGTCCCGTCCACTCCGCCACTAACCGAAAGCCCGCCCTGTGCGGGTTTTTTGTTGCCTGTCGTTCTCAGCTCGACTGCTGCTGCAACGTGCCGATGGAATGTCCCTGCCCGGCCAGATATTCCAGCCAGCGCGACAGAAAGCCATTCATCTGCAGTCGATGCTGAAGCACCGTGTGCGCCGGCGGGAATGGCCCGAGCACTTGCCAAAGATGTCGACCCGGATGGCAATGCATCGCCTCGGCCACGTGTGCATCCGTGTACATGCGCAACTGTGCCGATGGCGCGCGCTGTCCGGTGTGCGTATCGACAAAGCTGTAAGTGAGTTCGAGTTCCAGCGTGTACGGATGGCATTCCTGTACCACCAGATGCACCGGCAAGCCATCGTCCACGTCCGACAGGTAATTGCCGGGAGCGAGTTGCTGCGGCCCGAACAGACGGCTCAGGCGATGGTAATTTTCCGCGTACAAACCCATCAGGAATTCGAAGCGTCCCGGAAGCAGGCTGTTGCGGCTGTCGAGTACGGCACTCATGAAATACGCAAAGACTCCGTCGTGATCAAAACATGGTCCGCTCGATACCGAAGCGGTCGAAGATCTTGCTTGCGATCTCCTCGATCGATACGTGCGTAGTATTGAGGCTGGGAATATTGGCCTGGCGCATCAGCCGATCCGCCTGTTCCAGTTCCCAGCGACATTGCTGGATCGTAGCGTAGCGACTGCCGGCGCGACGTTGCTCGCGGATCTGCGCCAGCCGCTGCGGATCGATGGTCAAGCCGAACAATCGATCTCTATATGGTCGAAGACGCGCCGGCAATTCAAGCTTTTCGAGGTCATCGTCAGTCAACGGATAGTTGGCGGCGCTGACGCCATAATGCAAGGCCATATACAGGCACGTGGGCGTCTTGCCCGATCGCGACACGCCCACCAGGATCAGATCCGCCTGCGCATAATCCACGTCCATGCCGTCGTCGTGCGATAGCGCGTAGTTGGTTGCGTTGATGCGCGCTTCGTATTTGTCGAAGTCGACCATGCCGTGCGAACGGTTGACTGCACCGGAACGCTTGGCGCCGAGTTCATCTTCCAGCGGACCGATGAAAGGCGCGAACACATCCAGCATCAGCGCACCACTTTCCGCAACGATGTCGCACAGCGCGCGTTCGGCCATCGTGTTGACCACGATCGGACGCTCACCAGTTTGCGCGTAATTCGTCTTGATGCGCAGTGCAGCTGCTTCGGCTTTTTGTGCGTCGTCGGTGAAAGGCAGGCGGTGCTTGTCGAACTGCACGCCTTCGAACTGGGCGAGGATGCTGTTGCCGATCGTCTCCGCGGTAATACCAGTGGAGTCGGAGATGAAAAAAACCGTTCGCCGCATACAGAACCTTGATCGCCCGGGTGCAATGGTCAGCACCATAACCCATGCGTCAAATGCTGTCGCCGATTGACCGCTCGCTGACTGGTATGCAGTTGGAACGGCACATCGGCGCAATGGTCTTCTTGTGCTGCGCGTCATCGGCAGCGGACAATACCAGTTCTTTGTGACCCGCTTTTGCTGGCGTGGCACGTTCGATTTTCCGTGATTCCTTTCAGCGCTCTTGAGGAGATGATCTTGAACGATCTGGTGCTTTGGCTCGACCAACTGCGCATGACCGACCTGGGCAAGGTCGGCGGCAAGAACGCCTCGCTCGGCGAAATGATCGGCAACCTCGCCAAGCTCGGCGTGTCGGTGCCGGGCGGTTTCGCGACCACCGCCGATGCATTCCAGCAATATCTGGAAAAAAGCGGCCTGGCAAAACGCATCCTCGATCGCCTCGCAACCCTCGATGTCGACGATGTCGATTCACTCGTCGTTGCCGGCAAGGAAATCCGCGGCTGGATCGTCGATACCGCCCTGCCCGCAGAACTCGAGCAAGCCATTCGCGATGCTTACATCAAGCTTTGCAAGAATGCAGGTTCCGACGATATCGCCGTCGCTGTCCGCTCCTCCGCAACCGCCGAAGATCTGCCCGATGCATCATTCGCTGGCCAGCAGGAAACCTTTCTCAACGTCGTTGGCATCGACGATGTTTTGCACAAGGTGAAGGAAGTTTTTGCCTCGCTCTACAACGATCGCGCGATCGCTTATCGCGTGCATCAAGGCTTCAAGCATGAGGAAGTTTTCCTTTCCGCCGGTGTGCAGTTGATGGTGCGTTCGGATGTCGGCGCGTCGGGCGTGCTGTTCACGCTCGACACCGAATCGGGTTTCCGCGATGTGGTGTTCGTCACCGGCTCGTACGGACTCGGCGAAATGGTGGTGCAAGGTGCAGTGAATCCCGACGAATTCTACGTGTTCAAACCAACCCTGCGCGAAGGCAAGCCGGCGGTATTGCGTCGCAATCTCGGCGCGAAGCAACTGCGCATGGTGTATTCCAGCGCGCCCGGCGAACGCGTCAAGACCGAAGACACCCCCACCGAGTTGCGCAACAAATTCTGCATCAATGACGAAGACGTGCAGGAGTTGGCCCGTCAGTCGTTGATCATCGAAAAGCACTACGACCGCCCGATGGACATCGAATGGGCGAAGGACGGCAATACCGGCAAGATCTATATCGTGCAGGCGCGGCCGGAAACGGTGAAGTCGCGCTCGCATGCGACCCAGCTCGAGCGTTTTCATCTGCACGAAAAAGGCAAGGTGCTGGCCGAAGGTCGTTCCATCGGGCAGAAGATCGGCGCCGGCAAGGCGCGCGTCATTCGCTCGCTGAGCGACATGAACAAGGTACAGCCCGGCGACGTGCTGATCGCCGACATGACCGATCCCGATTGGGAGCCCGTGATGAAGCGCGCGTCCGCCATCGTCACCAATCGCGGTGGCCGTACGTGTCATGCAGCGATCATCGCACGCGAACTCGGCGTTCCCGCCGTCGTGGGTACCGGCAACGCGCTGGAGAAAATTCCGGACGGCGTGGAAGTCACAGTGTCGTGTGCTGAAGGCGACACCGGCACGATCTACGAAGGCATTCTGAAATTCGAGCGCGTCACCGCCGATCTCGGCGACATGCCCGAAGCCCCGCTGAAAATCATGATGAACGTGGCCAACCCCGAACGCGCGTTCGACTTCGGCATGCTACCGAACGCCGGCATCGGTCTGGCGCGTCTTGAGATGATTATCGCCAGCCACATCGGCGTGCATCCCAAGGCATTGCTCGAATACGCCAAGCAGGATGCCGAAACGAAAGCGAAGATTGATGAGCGCATCGCTGGCTATGCCGATCCGGTGAGCTTTTATGTCGACCGGCTTGTCGAAGGAATTTCGACCATCGCCGCGTCGGTCTATCCGAAACCGGTGATCGTGCGTCTTTCGGATTTCAAGTCGAACGAATACGCAGGCCTGCTTGGCGGATCACGCTACGAGCCGCACGAAGAAAATCCGATGATCGGTTTTCGTGGTGCCAGCCGTTACGTCGATCCGAGTTTCGCCGAGGCGTTCGCGCTGGAATGCCGCGCCGTCAAGCGCGTGCGCGAAGTGATGGGGCTGAGCAACGTATGGGTGATGATTCCGTTCGTGCGCACGCTCGGCGAAGGCCACAAAGTCATCGAGGTGCTGGCAAAGAACGGCCTCAAGCGCGGCGAGCACGACCTCAAGGTCATCATGATGTGCGAGGTGCCATCGAACGCCTTGCTGGCCGACGAATTCCTCGACATCTTCGATGGTTTCTCGATCGGCTCCAACGATCTGACCCAGCTCACGCTTGGGCTTGACCGCGACTCAAGCATTGTCGCCAACCTCTTCGACGAACGAGATCCGGCGGTCAAGAAATTGCTGTCGATGGCCATCAAGACTGCGCGCGCCAAAGGCAAGTACATCGGCATCTGCGGCCAAGGCCCGAGCGATCATCCGGATCTGGCGGAATGGCTGATGGAACAAGGGATCGAATCGGTGTCGCTGAATCCCGATACGGTCGTGGACACCTGGTTGCGGCTGGCCAAGAAAAAGGCTGGTTAACCCCGAAGCCGGCTCGCCGCTGGCCTTGTCTCACCCCCACCTACCGCGTAAACTTCGCGGCTCGCGCGGACCACGCGCACCCCCTCTGGAGAGGTGGCAGAGTGGTCGAATGTACCTGACTCGAAATCAGGCGTAGTGGTAACACTACCGAGGGTTCGAATCCCTCCCTCTCCGCCAGTAGCGTAACGCTTTACACGATCCCGGCCAGTGCCGGGATTGTTGTTTCTGGAGTTCGCACTTAGGCCAGGAAGCTTTGATCTCGTGAATCAGCTTGCGAACTCGGTCGCCGACGCTGCGTCGCGCCACTGGTCCATTTCTTTCTCGAGTCTGGAAATCTTTCCTGCAATGCGCGCAAACGCATCCGCGCCCAGAGGAAGGCGAAGAGGTGGCGCGCCCGATTCGATCGCATCGATGATCACCGCAACTGCCCTTGCGGGATCGCCGGTCTGAGTGCCACTGCGCGTCAATGCTGCTTGCCGCATCACGCCGGCGGTTTCCTCGTACACGTCGAGAATCTTTGCGGCCTTCCGGATGGATGAAGGCGAAAGGAAGTCGGTGCGGAAATAACCCGGTTCCACGATCGTGACCGTGACGCCGAAAGGTTTGACTTCGAGCTCAAGCGCTTCAGACAACCCTTCGACGGCGAATTTGGAAGCGTTGTAAAGCCCATTGCCAATCGAACCTGTGATGCCGCCAATCGAGGAAAAATTCACGATGTGGCCCGATCGATTCGCTCGCAAGTAAGGAAGTGCTGCACGAATCACGTTCCATGTTCCGAAGAAGTTCGTCTCGAAAACTTTTCGGGCTTCCTCCGTCGAGACTTCTTCAACAGCACCGACAAGTCCAAATCCTGCATTGTTCACGACGACGTCGATGCGCCCGACCCTGGCGATCGCTTGCGCGATCGCATCGCCACTCTGCTGCTCGTCGGAGACATCAAGTGCAAGCTCGATGAGATCCTTTTGTGGTTCCAGGGAGGAACCATTTCGCGTCGTGCCGACGACTACGTGACCACGCCGCAACAGTTCATCCGCGAGCGCCTTGCCAAAGCCGCGGGAGATGCCTGTGACGAACCAGATTTTTGAAGTCATGACGGTGTATCTCACGTGTGTTCATGGATGGGTTGGTTTCACACCGCCGAGATGATTGGCACAAGCGCTGATTGGAAGCGGACCCTCGCTCGGCGACTTCTTCTATACCCGACACGTTTGCACTGAAAATCGCCCTGAAGTGGTACATGATCGTGCCAATTTGATCGGTGAAGAGCTGGGCTCGTGTAACGACAAACCTGGGAGAACAGGTTCGTTTTGCGCACTTTGCCGACATCCGTCATGCTTCGCGTCATTGCATATCAGATATCCCATGATCGAATTCGGACACGGCACGCACGTCGGCTTGCGTCGCACGCGCAATGAGGACACTTATTACGCTGATGCGTCGCTCGGCCTGTTTCTCGTGGCCGATGGCATGGGCGGACATCAGCACGGTGAAGTCGCTTCGGCGTTGGCGCGCGACACGGTGGTCGAGTTGATTGCGGCGGGCCACAGCCTGATCGAAGCGGTGCAGACCGCGGGCGAGCGGGTGCAGGCTAGAGCGCGTGCCTCGCATGACCTGCTGCCGATGGGCACGACGATCGCGGCGTTGCGGATCACCGCCGATGGTTACCAGGTCGCATGGGTCGGCGATAGCCGCATCTATCTGTGGTCGGGCAGCTTGCGCCAGATCAGTCACGATCACTCGCTGGTCCAGGTGCTGGTTGAAGCCGGGCAACTGGATCCTGCACGCGCGGCGCAGCATCCGCAACGCAATGTGTTGACGCAGGCGCTGGGTGTCACGGCGGCAGAACAATTGCATATCGGCATGGCGCGCGGCGCGCTCGAAGCAGGCATGAATTTTCTGCTCTGCAGCGACGGGCTTACCGAGTGTGTCGGCGATGCCGCGATCGCGCGCGTGATGGCGCGGATCGACCTGGCTTCGCAGGAATGCGTGGATCAACTGCTGCTGGACGCGCTCGATGGTGGCGGCGACGACAACATCACCGCGATCATCGTGCGGTCGTCCTGATTCTTTCGCAGCCTCAATCGGCCTGACGCCAGACACTCTGTCCGCCCGCGCTCTTGTCCAGCGCATCCAGACGCTGCTCATGCAGGACCAGTTCGTCGTTGGCCGCGCGCAATACCAGCGGTCGTACGCGCAGTGATACCGGAATCACGATCACGGCCTGCTGACGCTGGTCGCCGACGCGTTCGAAGCTGAGGTCGAGCGCGCTCTGGCCCGAGGTCATCGCGAGATAGACGTCCGCAAGCAACTGCGCGTCGATCAATCCGCCATGCAGATCGCGCCGGGAGTTGTCCACGCCAAGCCGCTTGCACAGCGCGTCCAGGCTGTTGCGTTGTCCGGGATATCGTTCGCGGGCCATGGCGAGCGTGTCGAGCACGCTGCAACGGTCGCCGATTTTTCCAAGACCGTTGGCGAGCAGCGCGAGTTCGGCATTCAGAAACCCGATGTCGAAACTGGCGTTGTGGATGACCAGCTCGGCGCCGTCGATGAATGCCAGAAACTCTTGCACCACTTCGCCGAAGCGTGGCTTGTCGAGCAGGAACTCGTCTTCGATACCGGTGACCTGACGCGCGCCTTCGTCGATCGCCCGATCGGGATTGAGGTAGGTCTGATAGTGCCTGCCGGTCAGCCTGCGTTCGATCATCTCCACACAGGCGATTTCGACCAGTCGATGACCTTGCCGAACTTCAAGGCCGGTGGTTTCCGTATCGAGAATAATCTGCCTCATGCCCTGCCCTTCATCAGCTCGGCCTGTTCGCGCGCGGCAACATCGACCCTCTCGTTTTCGACATGGCCGTTGTGGCCACGTACCCATTGCCAGCGAACCTTATGAGCGCCGACAGCGTCCGACAATCGCTGCCACAGATCCTGGTTCTTGACCGGCTTTTTATCGGCAGTGCGCCAGCCATTCGCGCGCCACTTCGGCACCCACTCCTCGATGCCCTGCATGACGTAGCGCGAGTCGGTCGTCAACACGACCTGGCACGGACGCTTGAGTGCTTCGAGCGCGCCGATCGCCGCCATCAACTCCATGCGGTTATTCGTCGTGGCCGGATCACCACCGGCCACCATGCGTTCTGCATCTTTGGCGCGCAACAGGGCGGCCCAGCCGCCCGGGCCGGGATTGCCGAGGCATGCGCCGTCGGTGAAGGCTTCCACTTCGCTCATCGTGTCTCACGTTCATCAAGGAAATTCATGACGCCGGATGGCGTCGGGCACCGGGCGAGAGACTGCCGCCTGCCGGGACACGCATGCTGACCGCTCTGGATCGCAAAGGCGAGACCGCGCGACGACGCTTGCGCGCTATCAGCACATAACCGCCGCCGAGCAAACGAGCTTGCGAGTCATCATCGCTACGTCGCGGCAGGAGACGGCCCACTCGTTGCGCGCGTTCCACGTCCATGCCGGCTTGTCGAAGAACGCGACTCAACCAGAACGGAGCATGCAATGCACGACGAAGATTGCGCGTGTTCCAGTGAAACCAGGGCGCCCATCCACTGATCGGATGCACGCCGGTCACGATCAGCACGCCACCGGGCGCAAGCACACGCACTGCCTCGCTCAGCAAGGCCGAGGCGTTCGGGACGACTTCCAGCGCGTGGCGCAACAGCAGCAATTCGAATGCGTCGTCGACGAAGGGTAGCAACTCGTTGGACGAGGCGCGCACTTCACCGTCGTATCGCTCACCGTCAACATGCAGTTTCGCCCAGTGACCCAGCATCGGCAGTGCCGGAGGAGATTCACTCAGGGAAGCATCAACGACCAATGCGTGCGTGCCGAAGCAGCGCTGCAAATCAGTGCACATGCTGCGCATCTGTTCACCCAGCAAGCGGCGCATGGGCGTGCTGGCATAGATGTCGTGATTGCGTTGAAGCATGCAGCCGTTCCCGTTCCGGTTCTCGCCAGAGTGTAACGGCTACGACCTCGCACGGCCGATGCAGCACCAGTGATACACCGCACGAGAGTTGAACGACGGCGACCGGGTTAACGCATGTCTAACGAGTCCGGTACCGAGCCTCTCTATAGTCGGGCGCTTCGTGTCGTCCGGACGATGGATCGGTCCGGCCGAAGGGGTCACAAGCCGGTCACCCGGATGCCATCCATCACAGCGGAGCTTTCCGTGCACGTCATCCCTCTTTCGGCATTCAACGACAACTACATCTGGCTTTTGCACGACGACGACGGAAACGCCGTGGTCGTCGACCCGGGCATGGCGGACGTTGTCGAACGCGCATTGATATCGCGCCACCTGACGTTGCAGGCGATCCTGCTCACTCACCATCACGACGATCACATTGGGGGCGTGTCTGACCTGCTTGTCCATCATTCGGTTCCGGTTTACGGACCGGTGGACACGCGGATTCCACAAACGACCATGGCATTGAAAGACGGCGACACGTTTGCATTGGAATCCCCGAAAGTTCGGTTCGAAATACTCGCCATTCCAGGCCACACGCTCAGCCATGTTGCATACGTGGGCGAAGGCCTTTTGCTGTGTGGTGACACGATGTTCAGTCTCGGATGCGGACGGTTGTTTGAAGGCACGCCGGCACAGATGCTTACCTCACTCGATCGGTTGGCCGGATTGCCCGACGAGACGCTGGTATGTGCGGGTCACGAGTACACGGAAACAAACAGCCGCTTCGCACTTGAGGTGGAACCGGGTAATCGCGAACTGCATCGTCGTGCCGGAGAAGTTTCCACCCTGCGCGCGGAACATCGGCCGACATTGCCGGTCTCCCTTCGTGAAGAACTGGCGACCAATCCATTCCTTCGGTTGGACCGGGACGAAGTCATTCAATGGTGTCGCCGACAAGGGGTTGGCACCGATCGCGTCGCACGTTTTGCGGCATTGCGTGCAGCCAAGGACGTTTTCAACGGATGAAAACATCGATACGTGTCCTGCCGATGGCGATCTCGATGTTGCTCGCTGCGTGCGCGAGTGCGCCGACGCCGATCCAGCATCCCGCTGCTCCGATCCACATGACGCCGGCCATCAACGTCGAAAACATTGCCACACCTGCGCCGAGCGACAAGACAGTCGCCGATACGCAAGACACGGGTGGCTGGGACCAGTTGCGTGCCACGTTTGCCATGTCCGATTGCGACGCGGATCCTTCGATTTTGCAATGGGCACATCGCTACACGCAGAATCCACGGCAGTTCGAAAACCAGATGGCTGAGGTACTGCCGCGGCTGGCCTATGTACAGCAGGTCGCAGCGTCTTACGATGTCGCGGGTGAATTCGTCCTGCTTCCGTGGATCGAAAGTCATTTTCAGACGTCGCCTGGCCACAGAAATCGTCCCGCCGGCATCTGGCAGATCGTGCCGACCACCGCAGGATCGATGGGCCTGCACGTAGACGGGAAATACGATGCGCGCCTCGACGTTTCGGCCTCTGCACACGCGGTGATGAAGCTGCTCAAAACCTATCACGACGAATTGCACGATTGGCGACTCGCTGATTACGCCTATAACGCTGGCGAATTCAAGATACGCAAGATGGCCCAGTCGCGAGGCCTGCCACCCGACTCGCCGGTAATTCCGAAATGGCCTGTGCAACGAGTCACGCGGGAACATCTCACCAAATTGCTGGCCATTGCATGTGTGGTGCGCGAGCCGGATCGCTTCCATGTCAGCCTTCCGTCGTTGCAGGCGGACGAAAAACTGGTGCAGGTGGATATCCCACACTCGATGCCGATGACGCAAGCCGCAGCACATGCCGGTATATCACTGGGCGCCATGAAGGAACTCAATGCGGCGTTCCGCAGCGACATGATCGATGCGGGCACATCACGCCATCTGCTCATGCCAGCCAGTCATGTCGATCAGTTCCAGACAGCGTCGCTGAATCCATCGAATTCTCCATCGACTGAAGAACGTTCCACTGCGGGCATTCTCGCGGCGGATCAGTCCACCGCGCCGATGGCGGCAACTCCTTCTACGCGGCGAACGAGTCGAAAGACGCACAAGGTGAAACGTGGCGAAAGTCTCTGGCAGATCGCCCATCACTATTCGTTGAACGTCACCCAGTTGCAGCAGTGGAATCACTTGCGCGGACAAGCGATCAAACCCGGACAAGTTCTCCAGCTTGGCGATGAGGATTGACCAAGCTGCCGCGCTCTTGCAGCAGCTGATGGAACACCCGCAGGATCGAAGCGCCTTGAGAAATCGAATTGCGCTCAGCACCATCGAACATCAAAAGAAAAAGGACAGCGCAGGCTGTCCTTTTTTTTTTTCGAAGCGCTGAAGAATGTTTTCTACAACAGGCTCTTGTTGTATTTGATATCGGTCTTTGACTTCAGCAGATCGATCAACTCCTGCGTCGTCACGATGCCGTAGACCTGGCTCATGCTTTGCCGCAGCGAGTCGCGCTCGGATGCTGAGATCTTGGAAAGATCGCCGTCCTGCACATCGTCCACCGCAAGCAACGCATAGCTTCCGTTCTTCATGTCCACCGATGCGTACTGAGACTTGCCCGGTGCCGGGTGCGGCAACAAAAACGATTCCGTGAGCAGCGGAGCCGGCAGGTCGGAGTGACCGCGAACCGCTTCCTTCACCGTCTGCACGCTCGCGCCGAGTGATGTGGCCACGGCAGCCATGTCCTCACCCTTGCGCAGACGTACCACGCCCTCCTCGGCCTTGGTCTTCTCTGCATCCGCGATGCGCTCGCCGAGAATGCGTTTCTGCACGTCGGCTTTCACGTCCGCCAGTGACCGCGCCGCAGCAACCACATGTTTCTCGACGTGGATAACCGCCGAATGATTGGTGCCCAGATCGATCAGACCAGAGTTGTTTCCCTGCACAAGCACGTCATCGCTGAATGCTGCGGCGATCAACTTCGGGTTACCCGCAACGCCGTCACCACCCTTGCGGGAAAACAACGGCGTTTCCTTGATCGTCATACCGAGCGCTGCGGCTGCAGGCTCCAGCGACGAAGGGTTCTGATAGGTGTTGTCCGAAAGTTTGCCAGCCACTTCGTTGTACTTGCGATCACGACCTGTGCCGGTGGTCTCCTTGACCAGCTGGTCGCGGACCTCGGCATAAGGCTTGGAATCGCCACTGCGAACATCGCGCAACCAGATGATGTGATAGCCATCCGGTGACAACACGGGCTTGGAAATCTGGCCCTTTTGCAGCGCGAACAAGGCGGTATCGAACGCAGGATTGGTGACTCCTTTCTCCAGCCATCCCAAGTCGCCACCCTGACGCTTGGAACCGAGATCTTCCGAACTTTGCGCGGCGACTTTCGCGAAGTCGGAGGGCGTCGCCGATGCGGCAATCTTGTCGGCTTTCGCCAGAGCGGCTTTCTGCTGGTCGGGCGTTGCATTCGCGGGAACGTCGATGAGGATGTGCGATACGAGCCGCTGCTCTGGTTGCACGAAGCGCTGCTTTTCGTCCTCGTAGCGTTTCTTCAACTCATCTTCGCTCGGTGCGGCATCCGGCGGGAGAGCGGCGCCATTGACCTCAATGTATTTCACCGACACCTGCTCGGGATTCATGTAATCCTCGAGATGCGCCTTGTAGTAGGTTTCGATCTGCGCGTCCGTGACCTTGTCATCGGCCAGCGTTGGGCGCGGCACCAGGAAATAACGCAGGTCACGCCGCTGGCTGGCGATCGCGAGGAATCGATCAATCTGCGCATCGCTGACGATGGTGCTGTCGTTGATGGCATCGGGCAGCAACTGTGACGCGAGCGATGAACGAATGCTGCTTTCGAACATGTCCGACGTCTGGCGCTGACTGGCGAGATACGTGCGATAGGTTGTCGGATCGAACTGGTTGTTTATCTGAAAGCCCGGAATCGCAGCGATGTAATCGCGAACCGCCTGATCCGAAACCCGCATACCCCAGTCTTCATTCGCCTTGAGGAGCACTTGTTGATCCACCATGGCATCCAGCACGCGCTGCTTCGACTCCGGCTTGTCGAACTCGCTCGCATCGAAGTGCTCACCCTGCTGCGCGCTGGCTTGCTGCCGCAGTTGGTTCATTCTGTCCTGATAGTCGCGCTGACTGATTTCATGCTTTCCGACTTTCGCGACAAATGTGTCCTGACGCGACGTGAAATAGCTTTCCATGCCGAACAGCGACATCGCCAAAACGCAAACACCGAGAAGGATGGCGGCCGGCCAACCATGCATCTTGTTACGCATTGCCTGCAGCATTGATATTTCCCGCAACGTGGTTGGAAGCGCGTGAGACACGCGATGTATCGATGACTAGTTCACCGTGGTTTGCATAGCCATCACCATCGGTGTTGCATGAAACGCCCGGCGTTCAAATGACAAGGGCGCCACACGGGCGCCCTTGCGAACTGTGGCGGAGTGGACGGGACTCGAACCCGCGACCTCCGGCGTGACAGGCCAGCATTCTAACCAACTGAACTACCACTCCGCATTTTTCTGGTGGGTGCTGTAGGGATCGAACCTACGACCACCGCCTTGTAAGGGCGACGCTCTACCGCTGAGCTAAGCACCCGAAACCAAGCGAATAGCCGCTTAGTTTAGGGCATCCTTCAGGGTCTTGCCAGCCTTGAACGCAGGCACCTTCGACGCCTTGATCTTGATCGCTTCGTTGGTGCGCGGGTTACGTCCGGTGCGCGCTGCGCGCTTGCGCACGGTGAACGTACCGAAGCCCACGACCGAGACGTCCTCGCCCTTTTTCAACGACTTTTGCACGGTCTCGAAGAAAGCTTCGAGAGCGCGGCCGGCGTCGGCCTTGGTCAGCTCGGCCTTCTCGGCAATGGCATTGATCAGATCGGTTTTATTCATGAAAAACTCCCTTAATTCGGTTTCGCCAGTGTAGTCAGTCTGGGACGCGACAACGCCGGCATGGATGGTTGGCTCTTGCTTGGCGCCGTTACGCAACCCCGCATCGTTGCGCTTGATGAAGACACGCCAGGATTGCGGTAGCGCCTTTATACCAGTGCCTTGCCGGCAACCGCAACACAAGCTGCAGCAACGTTTCCCGCAGAAATGTCATCAACAAAATCGCTTGCAAATTCGACCTTGAACGACTACGGAAATTGTTTCGTTTGATTACGACGGCGAACGAAAAAATGCCTCGCGACAGCGAGGCATTTTTTCTCAAACTCGAAACCGCAAAACCGAGACGGATCAGTGAGTCCGCGAATGAACCTCGGTTTGTTCTGCACTTGGTGCGGCGCTAGCTTCATCCTTCGCGACAACGGGCTGAAGCGGACGTTCGAGCGCGATGTCCAGTACTTCGTCAATCCATCTTACGGGATGAATTTCCAGCGAGGACGTAATGTTTGCCGGCATGTCGGCCAGATCTTTCTTGTTGTCTTCAGGAATGATGACCGTCGTGATGCCACCGCGATGCGCCGCCAGCAGCTTTTCCTTCAAGCCACCGATGGGCAGCACACGACCACGCAGGGTTATCTCGCCCGTCATCGCCACTTCGGAACGAACCGGAATCTTGGTCAACACGGAAACCAGCGCCGTGCACATCGCGATACCAGCACTCGGTCCATCTTTGGGTGTTGCACCTTCAGGCACGTGGATGTGTACATCGAGTTTCTGATGGAACTCCGGATCGATACCCATCTGATCGGCGCGAGCACGCACCACCGACAACGCGGCTTGGATCGATTCTTTCATGACATCACCGAGCTGACCGGTGTGCACCAGCCTGCCCTTGCCCGCCACGACGGACGCTTCGATGCTAAGCAGTTCGCCACCGACTTGGGTCCATGCAAGCCCGGTCACTAGACCGACTTCGTTCTGCAGCTCCTTGCGGCCGTAATCGAAACGACGAACGCCCAGATAGTGTTCAAGATTCGACGAATCGACATTGACGCGACCTGGGATTTTCTTTGATTTGGCATTTTTCGCGGTAGCGCTTTTCGCAGCCGCCGCTTTCCTGATTTGCTTCACCTGGCCAAGCGTCAATTCCTTCACCACCTTTCGGCAGATCTTGGATATCTCACGTTCGAGATTGCGCACGCCGGATTCGCGCGTGTAATAACGAACGATATCGCGCAGCGCTTCCATGTCGACGTCGAGCTCTTCCGGCTTCAGTCCATTTGCCTTGAGCTGTTTCGACAGCAGATATTTCTGCGCGATGCCGAGCTTTTCGTCCTCGGTGTATCCGGGAATCCGGATCACTTCCATGCGATCGAGCAGCGGGCCGGGAATATTCAGCGAGTTCGCGGTAGCGATCCACATCACTTCCGACAAATCCAGATCCACTTCCAGATAGTGGTCGTTGAAAGCGTGGTTTTGTTCGGGGTCGAGCACCTCGAGCAACGCCGATGACGGGTCGCCGCGAAAATCCATCGACATCTTGTCGATTTCGTCGAGCACGAATAGCGGATTTTTAGCACCGACCTTGTTGATGTTCTGCACGATACGGCCGGGCATCGAGCCGATATAGGTGCGGCGATGCCCACGAATCTCCGCCTCGTCGCGAACGCCACCCAGGCTCATGCGGACAAATTTGCGATTGGTCGCCTTGGCGATGGACTGGCCCAACGAAGTTTTGCCCACGCCGGGCGGACCGACGAGACAGAGAATGGGGCCTTTCATCACCGAGACGCGCTGCTGCACCGCGAGGTACTCAAGGATGCGATCCTTGACCTTTTCCAAGCCGAAGTGATCGGCGTCGAGCACCTCCTGCGCGAGCTGCAGATCCTTGTGCACCTTGCTGCGCTTTTTCCACGGAACGCCAACCAGCCAGTCCAGATAGTTGCGCACGACCGTCGCTTCGGCGGACATCGGCGACATCTGCTTCAGCTTGCCAAATTCCTGCCGCGCCTTGGAAAGCACAGCCTTGGGCATGCCGGCTTTTTCGATTTTTTTCTGCAGCTCCTCGATCTCGTTAGTGCCCTCTTCGTTGTCGCCGAGCTCTTTCTGGATCGCCTTCATCTGTTCGTTGAGGTAGTACTCGCGCTGGCTCTTTTCCATCTGCGACTTGACGCGGCCACGGATGCGCTTTTCCACTTGCTGCAAATCCATCTCGCCGTCAACCAGACCGATCAGCAACTCAAGCCGCTGCGCGACGTCGGCCGTTTCAAGCACCTTCTGCTTGTCTGCCATGCGCACGGAAAGATGCGCTGCGATGGAGTCGGCAACGCGCGATGGATCCTCGATACCCGACAGGCTGGCCAGCACTTCGGGCGGAAGCTTGCGGCTTTGCTTGACCAATTGTTCGAACAACGAGATCAAGGTGCGCGACACCACGTCCAGTTCGCGTTCCTTCGCGTTGTACACCGGCTCGATCACGCGCGAGCGCGCGGTCAGCATGCCGGACTCTTCCTTGAAATCTTCGACCTGGACGCGCGACTGGCCTTCTACCAGCACCTTGACGGTCCCATCAGGCAGCTTGAGCAACTGCAGCACGCCAGCGAGCGTACCGATCTGATGAAGGTCCTTGATCTCGGGATCGTCAATGTCCGGGCTTTTCTGGGCGACCAACAGAATCTGCCTTTCTCCTTCCATCGCACGTTCCAGCGCGCGCATGGATTTGTCGCGGCCGACAAAAAGCGGAATGACCATGTGCGGATACACGACGACGTCGCGCAGCGGCAACACCGGCAAGGCATCGATCGTGGCAGGCACGGGAACGTTCTTGGCCATGGAAGATGGGTTTCCTAAGTGGTTCTTGATCGGACTCGACCCGACACTGCGCCGGGTGCTTCATCAGGTCAAGTGGAGGCAAAGATGCACGCAGTCAAGGTGTTGTCCAGCTTCTTAAAGCAGAACGGCCCCGGTGGATCACCGGAGCCGCTCACTGGCAGAAGCCGACGAAGTCAGGCGGCGTCGCTGCCGCTTTCTCCCGCAACACGCTGCTGGAGATTGCCGCGATAGATCAAATAGGGCTCAGCATGGCCGTCGATAACCGCGTCGTCGACCACCACTTTGCTGACGTGCTCGAGCGAAGGGAGCTCGTACATGGTGTCGAGCAAGACCTGCTCGAGGATGGTGCGCAGGCCGCGAGCACCAGTCTTGCGCTTCAACGCTTTCTTGGCGATCGCCTGCAGCGCTTCGGGCCGGAATTCGAGTTCTACTTCTTCCATCTCGAAGAGTTTCTTGAACTGCTTCGTCACCGCGTTCTTCGGCTCGGTGAGAATCTTCACCAATGCAGGCTCATCCAGCTCGTCCAGCGTTGCAACAACTGGCAGGCGTCCGACAAATTCCGGAATCAGACCAAAACGCACCAGATCCGCAGGCTCCACATCGGACAGCGTCTTGCCCAGATTTTCGGTACGCTCCTTGCTGCGGATTTCGGCCGAAAAGCCGATGCCCGTGGTCTCCGAACGCTGCTGGATCACTTTTTCCAGGCCGGCAAACGCGCCACCGCAAATGAAGAGAATGTTCTTGGTATCGACCTGCAGAAATTCCTGCTGCGGATGCTTGCGGCCACCCTGTGGCGGCACCGACGCCAAGGTTCCCTCGATCAGTTTCAGCAGCGCCTGCTGCACGCCCTCACCCGATACGTCACGGGTGATCGACGGATTCTCACTTTTGCGCGAGATCTTGTCGATCTCGTCGATGTACACGATGCCGGACTGCGCTTTCTCGACGTCGTAGTCGCACTTCTGCAGCAACTTTTGAATGATGTTTTCGACGTCTTCGCCAACGTAACCCGCTTCGGTCAACGTCGTGGCGTCCGCAATCGTGAACGGGACATTGAGCAAGCGAGCGAGCGTCTCGGCAAGCAAGGTTTTGCCCGAGCCCGTCGGACCGATCAGCAGAATGTTGGATTTGCCAAGCTCGATATCGTCGCTTTTCTGACGCGACTCGATCCGCTTGTAGTGGTTGTACACGGCGACCGCGAGCGCTTTCTTCGCGCGCGTCTGACCGACCACATACTGATCGAGTGACTCGCGGATTTCGCGCGGCTTGGGCAACTGTGTGCGCCCGGAGGCGGATTTTTCCTCCAGCTCCTCGCGGATGATGTCGTTGCAGAGCTCCACGCATTCATCGCAAATGAACACGGACGGACCCGCGATCAACTTGCGCACTTCATGCTGGCTCTTGCCACAGAAGGAGCAATAAAGAATCTTGCCGTTGTCGCTGGAACGCCCCTGCCGGTCGTCACTCATTTTTCGATCCCGCTTGTAAATCAGAATGCGTCGCGAGAATAACACAGGGCTCCGGGTCTGCAGGCAGGCCCGGAACGCTCGTCGCAACTAGCTGGTTGAACCTGAAAATCAGGCGGACTTCACGGTTTCGCCGGAACGCTTCTCAAGCACCTCGTCGATAAGGCCATAGGCCTTTGCGTCCACGGCGTTCATGAAGCGATCGCGCTCCATGTCCAGCTCGATCTTCTCGATCGGTTGGCCTGTGTGCTCGACGTAAAGCCTGTTCAGGCGCTCGCGGATGTAAAGAATCTCGCGTGCCTGAATCTCGATATCGGTTGCTTGTCCCTGCGCGCCGCCCGAGGGCTGATGGATCATGATGCGTGAATTCGGCAACGCAAACCGCTTGCCCTTGGCGCCCGCCATCAGCAGGAAAGAGCCCATGCTACAGGCCTGACCGATGCACATCGTACTGACGTTCGGCTTGATGAACTGCATGGTGTCGTAGATCGCCAGTCCCGCAGTTACCGCGCCGCCCGGGCTGTTGATGTAGAACTGGATATCCTTGTCCGGATTTTCCGATTCAAGAAACAGCATCTGGGCGACCAGCAGATTGGCGACCTGATCATTGACTTCGCCAACCAGGAAAATCACCCGCTCTTTCAGCAGGCGCGAATAGATATCGTAGGAACGCTCGCCACGGGCGGTCTGCTCGACGACCATCGGTATCAAATTGAGGTTCTGGATCTGATCCATGGCCATGTTTGCAGTTCTCCAGTTGAGGAGCCTGACGAAAAACTCAGGCGTTGGTCGGGCGCATCACCTCGTCGAAACTCAGATCCAGATGTGTCGTGGCGGCGTGATCCGCCACCCACTCCGCCACCTGATCTTCGATCACTCGGTTCTGCAGTCCAGACATCAATTGGGGATCGCCGTTGTAGAGTTCAATGACCTTTTCGGGTTCTTCGTAGGTGGAGGCGATTGCAGCAAGCTGCTCGGCCACCAGTTTGCGATCGATTTTGATGTCCTGCTTCCGCGCAATTTCTCCCATCAGCAAACCGGCGATGACTCGCTTGCGGGCAATCGGCATGGCTGCATCCACCAACTGCGGCGGCGGCTGTTGTCCGCGCGGCACACTTGCAGTAGCCATGTTGTTGGCTTCGGACTGGACCATCAGCTTCGGAACATCCAGATCACCATGGAGATCGGACAGCTTCTCCGCAACCTCGGACTTGAGACGCGCCATCAACGCAGCCTTCAGTTCACGCTCGAGATTCGCGCGAACTTCCTTGCGGAAAACTTCGAGATCGCCGTCGGCGATGCCGAACAACTTGGCGAACTCTTCGTCGATGTCCGGCAGCTTCGCTTCCTGCACCTTGATGATGTTGAAGTCGACCGCGGCGGCTTTGCCGGCAAGCTGCTCGTTGCGAAAATCTTCCGGAAAAGTGATCTCGGTTTCAAAGCTTTCCCCGGCCTTGCGACCGGTCAATGCTTCGTCGAGCGCCTTGAACAGGGTGCCTGAGCCGATGACGCTTCCGGCGCGCTCCTTGCCCTCTGCAGGGAAACAGTAATCGTCCACCTGAGCCGAGTATTCGAACATGACGAAATCCGTGTCGGCCGAAGCGCGATCGGTTTCCTCGAAACTGCGACGCTGCTGACGCAGGGTTTCCAGCATCTTGTCGATATCGGCATCGGTCACGGTGGCCACCGGACGATGAATCTCCAGCGCGCTCACGTCGACCGCCGGAAACTCCGGCATGATCTCGAACACCGCGGTGTACGCGATTTCGCCATTCTCCGGCTGCCCGGTCGTGTTGATGGCAGGGTTTGCGATTGGCTGGAGTTTCTCCTGTTCGACCGCCTCGCGCAGCGTGCTGCCGATCAGGTCGGAGAGCACTTCGCCGCGAACCTGATCGCCAAAACGCTGCTTGATCACCGTGGTGGGCACCTTGCCAGGGCGAAAGCCCTTCAAGCGGACGGTGCGACCCATCTCTGCGATCCGCGCACTCACCTGCGTTTCGAAACGCTCTGCGGGAAACTTCACCGTGAGCTTGCGCTCGAGCGTGCCGATGTTCTCAACCGAAACCTGCATGACGTCTCCTGGTACTACTTGGTGTTATGGGCCCGCACGAGGCACCACGGCGACGAATCGCCTGCAAAAAAGAAAATCATGGGCATGGTGCGAAAGGGGGGACTCGAACCCCCACGGGGTTAACCGCCAGAACCTAAATCTGGTGCGTCTACCAATTCCGCCACTCTCGCGCGCCACCCTTTGCCAGACCTGCGCAATCCCTGATCCGAAGTCGGAAACCATGGAGCACGCGCTCCGGAACGGTCTTCGATCACCCTCATTGCGTCCGTCTAAGTCGATGATTCCCTTGTACGAAAGCGATCCATTTTACGGTCGCAAAGCCCTGCAGCACAAGCACGGATAAGGCAAATCAGGAACATTCCGGCTTTCATCGCGTTTGAGGAAGAGTCGAATTCTCGAATACCCAAGTCGCTCGTACAACGCACGCCCTTTCCAGAACTCTGAAAGCAGAACGCCGGTCGCATGCGACCGGCGTTCTGGTGATTGGTGGGCCGTGAAGGATTCGAACCTTCGACCAATTGATTAAGAGTCAACTGCTCTACCAACTGAGCTAACGGCCCTTGAGTTGACGACTGACAGCAAGGGACTGCCTGAAACTGGGGTGGATGATGGGATTCGAACCCACGACAACCGGAATCACAATCCGGGACTCTAACCAGCTGAGCTACACCCACCATAAATCTTGTAACTGGTGCGCCCGACAGGACTCGAACCTGCAACCGTCGGCTTAGAAGGCCGATGCTCTATCCGGTTGAGCTACAGGCGCAGTCACCGCAGGCAGAACGCGTCGCTGGTCGGGGCAGAGGGATTCGAACCCCCGACTTTTGCGTCCCAAACGCAACGCTCTACCAGACTGAGCTATACCCCGCTTTCGAATCCCCGATTCATCACCATCGGAGCCTGGAAATGTTACGGGTGACGCCTCGCTCAGTCAATCCGTATCGAAGCACACCAAGAACATTTGAATCAAAAACATGTGTGGCAAATGTTGTATCCATCAAACTGATCAAGCTATTCGATGAAAACAAAACGGGGTGCAAAGCACCCCGCTTTACTGAATAAAAATGGTGCGCCCGGAGAGATTCGAACTCCCGACCACCTAGTTCGTAGCCAGGTACTCTATCCAACTGAGCTACGGGCGCACTGAAAAAATCTTCGGCTGTCTTCAGGACGTTGGGGCATCCTTCGGCAAACCGAGAAGCGGAATTATTCAGACTCCGCCCCGACGCGTCAACACTTTTCGATAAAATATTTCATCACACGACTGCGTTTACAAACGAGAAACGTGTTTTCGCGCCTGTGCAAAAACCTTCATGCTTCATTCGAACGACGATGAACGGCTGAATTAGACGTCCAAACGTGCAATCAGTTTTCCAGGTGATTTCGATTCTGCGTTGCGGGATCGCCGACCTTTCCCACGGGTGAGCCCGCATCACTTTTGGGCGGCGGCGGTGGTGGCGTCGAGCTGCTGGCAGTCGCGTCCTTCGTCCAATCGGCAGGCGGACCGGGTTCGCGGCCGGACATGATATCGTCAATCTGCCGCGCGTCGATGGTCTCGTATTGCAGCAAGGCATCGGCCATGACATGAAGCTTGTCGAGATTAGCTGTCAGCAACTCCTTGCTTCGGGCGTACGCACGATCGAGAATCCCGCGCACTACGCCGTCGATCTTGCTCGCTGTCTCGTTCGAGATGCTCTTGTGCTGCGTGACCGAGCGGCCTAGAAATACTTCGTCCTCGTCCTCGCCATAGGTAATCGGGCCAAGCTCGTCGGACAAGCCCCACTTGGTCGCCATGTTGCGCGCCATCTTGGTCGCCCGTTCGATATCGTTTGAAGCGCCGGTAGTGACCTTGTCCGCACCGAAGATCAGCTCTTCAGCCACGCGTCCACCGTAAAGCGAGCACAACTGCGACTGGATCGCCACGCGATTGATGCTGTACTTGTCGCCTTCCGGCAGATACATGGTGACGCCCAAGGCACGTCCGCGCGGGATGATCGTGACCTTGTAGACAGGGTCGTGTTCCGGCACCAGACGACCAATGATCGCGTGGCCGGCCTCGTGATAAGCGGTGAGCTTCTTCTCGTCTTCGCTCATCGCCATCGAACGGCGTTCGGCGCCCATCAGGATTTTGTCGCGCGCCTTGTCCAGATGAATCATGCGCACTTCGCGCGCGTTTTCGCGTGCCGCAAACAGCGCGGCCTCGTTGACCAGGTTCGCGAGATCGGCACCAGAGAAGCCCGGCGTTCCGCGCGCAATGGTCATAGCGTTCACATCGCTCGATGTGGGCACCTTGCGCATATGCACCTTGAGGATCTGTTCGCGACCGCGCACATCCGGCAAACCGACAACGACCTGACGATCGAAACGACCCGGCCGCAGCAGCGCAGGATCGAGCACGTCCGGACGGTTGGTCGCGGCAATCACAATGATGCCTTCGGTACCCTCGAAACCATCCATCTCGACCAGCAACTGGTTCAAGGTCTGCTCACGCTCGTCGTGACCACCACCGAGACCAGCCCCACGATGACGCCCGACTGCGTCGATTTCGTCGATGAAGATGATGCACGGCGCGTGTTTCTTGGCCTGCTCGAACATGTCCCGCACGCGACTCGCACCAACGCCGACGAACATCTCGACGAAATCCGAACCGGAGATCGCGAAGAACGGCACCTTTGCCTCGCCTGCAATGGCTTTCGCCAGCAGCGTCTTGCCGGTACCCGGCGGGCCGACCATCAGCACGCCACGCGGAATCTTGCCACCGAGCTTCTGGAACCGACCGGGATCACGCAGGAATTCGACGAGTTCGCCAACCTCCTCCTTTGCTTCATCGCAACCGGCGACATCGCTGAAGTTGACCTTGATCTGATCTTCGCCTTGCAGTTTGGCGCGCGAGCGGCCGAAACTCATGGCGCCACGACCGCCGCCGCCCGACTGCATCTGGCGCATGAACCAGATGAACACGCCAACGATGAGCAGCACCGGCAGCCAGCTCACCAGCAAACCGATCAGCGAGAAACCTTCGGACGGATCCTGACGAACCTCGACGTTCTTGTCCTGCATCCGCTTGACCACCTCGTTGGTGGTAAAGCCGAGCATCGGAGCGACCGTACGGAACGTGCTGCCGTCCTTCAACTTGCCGGTAATCGTCGCGGGCTGATCGGCACTGATCGTGGCGGTAGCCACGTTACCGTTGTCGACGTTCTGAACGAAGCCGCTGTAGGCGAGATCGGAGGAACCGGCCCCGTGCGGATTGAAGCTCTGGAACACCGCGAACAGCACGACTGCGATGATTACCCAGAGCAACACATTTTTCGCTGTCTCATTCATGCACGGTTCTCGCAGGTTGCGCCGCAGAAGGCTTTCGCCCCACCGCCAGCGCGTACACCTCACGCGAACGTGCGCGTGAGGCCTTGGGTTTACGCATGGTCACGCGCGTGAAGTCCGCGCGCAAGCTGCGCAAGTAGTCATCGAAGCCCGTTCCCTGAAACAACTTGATCAGAAACGAACCACCCGGCTTGAGCCACTGCCGGCTGAAATCGAGCGCCAGCTCTGCCAGATTCATCGCGCGAATCTGATCTGCCAGCGCCACACCACTCATATTGGGGGCCAGATCGCACAGTACAAGATCAAGCCTTTCTCCTTGAAGACGCCTTTCGAGCTCGCGCAAGACATCCTCCTCGCGAAAGTCGCCCTGCAGGAAATCCACGCCGGCGATGCTCTGCATCGGCAAAATGTCCAATGCGAAAATCTTGCCGCTTCCACCCAGACGCTGGCTGACCAGTTGGGACCAGCTGCCCGGCGCGGCCCCCAGGTCAACGACGTGGATTCCCGGCTTCAGCAATCGGTCTCGCTCGATCAACTCCTCCAGCTTGTACACCGCACGCGAACGCAGCCCTTCGGCCTGGGCTTTCTTCACATACTCATCATTGAAATGTTCTCGCAGCCAGACGGCGCTGCTCTTGCTGCGGGCCATTGCGCAATCGTCGCTGTGGGGATCAGAGAGTCGCATGATACCCTTTGCCGTTCATTTACCGCGAATCGAGCACGTTGCATGGCCCTTTCATCCTCGCAGACCCGTTACCTGCGCAGCCTCGCCCACGATCTGAGCCCGGTCGTCCTGCTTGGCAACAAGGGCGCCACGGATGCCGTGGTAAAGGAGTTGAATGGGGCACTCGATATTCACGAGCTGGTGAAGGTCAAGCTGTCCGGCGGCGACAAGGACGAAAGAAAGGCGCAGATCGATTTTCTGGTCGACGGCACCCGTTCCGAAAAAATCCATCAGATCGGCCACATCGTTGTCTTGTTCCGCCGCAATGCGGACGAACCGAAGATCGCCTTGCCCCGCTGATGGATATTTCGCTCGACCGTCCGGAAGGCTATTTGTTCGTGCGTCGGGTCGGCATCGAGAGCGTCACATTGATCGACCGCGAACTCAGCGCGAGCTTTCTGCTCGCCCCCGACCAGGCCATCGAAAACTGGCCGGTCAGTGACGCAGCCGCACTCGATGGCAGCCACGTCGAAGCCCTGCTCGCGCTGAAACCAGAACTCGTGATCCTTGGAACCGGTTCGCGGCAGACGTTTCCTTCGCCCGGATTCATGTCCGGTTTCCTGCGCAAAGGCGTCGGCATCGAGGCGATGGACAACGCCGCCGCCGCGCGTACCTACAATCTTCTGGCTGGTGAAGGGCGACGCGTGATTGCCGGATTCATTCTTCCGCGCGTCGACGCGTAAATCTTCCGCTTTGACACGGCTTTGCGGGTCACGACCCGCAATCAGCGCGAAGGAAGAAACCCGAGCGGATCGACCGGATTGCCATCCTTGCGTATCTGGAATTCCAGCTCATTGCGCGACGCGCCCGTGGAACCCATTTCCGCAATCGATTGGCCCGCCGTCACGCGCTGTCCTTCCTTGACCAGGCGTTTGCTGTTGTGACCATAGGCCGACAGAAAACTGTCGTTGTGCTTGATGATCACCAGTTCGCCGTAGCCGACCAGTCCATTGCCGCTGTACACCACCACACCGTCGGCGGCCGCACGGATCGGATCGCCGGCTTTTCCGGCGATTTCGATACCGGGAATCGCATCGCCACTCTGGAATCGCTTGAGCAGACTTCCGTCAGCCGGCCAGCGCCAGCTCACGCCGCCAATTGCGTGCGACGACCCGCCTGCAGCAGGTCTCGTGGGCGGCGCCGGCGGCGGCAAGGTTGCCAGCGGCGGCGTCGGCACACCGGCGACAGGGACGACAGTCGGTGCGGTCGCGGAAACGGCTGGCAGCGTCGGTTTGGGCTTGACCGAAACCGGCGTGCTCGCCACCGGCCGGCCGCTTGAAGCATCAGGTGTCGCAACGGGTTCGAACATGGGCGCTGATGGTGCCGCAGCGGACGACGCCGGCCGCGAATTCGTCGGAACTGCCTGCGGCGGTGAAGACGCGACAGTCACAGGAACAGTCGACCTCCCCTTGCCGGCAGGAGAAAGCTTCAACCGCTGACCCGGCCAGATCGTGTACGGAAGAGCTACACCATTCCATTGCGCGAGGTCGCGAAAATCCACGCCATTGCGGAAAGCGATCGAATAAAGGGTGTCGCCCTTCTTCACTTCGTAGCTGCCGCCCGGCACAGGTGTGCGAGCAGGTGCAGGCGCAGAAGCAACCGGCGCAGACGCGCCGTAATCAGTATCGGACGCAGGCTCGACGATCACCGAACTGCGCATGCTGCCGCATGCTGCGAGCAGAAGCGCTGCGATCGTGATTGCCAGCAATTGGAAGCGTCGACCCATGTGTTTCAGCATACCCAGCCCATGCAGCTTTTTCATGAAGAATCCTTTCATCCCGACGTCGGCGTTCAACGAGGCCACAGCCACCACGCGAGCAACAGCGCGAGAACCAGCAGCGCGATCCAGCCGATCCATTCGACATACTTGTGCAGAAGCTGTTCGGCGCGCTCGCCGAACAGCTTGATCAAAAGTGCCAGCACCCATACACGCTTGCCACGTCCAATCGCCATACAGGCGATGAACGCCGGCAACGGAATGCCGACGATGCCGGCAGCCCAGGTCACGAACTTCATTGGAATGACAGGCTGCAATGCGGCCAGTGCCAACGCACCAAGCATGGTCAGCCAATGTTGTCGCATGTCGTTGCGCAGGTTTTCCACCCAGACCGTGATGGTTTCCTGCATGTGCAGACTAAACAGCGGCTTCACCGCTTCGTACGCCCAATGTCCGAGTGCGTAACCGACCAGTGCCCCGATCAGCGAAAACAGCAGCGATATGTTTGCGTAAAAAAACGCCTTGTGCCGCCTCCCCAGCATCATCGGGGCGAGCATCACTTCCGGCATAACCGGAAAGATGAAAGCCTCGACGAAACTCAAACCACACAGGTAATAAATGGCCCGCGGCGCGCGTGCCCATACCAGCGCACGGGCATAGAGGTTTCCGAACAATCGCATCAGCCGATGCCGCCGAGCAGCGGCACGAAACTTACCGGACCAAGTTCTTCCTGGATGAAATCGCCGTTGCCATCGCCACGCATGCGGATCAACGTCTGCTTGCTTGGCGAACCGACCGGCGCCACCAGCACGCCCGTGGGCGTGAGTTGATCGAGGATGCGCGTCGGCACCGTATCGCCGGCGGCGGTGAGCATGATCGCGTCGAACGGCGCCTCGTCGACCCAGCCAAGCTTGCCGTCATCGTGACGCGTACGCACATTGGCAAGGCCCAACTGGCGAAAACGTCGACGTGCCTGTCGCAGGAGTTCCTCGATGCGCTCCACCGTGTAGAGCTGCGGCACAAGGCCGGCAAGTACGGCGGCCTGGTATCCCGAACCCGTGCCGATCTCCAGCACTCTTTGCGGCACGCCGAACTCGATCAACACTTCGGTCATACGCGCGACCACCCACGGCTGCGAAATGGTCTGGCCGTGGCCGATCGGCAATGCAGTGTTTTCGTAGGCGCGCGAATGCAGCGCCTGATCGATGAAGTGATGACGCGGAACGCTGCGCATCACATCGATGACGCGCGCATCGCGAATGCCGGATTCCTTCAGACTGGTCATCAGGCGATCGCGCGCACGCTGCGAGGTCATGCCTTCGCCTTTCAAATCAGAAGCCGGCAATGGATAGACAGTCATCAGGCGGCCTCGTCATTGGTCAGGTCGGCAACCATGTCGTCACTCAACGCCTGCATCCAGCTGCTTACTTTTTCCAGCGCCTGAAAACGCGTCAGGTCGACGTGGATCGGCGTCACCGAAACAAAGCCTCTTTGCACCGCGTTGAAATCCGTGCCGGGACTCGCGTCGTCGACCTCTCCAGCCGGGCCGATCCACCACATCGGACGACCACGCGGATCGGTCTGCGCCACCGATGGTTCGGAGCGATGACGGCGACCCAGCCGCGTGACTTCGAAACCCTTGATCTCGGACCACGGGCGATCCGGCACGTTGACATTGAGGATGGTGTCCGCCGGCAGCGGATCAACCAGCAACCGCTGCATCAACAACAGCACGGCTTTGGCTGCGGACTCATAGTGGACACCCTTGTGGTCGTGTGTGACCAGTGACACGGCGATCGCCGGCAAGCCGAGAAAGCGCCCTTCCATCGCCGCGGATACCGTGCCGGAATAGATCACGTCATCGCCGAGATTGGCCGAATTGTTGATGCCGGAAACCACGATGTCCGGCTCGTTTTCCAGCAAGCCCGCCAGCGCAAGATGCACGCAATCGGTGGGTGTGCCGGCGACGCGGTAGTAGCCGTTGGCCATGCGCGATACGCGAAGTGGTGCATCGAGTGTGAGGGAATTGCTGGCACCGGATCGATCACGATCGGGCGCCACCACGGTGACTTCGCCGACCGCACCCAGACGTTCGGCCAGCACGCGGATACCCGGTGCTTCAACGCCGTCATCGTTGCTGACAAGAACTCGCATGATGCTCCATCGAAAGATTGCGAAGTCGCACGCCGGACGGCCAAGGGGTTTCAGCGTCGACAGGTGCGATGCACTCTCCCGAGTTTACCGGAGCGTGCACGTGGATTCACACGGCCGTCGCGCGCATGGCGACTTCACACGGGCATTGGGTAGCATGCAGGCATGAAACGCCGCGCATCCGGGCCCGTCGATGACGACGACAGCCGTCTCTTTCGCGAGGCGATCGGCGAAGTGCGCCAGCTTGATCCGGTAACGCCACCGCCTGCGGCCGCGCGACCCGCACCGCACCCGCACATGTTCGAGGCGGATGAAGCCGCAGTTCCCGGCGAGTTGCTCAACATGGCGTTCGATCCGGCCTTGCTCGAGGTCGGCGAGGAACTGAGTTACCTGCGCGACGGTTATCCGCCGAAGTTGTTGAAGCAGCTCAAGCGCGGTCACTTCAGCGTGCAGGACGATCTGGACCTGCACCAGATGAACGCGGCGGCGGCGCAGGCAAGCATCATCGCGTTCCTGGCCGAAGCGAGGCAGCACGGCTGGCGATGCGTGCTGATCGTGCATGGAAAAGGCCTGCGTTCGCGCGCAGCCGGGCCGGTATTGAAAGGTCTCACGGATCGCATGCTGCGGCGGCGCGATGACGTGATCGCCTTTGCATCGGCGCGGCCGTCGCAAGGCGGCACCGGCGCGCTCGTGGTTCTGCTGAAAGGCTAGAAACTCGATCGATCGCGATCAGGTGCGCGCCAGTTCACGCACCACCACGGTGGCATACGCCCCGGCGGGCAACTCGAAGGACAGTTCGAGCGCGTCGTCTTCCAGCCAGCGCCACTTCAGATCCTTCGGCAGCAGACGCAGCGGACGACGTTCCTGATCCATGCGTGCGGCGGCGACGCCGTTCGCCAGATTGCTGTTGGTCGCCGCGACCTCGCGTTCGATGAAGCCGACGTCGCCGGATGTTGGCGGCTCATCCTGCCCCCACAGCGGCCCGGACGGATGGATATCGGCGCGGGCCAATCGTTCTGCCAGCACGTCATTGAACTGCTCGGGACCGAACCACGAACGCGAACCGGAAAGCGACCATACTTCGCCATCCAGCGGCGTGTCCCACGCGCCTTGTTCGACTCTTGCAGCCAGCACTTGATTGAAGATGTGAGAGCGCGCCGCCGAAAGCAGGAACGAGCGCTTATCGCGCTCGACGCGTTTCCCGGCAAACATCGCGCGCGCCTGCGCCACGTTTCCGCCCTCGCGTCCGAAGCGTTGCTCGCCAAAATAATTCGGCACGCCACGGACGGCTATTTGCTGCAGCACTTTTTCCGCTGCCTCGCGATCGCCGTGTATATCGCGCAGCACCAGCACGAAACGATTGCCACGCAATGCGCCGCGCTTCAGCTTGCGCGAGTGACGCGTCGCTGCCAGCACTTTGACCTCGGCGTGTGGAAATGCGGACCAGTCAAGATCAGGCCGACCGGCCAGCTGCACCGAAAAGGTCTGCCGCGTGACGGCGTGGCGATCCTTG
The DNA here is from genome assembly GCF_009765755.1 of Rhodanobacter sp. L36. Taxonomy (GTDB): domain Bacteria; phylum Pseudomonadota; class Gammaproteobacteria; order Xanthomonadales; family Rhodanobacteraceae; genus Rhodanobacter. Next base: position 486,092 of record NZ_LMUV01000011.1, on the reverse strand, counting down.
AGGCCGGCGTAGCCCACCGCAACCTGCGACACGCCCGCAAACTTGGCCAATTCGCGCGCAACCCAGTCAGTATTGGCGTCGCGCTTTTCGACCCACAGCAACATGTGTTCACCCTGTCCGTCCGCGTCGTAACCGAGAATCTCCTCGACGCGGAAATCATCGGCCGTTGCACGCAGACGTGCCTGCAGCGGCGGCTCGCCGTAAGCACACGGAAGTTCGGACGAGGCAGGTTCGGGCTGAGACATGACACTCCACCGGTTCACCCGGCTACCAAATTAATTTCGTTCCATAGCGGCGCAAGGTTTGGTGTCCGGAGTAACAAGAACAGCGCAGATCGTCAGACCTTTTCGAGCAGCACGCAGGCCTGCGCAGCAATGCCCTCGCCACGCCCGGTGAATCCGAGTTTTTCCGTGGTGGTGGCCTTGACACTGATGCAGCCGATCTCGCTGGCCAGATCGGCAGCCAGCACTTCGCGCATCGCCTGCGCATGTGGGCCAATTTTTGGCGACTCGCAAACCACGGTGACGTCGGCGTTGCCTAATACGTACCCGTGCTGCGCCATCAGGGCCGCCGCATGTCGCAGAAACTGTCGGCTATCGGCATCGCGCCAACGCTCATCGCTCGGAGGAAAGTGCTGGCCGATATCGCCGAGCGCCAGCGCACCGAAAATCGCGTCGCACAGAGCGTGGATCACCACGTCGCCATCGGAATGCGCGAGCACACCCTGACGATGCGGAACGCGTACACCGCCCAGCATGATGTGGTCGCCGTCGCCGAAAGCATGCACGTCGAATCCGTTGCCGATGCGCATCATGCCGTCCTCGCCAGAAGGAATTCCGCCAGCGCGAAATCCGCCGGCGTGGTGACCTTGATGTTGTCTTCCGCGCCTTCGACCAGCAACGGCGCAAAGCCGGCCAGCTCCATCGCCATCGCTTCATCGCTGACCGTCACACCGGCACGTGCCGCGTCACGAAGGGCCGACGTCAACGGACCGCGACGAAACATCTGCGGCGTGAACGCACGCCAGCGATAATCGCGCGACTCGGTGAGCTCGCTGCGTCCAGCGTCATTGGCGCGCTTGAGCGTATCGCGCAACGGCGCACCGAGCAGGCCGCCATCCACCGCAGTGACAAGCTCGATCAGACGAGTGATGTCGGATGGCCGAGTGCACGGCCGCGCCGCGTCATGCACCAGCACAAAATCATCCGGCTTCACTTCTGGTGGCAAGGCCTCGAGACCGGCGAGTACCGAATCACTGCGCTCGGCGCCACCGATCGCAGTGAGCACCTGCTTGCCCTCGGGCAGTTTCAGCGCTCGCCAATGCGCGTCCGTCGCACTCAACAACACCAGCAAACCGGCGATACGCGGATGCGCCGCCAGCCGCTCCAAGGTGTGTTCGATCAAAGCACGACCCGCCAACGGCAGATATTGTTTCGGGCAATCACCACCGACGCGTGTGCCGCGCCCAGCTGCCGGAACGACGCACCAGAATACTGGCGAGCTCATGGCGAACCGGCTGTGGCAGCGGCTGCCGGCGGCGTCGAACTGCCAGCACCTGCCGGTTGTTCCACCACCTGATAAAACACCTCACCCGGCTTGATCAATCCGAGTTCGGTGCGCGCCCGCGCCTCGACTGCCTGATCGCCATTCTTCAGATCGAGCACATCCGCACCGAGCGCCTGATTGCGTTGCTGCAGGCGAGTGTTTTCTTCGGACTGTTTCTTCACCGCGACGCGCAGGCTGTCCACTTCGCGCATGCTGCCGTTGCCCGACCACAGCTTGAGCTGCAGTCCGATCAGGACGAGAAACAGGATAAGGGCGACCCAGCGCAACATGGTCGTCGATGACTCCCGCTCAGCCCGGCAGTCGGGTCAGGTTGGGGAATCCGTCGCGACCGGCATAGCGCGCCGCCGAACCCAACGCCTCCTCAATGCGCAACAGCTGGTTGTACTTCGCCACGCGATCGCTGCGGCAAAGCGAACCGGTCTTGATCTGCGTGGCAGTGGTGGCGACGGCGATGTCGGCGATGGTGGTGTCTTCGGTTTCGCCCGAGCGATGCGAGATCACCGCCGAGTACTTCGCCGCGTCCGCCATCGCGATCGCTTCCAGCGTTTCGGACAAGGTGCCGATCTGGTTCACCTTGATGAGGATCGAGTTGGCGATCTTTTTGTCGATGCCTTCGCGGAAGATCACCGGATTGGTCACGAACAAATCGTCGCCGACCACCTGGATACGATCGCCGATCGCGTCGGTCAGCAATTTCCAGCCGTCCCAGTCGCCCTCGGCCATGCCGTCCTCGATGGTGACAATCGGATACTGTTTCGCCCAGCTGGCAAGCAGGTCAACGAACTGTTCCGACGAATACTGCTTGCCTTCGCCGGCGAGGTCGTACTTGCCGTTCTTGTAGAACTCCGAGCTCGCCGCGTCGAGGCCGAGCAGGATGTCACTGCCGATCTTGTAGCCGGTCTTGCCGACCGCTTCGAGGATGGTGTCGAGTGCTTCGACGTTGGAGCGCAGGTTCGGCGCGAAGCCGCCTTCGTCGCCCACCGCCGTGCTCAGTCCGCGACCGTGCAGCACGCTCTTCAGCGCATGAAAGATTTCCGCGCCGGCGCGCAGCGCTTCGGCAAATGTCGGCAGGCCGACCGGCAGCACCATGAACTCCTGCACGTCGACGTTGTTGTCGGCATGCGCGCCGCCATTGATGATGTTCATCATCGGCACCGGCAACGCGCCGGGCTTGCCATTGGAAAGATATTTCCACAACGGCTCGCCACGCGCTGCAGCCGCCGCATGCGCAGCCGCCATCGAGACGCCAAGCAGCGCGTTGGCGCCGAGCTTGCCCTTGTTCGGCGTGCCATCGAGTGCGATCAGCCTCGCATCAAGACCTTTCTGGTCCGCCGCATCGAAACCCTTCAGCGCCTCCGCAATGATCGTGTTGACGTTGGCGACCGCGTTACGAACACCCTTGCCGCCGTAACGCGACTTGTCGCCATCGCGCAGCTCCACCGCTTCGCGCGAACCCGTGGACGCACCGCTCGGCACGGCAGCGCGGCCGAACCCGCCGCCAGCCAGCGTGACTTCGGCTTCCAGTGTCGGGTTGCCGCGCGAGTCGAGGATTTCACGGGCGTGGATGCGGGTGATGGCAGTCGTCATGTCAGTCCAGTAGGTGGTGGTGTTCAACGAATTCGTGTGGCCGCTTCGTTGCAGGAGTGCATCCTGTGCGCGATGCTCACCGTCATGTGACGAAAAGCTCGCGCACGGGGTGCGCTCCTACAAGTCTTGTTCTAGAAATCCGTATTTCTTGGTCACGGCGTCAAGCGCCATCAAAGTTTCCAGCAGCGCTTCCATCTTGCCGAGTGGCCACGCATTTGGGCCATCGGAAAGCGCCTTGCTTGGATCGGGATGCGTTTCGGCGAACAAGCCAGCGACGCCCACAGCCACGGCTGCACGCGCCAGTACCGGCACGAGTTCGCGCTGGCCACCGGAAGTCGCGCCCTGCCCGCCGGGCAACTGCACCGAATGCGTGGCGTCGAACACCACCGGGCAGGCGGTGTCGCGCATGACGCTCAGCGAGCGCATGTCGGACACGAGATTGTTGTAGCCGAAGCTCGCGCCGCGCTCGCAAACCATGATGTCGTCGTTGCCGACGGCCTTGGCCTTGGCGACGACATGCTTCATGTCCCAAGGCGCGAGGAACTGGCCCTTCTTGATGTTCACCGGCTTGCCGGCGCGCGCGACCTTCTGGATGAAGTCGGTCTGACGACACAGGAACGCCGGCGTCTGCAGCACGTCGACCACCGAGGCGACTTCGTCCATCGGCGTGTACTCGTGCACGTCGGTCAGCACTGGCACACCGACCTGGCGCTTCACTTCACCGAGAATGCGCAGGCCCTCTTCCAGCCCCGGGCCCCGAAAACTTTCGCCCGACGAACGGTTCGCCTTGTCGAAGCTCGACTTGAAGATGAAATGGATGCCGAGCCGTGCGGTGATCTCTTTAAGCGTACCGGCGGTATCGATCTGCAATTGTTCCGACTCGACCACGCACGGGCCAGCGATCAGGAACAGCGGCTGATCCAGCCCGACTTCGAAGCCACAAAGCTTCATGCGACCGACTCCTTCACTGCGAGCAGATGGCCTTCGCGCACGGCCTTGAATTCGCGCGCGGCGCGGATGAAACCGCTGAACAGCGGATGTCCATCGCGCGGTGTCGAGGTGAATTCAGGATGCGCCTGGCAAGCCAGGAACCACGGGTGCTGCTGCTGCGGCAACTCGATCATTTCGACCAGAAGGTCGTCCATCGATTTGCCGGAAATCACCAGGCCAAGATCTTCGAACGGCTGGCGATAGCGGTTGTTGAATTCGTAGCGATGACGATGCCGCTCGCGCACCACGTCCTGTCCATACAGTTCGCGCGCCAGCGTGCCGGCCTTGAGGCGGCACTCCTGCGCGCCAAGCCGCATCGTCCCGCCCATGTCGGACCGGTCGCTGCGTTGTTCGACTTCACCGGTCGCCGTGGTCCACTCGGTGATCAGGCCGATCACCTGGTTGGCGCTCTGGCGCTCGTTCTCGCTGGAGTCCGCATCGGCCAGGCCGGCCACGTTGCGCGCGAATTCCACCACTGCGGCATGCATGCCGTAGCAGATGCCGAAGTACGGCACGCGATGTTCGCGCGCGTATTTCGCCGCGAGCACCTTGCCTTCGAAACCACGCTTGCCGAAACCGCCGGGCACGAGGATCGCATCGACATCGCCCAGCACTTTCGCTGCGCCTTCGGCTTCGACCTGTTCGGAATCGATCCAGATCAGGTTGACCCGCGCCTGCTGCTTGATGCCACCATGGCGCAACGCTTCGCCCAGCGACTTGTACGCATCCTTGTGCTCGACGTATTTGCCGACGATGGCGACATTGACCTCGTCCTTCGGATGCTCCATCGCCTCGACCGTGCGTATCCAGCTCGACAGGTCGGCCGGCTTCGCATCCAGTCCGAGCCGCTTCACGACGATGTCGTCCAGGCCCTGCGCGTGTAGCCACAGCGGTTGCTTGTAGATGATGTCCACGTCGGTGGCGCTGATCACCGCCTGCTCGGGCACGTTGGTGAACAGCGCGATCTTGCGGCGCTCTCCCTCGGGCAGAGGCTGCTCGCAGCGGCACAACAGGATGTCGGGCTGGATGCCGATCGAGCGCAGCTCCTTCACCGAGTGCTGGGTCGGCTTGGTCTTGATCTCGCCGGCGGCCTTGATATACGGCACCAACGTGAGATGCATGAACACCACTTTCTCCGAACCGTGCTCGATGCGCAGCTGGCGGATGGCTTCGAGGAACGGCAGCGACTCGATGTCGCCGACGGTGCCGCCGATTTCCACCAGCGCCACGTCGAATCCGCGCGTGGCCTCGTGGATGCAGTGCTTGATCTCGTCGGTGATGTGCGGGATCACCTGCACGGTGGCGCCCAGGTAATCGCCCCGGCGCTCCTTGCGGATCACCGCGTCGTAGATCTTGCCGGTGGTGATGGAGTTCTTGCCGGTGAGCCGGGTATGCACGAAGCGCTCGTAGTGGCCGAGGTCGAGGTCGGTCTCCGCGCCGTCGTCGGTCACGTAGACCTCGCCGTGCTGGAAGGGACTCATCGTGCCCGGATCCACATTGATATAGGGATCGAGCTTCATCATGGTGACCGAGAGCCCGCGCGCTTCGAGGATGGAAGCGAGCGACGCCGCAGCAATGCCCTTGCCAAGCGAGGACACCACACCGCCGGTGACGAAAATCAGGGGGGTCATGGAAAGCAGCCGTGCTGGAAATTAGGCATTTTAGCGGCAGAAGCGTCCGTCTGCGAGATGGCATTGAACATTTCGTCGAATTGATTCACTTACGGCGCGCGAATACGAGGCCCCGCGGCGCTCTGCTAGCATTTCAAGGATGAACTCTCACGTCTCCGATCGTATCGCTTCCCTTCGCTCGACTATGCACAAGCACGGCATCGCCGCCGTCCTCGTACCCAGTGCCGATCCCCATCTGTCCGAATACCTGCCGGCACACTGGCAGGCGCGCGCGTGGCTATCCGGCTTCGACGGATCGGCCGGCACGCTGATCGTGACCGCCGATCACGCCGGGCTGTGGACGGATTCGCGCTATTTCGCGCAGGCCGAACACCAGCTCGCCGGAAGCGGCGTCGACCTGATGAAGCTGCGTGTGGCGCACACCGCCGAACATGTGGAGTGGTTGCAGAAGCACCTGCACGAAAGCGATGTGCTGGCCATCGCCGGCGACACCCTGGCGCTGAGCACGAAAAAGCAACTCGAACGCAAGCTGGCTGATATAGGCGCCACGCTGCGAACCGATCTGGATCTGCCCGGCGAGGCGTGGCTGGATAGGCCGGCGTTGCCGCTGGCACCCGTGACCGAGCATCCCGCGCCGTATGCGAGCGTGCCGCGTCATGAAAAACTCGAACGCCTGCGCGCCGCCATGCGCAAGCTCGGTGCGACCCATCACCTGCTCTCCAGTCTCGACGACATCGCATGGCTGACCAACCTGCGCGGCAGCGATGTGGAATGCAACCCCGTGTTTCTCGCGCATCTGCTGGTTCAGACTCAAGGTCGCACCACGCTGTTCGTCAACCGGGCGAAACTCACCGACACTTTGGTGGCGGCTCTCGCCGCGGATGGCGTGGAGATCGCAGATTACGCAACGGTCACTTCGGCGCTGGCCGAACTCGGTGCGAACGACAGCCTGCTGCTGGATGGCGGACGCATTGTCAGCGCGATCGACGGGGCAATCGGCAGCGGCGTCAAGCGCATCGAGGCGGCCAATCCGACCACCGCGTTCAAGGCGATCAAGAACGAGGCCGATCTCGAACACATCCGCGAGGTGATGCGCCGCGACGGCGCCGCGCTGGTGCGGGGATTCCGTCGACTGGAGCAGCGCCTCGCCGCTGGCATGAGCATGACCGAGCTGGATGTGGATGCGCTGCTCTACGAAGAACGTTCGGCGCAACCCGGATTTGTCGGCGAGAGCTTCAGCACCATCGCCGGCTACATGGCCAACGGCGCGTTGCCGCATTACCGCGCCACGCCGGAATCGCACAGCACGCTGCAGCCCAGGGGTTTGCTGCTGATCGATTCGGGCGGCCAGTATCTCGGCGGCACCACCGACATCACGCGGGTGCTGGCGCTGGGGCCGACCACCGACGAACAACGGCTCGATGCGACGCTGGTGCTCAAAGGCATGATCGCGCTGTCACGCGCGCGCTTCCCAAAAGGCGCCAGCGGCCCGCAACTGGATGCACTGGCACGCGCACCATTATGGGCTTGCGGCATGGATTACGGACACGGCACCGGCCACGGCGTCGGCTATTTTCTCAATGTGCACGAAGGCCCGCACGGCATTCGTGCACCGGTCACCGGCGGCGCGCTGGTGCCGCTGGAGCCGGGCATGATCAGTTCGATCGAACCGGGCCTCTACAAACCCGGTCGCCACGGCATCCGCCACGAGAATCTGGTGGTGGTGATCGAGGCCGATGCCAGCGAATTCGGCCAGTTCCATGCGTTCGAGACGCTCACCATGTGCCCGTTCGATCGTCGTGCACTTGAACTTGGCCTGCTCAACCCGGAAGAACGCGCGTGGCTCGACGATTACCACGCCAGCGTTCGGGCCGCGCTCGGGCCGTTGCTGGAGGATGCCGACCTGCTCTGGCTCGAAGCGCACTGCGCCCCGCTGTCGAGCTGACCCGCGCGCGTCACTGCCACGATTCGCGAAAACGAAAAAGCCGAAGTGTCTCTCAGCGCATCGGCCTTGATTCACAGCTGACCTGCGTTATCGACCGGCCAGCTGCGTGACCTCCGTACGAATCGCGGTCGAGCCGAACTTCGACACGCCGGGAACACCCAAAAAAGAACGCAACCTCAGTTGCGCTTGGGCGGTACCAGACGAAGCCGTGTCGGTATCTGCGGATGGCTCGGACACAACAGGCGCTCGATCTTCGGTGCGTCGAGCGGATAGGAATACAGGTATCCCTGCCCTTCGACGCAGCCCGCACGCAACAGGAATTCGTGCTGCGCTTCGGTCTCGATGCCTTCGGCGATCGTGCTGAGCCCGAGGCTTTTTGACATCGCGAGCATGGCTTCCGTAATGGCCACGTCGTTTGCATCGCCCGGCAAGCCGGTCACGAACGAGCGATCGATTTTAAGATAGGCGACTGCCGGCAGCTTCAGGTACGCCATCGACGAATACCCCGTGCCGAAATCGTCGATCGCCACTTCGATGCCCAGCGCGTGCAGGGTCTGCATCGTGCGCTCGGTGTCGTCGCCGAGTCGAAGCATCGCGCTCTCGGTGATCTCCAACAGCAAGCGGTTTGCGCCGAGCTGGCGCGACTGCAGTGTGCGGCTCACCGAGTCGACGAAAGCCGGATGACCAAACCATCTTGCCGACACGTTGACCGCTACGCGAATTGGCGGAACACCGGCGAGATCCCACGCCTGAATCTGCGCGCACGCCGCCTGCATCACCCACTCGTCGATGCGACGGATCATGCCGAGGCCTTCCGCGACCGGAATGAATTCTGCCGGCAGCACTTCGCCACGTTCCGGATGACGCCAGCGCAACAGCGCTTCAACCGCGACGATGCGACCGCTGCGCAATTCGACGCTGGGCTGATAGACCAAGTGAAACTCGTCGCGAATCAGCGCCTGTCGCAATTCTGTAGCCAGCTGCAAACGCCTGCGCGTATTGGCATGCATCATCGGCGTATAGAAACGAAACGCGTTGCGCTCCTCGGTCTTCGCCGCGTACATCGCCGCATCCGCGTTGGCTATGAGCGAAGGTGCGTCCGCACCGTCCAGCGGATAACCCGCCACGCCGATGCTCGCGCTCAACACGATTTCGTAATCGTCGACCACGATCGGTTCGGACAACGTCGCGAGCAGGCGATTGACGATCGCCCGCGCGTCCTCGCGCAGGCTGATGCGGCGGATCAGCACCGTGAATTCATCGCCACCGATGCGACCGGCGACATCGCCATCGGCCAGTTGCCGGGTGATGCGTTCGGCTACCTTGACCAGCAAGCGATCACCGATCGCGTGGCTGTAGCTGTCGTTGACGATCTTGAAGGCGTCCAGATCTATGAACAGCACGACAGTCGCCAATCGCTCGCGTTCGGATATCGCAATCGCTTCGGCACAATGCCGCTCGAACTCCGCGCGGTTGACCAGGCCGGTCAACGGATCGTGGCGCGCGAGATGTTCCAGGCTGCGTTGATGGACCTTGGCGTCGTGGATGTTTGTGAATACGGCGACGTAATACAGCACCTGGTTCTCGCGATCACGAATGGTGCTGAGGCTGATGTGTTCCGGATAGCTGCTGCCGTCGGCTCGCGTGCTGACTACTTCGCCGACCCAGTTTTGACCCGCAGCGATTTTGGTCCACACCGCCTTGGATAGCAGCGAGCCATCGGGCATCGTGCGCGTGCTGTCCAGCCGTCTGCCGTGCAGGTCCTGCGTGCTGAAACCGGTGATTTCGGTGTGCGCTGCGTTGGTGGAAATCACCCGACGATCCGCATCGGCAATGATGACGCCTTCGGCAATGCTTGCCAGCGCCTCGGCTGCCACACGGCGCTCGTGCTCCATCGCCACGCGCTCGGAAATGTCGCGAATGATCGCCTGCCGTACGGGCTGATTGCCCCAGCGCGCCACGCTGGTCTGGGTTTCCACCGGCCGGCTGGCGCCTGCTTCGCCGAGCAGAAGGTTGCTCGCCGCGCGGCCTTCCTGATGTCCGGACAACGATTGCTTGAAGAGATGGACGAAGCGATCGCCGATGAGGTCATCCGCGCTGCGTCCCGTCCATGTTGCGGTCATCCGGTTGACGTCGAGAATGCGGCCGGTGCTTTCGTCGACCATCACGATGGCATCGGCAGCGCTGTCGAACAGCAGCCGATAACGTTCCTCGGTGCCGCGCACGCTGGCCAGGATGCGCCGCGCCATGCCCAACCAGAGCAACGCCGCCATGGACGCCGCGGTGAGTACGCCGCCGAACAGCACCTGTCCGAGCCATACCGCGCCGTCGGCGATCTGGCGCGAAAACAGTTTGGCGCGCGGCTCGATGTAACTGTTGATCGCGCTGATGCGCTCGCGCTGACGCAATACTTCTTCGTTCGTCATGCCGCCCTTGGCATAGCTCGCCTGAAGCTGGATGGCGATGATGTTCATCTCGTCGATCGAGCTGTCGGTGGAACGCCAGGCCGACAGGGCGTCCTTCATGTAAGGCGCGGTGGAGAAGTGATGCAGCATGAAGATCACGCCGGGAATGGCGATGGTGACCGTTCTGCTCTGGTGCAGTGCCTGTACCACGGCGTCGTAGTCGTAGTTGCCGGACGCGGTCTGGTCACGCACCCAGTGATCGGCCATCAGCAGGCCGTAGTTGAACTTGTAACTGGCCAGCGCCGCCGGGTCACCCTTGGCGGCGTAGGCATCCAGATCGATCACGGTCTGCTTCTGTGCCTTGGACCAGACGCTCTCGCCGTTGAGGAAACCGGCGAGAGCGACCTGAACCTGCAGAGCGCCCCAGGTCAGTGCAAGGATCAACCCCACCATGCCGACAAGCGCGTACGCCAGCGGCATCAAACGTCGCGACAACGGTTGCTGCAAGGTGATCGTCGATGTACGCATTGGGTCCTTTTCTCACGTTGGACGCATCAGCGTCTAGATGAGCCCCTTGCTCGACCGTTGTTTCAGGCAGCTACTTCGTCCATGGCTTCCAGTACGCGATGCGGCGTCACACAGCGATCCGCGAGTATCCGCATACTGGTGTAACTGCGCTTGATGCACTCACCGATATGGGCCACTTCATCGGCCGCCGGTGCTGTTCCCATGAGTGTACAGACTATCTCCAGGGCCTCCCACGGATGAGTATCGTCATACGCGGCGTGAAGCTGCAGCCAACGCAAGGCACCGGGACGAATCTTCGAAGGGAAGCTTTCCACGTAGTTCTGGTTCTCGTAGATCAGCTGCGACCACTCGCCTGTGGCGCCTTCGACCGCATAGTTGGTCGCGGCGATACTGGCAGCCAGCGTGTCGCGGCTGCTCACGTCCTCGCACCAGTTGGCCAGCGTTTCGGTGCCGCGCGGCGGCACGCCCTGCAGCACTTCCTCGCGCGGGATGCCCGCCGCTTCGGCCCAGTTGAGCCAGTACTCGGCGTGGTTCTGTTCCACGCGAATGTTGCGCACCAGCCAGCGGCGGGCGAGGTTATCGCCTTCGCTGCGGCCGAACTGGGTCTTCAGCAGGCTCTGCGCCATATAGGCCGGAAAGCGCTCGATCACCGGCCAGATGCCCACCATGAAATTGACGGTGCCTTCGTGACCGAGCGTGCCGTTGCTCATCCGCTCCCACAGACTGTGGTCGATGACGCTTTGCTTGGTGGCCTGGCAGTCGGCGACCATGTCTTGCGCCCACTGCGGGTAGCTGGTGATTTCGGTCAGGGGGCCGGTACGTTCGAAATGGCTGTGCATGTGTTTCTCCTAGGGGTTGGGCACTCGGGTGGTTTACTGCTTTTGCTCGCCCGGAACAGACCGCTGCTGTCTCCGGTGGTAATCAGCACCGCATGCGGTGCCGAAAAACTCTGAATTCGAGAATGGCTTTGATGGTTGCGTCGAACGGCCGGCTGTTGGTCCTTCGCGCCAGCCGGGGCTGTCGCGTGTTTGGACGGCCAAACCATCTTGATGCGCAGGCGCGGCATCTCGCGAGCTGTGACGCCGGATCTTTCGAATGGGCGGGCAGCGCAGAACCATCCCATCGAAAACCAGCTCGGTTCACGCGAGATCGGGTTCGAAATCCTACGTCCGTGTACCGCGACGACTCTGCCCCCTCTCACGCAATGCGGCGCGAGCTTCAACCTCCACCTGCTGGGTGAACGATTCCGCGCCTTCACCCCGAAAGCCATACGCTTCCGTTCGGGCGCCATATCTGCCACTAGTGAACCGTGCAGTCAACTATATGCCCGCCGAAGTGACAAACGCCACTTCCGCCGCGCCAGAACGGAACCTGGCCGACACTTCGAGCGTCCGCCAGCGTCGGATTCGAAGGTCGTGGGAACCCATGCAGCCGCATTCAAAGCACAGGCTCGTGCACGGAAGTGATTGACCGCAACCCGTGTGTGGCTGCGTCGCGCTTATACGCACTTATATATGCACGTGTATCGCCAGATGCCCGGCGCATGCGGCTCCCGGCAATGAGCGGATGAGTTCCGCCGTCACATTCGCCATGATCGTCAGACCCGCCTTCACATTTCGACGCCGCGCGACACATGGCAAGCGCAGCCGTCTTCGATGTCGGCGGGAGCTGCGGATCACGACTAGCCTGTCGTTGAACGTCCAGCCGGGCTGATGTCCGCTGCTTCGAGCACCGTTTTCGACGCGCCATGCCGCACCAGGTTCAACATCGCGCGACCAACGATCTCAGTGCTCAGCACGACGTTCGGCATCAACACACGCAGCAACGGCAGCAAAAATCCGGATAGCGCGTAGAACACGCGATAGGACCCCGTCTTTGATCGGATGCCGTGCAGCGGCTGGATGATGCCGAGACGCAGGATGTAAACCGCCTTGAACGGGAGTCGGCGCAGCGCGTTCTCGGTGCGCCCGCGTACACGTGCCCACATGGTCTTGCCTTGCTCGCTGCTGTCCGCGCCGGCACCGGATACATAAACGAACGTCATGTGCGGATTCAGTCGCGCCAGCGTCGTTGCGGCGGCCAGCGTGAGCTCATAGGTGAGCCGTGTGTACTGCGCCTCGTCCATACCTGACGACGTGACGCCGATGCAGAAAAAGCACGCGTCGAATCCCGTCAGCTGCGCCTCGACACTTGAGTATTCGAACAAGTCGCCATGCAGCAGCTCCTGCAATTTGGGATGCGACTGGCCGGTTTCCGTGCGCCCGACAGCCAGAACGCGTGATACATCGTCGGCCAGCAGGCATTCGCGCAAAGCGCCCTGCCCGACCATTCCGGTGGCGCCAAACAGCAGCACGTTCATTCGCGGACTTCCTGCGTCGTGGAAGTCGATCATGCCATTGCCGCGTATGCCGCAGCAGTGACGAATTACTTGTAGAGGACGTCCGTGCGAACTTTCGCCAACCGCTTGATCAGGCGGTTCTGTGTCGGCACGGAAACATGCACCGAGGTCATCGCTGCCGTGAGGTCTTCCACGATCGCGTTGAACTGGCCTTCGTGCAAATTCATGCCGCGATGGGCATCGGCCATGCTGGCGCCGGTGTAACGGCAGGGCCCATCGCTCACCACGCAGATGTATTCGGCGAATACGCGACGAAACCGGCCGATATCAACGTGGTCGAACATCGGCGCCACGCGAGGATCGGCAGCGTATTGATCGATCGCCGCATCGGTCAGCCTTGCAATGCCGGCGTTGCCACCGAGTTGATCGTAGAGAGTGGCCGGCGCTCGCACGGTGGGCGCGCATGCCGACAGCGCCAGTATCGAAAAAATGAAAACGATCGTTCGCCCTGTCATCTCAGAAACTCCCCTGCAACGAGAGATACGCGCCTCTTTGTCGAGCCAGTCCGGCAATGGAACCCAGTTCCACCCAGGAACCGATCACGGCCACATGCTTGTTCGCGAACCACGCCAGAAAAACGTCGGCGGCATTGTCTTCGCGAGCAAAGCTCAGATGATCCGGCTTCTGCCGATACTCCACGCCGGCGGCCCAATGTGGATCGAACAGCATCGCCACCGAGCCTTCGGCCAGCCAGCGGCGATCACCGCGATCCCCGCCGAATCCGAGCAGGCCAAACTGGTTCGCGTTGCTCGAACGCACGGTGAGGTTCCACAACAAATCGTATCCATCAAGCGCCGCCAGCTCCAGATGCGTCGCCGTGATATAGACGTCCGTTCCGGAATCGTGCCGCGCACCGACGAGCTTGGGAATGCTGAAGTCAAGATCGTGCTTGTACTGCGCGCCGATGCTTATCTGCGGCAGATCGCCGTAAACGAGGTCGCCGGCCAGTCGCACTTTCACGCCCATCACGTTTTGCCTCAAGGCGGCGCCGGGCATGCCGATCGCCTTGCCCAGCGTGCCGAGATCGAAACGATCTCGTGCCAGCGAAAATTCGACGCGGTTGTCGATGGTGAATGCGCCGCCGTAAGCATCCAGCCGATAGTCCGGCAGCTGCAACTGCGTGCGGAACACGCTGCCACCGATTTCGTCGCGCGTGCCATAACCGGCGAGCACCGCCCACGGCACCAATCCGCCACCTGCCGAACCTTCGACTTCGGTGGCGCCCCCGGTGGCGATCAAACGGCCATCGCCAGCGCGTGCAGCGTGCGCGATCGCGATGAAGAAAAATGCGATAGCCCAACGCATACACACGTTCGCGGACGATGGGTTGACAGAATTCGCGATCATGTCGGACTCACGCTTCGCTGAGCTCTTCGTCCCAGTCACAGGCTTCGAATGGCACGTTCTGCGACCGTTGCAGCCATCGCGTGGCTTCTTTTTCCGGCAACGGACGGCTGATCAGGAAACCCTGCGCCACGTCGCAGTGATAGCCATGCAGCATGTCGAGCGTGCGCGTATCTTCCACGCCTTCGGCCACCACCTTCAGCCCCATGTTGTGCGCCAGTTCGATGGTGGAACGAACGATCACCGCGTCGTCGCTGTCCTCGGCCATGCTGAGCACGAACGACTTGTCGATCTTCAACTCGTTCACCGGCAACCGCTTGAGATGCGACAGCGAGGAATAGCCAGTGCCGAAATCGTCGATGGCCAGTTGCACGCCGCAATCACGCAGGCGATTGAGGACCTCAAGCGCATACACCGCATCGCGCATCACCGCGGTCTCGGTCACTTCGAGAATCAGCCGCGATGGATCGACCGCGTACTTGGCAAGGTAACCGTTGAGCACTTCCGGCAATTCACCGCAGCTCAGATCCATCGCCGACAGGTTCAACGCCACGCCGATTTCGAGATCCTGATCCGACCACGCCGCACACTGGCGGATGACCTCGTGCATCACCCAGTCGGTCAGCATGCGGATGATTCCGGAATATTCCGCCAGCGGCACGAACTCCATCGGAGGAATCAGGCCGTGCTGCGGATGATTCCAGCGCACCAGCGCCTCGACGTGGTCCACGCGTCGGGTGAGCAGATTGAGTTTGGGCTGGTAGTAAAGCTCCAGCTCGCCGTTGGGTATCGCGCGACGCAAGTCGTTGACCAGCGACAACCGGTACAGATGCATCGCATCGCGTCCGGGCTGGTAGATCTGCATGCGCAGGTGCGACTGCTTGGCGTCGTACATCGCGATGTCGGCACGCCGCAACAGTTCCTCGGCCGTGGCTCCGTGTTGCGGATAAATCGCCATGCCCAGGCTGGTGTCGAGGAAGAGTTCCATCGCGTCGATACGGATCGGCAACGTCGCGGCCTGGCAGAGCGCTTCCGCTGCCCTATCGAGCTCGGCACCGACGCGTCCTTCGATCAACACCACGAATTCGTCGCCGCCGAAACGCGCAAGCATGTCGCCGATGTCGAGACTTTCGCGCAGGCGACGGCCCATTTCGATGAGAACGCGATCACCGATCGCGTGGCCCATGGTGTCGTTGATTTCCTTGAAACGGTCGATGTCGAGCATCAACACCGCCAACGTGTGGCCATTCGCTTTTGCGTTCTCGATCGCCTGATCCAGTCGTTCCTGCAGGCTCGCGCGATTGGGTAGCGAGGTCAGGCTGTCGTGATGCGCCTGATGCGCGATCTGCTGTTCCCGCTGTGCGATACCGCGCTGCATGCGGTTGAAACTGTCCGCCAGATCGCCGAGTTCGTCTTCGCGATCCACCCCGACATCGGTGTCGTAATTCCCCTGTTCGATGCGCCGCACGGCTACTGCGAGCCGCGAAACCGGTCGCGTGACGTGGCGCGACAACCACAAGCCACCCGCCAGCGATGCGATCAGCGACAACACGGCGATCAACACGAGTTCGCGTTCGAGCGACTTGTATGCAGACAGCGCACCTTCCCGGGAAAACTGCAGCACTGCGCCGAGTTGCCCGGTGTCGCTGCCTTTCAGCGGCTGCCACAACGTGAAGTAATCCGCCGGCCCGACGCGAAACAACACCGGCGCGCCGGATACGCTGGTCGTCGAAACAAGGCTCAGCAGCGATGCACCCTCATTGGCGTTCATCGCCGGCAAGGTCGATTGCAGCCAGCTCGCGCCCTGCGATTTTCTGGCGACAAAGGTCACTTCGAGACGCGTCAGATCCTTGAGGTTGCGCGCGAGTTTTTCATCCAGCGCGAAACCCATGCCGAGCCACGCAATATCCGTCGGCGCCTTTACCGGCACGATCACCAATTGGTATGGACGGCCATCGATCATGCTCACGGTCGACCATTGCCGATCGTGTTCCGCGCGTTGCAGAAGCGTTGTCCAGCTATCGACGTGTAGCGGCTGACCGCGCGCATCGAGGCTCGCAACGACATGTCCCTGCAAATCGGAAAGCACGACGATATCGGCCTGGATACGATGTCCCTGGTTGTAGAGCACGGAATGAATCGTCGGCGTGTCACCCGTCGCCACGGCCTGGCGAAATCCGAAGTCGCTGGTGATCAACTGCACGGCGTCGAGCAGTTGCGCGCCGCGCGCATCCATCAAGCTGGTGAACACGCGCGCGCCGGATTCGAGCCGCGTCTGCGCCTGCGACACGGCGCTTTGCCGCGTGGCCACATAGAAAGCGAGAAAGGTCGACATCTGCACCAGCGCGAACAGCGCCAGCAACAACACCGTCATGCGCGTGCGGAATCTAAGTTCCATGCGGACGCATCCGATGCCCGAGGCCCATCTCCAGACCCGCCGGCGGCATGTTGCTCTGATCGGGCGCGCGTAGATGCAAATGGAAATCGCGCTGCAGCGGTGCGCCGGCCACGACCAGATGTTGCTCGACCACCTGCGACGTCGCGTCTTCGATGCGCGGATGCCACAGATGCACCACGTACTCACCGGCCGGCAGGTTCGCGATACTTGCGCTGCCATCCGCGGCGGTCTTGGCGAAATACGGCGTGTCGAGCACGACCACATAGCCGACCATCCAGTCATGGATATTGCAGCCGAGCGTGACGATGCCGGGTTGGTCGAACAACACCGTCGATGCATGGTTGCCGGTATACAGGCTCAGCTGAAAACGCTTGCTCGCGGAGAACGAGTAGACCTGATGCCGCACGTTGTCGCTGTTCGGAAAAGTCACCGTGGTGCCGGCCTGGACTGGCAACACGAAAGGCGCGAACCGCAGGTCGTGTTGATCCATCGTGGCCGAGGCTTTCCTCGGCGTCGTCGGCGTACCGCCTACCCGGTTCAGCGACAGCACTGCGTCGGCGACCGGCGCGCCAGCGCCGTCGTCCACGCGGACGCGAATCTCCGCCGCTTGCGCAGCAGCCGCCAGAAAAAATATGCACCCCACGATCAACAGCCGGCGCCCGACGCTCCGTGCAGCCATGTCCACCCCCTCTAGTCCATCAGACATGAAAGCAAGTTGCAGGCCAATGGAAATCCGGCGTGTGTCGGCGCTCGCGAGCCCCTGTGGCGAAGAACACCGGTATCGTCAGGGCAGTTTCCGCGCGGCCCGCTTTGCGTCCGCGAGCACAAAGCGCCTGAAAGTGACACGACCCGGCAACCGCCCGTTGCGTGCATCAAAACCTCGTGGGGCGCACTGATCGATGCGTTGCAGCTGGCCCCGACGTCTGACAAGGTCCATCCGTTCGGCGATGGGAATTCGCCTCGACAAGCCCGCTCCGCTCCATGGGATGTGCATGACATGAAACCCCGCCACGCCGTCTGGCTTTTTTTGTTGGCTCCCACCCTATGCGCGCAGTCGCTGTACGACTATCGCGATCAGTCGCCGCGCTGGATCAGTCCGGAGAACCGCACCGCCGCGCCGGGCCGGGGCGCGCTGGAGAACCGCGGCGCCAAGGGACATGCCTTCGATTCCATCGCAGCCGGCCAGTCGCTGGAACTGGGCCGCATCGACGGCGCCGGTGTGATCCGTCGCATCTGGATGACGATCAGCGATCGATCGCCGCGCATGCTCCGCGCGCTGCGACTGGAAATCTTCTGGGACGATGCGAAGACACCGGCTGTATCCGTGCCGCTGGGTGACTTCTTCGGCGCAAACCTCGATGGGCTCAAGCCGTTCGAGAACGCGTTGTTCTCCAGTCCGGAAGGACGTTCGTTCAACAGCATCGTGCCGATGCCATTCCGTCATGGCGCGCGGCTGGTGCTGAGCAACGATTCGCCTGTCGACCTCGCCGCCGTCTTCTACGATGTCGATTACACGCGCGAAAAAGTTGCAGAGGACGCGTTGTATTTCCACGCCGACTGGCATCGACAAAACCCGACCACACTTGGCGAAGATTTTCGCATCCTGCCGCCGGTCAAAGGTCGCGGTCGGTATCTCGGCGCCAGCATCGCGGTCATCACCAACTCCGCATACCGGGACACCTGGTGGGGCGAAGGCGAGGTCCGTATTTTCCTCGACGGCGACCGGGACCACCCGACCCTGGTCGGCACCGGCACCGAAGATTACGCGGGCTCGGGTTACGGATTGGCGCCTTACATCCAGCGCAACCAGGGCGCGCCTGTTGCCGATCTCAAGACCGGCCACTGGTCGTTCTACCGTTTCCACCTTCCCGATCCGGTGTACTTCAGCAACGCTTGCGAGGTACGGCTGCAGCAGATCGGCGGTGGCCCGCGCGCGAAAGTAGTGGCGTTGATGAAAGCCGGCGTGCCGATCAAGCCGGTCACGCTCGACCGTGGCGGCCGCGCGCATTTCATCAAGCTGCTCGATAACGAGCCCATGCTGAAAATCGATGGCGCGAAGGCGCCCGATGGATGGCTCAACTTCTATCGCAGCGACGACGTGGCCGCCACGGTTTACTACTACCTCGATCGACCGGAATCGTCATCGCCGACACCGCTCGCGCCGGAAGCACAACGCGTCAGCGATGCATCAACGGTCGTGCCTTGATCTCGTGCGCGATTCGCGCGCCCTGAGGCATGCGAAACAACGCGCAGACCACATTCACTTCGTTTTCGGCTTCGCCGGTTTCGAGGTCACGTCGCGCTTGCCGACTTGCTTGTCGTGGTCACGCGAGTCGGCGAGTTGCTGCTCGAACTTCGCGTTCTTCTTGACCGGCGTGCGCAAGTTGGGCGTCTTCTTTTCAGCGCTCGAAGACTTGTCCGCTCGATTCGCGCTCACTTCTCAGCCCTCGTCTTGGCCGCTTTCTTCGCAGCCGACGAACGTCCCGCAGCACCCTTGGTCTTTGCCGCCTTTTTCGCAGCGCTGGATTTCGAACTTGCGGTGCGTTTGGCTGCGCTCTTCTTGCCTTGACGCGAAAGCGCAGTCTTCGATGCGGCACTATGACCTTCCTTCTTCAACGCCTTGCTGGTCGCCTTCGAGCGCGTGGCGGACGTCTTCTTGTGCGTGTGCGACGCGGCTTCGTCGGAAGCGGCTTTCTTTCGCGTGGACTTGCTGGCGGTCTTCTTTACCGGTGCCTTCACGCCTGCGCGGCGTGCCTTGGAAAGACCGATCGCGATGGCCTGCTTCGCCGACTTGGCGCCATGCTTGCCTTTGCGCACATGCTCGATTTCCTCATGCACGTATTCGCCGGCCTGCGTGCTGGCGGACTTGCCTTGCTTCTTGTCCTTCTCCGCTGCTGCGCGCGTTTTCTTCTCGGGCATGACGGACTCCTGCGCTGTGGTTTCGCAGACGTATCCCATGCTCCATGTCGACACTTCGTCAAATAAAAATCATCGTTCGCGCACGACATGGGACTCAACGCTGCGGCGTGAATCCATCCGCGCTCCACGCTTCACTACCTACACCGTGATGAACGAAGAACAGTCCCGACGGATCGTATTTGCGCTTCACCGCGGCGAGTCTCGGGTAGTTCGGTCCCCAGAACGACCGTTGCCACGCCGGCTCGAAATAATTGCTTTCGGAAACGTAAGAGCCAGCATTCGGCGCGACCTTCAACAATTGTTCCATCGCCCTGGTCACTCCGGTGGCCTCGCCTCGCGCCTTGGGCAGATTCGCACCGGGGCCAGGCATGCCTGCAAATGCGGGAGCACCATCCGCGCCGCACATGGCGAGTGCGAACGCGCCGAGTACGTCGGGATTCATGGCAGTGTCGCGTGATGCGTCCAGCGCACTTTCCGGCGCGCCCGCAAGGCCCTTGTTGAAATGCAGCGCGAGTTCCCACTGTCGCGTGGCGGCAAATATCGCATCGACCAGCCGTGGCTGCGCATGTTTTTCAAGCAGCGTTGCAGGCATCCATGCCGATCCATACGCATGCAGAAACCAGCCTGCCTGACCATGGTCGCCGGACCAGACGATGTGATCGCGCGGCGCGCCGGGACGGTCGTCTTCAACGATCGCGGAAGGCGCGTACTTGCGATAAAAGTCGGCATCCCAGAAATGCTCCGCCGGCAAATCGAGAATCTTCACCTCCTTCGCGATGCTGTACTCGCTGCTGGAACGCACCCAGTCGAGAAACGGTTTCCATATCGCCTGCGCCTGCGCCTGGTCGATGCCCTGAAACACCATGGCTATGCGCAGCACATTGTCGGACTGGAATATCCATTGCTCGCCCCAGTGCCTGTTGAACAGCTTGTCCTGATAGAACGCCATCGCTCGCGCGATCAGTTCGCGATACGCCTCATCGGAAAGCGCCTTGATCGCGCCAAAGGCCGCGCCGAATTTCTCGGGGAGTTCGTGCGTGCGCAAGGTGAGCCGCGTGACCACGCCGAGGCTGCCGCCACCACCGCCCTTGATGCCCCAGAACAACTCCGGATTGGTGCGCGCGTTGGCAATCCGCACCACGCCATCGGCGGTGACAATCTCCGCTTCGAGCAGGCCGGCTGCCGCGATACCGAAGTTTTTCGAGAAGCTGCCGAAGCCGCCGCTCTGCACCAGCCCGGCGACGCCGACCGTGGTGCAGCCACCGCCCTGCACGTAGCGTCCACCGCGCGTGGTCACGGCATCGTAGGCATCGATCCACATCGCGCCCGCGCCCATCGTCACCGCCGGTTGCGGCGCGTGCGAGCCTTCGCAACCCTGCGCGACGAAGGCGTTGTGCAAGGTCACGTCGTTCATGTGGCGCGTCCACACCAGCAACGAATCCGGCGCGTTGGATGTGCCCTGGTAACTGTGGCCACCGCCCTTCACCACCAGCCGCAAATGATGTTCGCGCGCAAAGTTCACTGCGGCGACCACGTCCGCGCTGTGATGGGCGACCACGGCGTACGCGCTGGGCTGCGAGGTCCAGGCGTCGGCCCAGCCGCTGGTCTGGGTCAGCGCCGGCTCGTCGCCGATGTAATAGGGGTTGTCCAGATGTCGCAGCGCTTCTGCCGTTGCCGCGGACGACGCGCCGCCGGCGAACGGCGACACCGGCTTGATCAGCCGGCCGCCGACGTCGCGGCTCAGTTCCTCCCATTGCGCATCCTGTGGCCAACCGGACTGCCCCGGACGCACGCGCGGGCGAAACGTGCCCGATGGGATTCCCGCTGCGAACGCCGAGGCCAACGAGCCCGACAGGACGGCCGGAAGAAATGGAATGGCGATCGCCGCTTTCAGCAAGTCTCTACGTTTCACAGCGTGTCCCTCACCAGGCCACAGTGGCCTTCACACCGCCAGTGTTGGCGCGAGATCGATGCGGTGCCACCGCAGAGTGCCGGTCAGCGGCGACCGGGTGACCAATGGCGGACTGCAGGGACGAACGGAGGTGTTGTGCGCCGTACCTTTCCTTGCTCAACGTAGCGTTCATCACCGACAACCATCTTGGCAAGATCCTTCGACCGACGTGTTCGCCGGTTGTCCGCCAGGCGCGGGAATGCGAATCTCTGCCAGGTACCGCGCGCCCGTCGGACCATGGAGATGCCACATGCTGGACGTTCACAGTTTGAGCAAGAAAATCCACGGATCGAAGTTTCTCTTGCTGGAGCTTTTCACCACGACGCTCGGCCTGCTCATCGCGCTGAGCCTGAATGACTTCGTTGAATCGCGACACCATCGCAACATGGTGCATGAGGCAGATGCGGCGCTGCATGGCGAAATCAATGACAACGCCAAGACGGTAGCCAGCATTCAAAAGCAGATCGCCGAGACCAGCCAGGAACTCGATCAGAACCTTGCCGTGCTTGCCGAACTTCATACGCATCCGGACACGCCACGGGCGAGCCTGAACTTCAATTTCACCATCCGCGGTTTCGACGACACGGCGTGGCAGACCGCCCAGACCGCCGGTACCTTCGTCTACATGCCCTATGAGGATGCCAGCGAGTTCTCCGGCATCTACCGCTCTCAGCAAGAAGTCGACAAGGTTCAGAAGCAGGCGATCGTCGATGTGCTGACCGCCGCCTCGGCCGTCATCACCAAGCCCAAGGGTGCATTCCTCACACCGACGGAGATCGACACCACGATCGACCGCATCGGCATCGCCAAGATGCGCCTCATCTATCTGAAGAACCTGGTCAGTGGCCTGGACGATGATTACAGGCAATATCAGAAGAAGCATCCGTGACTGACTTGGCCGGCGGTGTCGGGCACATCGGGTACACAAACGCGCGACGCATCAGATCGCCGGATGCAACCAGTTGCCGCCCTGCCGCATCACAGTTGGCGGCGATGCGGATTCCGCTTGCGGTCCGCGCCGGAATCTTGCCGAAAGTCATGTATCGCAGCGATCCGTGCGTCACGTATAACGAGCTTGTCCCGCAAATAAACGCGCCCCAATGGAGGGACTTCATGCGTAAATCAGCCACCTTATTCCTGTTGTTGCTTCTGCCCGTTGCGGCCAGCGCGGAGATGCCGTGCAAGTATCCCGCAGCGCGTAACGCCAACATCGACGCGGCTGGCCTGAAGAGTCTGGTGCTGACGCTGGGTTCGTCCGATCTCGATATCCAGAGCTCACCCGGGTTGAGCCGCATCGAGGTACGCGGAACCGCGTGTGCCTCCGAGTCGAAGTGGCTCGACGATCTTCAGGTCAACACGCAGCGCAGCGGCGATCACGCCACCGTCGATGTGAAAAACGACCACGACGGCATGACGATCAGCCTGTTCGGTTCCAGCTATGCCTACCTGAAACTGCAGGTGCGCGTGCCAGCGTCCATCGCAGTCAGCATCGACAGCGGCTCGGGCGACGTCAACGCCAGCAACCTGGCGGCGCTGGATTTCGACTCCGGCTCCGGCGACCTCACTGCCGACCACATCAGCGGCGCGCTGTCGCTGCGGCTTGGTTCGGCCGATGCGAAAGTGCGCGAAGTCGGCAGCGTGCATCTGCACGAAACCGGATCGGGCGATGTCAATATCGATGGAGCGCACGGCGATGTTCGCGCCGACGAATCCGGGTCGGGCGACCTGGTCTTCAGGAACATCGGCGGCAGCGTCATGGTTGGCGAAACCGGATCGGGCGACGTCACGCTCGACCAGGTCGGCCACAACGTCGAAGTCGGCAGCACCGGCTCCGGTGACATCCACGCCGATGGTGTCGGCGGCAACTTCACCGTGCGCAACAGCGATAGCGGCGATGTCTCCTACAGCGACGTCAAGGGCAAGGTCACCGTGCCGAAAAAGGATGACGACGACGACTGAGTTCGCAACGATTCGCGCCCATCACTTCGATGGGCGCGGGTCCGTCGAGAATCCGATCACGTCGTTGTCCAGCGGCATCTCTTTTCTATGCATGCCGATCTTCGACGTCGCATGAAACACCGCCTTCGAATCGATCGCCTGATTCACCGACCAGATGCCCGGCCGGGTGAAGTGGTCGAACACGAACGGAATGCCTTCGGAGCCTTCGAAGGTCGGTGCATTCGATACCTGGAAATGCAGATGCGGTCCGCCGGAATTGCCTGACTGACCGACGTGCCCCAGCACGTCGCCGCGATGCACATGCTGGCCCGCCTTCACCACGACGCTGCCGTGTTGCAAGTGCGCGTAATGAGCAAACACATGCGGCGAGATTTCCAGCACGACATAGTTGCCGTACAGGCCATCGGCGGTCAGCGAAGCGGGCTCGTCCTGCGGTGAAAGTGGTGGATGATCGACGGCCCCATCGTGCGTGCTGCGACCCATGCCATCGGCCACCGCCAGTACGTCGGCACCAAAGCCGATCCAGTCCGCATGCTTCGATTGCCGCAAATCGCCCGCGCCGGCGCGAACGGCATGGCCGCCAGCATCGACACCGATCAGATCGACCGCGTAGCGCTGCGGGACGGTCAGTTGCCCGTTCACCACCACGGTGCTGCCCCAATGATGCGAGCGCGAATTGCCCGGCCCTTCGGTCGCCACCCAAAAGCCGCCACGCAGCGGCGCGCCCAGCACGACGGGTGATGACGTATCGACATACACGCGCGCGCCATCGACTGACGTCGTCGTGCCCTTCGCCGTTTCGAACTCGAGACGATGCCGCAAGGTCGCGGGCGGCGTCGTTCCTTTCGGCAGATCGAGCCAGATGAAAACCGTCGCCTGCGCACCGGACTTGATCGAGAGAGCGGCGCCGACCTTGGCACCTTCCGGCGCATGCGGCGACATCATCGCTTCCAGTGCCGGCCCTTCAAATGTCGCCAACGACCGCTTCGAAGTGCCATCGAACACACCGACATGCCTCAGCTGCAGCACGCCGGTATCGCCATAAAAGTTGAGTAGGTGCAGTTCGTAGGCCAGATGCACCACACCATCGCTGCCGGTCACGACTTGCGGCGCCCACGTATTGCGCACTTCGACCGGTGCCATCGCATCCTGTGCGGAAGCCGACGCGGCTCCAGTGACCATGATGGAAAACAACAGCCTTGCGATCATTCGCATCGAACGATTTGCCAACGTGCCAACTTCCGCGCTTTCTGTTGCGTCCATCACGATCGAGTCCCCTGTCGGGTCATTTGCCCATCCCGGAAAATACACGAGCGCGCGACAGTCGGCCCGGTTCTGCTGGTTGCGTTGCCGATTCGTCACGCACCATGCCTCGATGTGACCAAGAACGATTTCCGCACGCCCGCGCGCGTAACAACTCAGATGCTATGGTGCGGAGGCTATGCCCTAGCGCGCAGCTCTTGTGTGGACCCTTGGTAGTGGCCTTTCAGTCGGCGCATGGCGACGACTGAACTGCTGCCGTGAACCCTCCTGTCGCCACGACCGTTACGTCAGCGTCGGACAGGCATTGGAATTCCAGGGGCCACGCACATGACAGGATCCAGCCTGACGCTCACCACGTGCGACCGCGAGCCGATCCATCTCCTCGGCGCCATCCAGTCGTTCGGATTTCTGCTGACGGTATCGAGTGACTGGCGCGTCGGCCAAGCCTCCGCAAACCTGCATGAATACCTTGGCTTGTCCCCGACCGAAGCATGCGGACGACTGCTCAGTGACGTGCTCACGCAGGACGGAGTGCACGCGATCCGCGGCGCCTTGCAGTCGATGGCCTCGCACGATTCCGTGGAGCGGTTGTTCGGGCTCGTGCTGAAACCGGGTCTGGCTTTCGATCTGGCCATCCACCGCAGCGATCAGTGGATCGTCATCGAAGGCGAACGGAGTGTCGCGGAAAATCCCGCCGACGCGGCGCAATCCACGCGCACGATGATCATGCGCTTGCAACGTGCGGGAACCCTGCTCGAAACCTGTCAGGAAGCCGCGCGCCAGGTGCGCGCGCTGACCGGCTTCGATCGGGTGATGATCTATCGATTCGACGAGGACGGCAGCGGTGAAGTGATCGCCGAGCGTGCGCAGTCCGTGCTCGAACCGTACCTCGGGCTGCATTATCCGGCCTCGGATATTCCACAGCAGGCACGCGCGCTTTACCTGCGAAACACCTTGCGCATCATCGCCGACGTCGACGACGCCGTCAGCACGATCGTGTCTGTTGCCGGCGTCAACACGCATCCGCTGGATCTCTCGCTCAGCGTGCTGCGCGCGGTATCGCCCATCCATCTGCAATACCTGCGCAACATGGGCGTCGCCGCATCGATGTCGATCTCCATCGTGCAGCAGGGCGAGCTGTGGGGACTGATCGTCTGCCATCACGGCAAACCGCGCCAACTGTCGCTGGGCGTGCGCACTACAGCGGAATTGTTTGGCCAGATGTTTTCGTTTCTGGTCGAAAACCGCCAGCGCGAAATGGAACTGGCGCAGGAGCGATTCACTCGCGCGCAACACAACCGGCTGATCGCATCGCTGCCAGGCGAAGGATCGGTTTTCGATAACCTCGCAGCGGTGGCCTCCGAGCTGCGCGGAATGATCGAGTGCGACGGCCTGGCCATCATCGTCGACGACCGGATCTGCGCGACGGGCCGCGTGCCTTCCGACGCCGCGATACGCGAACTCGGCCGATTCATCGACAAGACCTCGCCCGGCGCGAGTTTTTCCACCGACCGACTGGCCACCATCTATCCGCCTTCGCGCGAGTTCGACAGTTGCGCAGCCGGCATGCTGGCGATGCCGATTTCCAGTGTGAAGCGCGACTACCTCATTTTTTTCCGCGACGGCTGGAACCATGCGCGCGAATGGGCGGGCGACCCCGGCAAGCCGACGTTGATGAACGCGAACGACGACGCGATCGGCCCTCGCAAAAGCTTCGCGGCCTGGAGCGAACTGGTCGAGGGCCACAGCAGAAAATGGAGCGCCGGCGACGTGCGCGTCGTCGAGCAACTGCGCGTGTCGTTGCTCGAAGTGATTTTTCGCGCCTCCGATTCGGCCGATCGCGCGCGCCAGGAAGCTGGCACGAAACGCGAGTTGCTGATCGCCGAACTCAATCACCGGGTTCGCAACATACTCGGGTTGATCCGCGGGCTGGTCGCCCAGAGCCATGACGGCGTTTCGCATGTGGAGGAATTCATCGAAACGGTTAGCGGCCGCATCCAGGCGCTGGCGCGTGCGCACGACCAGATCACCGCCGAGCAGTGGAGCGCCGCACCGCTGCGCAGCCTGATCGAAGCCGAAGCCAACGCGTATCTGCTGCCCGGTCGCGACCGATTGCAGATGACCGGGCCGGATATCCTGCTCGATCCGCATGCCTTTTCGACCATCGCCCTCGTGGTTCACGAGCTGATGACCAACTCGGCAAAATACGGCGCGTTCTCCACGCCCGGCGGACGCGTGGTGATCGCATGGGCGATCGATGAAAACGCCAGCATGACGCTATCGTGGATCGAACAAGGCGGCCCGCCGGTTCGCGCACCGACCCGCCGTGGCTTCGGCAGCACGATCGTGGAACGGGCCATTCCGTTCGATCTCAAGGGCACCGCGGCGGTCGACTATGCGCTAGGCGGGCTGCAAGCGAACTTCGTCATTCCGAAAGCATTCTTTCGGCTGAGCGACGGCGTGGTGGCCGCCGTGGCAGCGAAACGCGCCGCACCGCTCGATCACCTGCAAGGCGAGGTGCTCGTACTGGAAGACAACATGATCATCGCCCTCGATGCCGAAGACATCCTGGCCCGGCTTGGTGCGTCAAAAGTCCACAGTGTCTCGCGCGTCAGCGAGGCGTTGCAGCTGATCGAAACCCAGCTGCTTACATTCGCCCTGCTCGACTTCAACCTCGGTGACGAAACCAGTCTGGTGGTCGCGCTGCAGTTGCGTTCGCGCGGCGTCCCTTTCATGTTCGCAACCGGCTACGGCGAAGAGCTGCGCCTGCCCGAGGAGCTCAAGCACGTGCGCGTCATCACCAAGCCGTACAGCGTGGAATCGTTTCGCAGCGCGGATGCCTGACGCGCGTTCGCACATGCGTAATCAAGCCTGTGCGATGCACCCATCCCGATCGTTCGCGGGCAGCGCTTCGAACATCGTCTGAAACAACGCGAACGTTTCCTTAGCCTGTGACAGTGCCGAACGCATGTCTCCGGGGGAAGCCAGCGCAGCATCGAGCAGGATCTGGAAGTCCTTCCACGCATGCGCCGGCCGATGCGACCCCAGGTTGAAGAATCGGTGGGGATGCGCAGGAAAGCGCCCGGCGAGATGTCGCGCGATGACCTGTCCGCCAAGTAGCGATCCCTCGATCACATACAGCGCGCCCCAGGCTGACAATGTAGCCACGCTTTCGAATTTACGAACTGGTGCTTCGGAAACATCTCCGAGCGATTCGAGGTCGCATTCCAGTGCAGGCAGTCGACTTTCATATGTCCACCCAACCGCAACCAGCCCGCGCAGCCAGGTCGCATGACGATTTTCCCAAGCCGCGTGGAGTTCGAGATATCTACGCAGCAGTTGCGCGTAAGACGACACATTCAACGGGTCATGGAACAGATGACGCATGGCGGCGGTCGCTTCCACACGCTCGTGTTCGACACGCGTCTGCTCACGCAGAACGACGTGCGGCAAGCATGCTGTGATATCGCTTTTCATGGATGAAACCGGCAGATGACCAGCAGCAGGCATTGCCGCGCCAGGAGACACGGCAGGCTGGTCTTGGAGGAAACGCAGAGCCGTTGATGCGCGCGCGGCATTCCTGCGTTGCCGTGACACTACACCATCCGCTTCGATCAGCCCTGCTAGAGTTGGCGCCCGCAAAGACATTCGCGAGCGACGAAACTCCAAGGGGAAAATCCGATGCGCAAGAATCGTCCGGAAGTTTCGCGCGACACCATGCGTCTCGCGCTTCACTCAAGTCTCGTTGTTGCCTTGCTCGTGTCTTTCGCGCCGCTCCATGCTCAGACCTCCGACGCGTCACGCTGGCAGCACGAAGCGCAGGCGGTAACGATCACGCGCGACGACTGGGGCATCGCGCACATTCATGGCAAAACCGATGCCGACGCCGTGTTCGGCATGGCGTATGCGCAGGCCGAAGACGACTTCAATCGCGTCGAAACCAACTACCTGAATTCGATGGGCCGCCTCGCCGAGGCCGAAGGCGAACCGGCGATCTGGCAAGACCTTCGCATGAAACTCTTCGTCGATCCGGTCGAGCTGAAAAAACTTTACGCGCGCAGCCCTGCCTGGTTGCAGACGCTGATGAACGCTTGGGCCGACGGACTCAATGATTACCTCGCCACACATCCTGATGTGCACCCGCGCGTCATCCATCATTTCGAACCATGGATGGCGCTGAGCTTCACCGAAGGCAGCATCGGCGGTGATATCGAAGACGTGGCGCTCGAACCGCTAAGCGCGTTCTACGGCCACGATCACGAAAACGTGGCGAGCGTGATGACGCCTTCGAGCTGGGTTGAACCGACCGGATCGAACGGCATCGCCATCGCGCCAAAGCTCACCGCCAATGGCCACGCACTGCTGCTGATCAATCCGCACACCTCGTTCTTTTTCCGCTCCGAATTGCAGATGACCAGTGACGCCGGGCTCGATACCTACGGCGCAGTCACGTGGGGACAGTTCTTCATCTACCAGGGTTTCAACCGGCACATCGGCTGGATGCACACCTCGACCGGCGCCGACGTGGTGGACGAATTCGCCGAGACCATCGTGCACAAGGACGGCCATCTGTTCTATCGCTACGGCAAGGAACTCCGTCCCGTGACCTTGCGCTCGATTGATGTGCCTTATCGCGCGAAAGATGGGTCGATGTCGAAGCGCAACTTCACCGTCTATGCCACGCACCACGGCCCGATCGTGCGCGAAAAGGACGGCAAGTGGATCGCCATGGCGCTGATGAACAAGCCGATCGAAGCGCTCGAACAGAGCTGGCTGCGCACGCGTGCCACCGACTACGCCAGCTACATGAAAGTAGCTGCGCTCAAGGCCAATTCATCGAACAACACGATCTTCGCCGACGACAAGGGCGAGATCGCATACATGCACCCGCAATTCATCCCGAAGCGCGACGATCGTTTCGATTACACCAAGCCAGTGGACGGCAGCGATCCATCGACAGACTGGCACGGCCTGTTGCCGCTCGAAGCGGCACCGCACTTGTTGAACCCTCCCAACGGCTGGATTTTCAACACCAATGACTGGCCCTACTCCGCAGCCGGACCGTACAGCCCGAAGCGCGCGGACTATCCGCGCTACATGGACAGCTTCGGCGAAAATCCGCGCGGCCTGCACGCCACCCGATTGCTGACGGATCAGACGGATTTCACCAAGGCATCGCTGATCACCGCCGCGTTCGATTCCTACCTGCCCGCGTTCGCGCGACAGCTTCCGGTGTTGATCGCCGACTACGACGCGCTGCCCGCGAGCGATCCACGCAAGGCGAAACTCGCCGGACCGATCGCACTGCTGCGCCACTGGGATTATCGCTGGGGTATCGCCTCGATGCCGACCACGCTCGCGGTGTTCTGGGGCGACACGCTGTGGGACAAGGTCAAGCTCGACGACACCTCCGAAGCGTTGACTGTCTACGATTACATGGCTGAAAACGCGGGCGCTGACGCGCGCCTCGGTGCTCTGCTCGAAGCCTGCGATCGCCTGGAAAAAGATTTCGGAAGCTGGGGCGTGCCGTGGGGCGAGGTGAATCGTTTCCAGCGCCTCGACGGCGAACTCGTGCAACCGTACAACGACACCAGGCCCAGTCTTCCCGTGCCATTCGTTTCATCACGATGGGGTTCGCTTGCATCGTTCGGTGCACACCGCTGGCAGGGCACGAAACGCTACTACGGCAATAGCGGCAACAGCTTTGTCGCCGTGGTCGAATTCGGCCCGAAAGTCAGCGCCCGTGCGATCACCGCCGGCGGCGAAAGCAGCCATCCCGAATCAGGACACTTCAACGACGAAGCCGAGCGTTACACCACCGGCAACCTGCGCGAGGTGTACTTCTGGCCGGAGCAGCTGAACGGACATACCGAACGCGTCTACCATCCAGGGCCGGGATAAATTGCAACATAAAGGTTGCGTTTCTTTAAAAATGATCGCACATTGATATGCAACCAAGAGGTGGCATATGAGCGATCACATCGAAAAACAGATGGAGCTGGATGCACCGGTATCGCGGGTGTGGCGCGCGCTGACCGATCACCGCGAATTCGGCGAATGGTTCCGGGTGAAGCTGGACGCGCCGTTCAAGCCCGGACAGGAAGCCACGGGTAACATCCTGCACCCGGGCTATGAGCATCTCATCTGGCGTGCGGTGGTGCAGAAGATCGAGCCAGAACATCTTTTCTCGTTCACCTGGCATCCCTACGGTATCGATCCGAACGTGGACTATTCGATCGAAATACCGACGCTGGTCGAGTTCCGTCTGGAACCGCGGGGCAAACGTACCTTGCTCACGCTGACCGAATCAGGCTTCGACAAAGTACCAGCAGCGCGTCGCGCCGAAGCGTTCCGCATGAACGTGGGTGGATGGACCACGCAAATGGAAAACGTCCGTCGGCACGTGGAAGGCTCCGATGCCGATTAGCGCGCAAGCACTGCTGGCCCGAAGAGCCCCGGCCGCGGCAACATCGTTCGCCGCACTGGGTGACCCGACCCGACTCGCCCTGGTCGCGAGGTTGTGCGATGGCTCACGACGATCGATCGCGCAGCTCAGCGAGGGATTGCCGCTGAGCAGGCAGGCTGTCACCAAACATCTCGTTGTGCTCGAAGGCGCGCAACTGGTCAGCAGCCAGCGCAACGGACGCGAGAGCCTTTACGCACTCAACCCGGTACCCATCGAAGCGATGAGAAGCTACATCGACCTCGTCTCCAGCCAATGGGACAACACGCTGGCGCGATTGAAGACTTTCGTCGAGAAATGAGGCAGTCCGCACTTCAACCCAGCAAAAAGCCGACCCCGTCGACGATGAAATGGGCAAGCATGTTGGCCCACAGGTTTCGTCGCCACAGATAGAGCAGTGTCAGCAGCGCGCCGGCCAATCCGGCGATCAACAAGTGATGCCAGCCCCAGTAACTCAAATGTTCGAGGGTGAAAATCGCCCATGTGGAAACGCCAGAAAATAGACGACTTCCACTGAGTTGCTCGATGCGCTCCAGTGCGTAGCCGCGAAACAGGATCTCCTCCGAGACCGCCGCGCGGATGACCTGCATGAGCCGCAACCAGAATGGAACCGCCGTCAGTGTCTGCAGCTGGTTTGTTTCATCCCAGTGCAATGCGGGAAATACGACCAGATATATCACCGCCAACATGGCGACGATCAACGCACCGGTCGCGCATGCGAGCAGCAAGTCGACGATGCCTGGCGTCTTCAGTCCGATCGACGACAACGGACGACGCTCGACACGCAGCACGTAGAACAGCACGGCTGCCACGAGACCCCAATAAACCAGTTCGTTACCCGCCATATGGCCGACGCTGGCCAGCGAATCATCCCATCGTCCGAACGGAAGGCTGATGACGCCCAGCGAAAGCATCAAGCCGCCAAGAATGATCAGCCACAGTTTCTTTCGATGCTGCACGGCCTGCGCGGCGACGGTCGACATGCTTCCACCCTGTCAGTTGGCTGATGCTTTCGCGGATTTCTTGTGGGTGACGCGCGACGTTTCGCGCGCATCGTCCACGAGCTTGATGAAGTGATGGATGGCCAGGGTCGTGCGTTTTCTGTCGCCGGTGCTCATCAGCTCCAGAAACAGTCCGTCGAACACTGCGCCCACCAGGGTCACCATGGCCGGAGTTCGTTCGTTCTCCGGCAAGGCCATGGCAATAAGCTCGGACCAGTTCGAGGCGTTCTGTTGCAGATACTGGCCGTAAGACTCCGGATTCTGAGCGGCGAGAATCTGCAGCTCGTAAAGGAGTCGCAGATAAGGAAAATTGCGGGCCGCAATCGCCCAGTCCCAGAACTGCTTGAGCGGTCGCTCGGAAGATCCGCTTCCTCGTTCGAGCATGGTGCCGAACGACTGCCGCAACCGCGTCTGCATGCGCTCCAGCACTTCGGTCAGCAACCCTTCCTTGGACTCGAAGTGATAGATGAGCAAGCGAGCGCTGGTACCCAGCGCTTCGGCCAAAGGTCTCAACGACACATTCGACAGCCCGTTTACGAGCATGTATTCGACAAGTTCGTCGACCAGCGTTTCTTTTCTCGTCTGCATGTAACAGACGTTACATGTAACACTCGTTACATGTCAACAGCGAACGGATCGTCAGTGTCGTTTGAAGTACTGCACTTCACGCTCGTGCTTTTCGGCTGCCGCCCGCGTCTTGAATGTGCCGAGGTTGCGACGTTTGCCCGTATCCGGATCGGTCTTTCTCGAATAGAGGCGGTATTCGCCGGTTTTCAGTTTGCGGATCATGGTGATTTCCTCCACGCGCGATGCTGCCCCGGTCGAAGTCACGGCACGGTGAGCCACCCGTGATGAGCATGCAACGGCAGCGAAGTCTCAGCCGCGTACACCGAACAATGCAACAGCCCGGTGGCCCACGTTGTCGATGGAGTGCAACCACGGCTCGTCGGCGATGACGGCCGTGCACGGTCCGTAAGATGCGACACGGATCGATCGGCGGCCCGCTTCGCGCTTCAGGCCGTCAAGCACGGCGCGCATGACGCCACCGGTGAATGGCGTGTACAGATAGAACACCGTGCCCGTGGAAAAGTCCGCGTCACGCGCATCCTGCTGAAAGCAGGCCGCGCGCGACAGGCCCAGCGACGCAGCGCTTCGGCGAAAGCAATCGACATACGACCGTTCCCTCTCGATGCCGACGCACGTCGCGTCCGAACAGATCGATGCGATCAGCGGAACATGCCCGAGTCCCGACCCGAGATCCATCAGCACATCGTGTTCGGTCAGGCCAAGGCGACGGATCAGATCGAAAACATGTCGTGCCGGCGTCGGCTGATAGAACACCATGTCCGGCGGCGGCTCGATCGCCGCATCGTCGGGCAACTCGAGCTGCAGCACACCGCTGATGATTTCGTCGAGATAATCGTAGCCCTCGTCGAACCCGATGCCATCTCCACCACCGCCATCGCTCCAGGCGGATAGCGCTACTGCGCCGGCGCCCTGGCGAATCGCTTGCCGCAGCTCACGATAGATCGCTTCATTGAAGGCCTCGAACTTCGTGCGGAGGATATTGACCTTTCGCTGCGCGATGTCATCGAAGATGCCGAGTTCGAGAAGGTCGAGCGCATCGAGCCTCTCACGCAACCTTGCAGGATCGTCGAGCGAGTGATCCCGCACCAGTTGATCGAGCCATGTGTTCTGCGAGAGGTGTCGATCGAGGATGGATCAGCTCCTGCCGGGAATTTTCAGCCCGCGCTGCACGGCCGGCCGGGCGAGTGCGCGTTCGAGCCATGTCGATACATTCTTGTAGTCGTCGTAGCCAACCAGTTCGCGTGCTTCGTAGAACGTGATCAGGTTGTTGACCCAGCCGATCGTGGCGATGTCCGCGATGGAATAGTCGTCACCCACGAGCCAGGTGCGATTCGCCAGGCGCGCATCGAGTACGCCGAGCAGGCGCTTGGACTCCTTCACATAACGGTCGAGCGGACGCTTGTCGGCAATCTCCTTGCCGGCGAATTTGTGGAAGAAGCCGACCTGCCCGAACATCGGGCCGATCGCCGCCATCTGGAAAAACACCCACTGAATCGTCTCCCAGCGCGTCGCTGCATCGGCCGACATGAACTTGCCCGATTTCTCGGCAAGGTACATGAGGATCGCGCCGGATTCGAACAGGCCCAGCGGCTTTCCGCCCGGACCATCCGGATCGATGATCGCGGGAATCTTGCCGTTGGGGTT
Organism: Rhodanobacter sp. L36; assembly: GCF_009765755.1. Lineage (GTDB taxonomy): Bacteria > Pseudomonadota > Gammaproteobacteria > Xanthomonadales > Rhodanobacteraceae > Rhodanobacter. The sequence continues at coordinate 451,512 of NZ_LMUV01000011.1, read as the reverse complement.
GAGCGACATGAACTCCGGCGTGTTGCTTTCGTTTTTCATGATGTCGATGAAATGCGCTTCGTACGCAAGCCCGGTTTCCTCCAGCATGATCGACGCCTTGACGCCGTTGGGCGTGTTGAGCGAATAGAGCTGGATGCGTTCGGGATGCTGCGCGGGCCAGCGTTTGGCGATGGGGAAATCGGAAAGCGTGGACATGGACGGCTCCTGCGTGGACAAGTTGTGGATGCTGGCGAATCCGCCGGTATGAACCCGTGAATTGTCTCAGGCTTGCGCGCTCGCGTGATCGCATCGCCGCAGAAGGAAACGTTGTGATGAGCGTCGACCACGTTGCCGGGCCAGCCAACTGGCCTAGTCCGGCTGGCCGCCTTGGAGGCGATGGTGCGCGAGTCCACAATCGCGCGGACATGGCTCGATGCCATCGCCACTCAAACGGGAGAATCAGCATGACCGACACGCATACCGGCCAGTGTTTTTGCGGCGCCGTCCAGATCGAAGTCAGCGGCGCACCCGAAGCCATGGGCTACTGCCATTGCGGATCGTGCCGTTCTTGGTCGGCCGGACCGGTGAACGCGTTCACATTGTGGAATCCAACCAACGTCAAGGTCACGCGGGGCAGCGAGTTCATCGGCCACTTCAAGAAGACCGACATGAGCGACCGGCAGTTCTGCAAGCAGTGCGGCGGTCACTTGATGACCGACCATCCGCCGCTCGGGTTGATCGATGTATACGCGGCCACGATTCCGACTCTCGCGTTCGCACCGGGCGTGCACGTCAATTACGCCGAGACCGTGTTGCGCATGCACGACGGCCTGCCGAAGCTGAAGGATTTTCCGGCCGAGTTCGGCGGCTCGGGCGAAACGATGGCGCAATAACGAACGCGACATCAGGCGCGCTTTCGCATGATCCTGATGCGTGGATGCGCGTTGGTCCGAGATAAATCCGAAGTAATTGGACCTGTTTTTCGTGCGGCGGATCGTTTCCCATGGCCGGAGATCGGAAGACCGACTTCCAGCAACGCGTATCCGCAACGATGTCCAATGCAAGCGAGAGGCAAGCCATGGCTTCATTCACTTCGACGCATCGCACGCTGCTGGGTCCTTCGGCGGAAGTCGCCGACATATCGCCTGCTTCTCTTCCCCTGCCGCTGGGTCACATCCTGCTCGCGGCAGCGATGATCGGACTGGGCATACGAGGTTTGATCGTCGGCGACTTTGCATCGGTGTGGCAGCGCATACCGATCGAACACCTGCCTGCGCGCTCCTTCTTCGTCTACGCGTCTGCAGTGATCGAGTTGGCAACTGGTTTGGGTTTGCTGATGAAGCGCACGGTCGCGCCGTCGTCCGCCGTGCTGCTGGTTTTTTTGGTGCTATGGGCGGTGTTGCTGAAATTGCCCGCGGTGCTTTTCGTTCCGCAGATGGAAGCGACCTGGCTGGGCTTCGGCGAAATCGCCGTTATCGTCGCGGGTGGCTGGGTCGTGTTCGCATCACATGCGGGAGCTTGGTCGGGACATCATCTTCGGTTCGCGACGGGTGCGCGTGGCGTGCGCTGGGCGCGACTTCTATTTGTGTTCGCGCTGCCCATGATCGGCCTGTCGCATTTCGTGTATGCAAAGATCACTGTCGGGTTCATTCCAACGTGGATATCCGCGCCGTATGTCTGGGCGTATTTCACTGGCGGCGCCAGCATCGCGGCGAGCCTCGCGGTGCTGTTCGGCATCGTGCCAAAACTTGCATCGACGCTTGAGGCGGTGATGCTCAGCGCCATCACGATGCTGGTCTGGCTGCCCGGCGCCGTCACTGCGCCTGGCAACGATTCGATCACGCCCTTCCTGATGTCCGCCGCCATCGCATGCGGCGCCTGGGCATTGGCGGATTCGTATCGAAACGTGACAAGCGTGCGCCAGCCGTCGAAGGCGATGTCCGAATAGCGCACGACGTGACATGGAAGCACATACGCATCACGGCGTCATCGATGTCTGCGCATCCAGCATCGGTTGCTGCGACACCTGCACCGCGCCACGGACCGGCTGATCGATATCCAGCACGAGTGCGGCAGCGATCAACAACAGCACGAACAACATGGTGCTGGCCCAGCGAGATCGCCCTTTTTCGTAGCCCACCAGAAATGCAACGAACAAGGTGTAGATCAGCAGCACCACCAGCACGCGTTGCGGAATGTGCGCAGCACGCGCCGCTTTCCGTGACGCCGCCAGATCGAACATGTCGTTCGTGGTGGACACGACCAGCGAATACAGCGGCGTGGTCCGGATCGGTTCGATGTCCCGGCCCATGGCCTGCCAGAAGCGATTCTGCAAAATCGATGCGCGCGCATAGCTGGCGTTCTGCGCATCTTCGGTCGGCGTATCGCCGTAGACGATGCGCTCGGCGACATAGGCGCGCAGCAAGGGCGAGAGTTCCGCGCGGGATTTTTCGTCCAGCAGCTGGACACGCAGCCATGTCGTGCCGATCGCGTTGGATTCGTCCAGCACCAGTTGTCGGCGCGTATCGAAACGGCTCAGGCTCATCGAGAAAGTGAAACCAACCAGCAACGCCAACAGTCCAAGCACGCTGGTCAGTGTGAATCCGTCCTCGCCAGCTGGCGCGCCGCTGGCCACCCTGCGTCGGTGGAGCCAGTAGCCCACTTCACGGGAGGCGATCAGGCAGAGCAGTAGCCCGATACCGATCAGCCACGCCACGATATCGAAATCACTTTTCGAAATGGAAAACATGGGATCCCCTGCGCGAGCGACAGCCAGCGTCAGGTTGCATGGTATATGCGTTGCATCGATGGGCGATGCGTCCCTCCTGCGGCATCAGGCGCGGCGCAACGACCAGAACCCGATATCGCGGCGAAGCCGATAGCCAAGCTGTTCGTAAAGCCCTTTCGCGCGCACGTTGCGATGGCTCACGTGCAGGAACGGCACACGTCCAGCCGCCAGATTATCGTTCGACAGTATCGCCAGCAGGCGACGTGCGTAGCCCCGACCGTTGAAATCCGGATGCGTGCAGACCGCACTGATTTCCTGATGGCCGTCCATCCCCAACCGTTCGCCAGCGATCGCCGCGAGGCGACCTTGCTGATAGATGCCGAAATACCGGCCCAGTTCCATCGTGCGATTTCTGAAGTAATGCGGGTAGACCAGCGCGGTCAATGCGAGCACATCGGCGCGATGCGATTGGCTCAGCGCGATGACCTCCGGCCCGTCGATTTCCGTCACGGGCGCCGTGCAGATCATCTGCGCGAGGGGATCGTCGGCAATCAGCAGCCATCCTGCGGGAACCTTTGGTGCCACGCCGAGCAGCAGCAACGATTCCTCCGCCGTGATCATCGCCGGTAGCGCCTGCGACACATCCACGTCGGCATTCGCCACGCCGAGAAACGGCGCGACATCTGCGGGGAAGCGCGCAACATCGCCGATGCGATGCGCCAACGCACGATGCCTTCTGTTCAACGAAGACCAGAAAGGATTGTCGAGTTCAAAGTCGGAAGCCATGTCATGAATACTGAAGTGCGGACCATCATGGTAATCGCACTTCTCCACTTCATTCTTCAAATCAGCAAGGCTTCAGATCACCGCTGCGATGCGCCCTACTTCCGCCAGCACCGCATGGCGCGTGGCGACATCGGCGACGGGTGCCACATAGTAAGCCGTGACCACCACAGGCGCTCGATTCGGCGGCAACAGCACGGCGACATCGTTGGTTTCATCGCCAGCACCGCTGCCGGTCTTGTCGCCTGCCGTCCAGTCGGCAGGAATGCCGCTGCGCAATTGATCGATGCCCGTGCGACACGCGCGCATCCATGCAGCGAGTTGCGCGCGTGATGCGCTGGAAAGACGATCACCCAGCAGCAGTTTCTGCAAGGTGGCAAGCATGGCATTCGGCGTTGTGGTGTCGCGCAAATCGCCGGCATGCCCGACGTTGAGGTCCGGCTCGATGCGGTCAAGGCGCGTCACCGGATCGCCCAGTCCACGCACGAATTTCGTCACGGCTTGTGGCCCACCCATGCTCGACAGCAGGAGGTTGGCCGCGGTGTTATCGCTGAGTTCGATGGTCGCCTCGCACAGCTCCGCCACGCTCATGCCCGGCGCACCGACATGCTTGCTGGTGACGGGCGCGTACGACAACACGACGTCGTTGCCGAACACGATGCGCCGGTCCAGCTGCTCGATGCCGCGATCGACACGTGCCAGCACGGCAGCCACCGCCAGCACCTTGAACGTGCTGCACATCAGGACGCGCTCGTCGCCACGATGCGACACGCGGCGCCCGGTGCCCGTGTCGAGAATCGAGACACCCAGACGACCGCCGTGCCGTCGCTCCAGCGCAGCCAATCGCGCGACCGCGCTATCGATTCCGGCAAGCGACAGAGTAGGACGCAACACCAGCGCGGACGCGCCCAGCAGCGCACCTTTCAACAAGCTTCGACGGATCATGAATTCACCTTCGCGGTAACCATAGGAAATTGCTGCGCGCGATGCGCGAGCTTGTCCATCCTGTTTGCCGCAAGGGCGCATGCGCTGCACGAGCCAGGGCGATTTCATGGCGCTCGCAGGACCAGCGCAAGGCTTGTCGCCGGACGATCTCAGCGTCGACCGTGCTGCTGTATCGCCTGGCCGCAGCGGGCAGAAAAATCGTCGACGTTATGCCGCACCGGTGCGAGCCAGAGCGTAAAGCCGTAGCGCAGTGGGCTGCTCCAGCCGACGACCCACGCACCCATGGAACGCGCGGAGAACAAGCGGGCCGTCTGGTTCACCGGATAGACGCGATCGATCACCACCGCCTCGTTGAGCTTGGTGACCCCACCGCTTCGCTGCGGCAGCGTTTCCTGCTTGTCGATTTCCAGGAATGACCGCGCCGCGCCTGTCACGATCTGTCGTGCGCGGTCCGATCCCACGATGTAATACGAAGTCAGCGCCAAACCTTCAGGCTTGCACGTGATGACCATGCGGTTGACGCCATTGCGAACCATCTGGTTGAGCGTAAGAGAAGGTGCACCTGCCGAAAGCTGATACGTCGCGGTGATCGGAAGGTGGCCGTTGTTCGCCGCCCCCGAAGCCATCATCGCATCGGCATCCAGCCAAACGACGCCATCGCGCGAGCCGGCTTGCGGTGCAAGCGTCTCGGCGCGAATGCCCATATCCTTCAGATAAGACGAGACCGCAAGAGCTTGCTGCGCACCGGCTTTCGGATTCGTCGACAACGTGTGCCATCCAAGGCGATCCCGGCCCGCCGGCGCCCAGCGATAGAGGCCGCCGAAATACGCAAGCGTGCAGGCGTCCATGCACAGCGCGTCCCTGGAAATCGACCGCGTGCGCTGGGTGACACGTCGCGGCGTGCCGAGATGCGTGACCATGCCGTTGGCGCGGAAGAGTTTACCGAGTGCGATCCCCGCATCGAGATCGCCGCCGGGTGAATTCAGATAGACGTCCGAACCGCGCGGAATTTTCCACGAACGGATCAACGCCTCGACACGGTGCGGCGCATCCGCGTCCATCGGCCCGTACATGTAGACCTGCGGCGCGCGCGCCACCGCAAGCGTCAGCTTGTCGTCGTTGACCTGTATCGCAAGCTGATCCGCCGTCGGTGTCGACGACGCGACTTTCGCGCCGTGCGAGCGGCTGGCATGGGCCGCCGCGACATTCGTCGTCATCATGAGGATCGCGAGAGAACACGAGAGAACGCGTCGGCGTCGAATGAATGGCCGAAAACTACGCATATCGAGGAAAGCAGATTGCACCACGACTCCCGTCGTTCAAAGCATGCACTCTCGCTGATCCGTCATGTCCACAGAGTGAATCGGGCATCACCGGCGTACCTAACGGCAAACCTTGCTCGCTATCTTCGCTCACGCTACGCAGCGGCCAAAAGCAGGCGCCTTGGTGTTGACTGAGCCGGAAGAATCATCCACTCCCGCGCTTTCCAAAACAGCTGCGTGCACTTCGGCAAATACGGAGTGGAGGGCAAGCACGACAGCACCAAATGGAGCCAGTGAGCATAATCGCGCCAATCGATGATCCCGCCGGGTAATCATCGCTGCATGCCGATGCGCGAACCGAATGAGCATTCAAGCAGGGCACCGAGGAAAATACGGATTCAAATCGAACCACGCAAAAGAACACCACCATGTTGACTGCCATCCCCAAACCTGTAACCAGGCGCGCACTCGAACACGTGGCGCCGCAGCCGTGGACGAACTCCCGATGCTGATCGTGATCATGGGCGTCTCGGGCAGCGGCAAGTCCACGCTGGGCGGAGCATTGGCCGGTGCGCTCGGATGGGACTTCCAGGAAGGCGATGACCTGCATTCATCGGAAAGCATCGCGAAGATGCAGACGGGTATCGCGCTGGATGATGCCGATCGCGAGCCCTGGCTGGCTGGCATCGCGCACTGGATGAGCATGCAGAGCGAGCGCGGACGAAGCGGCGTAGTGAGTTGTTCGGCGCTGCGGCGTCGTTATCGCGATCAGCTTCGCGCCGCCGATGCCGACGTGCGTTTTGTTTATCTGCGCGTTTCGCGTGATGCGCTGGAACGTCGCATGCTGCAGCGACAGCACTTCATGCCCGCGTCGCTGCTTCAAAGCCAGCTGTCGAGCCTGGAAGAGCCAGAGCTCGATGAGCACGTCCTGGAACTATCAGGAAACCTTGCGCTGGACGACGCGATTCGCGACATCCGTGCGTGCGTAGACCGCTGAACGCGTGATCCGCGATCACCGAAACACTCAGCCAGCCGGCGTCGTCAGCGTAGCCACCGGCGCGTTGCTCGCCGCAGCATAGAACGTCGTCTTCGCGGTCAGCATGGACCCGACCACTAGCAAGCAGACCAGGGCGCAGGCCGCGAACAGACCCTGCAGCATCAGGGTTTCGAATTTGAATGCGTTTTTCATGGTGTTCTCCTTGCGTTGAGAGATGAGGCTTTCAAGGTAGAGATGGCAAGTGCCGTGCCAACCTTTCGGATCGCTTGAAACCCGCATTCCCAAGCCATTCTTGCGATGACGCCCTCTGCATCGCGATTGTCCGCGGACGGTCTTCTTTGTGTCCGGACAACGCTCGGACGGACATTCATGCGCGTTCGCCGCAGCGAAGCGACAAGTCCATCGACGATGGAGACGCGAGCACGTCCTCGTATCGACGCACTTTGAACATCATCGATGTTTCACTGCAAAACACACGGATGCGGAGAAGTCGACATGTCTTTCAAAAATGTTTTCGCGAGCCTCGCCGTCAACGACTTGCACGCAGCATCGACATGGTACGAAAGCGTTCTGGGCCGCGCCGCCGATACGACACCGATGAACGAACTCGCGGAATGGAAGTTCGAGGGCGGTGGGGCAGATTTATCAGCTGAGTGAGCGCGCCGGCCGCGGTTCATGCACATTGGCCGTGAATCACCTCGACGAGCACATAGCGAAGCTGGACGCGTTGGGTATCGACACCGCGCAACGTACGCACGACGAGAAAGTCGATACCGTCATGATCGTCGACCCCGACAACAACCATCTGGCCTTCGCCGAGGCGCACGACGCATCGGTGTCGAAGTAAACGCCGTGCAAACAACTCGGCTTAGCTGGTGTGATCCACGATGATCTTCCAGCCTTCCATCGTCTTTTCCCACAGCAAGGAGTACACGCCATCATCCTGAGCCGCTTCGCCGTGCGCGCTGCGGTCGAGATGAAAGCGACCGGTGACCAACGCATAGCGCACCGCGCCGCCGGCCTCAGGCAACAGGCGCACATCAATGCCGGAAAACGTGAGGCGCCCCATCTGCGCCTTGTTGGCGTAGTGCTTGCGGTAGTCCGCAAGGATCATGCGATAACCCTTTCGCACACTGCTGCCAACAAATGTGGTGTCCGGAGCGTCCTTGTAGCCATGCATGAAATTCTCGACATCGCCGCTATTCCACGCCGCCTGTTGCTGGCCCAGCACCAGACGGATCGCCGTTGCATCGTCGCCCGTGGTCGCCGCCCTGCCCGATCCGGCCAAGGTCAACGCAAAGCCGAGTGCAAGAAAGAAACGTCTGATCGTCATTGAGTTGCTCCGATGCGATGGGTAGGCCGATCTTTCGCAGAAAACATCTTGCCGCTCATGGCGGTACCCGCGAGAGTTTCTTTATCGCACGATGACCTTCGCGCAACAAATCCGCGGAGCGAGTCGATGGCCTATACAGGCCATGACCGCTGGGCTAAAAGAAGTAACGAAGACGCGCAAAGGAGCGAGCGATGAACTGGAAAACCATCGGTTGGATGATCGGGGTGTTCGCGGTTTTAACCGGCGCGCTCTACGGTTGGCAACACCATCGGGAGACGCTCCAATTACGCGTGCTGGAGCGGCAATCGATGGGCACTCCACTCTATGCGGAAAGTTGGTCAGTGCCGCCAACGTCTTGGCCGGTTGCGAGTGAGTCTTCATGCGCCACTGTCCCTGAATCCTCCGAGTTCGAATTCAAGTTCGGCAAAGCCATGACTGTGGCCGACGCCGACTCGGACGACCCCGGGACAGTGCCCGGCGCCAACGAAAAGGTGACGTTGCGAAATAACGCCGACTGGATTGCTCTCAAGTCACGCATGCGGCCGGGCGACATCGTCCGGCGATGGGGATTGTCCAGTGGTGCGGCGGGCGGTTTTGCCTTATTCAGAGGGCCATGTTTTCTTGGGGAAGTGCAAACCTGGCACGCCTTTGTCGAGCCTCATGTGCCTTCATGAACTTTGTCTCGCATGGGCGAGCGCCACAATGGCCGTTCGTTGTTCAATTCTCCGACGCACTATGTGAGGCTTGAGATTCGACAAATCGTGACAGCTCGACGACACCGTTACTCACAGGCAACGCATGGCCATCGCACCCGACGAAAATTCACTTGGCGATTATCTGAGAGACCGCCGCACGCGTCTGGACGCTGCGGCGTTGGGTTATCCGATGACGCGCAGGCGTACGGCGGGGTTGCGTCGCGAGGAAGTGTCGCAGCGCGCCAATGTCAGCATCACCTGGTACACATGGCTGGAACAGGGGCGCGGTGGCGCGCCATCCACCGAAGTTCTCGATCGTCTTGCTGCTGCGCTCGTGTTGACCAGGATCGAACGCGAGCATCTGTTTCTGCTGGCACAGAACCGTCCGCCCGAAGTGCAACATCCGCAGCCGCAGGACGTCACGCCGCAACTGCAACGCATACTGGATACGCTGGAGTTCAGCCCCGCCTACGTAAAAACCGCGGACTGGGACGTGATCGCCTGGAACCATGCTACCGAGATCATCATGGCGGCCCTGATGTCCTTGCCTGTTGAAAAGCGCAACATGCTGCGGCTGATTTTCTGCGTGCCGCGCGTGAAGGAAATGATGCACGACTGGGAGAACGTGGCGCGTTTCGTCGTTGCAACGTTTCGCAGCGAAACCGCGCGGGCCGGTGCCAGTGACTACACCCATGCATTGATCCGCGAACTGAGCCAAGCCAGTGCGGATTTTCGCAGCCTGTGGCAGGAGCATGACGTCAGCATGCACGGCGAGGGCACCAAGCTTATCGATCACCCGACGCTGGGATTGATCACGCTGGAATATTCCGCATTCGCCGTCGACGGCAAGCCACACCTGAGCATGGTGATCTACAACCCGGCGACGCCGGAAGATCGCGCGCGTGTGCGAGCCTTGATCGGCGACGTCCCGATGCCAGCCGTGCCCGGCGCATCCGGAAACTGATCGTTCCGCAGTCGACGCACTGCCTACCGTTCCAGCTCGGTTGCGCGCCATAGAATCCGCGGTCTCGGCGCCATGCACGTTTTTGAACACGCACATTTTGAATCAGCAACGACGCCGACGACGCGCGAACATCCTCAGCCATGGCGTCGCGTGGAACGCACTCATCAGCAGGTACATCGGCAGCATGCCGTCGAACGACAACACGCCATGCATCGATGAGCACAGCATGTCCATCGGGCCATTGCCGAACGCGCCGGTCAACAGCGCCATGATGACGAAGGTAGGCGCGGCCGCGAGACTCAGCCATTTGGCCATGCGGAGAGTCACGGTTTCGCTGCGCGCTGCGCTTTCGTGAGTCGACATCGCTGGCTCCTTCGTTGCACGCACTGAACGCAGACATTCGGTTGAGGGTTGTGCGATAGATTAGAAAGCGCATGCCCAACGAGGGAGTGACAAATTTGGCGGGATACGGATGGATTCGCTGATCACGGCGGCAGCGCGTGCCCTCGCGGCGGGCGATTCGCTCGGTGCCTTGAAGCGCGTCGCGCTGCGCGACGATGCACCGGCGCTAGCCCTGCGCGGCATCGCGATGGCGCAGCTCGGCGATTTCACGCGGGCAAAGTTGTTGTTGCGCCGCGCCGCGCGTGCGTTCGGTGCGCAAGAGTCGATAGCCCGCGCACGATGCATGGTGGCCGAGGCTGAAATCGCACTGGTTTCGCGCGAACTCGGCGGTTCCACGAGCGCGCTCGATGACGCGATCGCCACGCTCGAAGCACATGGCGATCGTGCGAACGCCGCACATGCACGGTATCTCAAGGCCCGACGCCAACTGCTGATCGGGCGCGTGGATGACGCCGAAAGCACGCTCGCCGATCTGGACGTTGCGTCCTTGCGGCCCTCGTCGCGCGCATCGTTCGAAATGGTGGCCGCAGGTATCGCGATGAAGCGACTGCAAACAGTCATCGCACGCGCCGCTCTGCGCCGCGCGAGTGATGCGGCGCAGCTCGCCGACATACCCGCGCTGATCGCAGAAGTGCATGGTGCTACCCGTGGACTCGATCTTCCGGCCGCCCAACTCATCGAACGCGGCGAAAATCGGCTGCTGCGCCTGGATGAGGTCGAGGCGTTGCTGAACTCGGAGACGCTTGTCGTGGATGCGTGCCGCTACGCCGTGCGCCGCGCAGGCACGATCTTCGCGCTGGAGCGACGACCGGTGCTTTTCGCGCTCGCTCGATTATTGGGCGAAGCGTGGCCCGGCGACGCAACGCGGGCCGCGCTCATTGCGCAAGCGTTCCACACGAAGCACGCCGACGAATCGCATCGCGCACGATTGCGCGTCGAGATCGGACGCCTGCGTTCGCTTCTCCGATCCATCGCCCATGTGCACGCAACGAAGCAAGGCTTCATGCTCGCGCCGCACGACGCAAATCATGTGGTCGTGCTCGCGCATCCAACGGATGAATCGCATGCGGCCGTACTTGCGCTTCTCGCAGATGGCGAAGCATGGTCGAGCTCGGCGCTGGCGCTCGCGCTCGACACCAGCCAGCGCAGCGTGCAGCGAGCGCTCGACGCGCTGGCGACAAAAGGGAAAGTGGACGCTTTCGGCCGCGGGCGCTCACGTCGCTGGGTAACGCAGCCCATGCCCGGATTCCCGACAAGCTTGTTACTCCCACCCACATTTCCCGACGACTAGGATGGCTGCATGAAACGATCAAACGCAGAAATCATCCAGCAATATGGCCCTTTTTCGGGCGTCGACGCCGTGCATGGCGTCACCTACGACGGAGAGCGCGTGTGGTTTGCAACGGGCGACACGCTGGCCGCGTTCGACCCGGCAAGCGACGACGCGCCGCGCACACTCGACATCGCAGCGCACGCAGGCACCGCTTTCGACGGCCGCCATATTTTCCAGATCGTCGAGGATCGCATCCAGAAAATCGATCCGGAAACCGGCGACGTGCTCGCCAGTATTCCCGCACCCGGAAACGGTGGCGATTCCGGACTCGCGTGGGCCGAAGGTGCGCTGTGGGTCGGTCAATACCGTGAGCGCAAGATCCATCAAATCGAACCGGAAACCGGCACGGTTCTTCGCAGCATCACCAGCGATCGTTTCGTCACCGGCGTGACCTGGGTCGATGGCGAGCTCTGGCACGGCACCTGGGAGGACGGCGAGGCTGACGTGCGGCGCATCGACCCGACTACCGGCGAAACGCTTGAGAGTTTGCAGATGCCCAGCGGCACCGGCGTGTCGGGACTGGAGTCCGACGGTGGCGATCGCTTCTTCTGTGGCGGCGGTGCCAGCGGCAAGATCACCGCGATCCGAAAGCCGAAACACAAGGACTGAGCGACTGACCTATTCGCGGCTGCGCACGTCGATTCATTCATCACGAGCGCCTCAACAGCAAGCCGAATGTCTTCGCGCCACACCGGATCGCTTGCATCCACTTCACGCTGAAGAATCTAAAACGGCAGCTCCCGCCTGAAGCACGCACCGGAGCTCCACATGCAAACCGAACAGAAACTCGAAGAAAAATTCTGGAAGGCGCTGTCTTCCGACCGAACCGTGATGCTTGGCCTCGACGGCGTGGAGGATGGCCACTCGCGGCCCATGACCGCGATGGTGGAAGACGATCACGGACCGATCTGGTTCTTCGTCGGCAAGCCCAATGCAGTAGCCGACAACCTCGCGAAAAGCCCTCGCGCCATCGCAGCCTTCAGCGCGAAGGGGCACGAGCTGTTCGCCAGCATCCACGGCACGTTATCGGTCGATCAGGACCGCGCGGTGATCGATCGCCTGTGGAATCCCTTCATCGCCGCATGGTTCGACGGCAAGGACGATCCGAAGCTTGTGCTGCTGCGCTTCGACCCCGAACACGCCGAAGTGTGGCTCAACGAGTCGAACCTGCTCGCTGGCGTCAAGATGCTGTTCGGCTCGGATCCGAAGAAGGATTACAAGGACAAGGTCGGCGACGTGGATCTGCGCTGAGCGACAGCACTTGGTGCGGTCGACCTGCCTTTGTCGACGCAGCACTTGTCGAAGGCGATCAGCGATTCTCGGCCTCCGCGAATGTCCAGCCGCAAGCCAGCACGGACAAGCCCGCCATCACGGACAACAACGTGATGGCGGATGTTGACCAGTCGCCATGCATCACATCGCGCCAACCTGCATGCAACAGCGGCGAAAATAACAGGCTCACGACGCACGCAGCCACACCCGCCAGTACACCCGACCACACCGGCCACGCTACGCGACGACGGCGCGGCGGCAGCCGTTGCATCACGTGCTCGGAGAAACCTTGGTCGGCGATCGGCCCTTCGAATTGCCTGCGTAGCATGGCTTCGATGGAATCGTCGTTTTCTTCGTGATTCGTTTCGTGACTCATGTTCTTTCCTCACCGGCGGCTTCGCGCCATGGTGCCAGCCACGCTTTCAGTTTTGCCTTACCGCGTGTCGCGTGGGTTTTTACCGTGCCCAGCGGCATCGCCAAGACGTAAGACGCTTCTTCGTGACTGAGTCCGAGTTGTACGCAGTGCAGCAGCACGGTCTGCTCCGAAGAGGATAGACGTTGCATGGCCCGATCAATATCCAGTTGCAGATCGATCGCATGCACCGGCGCCGCCAGCTGCTCGACTACTTCGTCATCGCCATCCATCGAAGACGGCGATTTCTTCCGATACGCCTGCAGAAAACAGGAATAGGCAATGCGGTAAAGCCAGGTGGAAAAACGCGCGTCGCCACGAAACTGATCGAGCTTGCGCCACGCCAGCAGAAAAGCTTCCTGCGCCAGATCATCCGCCGCAGCGTCGTCACCGCGCATCAGTCGGCGCAACTGCGCGCGCACCATGCCTTGATGGCGACGCAGCAGCTGCTCGAACGCATGTTGATCGCTGCCCAGCAGAACCCGCGCAACCAGTGCCTGATCAATGCGCGCCTCGGCGGCGCTATCAGCCACGCGCATCTCCACGCCGGTTCAACCACCAGCTGGCGAGGTAACCCAGGCCGATCGTCAATGGCAACAATCCCAGCCCCCACAGACTGCCGATGCTGCGGCCGTTGTCGAGTTGACCCGGCAGCGCGAGGAATGTGGCCATCAACCCAAGACCGCTCGCGATCAGCACCAGCGCACGGCGGCGCTCGCTGTACGCCACCTGCGGTTCCAGCAGCAGTTGAGGCGGAAGCTCAACGCCCTTGTCTGCGAGTTGCAGCAGCATTCGATAGCGCGCCTGCGTTTGCTGACGGCGGTAACGCAGCGTGATCAGAACGATGAGCACGGGGGCCATCATCACGACGAGGGGAATGACAAAAAATTCCATGGTCTTGCTCCGATTTTTGTTGCAGATGCGGCGGTTGACAAACCGACGAGTCGGATCATCGATGTTTTGTGTCCTCGGCGGCGAGCAAGTCGGCGATGTGCTCGGCAAGCATCCACGTCTGGCCGGGGCCCTCATTGCTGGTCAGCACGACGGCCGACGTCGTTCCCCACACCATCTGCAGGTTTGCATCCGTGCCCTCGATCCCGCCGGCGTGGCCGCGAATATGCCGACCATGGGAAAGCCGATCGCCGAATCCGGCAGCGTAGCCGCCGGGGCCTGCAGGCACTTCGTCGTCGAACATTTTCGTCAATGTCGCCGGCTTGACCAGCCTGCCTTCGCGCAAGGCCTTGGCGAAGCGCAAGAGATCGGCGTTGCTGGAATAGCCGCCGCCTGCCGGGCTGCCCTTGAAACCGGTTTTCATCCAGTCCGCCTTCCACTCGCTTGAGAACAGACCGTCGTGAAAATAGCCGACGGCGAGATTCGGCGTGATGTCTTCCACGCTGTCGAATCCGCTGACCTGCATGCCCGCTGGCGCGAACACGTGATGCGCGATGTAGCTGAAATAATTTTCGTGCGAGACATTCTCGATGATGCGACCAAGCAGCACGTAGCCGGCATTGCTGTAGCTCCACTGCTTGTCGGGTTCGCCAAGTTTCGGCTGCTTCGCGACGAGTTCGAGATAGTCGGCCGGGTTGACGAACTTGCCCGGCTGCTGAAAGAACTCCGGAACCATGTAATCGCCGAGACCCGCCGTGTGATGCAGCAGTTGCCACACGGTGATCTTCTTTGCCGCTGCGTGATCGGGGTACTCGGGTACCGCTTCGGCCAGCGTCGTATTCCACGACATCTTGCCGGCTTCGACAAGCTGGGCGATGGCCACGGCGGTAAACATCTTGCCGATCGATCCGACGTGGAAACGGGTTTGATGATCGACGGGCACATGGAAGCGGCGCTCGGCGAAGCCGCGACATTCGTCGAATACGGTTTCGTCGTTGTCCACTACCGTCATGCAACCGGAGAAATCGGAGGTGTGCACAAGTCGGTCGAGCGCCGCGTGGATCAGGCGCGTCATCTCCGTGCGCGACACTGCGCCTTTCGGCCAGCCGGCATACAGCGCCGGGGCGTCCGTAGGATGCAACTCCGCCTGCTTCAGCCGGTCGGTGTGCGCCGGATCAGCCGCCAGAAAAAATAAGGCACCCTGCCCGTTGCGACGTCCCTTGATATCCACCATAAGGCCGGGTTGTCGCGGATCGACTTGCACATCGGTCAGCGCGACACCGCCGCTATAACGCACGGCCGATGCCAGATCATTGACGAAGGCGGCCTTGTCGTCCGCGTTGATGTCTGCGGAAAGAATCGTCGGCGCCCATTGTCTGATCTGTTCGGGTGTATCGGTATTGATGTGATGGATCAGTTCGCCGCCCAGCTTTCCCACCGGCGTGCCCGGCAAGGTTTTCGATGCAGGACCAGCGACAGCGGCCGAAACACCGAGCAGTGCCATGCACGTCGTCATCGCGCGAAGGCAATATCCGCTGCGTACTGAGATGGGTCTGGCATATTTCATGTACGACGCTCCCTTGCGTTCGATTCGCCCGCGAACGGGCAAATTCACAGCCGCGACCATCGCGGTGTCTGAGGCTTGGATGCGTCGACAGCTGGAAATGGATTCACCGCGAAGAAATCAATGTGTGTCGATTTTCGTCACGCTCATTCGTCCTTATGATGGAGAACCGATCCTCAGCAACGGGAAATAGTCATGAGCACCAACACACTTCGTCTTCATCGCGTGCTTTCTGCACCGCCGGATCGGGTATACCGCGCCTTTCTAGACGCCGACGCCGTCAGCAAATGGCTGCCGCCGAACGGCTTCACGTGCACGGTGCATCACCTCGATGCAAAGGTTGGCGGCACATACCGGATGACGTTCACCAACTTCTCGAGCGGCCACGGTCACAGCTTCGGCGGCACGTATCGCGAGCTCGTGCCCGGCGAACGCATCCAGTACAACGACCGTTTCGAGGATCCGAACCTGCCTGGCGAAATGACCACCACGATCACGTTCCACGCTGTGTCCTGCGGCACCGAGATGCATGTGACGCAAGAAGGCATTCCCGAAATGATTCCGGTGGAACAGTGCTATCTCGGCTGGCAGGAATCGCTGGTGCTGCTCGGCAAACTGGTCGGTGTCACCATTCCGGATTGATCCGTGCGACGGCGTTGATGGGCGAGGCCACTGCGTACGATCAGAGATCGGCTGCTACTCCTTTGTGGGTATGACCGTGCAGGCTCGATCGTCTAAGGTTGCGGCGCTCATCCTGTCGCCGCTACCTGGACTCCTCTCATGGCCACTCGCAAGATTGCCCCTGCCGCATTCGTGGCCTTGCTCGTTGCGACACACGCAGTCTTCGCTGCACAAATTCAACATGCGTCGGAAGATGCGAGTGCGGTCGCTCAGTACAAGCAATTGCATCTCAGCAAGAATCCGATGGCCGCTGACGCCGGCGAATACAAACTCGATCCGCATCACACGTCGGTGACGGTGAAGCTCGCCCACATGGATCTTTCCCGCTACACGCTTCGTTTCAATCGAGTGAACGGTGGGTTCCGATTCGATCCCTCGCTGTCGTCAGCGTCCAATCTGAAAATCTCCATCGATCCGGCATCCGTCGATACAGGCGACCAGATGTTCGACAAGCGCATTGCGCAGAAATATTTCGAGTCGGCGAAATATCCGGTGATCACTTTCGCATCGGCGACGGCGAAGATCGTCGGCGGACAGGCGACGGTCGATGGCGTGCTTGATTTTCACGGCGTCAAAAAGCCTGTGACGCTCAAGGTCACTTATCGTGGATCGACACAATCCCGCATGGGATTTTCCGGCGAAGCGACATTCAAGCGCTCGGAGTTCGGCGTCAGCGAATGGGTGCCACTGGAGGCGGATGAGGTCACCATTCTTGTCGAGACGGAATTGGTGAAGGCGTGACGTGTTTTTCCAGAGGCGCTGCCGATCGGCAGCTATGACGGCATGAGTCTGCGCCTTGTCGCGCATATTTTTCTCGCTGGTAGTGCATGAACCCAGCCTGCTGGACGTTACGAGAAGCCACCCCATGAAACGACTTGTCGCGCTGATCCTGCTTCTCCCGGCCCTATCGCAAGCGCAAACCCATCTGCCGGTTCGCGTCGGCTTTTATTCTTCCGCCGACTGCAGCGATCCGCCAAACGCGAGCCTGCTGCACTTCGATGGCAAGAATCTGACCGGTGCGCACTCCGCCGCTTGTGTCGACGATACCGTTCAAATAGCAGCGCACCGTTTTCGGTTGAAGCAACGTTGCCCCGCCCAGCAAGTCGGCCAGGCTGTGCCGGCCACGGCGACATCGCAATTGCGCATCGTGAGCATCAACCAGGATGCATCGTTCGACCTGCTCGGAAACGCCTCTGGATCGAGAGACCCGATTCACTACCACCTTTGTAAAAATCTGTAGCTCTTCGGGCGACTCCGGTTCAGCGATCGATGATTCCCCGCTTATGCGCGATCTGCACGGCGTGGGTGCGCGACGTGGCGTCAAGCTTTCCCAGGATGCTTTTCATGTGTACCTTGACCGTCGCTTCGCTGATGCACAACAGATCGGCAACGATCCTGTTGGAGTGACCGCCGGCCACGTAACGCAGCACGGTGAGCTCGCGGGATGTCAGGCGTTCGTCAATGGCGTGATCGGCTATCTCCGCCGCGATCTCGCGTGGCACGCTTTTTTTCCCTTCGTGCAGGGCGCGAATGGTGTCGATGAGATCGCGTCGCAGTGAACTCTTCAACAGGTAACCGCGCGCACCGGCCTTGAGCGCGCGCAAGGCTTGTGCGTCGCCCTTGAAAGTCGTCAGCACCAGGATCGCGGCGTCGGGATGTTCGTCGTGGATCTGCCGGATCGCCTGCTCGCCCGACATGCCGGGCAATTCCAGATCCATCAGGGTGACGTCCGGTTGGTGCGCACGGAACTTCACGATCGCGTCTTCACCGCTGGTCGCATCGGCGACAAGCTGCATGCCGGGCTCGGCGTCGATCACCGCAGCCAAACCCTCGAGCATCATCGGGTGATCGTCCACGGCGAGGATGCGGATCATCGGCTGCTCTGCGTCCACGGGGGTCATGTCTCGTTGCTCAGGAAAGAGGATCATTGTCGGGTGTCGGCATCGACGGCGCCATGCCATCGCGTCGATGTTGCGCGCTGTCGAGGCCTTTTTCCAGAACGCTTTCCGCGCGGTCGATGGCGGCGATCAGGTCAAGACGCGTCGGATGATCGGGTGGCAGTTGTCGTGCGATCGCCTCGAAGCGAAGGATCAGGCCTTGCCCGGATTGCAGCATGAATTCCTGCATCGATCTGGCCGCTGCCGCATTCGCGATATCTTCGGCCCGTGAGCGCGACGAGCGAAGTGCCTGATGGCGGCGCCAACGCAGCAGCACGCCGATCATCAGGATCATCGTGACAACGCTCGCCGTGATCCACCAGGCGCCGGGGCAACGCCACGAAATGCCTTGCATCGTGCTGATCCTTTCAGTCCGGCCTCTTCAATAGCGCACGACCTTGCGTGGCAGATCACCCGAAAGTGGTAGCCCGCAAAAGCACGCAGTCGTTGGACAATGAAGTCGATCCACGCCAGCGCAGGACAGCATCAACGCCGGCGTGAAATATCTTGCTGCACCGATGATTTGACGGGTCGAATGCCTTCGATCAGCACGCGGGTTCCACCCGTCTCGCCGGCGCCGATGACAAGGCGAACGCCGATTCTCCTCGCGCGTTCACGCATGCCGACAAGACCCCAATGTCCGGTCGTGCCCGCTTCATCGAGTTGTTCACTGCTGATGCCACAACCGTCGTCGGTCACACTGATGCCGATCCGACCAGCGCGTTCTTCGAGCTTCACCTTGACCGACTTGCCACCGGCGTGGGCGTACGCGTTGGCGATCGCTTCATGCACGATCGCAAGTACGTCCTCGCTCACGTCGTGCCGAAGCGCCGCGTCTGGTGCGTGGTCGATGACGACAAAGCCGGCGGCATGCAGGGCAGCGAATTTGTCGCCGATGACGCGAATCGCATTCGACAGGTTCACCAACTCGCCGTCGTCGGCGCGCAGCTCGGCAATGCGATCGCGGCCCTGCGAAAGCATCGAGCGTCCCTGCTCGCTGGCGCGCTGCATGTCGCCTTGCAGATCGGTCGGCAACTCGCGTCGTCCGGACCACACCTGCACGCGCATCAGCAAACCGCTGATGCCCTGCAATAACGTGTCGTGCAGCTCGCGTGCGATGCGTTCGCGTTCGGCATGGCGCACGGCCATCTTCTGTCGCATCAGCTTGCGCTCGTGACGCAATCGCCATCTGAAGATCAGCCACAACGCGACGAGGCCGATGATCACGCAAATGGATTTGAACCAGCCCGTCTGGAAAAACGTTGGCTCGATGTTGAATGGCAGTCCGGTCGCCTGACTGGTCCACACACCATCTTCGTTGCCCGCGATCAATTCGAAACGATAACGACCGGGCCCGAGATTGCCAAAAAACGCTTCGCGTCTCGTGCCGGCATCGATCCACTTGTCGTCCAGGCCCAACAGTCGATAGCGCACCTGCGTTCGATCCGGCCGCGTCAAGGAAAGAACGTGAAATCTCATCCGCAGTTGCCGCGTCCCCGCCGGCAAATCCAAACCGTTCGCTGGCTGCGCGACGTCATTGACGCCTGCAATCTCGACGGAGGGCGACTGCCGATTGACCGGAAGGGATGGAGGATCGATCGAAGACATTCCATTCGTCGACGCCACCCAGATCCTGCCATCGCTACCTCGTGTCAGGGTTGGCAGCGGCCGCGCCTGCTGCGCCGTGCCCGGCACGCCATCGCCTTCGTCGTATAGCCGTCCATGCATCGCGAAGTTTTCATCGCTCAGGGCGTGCGCGACTTCATCCGCGGGGTAGTGCACCAGACCGCGAAAACCGTTGATCCAGAGCGAGCCATCCTGATCACGCAGCAACCCGGTGATGCCCGAAAGTTGTGCGACGTCGGCGGCGTGAATCGCGTGAAACGCTTTTCCGTCGAACCATTGCAGACCGCGCTCGCCACCGACAAGCATCGGCTTTTTCGTGATCAGCGCGGTGACCGAACCAGTGACAAGTCCCTGCCGTTGATCCCACTGCGAGACGTGATCGCCGGCGTCCAGTCGGACCAGCATGTTGCTGCGGTAGCCCAACCAGGTGTCGTTGCCGGACGGAACGATCAGCGCCACCAGGCCGGCAGGCAGTTCGGCAATCCCGCCACGCTCGCGCCATCCGAGCGTGTCCTTGCGCCATGGCGGAAGCGTGTTGAACGCGAGCCAGAGTCTGCCGGCACCATCTTCGGCCATCGACTGCGGCGTGACACCTTTGACGGAAACCGCGTGAGGCCCCTCGAGTGGCACCTCGCTTCTGCCATCGAACCGCCAGATTCCCAGCGGCCCTGCGAGCAGTATTGAGTGATCCGGTTCCAGCCACGCAGCGGAGGTCGCATGACTCGAAAGCGAATGAATGGCGTTGTCGGTATCGACACGCCACAACTGATCCACGGCATTGTCGCTGCGGCCATCGGTTCCCACGACGACCGTGCCGTCCGCATCGGGAACGACGGTGAAAAAATAAGTGTTGTCGGGAAAACGCACGCGTCGCGCCGCCGCGAGACGAAATTGCACCAGCCCCAGTTTCGTTCCGACCCAGGTGTTTCCTTCTTCGTCGACAAGCAGCGTCATCGTCCCGGGAGATTTTTCCCCATCCGCTTTCCAGGGATCACTTTGCTCGTCGGCGCCACGCCGCAACGTCGTGGAATCACGTGGCGAAAAGCAAAGGTCGGCGTGATCGCATTCGACACTCCATATCGCACCCTGCACATCCCGCATGCTCATTTCCGACGACGCACTAGACCGGGCTGACCTCGATCCTGCCGGCACGCTCAGTTGCGTGGATGCGTCAGTGGGCGACATCGAGCCGTCCACCACCGACATGCCGCCCGCGGCACTGAAAACGAACGTCTGGATCGCGTGCCAGTTCCCGTTTATCGGCACAAACCGATTCGAAAAACGCGTGCGCACATAGATGCGCGTATCGGTGCAGTACCAGACATTGCCGCGGTGATCGCTGAAGACGGTTGGCTCGCCGTCTTCGGGCAAGCCGACGTCAGAAGGACGCACTTGCTCCCACTGATCGCCGTGGTTGCGATAGATATGCGGGCCTGAAGTGATCCATACGTGGTTCTGGTCGTCGTCAGCCTCGCTGTCGATGGTCGCGCCTTCGGACAGACCGGCAATCCATGCAGGGTGATCGCGATCTCCACGACGCAAGACCGAGGCGCCACCCGCACTGAAAAATACCCAGAGATCGCCGTTGGACGTAGTGAGCAACCGGCGCACGGATCTCGAATGCAGATTTCCCGCGGGCAAGCTGTCGCGAGGGCTGAAGCTCAGGCCGTCGAACTGGAATACGCCGGCACTGGTGCCGAGCCAGAGCCATCCGTCACTCGATCGCGCCATCGCCTGGATGCCGGCAGGCGCACCATCTTTCTGGGTCCAGGTGGTGCGCTGGTAATCCAGCAACGAAACAGGCGTCCGCGTGTTCGCAGCCTGCGCCGCAAAGTGCGCCACGGCCAACAGACTTCCCAGCACCCATCGCCAGTCCAGACGCACGCGGCCCCCATTGATCGCCGCACCGGCGACCTCGTCGGCATTCTGGAACGTGGACGGCTATTTGCCTAGAAAGATTGACATGTGCTTTTCGACAGATCGCGTCGGCCTACTCCTTTGGGATGAAGCCGTTCGTTGCGCCGGCGCCTATGCTGCAGCTAGCAAACGTTTGGGACGATCACCCTGAGCATGGCGTGTAGCACGTCAAAGGATGAACGATCACTTTGCTGCCACGCATCGGCGCGCTTCATCACGCCACGTTTGCGCCAACGACCACCCGCAAGGAGTCTTCGATGAATATCCGCCCACGCATCCCGCTTGTTCCTGCGAGTCTGTTCGGCATCGTTCTGGGTGTGGTTGGCCTGGGCAACGCGTGGCGTGTCGCGCACCGTGTATGGGGACTTTCCGCCGAGGTTGGCGAGGCGCTCGAGTGGATCGGCTCCGCGGTGTGGCTCGTGCTGGTGTTGCTGTACATGGCCAAGTGGCTGTTCGAGCGGACGCGCGCCATCGAGGAGCTGAAGCATCCCGTGCAGTGCTGTTTTGTGGGGCTGGCGGGCGTGACCACGATGCTGGTGGCCGGCGCCATCGCACCGTATTCCCATGCTGCGGCATCGGTGTTGTTTGCGCTGGGTGCGATTTACACCATCGCTTTCGCCGTGTGGCGCACAGGCGGTTTGTGGCAAGGTGGCCGCGATGTGGCGCAGACCACGGCCGTGCTTTATCTACCCGCCGTGGCCGGATCGTTCCTCACCGCGATTGTCGTTTCAGCGCTGGGTCGGCCGGATTGGGGACAGCTGGCCTTCGGCGCCGGTGTGTTTTCGTGGCTCGCGCTGGAGTCGGTGCTGGTGCATCGGTTGTTCGTCGCCGAGAGTCTCCCCGTTCCCATGCGTCCCACGCTCGGCATCCAGTTGGCACCACCGGCGGTCGGCGCCATCGCCTATCTCTCCATCACGAGTGGCATGCCCGATTTGTTCGCGCATGTGTTGATCGGCTATGCGTTGCTGCAGGCGTTGGTGCTGCTGCGCCTGATGCCTTGGATCGGCAAGCAGCCTTTCGCAGCGTCTTATTGGGCTTTCAGTTTCGGTGTCACTGCTATCGCGATCGCGCCGCTGCGCATGATCGAACGTGGCGATATCGGGCCCGTGGCGACGCTGGCGCCGTGGCTGTTTTTGTTCGCCAACGTGGTGATTGCCGTGCTTTCCATCGGAACGCTTTACCTGCTGATCATGGGCCGGCTGTTGCCGCCTGTCGCAGCGCCCGTTGTACCTGTCGTCGCGGTGGAACAAGGTGCGCGTTGATGCAATGTTCGCAGGCGCCGTGGCTTCAACGCGGCGCGTTGCCGGCGGCGTGACTACGCCGATATGCAGCCGGCGTCATGCCTGTCTGTTTGGCAAACACTTTTCCGAAGGCAGCTTCCGACTGGTAGCCCACGCGTTCGGCAACATCACCGACCGTCGACTTGCCACGCGAGAGCAATCCGGCCGCCATGCGCATGCGCAACAAGGTGAGCAATTCCCATGGCGAGGTATTTCCCTTCGCCGCGAAATGACGGGCGAAGCTGGCGCGGGACATCGCCGCGCGTTCGGCGAGGCTCTCCACTGTCCAGGCCGCTTCGGGCTGCCGCAACATGGCCTGCACGGCCTGGCCCAGACGTGCGTCCGCCAGCAGCAACAGCAGCGAAGCCGGTACGTCGTCGCGCAAGGTGTACGCGCGAATGGCCAGCACGAACAGCGCCCGACTCAACGCAGTGATCACGGCCGGCGCTCCGGGCGCCATCTCCGAGACTTCGGCGCGAAGCATGCCGACCACACCTCGCAGTACATCCATGCCGCCATGTTCGGCCAGCGAGACGTGCAGCACATCGGGCAACGCCGCCATGATCAGATCCGCCGATCCATGCGCGTAGCTGAAGCGTCCGCACAGCAGGTCGAGTTCTGCCGAACCATTCGTGTTGGAGCGCACAGGCAACGATCCGCTATTGTCGATGCTCATCGATCCAGCGTGCGCGGTGGCGCTGTCGGCGTCGCGCATCACGTGCGCGCTACCGCGCGGCAACAACAGCAGGTCGCCTTCGCGCAACGCGATCTCTTCGCCACCCGATATCTGCAAGCTTCCCTTGCCACTGAGCACGAGGTGATAAGGCGCTTCGCCCTCGGGCACCTGTTCGTGGTCGAGTTCGAACGGACCAGCCAGCAGGCAGCGCAGATCCGGCGTGCCTTTCACGTCAGCCAGTTCCAGCACGCGGCTCAGCGCATCCATGAGACGACCTCGCCAGAAATTGAGATCGCGCAGTATTCATCCGCTCCCTGCGCGGCGCAACACTGCACATCACGGCCAAGCACTAACCCGGCCGGTGAAAACACGAGAGGTGCACTCATGATGGATTGGCTGCAATACCGCAAAGAACTGACGGGCCGCATCGGCGAAATCGGCAAGCTCAGCCCCGACACCCTCGCCGGCTATCAGACGCTTTCGAAAGCTGGCGCCAAGACCGGCCAGCTCGATGCGAAGACGCGCGAACTGATTGCGCTGGCCGTGGCCGTGACCACGCGTTGCGACGGTTGTATCACCGTGCACACCGGCGAAGCGCTCAAGCATGGTGCGAGCCGCGAAGAAGTCGCCGAAGCACTTGGCGTCGCCGTGGCCCTGAATGCAGGCGCCGCGATGGTCTATTCGGCACGCGTGATGGACGCGATGAATCAACACGCGCCTGCTGCTTGAATCCACGGCGGCGCCGCTCCCCGCGGCGCAGCCTCTACCGAGGAATTCCCGTGAATCAATTGACTACCAAACACACCGCTGGCCGCAACGAAAACGAAGTGCGTTTCAACACGGTCGGCGTGGACGGCTTCGACGTGTTCTATCGCGAAGCCGGCCCGGCCGATGCGCCGGTACTGTTGCTGCTGCATGGCTTCCCGACGGCCAGCCACATGTTCCGCGACTTGATTCCGCGACTTGCGGGCAAGTACCGCGTGATCGCACCCGATCTTCCCGGCTTCGGCCAGACGTTCAAGTCGAAAGGCAAGTTCGATTACACCTTCGACAACCTTGCCAAGGTGATCGATCAGTTCACCGACGTGCTCGGTCTCGACCACTTTGCGCTTTACATCTTCGACTACGGTGCGCCGGTCGGCTTGCGCCTTGCACGAGCCAGACCCGATCGCATCACCGCGATCATCACGCAGAACGGCAACGCGTACATGGAAGGTTTCAGCGACGCGTGGGGCACGCTGCAGGAATACTGGGCCGACCCGACGCCGGCGCACCGCGAAGCGTGTCGCGACCTGATTACCCGCGAAACCATCGAGCAATTCCAGTATTTCCACGGTGCGCCGCGCGATCGTGTTTCGCCCGACGGCTACGAGCTGGATATCGCTTATCTGACCCGCCGCGGCGCCGATGAAATCCAGCTCGACCTTATTTACGACTATCGCAAAAACATCGACGCCTATCCTTCGTTTCACGGGTACTTCCGCGAACACCAGCCGCCACTGCTGGCCGTATGGGGAAAGAACGATCCGGCTTTCATTCCTTCCGGTGCGCTGGCGTACAAGAAGGATCTGCCCAACGCTGAAGTGCATCTGCTCGAGGCAGGACATTTCGCACTGGAAACGCATGCCGCGGTGATCGCAGACACGATCCTCGATTTCCTTGCGCGCCACTGAAACAACGCTTCCCACTACGTATCCCCATGACTACCCATCGCACCATGCAAGCCGCCATCGTCGATCACATCGACGGGCCTTTCTCACTCGTCGAACTGCCGGTCCCTGTTCCGGCAGACGGTCAGGTACTCGTCCGGATTCATGCGAGCGGTGTCAATCCACTCGACCTGAAAATTCGTGCCGGCAACGCTGCACATGCAAAGCAACTTTTGCCGGCGGTACTGGGCATCGACATGGCCGGCATCGTCGTCGCCATCGGTAGCGGCGTCATCGAATTCGCGATGGGCGACGAGGTTTTCGGCATGACAGGCGGCGTGGGCGGCGTGCAGGGGTCGCTTGCGGAATTCGCCGCCGTGGACGCATCCCTGCTCGCCCGCAAGCCTGCCGCACTCGGCATGCGTGAAGCGGCTGCGCTGCCCTTGGCTTTCATTACGGCGTGGGAAGGCCTGGTCGATCGTGCGCACGTGTCGAAGGACATGCGTGTACTGATTCACGGCGGCGCAGGTAGTGTCGGCTATCTGGCCATACAGATCGCGCGCGCGTTCGGCGCCCAAGTATTTACCACCGTCTCCGCGGCGGACGCAGCACTGGTCTTGGCTTGCGGTGCCGTCGCCATCGATCGGCACCTGGAAAGTCCGGAGGATTATCTGCAGACGCACACGCATGGCGACGGCTTCGATATTGTCGTCGACACCGTCGGTGGCGAAGTTCTCGATGCGTCGTTCAAATCCGTTGCGCGCTTCGGCCACGTGGTCAGCGCACTGGGCTGGGGTACGCATGCGCTGGCACCACTGTCATTCCGCGGCGGCAGCTATTCCGGCGTCTTCACCCTGCTCCCGTTACTCACCGGCATCGGCAAGGAACATCACGGCGACATCCTGCGAGAGGCGGCGCGCCTTGTGGATGCCGGCAAGCTTTACCCGCGCGTGGACCCGGAGCGTTTCGATCTTTCGACGGTGGCAGCGGCGCATGAGCGTGTCGGCAATTCGCGTAGCGACGGCAAGGTCGTCGTCGATCTCGTGCAACAGAAATCGAGAGTCGGTCACTTCTGATACCGACCAGGCCGAAGCTGGCAGCATCCATTCATCCCCACGGAAAAAAGAACGATGCCCATCATCAACGTGCAACTGCTGGCCGGTCGTAGCGCGCAGCAGAAAGATACTTTCATGAAAGAAGTAGCCGCCATCGCCATGCGCACATTGCAGGTGCCGGAGCACGTTGTAACGATCGTGCTGACCGAAGTGGAGCGCGAACACTGGAGCGTCGGCATGAAAAGCATGACCGAAATCCAGGCGGCACGATTGCGCGAATAATCCTGATGGTTCAATTCTCCACGCGTTGATGGAGACCAGCGTTTGGCATGTGGACAACGGTTTGCTCTACGACCATGCGAAGTACGGTTTCAGCAACGAGCCGACGCGGGTCAACCAAGGGGTGAATCAGCTTCGGCCCGAAAAATGCTCCGCATGGATCGGCGCTTTTCATTTGCCAACATTGCCCATCCCTTTGCCGATCTGCCACTGATGGCAGCAGCCAGCATCACCGTCAATGCAGATACGGATACAACAACGCGATATAGGCGCCGATGGTGATGGCGCTGAACGGCACGAGAGCCTTGTGAAACCACTCGCGCGAGGTGCAGGCGGCGACTACGGCTGCGATGAGAAAGAGCAACTGGACACCGGTATCCAACGACACCGGGAGGTTGCCGAAGAGCACCAGTTGCTTGATGAAACTCGCTGCCAGCAGCAACGCGAGGATGGTGAAGAACCACCGATGATTGTCGTAGTAGTGCCTGCGCAGGTCGAGCTGTTCGTGCGTTCCGGCATCCGGCAATACCAGGCCGGCCAGCAGGTACAGCGGAATCGTCTGCGCAAGCACGGCGGCAAAGCTGACAAAGCTCCAGACATGGCGCCAGCGCAGGATGTACATGGCCCACCACACCTGCACGTCGAGCACCAATAGCAGCACGGCCCACGCGATGCATGGCCAATAAGCATGAAGCCGCTTGCGCGCGAGCATCAGGCCGCGAAAGCCCTGCAACACCTGCGTGATCGCCAGACCGAGGATGATCGACAGCAGCACAGAGAGATAACTGAAGGCATCCATCATCGAATTCCGGTTGAGTCAGGCAAGGCCAAACGGGATAGCCTCCCCGGCGTGACGAATCGTCAGGATAAAGGCAGCGACGCCAGCTTCAAAGATGCTCGCTATGAAGGGCTTGCCACGAAGGGTCATTCGATCGCTTCCTCGCTCGCAGCCAGATCCGCCTCATCGTGCACATAGGTGAGCAAATCGCCAGCTTGGCAATTCAACGCTGCACACAGTCGTGCCAGCGTGCTGAAGCGCACACCACGCACCTTGCCTGAGCGAAACAGCGACAAATGCGTTTCGCTCACACCGATAAGCGTGGCCAACTGTTTGGCTTTCATCTTTTTTGCTGCGAGGACTTCATCCAATGCGATGCGTATGGGCATCAGAAAATTCCGTCCAGTTCCGCCTGGACGCCTGCGGCATGACGCAACACATCGGCGATGACTTTCAGGGACAGTCCGATCGCGCCCAACACCAGCGCGGAGACATCATAGGCGATCCAGTAACCCGGGTCGTATCCGAGCACGCGGCACAGTCCAGGCACCAGAAACACGCTGACGAACGCGCCGACAGCAAGCATGAGCCCGACGCGATCAAGCATGTGCTGGATGGTCGGACCATAGAGCTCGCCTTGCGCGATAGCGTTCAGCGCTTGTCGTATCCACCACAGCGCCAGCAAGTAGGACGCTTCAGGCAACGCATGAATCATCTGGACGGCCAGACGTCCAAACGATTGTCTTCCCGGACCGTTGTGAACGAGTTGTTCCAGCGCAAAACCGAAGCGTTCAAGCAATAGCAAAACGATCAGCAGAATGCATAGCGAAGTGACAAAACGGCGCAAGCCTGCGCTGCGATGCTGGATGGTTACGGTTGCGAGTTCGATGACCACATCAGCTCCAAAATTTAAGCTTGACATAAATTTTCGTGCTGATAGTTTAACTCTTATATCAACTTAATCAATCGTCTGATGCCGGTTTCCGGCGTCGAATCGCCCTCTCTGTGCCTTTTCATTGGCAGCGCCACGGATACGCCGACATGTACTGTCTCGAGACATCCAACCTGATCCATCGCTATTCGAATCGGGAAATCGCCCTCGACGGTGTCAACATGCACGTTCCGGCAGGAAGCATCTATGGATTCCTCGGGCCCAATGGCGCAGGCAAGACCACCACGCTGCGTCTGCTGCTGGGTTTGCTCAAGCGCCAGCAAGGCAATATCTCCATTTTTGGCCGCACCTTCGAACAGCATCGGGTTGAAATACTTGCCAGCGTTGGCTCGATGATCGAAAACCCTTCTTCCTACGACCATCTCACTGCAAGCGAAAACCTCTCGGTGCTCCAGCGCATTCATCGCTGTCCCACGCCACGCATTCCGGAAGTGCTGGCACTGGTCGGATTGTCCGGAACACAGCGCAAGAAGGTCCGCCAGTTTTCACTCGGCATGAAACAACGGCTCGGCATCGCGATGGCGCTGCTGCATCGGCCGAAATTTCTCATCCTCGACGAACCGACCAATGGACTCGATGCCAACGGCATGGTCGAGATTCGCCAGCTCCTGGTCCGGCTCAGTCGCGAGGACGGCATCACCATTCTTCTGTCCAGTCACCTCTTGGCGGAAATCGAAAAGCTGGCGACGCACGTCGGCATCATCGGTGACGGACGCATGAGGTTCGAAGGGACGATGACGCAGTTGCGGCAACAGCAGCAGACGACCGCGTCGTTGCATGTTCGCACCACGAACGACCAGCGCGCCCTGAAAATCATGGCAGGGATCGGCATGGCCGGCGTCGTCGACGAGAACGGCATCGTGTTGCCGGCCATGGCCGACGACCGTATGGCAGCAATGAACCGGCAACTGATCGATGCGGGGGTGGACGTCTACAGCCTGAGCAGCCGCGGCCACGATCTGGAATCGATTTACCTCGCAATGGTGGGATACGCGGCATGATCGCCGTGGCGCGCGCATTCGAAAGCGAATGGCTGAAGACGCGACACAGCCTCGCCGGATGGCTGGTGCTCGGCGGAAGCCTCTTCACGCCGCTCGTCGTCATCGTCGCTCGGCTGGTTCAGCACGAACGGCTGGTACACATTAATGCGGCAAACGGCTTCTGGTTGAGTCTTTGGCAAAGTTCATGGCAGTCGATGGCGATATTCTTCCTGCCGCTCTTCGCGATCCTGATCACCAGCCTCATCACGCAGATCGAACACCGCAACAATGCTTGGAAACAGGTGCATGCACTCCCGCTCCATCCGAGCGCCATCTTTCTATCCAAGCTCGCCGTCATCGTGGTGCTGATCGTGCAGTTTTTCGTGTTGTTCAACGTGGGTATCTGGTTGTCGGCGATCGTTCCCACGCTGCTGGTCGCTGTGGCGCCCTATCCGCACGACTCGTTGCCGTCGGCGCGATTTCTGCACGATGACACGATGTACTTCATCGATTGCCTGCCCATCGTCGCGCTGCAGTATTTGCTCGGGTTGCGCTTCCGGAATTTTCTGGTGCCACTGGGCGTCGGATTTCTGATGTGGATCGGCGCACTGGCAGCACTCTCGTGGAAGTACGGCTACGTGATTCCATACACCTACAGCATGCTGGAATACCTCAAGCACGATCCCGGCAAGGCAATCATTCCCAACGTCGACATCCACGCGTACGCACTCGGTTACGCCGTTGCATTCACCGTAGCCGGCTATGTGCTTTTCAGGTCGATGAAGGAAAGAGGCTGAGCGAAACAGTCGTCACTCATCCATGAGACCGGGCTTGACGTTCGGTTGTGCGACTGATCCAGCGCGCCGACTCTCAGAAAGCCTTGCCAACCTCGTCGAAATCACGACCCGCCTGCTCGACCTGCTCCAGGTTATCCGACGCCCATATCCAGACGCCGCAGAAAGCCGCGCCGAGACCGAGTCCCAACGTCGTGAGCCTGTATTCCACTTTGGGAGGCACGACGGGATGCACGGTGCGAGTGATCAGGCCATCCCGTTCCATGCGCCGCAGTGTCTGGGTCAGCATTTTCTGGCTGATGCCGTCGATGGCTTCGCTGAGACGCGTAAAGCGCAGCTCACCTTTTTCCGTGAGCACTTCCAGGATCAGCATGGTCCACTTGTCGGTGACCCGACCGATCAAGTCGTTCACCAAGGCGTCGATGCGCGGATCGATCTGCGCGGGAGGCGTCAGCGAGGCGTGGTGCTTCGCGATTGCGATTTGCTCGTCGGTGAATTTCGCCACGCGCGCCATCTCCACACTCTCTTTCAGGTAAGTATGAAACTTTAAAGTGCCTTCTTTTACTTCGGCAGTGTGGAACCCAGAATGAGGAATGCCAATGGCTACCTCAACTTCCGGAGCACCCCATGAAACTCGAACACAAAACCATCCTGATCACCGGTGGCACCAGCGGCATCGGCATGGAGCTCGCAAAGCAACTTCGCCAGCGCGGGAATACGGTGATCGTCACCGGGCGCGACCAGCAAAAGCTCGACATTGCGAGCCGCGAGATTCCAGGCCTCGTCACCTTTCGCAGCGACGTGTCCGACGAGAACGACATCCGCGCACTGCATGAACAGGTGACCGCGAAGTTTCCCGAGCTCGATGTGCTGATCAACAATGCCGGGATCATGCGCAACCTGAAGTTGCAGGCGCCGCGCGATTTGAACGATGTCACGCGGGAGATCGAGATCAATTTGAACGGGCCGATCCGGATGATTCAGCAGTTCCTGCCTCACCTCAAAACGCGAAAGAACGCGCTGATCGTCAACGTGTCATCCGGCCTGGCGTTTGTTCCCTTCCCCATCTCGCCCGTCTACTCCGCAGCCAAGGCGGCTCTTCACGCCTATACCCAGTGCCTGCGCATCCAGTTGCGCAACACAGGCGTGACGATTGTGGAGCTTGCACCACCGGCGGTGGAAACACCGTTGCTTCACGGTGAATTCGCCGAGGAGATGAAAGGACAGAAAGGCATGGATGTCATCAAGCTGGCGCAGAAAGCGATCGCAGGCATCGAAGCGGGCAAGCTGGAAATTCGCCCGGGCCTGAGCAATGTGCTGAAGTTGATGAGCCGTATTGCACCGAGCGTCATCCTGAATCAGATGGCCAAAGCGTCGAAATAAAATACGCGCTGTTCCGGTCGCGTCACTTCTCTCGGTTTCGCCGTATTCGCACGACGGTGGCATGATGGTTTTTCATCACGCACGCGAAGGGAAAGCGGAGATCGCCATGACCGAAGAGAACAAACCCTGGTTCGGCCCCAAGCGCATCGGCTTCGGCATTTCGCCGAAAAGCTGGCAGGGCTGGATGACGATATTCGTCTACATCGCAGTGGTGCTTGCAACGTTGCGCTTGCTGCGTATCGCGCATCCAGCCGCAACGACGGTTGTACTCGTCGTCGCTACCATCGCGCTCATCGTGATCATGATTGCGAAAGGCTCGACTCGCCGTCGCAGCTGAAACTACGGCGGCGGTTGAATCGAAAACTACGAATGGCCGTCCATCACGGCGCGCTCGATTCGCCGATCCGGTACGAGCCAAATCAGCGCGCCAAGGATGTAGAACACACCCGATAACCATGGGCGCCAGAACGCGGACGCCACGCCCAGCAAATAGATGAAGGGCGACAGCTTGCCTTTCCAGTCGTTGCCGATCGCGCGTGCGAGCGGTGAATCTCCCGGCTGGCAACCGATGATCGTGCGTTGCAAAATCCAGTACGCCGCCGCAGCCATCAGCAGGATCGCGCCGTAAAGTGCGGAAGGCGCAGCGGTGAAATGGTTCTCCCCCATCCAGCCCGTCGCGAACGGCAACAGCGACAGCCAGAAAAGCAGATGCAGGTTGGCCCACAACACGCTGCCGGTCACGCCGCGCGTCAGGTGCAACATGTGGTGATGGTTGTTCCAGTAAATGCCCACATAGGTGAAGCTCAGCACGTAGCTGAGGAAGGTCGGCATCAATGGCAGCAGTACATCCCAGCCGTCACCGTGCGGCACTTTCATCTCCAGCACCATGATGGTGATGATGATCGCCAGCACGCCATCGCTGAACGCTTCGAGTCTTCCCTTGCCCATGATATCCAGGTGCTTTGAGCTGCAAGGTTCAAGTATCCAACGGCAGACGCCGTTTGGGGCGTTTCCGTGCAGACAAGCACAGGAAATCGTTTTATACGATGTCGATTGCTCCCGCTTCCGCTCGTCGCATCAACGAGAGCTGCCATACAGGCAGCTCACTACACAGGAGAACACCATGTCTTACGTCGATGGTTTCGTGATCGCTGTCCCCAACGCCAATCGCGATCAGTTCATCGCGCACGCCAGCAAATTCGACGCCATTTTTATGGAAGTCGGCGCCACACGCGTGATGGAGTGCTGGGCCGAAGATGTGCCCGAAGGAGAACTCACTGACTTTCGTCGCGCCGTGCAGGCCAAGGACGATGAGTCGGTGGTTTTCTCCTGGGTCGAATGGCCCGACAAGGCCGCGCGCGATGCCGGCATGGAAAAATTCATGCAGGACCCGCGCATGCAGGACGCCAGCGACTGCCCGTTCGACGGCAAACGGATGATCTTCGGCGGGTTCACGCCGGTGGTGAATCTGCCGGGCTGACCGGAGAAAAACGTGGGCAGCGAGCACGCGCTGTCCACGCCCCGGAAAACTTCACCGTCATTTCAACTCCGAACACGCACGCTCTCCACTTTCCGAATGCGCTTCCCGCGTTCGAAATGGCCACGCCGGAGAATCCGTGATGAATCAGACCCAGATGAAGCTCGTGCGCATCCACGCCTTTGGCGATTCCAATGTGCTTTCACTGGACAGCGTTCCGGTGCCCGAACTGCGGGACGATGAAGTCCTGCTCAGGGTTCACGCCGCGAGCGTCAATCCGGTCGATTTCAAGATTCGTTCGGGCGGCTATCCGCAGGTTGGCGAGAGCCAG
Organism: Rhodanobacter sp. L36; assembly: GCF_009765755.1. Lineage (GTDB taxonomy): Bacteria > Pseudomonadota > Gammaproteobacteria > Xanthomonadales > Rhodanobacteraceae > Rhodanobacter. The sequence goes on along the minus strand of NZ_LMUV01000011.1, from coordinate 418,157 downwards.
CTGCCGTATGCCATGGGTCGCGATGCTTCCGGCGTAGTGCAGCGGGTCGGCAAAAACATCGGCTCCGTGCAGGCCGGCGCGGAGGTTTACGCGATGTCCGACATGACGCACGGCACCTATGCGGAATACGTGATCCTGAAAGCGGACCAATGCGCCGTTCGACCCACGTCGATCGATCACGCACACGCGGCGGCCGTTCCGCTCGCCGCGCTCACGGCCTGGCAAGGTTTGTTCGATCATGGCGAACTGAGCAACGGGCAACGCGTGCTGATCCACGGTGGCGCCGGTGGCGTGGGTCACATGGCGGTGCAGTTCGCGCGTCACGCAGGCGCGCATGTCATCGCGACCGCCTCGGCGCACGACATCGATTTCGTGCGCGAACTGGGCGCGGATGAAGTGATCGACTATCACGGCGAGCCGTTCGAGCAACTCGTGAAAAATCTGGACGTGGTGTACGACCTGATCGGCGGCGACACGCGCGATCGTTCGTTCAAGGTACTTCGGCGCGGCGGCATCCTGGTTTCCACGCTGGGCGAACCGTCGCGAGAGAAAGCCGATGAGTACGGCGTACGCGTCGTCGGCTACAAGGCAAAACCCAGCGGCGAACAATTGACGCGCATCGCCGCGTTGATCGACGAAGGCGAGGTGCGCGCGCACATTGCGAAGACCTTCAGGCTTGAAGAAGCCGCCGCTGCGCAGGATTTCCTGGAAAAAGGCCACCTGCGCGGCAAGGTGGTGCTGGTCGATATCGCATCGACGCCATAGCGCGCTTCTGTTGGCGAAGGCGCGAACGCCAGTTTGTCATTTCGGAAACAGCACCGGCTGTGCTTCGCGCATGAAGATGCGCAAGGTCACCGGACCGAATCCCTTGAACGCAAGCAGCCGACGTTCAAATTCGGCGCGACTCTCCGCAGCGTCCGCGATGTAGAGCACGCGACCGTGGTACTCGGCGATCAAGTTCTTTCATAACAGCGCCAGGCGGTCGGCAGTGGATTCGTCGTAGCGCGCATAGCCGCCTTCACCCAGCATTTTCACCAGCTCGGCATGGGTGCAGTTGCACAGCTTGCGCGGCGTGTCGCGCCCATGTGTCTCCACCAGCACCCGCCAGGTCTGCGCGGCGATTTTCTGGCTTATGCGCTTGCCGAACAGAAAGCTTGCCAGCAACCACTTGAACAGACTTTCCTCGTCATTCTTTTTCACATGAATGCCGAGATCGGTGGCGGATATGTAACGGCTCATGACGGCTCTCCGACGGATCAGGCAGATACGACGCAAACGTATCCCGGCACGGTTGATCAATCGGTGAAACCATGGATGCACTCGCTGCGATGCCATGACATTCTCAGGCGCGCGTTCACGCAGTCATCCACCACGCCTTTGGTAAAAGACACGATGGATGATGCGTGTTCATCCCTCCCAAGGAGAACCACTTGCTGACCTTCTACGACCCGGAGAACAAGCAGCTCGCGTCCTGGCAAAAAGGGCAAACCATCCCGGATCACACGGCGTGGTTCGACCTGCGTGATCCATCTGCCGATGAAGTGGCCACAGTCGAATACGCGACCGGCCTGAAGATGCCGACGCGCGAACAGATCAGTGGCATCGGCGTATCCAGCCGAAATCGCAAACGCAATGGCGCCGTCTATCTGCACATGCCGGTGTACATCGACGTCAAGGACGATGCGCCGAGCTCTCCGCTGGGAATCGTGCTGGCACGAAAAATACTGGTGACACTTCACTACCACGCGTCGAAGACGGTCGCGCGGGTCAGCGAGCAACTGGACGGTTGCGAACAAGCACCAGGCAGTTGCGACATCTTCGCCACGATCGGAGAAGTCATCACCGACCGCATGGCCGAAAGCATGGAAGACATCGCCGCCGATCTGGTCCATTTGTCGGATGAGGTTTTCGTCACGCATCGCCTTCGCACGAAGGCCCTGCGCGAACTCATGCTTCACGTGGGACAACTGGAGGCGCGGCTTGCGCGCACGAGATCGTCGCTGCTCGGCTTTCGCCGTTTGATCTTCACTGTCTGCGACCACCATCCAAGCTGGTTGCCCGAAGACGAACACGTACGCCTGAAGATGATCCAGCACGATCTGGGCATGCTCGACCAGTTCGACGAACAGCTCACCGACAAACTGGCGTTCCTCCTCGACGCCATCCTCGGCTTCATCAACACCGACCAGAACGAAGTGATGAAGCTGCTGACCGTCGCCTCGGTCGCCACGATTCCGCCGGTCGTTCTCGCAGGCATCTGGGGAATGAACTTCAAATACATGCCGGAGCTTTCGTGGCCTTGGGGCTATCCGCTCGCGCTTGCCACCATCGCGCTCAGCATCATCATTCCGCTGCTGTGGTTCAAATCGAAAGGCTGGCTTTCCGACGACTGAGCCGACGGCATGACTGGCGCGAAATATTCCTTTTTGTCTGTTACGCCTCGTTTCGGTAGCTCCCGCATTTGCGCCGGCAGACAATCCTTGCCACCGGATGTGTGCGTCGACTACCTTCGGTCGTCCGCCCGCTGGCATTTCTCGCGAAAGGAGATCGACATGCTGCATTGGCGAATGAAGCACGCATCGAAACATCGAACCACTTGCACTCCACGCAAACGCATCGGCAACGTTTCCATCGCCATGACGCTCATTCTTCTTGGCGCATGTCGGCCAGTATCGGCCGTGATGGATTCACACACCCAATCCGCCAAAGAGCATCTTGCGATGACCACGCCGACAACGAGCAACGCCTCTCCCGCAACGCATTCGTCGCTCACCGCGAAACAGGCATTGGATCGGTTCGTTGAATTGATCCGCACGACCAACGTGGTGCAGGACGTCACGCCGGATCGTCTGCAGCAGACCATCGGCGTGCCGATCAACATCGAGACGCCCGAGCATTACGGTTACGGGCAGGCACTTTCGGGCGAATGGGCATTCAGCGTCGAGCGGCAGATTCCCAGCTCGGGCCATCCGGAAGTGAGCCTGAGCTTCGATCCCTTGCCGGGCAAGGACGCGTCGAGCAAGGACATCTGCGATCCGGATTTCGCGCACGTCACCGGCGCGCTCGAACATATGGGTTTCGCCCGCCATTCGATGCGCGGTGAACACGATCGCTGGCTGTTCGACTATTTCGAACGAGTCGGCATGCGGGTGGAGGTGTATCCGTTCGTTTCGCATAGCGATACCGGCGAACCGATCGGCCCGAATTGCGTCCGCCGCGTTCTGCTGCGCTAAGGAGATCAGCCATGCCGCTGAGCACGCAAGCGCAAGCCATCGTGACGGCCTTCGGCACCCAGCCGGGCGTCACTGCAGAGCAACTGAAAAATCTTCAGGCCACCTTCGACGCATCGCCCGCGTTGACCGATGAAGTGAACAACGCGGTCGCCCAAGGCCACTTGCAGCACATCGTGCCGTTGAACAACCCCCATGCCGGTGGCGAATACAACGCCGCCGCGCACGAGATGCGTCTTCCGCTGGCAATGTTGAATTCGCCAGCCAGCGGCGCGTTCAACATCGGTGAACCGACCTTCGTGCTGGGCCACGAATTGCAGCATGGCTTCAATGCCGCCACGGCCGCCACGGCGCAGGAGACGTTTGCAACCGACCTGCAAGCCATTGCCCAATCACCCGCGCATCGGCATGACTACACCGCCCCCATCGGCGCGATGATCGCCGCCAATCGGCGTGACGAGGCAGGCGCCGAAATTTCCGGCTGGAATGCCATCGTCAGCGCCGCGCAAAAGGATGCAACGGATCATCATCAGGCCGCGCCGGGCCTGGCTGAGATTTATGCGCGCAGTCCGGGACGCATGGGCGATTTCATCGACGTGGATCGTTCGCACTTTCCGCCGACCTATGCAGTCAGGCCGAACCTCACGCTCAATGCGGACATGACCATGGCTGCCACGCCGCACAACATCGAAGGCATGGGCCAGAATTATTTCGATCGTGGCGCCAGCCTCGGGCACAATGGCAATTCCAGTTACGCCAACTATTACGGCTCCTACGCGGTAGGCCTCGCCAGCAACTACGAGCGCAGCTACAACCCGCCGACTCATCCGCAACCCGGACATGCCGCGCCTGCCGGGCACGAGATGGACGTCAATCTCGCGCAGCTTCATCTGAGCCCGCGGATCATGGCCGAAAACGGCATCGACTTGGGGGCGAACACGCATCCCATGCCTTACGTGGATAACAGTACCCATCCGCCAACGCACGCGCAGTTTCGGCACACGATCAGCACCCACACTTACGCGCCGGTGACCTCCGCCAGCGAACCGGCTGCCACCGTGCGACTCGACGATGCAGCCCATCCCGACCACGCACTTTTTCAGCAGGCTCGCCAAGGTGTCCACGTGCTGGACGCGCAGCATGGACGCACGCCGGATCAACGCAGCGACAACCTGGCCGCCGCGCTTGTCGTCGCGGCGAGACGCGATGACATGCACGAAATCCACCACGTCGCGTTGGGCAACGATGCAGTGAAAACGTTCGCCGTGCAGGGCGAGTTGCATTCACCGCTGAAACAAATCACCCAGGTGGATACCGTGCAGGCCGTGCAGACACCCGTGGCGCAAAGCAGTCAGGCGTGGGAACAAGTCATCGCGCAGAAAGCAGTGCAGCCTGCGCAGGCGGAGCAGCCCGCGTTGCAGCCAGCGCAACCGTCGGCGCAACCCACCCTGGGTTGAACGGTCCGGCGTTGGGCACGAAATTGCATCGCCCTCAATGCAAAAGTGAACCTGCATAACGACTGGGCGACACGCCGACGACGCGCTTGAACGCATGGCTGAAAGCGCTTTCCGAGCTGTAGCCAAGATCACGCGCGAGCACCGCCACCGGCACGCTGTCGCGACGCAGCGCATCCTGCGCCAGCCGCATGCGCCATTCGGCCACATACGTGAGCGGCGCCACGCCGGCATGTGATTTGAAGTGTGCGGCGAAGATCGTGCGCGACATCGCCGCCGCGCGTGCCAGATCATCCAGCCGCCAGGCGCGACCCGGCTCTGCATGAATCATGCGCAACACCGGCGCGAGTCGTGCATCCGCTGCGGCGCGCAACCAGCCGGCCGGCATCACGTCGCCCGAAGCGAGGTACGCGCGTAAAATGTGCACGAACAACAAGTGCGCGAGCTGCGTCTTGGCTGCGCCTGAGCCGGGCAGATCCACTGCACATTCCTCGGTCATGCGATCAAGCAGCCAGCGTATCGGCGCAGCCTGCGGTGACGATGCACGCACGTGGATCAGTCGCGGCAACGCAGCCGACATCATCGGCGCGTACGCGCGATGCAGGCGAACGTGGCCGCCGATCTGCAGCACCTCGTCGCCCTCGTTCACTGCAACGATATTCGTGCTGCGCCCGGCGAAAACGTCATGCGCAAGTCGGGGCGTCGCCGTCAAATCGCTGCCCATGACGAAGCCGCACTCCACCGCGAGCAGCACAACGTCGCCGGACTCGATGTGCGTGGCCTCGGCTTCGTCGTCCAGGCGCAACCAGCAGCCACCGCGCACATTGGCAAAAAACTTCAGCTTGTCCGGTGGTGCAAATTGCACGGCCCACGCGCCGCCCGCCGTGAAACCGCCCGACACCACGGATTGCGCGTCGGCGAGGCGGAGTACATCGGTGATGGAGTCGCTGGTCATTTAAGTACGATCACGCATGCATCCGGGATTTTCAAGCATTCATCGTCCGCGACATGGCGACTATCGTGGTGGCCAGCAAATCAACGCGACCATCGATCCAGCAGGAGTCCACCATGCAAACCCCTCTTCCTTCGGGCTTCGGCCCCGCTACCACCGCCGCCGATGTCATCGCCGGTGTCGATCTCACCGGCAAGCTGGCGATTGTCACCGGTGGCTATTCGGGCATCGGCGTCGAAACCGTGCGCGCACTTCGGGGCGCCGGTGCGCATGTCATCGTGCCTGCGCGTGATGCGGGCAAGGCGCGCGATGCGCTGGCCGGGATTGATGCCGAGATCCTGCCGATGGATCTCGCCGCTCCGGCGTCCATCGACGCGTTCGCCGAACAAGTGCTTGCGCGCAATCGAGCGCTGCACATCCTGATCAACAACGCCGGCGTCATGGCTTGTCCACTCGAGCGCGACGCTCGCGGTTACGAGCGTCAGTTCGCCACCAATCATCTCGGCCATTTCCAACTTGCGGTGCGACTCTGGCCAGCTCTACTGCGTGCGAACGGCGCGCGCGTGGTGGCGCTTTCCTCGCGCGGTCATCGCTACGCCGCCGTCGATGTCGACGATCCGCATTTCCACAAGCGCGACTACGATCGCTGGATCGCTTACGGCCAGAGCAAAACAGCCACGTCGTTGCTCGCTGTCGGTGTCGATGTGCGCGGCAAGGCCGACGGCATTCGCGCTTTCGCGGTTCACCCGGGCGCCATCGTGACCCCGCTCGTGCGCCATCTCACCAACGAAGAGCTGCGCGGCTTCGACGCACTGGATGAAAACGACCAGCCCGTCGTCGACATCGCACGCGGCATGAAGAGTCCCCAGCAAGGCGCGGCCACCAGCGTATGGGCAGCCACCAGTAGACAACTCGATGGCCGCGGCGCCATTTATCTCGAAGACTGCGATATCGCACCGGTCGTCACGGAAACAGCCGCCGGTCCGCAAGACACATTGCACGCCGCCGGTGTGCGGCCCTATGCCATCGATCCTGTTGCCGCGGAAAAACTCTGGGCGTTGAGTGAGGTGCAGACGGGCGCGCGGCTTCAAGGATAGAAACCTGGCTGCGTTCAGTTCTCGCGGGAGTACGAATCGAAGCGCGATTCGTGATCAACGATCGACGCAGACGAGCGAGCGGATATCCATCGTTGACCTTTATTCCTGGAGCACTGCCTCGGGATCGCCGAACCATCGAGAGGCAGCCTCCGCCGCCGCTTCTTGATCGGGCGCGGCCTCACTGGCCCACGCAACCACGCCGTCAGGTCGCACCAGCACCGCGCTCAAACCCAGCCGATTCTTGACGTCGCCGGCGACATAGGCGATGCGGTCATGCCATCGGTTGGCGAGCGATCGAAGCGGCGCATCGGCATTGAAATCCAGCAGCAATCCTTTGCCGCTGGCGAGCAGTTCGCCGAGCTTTGTTCCGTCGGCCCACTCGAAATTCGGCGCGCTGCGACCTGCCAATGGATGACTGCCACCGAGATCGTAACCAATGGAAACACCCCACAGGCGCTCGGCGAAATAGGTAGCGCCGTCACGCGTGTCGATGAGGTCGCGAATGATGGATTCGAGTGCGCGTGAGTGTGGACTCGGCCGCATCAACACGACCTGCGCGCGTGACCAGTCGAGCACCCGCGCGCCAACCGGATGCCGCTCGCTCGCGTAGGTGTCGAGCAGGCCGGCCGGCGCGTGGCCACGAAGGGTAGCAACAAGCTTCCATCCGAGATTCATCGCGTCGCCAAAGCCGAGGCTGAGGCCCTGCCCGCCCAGCGGCGAATGGATATGCGCCGCATCGCCTGCGAGCAATACGCGTCCATTGCGATAGGTCGTCGCCTGATACGCACGATCCGTCCAGGTGGTGACGAGTTCGAGCGACGTCAGGGTGACGTCGACGCCGGCGACATGCCGCAGCACCTTTTGCACGTGCTCGCGCGTAACCGGTTGGGTTCGATGAAAAGCGCCGCCATCGAAATCGACCATCGCGATGGCGCCGGGTTGCGTCTGCGCATACATGCCGGTCGGCGTGTAGTTGCGGCCTGGCTTCAGCTTTTCGGCATCGGCGATCGTGGCTTGGAACGAGTAACCGGTGAACTCTGCATCGGTGCCGACGAACTCGAAGCCGCCCAGCTTGCGCACGGTGCTGCGCCCGCCATCGCAACCGACGAGCCAGCGCGCGTGCAAGGTTTCGCCACCGGCGTGAATCGTCACGCCGTCATCCGATGCAGCGAAGTTTTCGACACCGACGCCGCGCCTGATCTCCACACCCATCGCGATGGCACGGGTAGCAAGCGCGGATTCGAGATGCGCCATATCCGTGACCATCGAAGTGACGGACGAGCCCGGCAGGCGATACAACCATTTCGAGGTATCGATATGGTCGTCGTCGAATGGGATACCCGCGAAATGCCCCGCCGACCGGCGCGGTTTCGCTTCCGACGTGGACGCCGAAGCGCCGCTGCCCCAGCCGACTTTTACCGGCTGCGGCAACGCGATGTCGTCAAGCAATCCGCGCCGCTCGAAAGCCTCGATGGTTGACGCCCAAAGGCCGCGCATGCCGAACGGAAGTCCCTTCAGAGGCGTGTGCGGATCCTCGGCCTGTTCCAGCACCAGCACCGGAATTTCGGCGAGGCGCAGTTCGCAGGCCAGAAACAATCCGACCGGACCGGCGCCGGCAATCACGATGTCATGGATCAAGACATTTCCTCGCGACACGGCATGGACATGGGCATCAAAGGCCGTTCGCAGATGAGTTTATTTCGTCAGGCGTAGACGGAAAATCAAAGAGTCGGGACCACTACTGATGAAGAAGTTTTCCGAGCTGATCGATTTGAGAAACAGTGGTTGCGACCATGAAATGCATCGAATCCGTGCGGCGAAACGCCAGCGGCGGCGGATGTCGCTAGTTGCCCTTTTCACCATGCATGCGACGGACACGCACCACGCTGCCGCCCACATAGGTCACCACGTAAGTCGAGCCTTCGTGCGTCTCCTTGGCCACTTTCACCGGGTCGTTCATGGCGACTTTCTGTAGCGGGTCCTTCTGGTACATCGAAAGGTCGCCGGTGGGGATCAGCGTCAATGGCGGGCTGATCTGCTCGAAGCTGGTGAAGTGACTCCCGCAGGTCACGACCTCTTTGTATCCGATGAAGGTGGTCATGCCGCAGCTCTTGCCAGAGATTTCCGGCAGGCGCGCCAGAAAGATGAAGTACTTGTTCTCGTGAGTAATGCGCACCCGGTTGCGCACGGTGTCGTCGCCACCCATGTTGGTGGCAGTCCAGAAGCGCACCAGCGACGCATCATGGCAACCCGCCGAAGCGCACTCCTGCAGTACCAGATATTCGTCGTCCTGCAGATGCACCGGCTCGATGCTGAGAATATCGTCCTGCACCAGTGCCTGAGCGGGAAAAACGACCGAAGGCATGCGCGGATCGACCCGGAAGTCACCGGAGATCAGGTAGCCCCCGTGTTGCGTCGAGAACGCCGGCGCCGTCACTTTCACCGCAGGCAAGGTGGTTTGCGCCGAGGCGGAAAAGCCCGCGAACGCCAGACCGAGAATCGAAAGAGTGCGCAAGATTTTCATCAGGCCTCCAGGCCATGGACAAGGCGATAGCCGCCGCAACGCCCGGCAGTCTCCGGCGCTGCATCCTAGCAAACGTCCATTGCCATGACGCGGATGACACACTCCGACCCGACACGTCGTGGCGTCCTCATGGCCATGTCGATCTGCGTGCCCCTCGTTCGTCGTAACCATGAAAGGCACCCTCGTTGCCTTGAATCAGGAGAAATCACATGGTCAGCAAGAACACGATCTGCCTTTGGTATGACGGCACCGCGCTGGATGCCGCGACGTTCTACGCCAAGACGTTTCCGGACAGCAACGTGGGTGCGGTATTTCGCGCGCCGAGTGACTATCCCGCCGGCAAGAAGGGCGATGTATTGACGGTCCAGTTCAATGTCATGGGCGTTCCGTGCCTCGGATTGAACGGCGGCCCTGCGTTCAAGCACGATGAGGCCTTCTCGTTTCAGGTGGCAACCGACGACCAGGCGGAAACCGATCGCCTGTGGAACGCGATCATCGACAACGGCGGCCAAGCCAGCGAGTGCGGCTGGTGCAGGGATCGCTGGGGCCTGTCCTGGCAGATTACCCCGCGCGTCCTCACTGCCGGCATCGCCGATCCGGATCCTGCCGTCGCCAAACGCGTGTTCGAAGCGATGATGACGATGTCGAAGATCGACGTTGCCGCGATCGAAGCCGCGCGACGCGATTGATACGCATCGGCCAACGCAACAAGGAATGACGGCGTCATGTGTTCGCACAGCGCGCCTGACGCCTTGCTCGCTGACTCGGTTTGTCGTTTGCGCGGCTCATGCAACCATTCCGGCACCCTTGTTCCAGCGAAGAGGCAAAGCCCATGAAGCCCATTGGCCAGCGTTTCCTGATGATCTACGCCGGCGTGCTCACTGCCGTGTTTGCCGTCACGGTGCTCAGCGGTTTTGCGCGGACACCCGAAAAGTTGTCAGTCCATCAACTGGACGTGCAGCGCATCAACGTGCGCGAGCCGAATGGCACGCTTCGGCTGGTGATCACCGATGCCGCCAGCGCGCCGGGCATCTTCATCAAGGGCAAGGAATATCCGCACCCCGACCGAAAGACCGCAGGCATGATTTTCTATAACGACGAAGGCACCGAGAATGGCGGCTTGATCTTCGGTGGCGAGAAGAACAAGGACGGCACCAGGGAATCACACGGCCACCTGTCTTTCGACGCCTACGAACAGGACCAGACCATGGCGCTGGATTCCCACCAGGAAAAGGACGGCCGTTACACCAAGCTGCAGTTCAACGACTATCCGGATTATTCGATCCTCGAGGAAATCCAGTTGCTGGCGTCCATCAAGGATCTGCCGGCGGACCAGCAGAACGCCAGGCTCAAGGCCTTTTTTGCGGAACACGGCGGCCCGACCCGACGCATCCTGCTCGGACGCAACACCGACGGCAGCGTGCAGCTCGCCATGAATGATTTGCAGGGCCATCCGCGCATCGTGATGAAGGTCGCCAGCGATGGCTCACCGTCACTGCAGATGCTCGATGGCAACGGCAAGGTCATCGGCGAACTCGTGCCCCGGCAGTGAAAAGCAGCCATGCGCTGCTGCGCACCGCTGCCGTAAGAACATCGATTCGTGTCTGCCATCGCCCATCGCTCCATGGAACCCATCAATGACTCCCACCATCACCGCTTTTAAAAATTCGCCCGATCGGGGCAGAGGACTCGCGCGCGACATGCGTGTTCGCTGGGCACTCGAAGAAGTCGGACAGCCTTACGAGGTCAGACTGGTTTCTTTTGCCGCGATGAAAGAGCCCGCGCATCTGGCGCTGCACCCCTTCGGGCAGATTCCCACCTATGAGGAGGGCGGGCTCGCGCTGTTCGAATCGGGGTCGATCGTGTTGCATCTCGCGCAGACCCGTGCGGGCTTGCTGCCGGATGACGCGAATGCTCGTGCACGCGCGATCACCTGGTTGTTCGCCGCGCTCAACACGGTGGAACCGCCGCTGGTCGAACGCGGCATGGCCGCGATCATGGAACGCGACAAGCCGTGGTTCGAACAGCGCCTGCCGATGCTCGATGCGCGCGTGCATAAAACGCTGGGCGAACTTTCCCGACGCCTTGGCGATGCCGAATGGCTCGATGGTGCGTTCAGCGCGGGCGACCTCATGATGATCGGCGTGCTGTTCCGCTCGAAGCCGCTGGGCATGCTCGGCGACTATCCGAACATCGCCGCTTACGTTGCGCGTGGCGAAGCACGACCTGCATTTCAGCGCGCGTTTGATGCGCAGCTAGCGGTGTTCAACAGCCATCAACCAGCCGGCTGAAAAGGTTCGCCTCGTTTTCCGGATTCAATGATTCACAACGGACGCGGGTTCCTTCGCGCCTTGGAAAAAATCAGATCGACGGATATGTCGAGGGCGCGAGATAGCGCCCGAGAAAAAACAAAACGACGCCGAGCGAGACGACCATCAGGTTTCGCTTCGTGGAAGACCAGTGTGCTGCCACGAACAGCGGATACGTGACGACCCACAACGCGACCATAAAGGAAAGCCAGAGAATCGACTGCCGCTTCGCCAGAACAACGGACCATGCAATGCCGACCACCCAGATCCATCCACCCAGGACACTCAACAGCATGCCCGCCAGCGTCACCAATGCCCGCTCAGGCAAAGCAAAGTTGCCGGTTGCGTCGTACTTCAGTTGAAAATTGATGGGCACGGCGACCCAGTGCGCCACCGGCTTGCCGTCTTTTGTCGCGGGCCGAAACGACCAGCGCGAGATGTTCTGCAATGCAGCCGCGTCCAGATCGGGATACCCACTGGATTTGGACACTTTCGCATTAGTGGCCCGGCCATCGACGTCCACTTCTGCGACAACGGAAACGACGCCTTCTTCTCTTGCCGCTACTGCCGAAGATGGGTAGTCGATGGGGGAGTGAATAATGGCAGGGTCGGTCGTATCGAGGGCCGCGTTGGCAGTCGCGGAAAACAAGGCGGCAAGAAGCCACACCGCCGCAACGGATTTCCGAAACATCATCTCTCCCCCTGTTGCAATGATCCGCCGCGAATTCTAAAAAGCGGCGAACCTTCCGGAGAGCCTAACATCGGAAAAGCCGATATTTTGATGCTGCACCGCTTTGGCGCGATTCATGTCATCACCTCGCACAACATCGAAAGATCGCGCACGAAGTGTGCCGTGGCTTCGTGGCGTGCGCGCTCGTCAGGCAAACGCAGCAGATAGGACGGATGCACAGTGGCGAACGCACGCGTGCCGTCATCGAGGTCGATCCATTGCCCGCGCTGTTCGAGCAGCCGGAAACTTCTGCCGAAGATGGCCTGCGCCGCCATGGCACCGAGGCAGACGATGGCCTTCGGTGCGACGCGCTCGATTTCGGCAAGCAACCACGGTCGACACGCCGCCTGTTCCTGCGCGTTGGCGCGCGCATGCAGGCGGCGTTTGCCGCGCGGCTCGAACTTGAAATGCTTGACGGTATTGGTGATGTAAAGCGCGTCGCGCGCGATGCCGGCCTGCGCCAGCGCGCGATCGAACAGCTGTCCGGCCGGGCCCACGAACGGACGTCCGGCCAGATCTTCCTGATCGCCCGGCTGTTCGCCGATCACCATGACGCGTGCATCGTCGCGGCCTTCGCCAAACACCGTCTGTGTCGCCGGCTCCCACAACGGACACGCGCGGCACTGCTGCGCCTGCCTGCGCAATGCGTCGATGCTGCCATCGGGCAGTGACATTGCAATGCGCTCGACGGGCGCGGGAATATGTTTTTTCGGCGTGGTGGGCGCGCTTTGCACCATCGCATCCATCCGCGCGGTGGCATCGCGGATCAGGCCGGGAATCAGCACGGCTTCGGGCAGGTTCTTCCAGTAGCGCACCGGCATCTCGTTCTTCATTGCCTGCACTTTCAGACGCGCCGGATTGAACACGTTGGCGAAATACGTGAGCCACAACGCCTCCAGTGCGTCCTCGTTCGGGGCATCGCCTTTCTGTGCGCCCGCGCCAAAGGTGAGCGTCTGGCCGTCCCAATGCACGCTGCGTGCAGGCGTAAGAATGGACCAGTGCATGCCGGCGAAGCGACGCACGAAAAACGGCGCGACGCGCGAAAGAATCGCGTGCGATGGCTCGAACCACGCGATGAACACCGAGCCTTCCAGCTGCTTCACTTCGCGAAAGCGCACGAACGCTTTCATCTTGTGCATGTCGCGTCGCACTGCCTTGGCCGCCTGCTCGCACCAGGCCACATCGTCATCGGATGCGATGCCCAACACATGGCGTTCGCCGTGAGTCATTCGCCAGAGCAACCGATACAGCACGGCGTGGCGACGCGCGTCGGCGTGCGCGAGCACGGTGTCGGCCAGGCTCAGAAATTCGCGCGGCACGGTGCCGGTTTTAACTGCAGGCTTGTCGTCGGCCGGCGACGCATCCGCGGGAAGCAATCCTGCGATCTCGCCAACCTGCCATTGCACGTCGGAGGGCAACAAACCATCGGCGAGCAATGCGCGCGCGTGCGTGCGCCATTCTGCGAGGTCGTTGCCATCGTGAAGAACGACGACGCGCATCAGTGGCCGAACAGATCCGCCTGGCGCGGCACGGGGTCGTGCAGCGATGCATCGAGATGGCGCAGCGCACTGCTCTCGCTGTCGCCGCGCGGCCGATGGTCGATGGTCGCCACGAACGGCGCCACCTTGCGCATCGGCACGCGCAATTTGACCAGATCGGTGTAGCGCAGCTTGCGATGCGCGCGCATGCCGATCAGTCGTTGCACGGTGCGCACGCCGAGGCCCGGCACACGCAGCAACATTTCTTTCGGCGCGTGATTGAGGTCGACCGGAAACTGTCCACGATGACGCAGCGCCCAGGCCATCTTGGGATCCACGTCCAGATCGAGCATGCCGCTGTCGTTGGCCGGCGCGATCTCCTCCACGTTGAAACCGTAGAAGCGCATCAACCAGTCCGCCTGATACAGCCGATGCTCGCGCACCAGCGGCGGCGGCCGCAGCGGCAGCGCTTTCGATGCATCGGGAATCGGACTGAAGGCGGAGTAGTAGACGCGCTTGAGGTTGTAGTTGGCGTAGAGATTGGTGCTGCTGGAAAGCACATCGCGATCGCTCGATGCATCCGCCCCCACGATCATTTGCGTGCTCTGTCCGGCCGGTGCAAAACGTGGTGCCTTCTTGTCCGACTTCGCTTCTTCGATGCCGAGTCGCAAACGGCCCATGGCGCGGCGGATGTCACGCAAATCCTTTTCCGGCGCCAGCGCCTTCAGGCCGCCTTCGGTCGGCATCTCGACGTTGATGCTGAGGCGATCCGCCCAGCGGCCTGCCTCAGCGAGCAATTCCGGCGAGGCATCGGGGATCGTCTTGAGATGGATGTAGCCGCCGAATCGATGCTCCACGCGCAGGCTGCGAGCCACCTGCACCAGCATTTCCATGGTGTAGTCGGACGACTGGATGATCCCCGAGGACAGAAATAACCCTTCGATGTAATTGCGCCGATAGAAATCCATCGTCAGTTGCACGACTTCGGCGACGGTGAAGCGCGCACGCTGCACATTGCTGGTGCGACGGTTGATGCAGTACGCGCAGTCGTAGATGCAGAAATTGGTCAGCAGGATCTTCAACAGCGAAATGCATCGACCATCCGGCGCATATGCGTGGCAGATGCCCATGCCTTCGTTCGAGCCGATGCCGCCGGTTTTCAGCGAGTCACGTTTCTGCCCGCCACTGGACGAGCACGACGCGTCGTACTTGGCGGCATCGGCGAGAATCGCCAGCTTGTCCGAGAGTTTCATGAGGCGAACATGATGGTTCGATACCGCGGGAATTGGCGTGAAGAATCCCGATTCTCGCCATCACGTGTCGCACGCCTTGCGTCGGCATCGCCCTCCACGTCATCGGCAACCCGCGTACTCGCCATGCATACGGTGGCGCGCGCTGAATGGCACGCGCATTCACCGCATTCGACTCGACGACGCCTTTGCAGCTTTACCCGCGGCTTTTTCCACCATCCGCATGAAGCCATCGAACGCGCGATCGCTGAGGATCCGGCGAAAGAACAGGATCGTGCGCGCGCCTCCACCGGTCGCGTAGCGCGTTCGCGGTCGGCGCGCGTGCAATGCGCGGGCAATCGTGCTGGCGACCACGTCCGGCTCCGAAACCATGCTGGAATCTTCGCCGGACCCGAGCAGGCGCGCGTGCGCGTCGGCCTGTTCCGCATAGGCGGTGTGGCCGGAATGCTGCAGGAGGCTGTCACGGGCGATGCCGCCCCATTCGGTACGGATCGCGCCGGGCTCCACGATCACGACCTCGATGCCGAATGGCGCCAGTTCCATGCGCAGGCAATCGCTCAGGCCTTCGACGGCGAATTTGGTGGCGTGGTACCAACTGCCCAACGGCTCGTGCATCTTGCCGCCGATCGACGTGATGTTGACGATGTGGCCGCCGCGCTGTGCGCGCATCATCGGCGTGCTCAACTGAATCAGTCGCGCCAGCCCGAACAGGTTGACCTCGAATTGCCGACGCCCTTCATCCAGCGGCACATCTTCCAGCGCGCCGTAGGAACCATAGCCGGCGTTGTTGACCAGCACGTCCAGGCGTCCTTCCGCCTGTCGGATGGCGTCCACCGCAGCGACGATGGATGCATCGTCCGTGAGATCCAGCGAGAGCAATCGCGCACCGGCCGTTTTCAAGGCCTGCATGCGTTCGAGTCTTCGCGCAGCGGCGTAAACCACGTAGCCATCGGCGAGCAGTCGTCGTGCCGTCGCCTCGCCGATACCCGACGACGCGCCGGTAATCAGCGCCACCTTTTTCGTCGTTCCGGTGGGGATGTTTGTGGTCATGACGCTTGTCCTTGGGGAATCAGTGAATGGCAGTCTAAACTAGGGTCTATACACCCAAGTCAAGAGGTTCCTCATGCTGATCGCCGACTTCTGCCGCCGCGCCGACCTCACCCGGGATGCCGTGCGCCTGTATGTGAAGCTCGGCCTGTTGACGCCGAACGTCGGCGTCAATGCCAGCAACCGCTATCAGCAATTCACCGATAAAGACCTGAATACCACCGCGGTCATCCGCACCGCGCAGCAACTCGGCTTCACCCTCAGGCAGATCGTCACGTTCAACAAGGAATACGAATCCGGCGCGATGGATCGCAAGCGCAAACTCGCCATCATGCGCAGCCAGCTCGAAGCGTTCGATATCCAGGCCGAACGCATGCGCGCCATGCGCAAATACCTGCGCGCCAAAGTCGCCTGGCTGGAAGGGGGCGAGCGCGGTGTCGAGCCGGCGTTTCGTGGGGCGCGCTGTTGAGGCCTGTATGCATCGGTGCCGATCAGGCGAGCATGAGCCATGCCCTTGATCGCCGCGATTCGCCAGCCGCGAACGACGCGCACTTCCTTCACGCTGCTGGTCAGCGATAGAGTCGGCCGGGCAAAGGGGGCGATCGCGCGTCGGCACGGGGACTGGCCGCCGGTGAACGTATCGATGGATTCCGGTTTCGGAAAGCTTCATTCATGGGCGCATTCAATTCCCTGCTCGTCGAGCTTCGGCGTCGCCACGTATATCGCGTGGCTGTGGTCTACGCTGCCATCGGCTGGTTGCTGGTGCAGATTGTCACTCAGGTATTTCCGGTGTTCTCGTTTCCCGCCTGGACCGAGCAGTTCGCCGTGCTGGCACTGCTGGGTGGATTTCCCATTGCACTGATTCTCGCGTGGGCTTACGAAATGCGCCCGGATGGCGTGCATCGCGATGATGACTCCGCGGTGCACGAATCGGGCCGCAAGCGCGGCCACCGCGTCGATGTCGCCATTGGCATTCTGGTGCTCGCCACGCTCGGCGTGGGTGTCGCCATGTGGTCATCGCATCGCGCGTCTGCAACGCATGCCGTCGCAGCAACACCAGCGCCGGCGACAGCGCCACCGATCGAAACCAATGCGAAGTCGATCGCCGTGCTGCCTTTTGAAAACCTCTCCGACGAACACGCCAATGCCTATTTCGCGATAGGCATGCAGGAGCAGATTCGCGCGCAACTGACGCGGCTCAGTGGACTGCGGATTATTTCAGGCGACTCCACGCAGAAGTACCAGAGCCATCCGGATGGCCTGTCCGCGATTGCCCGCGAACTCAACGTCAATATCGTGCTTGAAGGCAGCGTGCAGAAAAGCGGTGACGAAGCGCGCATCAGCCTGCAGCTGATCGACGTGAACACGAACGCGACGCTATGGGCCGAAACCTACGACCGCAACCTCAGCCACATCTTCACTGTCGAAAGCGAAGTAGCAGCCCAAGTGGCAGGCGCATTGCAGGTGCGCCTGCTGCCGAAGGAACAGCAGCACCTGGATGTCGCACCCACACACAACCCGCATGCCTACGATGCACTGCTGAAAGGCGAGGCCGCGCAGCAGCGCGCCGAAGTGAGCTGGCAGAAAGCCGACATCGATGCGGCCATCGCCGCCTTCCAGCAGGCGACCACCGACGATCCGCAGTTTGCCCTCGCCTATGCGCGGCTCGGATATGCCTACGTGTGGACCGTCGAGTTCCTCGCTGACGTGGACATGCCATCGCTGCTGGAACACAGCCGGCAGGCTTTCAGTCGGGCTCTCGCGCTCGATCCGGATTCCACTGAAGCGCACGTGGCCGCGGGTTTCTACCACTTCTGGGCCGAAGAAGACGACGCGGCTGCCGCCGAACAGTTCAAGGAAGCGCTTGCGCTCAATCCGCAGAATGCCGAAGCGCAACTCGCCCTGGGCAAAATCCAGCACGACCTCGGTCACCTTGACGACAGCAACATCGCACTCCAGCGTGCAATCGAACTCGATCCCCGTAACGTGCTCTCGTGGCAGGCGCTGGCCGAGCTCCAGCAGGAAAAGCGCCAGTACGCCCAGGCGGACCAGAGCTTGCTGAAAGCGGTGCAGATCAATCCCGAGGCAGGCCTCACGTGGGGCCTGCGCTCGCGTCTCGCATACATGGTCAGCGGCGACGGCGCCACGATGTATGCCATGGTTCTTTCAGCGCCTGTGACCGTGCAGGCCAACCCTACCCATCTGGTCGATCGTGCCGTGTCGCGCTATCGCATGCACGACTACGTACAGGCGCTGAAGCTGATCAAGACGAGTCATGGCTCGGTGCACCCGCCCGATTGGCTATGCGGCATGCAGGCCGACATCGAGTGGGCCGCGCACGATCGCGACCTTGCGAAAACCGATTACCTTCGATGTGTCGACCTGATCCTCGCCGATGCGGGGCATGCCAACGATCCATGGCAAAGCCTGCATTTGGGCTGGTTCTACGCCCGCCTCGGGCGCGCCGCAGACGCCGAGCGCGAAGGGTTGCACGCCGTTGATCTGAAACCGATCGCCACGTCGTGGAACGACGGCGGTTATGTGCAGCTGAGCATGGCGGCCATATGGTCCCAGCTCGGCAAGCCGGACAAGGCCGTGCCGTTGCTCGACCAACTGCTGAGCACGGATCACGGCAACACCCTCACCGCCGCCATGCTGCGCACCGAAATCGAGTGGGACCCGATCCGTAACGATCCCGCGTTCAGGCAATTGCTGCAGAGATATGGTGCGCCGATGCACTAACGTCTGGCGTTCAAGCTACCTTGCATGCATCCATGGCTCGGGGGAGCAAGGCATGACGAGTTTCGAATTCGTGTTCGGGCTGATTTCGGTGATCACGTCGCTGGCGCTCACGAACATGCTCGGCGGTGCCGTCAGCTTGTATCGCCACGCGGAGCGGGTGCAGCTGTCGTGGCGTCACGGGCTCTGGGTCGCCATCGCATTCATGGTGCTGATCGCCAACTGGGCGGCGTTCTGGAAATCACACGACCAGCGCCTGTGGAGCGCCCTGGACATCCTCATACCGCTGGCATTTGTCAGCGTGCTGTATGCGTTCTGCGATCTGGTGATGCCCGACAAGACCGCGGAACACGCGGTGGTGAACCTTCGCGAATACCACTTGCGCAAAGGCGGGCGTTACAAGACGTTGCAACTGGCGTTCGCCATCATGGCGTTGATCCTCATCGCCCATCGGGAACACACCCTGGCTCACTGGTTTGGCGCGTCCAAATTCGCCATCCTCGCTGCGCTGATCGGTGCGCTGGCGCTGCGTGCGCGCAGCACGTGGCTGGATACCGCAACGGCCATCGTCCTCGCACTGCTGGGGATCGTTTTCATGATCGCCAACCTGCAACTGCTTTCGGCGTGAGCGAGCGGCGTGACCGCGGCGTCACTGGTACAGCGCCGTCGATCGCTACTCTTGTCACTCGTTGTACGCGTGGGCTCCAGCACCTCCGTCAACGCAGACCCTGAAGGGTGCGCAGCACAAGTGCGATTCCGGCTTTCACCGTAATGACGAAGATGAGCTTCCCTGTCCAGCATCAGCTTTTTTCACCTCGCCTCAGGAGCGTGCGATGGATTTCATGAAGATCCTCCGGTCGTTCGAAGAGTTCCTTTACGAAATCATGAGCTGGCTGGTGTTCTATCCGCGTACCTTGTTTCGCATCCTGCGACATCCGGTGGCGATGGCGGATTACACCTTGCGCGAGATGGGCAAGGAGCAAGACCGACAGTTCGCCGAAGCGATCAGCCCGCCATTGACGTTGATCCTCTCGCTGCTGCTGGCGCATGTGGCGGAACTGATTTTTGCGCCACCCATGGCGTATCCGCACAATCGCATCGGGCAGGCGATCTTCGGATCGGAACAAGGCTTGCTGTTGTTCCGCTGCGTGTGTTTCAGCGCCTATGCGCTCGTGGCCGCCGCATGGACGATGTACCGCACTCGACAACGCGTGGACCGCGACACGTTGCGCGGCCCGTTTTATATCCAGAGTTATCTCGCGGCGCCGTTCGCGATTCTTTTTTCACTGTCATCGCTCGTCGCGAGAGAGGGCGGACACACGCTGCACATCGCGGGCCTCGTTCTGTGCATTGCAAGCGTCGTCTGGTATATCGGCGCACGCATGATGGTCTATCGCCACCTCAGCGGCGCCGGCCTGCTGCGCTCATCGGCGATCGTCATCACCAACTTCGTGCTGACCACCGTGCTCATCCTCGGCGCTACAACTCTGCTGCTGAAGTTCGGGCAGTGAGAATCGACGACATCGCATCGAGCTGATCGGAAACAACATCCAGGTTCGCTCCGACGACATTCACCGCGCCTCTTTCGCGCCAGCCACCAGACCAAAACGAACCAGGCTTTCCGCAGTGGCGACGATGGCTTCCTCGCGCGGGCGTGGCGACCAGCCGAGCAGTCGCACGGCCTTCTCGCTGGTGGCATTCATGTTTCGCCCGAGCAAGGGTACGGCACCGCGCATCGCGGGATCGGCTAGTGCGCCGAGTCGAACCACCCAGTTGGGCAAGACGCGCCGCGTGACCTTGCGAGCTGAATCACCCATGCGTTTGCGCAGCACATTCGCGACATCGATCATCCACAAGCTGTCTCCGGAAATCGCGAGAAAGCGCTGACCCTTGGCGGCGGGATTCGTCATGGCGCGCAGATGCAGATCCGCCACGTCGCGCACATCGACAAAGCCGCAATTGATCTTCGGGCATCCCGGCTGCCCTTCCAACAGATTCTTGATCAGGCGGATGGAGTGCGAATAGTCCGCGCCCAGCACCGGGCCAAGCACCGCGGTCGGATTGATCGCAGACAACTCCAGCCCGTTACCTTCGCGCGCGATGAAATCCCACGCGGCGCGTTCGGAAAGTGTTTTCGATTTCTGGTACAGCCAGACGCCGCTGGCTGTGAGATCACTCCAATCGGTTTCGTCGAACGGCCGGCTGATGTTCTTGTGACCGGCGCAGATCGCACCGAACGCCGAGGTCAATACCACGCGCCTCACGCCTGCATCGCGTGCAGCCCGCAGCACGCGCAAGTTTCCATCGACGGCCGGTCTGATCCACTCTTCTTCGCTGCTTTGCTCGCCGGTAGGCGTGGGGGAAGCGCCATGCAGCACATAGGTGCAACCAGCGACTGCCTCGGCCCATCCGTTGTCGGAACCCAAGTCCGCAGTGACGAACGACAGACGATCGCCGGCCTCGACACCTCCGACCTTCAGTTGTTCTCGCACCTCCGCCTCGCGCTTCGGCGTACGAATCGTGGTTCTTACCTGATAGCCCGCATTCAACAGCGCGAGGATGCAATGCTGGGCGATGAATCCGGTGCCGCCGGTCACCAGGACAGTCTGCGGCTCATTCGACATCTTCATGCGTTTTCTCCCGCTGCCCCACCGGATGGATTCCGGCGTCCAAGGCAGCTTGTCTACATATGTATACATAACTTGCGGATCGATGTCTACGCCCGTAGACTCACGTGATGAAAACACCGACTGCCGTGCTTGTTGCTGCCCGCCGACGTGACGCCACCGCGACACGTGTCGCGATCCTCGATTCCGCGCGACGCGCGTTCGCCCGCGCCGGTTACGATGGTGCGGGCGTGCGCGAAATCGCATCGGGTGCCGGCGTCACCGCGATGCTGGTCAACCGCTACTTTGGTTCCAAGGAGCAACTGTTCACCGAGGTCGTGGAGCAGACGATGACCTCCAACAGCTTGATCGCCGGCGGCATCATGGATGCGCCGAATCCCGGGCGAGCGCTGGCCGAAGCGTTGGTGAAAATGACCCGCGCCGATATCGCGCCGCTGGATGGATTCCTCATCACGTTCCATTCCGCGTCCAGCCCGAGCGCAGCGAAAATCGGCCGCGACATGATCGCGGCGCATCACCTGAAGACGGTCGCGAAATCGCTCGATGGAAAACTCGCCGACGAACGCGCCGGCTTGCTGCTGGCGGTTATTTCCGGCTTCCAGGTGATGCGCCAGATGATCGCCCTGCCCGCGCTGGCGAACGCGAGCGAAGAAAAACTCGTGCAACTGCTGGCGGTCGTGTTCGACGGGTTGATCCAGCCACCCGCGAAAGAAACCGGCAGGAAAAAATCTTCCTGATTTCTTTCACGGTGGCGTGATCGCTGATCGTCTTCGCCGCTTTACGCTGACCACTGTAAGCATGAAGCGATGTCCACATCTCTGTCGACACCAACAACATCACATCGTCAAACTCAGCCGCCTTTCAACGGCCCGACGAACTCGTACTTGTTGAGCATGACGCCGGTCGGCGTGGTGCTTGAACCGACGAGCGAGAACGAACGCGCCGGGCTGCCTTCGGCGAAGAAACGTTTGCCCGTGCCTATGAGCACCGGGTAGACGATCAACACCATTTCGTCGACCAGCCCGTGTTCCAGCAGCGTCGAGGTAAGCGTGGAGCTGCCCCAGAGCAGGATGTCCTTGCTGCCGTCGGACTTGATCCGGCGCACGCCTTCGACCTCATCCTCCACCGCTTCATACGGACCCCATTCGAGGCTTTCCGGGCGATTTGTCACCACGTATTTCGTGGCCGCCTTGATCGAATCTCCCATCGGACTGGCTGGCGCGTTGGGCCACACGCCCGACCACATGTCATACGTGCGGCGACCCAGCAGCAAGTCGTAATGCGTGCCGTGCGTCGCAAGCAATGCATCGCGCCCGGCCGGGCTGCGATACGGCGCGGTCCAGTCGGTGTACGGGAAACCGTCTTCGCCGGTGGACTGGATCACGCCGTCCAGCGAGATGTGTTCCATGATCTTGAGCTTTCTCATCTTGAATCTCCTTGTTGATCGTTAGCCCGTTGCCTGCCTTCATTACCACGACGAACGACGGCAGC
Source organism: Rhodanobacter sp. L36 (assembly GCF_009765755.1). GTDB lineage: Bacteria > Pseudomonadota > Gammaproteobacteria > Xanthomonadales > Rhodanobacteraceae > Rhodanobacter. Next base: position 395,229 of record NZ_LMUV01000011.1, on the reverse strand, counting down.
CGATTTCGACAACTCGCACGAACGCGGAGTTTGTGTGAGCGCCAGACGCTGCCCGAGGCGCGTTTGGCCAACCGCTCAGGCAGTCCAGGTGTCGTAGCTCCACACCTGCGTGCCATTGAGTAGTCGAAACTCTTCCCATCCGAAGAAACGCTTATTCACGTGACGAATCTCAAGAACGGGTTCCGGCAGATTCAGTTGTCGGGTGAAGATCGTAGCGTGGCCCTCTTCAAGTAGCAGCCCGACCACGAAACGGACATCGAAAGGCAAAGTCCCCTGCACGACTTGGCAACCACGCGCATCAATCGCTCCGAGTTGCGTGAGCAATGCCTTGGCACGTGTGCCGTTGATCCATGCCTGCCGAGTCAAAGCATTGTTGTCATCGACCGGCTTGTCGAAGCCGGCGAGACCATCTAGTTCTTCTCGCGAAAGCACGATGGTGGCTACGCCGCCATCAGCCGTCACCGCTACGCAACGCGCCGGAACGATCTCGGAAAGATGTACGGTCTGTATGTTCGTGCCCGTTCCGGGCTTCGGCTCTTCTGCATGCACGATTGCACTCATCGCCAGAGCCCACGCCACCGCCGTCACTAGTCTTCCGATCATGGCTTCCCCCGTTACCACAAGTAACCAACTCAACCCCTTTCGTTCTGCCGATCGCTTACTCGCTCTCCGCCGCCTTCTGCGCGAGTTCCTTGATTCTGATGATGCGCAGAAGCTCGGACTTCTTGAGTCCTTCGCGCGCTTCCTTGATCACTTCGTGCGCCAGGTTCTGGCTGGTGTGATGCCGCTTCGCGTCAATGGCGGCATCCAGCTGCAACTGCGCTGCCTTGATCGCCTTGTCCACGCGATAGAGCGGGCCGTGCGGGTTCGTGGTCAGCGGTGGTTCGTAGTTTTTCGTCATGGTGTCGGTTCGTGAGCAGAGCGGCACGATAGCGGGGTTTGACCTGCTCCGCACTTTGCGTTGGCGTTGTGCGTCATGTTGGCTCTACTGGTGCCGCCTCGGCGTCGATCAATCCGATGATCTTGCTGGCCATCTCATGATAATTCAGGGATTTCGACAGCTTTCCGACGGCCCAGCGCGCCCGATCGTAATCCTTGAAATGCATGGCGACCATGGCGTCAAACATCAGAACACCATCCGTGTTGGGGCGCTCTTTCAGGTAGCTCTTCGTGTAATCGCGCAGTTCCGCAAACTGCTCACGCTCCCACATGTCTTTCGCGCGCTGGTAGGGCGTAACCGCAGCTTCGTTCTTGATACGGGTGTAGTTAGTCGACACCAGAATCAGCACCAACAGTCCCGTAAGAATCCAAAGATGGATTTCGATGACGTGAAATTGGTTAGCCATACGTTTCCCCCAGCCCTGAAAGATACAAATCCGTGTCGAGTCGACTTGATGCGCGTGATGGCTCAGACAAATCCGTGACACCCGAAAGCTCACAGCTTTCCCTTATCTCTTCACTCACTCAATTGTTATTCCGATCAAGCATCGACCCGACGATGCCGCCGAGCAGTCCACCACCAACGCCCATCGATGCGGAGCGGCCTTCGCCGGATGGCAGGTATTCGGCGATCTGGTGGGCGAGTCTTGAGATGGGTAGCGTTTGCAGCCACACAGTGCCGGGGCCGGTGAGTGCGGCGAGGAAAATGCCGTCGCCGCCGAAGATCGCGTTCTTGATGCCGGGCACGGTGGTGATCTGGAAACTCACCGACGACTGGAACGCGCCGACGTGTCCGGGATGCACGCGCAGCGTTTCGCCGGGCGCGAGGTTCTTCTCGATGAGTTCGCCGGAGAGTTCCAGCCACGCCGTGCCGTTGCCGCCGATTTTCTGCAGCAGGAAACCGTCGCCACCGAAGATGCCCGCGCCCAGCGATTGCTGAAAGCCCACGCCCAGGGTCACCTGCGGTGTGGCGCACAGAAACCCATGCCGATGCACCATGTATTCGTTACCCGGGCTCACCGGCACCGGCACGATATGGCCGGGCACCTTGGTCGCAAACGCCACTTCGCCTTGCGTACCCACAGCGCGATATTCGGTCATGAAAAAACTGCCGCCACCGACCACGCGCTTGAACATGCCGAGCAACCCGCCACCGCCGCCCATCTGCGTGTGCGTGGTCATCTGGATCGACGATGTCATCCACGAAAGCTCGCCGCTCTCGGCGTACACGCTGTCGTTCGGATCAAGCTGCACTTCCAGCACGGGCATCACCGTGCCCTGGATACGGGTCTGCATGAAACGTTCTCCTGATGAAAGGTGGTGACGCGAAAGTCGGGCGAGCGTTGGCAACGCAGCAAAGGCTAGCGGATCGCCCGGCAATGCAATACAGGACGAACAGGCCATGCCATCGGACCGAGTGTTTCCACGCCCTGCGTCCCTCAAACCAGATGGTCGTCCTTGGGATGATCGTTGCTTCCCGGCGCCAGCAGCGGGAACGCCGTGATGCGCAGCTTGGGCGCCGCGTACGGCATCAGCGTGAGCATCACGGGCGCGTCGGCGGCATCGGCTTGTGGCCGTTTGGGCACCGGGTCGGCAGCGCCCTCTTCCGTTTTCCAGCTCGCCACCGGGCGGCCTTGCACAGTGAGCGTCACCGGCGGCTGCTTGCGCGAGAACGGTATCGGCCCGACCGGATGTTCGGCCCTGTGAAAGCTCGGGTTTTCCGGCAGGCCCATGTTCCAGCGCGACGCGGGATACACCTGCCAGTCGGCGGTCAATCCACGCGGGCGCCACTTGATCCACGACTCCGCGATCGGCAATGCAAACACCAGCGCGCCATCGCGCACGCTCACTGAATCATTGAAACCGGACACGGTGATCGGCGCGCTCGCAAAACTCAGCGCGATCGTGTCGCCCGGTCGCCACTCACGTTGCAGCGTCACGAAACGCCCGGCTTTTTCCGTTGGTTGCGCGTGTCCATTCACCGACAACGTCGAGCCGGTGGCCCAGCCGGGAATGCGCAACTTCAGTGCGAACGCGACGGCCCGCGCCGGATGCAGCACGATCTCCACGCGCGAGCGAAACGGATAATCGGTGCTTTGTTCGATGCGCAGCGGCGCACCCTGCACCACCGTTTGCACGCTGCATGGCGCATACACCATCGCCGCCATGCCGCCGTCCTCGGTGGCCATCCACAGACTTTGCGTGAGCTTGGGCCAGCCCTGATGGAAGTTGGCGGTGCAGCAGCCGAAGTGCGGCTCGAGTCCGAACAGGTTCGACTCCGGACCATTGGTGGTCCAGGGCCGCCGATGCAGGCTGCACTCCACCTGGTTCGGTTCCTGATCGTACTGATGCGCCCACATGTCGTCGGTGAACGTGCCCGGCAGCGCGTTGTACGCAATCGTCTCCAGCCGGTCGGCCAGCGCCGGATCGCCGGTGATCGCCAGCGCCACCTCCAGCGAAAACATCGTCTCCACCACCGTGCACAACTCGGTGCCCTGAGATGGATTGCGCCCGGCCAGATGCTCGTCGGCCGAGAACATGCCGTTCGGCAGGCCGTGATACGTGTCCAGCATCGACAGCTGGTGATGCACCGCATCGCGATCGCTCGCATGGCCCGACAGCTGCGACCACACCGGTGAGGATTTCAGCGCCATGGCGATGTTGACGCCGTGCACGCGCTGGCCGAGGTCTTCCATGAAGACATCATCGCCGCCGCCTTCCGCCTTGAGCTTGGCGACATCGACTTTCTGCTTGAACGGGAAGTCGGCAAACATGCCCTGCCAGTCGAAGCCCTGCTTGTGCAGCAACGCCGCCAGTTGCAACAGGCGCGGATCGGCCGTGCGGTTGTACAGCCACACCACCGACAGCAACTCGTCCTGCCAGCGCGAGCGACCCCAGTCGCGCAGCGGCCGCGCCGGCAGTGCGCCCAGCTGGTAGACGAAATAATTCGTCATCAGCGGCATCACCCGTGCATCGCCGGTGAGCTCGTGGTACTGCGTGAGCACCTTGAGCATGACCATGCGCGGCCACCAGTCGTCATTGCTGCGCGGACCGAACATGCCGTTGGGCCAGGGATGATCCAGCGTCCAGTCGATGAACTTCTGCGCCTTCGCCTTCAGCGGCGCCGAATCCAATTGCCACGCCAACGGAAGCAGGCCGTCGAGAAAATACGGGCCGCGTTCCCAGGATTCACCACTGCCGCCGAGCCAGCCGCTGTCAGGCCCGACATCGGCCCAGGTTTCATCCAGATGTCCGCCGAGCCCCGAGGCCTGGATCTCCAGCTGACGATGCAACCAGCCGGCGGGCTGGATGGCGCCTGCGGGCAGCCGATGGAAGGGTTGTGGGGCCAGTGGGGCGAGAGATGGCGTTGCTGTGTTGGAGGCAGCGCCGACCTTGTTCGTCGTCGCAGACCTGGTATCGGTGATGGCGGCACGCACCGCTGCGGGCAACATCGTCGCCAGGCCCAGCGCACCGGACGCGCGCAGAAAATCGCGTCTGGCCTGGAAGGGGTTGCGCTCGGTCATGCCTTTTGTCTCCGCACTGGGTTCGCCGGTTTTGCGGGCACGAGCGCGGGCGTATGCCACGGCAACTTCGCGCTTCTCGGCGGTGCGGTATTGATACTACAAATAGACGGCTGAGACTTCCTCCCTCGCTTAGTAGGGATTCATTCCGGCGAAGGCCGGAAAAGCTTTTCAACAGCCTCATGCGTGAGGCACAACAGCCTCATCGTTGAGGTTCGGAAGCTTCAGGCGTGAGTTTTTTTGCCTCGGCGATGAAGCAAAAAGACTCATCGTTGACCCCTGGAGACTCATGCGTGAGTGTTTTTGGCTCATCGATGAGGCAAAAGACTCAACGGCCAGTTGGTGCAGCTTTGAGATTGAGCGAGAAGGCCTGTGCATCAGCCGTTTGGCGGATGGTCACCACGGTAGGAAGTACCAGTGGCGCGGCGTTGCTGATTCGGTAAGCTCGCCGCAGGGGTGACGGGGTCGCCAGCCACAGGGGAACAACATGAAGCTTCGGATTCTGGCGTTGTCGGTGCTGGCGCTGGCGGCGTGCACGAGCGTGAAAGTGAAACCGGTGGATCGCGGCGTCGCCATGAACCGCGTCTGCATCCGCACCAACCCGGCGGTGGCCGTCGCCGACTTTGTGCTGGTGATGCAGGATGGCTTCCAGCGGCACGGCATCGCGGCGGAAGTCTATGACCGCGACCTGCCCGCCTCCTGCGAGTACCTGGTCGATTACACGGCGCTGCGTTCGTGGGATTTCAAACCCTACCTCTCCCACGCCGAAATCCGCATCACCGAACACGGCCGCCTCGTCGCCTCGGCGACGTATCACCTCAACGGCAAAGGCGGCTTCGACATGGGCAAGTGGCGTGGGACGAAAGCGAAGATGGACCCGGTGATGGACGAGCTGCTGGCGGGGGTTCATTCGTAGCAGTGAGGGTCAGAGACACTCAGTTGTGAGATGTCTCTGACATCTTCGTTACTTTTCGGCCCTGTCTTGTACGTTCTTGCCATCCACCGTGCTACCTCCACCGTGTGTTTTTTCGGCAAGAATGACGTTATCAATCCAATTCGCATAGTGGCTCAGGCGGACGTTGTAGTTGGTTTGGCCGTAGGAGCCTGGGTGAAGAAGAATGGCGTTGTCTTTCCCACGTTTCCAGGAAACCAGTCCAGCCACTTGCCACTGGCCTTTGACCTGGATGAGCGCGGGGCCGCCGCTGTCACCATCGCCCGATATGCCCTCAAGTGGCAACGCTGACGGTGGCTTATGGAATGTGTAGCTGAGCCATTGGTCTTGAACACCGGTGATCTTGTTGAATGCGCGACGGAGCGCCGTGCGATGGCCACCGGGGACATCCTGCCCGCGAGATCCCGTTCCGGTCGCCCCCTTACCCACGATCTTGATGGTCTTTCCCATTTCGTCGCCGCTTCTGTACATGGCGATCGGGGCAACATCGGTGACCGGCTCGCTCAATTTCAACAAAGCGACGTCGTTTGATGCCGAGAGAAACGCGATGATCTGAGTCGCGTCACCGGTTTTAACGGCCTTGTCGATCAGCGGTTGAGGAAGTTTCTGGTATCCCGGATAAAGCACAACACGTTCGACATGCCGGGGAACATGGTTGATGGTCACCTCGTTCACGCCGCCGGATTGCCATGTCACCGCATGCGCGGCAGTGGCGACCCACTGCGGATCGATCAACACGCCTTGGCCTTCCATCGGTATATCGGCCAGTGCAGGCAGTTCGGAATCGGGCACCCGATACTTCGCGTCACTGACGTCGTCTCGGATGACAACCGCACCAGCGGAAAATGAAAGAACCAGCAGCACAAGGCAAAGCGACTTCGACAACATGCGTGTTCTCAGGCAGTAAGGGGATGGAGAAAGTTCTCTGTTCTCGATATCAGCTGAAACAGGTCAGATCCGATTTTCAAAAGTGTCTCAAAAAAAACTCCGTGCTGACCCGCGGTTTTCCGCCGCATGCACTCGCGCGAATATGGCGGCGGCGGCGCCATGAACCGCGTCTCGCCTCGGCGACGTATCACCTCAACGGGACGGAGGAACCGGAGAAACATAAAGAGGAACTAGGCGGACCTGTGGCGCTGCGCCCGCGCCAACCGCTTCGAATTCAGGCGCGCCTCCCTCTTTACATCGGCGCCATAGCGGAGCTTCAGTTTCGCTTCCGTCATGAAGATAGCTGCGTCGAGATTGTTCCGGATCCGACGATAGTCCTCGATCCATTGCTGCCTGTCGGGATAGGGAGCGTCCTGCAACACGCGCAGCAACGCGACCTGGAGGAATCCGATCTGGGACGGATCCACAGGCGCCTCGCGAACTTGCTTGCGGCGATAGATGCCGTCGACCCTGGCAGCCCGCAACTCGGCAAGCTCTTCCCTGAGACGCACGCCCGATCCGTCATCCTCGTCGCCGCATGGGAGTGGCGGGAGATCGTCGGCCACCGGCAATAGTGTGAGCGGTGCATCGGTTCGCGGGGTCGCCAGCGAAAAGAGCGGCAGCAGGTCGGCGGCATGGGCATCCCGCGCAGTCAGGTGACCCATCCCGAACAATCTCTGCAACGTCGCCAGCGTTGACGTGTGATCACGTTCCGTCTGGTCGATCAGGCCTTTGCGGATCAGGGGCGAGATCACCAGCGTCGGCACGCGGACGCCGTATCGATCGAACTGGAAGTGATGCTGGATGTACGCCTCGGTGAACTCGTCGCCGGGCGGTGTGGCGGCCGGTGGTGCGACGTGATCGTAGAAGCCGCCATGCTCGTCGAACGTCACGATCAGCACGCTGTTCTCCCAATGCGGCGAATTGCGGATCACCTCGTAGACATTCTTGATCAGCTTTTCGCCGCGCCTCACGTCATCGAGTGGATGCATGGAGTTGCCGCAAGTGAAACTGCCGGGGCCGGTGATATCGAACTTGTCGGCGCCATATTTCGGCTCGATCCAGACAAACTTCTTGTCGAAGCCCGGGTCGTTGACTTCGCTCTCGAAATTTTCGAAACCGGTCAGGCGCCCCTGAAGCTCGTTGAGGTTCATGCCGCTCAGCAGGTACGCCGCGGGGAAATCGTCACCGCGATAGATCCGCCACGGCAGGCAATACTGGTCAAGCTGGTCGAAGATGCTGCCGTTCTCGAAACGATAGCCCTCGAAGCCCGTCGCAATGACGGTATCGGGATCGCTGGGACTGCCGTCGAGTCCACCCGAGGTGGCCGCCATCGCAAAGAAGCGGTTCGGAAACGTGGGACCCGGCAAGGAGGAGAACCAGCTGTCGCAGACGGCGAATTCCCGGGCGAGCTGGTTCATGACCGGCAATTGCTCGCGGCTGTAGCAACGCATGATGCGCGCCGGATCGGGCGCATCACCGGCGAAATAGTCGGCGATGAAGCCCAGGTTGTTGATGGCAGGGTACGGAGCGCCCGGGGTGTATGCGGTGCCGCAAAGCTGCGCGAGCACGTTCTCGAATTCGTGGCCGGGGCCTTTTTCCGCGTCCGAGAGGTAGTACTCGGCGGGGGAGCCAACCGATACGTCGGTGCCGGTACTGGCATCGAAATTCGTGTTGACGTTCACGGCCACGCCATTGGCGGCGACGGGGTTGCCATCGATATCCACGCCGGTCAGCTCGCTGAGGCCCAGCATGTGATCGAAAGAACGGTTTTCCAGCATGAGTACGAAGACATGCTCGATCTGCGGTCCGCTCTTTCCGCCGCCGCGGCCGAACAGTGATGTGAGCCAGTGCCAGAAGCCGAGCAGCGCGCACCGGAGCGTATCCCAGGCGAGGCAGACGAGTTGAAGGATCCATCCGAACAGGACACAGAACTTCTCCACCACCCAGGCGAAACCTTTGCAGACCCATTTCGCCACCCAATACCAGCCCTTGCAGACCCACTTCGCCACCCAGTACCAGGCGCGACAGAAAAAGCCGGCGATGCAGTCCCACGGCGTGTACCAATGGCATTTGCTCCACGAGGTGCATTGACTGGAGCCTTCGTCGGCCCATGCCGAACATTGGTCGGAGCCCTCATCCGCCCAGTTCGTGCATTCGTAATCGGTCTTCGACGACCAGTTCTTGCAGGTAATAACGGCCTTGGTGACCCATTTCGTGCAAGTTGTCATGGAAGCACTCCCCTTGATGCCGGCATGAGGCGAATCAGCGAACGGTGCAGGAACAGCAGCCTCACCTTCGCCCAGCCGACTCCGATCGCCTTGCCCGCGAGCCCGGCGCAGAAAACGCCGATCACACCAAGGGGGATCAGGCTCCAGGAGAAAGGATCGGCCAAAACGAGGCGGGCCAAGCAGGCCAGGATCGCAAGCACAAGAAACGCACCACCGAAGCCGCAGCCGCATGCGTGGTCATACCGTCGTGCGCGCCTGCGCACCTGCGATTTCTCGTCTTCACTCCAAGGCATGCGGGCAATGGCCGCATCGACCTCGTTGAGGAGTCGGCTCATGGATCACCCCCCGAGTTGCGATCTTCAATGCGGCGTCAGTATGGGCGCGGCAAACCTGTTCGGGCGGCCCCTACAACTTTCGAACGAGTGAAAGGCGCACTGACCCTGTTTTTCAACGCCAACATGCGCTTGGCTCAGATCGCTTTCGTTCCGACATCGAAGCCCAGCTGGCGCGCTCGGTCGGACCACTCAGGATCGGGCGACCCCGCAAAATGCCGACCGACTGAAAAGCGCACTCTGACCCCTATTTCGTTTTTGCAATACTTTGGTCACGCGCATGGTGTGGTCTCCTCTGGCTTCGTAACCCGTGAGGAATGACCGCATCATGCGCGCACTGTTCCTTCAGAACGCACGCAACGTTTTGATTGAGCGAGGAGATTCGTGGGGAAACCTCAGCCTCCGTCCCCTTTTTCGCGGAACCCGGGACGATTGAATTAACTCGATAGCTCAGCGGTGAGCTCTCCGAGAAGCACTTCTCGCACCGCTGGAGCAAGCACCCGGTGATGAATCGAATAGCGGCCGAGAAGCTCGTGCAAGTGCGAGTCCACCAATTCCCTGAAGACGGCGTCAATGTCTCGCCCAGGGCCAAGAACGACGGACGTATCAAGCTTTGTAGCAATAACAGTCGCGCAGTTTGAGCAGTGGTTGAGCATGAGCTCGTTTACCGCTTTCGCCTCACACGCAACGGCGCTGGCGCCTCGATACGCAAGGGCCGCGTTCCAGTAAGCCACCGCATCGATGACAGGACGATCGACAAGCACGACCTCAGCATTGGCGCGAGCTGCTTGTTCCGCTTCAAGCGTTCTTTCAATAAACCACATCGTGGAATCGTAGGTATGGTGGGTTAACACTGGAATTTTTTCCAGAACCGCGCGCGCGCCGAAGGACGGAATGGTCACCACGCGAATACCCTTCAACTCAATGCAAGCTTTCAGGTCACGACAGAACGTGGACTTGCCGGTCGAATGAGTGCCGGCCACACCGATAACAATGGCGCTCACCATAGGTCCCCTTGATCCGGCGCAACTGGCTTTTTTTGTATTTGCGTTTTGAGCTGGGCGATCTTGCATATCTCGATCCAGCTCTTGCAAAGCGAGTCTGTGATCAGGCGGCCTAGGAGGAGTGCCGTCACCCGAGAATCCTCACCGGCACGGTGCAGCTCACCTGACACCTCTGTTTCCAAGCCAGTCAAAGCCAGCAGTGCCGAGAGGCCATGGCTCTGAGCATTTGGATAAACATGACGAGCAAGCTTCAATGTGTCTATCACGCCGATGGGAACCCATTCCGGTAGATGGCGTTTGATCACGCCATAGTCCACGGAGGCGTTGTGGGCGACAAACCATTTACCTCGTAAACGCCGTTCTACATCGCCTTCTATCTCATTCCAAGTAGGGGAGCTTTTTATATCCGAATTACCGATGCCATGCACTTGTTTCGCTTGCCAGGTAATCGGGTTGGGAGGCTTGATGAGCCAACTCGATGGACCAATGCCCTCGACAATTGGAAATGAGGAAATGGCAAGTTCCACAAGATCAGGCGGAGAATGGCCATTGCCTTCGACGTCGACGATTACGATGGGCTCGGATGGCCACTGAAACTTCATTTCCATCATCAGGTATTCCTCTCAGCTTCCGAGCGGCCATGGCGCTCATAGTGATGCGGCTTGTCGATATCATGTACTTGATATCCAAGCGTGTGCTGTAGGAAATATCGCCGCTGTTCATCCAGGCCGCGAACAACGATGGAACGATCTGTAATCACGGGCTCACCCTGGACTCCTAGGCTCTTGCACAAGCTGCTAAGAAGCGCGTCATCAGGTTTTTTCCAAGCGGCTTTGCACGTCGAGAACTGCGTGGACGGGCAAATGTCACAGATTTCCGTGATGCCGAAATGACCATTGTAATCGGGTTGTTGGTGAGCATAGGCCACACCACAGGATGTCTTGCGAAAGATGGGAGCGCTCGAGGTGTGCGTTTGGTAAATCCTGATCAACCGCTTTTCGTCCTCCAGCGGCAGAAGCTTGCGCCTCGCGGTCGAGCTATAGGGTTCGGGAATACCCTGGCTTTGGTAATACTGCGCAATCTCTTTACGATAGAACAATCCGCTAAAAACCGTCGCGTGAGCGTGTCTCGCTAATTGCGCCGCCCGATCAATGTGCTGCACCGAGTCATTGAGTCCTGGAACGATAGGTCGCCAATAAAGCAACGTCCTGTACCGCTGCGCATGCTTGAACAGGACGCCTAGACTGCTGGCAGCAATTGATGACTTGATCGGCTCGACCTCAGGGTCGTCGATGCCCGAGTACGTTACCAATATGGTCAGCTTGATATTGCTCAAGGCATTGAATCGCACGCAGTCCTCTGGCGTCACGCGCCAGCGGGTAATGACGAGGACGTTGTTGGTCAGTCCGGATTGATCCAGCAATCGCAATATCTTATGAGTATGATTTTTCACCTCAGGAAGCATCGGATCGGTTGCCCGATTGAACAACTGAATTGGTGTGATGTGAGGCTGGAAGTAGCGATGTGAGATCAGCTGCTCAAAAGCTTGCTCGTCAGTCATCAACGCTAGAGGCTTACGCTGATCGAAATTACCGAACAAGTGCCTTACGCAGTAGCTGCAATCCAAAGGACAACCGATGATATGGTTGAGGCTCAGCCCGCTTTTGCGGTATTCGACAGGGTTCTTAAGGCTCGGATTGACCTGTGACAACTGTGCGGTTCCAATGATGGCAACGTGCTTATCCATTGCTGGGCTCCTAGCGACTCATTCGAGTCGCAGACATCCTTAGCGGATTCAACTACGACGTACATCAGTTTTTGAAGAAGTTGGATCAGTGAACAAAGGGGTCAGATTCATTTATCAAGCCGAATTAAATGAACCTGACCTTTATTCAGCTCCGATGTAGACGTTCTGGTTGCTACTGACGATCCATGTCTAGTTCGTGAATCAATGAGTCAGCACCCTCAGCAATCGTCACTGAAGGACTCCGCTGGCACTGAGCGTCGAGGCGCTTTTGTAGTGTCGCGATGGTTAGGTCTTCGTGCTCCATCCCCTGCGAGCGGCCGGAAACATCACCCGTGAGCCAACTTGTCGCCATGCCAACGAGCAACGCGCTGTCCCTTGAAGAATCGTAGGTCGAGCGGGCTTGCGTCCATTCCAAGCACTTCAATGTCCCCGCTCCAATAATCGGGCCCGGCGATTGAACCTTGCCTCCGCACCCGGCCAGTCCGATCACAGCTGCAAAGACGGGTAGGTATCCGCGCATATCTGTCCCCTCAAGTTAGCCGAGAATTTCCAAGTATGGCTTCTTATCAACAATGGCGGCGCGAGACTTTTCCTTGAGAAATTCCACAAGATCACCCTGTCGCTGAAGCAGCAACACAAACTCTTGCAACGAACACAGAAACATAGTCTTAAGACTTAGCGCGTTCGCGCATTCGGTGATGACCGGCTGCGTGTATCCATTTGTGGCAATGAAAATTCCGTGTGCGTTAGCACGCATAAATAGTCGACTGAGATGCGGTGAAAACTCCCCCATTCCTACAGGTGAATTTAGCCACTTCATTTCAACAAGATGAATCGTGCCGTCGAGTTCAATTACACCATCAATCTGTTCAAGAACTACGCCACTATCCGGCTCCCTCCTGCGAAAATCCTCACGAACAAGGATGCCATAGACTTTGAAGAGGTCGTTTAGCACGGCTTCGAGCAGCCTACCCCGCTCTTGAGGTTCTTTGTCCATTGAAAACAAGGCGAATAGCCGCCTGCTTACGTCTTCGATGTTTGCTCGTTTAAGGGCAGCAGCCACCTGCTCACGCCGTTGACGAGAAAGCACTTGCTCGCGCTCCACATCGCGCTCTCGCTTCATCCTCGTGAACGAGTCTTTGGCATTTACCGCTTCACGAACACTGGCCACGAGTCCTTTCGCTTCGAGCCGATCCTCTGGCCAACAGGTATCAAAACTTTCAAATTCAGTGACGCGCTTTATGATCTCGCGGCGCGGGCGAAGGCCACTGTCTCCACGCGCATTTACCTTCGTAAGTACCTTACGTACGATTTCAAACTTAGTAATAGACTTGGGGTTAGTACGAACGATTTCGTTGACCTCAGCAAGGTCGTCATGCGCAACTCCAGCGCCTTGAAGAAACAGAACGACACCTTTTTTGCCCCGACTTAAGCGCGAAATGGTCTCAATTAGTAAATCGAAGACATCCGGCGGATAGTGGAACTCAGCATCCATTTTGTTCTTACCCTCACTGTCTCGCACATGTGGTTTTTGAAGATGACTCTACTCTTCCAAAACCTCGATTGAGGTAGTGCACGCTCAAGTGTGCTATCGAAGCATCCTCAAACCATCGGCAACTTCAACCCCAACTCCTTCGCACACTCCACCGCAATCTCATACCCCGCATCCGCATGCCGCATCACGCCGGTGCCCGGATCGTTCCACAACACGCGCGCAATACGCTTGTCCGCCTCGGCCGTGCCGTCGCACACGATCACGACGCCTGAGTGTTGCGAATAGCCCATGCCCACGCCGCCGCCATGATGCAGGGAAACCCAGGTGGCGCCACCTGCAACATTCAACATCGCGTTGAGCAGCGGCCAGTCGCTGACGGCGTCGCTGCCGTCTTTCATGGATTCGGTTTCGCGGTTGGGTGAGGCGACGCTGCCGGAGTCGAGGTGGTCGCGGCCGATGACGACGGGCGCTTTCAACTCGCCGTTGCGCACCATCTCGTTGAAGGCGAGGCCGAGCTTGTCGCGCAGCCCGAGGCCGACCCAGCAGATGCGTGCGGGCAGGCCCTGGAAGCTGATGCGCTCCTTGGCCATGTCGAGCCAGTTGTGCAGGTGCGCGTCGTCGGGGATCAGTTCCTTCACTTTCTGGTCGGTCTTGTAGATGTCTTCCGGATCGCCGCTCAGCGCGACCCAGCGGAACGGGCCGACGCCGCGGCAGAACAGCGGGCGCACGTACGCGGGCACGAAGCCAGGGAACGCGAAGGCGTTCTCGCAGCCGACGTCTTTCGCCATCTGGCGGATGTTGTTGCCGTAGTCGAAGGTGGGGATGCCTTGCGCGTGGAACGCGAGCATGGCGTCGACGTGCTTTTTCATGGACTGCTTGGCGGCATCGCGCGTGCCGTTGGGATCGCTCTTCCGACGCTCGAACCACTGCTCCACCGTCCAGCCCTGCGGCAGGTAGCCGTTGACCGGATCGTGCGCGCTGGTCTGGTCGGTAACGGCATCGGGACGCACGCCGCGCTTGACCAGCTCGGGCAGAATGTCGGCGGCGTTACCGAGCAGCGCGATGGACTTCGCTTCGCCGGCTTTCGTGTACTTGGCGATGCGCGCGAGTGCGTCGTCGAGGTTGCTGGCTTGCTCATCGACGTAACGGGTCTTGAGGCGGAAATCGATGCGGCTCTGCTGGCATTCGATATTGAGACTGCACATGCCGGCCAGCGATGCGGCCAGCGGCTGCGCCGCGCCCATGCCGCCGAGCCCGGCGGTGAGCAGCCACTTCCCTTTGAGATTGCCGCCGTAATGCTGGCGGCCCATCTCGACGAAGGTTTCGTAGGTGCCCTGGATGATGCCCTGCGAGCCGATGTAGATCCACGAGCCGGCGGTCATCTGGCCGTACATCATCAGGCCTTTCTTATCGAGCTCGTTGAAGTGCTCCCAGGTGGCCCAGTGCGGCACGAGGTTGGAGTTGGCGATAAGTACGCGCGGCGCATCCGCATGCGTGCGGAACACGCCGACCGGTTTGCCGGACTGCACCAGCAGGGTTTCGTCGTCGTTGAGTTCACGCAGCGCAAGCAGGATCGCGTCGAAGCACTCCCAGTTGCGCGCGGCACGACCGATGCCGCCATACACCACCAACTCCGCCGGATTCTCCGCCACCTCGGGATCGAGGTTGTTCTGCAACATGCGGAACGGCGCCTCGCTGAGCCAGCTCTTGCAGGAAAGCTCGGTGCCGCGCGGCGCGCGAATGGTGCGGGTGGTGTCGATGCGGGTGGGTGCGTTCATGCGTCGAGGCTCTTGGACGGGACAGACGATCGAGTATAGGCGAGGCAAAAAACGGACGCCGGACGCTTGCCGCAGCGGCTCGGATCGACCGCAGGCCTAGTGATTTTTCGACGCCCGGAAACTCGGCGCGCTTCTCGGCCCCCTCGCGAGCACTTCGCGCATACGGTTGATCTGCCATTGCATGGAAGGGTCATGGCCAAAATGTTCGACGACGTGCTGCAGGGTGTCGGCCAGGCCCGCGCGCGGCTGGTTTTCCTGGATGGTCGCCCGCGTCATCCATCCAGCGGGGCTGTTTGGATATTTCTGGATGATGCGATCGGCGATATGCCAGGCCTTGTCCCACTCGTACGTCTGGTTGGCATAGAGGTCGCCCAGCGGCACGAGCACATCGATGTCGTCCGGGTCGATCGCCAGTGCCTGCTCGAGATCCTTTTCGGCAAGCGCAACTTTCCCCATCGACATATAGATATCGGCGCGCGCCCGAAAATTGCGAGACGGCAACGGGTCGGCGGCGATGAGGCGACTGGCATCGTCCAGCGCCATGGCGGTTTCGCCAAAGGCGGGCAAACTGACGTCACGCTGCCGGCGCGCGCCTTCGGCGCCGGGCTGAAAGCGCAACACTTCGGACAGATAGATCGCTGCGAGGTCGAAGTGGTTCTGCTCGCTGGCCGCGCCACCGGCATAGGACAGCAACGACACGCTGGAGACGTTGTCGAATACCGTGGGGAACATGGACCAGTCGGCCGAAGACCGGCAGTTGCACACGTCATAACGATAAGCCGGCTCGGCGGAAAGCAGGATCGCCAGCAGCGGATTCTGTTTCACGTACGCCTGCGCCTGCCTGGCCATGTGATCCATGGCGGCGAGCGAACCACCCCATCGTGGCTCTGTCGCGCCACTGAGGGTGCCGTAGATGGCGTAGTTGTCGGGTGCCGCGGCCAGGCCGGCTTGTGCGGCGCGCCGGAGGTAATCGCCGCCCAGGCTCATCGAACCGGCGTTGATCATGGCGACGTAGGTGGGCGTGACCTTGGGGTCGAGTTTGGCTGCGCGCTGCAGGTCGGTATCGGCCTGTTGCAGCAGGCGGTCCATGGCGTCGATGTTGCTTTGTGGCGTTTCGTTTATGTAGGCGCCACCGCGCGCTTTGGAAGCCATCGCCACATAGGCCGAACCACTTGCGGCGAAGGCAAAGGCGCTGGAGGGCGATGCGCGCTTCCATGCGTCCAGTGTCTCACGCACGTCGAACGAGCCATCGTTGAACGAGGCGAAATACGTGTGGTCAAGCAAGCCGTGCGAGTCCGGGCGAGTGAGTTGCGCCTGCAGCTCCTGTGCAAGTCGGCGATCCAGCTCGGCAGCCTGCCCGTGCTCGATGAGTTTTTCAGCCTCGTCGAATGTGATGGTTTGTTGCAGGTAATAAAGGCAATACGCCTTTGCCGATTCCGGTGACCAGTGACTGCGTGGCGGATCGGGATAACTGACGCACCGCTGCAACGGATCGGCGATGGCCTCGGCGCTCCTGACCTTGGCGAGAAAGGCACGCACCTCGTCGGGGGTGAATGCAGGCCGAGGTGGAGGCCATGAACGAGCGGCTTGCCCGGCGCGTTGCGCCTGCGCGACGTGCGTTGCCTGGGAGGTTCGCCATGCGATGTCGGAGACGATCCAGCAGCACCCGACGATACCCAGGATAACCAGGCCCGTGATCAGAACCACGCGTCCATGCGACGTCATAACCTGCTCCCCCAAAAGCACGATGGGCGCGACAGTAGCACCGCATAGCAACGCTTGTCAGTCGTGCGACTGATCATGCGCCCCGCATCACGAAAGCTTTAGGCAACGCGTGTAACCTCGGGTCACGGGGGGGGACGAAAGATTCGCGGCATGGATGTCGACACGAACTCGTCGCTGCACGCCACTACTCGATTGCCCAGGAGCCAACCATGCCAGAACCATCGATACGCGAAGGTCGATCACGACCGATTGTTTTGTGGGTAGTGATCATCGCCGTGCTGGCCATGACAGTCGCGGCTTTCGCCTATGTCGGTGGCTGGTTGTCGCCGCAGCGGCTGACGCCGAAAAAACTGGTGGATCAGTTTCAGAAAGACGCGGGGACGTTTCCCGGATTTCGTCGCAATCACGCGAAGGGTGTTTGCGTGGGCGGCTATTTCGACAGCAATGGACAGGCGCAGCCGTTGTCCATCGCGAAGGTGTTTGCGCAAGGCCGCACGCCGGTGGTCGGGCGTTTTGCGATACCGGGCAGCAACCCGTATGCGCCCGATGGCAGCGTGCCGATACGCAGCATGGCGTTGCGGTTTGCATTGGCGAACGGACAGCAGTGGCGCACGGGCATGAACTCGATGCCGGTGTTTCCGGTGGCGACGCCACAGGCGTTTTTCGAACAGCTGCAGGCGCAGCAGCCGGACCCCGCGACGGGCAAACCGGATGCCGCAAAGATCGGCGCGTTTTTCGCGTCGCATCCGGAAACCGCCGCGTTTCTCGCGTGGGTGAAAACGGCGAAGCCATCGGCAAGTTTTGCCACCGAGTATTACGACAGCCTCAACGCGTTCGTGCTGGTGGATGCGAACGGCCTGCGCCAGCCGGTGCGCTGGCGCATGGTGCCGCAGGCCAGCGATGCGACTGTCGACACGGGCAAGGCCGGCGACGCGGATTATCTCGCCGCCGATCTCACGCAGCGGTTGCGCCAGTCGCCCTTGCGCTGGACCTTGCAGTTGACGCTGGCCGACGCAAGCGACCCGACCAACGACGCGACGAAGGTGTGGCCGGCGACACGCAAGACGATCGAGGCCGGCACGCTGGTGATCGATCGCGCCGAACCGCAGGACAGCGGCCCATGCCGCGACATCAATTACGACCCGCTGGTGCTGCCCGCAGGCATCGAGGCGTCGGACGATCCCTTGCTGCCGGCGCGTTCTGCCGCGTATGCCGATTCGTACCTGCGCCGCACCAGCGAGGAAGCCCACCTGCCCGGCACCGCCGCGGCGCATGCAAAACCGGAGGGCACGCCATGAGTTCGCAGATCCCGCATTTCACGCGCGCGGCGCGCACGCTGCACTGGCTGATGGCGATCCTGATCGTGTCGATGCTTTTCATCGGCGTGGGCATGGTGGCGTCGGTGTCGGAGCGACACGATCTGTTGCTGCGCATCCACAAGCCGCTGGGCATTGCGATATTGATACTGGCGATCGTGCGCATCGTGGTGCGCGTGCGAAATCCGCCGCCGCCGTTGCCCGCCGACCTGCCTGCGTTGCAGAAGCTGGCGGCGCTTGCGTCGCACTGGCTGCTGTACATCCTGATGGTGGCGATGCCGCTGATCGGCTGGGCAATGCTTTCGGCCGGCGGTTATCCGGTGATGCTGAGCGACACGCTGCGATTGCCGCCGATCTTTCCGGTGAGCCCGACCGCGTTCGCGGTGCTGCGTCACATGCATGCGTGGTTTGCCGCAGCGTTGCTGCTGACGTTTCTCGCGCACATGGGCGCTGCGCTGTACCACGGACTGATTCGTCGCGACGGTGTTTTCTCGAGCATGGCGCACGGCGAGCGCGTGCCGGAACTCGGCGAAGAACTGGGTTTGATCGACGAGCCGCCGGACGATTCGGAGGATTCACTGTTGCGTTGAAGCGGTGAGCGACGCTGGCGGAATTCAGCGATTCAGCGCGCGCTCTTCACGACTTTCGTGGTGCTGCCGTTGCATGCCTTGCACCGGCATGCGAAACACAAAGCAGGTTTCCGCTTCGGTCGACGAGACCTGCAACGTGCCGCCATGTGCCTTGGCGATTTCCATCGAGATATACAGACCCAGGCCGAGGCCGGAAGGCAGTTGCTCGTCACCGCGGGTGAACGGCTCGAACAGGCGATCGAGCTTGTCGGCAGCAATCGGCTGGCCACCGTTGACGACGGTGAGTTCGAACGTGGTGTTGTCGCTACGGGCGACAACGAGCACGGGTTGATCGTCGGCGCCGTGCGTGAGCGCGTTGGAAAGGAGGTTGACCAGCAACTGCGCAAGCCGGCCCGGGTCGCACGCGACGGGCATGTCGATGGCAATGGCGGCGTCCACGGCCCGGCCCGGGTTGGCCTGCTGCACTTCGGCGATGACATTGCGCAGCTGATCGGCCAGATCATGTTGTGTTTCAAGCACCACGGGAATGCCACTACCCAAGCGGCCCCGCGCGAAATCGAGGATGTCGTTGATGAGGCCGCCCATGCGGTCGCCACTGCGGAGCATGTGCTGCAGGATGGTCAGTGACCGTTCGTCAGAGACTTTCAACTGCAAGGCTTCGGCACCCGCCTGGATCGCCATCAGCGGGTTGCGCAGATCGTGGCCGAGCACGGCGATGAACTGCTCGCGCAACTTGGCCGTTTGCTGTGCATCAAGCAATGCGTTCGCGCTGATTTCCATACGGTCCTGCGCATCGAGCTCGGCGCCGATCAGCTGCGCGAACAACTCCAGCGTCCTGACGATATTGGGATCATCGAGCTTGGCCGGCAGCGGATCGATGGCGCACAGCGTGCCGAAGAAATCGCCGTTGGCGAGAAAGATCGGGATCGAGACGTAGCTCTCGAAACCGTACATTTTCGGCGTGTGATGGGTGGAGAAATACGGATGCTTGCTGGCTTGGTTGAACACCACCGCCTGGTGGTGCTGGCGTATTTCGTTGCAGATGGTGGATTCGAGCACCAGTTCGCTGCCGACGCCCAGGCCGAAATCGATATGGTCGTAAACGGCGCAGGCGGTCCAGTGCGTGTCGGTAACGCGCGCGACGGCGGTGAAACGCATGCCGGTGGTGTGCGCGACCGTCTGCAGGATCGTCGGCACGGCATCGATGCGCGACACCGCACGGATGTCGTCGTCGACCGTTCGTGTGGAAGTTGGTGGCGGTCCCGGGGTGCGCATAGGTATGAAAGTTTAGCGGTTGCCGCGCGGATAGTATCGGGTCGGCGTTTCGCCGGCCTTTCCGGTTGCATAGGGGCAATTACCGCAGCTGTTTCCAGGCGTGAGCGCGCCGTCGCGGGTTTTCTCGCCATGTGTACAATCCGTGGCGGATAGTTGTTGGCTAGGCTCACGGTCCAGGCGGCGGTGACACAACCCAAGGGTGTTCATGACGCAGTCGGAACTATCAAATCAGCCGGCGGTGACGGTCGTGGGCATTGGCGCATCCGCAGGGGGCGTGGAAGCGCTGAGCGCGTTTTTCGATCATGAAACCGAGCAGCCGCGCGCGGCATATCTGGTAGCGATGCACCTGGCGCGGGAACGACCCAGCCACCTGCCGGAGATCCTTTCCCGTCATACCGGCATGCGTCTGTTGCTCGCGGAAAACGGCATGCCCGTCGAAGAACGGACGATCTACGTGATTCCGCCCGGTCAGGTGATGACCGTGCAGAACGGGATGCTGGACATCGCGCCGATCAACCCGATGGAACGCGTGCCGACGGTGATCGACCGGATGTTCAACTCGATGGCCGAGGCGTACGGCGAACACGCTATCGGCGTGGTGCTGTCCGGCACGGGTGCAGATGGCGCATTGGGCCTGAAGGCGATCAAGGAGCGTGGCGGCCTGACCATCGCGCAAGGCGAAGATGGTTCGACGCCGCTTTTTTCCGGCATGCCGCGAAGCGCGATCGCCGCAGGCGTGATCGACCTGCAATTGCCGGTGGAGAAAATCCCCGCGCGCATCGCCGAAATGATCCTCGCAACCAACGATGCCGGGCAGAAACAGCACGACGAAGTGGCCAGGCATCGAGAGGAATCGCGCCTGGCGATCTGCGCCCTCCTACTCACACAGACCGGGCACGACTTCAGCGGCTACAAGCCAAGTACCTTCTACCGCCGCATGTACCGCCGCATGCACGTGTTGCAGCTGGCGACGATGGACAAGTACCTGGAACGCCTGCGGCACACGCCCGGGGAAGTGACCATGCTGTTCCGCGATCTGCTGATCAGCGTGACCAGCTTCTTCCGCGACATCGCCGCGTTCGCGTTGCTTGAACAGCAGGTCATGCCGGCGTTGTTCAAGGGCAAGGATTCACAGGCCGAAATTCGCGTGTGGGTACCCGGCTGTGCCACCGGCGAAGAAGCCTATTCACTCGGCATCCTGCTGCTGGAATGCCTGGACAAGCTCGGCGGCAACGCGCCGGAGGTACGCATTTTCGCGACCGATATCGACGAACACGCGTTGAGCATCGCGCGCAAGGCGCGCTATCCCTCCGTGCTGCTGGAAGATGTATCCGACGAACGCCGCAAACGGTTTTTCGACGAGGACCGTGGCCATTTCACCGTGCGGAAAAGGTTGCGCGACATCTGCACGTTTTCGCCGCATAACGCGTTGCGCGATCCGCCGTTCTCACGCATCGACCTGGTGTCCTGCCGGAACCTGCTGATTTATCTCGGGCCGGAATTCCAGGATCGCATCCTGCCGATCCTGCATTACGCATTGCGACCGGATGGCTTCCTGTTTGTCGGCATCGCCGAGGGCGCGTCGCGCCACGGCACGTTGTTCACGCCGGTGAGCAAGGAACACCGCATCTACCAGCGGCTTCCCAATGTCACCGCCGGGCTGTCGCTGCCGCTGCTGACGAAGAGTGGCAAGCCGGCCATCACACGTTCGTTCGAAGCGAGCGTCGCGGCGTCGTCGAGCAACGCGATGCGCCGACAGATCGAGGCGCGCATGCTGCAGGCGCATACGCCGCCCTACGTGTTGGTGAATGGTCGCAGCGATGCATTGTTCTACTCCGCGCGTACCGGCAATTACCTGGAGTTTCCTTCCGGTGCGCCGAGTCGGCACCTGCTATCCAACGCGCGCAAGGAGCTTCGCCTTGGTTTACGCCACGCGCTGCAGGAGGTAGTGAACACGCAGCTGAAAGTGGAACTGCCCGAAGTCGTCATGCCGCGCGATGACGTTCCGCATCGTGTGCAGGTGACCATCGAACCGTTCGACGACGGCGAAACGCCGTTGTACCTCGTAGTATTCAACGACCACGGCGTGGCCCCCAAGCTGCCCTTGGTTTCGCAACCGGCCGACATCCAGACAGTGGAGCATCTGGATCGCGAACTGCGCGACACACGCGAGCAATTGCAATCGACCTACGAGGAATTCGAAACGGCGATCGAGGAATTGCGCGTTGCCAATGAAGAGCTGATGTCGCTCAACGAGGAGCTGCAATCCTCCAACGAAGAACTCGAAACCTCGAAGGAAGAACTGCAATCCGTCAACGAGGAGCTGCAGACGGTCAATAGCGAGATGACGCATAACGTGGAGGCGCTGGACCAGGCCAACGCGGATCTGCAGGGGCTGCTCGAAAACACCGGCATCGCGACGATCTTCCTCGACCGCGACCTGGGCATCCGCAGCTACACGCAGGCGGCCACCGAATTGTTCACTCTGATTCCGTCGGATCGCGGGCGGCTCATCACCGACCTGGCGCATCAACTCGATGCGATCGACTTGCGCCAGAACCTGGAGAACACACTGGTACGGCGCACGGCCATGGAAATCGCGGTAAGCCGTCGCGACGGGCAGAAGCATTACCTGATGTGCATCCTGCCTTATGCGGGTGAGGCGGAAGAAACCGGCGGCGTGGTGATGACTTTCGTCGAGGTCACCGCGTTGATCAGCGCAGATGCGCGGCACAAGACGATGATCGGCGAACTCAACCATCGCGTGCGCAACATGCTGGCGGTGGTGAGCGCCATGGCCAGCCAGACGCTTGCCGATCATGTGGAGGCCGAAGCGTTCGATGCGTTCCTCAATCGCCTGCACGCCATGGCGCGGACGTACAAGCTGCTGACGGAAACCGACTGGTCCTACATGTCGTTCCGCGGGCTGCTGAAGGAAGAACTGGGAGTGATCGCCGGATCGACGCGTTATTCCCTCGACGGACCTCCGCTGAAACTTCATCCGCGCGAAGCATTGGCACTGGGCATGGTTATCCACGAGCTGGCCACGAATGCATTGAAATACGGTGCGCTGTCCAATCAGGACGGACACATCAACATCACATGGGCGTGCATCGATGATTCGGCAAAAACGATGGAGATTCACTGGAGTGAAACAGGGGGGCCACCCGTGGGGCCACCGTCACATCGTGGATTCGGCACGCTGCTGGTGGACCGACAGCTCGCCTATGAACTCAATGGTCACAGCGACATCACCTACGCTGCGGAAGGATTGCAGCTGACGTTGCGGGTTCCCCGACTTCAGAAGAGTGAAACGAAAATAGCTGATGAACAGTAAGCCGCCAGATGGGCCCCTTGTGATGGTTGTCGAGGACGAGCTGCTGATCGCCGCCTCACTCGAGATGGCGCTGGAAGCGAAGGGCTATCGCATTCTCGGGCCGGTGGCCACGGTAGACGCAGCATTGGCACTGTTGGAGAACTCGCCCTGCCCCGATATGGCCGTGATCGACTACCGGCTTGCCACCACCACTACCGAGGCGCTGATTCCTGCGCTGAAGGAAAACCGCATCCCGGTTTGCGTGCTGACCGGCTACGCGCCGAGCCAGCTACCCACGGCATACGACCATCTCACGGTGCTCGAAAAACCCTTCCGACTGAAGACACTGCTCACCGCGCTCGAGCATCTTCGGGCCGCTTGAGGCCCGCTACGGCGTATTACTGCAGCTTTTCATGGCGATCGCCAATCTTGTCTGGCGCCACATAACATGCCTGCGTATGCTCGCTGCAACAGGAAGCAAGAGCGACCGGATCGTCAGGGGGTTCCACCATGCACAGCACAGCCATCCGGGTGATGGTGATCGAGGATGATTTTCTCCTCGCGGGCACGCTTGCCGATGTGTTGACCCGGTTGGGCTGCAAAGCGGGACCTTGCATCGGATCGTTCGACCAGGCGATGGAAGCTGCGCTCGATGAGAGCTGCGACCTGGCTGTGGTGGATCTCGACCTTCGCGGCATGGCGGCGTATCCGATTCTCGATCGGCTGATGCAACGAGGCATTCCTTTCATCATCGCCACGGCGCTGACACGCAGGGATATCGATGCGCGTTATGCGTGCGCGCCGTGCGTGTCCAAGCCGTACGACATCGGTGAGCTCCGGCAGGCGGTGATGCTTGCATCGGCGACCCTGCTTCCGCGAGCGAATGTTTCGTCCATCCGGCCGCCGCAGACCAGCGAATCCTGAAGTTGCAACCCTGAGTCTGTATCGCGAGCACATTCCACAGCGCGTCGTGCATTCGCTTGGCATGCAGGCGTGGCGAAACGTCTACGCAGTCGCTGGCATTCGATGGCCGGATTCGCTCCTCACATTGATGTCCGAAAACGGCGAGTCATGGCGTATGCGCAGTGCTAGCCTGCGTGCATGTCCGAGACCTTCAACACGACCCTTCCCGATTTCAAGATCTGCGAGCAGGCGCGTCGCAGTCGCGATGCGCGCTTCGACGGATTGTTCTTTACCGCCGTCACCAGCACGCGCATTTATTGTCGGCCGGTGTGCCCCGCACCCTCGCCGAAATCGCAGAACATTCGCTACTACACCAGCGCCGCCGCAGCGGAAGCGGCAGGATTCCGGCCGTGTCTGCGCTGCCGGCCCGAACTCGCGCCGGGCAATGCGATCTGGCAGCGCGGCGAGCACGTGGTAGCGCGTGCACTCAAACTGATCGACGCAGGTTTCCTCGCCGATCATTCGCTGGAAGAACTGGCAGCGCGCGTGACAATCGGTGCGCGGCAGCTGCGCCGATTGTTCGTCGAACATCTCGGTGCACCACCGATGGACGTCCATACGACGCGTCGCCTGCTGTTCGCGAAACAACTGCTCACGGAAACCGCGATGCCGGTGACCGAAGTCGCGCTTGCGTCCGGCTTCGGCAGCCTGCGCCGGTTCAACGCCGCGTTCGCGCAGGCGAACCGCATCCAGCCGCGCGAACTTCGCCGGCATCCGCGCGCGACCATCGGCGACGCGCTGGTGCTGCGGCTCGGCTATCGGCCGCCCTACGATTTCGAGGCGATCCTCGCGTTTCTTCGCGGGCGTTCGCTGCCCGGCGTGGAATGGGTCGACGAGCAAAGTTACATGCGCGTATGCGGGCCGGCGGATGCGCCGGGCTGGCTGCGTCTGAGCGCATGGCCGAATGGCGAGCACGCGCTGAAACTCGAGCTGCACAGCCCGCAACCCGCACAACTGCTTCCGATAGTGACGCGACTGCGGCGCATGTTCGATCTCGATGCCGATCCGCAAGTGATCACCGCCACGCTCGGCATCGGTGGCGTGCTGAAGCCGATGCTGCGCAAGCGTCCGGGCCTGCGCCTGCCGGGCGGCTGGGATGGTTTCGAAGTCGCGGTGCGCGCCGTACTTGGGCAACAGGTGAGCGTGGCTGCCGCCCGCACGCTGGCGACGCGCATCGTGCATCGTTACGGCAAACCGCTGGCCGTGCCGATGGCACCAGGACTCGACCGGCTGTTTCCCACGCCAGCGCAACTCGTCGATGCCGACCTGCGCGAGATCGGCGTGACCACGGCGCGCGCCGCGACGATTCGCGGCATTGCCAGCGCGCTGCTCGATGGTCGCGTCGACTTTCGCGCGGAGCAATCGCTGGAGGAATTCGTCGAGCGCTGGGTCGCCCTGCCCGGCATCGGCGAGTGGACCGCGCATTACATGGCGATGCGCGCACTCAGTCATCCGGATGCATTCCCCGCCGCGGACCTGATTCTGCGCCGCGTCGCTGCCGGCAACGCGCCTGAGCTCAGCACGCGGGCATTGAAGGAACTGGCCGAAGCGTGGCGCCCGTGGCGCGCCTATGCCGTGATGCACCTGTGGCGTGCCGCCGGCGATGTCGCGCCTGCGACTGCGGCGAAGAAGAAAGCGAGTACGCGATGAGCAACGAAACAATTCACTACGACATCATGCAGACGCCGATCGGCCAGCTGCTGCTTGCTGCAGATCACGAAGGACTGCGCTGCGTGTGGTTCGAGACTGCGCGTCGCCCGCAGAAGCCATCCCCCAACTGGGTGCACTCGCCGAAAGCACTCGCGTTGGCGCGCACGCAGCTGGACGAATATTTCGCGGGCGCGCGGCGGGTGTTCGATCTGCCGTTGCATCCGCTGGGCACGCCCTTTCAAATGGCCGTGTGGCGAGCGCTGGAAATCATTCCTTACGGCGTCACCATCAGCTACGGCGAACTGGCGCGGCGCATCGAACAACCGCAAGCGGTGCGCGCGGCCGGTGCCGCGAACGGCAGCAACCCGTTGCCGATCGTGATCCCCTGCCATCGCGTGATCGGCAGCAACGGCAGCCTTACCGGCTTCGGCGGCGGCCTGCCGACAAAACGATTTCTGCTCTCGATGGAAGAACGCGTGGCGCACGGCGATCTGTTCGCCTGAGTCGCCGGCGCGCGCGATGACTCAGCTGCTGCGCGCGGATGCCGGCTGATTCTGTGCCGCGTCGGCGTCGCGAACCATGTTCTGCTGCTGCGCGCGTTCCTGCTGCTGACGCGCCTGATCAGCCTGGTCGCTTTGCTGTGTCGCTTGCGGATTGTTGGCGTTGGGCGCCTTGGCGTTATCCGACACGCCCTGATGCAACTGCTGTTGCTGTTGGCTCTGCTGCAACTGATTCTGCGTCTGCTGTTGTTGCACGTTCTGCTGGGCCTGCGCGCGCGATTGCGCGTTGCATGCAAGCGGCACCAGCAGCATCGAACCAGGCAATGCGAATGCAAACGCGATGCGCAATGTCGTCGTGCGTGATGTCGTGGTCCGTGTCTTTGTTGTGCGTGTATTGGTCATGTCGATGCGCGATCATGCAGGGATGGCATTCGCATTGTAGGACTTCATGCATGAAAAACCCGTTCCGCCTGCTGCTCTGTTTGACGGCAGCATTGACCGCCGGCTGCGCCACGCAAAAACTTTCGGTGCCCCATGCAAGCGATGCAAGTGAACATGCAAAGCGCCCCGTACCGCTGCTGCTGATTTCGATCGACGCCTATCGCCACGACTATATCGACCGCGGCCTCAGCCCGACGCTGGCGATGCTCGCGAACACCGGCGTGCGGGCTGCGTCGATGCAGCCATCGTTTCCATCGCTGACGTTTCCGAACCACTACACCATCGTCACCGGCCTGCGCCCCGACCACCACGGCGTGGTCAACAACATGATGACCGACCCGGTACTCGGCAGTTTCTCGATGGGCAACCGCAAAGCGGTGAGCGACGGACGCTGGTGGGCGCAAGGCACGCCGATCTGGGAGACCGCCGATGCGCACGGCCTGCGCACGGCGACGATGTTCTGGCCCGGCACCGAGGCCGACATCCACGGTCACCATCCGGACGAATGGAAGCCTTTCGATATCCAGGAAACCGCCGACCAGCGTGTGGATCAGGTGCTGGCGTGGTTCGATCGGCCGGCAGATGGACGGCCGGATTTCACCACGTTGTATTTCGATGCGGTCGATCACGCCGGCCACGAATTCGGACCGGATTCGGTGCAAGTGAACAATGCGCTGCGCGAGACCGATGCAGCGATCGCTCGGCTGGTGCAGGGCCTGAAACAGCGCGGGCTGTTCGAGCGCATGAACATGATTGTGCTGTCCGACCATGGCATGGCGGCAGTTGCGCCATCGCACCTCATCGTCATCGACAAACTGCTGCCGCTGGACGAGGTCGAGATGGTGGCGACCGGCGTGCTGGCGGGATTCAATCCGAAAAACCAGAGCACCGACGCAATGATGAAGTTCGCCGCGATCGAACGGACCATGGCACGGCCGCAGCAGCACATGCAGTGCTGGGACAAGACACGTGTGCCGGCGCGCTTCATCTACGGCCACAACCCGCGCGTGCCGCAATTGCTGTGCCTTGCCGATGCGGGCTGGCACATCACCACCGCATCGAAACTCGCGGAGAAAAAACCCAATCTCGGCGAGCACGGTTACGACAACAGCACCCCCGCCATGCAGGCATTGTTCGTGGCGCACGGGCCTGCATTTCGTGTCGATGCAAAAGTGGACGCGTTCCCGAATGTAGACGTCTATCCGCTGATGACGCATCTGCTCGGTATTCCGCCAGCAGCCAACGATGGCGACTATGACGCGGTGAAGGACATGCTCAAGCCGTCCGCGCGTTGACGCAGTTTGCAGGAGCGCCCCGCAGGACTACGATCAATGCCGGGAGATGGTTCGGCGTGGCATCAGGCGATGGCTCGCGCGAATGCATCGTCGCGGCGCGTGGCCAAGGGGACGCATCATGGGCAATCGGCAATTACGCACGCTGTTGCGCAAGGAATGGTTTCTCGCATTCAGCGCGCTGACCAGCGGCCTTTTTCTCTGGTTCGGGCATCGCCTCATGGACGGCTTTGTCAGCCCGTTGTGGCTGGTGACGGTTTTCTTCTGGCTGTTCCTCACCATCCTGGGTTCCGCTGTCGCGGTCGTGCAGCACGCCGACTGTCTCGCCGAACGACTTGGTGAACCGTACGGCACGCTTATCCTGACCTTGTCGATCACCTCGATCGAGGTCATGAGCATCACGGCGGTGATGCTGCACGGAGACAACAACCCGACGCTCGCGCGCGACACGTTGTTCGCGGTGAGCATGGTCATCCTCAACGGCATGGTCGGGCTTTCGCTGTTGATGGGCGGCTGGCGTCATCGCGAACAGCAATACAACCTGCAGGGCGCGAACGCGTATCTCGGCGTGATCATTCCGCTGGGCGTGCTGTGCCTGGTCATGCCGGATTTCACCGTGTCGACCTCCGGGCCAACGATGTCGTTTCCGCAGGAAATGTTTCTCGCCACGGTGTCGGTAGTTCTGTATGCAGCTTTCCTGTTGTTGCAGACGCATCGGCATCGCGGCTATTTCGTCGAAGGCGAACAGCTGGTCGCGCACGCGCCGAAAAAGACGAATGCGCACGCAGCCCATGCGCCGCAAGGCAAGAGCGTGTTGCGCCACACGGTGCTGCTGATCGCGTACATGGTGCCGATCATCTATCTTGCCGAACAGATCGGCGTACCGGTGGATTACGTCGTCGAAACCGTGCACGCACCGGCCGCGCTGGCGGGCCTGACGCTGGCGATTCTCGTGGCGGCGCCGGAGGCGATCGGTGCGGTGCGTGCCGCAGCGAGCAATCATCTGCAGCGTTCGGTGAATATCTTTCTCGGCTCGGTGCTGGCGACGATCGGGCTGACGATCCCGGCGATCCTGATCGTCAGCCATCTCACCCATCACCCGATCATCCTCGGCCTGCAACACACCGATCTGATGCTGTTCGTGCTCACGCTGGCACTTTGCCTGGTGACGTTTTCCAGCGGCCGCACCAACGTGCTGCAAGGTGGCGTGCATCTGGTGTTGTTCGTCGCGTACCTGTTTTTCACTTTCGAAGGCTAGGCGCCGCGATCACCTTCCAGTGCATCGCTTGCGTCGTGGTTGGTCCCTGCGCCGCGGCCGCTGACCCATCCGAACAAGGCGATGCCGATGATGATCGCCAGCGCGCCGCATGCCGCATAGCCGGTTGGCCATGCCTCACCGAGAAACAGCACGCCGAGCCATGTGGCGAACAACAGTTCCGCCGCCTGCATCGCTTCCACCGCGGCAAGTGCGGTCGGTTCGCGGCGCACCATGTCGGTGGCGCGGAAAAACATCACGGTGGCGATCGTGCCGGACGACAACGCCACGCCACCGGCGAGCAGCGCTTCGCGCAGCGTCGGCGGGCCGACGGTGATCCATGCGATCACGGCGAGTACCAGCCACAGCGGCCAACTGCACAGTGTCATGCCGAACACGCGCTGCACCGCATTGAGCCGACAGCCGCAATGTTCGAGATGCAAGAGAACCTTGCGGTTGCCCAGCGGATACGCGAACGCGGAAAGCACCACCGCGCCGATCGCCAGCCAGTCGTTCGCATGCAGCTGCCCGTGCGCGTGGCCCCATTGCAGGGTGAACACGCCGATGACGATCAGCACGCCGATCGCCAGCGTGCGCCAGGCGAGCGTGCGGCGTTCGTCGCGATAGATCAGCGGCGCCAGCAGCGGACCGGCTAGCACGGTGGTCTGGAAGCTGCCGGCGATCAGCCACGACGGTCCACTGCTCGCCGCCCAGGTCAGCGGGATGCCGAACAGCACGAAACCGACACTGCTCCAGGTGAGCCATGTACGCGCGTGGTGTTTCAATTCGCGCGGCAATTCACCGAGCCTGCCCTGAAACGGCAGCACCATCGCCAGCAGAGGCAGCGTGATCAGATAGCGCAGGATCACCGCCCATGCCCAATGTCCGCCACCCGCAACGAGGCTGCGGTTGAGCACGTACGTCAGCGTGAAAAACAGCGCCGAGCAAAGCGCGAGACCAACGGCGGCGAGCGAAGAGGAGCGCATGGGAATCCGTTCGAGAGGCGACTGTCAGTGTTGCAAATCGGCGCTCGATGCGAAACGCAGGAATTCGAGGATCTTCTCGCGACATGACTTCATGCACGGTTGCCGGTCGCGCCAGTGCGCGCAGACTCGCCCGCATCACGGTTGCAACTCGAGGAGAAACCATCATGCGGACGACGGCAATCGCTGCGGCGCTGGTCTGCGCAGGATTTCTTCATGCCGCTTCGGCACGCGCTGCGGAAGCGACACCTGCGTTGCGCGACCAGCTGGTCGCCATCACGCAGGCGTGGGTCGATGCGATTCCGCAGGGCGACAAGAGCGTGTGGCAGAAAACGCTGACCGACGACGCGATCCTCATCGACGAATTCGGTCACATCCAGCACAAGAAGGACGCGGTGGATTCGCTGCAGACATTTCCCGCAGGGTTTTCCGGCAGCATCGAGTTGCGCGATCCGCACGCCACGCAGTACGGCGACAGCGTCGTGCTGCAGGCGGAAGAATACGAACGCGAAACCGTGTTCGGGCAACAGTTCGTGGTGCGCTACCAATCGCTGCTGACTTTCGTGAAGCAGAGCGGCCAGTGGAAAATCGCTGCCTATGAAGACGTCACGATGCCGACCGCGCCGCCGAAGCTGAAAGTCGATGGATTGAAACCGGCCGATTACGTGGGCACCTATCGCTACGCGCCGGATCGCGCGTGGATTTTCAGCGTGAAGGATGGTGTGGTCGGTTACGTGAGCAAGGCTGGACGTCCATTCAACGCGTTGGACCCGATCGCGCCGGATATCTTCACGAGCACCGACGACGAACGCAGCCTGCTGATTTTCCGTCGCGACAGCCACGGAAAAGTGATCGAGGTGATCGAGCGGCGCAAGTTCAACGACCTGCATCTCGCGCGCGACGCAGATCGACCGACGCGCTGATGCTCAGGTAATCGCTGGCGCCAACGGCAACTGCAACTGCACTTGGAGTCCGCCGCCTGAGGCGTTGATCGCGCGAATGTCGCCGCCATGGACCTGCACCACGCGCTGCACGATCGCCAGGCCCATGCCGTGTCCATCGGCACGCGCGGCGTTGCTGCCACGAAAGAACGGGCGAAACAGAAATTCCAGCTCGCCCTCCGGCACGCCCGGACCGTGATCGCTCACCGAGATCTTGGCGAGCTCCGTATCCGCCGTGACATCGAGTTCGACGGTGGCGCCTTCGGGACTGAACTTGATCGCGTTGGCAATCAGGTTGTCCAGCGCACGCTCCAGCAGCAACGGGCTGCCGAGCACGGCGACCGGGCCACTCGACGCAAGCTGCAAGCGGATGTTGCGTGCGCCGGCTTCGAGCTCCGCCTGCGCCATGCAGCCGTGCGCCAGATCGACCAGATCCAGATGCTCGCGGCTCATGCCAGGAATGCCGCTTTCCAGCCGTGACAGCGTGAGCATTTCGCCGGTCATGCGGTCGAGTCGATCGATTTCCTGCTCGGCCTGCGTGAAATAACCCGCGGCCTCGTCCGGCGAGTTGCTGCGCCGGGCAAGGTCGAGGATCAGGTGCAGTCGCGCGAGCGGCGAACGCAATTCGTGCGAGAGATCCTGCAGCACGCTGCGACCGTGCGCGACCAATGCTTCGATGCGCTCGGCCATGGCATCGAAGTCGTAGGCGAGCTGCGCGATTTCGTCGTGTGCCAGTCCGCCCTGCCGGCCGACGCGCGTCGACAATTCGCCCGCCGCCATGCGATGCGTCGCATCGCGCAATGCTTCGACCGGCTTGGCCACGCTGCGCGCAACCCACCAGCCAAGCAGGCCGATGCACAGCAGCGACAGCACAAGCTGCACGCTGAGTAGAATCGTCTGGCGTGTCTGCGGCCGCAGGCGCGTGTGGGTTCGGCTCATCGCCACCAGCTGGCGTGTCTGTCCGTCATTGCCCACGACCTGCTCCACGGCCACGTAAACGCCCGGCCAGGGTTGCAGCACGGTGTCGCCATCGGCGGCGAGCAGGTTCGGCAAGCGTCGCTCGATCAGCTCGTGCAGGCGGATCGGATACAACGCTTCGCCATGCTGATACAGCGTGGCCTGAATGCCATCGTGCTGCTGCTGTCGGGACCAGTCCGCAAGCGCCTGCGCACCACCGTTTTCGTAAACCTGGTCGGCTTCCTGCGCAATCGCCGACCAGTTGATATCCCTGGCCGTGCTGTATTCGATGAAGCCGCGCGTCAGGAAGCCGCCGAGAAAAAGCACCAGCACATTGGCGACGCAGAACCAGATCAGCAGTCGCCAATAGAGTGAACTCTTGAACGGATTCATGGCCCACCCGCGATGAGTACATAACCGGCGCCGCGAACGGAGTCGATGCGTGGAGCCGATGGCGATGCTTCGCCCAGTTTGTGGCGAAGCCGGCTGACGTGCACGTCGACACTGCGATCGAAACGCTCCAGTTCGCGGCCCAGGGCCACGCGTGTCAATGCCGCCTTGTCGATGAGTTCGCCCGCGCGTTGCGCCAGCGCGAGCAGCAGCATGAATTCCGCGCCGGTCAGCGTGAGCTCGGCGCCGCCGACCTGCGCGCGTCGCTCGGCCGGCAGCAGGCGAAGCGAGCCCACTTGCAACGCGCCGCCAACGGTCGGTGCATGTCGGCGCAGCTGCGCACGCACGCGCGCCAGCAACTCGCGCGGCAGGCAGGGCTTGGCGAGGTAATCGTCCGCACCGAGTTCGAGGCCGATCACGCGATCCACCGCTTCGCCGCGCGCGGACAGCATGATCACCGGGAAGCGGTATTGCTGGCGAACTTCTCGCAGGGTTTCAAGGCCGTCGCGGCCCGGCATCATCACGTCGAGAATCATCAGGTCCGGTCGATGCGTCGGGGAATGCAGCACGGCAAGGGCTTCGTCCGCATCGTGGGCGACGCTCACGATGAAACCTTCACGCTGGAGGTACTCGGCCAGCAGGCTGCAGAGCGCGCGGTCATCGTCGACGATCAGGATTCTGGACATGGCAACCGTTGGGTTCATGCCCATTCAACCTGTGCGCGCGCGTGAACTCCATGGTCTTTACCCATCTTTACCCTCCCGCAACGAACATACACGCAGTGGCGTCGTCTAATGTCTGCAACACCACTCCCCCACAGACGAAGGTACTACCCATGCGCAAGACTCTCCTTCTCGGCCTGACTTTGGCATCGGCCGTTGCCCTCTCCACGTTTGCCGTCGCCGGCCCTGCCGGTGGTGAAGGTGGCTGGCACGGCGGACACGGTCATCACGGCGGCCAGTTCATGGCGTTGAAAAAGCTCGACCTCACGGACGCACAGCGTGCAAGCATCAAGCAGATCGTGCAGGCCAGCTTCGCGCAGAACAAGACGCAGCGTACGGCACTTCGCCAGCAGCGCAGCGCCTTCGAATCGATGACGCCGGATCAGGTCGGCTACACCGCAACTGCTTCGCGCCTCGCCCAGGCCGAAGGTGCCGCGACCCAGGTTCGCGTGCAGCAGCAGGCGACTATCCGCGCGCAGATCTACGCCGTGCTGACCGCCCCGCAGAAAGCGCAGCTCGCCACCATGAAGGCGCAGCAGGATGCACGTCGCCAGCAGTGGCAACAATTGCGCGCACAGCAGAAAGCCGCCGCCGGCACCACGCCGCAGGCCGCGCAGTAAGCAGCAAGGGAATGGCGCCAGCGATCATGCTGGCGCCGTTTTCCTCACCAAGGTTTCGAGCGCGGACACGACTCAACGATCACGCCAGTGCGGGCCCACCCAGACGTGACCGCGGCCCCAGTACCCGGGCACCCAGACGCGGGCATGACGCGGCGGCACAACGACACAGCCCGTCATTGATACGGCGCCGCCGAGCAGCGCGACGGCGAGAAGACACGAAGACATGAAACGACGCATGGCACATTCCTCATTGGGGACGTGCCATGGAAAACGTCGCATGCAGCGCGGACGATGACCGCGTTCGACGCCGGCGATGGTTGGCGTTCATCAAAAACACGGCGACCGTTCAGCGCGCAGCAAGCGCCTCGACCACTTTGCGGTAACGCACCGCGATGCGCACTTCGTCGTGATGATGGAAATCGCGCACCAGCCACTTCCCGCCGCACATCACGTCGCGCACCAGCGGCGTGTTGCCTGCGAACACGAAACTGTCGAGCATCGAACGCGTGTCGCGCGCCGCGAGCAGCGGAGAGTTTTCGTCCAGCACGACGAGATCCGCGCGCGCACCAGCCTGCAACGTACCGACCGGCAGGCCGGATGCCTGCGCTCCGCCAAGCAACGCAGCACGCCACAAGGTTTCGCCGACGCTCACCCCTTGCCCGCGCGCGGCGATGTTGCGATGTCCGCTGGTCAGCCGCTGGCCGTATTCCAGCCAGCGCAATTCCTCCACCGGCGAGATCGAGATATGCGAATCCGAACCGATGCCAAGCGCACCGTGCGCATCCAGATAGGCGGCCAAAGGAAAAAGTCCATCGCCAAGATTTGCTTCCGTCGTCGGGCACAGCCCTGCCACCGCACCGCTGCGTGCGACCTGCAGCATCTCGGCGTCGGTGAGGTGCGTGGCGTGTACCAGACACCAGCGTGCGTCGACATCGGCGTGATCGAACAACCACTCCACCGGGCGCGCACCGCGCACAGCCAGGCAGTCCTGCACTTCGCCAATCTGCTCGGCGATGTGGATATGGATCGGGCGATCCTTCGCGATGTCGCTGGCAAGCACGGCATCCATGGCTTGCTGCGGCACGGCGCGCAGCGAATGCAGCGCGATGCCGACACGCAGGCCGGCGTGTTCGTGTGCGCGCAATGCTTCCAGCAATCGCAGATAGCCGTCCACATCGTGGCCGAAACGCCGCTGACGCGCGGCAAGCGCGCGCCCGTCGAAACCTCCGCTGATATACAGCACCGGCAGCAACGTCATCGCGATGCCGGTTTCGCGCGCCGCTTCGATCAACGCCAGCGACATTGCTTCCGGTTGCGCGTAGGGCGTGCCGTCGGGCTGGTGATGCAGGTAATGAAATTCGCAGACCTGCGTGTAACCGGCCTTGAGCATTTCGACATAGAGTTGCGCAGCGATGGCCTTCAATTCTTCCGGGCCGATGGATGCGGCGAACGCATACATCGTCTCGCGCCAACTCCAGAAACTGTCGTCGCTGCGTCCCTTGCGTTCGGCCAGCCCGGCCATCGCGCGCTGGAATGCATGCGAGTGCAGGTTGGGCATGCCGGGCAGAACCCATGCGCCACTCGAAGCATCCGCTTTCGTCGCTTCGGACAGATATCCATCGGCCGTGATGCCGAGCGTTGCATCGGCCTGCCAGCCGTCGCGCTGCCACAGATGTGTTGCCTTGATGCCATCAACCACTGCGTTGTCGCTCATGAATCGCTCCCGTACTTGCGCAGCATTGTAGCCGCGTCGGCAACATCGCCTTCACTCGATCGTCCGCGGCGCTGGGCATAATCGTGCGATGGTCAAGAAAACTGATGAACTGAATCCCAAGCTGCTGCTGCGCCACGCGACGCCGGCCGACGTACCGGCGCTGGTCGAACTCACCGGCCGCATCTACACCTCCGAGTGGGGCCACTCAGCCGAAATGCTGCGCTCTCAGCAGACGCATTTCCCCGAAGGCCAGTTCGTGGTCGAGTACGAGGACAAGCTCGTCGGCTACTGCGCCACCTTCCGCATCGACGAAGCGACGGCGCTGTCGCCGCATACCTGGATGCAGATCACCGGCGGCGGCATGGGCTCGCGCCACAAGCCCGACGGCAACTGGCTGTACGGCATGGAAGTGGTGGTGCACCCGGACTATCGCGGCATGCGCATCGGCAAGCGCCTTTACCACGCGCGCAAGCGGCTGTGCATGGACCTCAAGCTGCGCGGCATCGTGTTCGGCGGACGCATTCCCGGCCTCTCGAAAAACATGCAGCGCTACGGCAGCGCCGAGGCTTACGTGCAGGCGGTGGTCGAGGGGAAACGCCGCGACCTCACGCTGAGTTTCCAGCTTTCCAACGACTTCGAGGCGATCGGCCTGCTGCGCGGATACGTGCCCTCCGACTACGACTCGCTCGGCTACGCGGTGCATCTGGTGTGGCGCAACCCGCGTCTGCTCGATCACCCGGACATGCCGTCGATTCCCTCGCCGCAACGCCTGCCCGATCTGGTGCGCGTGGCGTCGGTGCAATACCAGCAGCGACGCATCCAGTCGTTCGAGGAATTCGCCAGCCACGTCGAATATTTCACCGACATCGCCGCCGACTACAGCGCCGACTTCGTTACCTTTCCGGAACTGATCACGCTGCAGTTGCTGTCGATCGAAAACTCCGAACTCTCGCCGGTCGATGCGATCCGCAAGCTCAGCCAGTACACCCCGCAGGTGAAGGAACTCTTCAGCCGGCTCGCCGTGCACTACAACATCAACATCATCGCCGGCTCGCATCCGACCGAGCAGGAAAACGGCGACATCCACAACGTCTGTTACGTATGCCTGCGCGATGGCTCGATCCACGAGCGCGAAAAACTTCACCCGACGCCGAGCGAACGCAACGTGTGGAACATCACCGGCGGCGATAGCGCAGCCACCGTGCAAACCGACTGCGGTCCGATCGGCGTGATGATCTGCTATGACTCGGAGTTCCCTGAGGTCGCGCGGCATCTGGTCGACCAGGGCGCGCTGATCTTGTTCGTGCCGTTCTGCACCGACGTGCGCGAGGGTTATCTTCGCGTTCGTTATTGCTCGCAGGCGCGCGCGATCGAAAATCAGTGCTACGTGGTGCTGTCAGGCAACGTCGGCAACCTTCCCGGCGTCAACAACTTCGACATCCAGTACGGACAGAGCTGCATCCTCACGCCGAGCGATTTTCCGTTCGCGCGTGATGGCATCGCGGCGGATTCGACGCCGAACATCGAGACGGTACTGTTCGCCGATCTGCGCCTGGAGAGCCTCGCTCGCGCACGCAACGCCGGCGCGGTGCAGAACCTGAAGGATCGCCGCTTCGACCTGTACGAAACACGCTGGCGTCCGCGGTGATTCACCACGCAGCGTGCGCTACTCATCGTCTGCAATAATCCGGCGATGACCGATTCGCCCAAGTCCGCGTCATCTAATCCACGCCTGCAGGCGTTGCTCGGACACGAGTTCTTCGCCGCGCATCACTGGAAGCGCCGCCTGGTGTTGTGGAGTGGCGCGGTGCTCGTGGCGCTCGCGGCGATCCTGTTCGCCAAGGCGAGCAACTGGGCGTACCGACTTTTCCAGCTACTGCTTTCACACGGTGCATGGCTGCCGTTGCTCATCACGCCGGTGGTGTTTGGGCTGCTGGCGTGGGCCACGGAAGGACGCTTGCGCGCCACGCGCGGCAGTGGCATTCCGCAGGTCATCGCGACGCTGCATATCGAGGACGAAAACTTTCGCGCGCGCATGCTTGCCTTGCCGATCGCCGCCGGCAAGATGCTGTTGACGCTGGTCGCACTGGCGGTCGGGGCATCGATCGGACGCGAAGGGCCCACCGTGCACGTGGGCGCGGGATTGTTCTATTCGCTCGGCCGACGTTTCGGTTTCACCGATGCCAAGGCCGCATCGCGTTTCATCCTTGCCGGGGGTGCCGCGGGCATCGCCGCTGCATTCAACACGCCGCTGGCCGGCGTGATGTTCGCCATCGAAGAACTGGCCGGAAGTTTCGAGCATCGCCTCAGCGGGCTGCTGCTCACGGCGGTGATCATTGGCGGCGTGGTGACGCTGGGCATCATGGGCAACTACGCGTATTTCGGGAACGTGCAGGCGGATTTGCCGTTGGGACGCGCCTGGCTCGCCGTGCTGCTGACCGGCGCGATCTGCGGTTTGTGTGGTGGCCTGTTTGTGCGGCTGATCCTGCTCGGTCCGAAAGGCCCGTTGTCACACATCAGTCGTTGGCGCGCACGGGGCCCGGTGCTGTTTGCCGCGGGCTGCGGACTCGTGCTGGCACTGATCGGGCTGCTTTCGCACAACAGCGTTTACGGCACGGGCTACGAGCAAGCGCGCGCTTTCGTGCAGAACGCGACGACAACTCCCGGCGAGAGTTTCGGCGTCGCCAAGTTGCTGGCCAACGTGGTGTCGTACTGGGCCGGCATTCCCGGCGGCATTTTTTCGCCGGCGCTGGCCGTCGGCGCCGGACTCGGCCACAACATCGCTTACCTCCTGCCGGACGTACCGCCCGCGTCGGTCGTGCTGCTTGGCATGAGTGCCTACCTCGCCGCCGTCACCGGCGCGCCGCTGACGTCCACCGTGATCGCGATGGAACTGACCGACAACCACGCCATGGCCATCCCGATCATGGCCACCTGCCTGCTGGCGCGCGCCACGGCTTCGCTGCTCAGCCCGACGCCGGTCTATCGCGCTTTTGCCGAGCGCATGGTGCAGGATTTCGAGCGGCAGCATCGAAGCGTCGTGGAGGTCTCGCCGGAGACCGATGAACCCGGCAAACTGTCGCACGCAGAGCGCAGCGATGAACTCGGCGGCGCGCCGTTTTCCGGCAAAGATCCAGCCAAGCCATCGTAAACATCACCACGGAGCCGGCACCGCCATGAGCGACACGCGTTGGGATCGACTGCTGCTGAATGCCACGCTGGCAACCTTCACCGGTGACGCGGCGTATGGCCTGATCGAACGCGGCGCGATCGGGCTGCATCAGGGACGCATCGCCTGGGTCGGCCGCATGGATGCTTTGCCTGACGCACCGCATGCGCTGGCGGCGAAAGTCGAATCGCTGGACGGCGCGCTGGTCACGCCCGGCATGATCGACTGCCACACGCACCTCGTGTTTGCCGGCGATCGTTCGCATGAATTCGATCTGCGCTTGAACGGCGCGTCATATGAAGACATCGCGCGCGGTGGCGGCGGCATCGTCTCCACCGTGGCAGCAACGCGCATGGCTGGTGAAGATCAACTCTTCGTGCAGTCGCTGATCCGCGCACAGGCACTATTGGCCGACGGCGTCACCACGCTCGAAATCAAATCCGGCTACGGACTCGACCTGGAAGGCGAGCGCCGCATGCTGCGCGTGGCACGTCGCATCGGACGCGAGCTTGGCGTCGGCGTGCGTACGACCTTTCTCGGCCTGCATGCGTTGCCGCCGGAATACCGCGAGCGCCGCGACGATTACGTCACGCTGGTTTGCGACACGATGCTGCCGACGCTTGCGGCCGAAGGCCTGGTCGATGCGGTAGATGCGTTCTGCGAAAACATCGGGTTCACTCTTGACGAAACGCGACGCGTGTTCGAGCGCGCCACGCAACTCGGCATTCCGGTAAAGCTGCACGCGGAGCAGTTGTCCGATCTCGATGGCGCCGCGCTGGTGGCCGAATACCAGGGGCTTTCGGCGGATCACCTCGAATACCTCAGCGAATCGGGCATCGGCGCGATGGCTGCGGCCGGCACGGTAGCCGTGCTGTTGCCCGGAGCGTTCTACGCATTGCGCGAAACGAAATTGCCGCCGGTGGAACAACTTCGCAAGGCGGGTGTACCGATGGCCGTGGCCACCGACTGCAATCCGGGTACGTCGCCGTTGCTGTCGCTGCGCCTTGCGGCCAGCATGGCCTGCACGCTGTTTCGCCTGACGCCGGAAGAAGCACTGCGCGGCGTCACCGTCCATGCAGCGCGCGCACTGGGATTTGCCGACCGCGGCACACTCGCGCCGGGCCAGCGTGGCGACCTGCTGGTATGGGATGCGCGCAAGCCCGCGGAACTCTGCTACTGGATCGGCGGGCAATTGTTGCAACAGGTGTGGCTCAACGGCGAACAGGTACTCGCCGCCTGAGTTCGTTTTCCGTCGTGCAACTGCAAGCGTCGAAGCAAGCCAGATCGACGCAGAGACATGGCAGTCAGATGATACGCAGCGCCTGCAAACGTGCTGCCACTGCGTCGTGAAACGACGACGACAGTTCGGCGCGGACCGGCACGCGCCACCAGTTTGACTTGGCGAAGCGCCGGCATTTCACCGCGTCCTTGTCGGTCATCCATACGGGCAGATCATCCGCAAAATCAAGATCGCTCGCGACGAACGCATGGTGATCGACGAACGTGTGCTCGACCGGCTCGATACCGGCAGCGCGCAGGCTGTCGAAAAACCGTTTCGGATGGCCGATGGCCGCGACCGCATGCACGCTCTGCCCGACAAAATCTTCGAGCCGTTGCGTGCGTCCATCGAGCAGATTCACCACATCGCCACCGCGCAATGTCATGGCGAATTCATCTGCGTCTGCAGTGTCGCCATTGCAAACGCGAAAATCCACATCGACAAGCCGACTCACCGGTTCGCGCAATGGACCGGCCGGCAACAAGCGGCGATTTCCGAAACGGCGAACGCCATCGATCACGCATATCTCGATGTCGCGTTGAAGCCTGTAGTGCTGCAGGCCATCGTCGGCAATCACCACGTTGCATCCGGCGGCGAGCAGCAGGCGCGCTGCCGCAGGACGATCCCGACCCACCGCAACCGGCACGCCACCGGCGCGGATCAGGCACGACTCGTCGCCCACCTGCACCGGATCGGGCGTGTGACCCAGCAACAACGGCTCCCGTTGCGTGCCGCCATGGCCACGGCTGACCACGCCCGGCCGCCATCCGCGTGCGCTCAACTCGCTGCAGATCGCGATGGTCAACGGCGTCTTGCCGGTGCCGCCGACACTGATGTTGCCGACGACGATCACCGGCACATCCAGGCGTTCGCGCTTCAACACATTGGATCGATAAAGCGCACGCCGCAGCGCAGTGACACCGCCGTAAAGTTTTGCCAGCGGCCACGTCCACCAAGGCGCGGACGCGCCGCCATACCACGCTGATTCGAGTCGGCCGACCAGCGTCATGGCCAGTCTCAGCCGCGAACCTGACCGGGCGAATCGTTGAACTGCATCCGGTGCAGCGCAGCGTAATGTCCGCCCAGTGCGATCAACTCGGCATGCGTGCCACGCTCCACGATGCGTCCCTGATCCAACACCGCGATGAGGTTGGCGTGCTCGATAGTCGAAAGGCGATGCGCGATCACCAGCGTCGTGCGGTCCTTCATCAAACGCTGAAGTGCCTGCTGGATCAGCCGCTCGGATTCCGTATCCAGCGCACTGGTGGCTTCGTCGAGCACGAGGATCGGCGCGTTCTTCAAAATCGCGCGCGCGATCGCGATGCGCTGGCGCTGGCCACCCGAAAGCGTGTTGCCACTCTGCCCGATCGGCGTGTGCAAGCCCTGCGGCATGCGCGCGATGAACTCCATCGCGTTGGCCGCCTCCGCGGCTGCGACGATGTCCGCCTCGCTCGCACCGGCGAGCTCGCCATACGCGATGTTGTTGCCGACGGTGTCATCGAACAGCATCACGTTCTGTCCGACCCAGGCAATCTGCTTTCGCAACGATGCGAGCGTGTAGTTCTGATAATCGTTGCCGTCCAGCACGATGCGCCCTTGTGTCGGCGCGACGAAGCGCGGCAACAAGCTCACAAGGCTGCTCTTGCCGCTACCCGAACGCCCCACCAGCGCAGTCACTGTGCCCGGTGCGCAATGCAGGTCGAGTCCGCGAAGCGCCTCGAAATTGTTGCGTGGATAGGTGAGCCGAACGTCCTCGAAACGTAGATCGCCGCGCGTGCGCGTCAACACGCTTGTACCTGTATCGACCTCCGCCGGCAGATCGATGACTTCGAAAATATCCTCGGCCGCGGACAGGCCGCGCTGAATGTTCGACTGCACCGTGGTCAGTCGCTTCAGCGATGCCAGCATGGTGCCCATCGCAATAAGAACGGTGAGAAAAATCCCCGGCGATATCTGGTTGATTACCTGCGGTCGCGTGCCGAGATAAACCAGTGCCGCCATCGCCGTCGAGGCGATGATCTGCACGGTCGAACCGGACGCGGCGTTGGTTGCGGCGATCTTCAGGTTGAGTCGGCGAGTTTGCTGGGTGACCGCGCCGAAGCGAGCGCTTTCATGTGCCTGGCCTCCATAAATGCGCACTTCGCGATGCGCACCGACCGATTCCTCGACCGTGCCCGCCACCGAGCCCATCGTGCCCTGGATGCGTCGGCTGATCCGGCGATAGCGTCGGCTCACCACCGTGGCGACCAGCGCGATGGCCGGCACCATGATCAGCAACGACAGCGTGAGGTACGCATTGTTGTAGAGCATGACGGCGAACATCGCGATCACCGTGAAGCCGTCGGTCACCGCGATCTTCAGCGCATCGCTGGACGCGGAGGCCACCTGCTCGCTGGTGTAGGTGACGCGCGAAACCTGCTGACCGGAAGGCTCGTTGCCGAAATACGCAGCGGGCAATTTGAGATACGCCGAAAACACATCGCGCTGCATCACCTGCACCACATGGCGCCCGATGTAGGAAATGCCATAGTCACTGGCAAAGGTGCCAAGCGCGCGCACATAGAAGATGCCGATGATCCAGATCGGCATCCAGAAAATCCAGTAGGCGTCCTTGTCCCGAAAAAGTTTGTCGACCAGGATCTTGAGCATCTGGTTGAACAGTGCCAGGCCGCCGCCATC
This sequence comes from Rhodanobacter sp. L36, assembly GCF_009765755.1. Lineage (GTDB taxonomy): Bacteria > Pseudomonadota > Gammaproteobacteria > Xanthomonadales > Rhodanobacteraceae > Rhodanobacter. The sequence goes on along the minus strand of NZ_LMUV01000011.1, from coordinate 352,526 downwards.
GATCAGCATGCCGACAATGGCAATCAATCCGATCGGCCAGTAACGCGCCGAATAGCCTAGCAATCGCCGGTACACCTGGCGGCTTTTGGCATCCCAAACGCCGCCGCTGTTGTTGCTCACTGCGCGCTGTCCGACTTCGTCGGCGTGGTCGCTATCGACAATCGGCTGAAGCCGACCTGGCCGAGCGCGTCCATGGCCGTCACCACGTCCTGGTGCGGCGTCATGGCATCGGCGCGGATGGTGACCTGGCGATCGCGATCGGTGCCGGCGACGCGGCTGATGGCCTGCTTCAGCGGTTCGATGCCTTCACCCATCACTTCATCACTGCCCACGTAGAAGCGGCCGTCGCGATCGATCATCACGGTGAACGCGGGCGCGTTCATGTCGCGATCCTGCGTGCTGGCCTTGGGCAGTGTCACCTGCAGGCGTGAATGCTGCACGAAGGTGCTGGTCAGCACGAAAAACATCAGCAGCGTGAGCAGCACGTCGATCAACGGAATCACGTTGATCTCGAAGTTGTCGCCGCGACGATCGTTGCCGATACGCATCGTGCGCTCAACCTGCCGCCGGTGCGTTGGGCGCCGGCACGCGACGGGGAGCACGTGCAGGTGTTGCCGTGGGGCGCAACGTCAAATCATCCAGCAAGGCAGTGGCCTGCTTTTCCATCGCCACGCAATAACCGGCCACGCGCGAACGGAAATAGCGGTGCAGCACATACGCGGGAATCGCCACGGTGAGACCGGACGCGGTACAGATCAATGCCTCGCCGATACCACCTGCCATCTTCGCCGGATCGCCGATGCCGCCGGCCATCACTTCCATGAACATGCGGATCAGGCCGATCACGGTGCCGAACAGACCGAGCAGCGGACCGATCAATGCGATCGTGCCCAGCGTATTGAGATAGCGCTCCATGCGATGCACGACGTGCCGGCCGGTGTCCTCGATGCGCTCCTTGATCAACTCGCGCGGCTGGTTGCGCACGGCCAGCGCCGAGGCCAACAGCTCGCCCAGCGGCGAGCCGTTGGTCAATGCGTCCAAATGCGACTGCTGCAATTGACCGCTGCGTGCCCATTCGCGCACTTCGTCGATCAGGCCCGGCGGCAACACCGCCTTTCGGCGCAACGTCCAGCAGCGTTCCAGCACGATGGCGAGCGCGAGTGCGGAACAGATCAGGATGGGCACCATCGCCCAGCCGCCAGCCATCAGGATTTCCAGCACGTCGACTCCACCCTCGGATCACGGGAGACGCATCATACCAGCCCCATCCAGCGGTTCCGCGAGGCGCTTGGCATTCGCGCCAGTGCGCGCGATCATCCGCGCGGGAGCTACTACGAAGGGAAACATCATGTCCGAGTTGATCGAACGCATTGCCGGTACGTATGACGAACTGCCATACAACTCCAGCGCCTTCGCGCAAAGCGCGCCGGAACATCTGCACGCCGTCGCTCATTTGTTCGGGCTGAAAACGCCACCACCCGCGCGTGCCCGCGTCCTTGAATTGGGCTGCGCAGCAGGAGGCAACCTGATTCCGTTTGCCGCGCACCATCCCCAAGGGCATGCCGTCGGTGTGGATTTGTCGGGCGTGCAGATCGACGCGGGGCAACGCGCCGTCCGCGCGATGGGACTGAAGAACATCCAGCTGAAGCAGGCCAGCATTCCCGACCTCGGCAAGGATCTGGGCGAGTTCGATTACATCATCTGCCACGGCGTCTACAGCTGGGTGCCGGAGGATGTACGCGAGGCGATCCTGCGGGTCAGCCGCGAAAATCTCAGCGTCGATGGTGTGGTCTATATCAGCTACAACACCTACCCCGGCTGGAAAGCAAAGGAGGTGGTTCGCGATGCGATGCTGCTGCGCGCCGGTCCGCTGAAAACGCAGAGCGAGAAGTTGCGGTATGCGCGCGGCATGGTGGATTTTCTGCACGACATGGCGCGCGATGGCAGCGTGCTGAAGAAAATCATGCAGGACAACATCGAGATGATCCGCCACGGCAACGAGAGTTACCTGGCCCATGAATTTCTCGAGCTGTGCAACGCGCCGTGTTATTTCCGCGATTTCCTCGACGCCGCCGGACGGCACGGGCTTGACTTTCTCGCCGAGTCGGAAGTTCCACGCATGTTCGCGTACAACTACGGCAGCCAGGCCGCCGAACCGCTGCTGCGTGAATGCAACGGCAGCCAGGTGGTGCTGGAGCAACTGCTGGATTTCCTCAACAACCGCACCTTCCGGCAGACCTTGCTGGTGCATGCCGATCGCGCGAGCAGCATCCGCTACCAGCTGGATAACAGCCGCTTCAAGGACATGCACGTCGCCGGGTTTTTCACCCTCGTCGAAGGCGAACAAAGCACCTGGCGAACGAGCAACGACACCCATCTCTTCTACGGCCGCCCGATTCCTCGCGAAGTAATCCCTCGCCTCGGTGCGGCCTGGCCAGCAACGATTGCCGTGTCCACGCTGATTGCCGATGCACGCGCTGGCGACGCCAACCACGCAGATGCAGCCGAAGCCGAACTGCTGCAGCTGATCGAGCAGCTGATCATCACCGGTGCGGTGCGCGTACGCCTTGATGAGGTCAAGCCCGCGAACCCAACGAGCGGTGCGCCCCACCTGCCCGAACCGCTACGCCATCTGGCCAAAGCGCAACAGGGCGAGAAACTCCCGATCTCCCTGTACAACGCGTGGCACGACACCATGCCGAATCCGGACGTGGTCGAAACCGTGCTGTTGCCACTGCTCGACGGCGAGCATGATCACGCTGCGCTGATGGCTGCCATGCGTGAGAGCGTGAAGAACGGCCAATTGAAATTCATGCAGGACGGGCAGCCACTCACTGAAGAAAAAGACATCGAACGTGCCGCTGTCGAGCACATCGATGCGGTGTTGAAACGACTGGCCGAGCGCGGGGCCTTCCTCACGCCGGGCTGAGCCGATCGCAACGGTTTATTCGCGCCAGTAGCGTCGGCTCTCAAGGCGCCAGCGAGTGACCACGCGTGGCGGCTGGCCCGGCATGAACACCAACTCCATCGCGCCCTCGTCGGCTGTGTTCAACAACGGCACGCGGGCCAAGCGGTAACGCTCGACTACTTCCGGCTTTGGATGGCCAAACCGGTTGTGCCAGCCGGCCGACACCAGCGCCAGCGGCGGATTCACCGCCGCAATGAACGTTCCGCTGGAAGAAGTCTTGCTGCCGTGATGCGGTACGAGCAACACCGGCGGCGCACCCGTACCGATGGCCTCGGCCACCTGCGGCTCGATCTTCGAACTGATGTCGCCGGTCAGCAGCAGGCGACCGCCAGCGCTCTCGACCAGCAGCACGCAGGAGCTGTCGTTGTCGCGCCCGGTGCCGTCGGCGGCCGGACTCAGCACGCGAAAGCGCACGCCATCCCACTGCCACGACTGACCTGCGACACACTGTTCCATCGGCTTGTGCATCCGCGCAGGCTCGCCGGCGTAGCGTCTGGCCTGAGGGAATGCATCGGCCACGACCGTAGCGCCGCCGGCGTGGTCATTGTCGCCATGACTGATCATCAACACGTCCAGTCGCGTGATGCCCAACGCATGAATCGAAGGCAGCACCACCGCCTCGCCCAGATCGAAACCGGATGGATAGCGCGCGCCGGCGTCATAGAGCAACGCGTGATCGCGCGTGCGGAGCAATACCGAAAGACCCTGCCCCACATCGAGCACCCAGACCTCGTACGCACCGTTCGCCGGTAGCGTACGCATCGGCAGCAACAGCGGCAGAAACATCAACAAGCCGAGCCAGCGCAAAGGAACGCCGCGCGGCATGAACAGCCATAGCGCGCCACACAGTGCGAGCAGCAATGACCACGCACTGACCGTCGGCAAATACCAATGCGCACCCGGCCAGGTGGCCATGCGTTCGAGCAACCACCATTGCGCGTGCGCGAGTTTCGCAGCGAGCCAAAACACCGGCGCAGCCGCCGGTGGAAACACGCCGAGCAGCAACGTTCCCAACAATGCGAGCGGCACGATCACGAAACTGATCACCGGAACCGCGATCAGATTCGAGAGCGCACCGACCAGCGATGCCTCGCCGAAAAACCACAGGCTCAACGGCAGCAGCGCCACGGTCATCACCAGCTGACCTGTTGAAAGTTCGTGGATGAAAGCGCGCCATCCGCGTCCACGCGATGGCAGGCACAGCATCAGAAACGACACGCCGACAAACGACAACCAGAAACCCGCGGAAAGTACCGCCAGCGGATCAACGAGCAGCGTTGCGATCATCGCCAATGCCAGCGACATGGAACCGCTGCCACCACGCCGGCTGCAGCGTGCCAGTGCCACTACCGCTATCATCAGCAACGTTCGAACCGTTGGCAGACCAAAACCTGCCAATGCGCTGTAGATGCTGGCGACCAGCAAGGCCGACGCCGCCTGCGACTGTATGCGCGGAATCCTCACTGCGAGCCGAGGCCACAGTGCGTAGACGATCAGTATCAGCCACACGCCAAACACAGCGGCGACGCCGACATGAAAGCCCGAAATCGCGATCAGATGGGAAACGCCGTTGGCCCGGGCGATTTCCCAATCCTGCTGATCGAGCCCGCGCGTATCGCCGATGGAAAACGCCTGCAGCAAGGCTGCGTCATGCGGATCGTGCACGCGCGCCGCGATGCCGCGTGATATCGCATCGCGCACGCCATCGATGCACCAGCGCGACCCCGGAAGCTTCGCGTTGCCATCGTCTTCGCGCACATACCCGGTGGCGACGATGCCGCGTTCGAGCGCCGAGCGTTCGCTGTCGGCACCGCCCGGATCAATCAATCCGCGCGGCCGTTTCAATCGAAGCAGCAGTTGCCAGTGCGAACACGCTGGCACGATGGGCGCACCGTCGTACCACGCGACGCTTATGCGACCATGCAACGCAATCCGCTTTCCATCGATCGTGGCTTGCGTCGTTTCGAACTCGAACGTGGTTGCGCCTTCGCGCAATGCGGGCAGACCCGTGACCGTGCCGACGACGACCACATCCTGACCTTCGAGCGCGCGCGGAAGACGCGCATCCATCGCCATCTTTCCGCACCACGCAGCCCAGACAAAACCAAGCGGCAGGCAGGCAACCCAGCGCAGGCGTGGCCATCGCCACGCGCATCCGATCGCCGACAGCAGCAACGCGCCAAGAACCATGAGCGGCGGCAGTGCGGGCAACCACTGCACCAGCAATACACCAGCCAGAAAGGCCAGCGCCGTGCTGATCGCCGTTGGCATGCGTGCCACTTGCACCATGATTCGTCCGTTCCATCCTGGAAGGAGTCGAGCCTAGCGCAGCGGCGATCGGGACTTGGCTGAAAAGCGGGTGGGCCGTCGCCCGCATGTGAACCTGCGTTGGTACCGGCTCACATGCACATGCACGATCAGGGTTTCGGCGATTCCTGCAACACGCCGTTGTGCAGTACCAGCGTGCGATCCATGCGCGCGGCAAGCCGGGTGTCGTGCGTGACCAGGATGAAGCTGGTGCCAATCTCCTGATTGAGCTCCAGCATCAGCGCGTAGACCTGTGCGGCGTTGGCTTCGTCGAGGTTGCCGGTGGGTTCGTCGCCGAGCACGCACGGAGGTTTGGTGACCAGCGCCCGCGCCACGGCGCAGCGCTGACGTTCACCGCCGGACAACTCGGATGGCTTGTGATGCGTGCGTGATCCGAGGCCCACGCGATCGAGCAGCACCATCGCCTGCTTCTGCGCTTCGCCAATCGACGTGCCGCGGATCAACAGCGGCATGCACACATTTTCCAGCGCGGTGAATTCGGGCAACAGGTGATGGAACTGATAGATGAAACCCAGCGAGCGATTGCGCACACGGCCACGTTCGGCATCGGAAAGTGTCGACAGCACGCGGCCATCCACTTCCACTTCACCCTGGGTCAGGGTGTCCAGCCCGCCGATGATGTGCAGCAGCGTGCTCTTGCCCGAACCCGACGCGCCGACGATGGCCATGGTCTCGCCGCGCTTGAGGGTGAAGCTGACATCGCTCAGCACCTCGGTACGCAAGCCGCCTTCGTCGTAGGTCTTGGCGACGTGGCTGGCGCGCAGCACGTTTTCGCTGGATTTGATGCTGGGTGTCGGATTCATGGCGGTCTTATTCATAGCGCAATGCCTGCGCCGGCTGCGTGCGCGACGCGCGCCACGCGGGATAGAGGGTGGCCAGCAACGAGAACGTGAAAGTCAGCAGCGCGACCCAGCCGACGTCGTGCCAGTCCAATCGACTCGGCACCTCGCTGATGTAATAGACATCCGGCGAGAGGAACGTGACGTGGAACGTATGCTCGATCCACTTGACGATACCCGGCAGTTTCCACGACAGAAGCGCGCCAAGCCCCACGCCGAAACCGATGCCGACGAAGCCCACCAGGATGCCTTGCACCATGAACGTGCCCATGATGCTGCGCGGCGTCGCGCCGAGCGTGCGCAGGATCGCGATGTCTGCCTGCTTGTCGGTCACCAGCATCATCAGCATCGAGATCAGGTTGATCACCGCCACCAGGATGATCAGCGAAAGAATGATGAACATCACCAGCTTTTCCATCGACAATGCGTGGAAGAGATTGGCGTTGGTGTCCATCCACGTCTGCACGCGATAGACACCACCGAGTTTGTCCGCCAGCTCCCTCGCTACCGGGCCGGCGTTGAACAGGTCGTCCAGTTTCAGGCGAATGCCGGTGGGCCCGCTGAGGTCGTTGAGCTTTTCGGCATCGCTCATGTTGATCACGGCGAGCCCGGAATCGAACTGCTCCATGCCCATCTCGAAAGTGCCGACCACATGAAAGCTGCGCACCTTGGGCACGCCGCCGAACGGTGTGCCGCGCATTTTCTGCACGATCACGGTGACGCGATCGCCCACGCCGACGCCGAGCGACATCGCGAGATCCCGACCGAGCACCACGTTCCAGCTATCCGGCGTGAGATCCGCGAGGCTGCCCTCGACCATGTGCTGACCGATGTCCACCACCTTCGATTCCTGCGACGGCTCGATGCCTCGCAGCAACGCACCATTCGCATGACGTGCATTGAGATAGGCCTCCGCTTCCACATAGGGTGCGGCGCCCAGCACATGCGGATTGGCTTGCGCGATCTGTAGTGCGCGCGGCCAGTCCTGCACGCTCTCGTCGATGCCTGAAACGGTCGCGTGCGAGATCGCGCCGAGAATGCGCGACTTCATCTGATAGTCAAAACCGTTCATCACTGACATCACGGTGATCAGTGCGATCACGCTGATCGCGATGCATACGATCGAGACGGTAGAAATGAAGGATATGAACTGATTGCGTCGCTTGGCGCGGGTGTAGCGCAGGCCGATGAAAAGTTCGAGCGGTCGGAACATGGAGGGTTCGCTTGTGGGGATCGCAGGGCGGGCCGCCCGAACGCGCATTATCAGGCATTCGCTCAGACCGCGCTTCGCGATCGAAGTTGCCGTGCAGATCAAACGCGCTGCGCTGAAGCGTCCAGTTGCAGCGTCGCCAATCGCATGCGCAGCCGCCGACGGATATCCGCATCACTGTTGTCCGGCGCCAGCACCACGATCTGTACGCCGCCGCGCGCCAACCTCAAGCGCAACAAAACGACACCCGCCATCACGCGAAACGACGCCAACGTGGCAGGCATGTCTTCGTGATCTGCCAGCCGCACGGTCCACGCGTTGTCGTGGCTCAGTCCGACCGCCGCTACGGATGAACGAGAGGTTCCGGATAGCGAACGCCAGGTGGCGATCAACACGATCGCGATCGACAGGAACTTCAGCCAGAGCGGCAACGCGCACGACGCGACGGCGAGCACCGCCAGCACGGCCACGACGATCGACAGCCGAGCCGCCCATCGCGAAACGCGATATTCAAAGCCGATGGCGGGCGCGGATGTCATCGATGATGGCCTGCCAATCCTTCCGTTCGGGACGACCGTGTCCCATCACCCAATCCCAGAGATCGGGGTCCTGTGCGTCCAGCAATTCGTCGAATGCCTGGCGCTGCATGTCATTCGATATTGCGTATCGCTCTGCCAGCCACCCGCCGAACAACGCATCGAGTTCGCGCGTACCGCGGCGCGCGCGCCACGATAGTCGCTTGAATCTTGGATCGTCGGGCGTCGTGTCCGCCATGGCTAGCGTGAGGCCACGGGCGCGTCGGACATCACCGCGCTGCGTTCACTGCGACGTTTGTAGAAATCCAGAATCGTTCGCGCCGAATCGTCCACCAGCACGCGGGCCAATCCACCCGCGTACCAGTTGAAATGAGTGCTGACGCGATAGGTGACGTGGATATCGAGGCGGGTGCCGCCGGCCTCGGGGTCGAGCGTGTACGACGTGTCCAGCAGATCGAAATACTGCCCGCCCACGCGCACATGTTCGTCGAGCGCGCCGGCGGGAATCGAGTCGGCAGCAAAGCGATAGTGCCACTGGATGAAGCGATTTTCGTCCCACGCCACGATCGGTTCGTCGAAATGCACGCCATGCTGCCAGCGCAATTTTCGCACCCTGCCCTGCGGCGTATCCACGGTGACTGCTTCCATCGGATACGGCACACCGATACGCCAGGCCAAGCCGCGATCCATCTCCGAAGGAGTGATCGCGCGCGCGGCGTTGATCAACGCCCAGATCGCCGCGGGCGACGCGTTGATGTGCACGGATTCATCGGACTGACGAATCGCATCAGTGGTCCGCAGATAGCGCTCGCCGTAGCCCAGCAGCAGCGGCACCAGCAACGCGACCGACAATATTCCCGGGCGTGGCTTGAACATCGCCAACGCGCCGAGCATGAGCAGACCGCCGACCGAGCTGACAATCAGAAAAATCGGCGCCGCCAGCGCAATGCAGATACTGCCCTCGATATTGAACAGCGCCGAGAGGCCGAGCACGACCAGCATCGGAAGCCACGGTCCGAGGATCGCACCACCGACACCGATCAGGTCGCGACGCAAGTAGACAGTGATTGCACCGACGACAAGCGGCGTGAGAAAAAGAAACGACACCAGCATGGCGCCGCCGGTGTGTCCCAAGGCAGGGCCGGCCAGCATCCGGGATCCGAAAAGAAGTCTCACCCCCAAGCCATAGGCAATGCCGACGGCCAGCGCGAACCAGTAGCTGCGACGGCGCCCGGGGTATTTTTCGTAGGGCGGCGGATCGATGCTGGCCTCGTTCATGACGCATCCCTGTGATGTCGCGAATGAAGCAGGCTACCGCAAAGACGTCGAATCTACGCGCGCCGCTAAGCCTATCGGCCAACGGCGTCATGAACGATCACAACTCTGATCAGCCGCGACGTTCCACCATCAGCTTCTTGATTTCCGCGATCGCCTTGGCCGGGTTGAGACCTTTCGGGCAGGTGCGCGTGCAGTTCATGATGGTGTGGCAGCGATACAGCTTGAACGGATCTTCGAGATCGTCCAGGCGCGCACCGGTGTCCTCGTCGCGCGAGTCGACGATCCAGCGATAGGCCTGCAGCAGGATCGCCGGGCCGAGGTATTTCTCGCCATTCCACCAATAGCTTGGGCAGCTGGTCGAGCAGCAGGCGCAGAGGATGCATTCGTACAGGCCGTCGATCTTCTTGCGCTCTTCCGGCGACTGCAGGCGCTCGCGATCCGGCGCCGGGCTCTGCGTGCGCAGCCATGGCTTGATCGAGGCGAACTGCGCGTAGAAGTGCGAGAGGTCGGGCACCAGATCCTTCACCACCGGCATATGCGGCAACGGATAGATCTTCACGTCGCCCGAAGCGCATTCATCGATGGCGCGCGTGCATGCCAGCGTGTTGGTACCGTCGATATTCATCGCACACGAACCGCAGATGCCTTCGCGGCATGAGCGGCGCAACGTGAGCGTGGGGTCGATCTCGTTCTTGATCTTCAGCAGCGCGTCCAGAACCATCGGGCCGCAAGCGGCCATATCGACCTCGTAGGTGTCGATGCGCGGATTCTTGCCGTCATCCGGCGACCAGCGATAGATTCGGAACGTGCGTGGATTCTTGGCACCCTTCGCCGGGTAATGCTTGCCCGGCTGGATCTTCGAATTCTTGGGTAGCGAAAACTCTGCCATGTCCTGAACCTTTCAGTCTTCTGTTGGAGGGGCATCGGCCCCGACCGCACAACCTGATGATGTGGAGCTTTCGCGGCCGCAGCCGCATCGCAATATCAGTAGACGCGTTTCGCTGGCGGAACCACCTTGACCTCGTCCGTCAACGTGTACATGTGCACCGGACGGAAATCGAAGCTGCTGTTGCCGGCTTCGTCCACTTTGACTAGCGTGTGTTTCTGCCAGTTGGCGTCGTCGCGATCCGGGAAGTCTTCGCGCGCATGTCCGCCGCGGCTTTCCGGACGCTGCTGCGCCGAGTGCATGGTGGCAACGGCCTGATCCAGCAGGTTGGCCAGTTCCAGTGTTTCGATCAGATCGGAATTCCACACCATCGAACGATCGCTGACGCGCACGTCCTTGAACGAGGCGCGCACGGCAGAGATTTTTTCGGAACCTTCCTTCAGCGTGCTGCCGGTGCGGAATACCGCCGCATCGCTTTGCATGATGCGCTGCATTTCCAGGCGGATCTGCGCGGTCGGCTTGCTGCCATTTGCGTTGCGCAGACCGTCGAAGCGCGCCAGTGCCTTGTCGAGCACGTTGGTCGGCAGATCCTGATGCGCCGTTTCGGGCTTGATCAACTCGGCGCAGCGATGCGCCACGGCGCGACCGAACACCACCAGATCGAGCAGCGAGTTGGAACCGAGTCGATTGGCACCATGCACGGACACGCACGCGGCTTCGCCGATGGCGAACAGACCCGGCACGATCGCGTCGACATCGTCGCCGCGCTTCTGCACGACTTCGCCGTGATAGTTGGTCGGGATGCCGCCCATGTTGTAGTGCACCGTCGGGATGACCGGAATCGGCTCCTTGGTCACGTCCACGCCGGCGAAAATGCGCGCACTTTCGGCGATGCCGGGCAGGCGCTCATTGATGACCTCCGGCCCGAGGTGCATCAGATTGATGAAGATGTGATCCTTGTGCTCGCCGACGCCGCGACCTTCGCGAATTTCCATCGTCATGGCGCGACTGACCACGTCGCGCGATGCGAGATCCTTCGCGTTGGGTGCGTAGCGCTCCATGAAACGCTCGCCTTCGGAGTTGGTCAGATAACCACCTTCGCCACGAACGCCCTCGGTGATCAGGCAACCAGCACCGTAGATGCCAGTGGGGTGGAACTGCACGAACTCCATGTCCTGCAACGCGAGACCTGCGCGCAGCACCATGCCGCCGCCGTCGCCGGTGCATGTGTGTGCCGAGGTCGCGCTGAAATAGGCGCGGCCGTAGCCGCCGGTGGCCATCACCACGGCATGGCCGCGGAAGAAGTGCAACGTACCCTCGTTCATGTCGAGCGCGAGCACACCGCGACAGACACCCGCGTCGTCGAAGATCAGATCAATGGCGAAATATTCGATGAAGAACGCGGCGTCATGCGCCAGCGCCTGCTGGTACAGCGTGTGCAGGATCGCGTGACCGGTGCGGTCGGCCGCGGCGCAGGTGCGTTGCGCCGTGCCCTTGCCGTAATGCGTGGTCATACCGCCGAACGGGCGCTGGTAGATCTTGCCTTCCTCGGTGCGCGAGAACGGTACGCCGTAGTGCTCCAGCTCGATGATCGATGGCACCGCCTCGCGGCACATGTACTCGATCGCGTCCTGGTCGCCCAGCCAGTCGGAACCCTTTACGGTGTCGTAGAAATGGAAGCGCCAGTCATCCTCGCCCATGTTGCCGAGTGCGGCGGAAATGCCACCCTGCGCAGCGACCGTATGCGAACGCGTCGGAAACACCTTGGTAATGCACGCAGCCTTCAAACCTTTCTCGGCGAGACCGAACGTGGCGCGCAAACCCGCGCCGCCGGCGCCGACCACGATCACATCATAAAGATGCTGCTGGACCTTGTAGCTTTCCATGAAACTTCTTCCTCGCGTCTTAGGGGGTCAGCGCAATGCGCAGCACGGCCAGCACGCCAGCCAGCGCGCCCAGCACGGCGAGAAACTTGATCGCGAGCAGCCACGCGACCGCCTTCCAGCGAACATGCACGTAATCCTCGACCACCACCTGCAGGCCGAGCACGGCATGCCAGAACATGGTGAGCACGAACGCGATCAGCAGCAGCGCATTCCACGGCCGCGCCACAACCGCATGCGCGTGGGCAAAATCCGAATGCGCCAGCGAAACCACGACGAACACGAACCAGATGCCGAGGGGAATCAGCGCAACGGCCGTCACACGCTGTGTCCACCAGTGCCCCACGCCGGACTGCGACGAGCCGAGCCCGCGCGCGACCTTGATCGGGTTGCGGAGATCTTTCGCGGTCATGCCGCACCTCCGGTCTTGAACACGTAGATCCAGACCAGTGCCGTCAACACGACGCTGACCGCGACCGACAGCCAGCTGGAACGAATGAACTGGTTGATCGCATAACCCGCGCCGGCATCCTGGACCAGGTGGCGAATGCCGTTGCACAGGTGATAGAACAGCGCCCAGCTCCAGCCGATCAGCAACACGATGCCGATCGGACTGCCCACAATGGTTCTGTATTGAGCGAAGCCTTCTTCACCGCCGGCCAGTGCCAGCAAACCCCACACCACCAGCAAGCTGCCGATCGCCAACGCGATGCCGGTGGCGCGATGCAGGATGGAACTCACCATCTGCACTTGCCAGCGGTAGACCTGTAGATGCGGAGAGAGCGGTCGTCGCGTGTCTGCCATGGTGGCTATCCTGTGTGGAATCGCTGATGTCCGCACCACACTCCGCTTCCGAACATCGCCGACGACAAGCGTCGGCATCATTCAGAAGTCGATGCAGCGCCCGTTCTTTTCCCAGTCGCCATAACGCGTGGGATCCAAAGCCGGTCGCTCCGTCGACACTTTGTCCGTGACCGGCCCGGCGGGCACGGCTGCCGGCTCCGTCGGAACGGAAACAGGCTGAGACTTGGTTGGGGAAGTGGTATCGGACATGGTTTTGTAAGCCGGCAAAGGTTAATACCTGCGGCAAAGCAGCACAACCTCGACAACTTGCGATCAAAGCGCATCAAAAGGCGCACAAGACTTGCGGCGGCATTGGCTCGCCCCCACCCTTGTCGTTCAATGATCGATTCCCATCCCGCTGAAACACTGACGATCGAAGGACCCGACGCGGTCGCCTTCGCGCACGCGCAGTTCAGCAGCAACGTCAAATCGCTCGCCGCCGACGAATGGGAGTTCAGTGCGTGGCTCAATTCGCAAGGTCGAGTGCTTGCACTGTTTCATCTCATCAGAATGTCCGACAACGCGTTGCTTCTTCTGTTGCGCGGCGGCAGCGCAATGTCGATGGTCAATGCGTTGCGGCGTTTCGTGTTTCGATCGAAGGTGATTTTGACTGCGCATCCCGTTCGCACACTGAGCACCGGCGATGCGATGACGATGCATGCGACGCGCAACGAAAATGACGTCGTCGCACTTGGCTGCGGCGATCACAGTCTGCTCATCGATTCCGCCAGCAACGGCGATGGCGAGTGGCGAACAAAACAGTGGCGCGACGGCTGGGCGTGGCTGCCCAAATCAGCGTTGAACGAAGTGCTTCCATCGGCATTGTCGTTGCAGCGACTGCGCGCCGTGGTGATCGACAAAGGTTGTTATCCCGGTCAGGAAATCGTCGCACGCATGCATTTTCGCGGCGGGCACAAACGACATATGCACAGCGTCGTATTGTCGCAGCCGATCACCAATGGTGAAGTGTTGCGCGTGGATGAACGCGACGTCGGACATGTACTCGATGTGGTGACATCGAATGACGAGGTGCAAGCGCTCGTGGTGTTGAACGACGAATTCGTCACGCAACATGCGGACAATCAACTGACTTCGTTCGACAACAAAGTCGTGATGCAACTGCGCGCATCATGGCCTGCGTGAAACACGTCATCCCGTTTTCATGAATTGAAATGTGAGCGAGGGATGAACTCTCGACCCCTGGCACTTGTCATAGTGGAAAGCGACCACTAGGCTCCGCCGATCGAATATCGCGACATCCGGAATACGGGGTGTCGATTGACGCGACGAATCGGATGAATCCGAATCGGCGCGACCCGGGGAACAAACCGGATGGCACGCCGCCTCACAGTAAGAGTGCGGAGCAGTTGCTTAGAAGCACCGTCGACGCGGCAGGTGCGACACCTATGCAACATCAATCCCCCGATCGGCAATGACATCGCCGGTCGACCGCCACAATCCCGTGGCAAAGCGCCCGACCACACGTTTCGGTGGCGGCGATTGATCCAGGTGGAACGGCCTGCCCGCCCGTCCACCGCAATGGCGCACAAAGCTGCACTCTGCTTTGCGCGTACAGCACGTTGGAGGCAGAAACAAAAATGAAACTTTCCATGCTGTTGTGGCTGACGTCATTGATGCCACAACCCGTCGCGGACCAGGCTTGCCTGGCCACCACCGTCTATCTCGAAGCACGCAGTGAACCGATGAACGGCCAGATGGCTGTTGCAGAAGTGGCCATGCGTCGTCGCGATCGCGGGCAGTGGGGAACCACCGTCTGCAAAGTCGTAACGGCCCCGCACCAGTTCGCGACCACCACCACATCCGGTTCGTTCGACATCAACAATCTCGATGCATTTCACAAGGCGTGGATGGTTGCAGGTCGTTCGATTCAGAACTGGCAGTTGCCGCTGGCGCAGCGTCGCATGCTGGTGCCGCACGCGGATCATTTCGCGACGGTTGCAGTCGCGCCGGCGTGGTCGCACAACCGTCCGCGTGTCACCATCGGCGAACACGCGTTCTACGCCGTGAACTGATTTTCGGCAGACATCGACAAAAAGGCCCTCTTTCGAGGGCCTTTTCTTTTGGACGTCTGGACGTCCAAAAAAATTTACATCTCGATCAGCGACCGTAGACCTGCCCGTCGCGCACTTCGACGTAATCGCCATTGCGCACGCCCGGATTGTCACGCTGCGTCACCGTCGCGTACTGGCCGTTATCGAGCCTCACCACGATGCGCCACGCAGTTCCACCGCCACCGCTTCGCTGACCAACCTGGTTGCCGACTACGCCGCCCGCCACGGCACCACCCACTGTCGCCGCTGTGCGACCGTCACCCTTGCCGATGGTGCTTCCCAGCACGCCGCCTGCGACAGCACCAATGATCGCGCCCAGCGTGCCATTGCCGTTACCACGATCGGTGTAGACCTGCTGCACATCCTGCACCACGCCGCACACCTGGCAACGATACGGACGTTGACGATATCCCTGGTCCGCATAGCCACGGTGGTAGCCATTGCCGTACGGCTCGGTGACACAGCCCGACAGTGCGAGGCCGGTGGTCACAACGGCGGCGAAAACGAGCTTGCTCAGTGATGCGTTCATGGTCGCTTCCTGGTTGATGTTGATGGAATAGATCTAACGGACATCCGATACCGCAGTGACGCCTTCCTGTATCTGCACGCGGTCGCCTGGATCGTGGTCCATGCGCACTGTGCGGGTGACGCCGTTATAGAGATAATGCACGTCGTAACCAACGATCTGATTGCTCGTGTCGTTGACCGTGCTGCAGCGGTGCTGCACCGACTGCACCACTTGCCCATGCTGACGATTCGCCTGGATGCGGTTGCCGGCATAACCGCCACCTACCGCACCCGCCACCGTCGCCAACGTGCGGCCACGCCCGTGACCAACCTGGTTTCCGAGCAAGCCTCCGGCGACCGCACCGATGGCCGTACCCAGCACGCGATGCTCATCCCTTGGCGGCAATGTACGGGTAACTGTTTCGTCGCGACAAACCTGGTGCGGACCGCCTGGATCACGCACAGGATCAACGCTAACAACCTTGGCATACTTCACCGTATCGCCGTTGCTTGTGGTGGCTGCAGCCGACGACATCGCCGAAGCACCTTGCGTGGTTCCGGTATCCGCAACGCGATTGCAGCCCGCAATCACAACTGCAAAAGTCGCCGTCATCATGATGTGGGCTGCACTGATCGCCAATCGCGTCATGATTGTTTCCTCATTTGTTGATCCACCCGTCGATGGCATGATGGCCTCGACGCAAATACCTGCGAGCCATTGAACTGTTATACGACTGAATCGGACTTAGCTCGCCATCGTGACGTCGTCTTCACATGCGCATGACGTCGTGCAATTGGTTTTTCCTGCGAGATGCGAAACATGCTCAGACTGATCGATAGTCACGTCCACCTCGACGATGACGCATTCGACGACGATCGCGATGCAGTGATCGATTGCGCGAGTAACGCGGGCGTCGACACCATGGTGATACCAGCCGTCGACATGGAAAGCTGGTCGCGTATCCGCGAGTTGTGCGCCCATCACAATCGCCTGCATGCGGCGTTCGGCCTGCATCCGATGTTCCTTGCAAACCACGCGCCTGAACATGCGGACGCGCTGGCGACCTGGCTCGACGATGGCCATGCAGTCGCGATAGGAGAAATCGGTCTGGATTTCCACATCGACGGCCTCGACCGGCAGCTTCAGCAGCAATATTTCCAGCGTCAACTTGACCTCGCGGTCGAACGCGGGCTTCCCGTTATCGTGCACGCACGCGGCGCGATGGATCAGGTCATCCTCACCTTGCGTCGAAGCGGTGATCTCCGGGGCGTCGTGCACAGTTTTTCCGGCAGCGAACAACAGGCGGAACAGCTGTGGAAAATGGGCTTCCTCATCGGCATCGGCGGTCCTGTCACCTACGAGAGGGCGCAACGCCTTCGTCGCATCGTGACGAACATGCCACTCGAATTCCTGCTGCTTGAAAGCGATGCCCCCGATCAGCCGGATTCTTTACACCGCGGGAAACGCAACGAGCCCGCGCGTATTGTCGAAGTGCTCCGGACGATCGCAATGCTACGCGGAGAAACGGAGGCAATGATTGCTACCGTGACCACGGCGAACGCAGTGCGCCTGTTCGGGCTGGATCGTCACGTCCACTGAAATCATGAAATAAACGCAGGCGGTTGCTTAGGCGATGCCGCGCTGCTATTTTACTTCACCAGTGAAATATGAATCAGTGAAATGGCGCAACTGACCAGCTGTATCGAGATGATGGACGAAGGCATCGGCCGGGTGAGTCAGATCATTCCGGAGATGCCGGCACCCGAGGCCAGGCTGTGCCGACTCATGCTGATGGTCGGCACCAGCCTCGAGGAAGAGCTCGAATTCAAGCTCAAGCCGCACAAGCTCAACCACAGCGAATTCCTCACGTTGATGATTCTCTATAGCCGTCCGGATGGCAGCTCGACGCCAGGTGAGCTATGCGAGTACGCCACGCAGGGCGCGACCAACATGACGCGCATCGCCAACGCGCTGGTCAAGCGCGGACTGATTACCCGTGGCGCAAGCACAGAAGATCGCCGGCGTGTCGAGATCCGCATCACCGCGGCCGGCAAGCGTTTCGTGCAGAAAATGTTGCCGCCGATGTTTCCCCGCGTCGCCGTCATGTTCGCCGGCTTCAGCGTTGCCGATAAGCGCCAGCTCGATCGGTTGCTACGGAAGCTCGCGCGGAATCTCGATCAACTCAACGAGTCCATCCATCCATGAACGAGGCTCCGATGAAGCGCGCCCTGCTCCGCGGTCGCACCATGCTGATGGCGGCGATGATGCTTGCACTTGTCGCCTGCGCGAGTGCGCCGGCGAAGCTCGAACATCCTGCATTGCGCGACGACGTGCCGCTCGCAGGCTTGCAGGCTCCAACGCGCGATCAGTGGCCGGATGCGCAGTGGTGGCGCGGATATGGCGATCCGCAACTTGACGATCTCGTCGATCGTGCCATGCAGCACGCGCCGGATTTGGTGCTGGCGCAAAGTCGCGTGCGCAGCGCTGAACAGTCCGCGCGGCTTGCGGCGGCGCAGATGGGCCTGACGATCGATGGCAGCGCGCAATTCGCGCGCCAGCGCATGAGCGAACACGGCTTGATCCCGAGCCAGTTCCTCGGCTTTACCTGGTACAACCAGGCCGATCTTGGCGTGCAACTTCAATACGATTTCGACTGGTGGGGCAAGAAGCGTGCGTCGGTGGAGGCCGCGCTCGACCAGGCACATGCGGCGCAAGCCGAGCGCAGTGCTGCCGCACTTGCGCTGCAGTATTCCGTCGCCGATACCTACTTCGGCTGGCAGGCCGATCAGGCACGGCTGCAACTGGCCGATCAGTTGCTCGCCACGCAACAACATCTGTTGAACATCGCCGAGCTGCGCGTAAAGCACGGCGTCGATCTGCCCGATAGCGTGGAGACGGCGAAGGCACAACTGGCGCAAGTGCGCGAGATGCGCGTTGCCCTTGATGGCTCCGCAAAGATCCGTCGCGTAATACTCGCATCGCTCCTTGGCGTATCGCCGGCAGAACTGCCGTCTCTCCAGCCACGACCGCTACCGAGCGTGCAACGCGGCATTCCCGCCAATGCGCGACTCGACCTGATCGCGCGCCGTCCGGATATCGCCGCCAGTCGCTGGCAGGTCGAGTCGGCGCTGAAGAAAACCGATGCGGCGCGCGCCGAATTCTTCCCTGATGTCGACATTTCGGCGATGGCGGGATTGTCCAGTATCGACATGAGCAAGCTGCTCACCGCCGGCAGTCGCGTGTTCGGGCTGACGCCGGCGCTGCATCTGCCGATCTTCGAAGGCGGCCAGCTTCAGGCGAATTACGGGCTGAGCAAATCGCAGCTCGATGCCGCCGTTGCGCAATACAACAGCACTGTGCTGACGGCTGCGCGCGACGTGGCAACGCAGGCGCTCAGCGCAGAGCAACTGGCCGATCGTCACGACCAGCAACGCGCACAACTCGACGCCGATATGCAGCTGCTCTCCACGGCGCAGGCTCGCGCCCGCCAGGGCGTACGCGACGACCGCGAACGTCTCGCTGCCGCAGCTGCGTTGCTGCAGCAGCGCGATGCCGCCGCCCAGTTGCAGGCAGAAGCTTTGAGCACCGACCTCACCCTGATCAAGGCGCTCGGCGGCGGATATCGCAGCGATGCGCCGTCGACCTCGTCCATTTCCTCACCTTCCGCCGGAGCCGCCGATCATGAGCGCCACTGAGTCCGACACGTCGCAAGACAAAGAAAAGGCCGGCGACGGCAAGCCGAACGACAAGGCAAACGACAGTGGCATGGCCGCGAAGGATCCGGCCAAGCGGCGACGCGCGCTCATCATCGTGGCAAGCGTGTTCGTTCTGGCTGGCTTGATCTGGCTGTTGCTCGAACTGTTCGTATTTTCGAAGCGCGAGAAGACGGACAACGCGTATGTCGGCGGCAATCAGGTAGCGATATCCGCGCAGGTGCCCGGGACGGTGGTGGCGATCCTCGCCGACGACACGCAGCGCGTGGAAGCCGGCCAGGTGCTGGTGAAACTCGACGGCACCGACGCCGACGTGCGCATGGAACAGGCGCGCAGCGCGCTGGCCGACGCGGTTCGCGGCGTGCGCCAGCAGACCAGTTCGGCCGGTGGCGCCGATGCGCAGGTGACCTCAAGCAAGCTCGATCTGGCCAAGGTGGAGGGCGATCTGAAACGCCATTTGCCGCTGCTTGCCGCGCGCGCCGAATCGCCGGAGATCGTGCAGCACCTGCGTGATGGAGTGGCGCAGGCACGCGCTGCCGTGGCAGCTGCACAAGCCCAGGCTGATGCCGCGCATGCATCGATCGAAGGCATTGACGTCGCGCAGAACCCGAAGGTGTTGCAGGCACGCGCCAACTTCCGCGCTGCGTGGGTGGCTGCACAACGCAACGCCATCTACGCGCCGGTGTCCGGCTACGTGGCCCAGCGCAGCGTGCAGCTCGGCAATAGCGTGCAACCGGGCCAGCAATTGATGACGGTGATTCCACTGCATGGCCTGTGGATCGAGGCCAACTTCAAGGAAAGCCAGTTACGCCATATCCGCATCGGCCAGCCAGCAAAGATTGAATCGGATCTCTACGGCGGCGATGCGGATTACCACGGCAAGGTGCTCGGCATCGGCGCTGGAACCGGCAGCGTGTTCTCACTGCTGCCCGCGCAGAATGCGACCGGCAACTGGATCAAGGTCGTGCAGCGCGTGCCGGTGCGCATTTCCCTGGACGACAACGAACTGGACAAACACCCGTTGCGCATCGGCCTGTCCACCGACGTCACCGTGGATATCGGGGATGACAAAGGCGCGGTGCTGACCACCGTGCCGGCGCAGCAACCGGTGGTGCAGACGACCGTCTACGACCAGATGACGAGCAAGGCCGACGCGGAAGCCGAACGGATCATTCGCGCCAACCTCGCCTCGTCCGCGGACTGAAGCACGCCATGGCCGACAAGCCCAGCGACGCCCACACCGATGAAGCGTCGAAGCGCGAGCCTCTGCATGGCGCACCGCTCGCGCTGCTGACAATCGCCGTTGCATTCAGCACCTTCATGGAAGTGCTGGACATGACGATCGTCAACGTCGCCGTGCCGCACATTGCCGGCAGCCTTGGCGTGAGCCCGAGCGAGGGCACGTGGACGATCAGTTCGTATGCACTCGCCAGCGCGATCATGCAGCCGCTGACCGGATGGATCGCCAAACGCTTCGGCGAGGTCAAGACGTTCGTCGTATCCGTGTTGCTGTTCGTGGTGTTTTCGATGCTGTGCGGCCTGGCGACCTCGATGCCGATGCTGGTGCTCTGCCGGCTGATGCAAGGCGCGGGCTCTGGTCCGATGGTGGCGCTGTCGCTGACCTTGCTGCTGTCGAGTTATCCGAAGGAGAAACAGGGCATCGCGCTCGCCTTGTGGGCGATGACCGTCGTGGTCGCGCCGATTTTCGGCCCGATCCTCGGCGGCTGGATTACCGACAATTTCTCGTGGCCGTGGATCTTCTACATCAACCTTCCGGTCGGCCTCGCGGCTGCCGTCATCACCTGGTCGCTGCTGCGCAAACGCGAGACGAAAATCTTCCAGTCGCCGATCGACGTGATCGGTCTGGTGCTACTGGTCGCCGGCGTCGGGGCGCTGCAATTCATGCTCGACAACGGCAACGATAACGACTGGTTCGCCTCGCCGATGATCACCACGCTCGGCATCGTCGCAGCCTTGTGCCTTACGTTTCTGGTGGTGTGGGAGCTGTACGCAAAACATCCCGTGGTCGATCTCTCGCTGTTCAAGGAGCGTAATTTCACCGTCGGGGTGATCTCGCTGTCGCTGGGCATGTTCGCGTTCTTCGGTATCAACGTGGTGTTTCCGTTGTGGCTGCAGACCACGCTGGGCTACACCGCGACATCGGCCGGCCTGGCAACCGCGCCCGTAGGCGTGCTCGCATTTCTCATAGCGCCGATCCTTGGCCGCAACATAGGCAAGCTGGATTTGCGCGCCGTGGTGACGTTTGCCTTCGTGGTGTTCGCCGGCACCGCGTACTGGTTTTCCACGTTCGACAGTTCGGCGTCGTTCTCCAGCCTGATCCTGCCGCGCTTCGTCATGGGCCTGGCGATTCCGTGCTTCTTCATTCCGTTGAACCAGATCTACCTTTCCGGATTGCCGGCGTCGGAAATTGCCAGCGCCTCGGGGCTATCCAATTTTTTCCGCACGATGGGCTCAAGCATGTCCACGGCGATCACGGTGACGCTGTGGCAGCATCGAGGTGAAGAGCATCACGCGACGCTGACCGAAAACGTCACGCTCGCCCACCCGGCCACTACCAGTTTTCTGCAGCAACTTTCGCACGCGGGATTTTCGCATCAGCGCAGCCTTGCCCTGATCGATCAGCTGCTGACGCGTGAGGCGTTGACGCTGGCGGTAAACGATGTATTCCTGGGCTGCGCAGTCTTGTTCGTGCTTCTGATTCCTGTGCTCTGGTTCGCTCGACCGCCGTTTGGCAGCGCTGGCGGCGCAGCGGGCCACTGAGAATTGCTGCGCTGAGCGGTTGCAGCAATTCCGGCCTTGCGCGACTGGTGCGGCGCAATATCTTCTGTTAGCGTGCGCCGCATGGCACAGACTAAACGCACCATCAAGAAGTATCCGAACCGTCGTCTCTACGATACGGAAATCTCCAGCTACATCACGCTGGAAGAAGTCCGGCAACTGGTCCTGGACAACGAGAATTTCGAAGTCCGCGACGCCAAGAGCGGTGAAGACCTGACCCGTTCGGTCTTGCTGCAGATCATCTCCGAGCACGAAGACAAGGGACAGCCGATGCTGTCGCCGCAGTTGCTCAGCCAGATCATCCGGTTCTATGGCGATTCGCTGCAGGGCTTCATGGGGCCATACCTGGAGCGCAGCCTGCAGGTGTTCCTGGATCAGCAGACGCAGTTCCGCAGCCAGCTCAACAGCTTGATGGGCCAAACGCCCTGGAACACGCTGAACGATTTGACCGAGCGCAACATGGCTGCCTTCAAGGCCATGCAACGCGGCATCATCGATACCGCCGCGCAGGTGATTCCGACCCCGACGTCGACCGCCAGCGGTCGCGGCAAGAAATCCGGCTGATTTCCCGGCAGCGGCGTCGCAGCGCGCCGCTCGCAACATCTCCGCATACCTATCGTTCGCCGCAGCACACCGCGTGTTGTCCTGCGGCATGAGCCACGAGACGCAAGTTCATGACTGCAACATCCCTTCCGAAACG
>NZ_LMUV01000011.1:329296-329900 GCF_009765755.1 Rhodanobacter sp. L36 | reverse complement strand
GGTGGGATCGGCGGTCTCGGCACGGAAATCTGCCGGCACCTCGCGCAGGCAGGTTGCCGCGTGATCGCGACCGACCTCGCTGCACGCGATGAACGTGTTGTCACGTTTCAAAACGAAGTGGCGGATTTCGATGGTGCCATCACTTTCGAACCCGTCGACGTCAGCGACTTCGACAGTTGCCGCCAACTGATCGAACGCATCCAACAGCAGCTCGGCAGCGTGGACGTGCTTGTCAACGCCGCCGGCATCACCCGCGACACCAGCCTGCGCAAGATGTCGCCGCAGCAATGGCACGACCTGATGCACGTGAACCTCGATGGCGTGTTCAACATGTGCCGCAACGTGATCGAAGGCATGAGCACGCGCGGCTTCGGCCGCATCGTCAACATCAGCTCGGTGAATGGCCAGACCGGCCAGTTCGGCCAGACCAATTACTCCGCTGCCAAGGCCGGCGTGCACGGTTTCAGCATGGCCCTTGCACGCGAATCCGCGCGCAAGGGCATCACGGTGAATACGGTTTCGCCCGGTTACTGCGATACGCCGATGGTCGCCGCCGTGTCGGCGGAAATTCGCGAGCAGATCGTCGCCGGCATTCCCGTGGGCC
>NZ_LMUV01000011.1:212670-329044 GCF_009765755.1 Rhodanobacter sp. L36 | reverse complement strand
GCGCGACGTCTTTCGATTAAGGCTAGGATCGCGAAAGGGGAACCACACGAACGGTGAGAGCGGCCGAACATCGATCGCTCTTGAACGTTTGCTGCTTCCTGCATCGAAGGCGAAAAGTTTCCTCTCACGGCTTGATCACCGAGGAAGTCCGGATGTCCGCACCGATCCGCGTGAAACCCGTTTCGACCGCCGGCCGATTGCTGCGTGTACTCGGTGTCGCCTTCGGTCTGGCGGTACTGATCGGCAACACCATCGGCATGGGCATCCTGCGAACCCCCGGCGAAGTGGCCGCTCGCGTTCACTCCGTTCCATTGTTTCTGCTTGTGTGGATTCTCGGCGCAGGCTACGCCTTGCTCGGCGCGGTGAGCCTCGCGGAACTTGGCACGATGCAGCCGCGGTCGGGTGGACTTTACCCGCTGGTGACCCATGCGCTGGGCCCCTTCGCAGGTTTCATCGCGGGATGGACCGACTGGATCGGCACGACCGGAAGTACCGCAGCAGTGGCTATGGTGCTGGGCGAATA
Organism: Rhodanobacter sp. L36; assembly: GCF_009765755.1. GTDB lineage: Bacteria > Pseudomonadota > Gammaproteobacteria > Xanthomonadales > Rhodanobacteraceae > Rhodanobacter. Next base: position 328,521 of record NZ_LMUV01000011.1, on the reverse strand, counting down.
TATCGGTCCGTTGATACTGCCCTTGCGTGGACACGAGACGCTGGTGGCCGCGGGCGTGGTGGTGGCTTTCGCGTTGCTGCAGTGGCGCGGCATCCGCATCGGCAACGTTACCCAATTGATCACCAGCCTGCTCAAGGCGTTGGCGCTGATTACCCTGGTCGTTGCTGCATTGGTCATGAGCGTGCCGCCGTCCGTACCGCACGTCGTCGCACCCAAGACACTCCCCGTTGGCCTGGGGTTGTTGGCGGCGGTCATCGTGGCGTTGCAATCGGCCATCTATACGTACGATGGCTGGACCGGCCCACTGTATTTCGGCGAGGAAATCCGCCACCCCGGGCGTGACCTGCCGCGCGCCATGATCGGCGGCGTGATCCTCGTGTTGCTGATCTACCTTGCATTGAATATCGCCTTCCTTCGCGTGGTCGGCATCGACGCGATGGCCGGCGATCCGTTCGTTGCGGCGACCACCGCCGGGCGGCTGTTCGGACCGAAGGGCGACACATGGCTGCGCGTGCTCACCATCCTCTCTCTTTTCTCTGCGGTGAATGCGTTGCAGCTGATGGGTTCGCGCATCCCCTACGCGATGAGTTGCGACCGCCTGTTTCCGCCGATTTTCAAGCGGGTCAACGACGGTGGCACGCCGGTGCCCGCATTGCTGGCGGGTACCGTGGTGGCGCTCACTTTCATTTTCACCGGCACGTTCGACGCGGTACTGGCGCTGCTCGCGTTCTTCTTCGTTGCCAACTACGCGCTGACGTTCATCGCGTTGTTCGTGCAGCGTCGACGCCTGCCGGATGCGCCGCGACCTTTCCGCGTTCCCGGTTATCCGGTGGTTCCCGCGGTTGCACTTGTGGGCTCGCTGTTGTTCCTGATCGCAGCCGTGTGGAGCGATCGAAGCCACAGCCTGATCGCGATGGCCCTGCTCGCGCTGAGTTGGCCGGTCTATCGTCTGCAGGGTTTCTGGATGAAACGCCCCGCCTGACTGATGCTGGTTGTCTGCGTGAACTCGCTCACGGGATTGCAGTTGCGCATCGATTGCGGAACAGTGCGGCCATCGCTTTCACGGATCGCAACATGGCGCAGCAACCCATCACTCTCATCGGCGCTGGCCTGGTCGGCGCATTGCTGGCGCAACAACTCGCGCAGCGCGGTTTCGCGGTCGAGGTGTACGAGAAGCGAGCCGACCCGCGCCGCGCCGGTTTCATCGGCGGGCGTTCGATCAACCTCGCCCTGGCCGAGCGCGGACTGCATGCGCTGCGCAAGGCGGGGCTGGCCGACGATGTCATGCAACGCGCAGTGATGATGCGCGGCCGCATGGTGCATCCGCGCGAGGGCGCACCGAGCCTGCAGCGCTACGGCATCGACGACAGCGAAGTGATCTGGTCGGTGTCGCGCGGCGGCTTGAACATGTTGCTGCTGGAAGCTGCCGAAGCAGCGGGCGCGCGCTTTCATTTCGGCCAGTCGCTGATCGCTGCGGATTTCGATCGCCAGCGCATTCGCCTTTCCGATGCGTCCGGCACCGAGCGCGAACTGCCGGCGGGAATGCTTATCGGCGCCGATGGTGCTGGCTCGGCGGTGCGTCATGCGATGAATGCACACACGGCACTGGGCGAACGCATCGAAGCGCTCGGTCACGGCTACAAGGAACTCGAAATTCCGCCTGCCGGCCAACTCTCTGTGGACCTGCTAGCGCCCGCTGGTGGTCACGACCAGTTCGCACTGGAGCCGAATGCGTTGCACATCTGGCCGCGCGGCGGCTACATGTGCATTGCCTTGCCGAACACCGAAGGCAGCTTCACCGTCACGCTGTTTCTTCCCGCGCACGGTGAAGCGCCGAGTTTCGAAACGCTGCCGGATGCCCGATCGGCGCGCGCGTTTTTCAGCGAGCAGTTTGCGGATGTGCTGCCGCTGATTCGTGACTTCGACGAAGACTTCGGTGCGCATCCGGTCGGCACGCTGTCCACGCTCTACCTCGATCGTTGGCACATCGACGGCCGCGCGCTGTTGATCGGCGACGCCGCGCACGCGATCGTGCCGTTTCATGGCCAAGGCATGAATTGCGGTTTCGAGGACACCGTGGCACTGGCCGATCTGCTTGCCGAAGCACCTGACGACAGCGCCGACGTATTCGCCGAATTCCAGCGCATGCGCCAGCCCAATGCCAACGCGATCGCCGCGATGGCATTGGAAAACTACATCGAGATGCGCGACTCGGTCGCCGATCCGCATTACCTCGCGCGACGCGAACTTGGCGCATTGCTGGCCGAGCGCGCGCCCACGCATTACATGGCGCGCTATCGGCTGGTCACGTTCACTCACCTGCCCTATGCCTACGCGCTCGAACGCGGCCGCGCGCAGGATGCGCTGCTGGACTCGTTGCTGCATGGCTCGACGCGCGTGGCTGATGTGGATCTCGATGCCGCAGTGCGATCTCTGCATTCGAACCTTCCGCCACTGCCGCGTGACTGAGGATTTCACCACCGCGTACAACGGCACCGACTATCGCGTGCGGTTGTCGCGCGGCGGCTACGCAACGATCCGCATCGGCGCTCCGTTGCCGCCGGCCTTGCGCGAACACGTCGGCACGCAACCATGGGGATTCATCACCGCGTGGAATCCACATGGATTGCGGCAGAATCGGCTCGCAAACCGCGTGGCCCAACGACAGCTGGCCGATGCGCTGAAGGCATTGCCATCGACCGTTGCGATCCTTCCTGCCGTCGGCGTGGGCGACGCATGGCAGGAACCCAGCCTCTTCGTGGTCGGCCCTGATGTCGCATCGCTGAATGCATTCGCGGTGCTTTACGAGCAACTCGCCTGGGTTTACGGCGATGATCTCGGCCTGGCCCGATTGCGCTGGACGCACGACTAGCGGCAGTGCGCCGCATGGACAACCGCAGCCCCCATTGCGGACAATCGAGGCAATGACTTACGCCTCCACTGCCGTGCCCCTGCTCGAAGCGCGGGCCTTGAGCTTCCAGCGCCAGGACGAACCAGTGTTCGCGCCGCTGGATTTCCAGCTTCATGCGGGCGACCTGGTGCTGATTGAAGGCGACAACGGCAGCGGCAAGACCACCTTGTTGCGCATGCTTGCAGGCCTGTTGCATGTCGACGAAGGCGAACTGCTCTGGCAAGGCGAAACCCTGCAGCGCGATCAATGCGCGGGACAAATACTTTTTCTCGGACACCAGCTAGGTCTCAAGGGCGACCTCAGCTCACGCGAGAACCTGCGCATCGCTGTCGGCCTGCATGGTTGTCGCGATGGCGTCGACATTCCGGGCGTGCTTTCCAACATCGGCCTGCACGGTTACGAAGACGAACCGGTGCGACGGCTTTCCGCCGGGCAGAAGAAACGCGCCGCCCTCGCGCGACTGGTGCTGCTTCCGGCAATGCTGTGGCTGCTCGACGAGCCGTATGCAAACCTCGACCGCACCGGCATCGCGCTGGTCAACGCACTGCTGGAAGACCACACCGCCGCAGGCGGCGTGGCGCTGGTCACCAGCCACGGCACGGCGAGTTTCCACGGTGGCGAACCACAGCGGATCCGCATGCATGACTGAGCATCAAGCCAGCCTTGCACCCGCCTGCGCCGCCATGCTTCGACGCGACCTCACGCTGGCGTGGCGTCGTCGCGGCGATATCGCGATGCCGGTGCTGTATGCGTTGATCGTGACGATGCTGTTTCCGTTTGCGCTGGGGCCGGAGGACACGTTGCTCCTGCGCATCGCTGGCGGCGTGGTGTTGGTGACGGTATTGCTGGCGATGCTGCTGGCGCTGGATGCGATGTTCTCCAGTGATATCGAGGATGGATCGCTCGAACAACTCGTCATCGCGCCGCAACCACTGGCATTGATGCTCGGCATGAAAATTCTCGCGCACTGGCTGACCACGGCGTTGCCGCTGATCGTGATTTCGCCGCTGCTGGCCGCAATGCTGCATCTGCCGGTGGCGGTGATTCCGGTGTTGCTGCTTGCCCTGCTAATGGCCACGCCGCTGCTCAGCCTGCTCGGCGCCGTGCTGGTGGCACTGACGGCCGGAACGAGGCGCTCTGGTATGCTTCTCGCCTTGATGTTGCTGCCTTTGTGCGTGCCTGCGGTGATCTTCGCCGCCGGCGCGGTGGCAGCGGCCCAGCAGGGATTGCCGTGGTTCTCGCCCATCGCCTGGCTCGGTGCGGCGTTGGTTCTGGCGGTGGTGCTGGCGCCGATGGCCTGCGCTGCCGCCCTTCGTATCGCGCTGGATGCCTGAATCATGCCCGAGCGTCTGTCCAAGGGAATGCAACCATTCCACGGCAAGTCATCACTCAACCTTTTGTCTATGCATGCTTCATTCTTTCTGCGAACCCCACAGCCGATCAGCGCCTGCCACCCGGACCTTGGCTCATGAGTAGCTCGAGCTGGATCCCCCTCTGGTTGCACAAACTCGGCTCGCCGCCGATCTTCTATCGCTTCGCCGGCGTCGTACGTCCGTGGGCGATGGCGCTTGCGATCATCACCGGCGCCATCGCGTTGTACGGCGGCCTGGTGCTGGCTCCGGCGGATTACCAGCAAGGCGACGCCTATCGCATCATCTTTATCCACGTGCCGAGCGCGTGGATGAGCATGTTCATCTACGGCGTGATGGGCATAGCGGCGTTCATCGCATTGGTGTGGCGGATCAAGCTTGCCGAAGTCGTGGCAATGGAGTCGGCGCCGATCGGCGCGGCGTTCACCTTCATCACGCTGGTCACCGGTTCGCTGTGGGGCAAACCGATGTGGGGCACATGGTGGACGTGGGATGCGCGACTCACATCGGAACTCGTACTACTGTTTTTGTACCTCGGCGTGATCGGTCTCTACCACGCGTTCGAGGATCGTCGGCAGGGTGCGCGTGCCGCGGCGTTCCTCGCGATCATCGGCATCATCAACGTGCCGATCGTGCATTTCTCGGTGAACTGGTGGAATACACTGCACCAGGGCAGCACCATCAGCATCTTCGGCCATTCCAAGATGTCCGGCGCGATGCTGTGGCCGCTGCTGCTGATGATGCTGGCGACAAAGTTCTACTACATTGCGAGCCTGTTCCGTCGCGTGCGCACCGACCTGCTGTCACTGGAAAGCGGCAAGGACTGGGTGCGACAGATCGCGCAAGACGAGGCCCGCTCGTGACGCTCCAGCATTTCCTTTCGATGGGCGGTTACGCCGCTTATGTCTGGCCGGCTTATGCGGTGTTCTTCATCGTGCTGATCGCCGACGCGATCGCGCCGCGTATTCGTCGACGCCGCGTGTTGCGTGAACTGCGCGCGCGCATCGCACGGCAAGGTGTGCGGCAGACGCGCGCCGACTCTTTTTCCACCACGCCGTCCCCCTGACGCGAACGGCTGTCGAACATGCCCATGAATCCCACCCGCAAACGCCGGCTCGTCATCGTCACTTTGGTCGTGGCCGCTGCCGCGCTCGCGGTTGCGCTGGGCGTGTATGCCCTGCAGCAGAACATGAATTACCTGCTCACTCCGAGCCAGGTGCAATCGGGCCAGGCTGGCAGCTACAAGACGTTCCGTCTCGGCGGCATGGTCAAGGGCGGCTCGATCCAGCGCGACAAGGATTCGCTGAAAGTCACCTTCACCGTGGTCGATGCCGATGGCGCGATGCCGGTGGAGTACACCGGCATCCTGCCCGACCTGTTTCGCGACAATCAGTCGGTGATCGCTACCGGCCACATGGACAGCGCGCATTTCGTCGCCACCGAAGTGCTGGCCAAGCATGACGAAACCTACATGCCGAAAGAACTGAAGGACGCGATGGCCAAGGCGCACGGCAACAAGAAGATGCCGCAAGGGGTCGATCAGGGTGATGCCGGCCAAGGCGGCGCGCAGTGATTCCGGAGCTCGGCCAACTCGCACTGATCCTCGCGCTGCTGCTCGCCTTGGCGCAGAGCATCCTGCCGATCATCGGCGCGTGGCGCGGCAACCGGGCGATGATGGCGGTGGCGCGACCGGCCGCGTTCGCGCAAGGGTTTTTCGTGGTGCTGGCGTTCGTGCTGCTGGTGTGGGCGTTCCTGCGTTTCGATTTCTCGGTGCAGTATGTCGCTGAAAACTCCAACCTCGCGCTGCCGTGGTATTACCGCATCGCCGCGGTGTGGGGCGCGCACGAAGGTTCGATGTTGCTGTGGATCTTCATCCTCAACGTGTGGACGCTCGCGCTGGCAACGTTCAGTCGCCAGTTGCCGGAGCCGTTCGTCGCCCGTGTGCTCGGCGTTCTCGGGCTGATCGCGGTCGGTTTTCTCGCTTTCATCCTGTTCACCTCCGATCCGTTCGGACGTCTGCTGCCGATGCCGGCTGATGGCGGCGACTTGAATCCGGTGCTGCAAGATCCGGGCATGACCTTCCATCCGCCCGTGATCTACATGGGCTATGTCGGATTCTCGGTGGCGTTCGCCTTCTCCATCGCGGCACTGCTCGGCGGCGAACTGGAACAGGCTTGGGTGCGTTGGGCGCGGCCTTGGACCAACATCGCGTGGGCGTTCCTCACCTGCGGCATTGTCGCGGGCAGCTGGTGGGCTTATGCCGAGCTCGGCTGGGGCGGCTGGTGGTTCTGGGATCCGGTGGAGAACGCGAGCTTCATGCCGTGGCTGGTCGGTACGGCGTTGATCCACGCGCAAGCCGTCACCGAGAAGCGCGGCTCGCTGCGCGCGTGGACGATCCTGCTGTCGATCTTCGCGTTCTCGCTGTCGCTGCTCGGCACGTTCCTGGTGCGCTCGGGCGTGTTGACCTCGGTGCATTCGTTCGCATCGGACCCGCGACGTGGCCTGTTCATCCTGTGCTTCCTGGTCATCGTGGTCGGTGGTTCGCTGCTGCTTTACGCATTGCGCGCACCCAAGGTCGCAGGCGGAAAACCCTTTGCAGTCGTATCGCGCGAGAGCGCCATCCTCGTCGGCAATTTGATGTTCACCGTGGCCGCGGCGATGGTGTTGCTCGGCACGCTCTTTCCGTTGATCGGCGACGCGCTGAACCTCGGCAAGATTTCTGTCGGCCCACCGTATTTCGGCCTGATGTTTCCGTTGTTGATGCTGCCGATCGTGTTGCTGCTGCCGTTCGGTCCGTACCTGCGCTGGGGCAAGGGCGAGGTGCCCGTGCTCAAGCGCGTGATGGCACGTGCCGGCCTCGCCGCCGTCGCGTGCGCGATCATTGCCGCGTTTCTTGTGGACGGCCAAATGAAAGCCATCGCCGGCGTGGCCGCAGCTGTGTGGGTGGCTGTCGGTGTGGCGCTCTACGTGATCAAGCGCTGGCGCGAGATGCCGCGCGGCCGGCGCTATCCGGCGGAGATGGCCGGCATGCTGTTCGCGCATGCAGGCGTGGCTGTATTCCTGATCGGCGTGCTGCTCTCCGAATCGCTCAGCGTCACCCGCGACGTGCGCATGGCGCCGGGCGATGTGCAGCGCATCGGCGGCTACGCATTTCGTTTCGATGGCGTGACCGAAACGCAGGGCCCGAACTGGCGCGCGGATCAAGGCACGGTCACGGTGACGTTGAATGACAAACCGATCGCCGTGATGCATCCGCAAAAACGCATCTACACGCGCGAGCAGGTGCAGACTGAATCGGCGATCGATCCGGGCATCACGCGCGATCTCTACGTCGCGCTCGGCGAACCGATGGATGCGCAACACATCGACGGCGCGTGGGCGCTGCGGCTTTACAGCAAGCCGTTCATTCGATGGCTGTGGGCCGGCGGTTTGTTGATGATGCTTGGTGGTTTCGTCGCTGCGGGCGATCGTCGCTTCCGCGTGCGCCGCGTGGCCAATGCGCAAGACAACGCCACGCCCGACAAGGTAACCGCGCGTGAGGTTCGCGCATGAGCCGTCTCGTTCCGTTCTTCGGCTTCGTGCTCCTGGTCGCCTTGCTTGGCTTCGGCATCTGGTGGAACACCGGCCATGATCCGAGCGCGATTCCCTCGCCGCTGCTCGACAAGCCGGCACCGGAATTCAATCTGCCCAAGCTTTATGAGCCGACCGCGACGGTGAGCAAGCGCGACCTCCTCGGCAAGCCTTACCTGCTCAACGTGTTCGCCAGCTGGTGCGTGGAATGCGGTGCGGAGCATCCGGTGTTGCAGGCCGAGGCTCCGACGCTCGGCGTGGCACTGATCGGATACAACTACAAGGATGCGCCCGACGATGCGAAAGCTTGGCTGGCGGAACACGGCAACCCGTACAGCGTGCTGATCGCCGATGTACCCGGCACCACCGCGATCGATTTCGGCGTGTACGGCGCGCCGGAAAGTTTCCTGATCGATGGCAAGGGCGTGATCCGCTACAAGCACATCGGTCCGTTGACCAGCGACGTGGTGACGAGCGAATTGAAGCCGGCGATCGCTGTGTTGCTCAAGGAAAAGCCGTGATGCAACTGCTCCGTAGCAGCGCAGCCTGTGCGCGAACCCGTTTGCCGACGAAGTCCGTTCGCGCAGAGGGTGCGCTCCTACGGATCCTGTTCGCTGCCATGCTTTTTTTTGCTGGAGTGATGCATGCGCAGGCGATAGAACCGATGCCGTTTGCCAATCATGCGCAGGAGCTTCGCTTCCAGCATCTCACGGAGCAACTGCGCTGCCCGATGTGTCAGAACGAAACGCTGGCCGATTCAAACGCACCGATTGCACGTGATCTGCGTAACCAGATTTTCCAGATGATGCAGCACGGCAGCAGTGACGATCAGATCAAGCAATATCTGGTCGAGCGCTATTCGAAATTCGTGCTGTACGACCCACCATTGACTGCCGGCACCTGGCTGTTGTGGTTCGGTCCGCTGCTGTTTCTGCTGGCGGGCGCGATCGCGGTTGCGGTGGTGATTCGCAAGCGGGATCGCAGCGGCGCCATCGTTGAACCTTCAATCGAGAACGGGGACGACTGGTGAAAATCGTTTTCTTTCTCGTTGCCGCCGCGATGATCGCCACCGCGCTGATCGCGCTGCTGGTGCCGCTGGTGCGTCACGGCCGCCAATCAGGACGCCCACACGCATTCGTGCTGAGTCTGGTGATCGCCTTCGTGCTTCCGCTCGCAGCCGTGGGCCTGTATCTGTTGATCGGCACACCGGTCGCATTAAACGGTGTGCCGACCGAACCCGCGCAACCGCTTACTCTGAAGCAGGCCGTCACCGAATTGCATGCGCATCTGGCCGAACAGCCCGGTGATCTGAAGGGCTGGATGTTGCTCGCGCAGACCAGCACGATGCTGCACAACCCGGCCGATGCGCGTGATGCGTACGACCACGCGCTGAAGCTCGATCCCGAAAACGGCGAGGCGATGGTCGGCTGGGCCGAAGCCGATTCGATGATCCGCGACGACCACATGATCAATGGCCGCGCACTCGATCTGGTGAAGCGCGCGGTGCAGGCGCATCCGGACAACCAGCGCGGCTTGTGGCTGCTCGGCATCAGCGATTTCCAGCACGGCCAGTATCGCGATGCATCGGCAACATGGCGATTGCTGCAGCCGCAACTCGCACCCGGCTCGACCGTCGCCAAGGCGGTCGCCGAACAAATCGCCGTCGCCGATGCACGTGCCGGTGCCGCACCTGCCGAAGCTTCGAGCAGCGGCGCAATCCTCGCTGACACCCAAGGTGCATCGCTGCAGATACGCGTCAGTCTGTCGCCCGCGTTGACGAACAAGATTGCAGCGGGAGATGTGTTGTTCGTCTACGCCCGTGCGGAGCACGGCGCGCCGATGCCGCTGGCGGTGGCGAAACTCGATCCACACCAATTGCCAGCCAATGTCACGCTCACCGATGCGATGGCGATGGTGCCTGCGACGAAACTGTCGTCCGTGAAGCGCGTTTTCGTCGGCGCGCGGATCAGCCACAGCGGCCAACCGATTGCACAGGCCGGCGATCTCGAAGGCGACGCCGGCGTGGTCTCCGTAGACGCCAGCGCACCGATCGCGATCCGCATCGACAAGGTTCACCCATGACACAGGACGCGCGCCGTTATTTCGCCCTGCCCTCGCCGTTCTCGATGAAGCGCGGCGGCGAGCTTCGCGAAGCGCACGTTGCCTACGAAACCTGGGGCGAACTCAACGCGGCGCGCGACAACGCCGTGCTGGTGCTCACCGGTCTTTCGCCGAGCGCGCACATGACATCATGCGAAACCGATCCATCTCCCGGCTGGTGGCAGGACATGGCCGGTCCGGGCAAGGCGATCGATACCTCGCGCTGGTTCGTGATCTGCGTAAACTCGCTCGGCAGCGACAAGGGTTCCACGTGTCCCGCGTCGATCGATCCCGTCACCGGCAAAGCGTATCGATTGAGCTTTCCCGAGCTCGCACTCGAGGATGTCGCCAACGCCGCGCACGCTGCCGTCGCCAGCCTCGGCATCACGCAACTCGCCTGCCTGATCGGCTGCTCGATGGGCGGCATGAGCGCGCTCGCATACATGTTGCTGCACCCCGGCAGCGTGCGCGCGCACATCAGCGTGGACACCGCACCGCAAGCGCAGCCCTTCGCCATCGCAATCCGCTCGTTGCAGCGGGAAGCAATTCGCCTCGATCCTGGTTGGAACGACGGCAGTTACGATATTCACGCGGCAGAAGGCGGTGTTTATCCAGATACCGGCATGAGCATCGCGCGCAAGCTCGGCGTCATCACCTATCGATCGGCGATGGAATGGAACGGACGCTTCGCACGCATCCGGCTCGATCCGGATCAGCGCGAAGAGGAGCCGTTCGGCCGCGAGTTTCAGGTGGAGTCGTATCTCGAAGGCCACGCGCAGCGCTTCGTGCGCAACTTCGATCCCAACAGTTATCTCTATCTCTCGCGCGCCAGCGACTGGTTCGACATGGCCGAATACGGCAACGGCAGCGTGCAAGAAGGATTGAAGCGCATCCGCATCGAACGCGCGATGGTGATCGGCGTCAGCACCGACATCCTGTTCCCGCTGCAACAGCAAGAACAGATTGCGCAGGGACTGGAAGCCGCAGGCGCAGCGGTGGAATTCGTGGCGCTGGATTCACCGCAAGGCCACGATGCATTCCTGGTGGACATCGAAAATTACAGCCACGCGATCGGCGGATTTCTGTCGCGACTCTGAAAGTTTGTCGGCGCGTAGCGAAGCAGGCTTCGATGTTCCATCAACCGCTTCGATGCGCGACCGCGCGGCAACTACTCAGGCCTTCTTCATCAGATCACCGCCACGGCACGACGGACTTGGCGTCGGCGATATCGAAAGCATGCTGAAGCTGTTGGTGTCGGAACGTATGCGGAAATATCGCGATTCCGAATCGCCCTGCGATTCAAGTGGCGCCAGGTCGAGCTGAACCTGATAGACATTCCGATCGTCCGTGCACGATCGCACCGCGCCGAAAGTGAAACTCTTCGAATTATTTTTCGCGCCGTAATCCGCAGCCAGTTCCGCGTGCATGCGTCCAAGCTCATGCAAGGCCGATGGATCGCTCCATTCCTTCGCCTCGTGCCATTCGACCTGCAGCCATTCGTCGACAAAGTCACGCCCATTGAGCGCGACCGGCTGCACGCGCGTGACAGTATTTCCGTCGATTCGATACCGAAAAATGCCGGTGCGCGTCATCACATCCATGTCGCGCATGCCGACTTCGGCACGCAACTCGAAACCATCGGCCTTCGGCTTGAGCGCGGGTTCGGCATCACCGATCACATAGCCGTGCTGCTGATGGAACAGCGAGTGCGGACTGTCGACTTTCGCACCCGACGCGAGGACGTCCAGATCAAAGCCACTCCATCGCGAAGTGCACCATGGCGTGCCGTGGAACACTACGAGTCTGGGCGTCGCGCCGGACAACACGAGTGTCTTGAATCCAGCGCCGAACGCACCGGATATCTTGTCGTATTCCCCGCTGCGCCACCGCATTGCCGGTCGCCATGCACCATCTCGAGATGCGTAGACGAGGAGCAGATTGTCGTCGCCGCATTCGATCGAAAATCCGAGCTGCACCAGCAACCACTGTGGTGCGTTTTCAGGTTGCTGCACGGACACGATGATGTCGCTGCCGTAGGGCGCGGAAGCGTCCGGCTTCGGCTGCAAATTTTTCAGCGACGCCGTGAGCTCGGTCTGCATGCTGGCGACATCCGGCTTGGCGCTGTCTGCACACGCCAGGCGCGCATCGATCCATGCGGTCAGCGCGTCCTTGAGCATGCGGATATCGGTGCGGACCGCCGGAGGCACGTCGGTATCCATGTCCTCGACGGGCTGCGCCTGCAGATGCGCCTGCGCCTGCGCCACGGTCGCAAGTGGCGCCGCCAACAGGCAGTTCGTTGCCGCATGCAGCGGCGTCCACGCCAGCCATGCCAGCACTATCGCGATCAGGTTCCTGCGCATCGCTCTCTTCCTTTGTTCAGGCACAAGGCGTCGCGGCTGGTGCGCATCGATTCCGCCTATGGCTCGTTCGGCGCCTATAATGCCTCCTGCATCACGCATTCCGCTCCACCGATGGACACGCCTCTATGCTCACCCTGGATTTCCCCGGCAGCCGCACGCTGATCGACGCGATCGACAGCGCCGTCGCCAAGCCCAACACCCACGAACTCACCGACAGCCTGCGCAACAGCCTGTGCCGGCTGATCCGCGACAATGAGGTCAAGCTGCCCGACTGCGTGTTCGAAGCCTGCGCCGATCACTACGCGCGTCGTGAGTTGTATCGCAGCGACGAGCACGGCTACTGCGTGGTAGCGATGACCTGGGGGCCGGGCCAGGGCACGCCGATCCACGACCACGACGGCATGTGGTGCGTCGAAGGCGTGTGGAACGGCGCGCTGGAAATCGTGCAGTACGAACTGCTCGAGCACGACGCCCAGCACTATCGCTTCCAGCCGATCGGCTCGATCCAGGCCGGCGCCGGTTCGGCCGGCAGCCTGATTCCGCCGCACGAATACCACAGCATCCGCAATCCCAGCGACAAGTCGGTCACCGTGAGCCTGCATATCTATTCCGGCCCGATGACCCAGTGCGCGGTATTCCAGCCACTGCCCGAGGATCGCTGGTACGAGCGCGACGTCCGTGTGCTGGGACTCGACCGCGTCCACTGAACCCGGCATAATTCGCAGCTCACACATGCCGGTGTGGCGGAATGGTAGACGCGGCGGACTCAAAATCCGCTTGTGGTGACACAGTGGAGGTTCGAGTCCTCTCACCGGTACCAAATGCTTGTGATCAATCGTTGAATGGTAAAAAGGCGTCCAGGACAGTTGCCTGAGACCGCGAATGCATCTGGACCGTTGCGAGAGTTATCGATCTCGACTTGACCGACGGACGAACAAAAAGCCCCTGCGAATGGGGCTTTTTTTATAGGTCACGGGTTTTTGCAGAAACGAAAGGCGAAGCCCGGCCGGCGGTAAGCTACGGGCATCCGAAAAAGCAGGATCAGCGGAGGACGGTATGGAAACCGACAGCAATCGAATCGCGCGGCTGGAACGCCTCGCGATGGAAAATCTGGGCGCGCTCAACGCCCTGAGCCTGATGATGCAAGCGCTCATCGCAACTCACTCGCGTCCGCGAGACGCACTCATCGCTTTCGACCTGTTTCTGTCCAACTACGAAACGAGTGCCTTGGACCTTGGATTCGAAAGTGGCCACCCCACCGGCAGTCCGAAACTGGCCCTCGACAGCCTGAGACCGCAAGCGGATTTCTACCGCGATGCGTTGCTTGCCGCGATCCGCTATTAGGGTCAATTGCTCCTGCAGGCCACTTGCCCTTCCAACAACGCCGGCGTTGCAACACGTCGCCACGTTCAGACGTCCGAATCCTTACCGGGCAGAATGCCAGCGAACAGCTCACGCAGACTCTGGCGGATGACGCCCACTTCATTGGGATCGCCTTTGCGCAATGCCGTCATATATGCCTTGGCCTGCGACCAGGTGATATGTGGCGGAAGCGGCGGCACGTCGGGATCAGATTCGAATTCGATCAGTACGGGGCGATCCGCTGAAAACGCTTCGTCCCAAGCGCGTGCGATGTCTTCGGGTCGCTCGACGCGGATGCCCTTGAAGCCGAGCATTTCGGCGTACGCCGCATAAGGAAACGCCTCGACGTTCTGCGCGGGCTCGAACTTGGGATCGCCGGCCAGGGCACGTTGCTCCCAGGTCACCTGGTTGAGGTCGTGGTTCGAGAGCACCATCACCACGAAGCATGGATTCTTCCACTGTTTCCAGTATTGCTTGACGGTGACGAGCTCGGCGTTGCCGTTCATCTGCATCGCGCCATCACCCACGATCGCCAATACCGGGCGCTCCGGATGCGCCATCTTCGCGGCGATCGCATACGGAACGCCGCTGCCCATCGTGGCCAGTTTGCCCGACAACGAAGCCATCATGCCTTTCCGCAGTTTCAGATCGCGCGCGTACCAGTTGGTGTGAGAACCACAGTCGCCGCAGATGATGGCTTGATCCGGCAACTTCGGCGACAGCTCCCAGAAGATGCGTTGCGGGTTGATTGGACTGGCCGGCTCCATCGCTTTCGCTTCAAGCGCTCGCCACCACTTGCGCACGTTGAGTTCGATGCGTTCGCGCCAAGCCGGATCTTCTTTTACATGCAGCAATGGCAGCAACGAAGCGAGCACCGCCTGGCTGTCACCAATGAGGTTGACTTCGGCGGGATAGCGCATGGAGACGTTGCGTGGCGCGATGTCGATTTGCACCGCGCGCGCCTGACCATCTTCGGGAAGGAATTCGGAATACGGAAACGTCGTACCGATCATCAGCAGCGTGTCGCAGTCGTTCATCATTTCCCAGCTTGGCTTGGTGCCCAGCAGGCCGATGCTGCCGGTGACGAACGGGAGATCGTCCGGCAACACCGCCTTGCCCAGCAGCGCCTTGGCGACGCCGGCACCGAGCCGGTTGGCCACGGCGGTAACTTCATCCCCCGCCTTCAACGCACCCGCACCGACGAGGATCGCGACACGCTTGCCCGTATTGAGCACTTCGGCCGCGCGTTGCAGTTCGGTGAGGCTGGGAACCGGATGGGCTTTTGCGTAGCCGATGCCGGAATACACCACGCCGTTTTCGCGCGGCGGACTTTCAACGGCCGTCAGCTCCTGGATGTCGTTGGGAACGATCACGCAGGCGACGGTGCGTTCCGCAGCCGCGATGCGAAACGCGCGATCGATGACGTGACGCACCTGGGTCGGCGATGCGATGGTTTCGACATAGCCAGCGAGATCCTTGTAAAGCGATTGCAGGTCGACCTCCTGCTGGAAATCGCTGCCCAACGCACTGCGCTTGCTCTGACCAACGATGGCGACGACCGGCATGTGATCCATCTTCGCGTCGTACAGGCCATTCAACAGATGGATCGCGCCGGGGCCCGAGGTGGCGAAGCACACGCCGACCTCACCCGTGAACTTGGCATGCGCGCCTGCCATGAAGGCCGCCATTTCTTCGTGGCGCACGCGAATGTAATCGAAGCGATCGGCGGCCCGACCCATCGCTCCCATCAACCCGTTGATGCCGTCGCCGGGATAACCGAAGACCCGCTTGATTCCCCAGTCGCTCAAGCGCTGAAGAATCAAATCACCGACCGTTGGTTTCATCGCGTTCGCCATGCAGGGCAAGATGCGAAAAACTAGGCAGGCCACGGTGAATGCGTGGTGTTCGATCGATGACGATTCTGGCTCGGCCGATGAGCTGGACGACTCAGGCGTCGCTGTCGCGCTCGACGTCCTCGCCGTAGTGCGACGGGCCATCGTCCGGCAACTCGACATCCTGGTCGTCTTCGGTCGGCGGGCGCTGTTCTTCGGGCGACGAACGCGGCACGCCGGGCACGCTCGGCTCTGGGCCTGTATCAATGCCTGCGACGTTTTCGACCGGCTTGCCGTCGATATCGGCCTGATCGAATTCGCGCTTCACTTTATGCGGCGGCGGTACGTGGAAAGATGAATCGTTCTGCATCGTTTTTCGCTCCCTGCTGGTTTCACGCAATCTGCCACACACGGTCGTTGCGCGCGCGTGCACTCCATGTTCGACCGGGTTGACGCGCACTTCACTCGACGCGTCGCGGCCCGCCACGTGAAGACCGGTTGAGGAGATTCGCGTCATCGCTTCATGTGTCGCCGACTTGCCTTGGTCGATGCTCGCTGCACACTCGACTCAAGCGGACATGGCAATGACAGGCAAACAGCGCGATACGAAAAAAGATGGCGACGGTAGCAAGGTTGCCAAAAATGGCGGAGGCATCAAGTTCGCTGGAGCGAACGCGAAAAAGGTCAACCCCCAAGCAGGAGCGTCGAAAGGCGCTGTCAAAGGACCGGGACCCTCGCTCGATACAGGCGGCGGACGCGACCCGCATGACGGTCGCGCGCACCAAGGCTTCACCGGGGACGATGGTGCGCATCCATCCACCGACACTTCCGGCAGTCCGTCCTCGTTGCAGCCGGGCGCCGCTGGCGATCTTGGTGCGCAAGGCGACACTCGCAATCACGCGATGCCCGTGGGCAACGCCGAGCGCGTGACCGGTTCGCATAGTCCCAACGCAGGCGGCATCGAGGGATCGCCGGGTGGTCCGAAGAAAGGACCCAAACGCATACCGGGCGATGACGATCCGAAGGATGCATTGGCTGACCGGCCGAACACGCACAACGCCCAACGGAAATCGCAAGTCTGATCTGGCTGCGAGTCGAAGAGAATCGTGCGTGCGGATTCTGTTCGACTCGCGGACGGACTATCGCTTACGGACGAAGGTCCAACGCGTCGCGCAAACGCTGTCCGGCAAATCCCTGTGCTTCGCGAGCTTTCAACACCACGGCGCTGCAACCAAAGAATTCGTGCGTCACGCCGGTGTAGATTTTCCGCTCGACGGATACGCCGGCCTTCTTCAACGCGTCCTCCAGCATGCCGCCATCGCTGCGCAGCGGATCGAGGGTTGCGTTGATGATGGTCACTGGCGGCAGGCCGGTCAGATCGGCATTCACCAGATCGATCCGGGTGTCGCTCTTTTCGTCGTCGTTGTTGAGCAGGTGCCCCACGAACCACTCGACCATCGCCTTGTTGAGCGGCTTGGCAATCGCGTTCTCGATGTACGACTCGGTGTGCATGCTGCCAGTTTGCGCGACGGGATAGACCGCGAGCACGTGACGTGGTGAGGGGTAGCCAGAGCCGAGGATCGCGAGTGCCGTCGCCATCGCAAGATTGGCGCCGGCACTTTCGCCGGCAAGCGCCATGCGTTTCGGATCGCCATGCAGGCGTTCGGCATGCTCGGCCGCCCACTGATAGGTGGCGAACGCGTCATCCCACGCTGCGGGAAACTTATGTTCCGGGGCCAGCCGATAATCCACCGACACGACGATGGCCTGCACTTCTTGCGCCAGTGCGCGTGCGCCGGCGTCATACACTTCGGCGCTGGCGATCACCCATCCGCCGCCATGGAAATAGACAATGATCGGCAGGTTGTCCTTGCCCACCGGCGTGTAGACGAAGGCGTGGAGATCGCCGTTGGCTGTGCTGATCGTCTCGTCGCTGCGCACCACGCCGGGGATCAGCTCCTCCGGATCGGTCGACTTGCCCTGCTTCTGCAGAAGATGATTCACCGCGTCGGTGATGGTCGGCTGTGCGCGTGCTTCCGCGACGCCGAGCTTCTCGATCGCTTTCGGGCCCAAGTCCTCGTGTGCCTTCGCCAGATCGTGCATGTCGTCGTCGGCGCGCAATGCACCAATCGCGTCGGATACGGCGTTGATGATGGGATTGGGTTTGCCTTGGTCGCTCATGAAGCCTCCTGATCAAATTGCGCAATTTTTATCGGCGAATTGCCATGAAGCCCGTGGAAGCACGAGCGACATGGTTAGTTACGGCGACGGAGGCATTCCGGTTGCGCATTCACGCGTTTGCATTCAGCGACTGCCTTGCATCGTGCAATGCGGGTGAAGCGCCAACCGCGGTGCCTTCCGTCGATGGCGTGATCAGTCGCCACACCGATCAATCACCTCGATTTGATTTGTCCACGTGCACTTTCCCCTCCTATCAGAGGGTGTCCACGTTGCGTATCGATCCTGAGCAGAACTCCGGGAGACGCTGTCTTCTCCACACGCCGTCGCGAGCTGCCGGCCTGACTGTCAACGTGCGTTTCGAGCTTTCCCACGCGCATGCGCAGTGCATGCTCCAATCGAATCTCGTGGCGCGAGGCGAAAATGCGCCATCACTGGCGATGGGACCGGCCGACGTGGTCATTGCCATTCCCGTACATAACGAAATCGATCGCATCGATGCCTGCGTGCATGCGCTTTCGCAGCAGCAGGCATTCAGCTTCCTGGCCACGAACCGGGCAGCACGAATCCGCGCGGTTTTCCTGGTCAACAACAGCACCGACGGCACCGCCGAATGGCTTCTGCAGCATCTGCACGAATGGCCGCTGGCGGCGGTGGTTATCCAGGTGGATCTGCCCGATGCCGAACGCAGCGCGGGTCGCGCGCGCTGGCTCGTTAATCATGCGGCAATGGACATGGCGCATGCGGCGCATGGTCAACTCTTCATGACGGACGCCGACAGCTGCGTGCCGAACGACTGGGTGCGTCGCTACAGCCGGATGCTCGAACAGGGTTGGGATGCGATTGCCGGTTGCGTCGCGATCAACCAGGACGACTGCGAGCAGATCGTGAGTTCGCTGGATCATCGCAATCATCTGGAAGCTTGCTACACCGGGTTGATCGATGAACTGGAATCGCTGCTCGATCCGGTGCATCACGATCCGTGGCCGCGCCACTTCAACGCATCCGGCGCCAGCCTCGCCACAACGATGGCGGCGGTGCGACGACTCGACGACTTGCCTTCGCTGGCCTGTGGCGAAGACCGCGCGTTCATCCGAGCCATGGAAGCGCTGGACCTTCACGTGCGCCACGAAACCATGATTCCGGTTCGGACGTCCGGACGTCTGTTCGGCCGGGCGAAAGGCGGCATGGCCGACACCTTGCGGCATCGCTCGCACGTGCCCGACGCATGGTGTGACGATCGCCTGGAGCGTGCGGATCGCGCCTACCTTCGCGCATCGCTGCGCGCCACCTGGCGACAGCTGCACCTGCATCGCAAACCCGAACGCGTGCTGATCGAACAATTCGCAGCCGATCTCGGCGTGTCGCTGCACATCGTCGGAATGGCGGCGGAGCTCGAAACATTCGGCGCCTCTTGGCACGCGCTGGAAGCGGCCTCGCCGCGCCTGGTACGACGCGCGATCGCGCCCTCTCATCTGGCGCTTGAAATCCAGCGGGCACAGGATCTTCTTCGAACCGTGCGCCGTGGCGTGCGGCCGAACTGGCGCGAGCCGGACATACGCGATATCGATGCGGACGGCCCCGATACGAGCGTACCGATGGACTTGGGGATGAGCGCATGAACGTCGCCCCGGCCCATGCGCGACGATCGGTCAACGAACCGCTGATCGATTCGCTCGCCCGTGTGACAAATGATCTCGCCAAGGCGGCGCGCGAAGACGATCAGTCCGAAAGTTTTCCGACCAAGGCGATCTCCTTGCTGCAGCAGGCCGGATGCACGAAAGCCGTGCTGCCGAAAGTCTGGGGCGGTCGATGCCTGGGCTGGCGCCCGACATCGCGGGCGACGCTGCTCGATGTGCTGCAGGCCATCGGTGGCGTGCATCTGTCGGTGGCGCGTTTGTTCGAAGGCCACGTCAACGCCTTTCAACTGCTCTGGACATTCGGCACCTCGGCACAACGCGACGCGCTCTGTGCGCATGTGCATGGTGGCGGTTTGCTCGGTGTGTGGAACGCGCCTTCGCCGCGCGGCGAAATGTCGTTGACGGGACATCCACCGGCCGCTTTCCGGCTGCAAGGTTCCAAGGCTTATGCATCGGGTGCGGGACATATCGAACGGCCACTGGTGACCGCGAAACACGAGCAACTCGGCACTGTCATGGTGTGGCCGTTGGATTCGTACGTAACCGGACCGGCCAGCGAATGGAGTATGCAGGGCATGCGCGCGTCGACGACGCGTTCAGTGACATTCAATAGCGCGATCACGTCGGATCAGGTGTTCGGCGCGGCCGACGATTATCATCGCCAGCCAATTTTCTCCGGCGGTGCCTGGCGTTTTCTTGCCGCGCAACTCGGCGCCGGACGCGCCTTGCTCGATGTAATGCGGCTGACGCTGGTGCAACGCGGACGCGCCGACGATGCGCATCAACGCGCGCGCATGGCTGAAGGTGCTGCCGCGATCGAGACGGCGCGACTCTGGGTCGAAGTTGCATCAAGCGCCTCGTTCGACGATGCACTCGAAGCCGCCGAGGTCATTGCCAAGGTCGACATGGCGCGCATGGTCGTGGAGCGGCAGTTGCTCGACGTACTTGAAATCGTCCAGCGCTCGGTCGGCTTGAGCGCGTTCTCCCGGGCCAGCGAGCTCGAACGCATCGCGCGGGATCTGGCCACTTATCTGCGCCAACCCGCGCCCGACGGTTTGCGCGATGCGATCGGCCGTCGCGCCTTCGACGCACCGATTCATCCGACGCCGGGCCTGCACGATGATCTCAAGCGCTGACTATCACCTCGCGCTGGAAAATCTTCCGGTGGCGACCTTCGAATCGCTGGTCGGCGATCGCACGATTTTCGTCATCGCACCGCATCCGGACGACGAGAGCATGGGCTGCGGTGGCCTGCTCGCGTGGGCGGCGAGTCACGGCCGGCGCGTGGAAGTCTTGTTCCTCACCGACGGCGAAGCCTCGCATCCCGGGTCGGCCGTCGTCCCCGCCATCCAGCTTGGAAAAATCAGGATGCGCGAAGCCATCGCCGCGGCGGAACATCTTGGCGTGCCTTCCGGCAGCCTCGACTTCATGCACCTGCCTGATGGTTCGTTGCCGGGCATGAGCGACCACGCGTTCAGCACCATCACCGAGCAACTGCGACTGGTAATCGGGAAACTCGCGCCGTGCATGGTATGCGTCACCGCATCCACCGATCCGCATGGCGATCACCAGATGGCGCATCGACTCGCTGTTGCCGCCATGAGCGGCCTGGAACATTGCCGGCTGCTTGCGTATCCGGTGTGGAGCTGGGTTTTGCCGGCGGGCGAGAACGTTGCCGATCCGCACGGTTTTCGCGTGGACATCGCGGAGGCACGTGAAAAAAAACGCGGCGCCATTGCCGCGCATGCCAGCCAGCATGGCCGCGTCGTGACCGATTCACCGAAGGCGTTCGTGCTCCCTAAACGACTGCTTGATCGACTCGATCGAGGCTACGAGGTCTACCTTGAAGCCTGAGTTCGACGGACAGTATTTCGAAAACCTGTACGCGGAACATGCGGATCCGTGGAATTACGCCGACAGTCCGTACGAGGCGCAGAAATATGCAGCCACCATCGGCGTGTTGCCGCGCGCCACGTATCGTCGCGGACTGGAACTCGGATGCTCCATCGGCGTGCTGACGGCGCGGCTCGCCCGACTCTGTGACGCACTGACGGCGGTGGATATCAGCGAACGCGCGCTGACGATCGCAATGCAGCGCTGCGCGGATTCACGCGTGACGTTCGTGCATGCGCATCTGCCCGACGGCGAATGGAACGCGCCGTTCGATCTGCTGGTTCTCTCGGAAATTCTTTACTACCTCGAGCCCGATGCGATCGATCGACTCGCGTCGCGACTCACGCACCAGGCAGATCGCGGCGCCGACGTGGTGCTTGCGCACTGGACCGGAGAAACCAATTACCCGATGACTGCCGACGCGGCGGTCGAGCGCCTGCGCTCGTCGATGCCCGTGTCAGTGCTGGAGGAAGTGCGCCATCCCGAATACCGTCTCGACCTGTGGCGGTTCCACTGAGCCGCCATGCAGGTCGACCGACGTTACAACTCGCGCACGATGCGGAAACCGACGCGGCCGCTGCGTGCATCGCTGTCGACGCCCTGCCGGTAAGCCGAATCGACCTGTTCCGGCGAGCTGCCCCATGAGCCGCCGCGCACCACATGCGCGCTGCAACCCGGATTGATCCACGCGCTGCTGTCACTTGGTGCGCGCACGTAGTTCTCGTGCCAGCAGTCCAGCGCCCATTCGGACACGTTGCCGTTGATGTCGAACAGGCCAAACGGATTGGCGACGAAACTCATCACCGGCGCCGGACCCCAGAAGCCGTCCTTGTAGCCTCGGAACGAATGACTCCAGCGTCGGCCGCTGTGCGATCGATCGCCGGAACCGGTGAGGTTTTCAACCGGATGCGTCGGCATGTCGTCGCCCCACCAATAGCGAGTGTGCGTGCCGCCGCGCAACGCGTACTCGAATTCGGTTTCGCTGGGCAGCCGATAGACCTTGCCGGTGCGCTGGCTGAGCCAGTCGGCATACGCCTTGGCATCGTTCCATGAAATGTTGACGACCGGCAGATTGCCCGCGGCCGGATGTCCGGCGTAGTCGTCCTCCCAGCTGGCCTGATCGTCTTCGCGCAATGCGCCGCTGCGCTCGTCGTACACGCTCGCGCCGCCGAGCTTGACCGACTCGGGCACATAGCCGCTGGCGCGCACGAATTCGCGGAACTGATCCACGGTGATCGCGCTGCGTGCCATCGCGAAACCCTTGTCGATGGTGACCCCGTGCTGCGGCAACTCGGTGTCGTTGTGCGCGTCGTCATTGTCCGGCGCGCCCATCTGGAAACTGCCGGTGGGAATCACCACCATCGCCGGCGTCTTGCCCGGCAGGTCGACATAGCGATCGCTGAACACCTGCCCCGGCTTGTAGCTGGCGTAGAGGCGCGCATTGGTGAGCTGTTCGTCGAGATCGGCCAGCGTCGCCAGACCCGGATCAATCGATCGTGCCTGCTCCGCCAGTTTGGTCGCAAGTGCGCGGTTGCCCGCATCGAGCGCGGAATGCGCCTGCGCCAGGATGCCGCTGGCGCGTTGCTCACGCATGTCGTCGACGCGCTTGCGCACGTCCACCATCTGCTGCGAGCCGGGGCGAATCAAGTCGGCTTCGGTCAGCGCCTTGTCCGCATCCGCGAAACTGTTCTGCGCGACCGCTGCGAGTGCGCGATCGAGCACCGCGCGCTGCACCTGGAAAATGCCCTGCTCCGCCACCGCATTCTGCGGGTCCAGTTTCTGCACATCGCGATAGAGACCGAGCGCGCTGCCGCCGGCCGGCTGGTCGGCCTTGCCTTGTGCGAGCAGGCCGGCCGCACTCGCCAGCATCGGCCGCACCTTGGCCAGCGTCTTCAGGCTCGTTTCGAGTTGCGTGACTTCATCGCTCGCATTGGGCAGCGTGCGCAACGCGTTCAACAGATCGGTCGCCGAATCGGCGTCGCCGACCGCGATGTCCTGATCGATGCCGGCGACCAGCCGCGCACGCACGTCGAACAGACCTTGTGCTGCGCGACGGCTATCCGGCTTGTCCTTCAGCGCCAGCGCGAACAGCGCGGCGGCGCTGTCCTTGTCGCCAACGAGTTGCCCTGCATGCAACGCCTTGGTCGCGCGCGTGAGCAAAGCCTGGACGGCCGGCGTATCCGCGCTGAGCTGTTCGGGGAGATCCGCGTTCTTGCTGCTGCGCGCGGCGATCACGGCGGTCGGCGCCAGCGTCAACGGCGGCCCGGCGTTGGCTTCATCGATGGCCGTCGCACTCTGCAGCGGCGGCGCCACGCCCGCAGGCATCACGCCCATCGACATCGACCGGCGCGGCGCCTGGGTCGGATCGACATGAAAGACGCGCGGAAAAAAGTGGTACGTCAACGCGCAACCGAGCACGACGATGCCGAGCGATCCCCCGAGAGCGCGCTGACGGCGCAGGGTTGCGTTGCTTGGCATGGATGGGCGTCCTCGGTGCGGCCTGTTATGGTGCGCCGTCACCATAGGCACAAACCGCCGACAGGGCAATCCACGCCCTGCACCAAGGATCAGCATGTCGTTGCCCGAAGCACCCGATGCCGAATGGATCGACCATCGTGACGCACTGGACGCCTGGCTTGCCGCGCTCCCGGAGGATGCCGCGATCGGGCTCGACACCGAGTTCATGCGTCGCAATACTTTCTATCCGCAACTCGCGCTGCTGCAACTGGGATGGAACGGACGCTTCGCGCTGATCGATCCGCTCGCGTTCGACATCGGCGATGCGTTGCAGCCGCGGCTCGGCACGGGCACGGCCATCACCGTCATGCACAGCGCCGGCGAAGATCTCGAAACACTTTCGCCACTCCTGCCCGATGGACCATGCGTGCTGTTCGACACGCAAATCGCCGCTGCATTCGTGGGCATGGGGCTGGGCATCAGCTATCGCGCGCTGGTCGCTGAACTGGCTGGCGCAGATCTGGACAAGGGCGAAACGCGTTCGGACTGGCTGCAGCGTCCACTCACCGCTTCGCAACGCAGCTACGCCGCGCTGGATGTGGTGTATTTGCAGACCATCCACGAGCAACTGACCGAACGCCTGCGGCAACGCGATCGCAGCGCATGGTTCGCGGAAGATTGCGAACGGCTCCGGCGCCGTGCCAGTCATCGTGTGGGCGATCCGCAACCGCAACGCGCGCTGCGTGGTGCGGCCGACTGGCCGCTCGATCAACAGGCCATGCTGCGTCGCCTTCTGCTCTGGCGCGACCGCAGCGCACGCCGACTCGATGTGCCGCGCCCGTGGTTGATGGATGACGCACTGGCGCTCAGTCTCGCCCAGCATCCGCCCGTCGACGCCGCCGATCTCGATCAGCGCAGTCGCGGCCAGCGCGCGCTGCGTGCGCCACAACGCGCCGAACTGCTCGCGCTGATCGCGTCGCCCGTTGATGCCGACGAGCTCACAACCACCGCGCGCATTCCCGGCCATCCGCAAGGCGATTCCAAAAAAGCCCTCAGCGACATGAAGCACCACATCGACACACTTGCCGGCAAGCTCGACCTGCCCCCTGGCTTGCTATGTCCGCGCAAGGCGCTGGAAGAATACGTCGTCACCGCCGAATGGCCCGAGCTGCTTGAAGGCTGGCGTCGTGAGGTGCTGCACGATCTGCTGGTCGGGCTGCTGCCGGGTTGAGTTGAATCGCGCGTTGTCATTCCAGCACGATCGCCATCGTGGATGGGTACGCGACTTTCGAAAATCCGCAACCGGTCATTGGGAGATGTGGCGCTTGTTTTGGGAATGCGGCCGCCGACGTCGGTCAATGGTTTCTGATGCTTGAAAGTTCAGGCTTTGAAGCAGTTTGCCCTTTCACCGCAGCGCCAAATGCCGCTGCGTCCCTGTCAGCTCACGAACCAGAGACACACACGCGGCGATGCTCTCATCTTTCCAGACAGGGGTTGAACCGTGGCCGACACCGCTCGTGGTGGCAAATTCGTGTTCCTGCGCCGACTCAGCGGCGGGTTGATCACCGGTGCCGCCGACGACGATCCGAGCGGCATCGCCACCTACTCCCAGGTTGGGGCCGCCTACGGCTACGCGACGATCTGGAGCCTGTGTCTCGCGATGCCGCTGATGATTGCCATCCAGGCGATCAGCGCCCGCATCGGCCGGGCATCGGGCAAGGGCATCGCGGACAACATGCGCAACCACTATTGGCGTGGCTGGGCATACATGCTGGTTTTCGCCGTGGTCGTCGCCAACATCATCAACCTCGCTGCGGATATCGGCGCCATGGGCGCGGCGCTCAAATTGCTGATCGGCGGACCCGCTCTGGCATACGCCACGTTGTTTGCCGTCGGCTCGCTGCTGCTCCAGATGTACGTGCCGTTTTCGAAATATTCGCCGTTCCTCAAGGTTCTGTGCCTGAGTCTTTTCACCTACGTGGCCACGGTCTTCATCGTGCACGTTCCCTGGGGCGAGGTGTTCAAGGGCATCGTGGTACCGAAGGCGTCTTTCGACGCGAAGTACGCGGTTGCCATCGTGGCCATTCTCGGAACGACCATCAGCCCGTTCCTTTTCATATGGCAGGCAGCGCAGGAGGTGGAAGAAATCAGGCAGGACGACAACGAGCGCAAGCCGCTGAAGGTCAAGCCCTCGCAAGGTCCGGATGCGATCAAGCGCATCGGCATCGACACGATTTCAGGCATGGTGTTTTCCAATATCGTATGCCGTCTTCTGCTTGAAAAAAAAAAGATCGTCCTGCACGCGCACGGGAAAACCGACATCAAGACCTCGGCCGAAGCCGCGGAAGCGCTGCGTCCCGTAGCCGGCAAGTTCGCTTTCGCGCTGTTCTCCGCGGGAATGATCGGAACCGGCCTTCTATGCGTTCCCATCCTCGCCGGATCGAGCGGCTACGCCGTGTGTGGCGCGCTGGGTTTGCGTTATGGACTGGCCCACAAACCGAGAGAAGCGAAAGCCTTCTACGGGATTCTCATCGGCGTGACGCTGGCGGGCATCGCGCTCAACTTCACTCCGATCGATCCGATCAAGGCCTTGTTCTGGAGCGCGGTGGTGAATGGCGTCGCCGCCGTGCCTTTGATGATCATGATCATGATCATGGCGATGAACCCGAAAGTCGTCGGCAAGTTCACGTTGAATCGTTCTTTAAAAATCTGGGGCTGGCTCGCGACAGCGGTGATGGGCATTGCCGCCGTGGCGATGTTCGCGACGATGGGCGCGTGAGGTCACCGCGAGCCCTGCGCCCGGGAGCTTCCGTGGATCGCAGCGGTGACTGGCGCCCATCGTCTTCGCAAGTCACACGGCCTGGCACTTGTAGCAATCCATGCACCTGAAGCACATGAAAAACCTTGCGGCTGTCGGCGCTCTTGGCGAACACCGTCGTGCGCTGCTAACATCCGCCGCTCACGTGGGGCGGTAGCTCAGCTGGGAGAGCGTCGCGTTCGCAATGCGAAGGTCGTGGGTTCGATCCCCATCCGCTCCACCACTCATCCAGCGAAAAAAGGGCCTCGAAAAATTCACGTTTTTCGGGGTTTTTTCGTTTCCGATCCTTAGAGATTCGAGAGACTTCAGCGGCCCGCATCGCCATGTTTCCGTGATTCAATGAACGAAACAATGATCGACAAATTCCGGCCGCGGTTACGCGATCACACTTTCACCGACATAAAGGCATCGACATGGAATACAGGCAGCTTGGCCGTTCCGGCCTCATGGTTCCGGCGCTCAGTTTCGGCACCGGCACGTTTGGCGGCAGCAACGAATTCTTTCAACGCTGGGGCCAGACCGACGTCGCAGCCGCGAGTCGTCTCATCGATATCTGCCTCGATGCCGGCGTCAATTTTTTCGACACAGCCGACATCTACTCCGAAGGCGCGTCCGAGGAAATTCTTGGCGCCGCACTGAAGGGACGTCGTTCGCGCGCCATCATTTCTTCCAAGGCAACGTTTCGCAACGGTGACGGCCCGAATGATGTGGGATCGTCCCGTTATCACCTGACGCGCGCCTGTGAGGCCAGCCTCAAGCGCCTGGGCACGGATCACATCGATGTGTATTTCATGCACGGCTTCGACGCCAAAACGCCGGTCGATGAAACATTGCGCACGCTCGACGACCTCGTGACCAGCGGCAAGATCGGCTACATCGGTGCGTCCAACTTCTCGGGCTGGCACTTGATGAAATCATTGTCGACGTCCGAGCGGCACGGGCTGGCACGTTATGTCGCCTACCAAGGCTACTACTCGCTGGTCGGACGGGAATACGAGTGGGAGCTGATGCCGCTGGGTCTTGATCAGGGTGTGGGCTTGATGGTCTGGAGCCCGCTGGGTTGGGGCCGGCTCACCGGAAAGATCAAGCGCAATCAGCCAGCGCAAAGCGGGCGCATTGCGTCCGGCGGGGCTACCGGCGGCCCGCAAGTGGACGACGAATATCTCTATACCGTGGTCGACGCGCTCGATGAAATTTCGCAGGAGACCGGGAAGACCATTCCTCAGGTCGCGCTCAACTGGTTGTTGAGTCGCCCGACTGTGGCGAACGTGGTCGTCGGCGCCCGCGATGAAGCGCAACTGCAGGCCAACCTCGGGGCTGTCGGATGGGCGCTGACGGTGGAACAGATGGCGAAGCTGGATCGCGCCAGCCATCGCGCGCCTGTTTATCCCTACTGGCATCAGCTCGGCTTCGGTGAACGGAATCCACCGCCGACCACTTGGTGATCTTGCCAGCCGCTCGTCCGAATCACAGCCTGATGAAATACGGCACGGCCATCAATGCCGCGCCGATCAACACCAGCCAGCCGGTGCTCGACACCGCGTACGGAAACACCATCAACGCCACTCCGCAGATGATCGGAACGACGGCGCGTTGCTTGCGTCCATAGACGAAGTAGCCCAGACCGATCGCGCCGAACAGCACACCCCAAAGCAGCGACGCGGTTGTCACGAAATTCTTCTCACGGCATCAGTCTCGAATGGCATGCGGCAAGAGTGCCGTCAAAAACTGCGTCGCTGCGATCTTCAGGAGAAGAGGTCAGGCGCCGGCGTGAACTCGTTGGTGGATCGTGATCAGAGCTTCCGCTCCACACATGCCGCAAGCATCTTGAAACAGATCCCTAACCCACGCGCTGGAATCGAATATCGTGCCCTTCGCGTCGCGCGAGAAAACCTGTGACATGACCGTTGCCATCGCGTTCGAAAATGCGACGGATGCGCGGCTGGCTCGGTGTGAACAACACGTCGTGGACTTCGACATCGAGTGGCGTCGCTTTGGCGTTGTTGGTGGAGCTGACGAGCGCATCACCCTGGCGCGAAATCCTGACCATCGCATCGGCACCGGCAGAATACGTGCCTGCGTATTCGTCGAGCGCGGTCACCGGCAGATGGATGGCTGGCGGCGCGTCGGGTAATGCGAGCGTCTGGCTGGAAATCATGCGCCACGCGTCTGCTTCCTTCAGCCAGACCTCGGTGGAGCGGAAGCGTGCTTGCGTCACCTGCTCGTGGAAATGAAAGGTGCCGTTGTCGGTGAAACTGGTCACCGCCACGTTGCCATGCAATTCGAGTTTCCAGTCGGTTTGCACGAGCACGTTGTTGTTCGTGGTTTTCGGCGCGGGTGTTGCGGGTGCATCACCGACGATATCTTTCTTCGTCGCGATGTCGCCGCTTTCGTTCATGAAGATCACCCGATCGTCGAGCATGCGATCCAGCGCCTTCGTGTCATTGGACGCGGACGCATCGGAGAACGCCTGCGACAGTTGTTTCAGCTGTGTCGCATCGTCGGCTGCGCGGGCCTGCGCGGATGTCGTGCCGAACGCGAACAGTGCAACGAGGAAAATACATTTCATGTTGAAACCTCTGCTCCATGTGGGGCACCCGCTGCGGGAAAGAACACAACCCAAGTGGCGAAATCTTCGGAAAAACGCACGAACCGATGGGGCGTCCGTGCCGCGACGAAAATCGCATCGCCTTTTGTGGCCGGCAGCACCTTGTCGTCGACCTGCAGATCTCCGTTTCCGCTCACCACGATATAGATTTCGTCCTGCGCATGCGGCGTCTGGAAGTCCGAAATCATCGGCGCAAAAATCGAAAGGCTGACGCCAGCGCGTTGCATCACCTCATCGTCGTAAACGCCATTCGGCCATTTGACAGTCGCCGGCAACGGCAGTCGATCCAGTGTTTCAAGCAGCGACCAGTGTGCACTGGAAGGCATCTGATTCGATTCATTCGATGACATGGCCGTTGTTTCGACTTGCTCCCCAGAATGCCTGCCAACGCCATCGCTAGCCACGTCAAAGCTAGCGACGGGCTTTCGCGCGGGCTATCAAATCCCTGCCCGGCGCAGTGAGCCGATTCGCGCGAAGCGATGCGCGGACGGCGCTCGGCGTCATGCCAACGCAGCGGCGGAAGGTCGACGAAAAGTGGCTGTGATGACTGAAGCCCAGATCCTGCGCCAGCGCAGACAGATCGCTTTCGCCCTGCGCGAGCCGATCGAGCGAGTACGCAATGCGCAGACGCGTGCGGTATTCCGCGAGCGTGAATCCGGTCGCCTTGCGAAAAATGCGCGCCAGATAAAAAGGCGAGCAACCGGCCTTCGCCGCGAGCGCGTCGAGGCTGTCGACATTCGCCAGGTCGGCCTGTATCGCTTCGCGGGCGCGCTGTACGTGTGAGAACGCGGCGCTCGACAGCGACGAGGCGGATTCACCCGCTTTCTCGCCGCGCAGCACCGATTCGCAAAGCAGCGATGCCGATTCCTCCACTGCCAGCGCATCGTCGAAACCGCGCTTCAGCGACGAGTGCAGCGCGAGACAGGCGAAGAGATTCCTGCTCGACACCGAGCGACGGAAATCATCGCGTCCCTGCAGGCGCAGACCGAAAACCTCCTCTTCATGCTCCGGCGCGATTTCGAAGGCAGTGCATTCATCGCCATCCTCGAACGGATGAGAAATGCGATAGCTGTCTCCACCGCGATACAGCAGCGCGGTCGTCGAATCACCGATCACCACTTTGCCGCGGGCGTGATATCCGAATCCGTTGCGGCGAATCATGGTCAGGTGCGTGCGCTCGTCACCGCGTTCGCATCCGCAACCACCACGCGGGTGCCGACAGACGATGTCGGTCACGCGCAACAACGGACTGTCGAACAACGTGGTGAGAGTGGAAAGGCTCATGGCAAGCCCACAATGATCGCAGCGCGACGGACCGTCCAGCGCCGGAAGTCACGGTGCGATCCTCGTTTTCTTGCGGTCGTGTTCCGTCGCCGATCCCGATCATGCCCCCACACGCTGGCAACATCCGCAGCGCGAATGGCTGCGGATGTTGCCATGATGCGTCCGTCGAAAACGCTAAAGCGTCAGCCGCGCGCCGAGTAGAAAACTCCGATCCGGACCGGGCTCGAAATAACGGCCGTTGCCGTCGTTGACGATCACCGTGCCGATGTAGCGACGATCGGCAAGGTTGTCCACGCGTGCACTGAGTTGCAGTCGCTTGCTCTGATCGAGCGCGAACGTGTAGCTGACATCCATGTCCACCAAACCGTAACCGGCCGCACGTTGGGTGTTGGTGTCGTTGACCGTGACCGCGCTGACGCCGGTCAGCGTGACGCCTTCGCGCCAGCCGAGTTCGGCACCGTGTTCGAGTCGCAGCGAGCCGTAGTTGTCGGGCACGCCGGGAATGCGCGCGCCGGCAGGCACCAATGTATTCGGCGCGGCGCATGGCGTGTTTACGCAGGTAAGGAATCCGCTGCGGAAACGCGATTGCAGATGCGTGAAACCTGCGGCGAGTTGCCAGTCGTTGCCGAGTTGGCCGGTTAACGATGTTTCGATGCCTTGCCGCCGCGCCTTGCCGACGTTCTGGTAGGTGGAGCGTCCGTTTTCGTTGGTGGCCACCGCGAGTTCGTCGGTGGTGTCGGCGCGGAACGCGGCCGCATCGAATTCAAGCGCGCGGGTGATCTGCCATTTCGCACCGACTTCGAGATTGCGGCTGCGCGCCGGCCGCAAATTGAATGCGAGGCCGGCACCGCCATCGTTGCGATAACCCAGCTCGTTGTAGCTCGGCGTTTCGAATCCCTTGCCGTAGCTCGCGTAAAAACGCAGGTCATCGGCCGGACGAAACTGCAAGCCGAACACCGGCGTGGTCGCGGCGTATTGCACATCGCCACTGTCGTCGGGGTTCTGCGCGTTGATGTAGAAATCGTGCTCGCTGAAGCGCACCTCGTCATGGCGAAGTCCGAGCAGCAGCGACCACGGTTCGGCGAAGTGCCAGTACCACTGCGCGTACTCCGCCACGTTGTTGACGTTGTCGTCTTCGTCGCGGCGCAACCGGCCCTGCACGCCCAGCGCGTCGCCGACGAAGTTCTCGTAGCCGAGGCGATGCTGCTGCTGATAATCGCCGCTCGCACCGAACACGAATTCGATATCGCGCCCGGCCAGCTCGCCATGATGTGTCCAGCGTGCGTCGAGTCCGCCGTAGTTGGTGTCGGGCGCGACCACGCCGCCGGACTGCAGCGGGTTAGCCTGCGTCGCCACCGGAATCGACTGGAACTGAACGATGCTGCGATGGCCGTAGTAAGCCATCAATCGCAGTTGGTCGTCATTCGAAAGGGGTTGTTCGTAGATCGCGCCGAGCTGGTTTTGCTGGATGCTCTTGCGCGTGTCGAACTGGCTTGCCACCGACGTCGCCTGCGTCGGGTCCGCGTCGACCTGCGCGCGAGTCAGCCCCAGCGCATCCTGCGCCATCGGCTGATAAAGGCGATTGATCACCAGCGTGAGTTTGCGTTGTTGACCGAGGTCGATGCCGAACTTGGCATTGTCCGATTCGCGCCGCACGCGGCTGTGCTGGCGATAGCCGCCGGAGAGGAATTCCGACGCAGCGATGTTGTAGTCGACCGGTCCGACCACACCGCGCGTATCGAGTGAGTAGCGGAACGTGTCGTCGCTGCCGCCATAGACGCCGAGCGTGGTTTGCGGCACCGGCGTGCCGTCGGCGCTCCACAGTTGCACCACACCGCCGGCGGCGTTTCCGTAAAGCACGGAGAACGGTCCGCGCAATACTTCCACGCGATCGGCGCTGTCGAGATTGAAATGCGATACCTGCCCCTGTCCATCGGGCAAGGTGGCCGGAATGCCATCAACGAACAGGCGAATGCTGCGTACGCCAAACGTCGAACGCGCGCCGAAACCGCGTATCGATATCTGCTCGTCCTGCGCGTAATTCTGCCGATCGCGCGCGAGAATGCCGGGCACGCCCACCAGCGTCTCGGAGAGATTGACGCCAGCCTGTCCGCTGCTGGCAGTGACGTTCACTACGCTGATCGACGCGGGGATGTCGAACGGTGGAATATCCAGCCGGCTTGCGTTGACCTGCACGACAGGCAACGTCACCGCCGATTTATCAGGCGCCGTCGCCGCCTGATATGCCATCAACGGCGCAGTGAGCGTCGCCTGGACGACGAACACACCGACAGCACTTCGCCGAAGTCGTCGCGGAAGTTTCATGACATGCGGCACATCGACATCCGTGAGCGCCGGACCATCACCGGCAGACTTACTTTGTCGCACGGATCGTGATGTTGCAGTCAGTGCCGGATGTCGCGACGAACGTGCGAACGTTTCAGGGCGTCGCGACTTTCACCACGCCGCAAAGTTTTTCGAGCAACTCGTCCTGCACGTTGCGCGGCGCTTCGCCATCAACCGCCGGACGGATGTACTGACCATCAGACTGCATCAGCAACGAGCTGGTGTTGTCGACGAGATAAAGCTCGAGCGCGTTGCGCACTTTCTGCTGCAGCTTCTTGCCTTCGATCGGGAACGCCGCCTCGACGCGTCGGTCGAGGTTGCGCTCCATCATGTCCGCGCTGGACAAATACATCTGCGGATCGCCGTCGTTGGAGAACCAGTACACGCGGCTGTGTTCAAGGAAGCGGCCGATGATCGAACGCACGCGGATGTTTTCCGACACACCTTCGACGCCGGGACGCAGGCAGCACATGCCGCGCACGATCAGCTCCACCTGCACGCCGGCCATGCTCGCCTTGTACAGCGCACGGATCACTTTCGGCTCAGTCAGCGCGTTGACCTTGATGATGATCTGCGCAGTACGGCCCGCTTCGGCATGCGCGGTTTCGCGCGCAATCAGTTCGAGCAAAGTCTTTTTCAGCGTGAACGGCGCATGCAGCAGTTTCTTCATGCGCAGCACCTTGCCCATGCCGGTGAGCTGGCTGAAAAGCTTGTGCACGTCTTCGCACAACGCCTCGTCGGAGGTGAGCAGGCTGTAGTCGGTGTAGAGGCGCGCGTTGCCGGTGTGATAGTTGCCGGTGCCCATGTGCGCATAGCGCACGAGGTCGTTGCCTTCGCGGCGCTGGATCAGCATGAGCTTGGCGTGCGTCTTGATGCCGACCACGCCGTAAATCACCATCGCGCCAGCCTGCTGCAATCGCGAGGCCAGCGTGAGGTTGGATTCCTCGTCAAAGCGCGCACGCAACTCAACCACCGCGGTTACTTCCTTGCCCGCGCGCGCGGCATCCACCAGCGCGTCGACGATTTCGGAATTCGCGTTGGTGCGATACAGCGTCTGCTTGATCGCCAGCACCTGCGGATCCTTCGCCGCCTGACGCAGCATGTCGACCACCGGCGAAAACGATTCGTACGGATGCAGAAGCAGCACGTCCTGCTTGGCGATGACCTGGAACAGATCCTCGACGTGCTTTAGCACTTTCGGCAGCGCCGGCGTGAACGGCGGGTATTGCAGCTGCGGATAATTCACGTGACTGGCGATGCGGAACAGCCGCGCGAGATTCACCGGGCCGTTCACTTCGTAGAGTTCAGATTCGGTCAGGCCGAACTGCTTGAGCAGATAGTCGATCAGATCCTTCGGACAGTTGTCCGCCACTTCAAGACGCACGGCATCGCCGAATCGGCGCGAATACAACTCGCCGCGCAGCGCGAGCGCCAGATCCTCGACGTCTTCGGGGTCGAGCGTGAGATCGGCGTTGCGTGTCAGCCGGAACTGGTAACAGCCGAGCACCTGCATGCCGGGGAAAAGTTCTTCCGCATGCGCGTGGATCATCGACGACAGCAGCACGTAGTTGTCGCCGCCTTCGCAGATTTCCTGCGGCATGCGGATCAACCGCGGCAACACGCGCGGCGCCGGCACGATGGCCAGGCCCGAATCGCGGCCGAACGCATCGACGCCTTCCAGCCGGATGATGAAGTTGAGGCTCTTGTTCACCAGCAGCGGAAACGGATGCGTCGGGTCGAGGCCGATCGGCGTGATCAGCGGCGCCACCTCGTCGCGAAAATAGCGGCGCACCCACAGTTTCTGTTTGTGCGTCCACTGCTGCCGCCGCACGATGCGGATGCCCTGCGCCACCAGCTCCGGCAGGATGCGTTCGTTGAGGATCGCGTACTGCCGCTCGATCTGCTTGTGCGCGATCTCGCTGATCTCGGCCAGCGCACGGCGCGGCGGGATGCCGTCCGGCCCGATCAGTTCGTGATCCAGCGCGATCTGGCCCTTGAGGCCGGCCACGCGGATCTCGAAGAACTCGTCCATGTTGCGCGAGAAGATCAGCAGAAACTTCAGCCGCTCCAGCAGCGGCGTGCGCTCGTCCAGCGCCTGATCCAGCACGCGGATGTTGAACTGCAGCTGTGACAACTCGCGATGGATGTACAGCCGGTTGTCGCTCAGATCCGTCGCCACTGCGGGCGCAGGCACGGCGTCGTTGGCGGCCGGTGTAGTGGCGTCGGCGGGAGAACTGTCGCGAATGAGTCGGGTGTTCATGGCTACGAATCCGTGAATCGGTCAGAGAGGTCGCGCGTCCTGCCCGACGATGCGCCAACAGGCATGGTAGCGCCGTGTACGCGGGCTCACGGCTTTATGACAACCGGTTGGACAATGCAGTCTGTCATTGCTCCTTGACAGCCCGGTGACGTGATGCCGGCCACGGTCAGATGTGAGTCGCCGGACGGGCGAGCCGTTCGTGCGAAGCGAGGTAGCGGCTGGGCGCTGCGCCAAGTACGCGCCGGAATGCTGCCGTGAACGCGCTGGCACTGCTGTAGCCGAGGTCGACCGCCACGCGGGTGATCGGCGCGCCCGCGGCCAGCCGGGTCAGCGCCGCCAGCAGGCAGGCCTGTTGCCGCCATGCGCTGAAACTCATGCCGGTCTGTTCGCGGAACAACCGCGTGAAACTGCGCCGGCTCATGCCGGCCTTTTGCGACATCGCATCGATGCCGATCTCCAGCACCGGCGCCGCCATCAGTGCGCGGCACAATCGCAGCAGGCGCGGATCGCGCGGCAGCGGCGTGTTCAACGGCAATGCCGGCATCGCCGCGACCTCGTCCAGCAGCAAGGCCACCAGCCGGCCATCACGTCCATCCAGTTCGTATTCCGCCGGCAGGTCCGCCGCTTCCAGCAGCAACGCATGCAGCAGCAGCGATACGCCGATCACCCGGCAACGCGACGGCAACGCTGCTGAAGCTTCGGTGCGCACATAGACGCTGCGAGTGGAGACCGCGCCGCTCATATGGATTTCGTGCGCGACGCGCGCGGGAATCCACAACGCGCGGCGCGGCGGCACCACCCAGCTGCCTTCGTCGGTGATCACCGTGACCACGCCGGTGGCGGCATAGAGCAGCTGGCCGCGCTTGTGATCGTGCCGCGGCAGCACGAAGTGCGCCGGGTAATCGTTGCCGGTGACGACCACGTCGCGCGGCGTGTCCTCGTAATGGATGATGCGGGTATTGCGCATGCGCTCTGGCCCGGATTCGACAGTATCTGACCCATGGTTACATGCGGGCCGACCCCGGTCCTTTTAAAGTGGCGTCCGCCACCGCGATCCCCATCGCGCCCTTCCCCACTCGAGAGTTGCTCCCATGGATATCCGCGTCGACAAGGCGTTACCGGTTCATCCCGCCAGCTCGTCTGCGGCGACACCGGCTGCGACCGCGTCGGCCGAACGCACGCAGTTCACCGTGCTTGGCGGCATCAGCTTCGCGCACATGCTCAACGACATGATCCAGTCGTTGATCCTGGCGATCTACCCGATCCTCAAGGGCGATTTCCACCTGAGCTTTGCGCAGATCGGCTACATCACGCTGACGTACCAACTCACCGCGTCGCTGCTGCAGCCGCTGGTCGGCATGGTCACCGATCGCCGACCGATGCCGTACTCGCTGCCGATCGGCATGGGTTTCACCTTGTGCGGGTTGCTGCTGCTCGCGGTGGCGCCGAATTTCCCGATCCTGCTACTCGCCGCGGCGCTGGTCGGCACCGGTTCGTCGGTGTTCCACCCGGAATCCTCGCGCGTCGCGCGAATGGCGTCAGGCGGACGGCACGGGCTGGCGCAGTCGTTGTTCCAGGTGGGCGGCAACACCGGATCATCGCTCGGCCCGCTGCTGGCAGCGTGGGTGATCGTGCCGCCGCACGGGCGCACCAACGTGGCGTGGTTTTCGCTGGCGGCGCTGCTGGCGATCGTGGTGTTGCTGCAGGTCGGCCGCTGGTATCGCCACCAGCATGTGGTACAGGCCGGACGCCGTGTGGCCGTGGCGCTGCATCACCTGTCGCCGAAGAAAGTCGCGATGGCACTGACCATTCTCGGCCTGCTTATCTTCTCCAAATACTTCTACTTGGCCAGCCTCAGCAGTTATTACACGTTCTATCTGATCCACAAATTCGGCGTGTCGGTGCAGAGCGCGCAGACGCATCTGTTCGTGTTCCTGTTCGCCGTCGCCGCCGGCTCGTTGATCGGCGGCCCCATCGGCGACCGCATCGGCCGCAAGTGGGTGATCTGGGTTTCCATTCTCGGCGTCGCGCCCTTCACCCTGCTGCTTCCGCACGCCAACCTGATGTGGACCGGCGTGCTGAGCGTGGTGATCGGCCTGATCCTGGCCTCGGCGTTCTCGGCGATTCTCGTCTACGCGCAGGAACTGATCCCCGGCCGCGTCGGCATGATCTCCGGCCTGTTCTTCGGCCTCGCCTTCGGCATGGGCGGCATCGGCGCCGCCGTCCTCGGCCACGTCGCCGACGCCCACGGCATCGAATACGTCTACCGACTCTGCGCGTATCTGCCTCTGATGGGATTGATCACGGTGTTTCTGCCGCAGATGGAGCGGCCGGTCCGGGCGGCGGGCTGAAAACAGCACATAGCGAATGGCGCTCGATAAGCGCGACATCCGGTCGGAAGTTGGCATATCGTAAGGGCCGCCTCTTGCGCGTCGCGGCCATGCAACCATCGGCAACTGGAAGACGCCAGGGTCACGACTGACTCACCGAGCTCCGTCCGTCGGTGAAAAAGACCCTGGCGCCGCTCTCCGGGAGCCGGGCGCCGATGAAAAAGACCCGCGCTCGACTCTCCAAGAGCCAAGCGCTACCTGAAAAGACCCACGCCCGGCTCTCTCTGGAGCCAACCGCCGCTCAAAAAGACCCCACGCTCGGCTCTCCGAGAGTCATACGCCCCCGAAAAAGACCCACTTGCTGGGTGGAAAGAGCCAGACTCCACCGAATAAGACCCGGCGTCGACACTTCGGAGTGTCACGTCCGGCACTCGGAGACCCACCGTCGCCTCTCAACTGTCGGAAAATGTCTCTGGCTCCTTTGTTCAAAGTTAGAAATGTTGCTTTCACTTGGACCCAATGGATCAACGCTCAGGAGCCGTGCTGTGGCCGGATTGTAATAGCGCGTTTTTCAACGACAACAGGATTTGGAATCGACACTGGCGGAGCGGTAATGACAAACATATGGGTTAGCGCGGATGGCGTCCCTCTCCATTCCAACGAGCACCGTCGCACCCCGAAGACATGTCTTTCGACAGCTGCGATTCAACCTCGCCATTCTCGCCGCTAAGGTATAGGACATCGTTCACGACAGGGCGACCTTTCTCGTTGACCACCACCGCAGCCACATACCAAACCAGTGGTTTGTTTGGAGGGTCGCCGACGGTGAGTTGTACGTATACAAGGGAGGAGTCTTTTCCCGGTTCGGTTTTGACGATATGAAAAGCCTCGGGCTCAGCCTCTTCGTTGGCACCCGAAAAGACTCCGTTCTCGATGAGCCCAACCGGCGGTTTCAGGCTTGGGTCTGGAGTTCGTCTACGCCAGTCGATCAAGCATGCATTGTATAGATCAAAGCGATGACGCAATGCCAAGCTGAGGTATGGTGCGAAAGCCTTCATGTCCGCGCCATACGGAATGCCGAGCGGATGCCTTGCTACGAACTGCGTATAAAGGCCGCTGACTACGTTCTCGGATTGCTTCGTAACGGAAGGCTGTGCGCGTTGTGGAATATCCTGAGCTCGCATAATCACCGGCATAAGCCACAGGAGACAGATAAGCGACGGACGATTCATATCTCTACCTCAGGGAACGATGATGACGTGGTAAGCCGACGCGCTGTTTGACATGTCGTTACCATTGAGACGCATGATCCTTATGTTCGGCGGTTAGCCGGAGTATGCCCGCGAAGGTAAGCTGACCATTAATTGAGAATGAAAATGCTCCCACCGAGCGTGCGGAGCGACCATAACGCCGATAACGTGCCACTCATACCGTCAGGATGACGTAGGACTATTCAGTGTTTCGCCTTTGCTGCCTCCATTTCCACAGCTTTATTTGTTACGTCGATCACATCTTCTAAAACAAAATACCCCACGTAATTCTTAAAAGGCGTTTCTACGAAACGGCCAACTAACGCCACCTTGGCCGGTCCTTTTTGTGCCATCACTTGATCGATAAAGTCCTTAATCTCCTTCTTATCGTATCTTTTTTCATCGATAGATAGACCCAATGAGCCCAAGTCACTGCACTTGCTACCATATAAATGCCGCCCATGCATCGTAAACATGACATCAGAATGGAGTTCGAAGCTCTTTTCTCTAAATTGGTCCGTATGTTTTAAAAGATAACAAATATCTACAGCCGAGCGTGGCATAGCAGCATTGCAACTAAGACATATTGTCGCAATAGTTATAAATATTAAAACCTTAGTTTTATTAAATTAGCTGAGCATAAACGGTACCGTTATCCTCTCTTCGATTGCCGTCTGTACGACCGTGTCACGCTCAAATCGGCTTGAACCACCCTATTCCAGAGTCAGCCAGATTCAACAGCGTGCCACCCTGCCCACAGGATGGCACGCGCACGCTCAGTGCTTCGCCGGCGCCGGACCCTGCACAACCTGCGTCATGTTTTGTGGCTTGAGGTATTTCTTGAACGCGTTCTGCACTTCGGCAGCGGTGAGGTTGAGGTAGTACTTGGCGGCGACCATGGGTTGATCGAGCGGTTCGCCGTGCCAGCTCCAGGAGAGCAATGAGCGGGCGATGCCGTCGACGCTGGAGACCTGCACCGGGATCGAACGGATCTGATACTGCCGTGCGTTGGTGAGTTCTGCCGGAGTGACAGCGGTGTTGCGCATGGCGTCGAGGTTCTGCCGCACGAGGTCATCGACGGGCGCGACCTTGCCCGCATCGCTGCCGTACTGGATGTAGAACAGCGAGCGCGAGCGGTCGAAGCTCATGCCGGAACTCGCACCATAGGCGAAGCCGTGTCTCACGCGCACGTCCACCATCAGCCGCGATGCGAAACCGTTGCCGCCGAGCACGTCGTTGCCGAGTTCCAGCGCGTAGCGGTCGGGGTTGTGCATGTTGAGGCCGAGCGTTTGGCCGATCAGCACCTGATCCTGCGACGCATAGGCGTTGGGCACCACGACGTAGCTGGCCGGATTGAGCGGCACCGGTTTGGAAATCACATCCGGTTTCGCGCCCGCCGCTTCCCACTTGCCGAAATATTTCTGCACGGTGGTCTTGGCCTGATCCGGCGTGACATCGCCGACCACCACGATGGTGGTCATGTCGGGGCGATAGGTGCGCGCGAAATAATCCTTTGCATTCTGCAGCTGCAATTTGCCGACGCTGGCCGGCGTGGCCTGGCGCAGTGCGGGATCGCCGGCGGGATACAGGCCGGTGAACAGCGCATGGAACATCTTGTACTGCGGCGATTCCAGCTCGCCGGCCAGCGTGCGTGCAAGCGTTTGCTGCTGCACGTTGAACGCGTCCTGCGGCAGCGCCGGGTTCAGTTCGTTGTCGGCGAGCAGCTGCATGCCTTCATCGAAATGCGCGCTCGGCACGGCGAGGCGGAAATCCGCGCCGCCGCTCTGCGTGGCAGCGATACCGTCGAGTGCCTTGTGGAACGCGGTGCGATCCAGATGCGTGCTGCCGTAGTCGAACAGCGAGCCGAGCAACTTGCCGACGCCGTCCTGGCCTTGCGGCTCCTGCAGGTCGTCATTGTGATCGACATGGCCGACGACGGTGACGGTTTTGCTGGTGGACTCGGGCTGCACGATCAGGGTGATGCCGTTGTCGAGCGTCATCTTCACCGGGTCGAGCGTCCAGTGCGGCATATCGAGCTTGCTCAGTGCCTTGGCCGCCCAATCGGGCAGGGGCACGTCGAGCTTGTCGTCGCCGCCGAAGGATTCACTGCCGCCGAAGCCGTTGCTGTCCGGCGGACGCTTGCCGTTCGGGTCGGGCGTGAGCACCACGGTGACGCGCTGATCATGCTTGAGGTATTCGCGGGCGACGCGATTCACGTCGTCCACGGTGACGTTCTGGATCTGTCGCTCCGCTTCCTCGGGCGAATCCAGCCCCTGCCATGCGAGCGCCTGCGACCAAGAGCTGGCGAGATTCACGGCACTGTTTTTACTGAATCCAAACTGCGCCTGCTCGGAACGCTTGGCAGCGTCGACGAGATCGGCGGAGACGCCGTCCTTCAACATCGCGGCGATCACGCCATCGAGATGCGCCTGTGCCTGCGCTGCATCGCCACCTTTCGGAAAGCCAGCTTCAATCACGCCGATGCCGCCGAGGCTGAAAGGCTGCACCTGCGCATCGGCGCTCAGCACCTTGCCCTGTGCGGCGAGTTCGGAGAGTTCGCTGCGCGCGTTGTTGAGCACGTCCATCAGCACGGACGCAGCCGCGAAATCGTCGCTCTTCATGCCGGGCATGCGATACAGGAATTGCACCGAGCCGGTCGCGTCCGGCGTGGTGTTGTGGAGGGTCTGCGCGGCGAACGTCTGCAACTTCGCCGGTGTGCGCGCAGGCGTTTCGCTGCGCGGAATCGAGCCGAACAAGGCCTTGACCTTGCCGAGCGTGGCCTGCGGATCGACGTCGCCGACGATCACGAAGATCGCGTTGTTCGGCGTGTACCAGTCGTTGTAGAACTTGTGCAGCACCTGCGACGTGGTCGCGTCGAACGAGGGCCGCGTGCCGAGAGGATCGGCCTCATAGCCGGTGCCTGCGTAGAGCAAACCTTCGGCTTTCTCGAAGGCGAGGAAACCCGGATCGGAAATGTCGCGCGACACTTCCTGCTCGATCGCGCCCTTCTCCAGCGCCCAGTCCTTGTCGGTCATCTTCGCACCGCGCATGCGCGTGGCTTCGATGTGCAGCAGCACGTCGAGATAGGCCGACGGTGCGACGAAGTAATACTGGGTCGCGTCGTTGGTGGTGAAGGCGTTGTTGTCGCCGCCCATCTTGCCGGTCATCTCGTTCAACTGCGCGCCGCTCATGCCGGCGCTGTCGCGAAACATCATGTGTTCCAGCGCGTGCGCGGTGCCGGGGAAACCCTTCGGCGTCTGATAGCCGCCAGCGAGGTAGGTGATCTGCGTGGTCACCATCGGCGCCAGCTTGTCGTGCACGATGACCACGCGCAGGCCGTTGTCCAACGTGGCGCGCAACACGTTGCCGGACTGCGCCGCCTGTTCGGTGGTAGCGGCGGCATGCGCCTGACAGGTGCCGGCAAGCACGCCCATGCCCAGCATCAGGCTCCATGCCAGCGGCTTGAGTTTGTTCAACGTCATGGTCGATTCCTTTTGTGGGAAGTGATGAAAGGTGGCGATGTGCCACGCGGCGAATCAGCCATGGTGGCATGGCTCTGGTAGTCGCAAGGAAGTGCCGGAAGTCGCCCTGGCTGGCGCCCTGCGCGCGCCACTCAGCGGGCGCCGATCACCAGCGGCTCGGGTTCGAGCTGCACGCCGAACACGGCATGCACGCCGACTATCACGCGTTGCGCCAGCGCCCACAGCTGCGGGCCGCTGGCCTTGCCGTGATTGACCAAC
The DNA here is from genome assembly GCF_009765755.1 of Rhodanobacter sp. L36. Taxonomy (GTDB): domain Bacteria; phylum Pseudomonadota; class Gammaproteobacteria; order Xanthomonadales; family Rhodanobacteraceae; genus Rhodanobacter. The sequence goes on along the minus strand of NZ_LMUV01000011.1, from coordinate 286,212 downwards.
ACCAGCGCGTGACGATTGGAGATGCCGGCGTCGCCTTCGCGCACGCCCTTGAAACCGGCGGTTTCGATCAGCCACGCGGCGGATAATTTCACGCTGCCATCGGGCTGCGGCCAAGCCGGCAGCTCGGGGTGATCCTGCTTCAACTGCGCAGCCAACGCGGCGTTCACGATCGGATTCTTGAAAAAGCTGCCGGCGTTGCCGATCACCGCCGGGTCCGGCAGCTTGCTGGTGCGCAGATGCACCACCGCTTCGGCGACATGGAACGGCGCAGGATGATCCACGCCCATGCGTGCGAGCTGCTCTTCGATGCCGGCGTAGTCGGTGCGCAACGCGCGGCTGCGTGGCAAGCGGAAACGCACGGCGGTGATGATGTAACGGCCCGGCTCGCGCTTGAACAGCGAATCGCGATAGGCGAATGCACAGGTCGCCTGATCGAGCTTGACGACGCAGCGCGCGCGCGTATCCCACGCTTCGACGCTCTCGACGAATTCGGCCACTTCGCAACCATAGGCGCCGATGTTCTGGATCGGCGCAGCGCCGACCGTGCCTGGAATCAGGATGAGATTCTCCAGCCCGGCGAAACCCTGGCCCAAGGTCCAGCGCACGAAATCATCCCAACGTTCGCCGGCGGCGACGGCGATGCGCGCGCTGTCGCCGTCGCTTTCCACTTGCACGCCGCGTGTGGCCATCGCCAGCACGGTGCCTTCGAAGTCCTCGGTGAACAGCACGTTGCTGCCTTCGCCAAGGACCAACAGACGTCCATTTCGCACGGCGGGAAAATCCAGCAACTCGGGCAGCTTTGTCGCGTCGCGAATTTCCGCGAGCAGCGTCGCTCGCGCATCCACACGCAGCGTGTTGCGATTCGCCAGCGAGGCGTTTTCGATCAGCGTATAGCCGCCCATATCCACTGGCTCAACCGGCATGCGGAACGTCTTCGCGTTGGCGGCGGATCTCGTTGACACATTCGCCGATCAGATGAGGGCCGCGATAGATCAGGCCCGAATAAATCTGCACCAGCGATGCGCCCGCGGCGATTTTTTCCGCGGCGTCGCTGCCGTCCAGCACACCGCCGACCCCGATCAACGGAACGCGACCTTGCAGTCGTTTGTGCATGCCGGCGAGCACGGCGGTCGACCGCTCGAACAGCGGCTTGCCGGAGAGTCCGCCGGTCTCGTTGCCCTGCGGATCGTCCGCGACTGCACTGTGATCGACGGTGGTGTTGGTGCAGATCACGCCGTCGATGCCGGTACGCGTGAGCACATCGGCAATGGCGTCGAGTTCGATTTCGGCGAGATCAGGTGCGATCTTCAGCAGCATCGGCTTGCGCTTGCCGTGTTGCGAGCCGAGTCGCTCCTGCGCCTCGCGCAGCACCGAGATGAAACGCCGCAGCGTGGCTTCCTGTTGCAGATCGCGAAGGCCCTGCGTATTCGGCGAAGAAATATTCACCGTGATGTAGCTGGCGTGTTCGTAGACGCGCGTGAGGCACAGCAGGTAATCGCTCACCGCTTTCTCGTTGGGCGTGTCCTTGTTTTTGCCGATGTTGATGCCGAGCACGCCGTGATAGCTGGACTGCTGCACATTGCGCACCAGCGCATCGACGCCACCGTTGTTGAAGCCGAGTCGGTTGATGATCGCCTCGTGCTGCGGCAGCCGGAACATGCGCGGCTTGTCGTTGCCGACCTGCGGCAAGGGCGTCACCGTGCCGACCTCGATGAAGCCGAAGCCCAGCGCATTCAGCGCGTCGAGATGTTCGCCGTTCTTGTCGAGCCCCGCGGCGAGGCCGACCGGATTGGGGAAATCAATGCCGAACACCGTGGTCGGAAAATCCGCTGGCGGGGTGGCGATCCAGTGCGCGAAGTCGCTGCGCTGGGCCACGCCCAACCCGTACATCGTGACGCGATGCGCGGTCTCGGCATCGAGCTTGAACAGCAGCGGGCGCAGGATGTCGTACATGGCTCAGGCAGGGTGTCCGGCATAGACGCGGGTGTCGTAATCGAAGCTTATCGTGCCCGCTTCGGCGCAGGTATCGAACAATTCGCACAGGGCGTGCAGCATCGGCGCGTGCTGCGGATGGCCTTCCTTCGGCACGTAGGACGAGGACATCAGCCGCCCGCGCAGCGCATCGAAATCCAGCCGCTGCGCATGCTCGAAACTTGCGCTGCCGCGATAACCGTCGCCGAACCACACGCGCATCCGCGCATCGTCGGCGTAGCGCTCGGCCACGCTGACGTAGTCGGTGCCGTAGGCCAGCAGCAAGGCTTCATAGCCTTCCAGAAAACGCGTGCCAGAGAGCCGGCGGGAATTCCACCAGATCGCGGCGAGTCCACGCGGACGCAGAATGCGGGCGAACTCGCGGCGTGTTGCCCGTTCGTCAAACCAGTGGAACGCCTGCGCCACGGTGACCAGATCCACACTGCCGTCGGGCAATCCGGTCGCATCGGAGGTGCCATCGATGGCGCGAAACGTGTCGTACGGCCTCAACCAGTTTTCGGCGGCCTGCCGCATTGGCGCGTTCGGTTCCACTGCCGTCACGCGATAGCCGGCGTCGAGAAACATCTTCGATGAAATGCCGGTACCCGCGCCGACATCGGCTACCAGCCAACCGACGTCGATGCCCTGCTCGCGCTGGAGCCATTCGAGCAACGCCGGCGGATAGTCCGGCCGATAGCGCACGTAGTCGTCGACGCGGTCGCTGAAGCGGTGGGTGGAATCGAATGCGCTCACGCGTTCATCCGGAAAGCCCTTGGCCACCATCGACGCAAAGCGTCTGTCCGGTGATCCATTCGGCCCACGGCGAAGCGAGGAAAAGTGCAGCGTGCGCGATCGACTCCGGCGTACCGAAGCGACCGAAGGGAATCTTCGCCAGCGTGGCGCGGTAAAGCTGCGGTTCGTCACGCCTGCGCCGATCCCACAGGCCATCGAAAAACTCGATCGAGCCTGGCGCGATGGCATTGACGCGAATGCGCTTGGCGGCCAGCGCCAGCGCCTGCGATGTCGTGTACTGGCTCAACGCCGCCTTGATCGCTGCATAACCCGCACCGTTCACGCGCGGATGAAACGCGGCGATCGAACTGGTGTGCAGGATGCATGCGTGCGTCGACGCTTCGAGATGCGGCAGCGCGAATCGTGATGCGCGCACGGCCGCCATCAGGTCGACATTGAAACCGGCGAGCCAGCTTTCGTCATCGTCACCGAAACCGTAGCCGCTGGCGTTGTTGACCAACACATCGATACCACCGAGCGCAGCAGCGGCATCGGCGATATAGCGCTCGATGGATGCGCCATCGGCGAGGTCGCAGGTTTGCACGTGCGCGACAGCACCGAACGCGACGATGTCATTGCGTGTCTGTTCGAGTGCTTCCACACCACGCGCGCAGATCGACACCGTTGCGCCAGCCTGCGCGAAGGCGAGCGCGATGCTGCGACCAATACCACGACTGCCGCCGGCGACAACGACCCGGCGTCCGTTGAAATCGAATGGCGTCGCGGATCGGGCGTCGGTCATCGCCGATCAGAACCAGTGCAGGCCGGCGCCGAGGAACAGGATACCGATGATGACCGCGATTCCGATCACCACGAGCGCGACATGCACATATCCCAGCACCAGCCCGGCGACCGCCATGCCACTGCCTTCCATCGAACCCAACGGCGCACGACGGATTTCGCTGCGCGCCATGTGGCCGCACACGATCGCGACGATGGCGCCGATAAACGGCAGCAGACACCAGCTGAGGATGCCGAACACAAGGCTGATCACTGCCAGCGAACTGGTGGGTCGCAACGGCGCGACGCCGGACTGCGGTGCATTGGAATCAGGCACGAAAACCGGCGTGTAAGGCGGTGGTTGGCTCATGGATTGCGTCCTGTGGAAACCAGAAAGTCTCGGGAGAAACACAGCTTGAAACACCAACACTTCAGCAGCGCTGCCTGTCTTGCAAGGCAGCGCATCGACGCTTAAAGATCGAACTTGATGCCCTGCGCCAGCGGCAGCGAATCGGAATAGTTGATGGTGTTGGTCTGGCGGCGCATGTAGACCTTCCACGCATCGGAGCCGGACTCGCGACCGCCGCCGGTCTCCTTCTCGCCGCCGAAAGCGCCGCCGATTTCCGCACCGCTCGTACCAATGTTGACGTTGGCGATGCCGCAGTCGGAACCGGCCGAGGAGAGAAACTGTTCGGCGGATTTGAGGTTGTTGGTGAAGATCGACGACGACAGTCCCTGCGGCACGTCGTTCTGCATGTCGATCGCATCGTCCAGCGTCTTGAAGGGCATCACGTAGAGAATCGGCGCGAACGTTTCGGTCTGCACCACTTCGTGCGAATTGGCGATGCCGGTGACGATGGTCGGCAACACGAAGTTGCCCTTGCGATCGGTCAGCGCCTTGCCGCCGGTGCGCACGGTGCCGCCTGCGGCCTTGGCCTTCTCGACGGCCGAAAGGTACGCGCTCACCGCTTCGGAGCTGTTGAGCGGGCCCATCAACGTGGTGGGCAGCGTCGGGTCGCCGATCTTGCCTTCCACCTGCTGGTACGCCTTGACCAGAGTCTCGAGCACGTTGTCGTGGATCGACTCGTGCACGAACAGGCGACGCGTGGTGGTGCAGCGCTGGCCGGCCGTGCCGACCGCGCCGAACACGATGCCGGGAATCGCCAATTTCAGATCGGCGTTTTCATCCAGAATGATCGCGTTGTTGCCACCCAGCTCCAGCAGCGAACGACCCATGCGCTGCGCCACGCGCTCGCCGACCATGCGGCCGACCTTGGTGGAACCGGTGAAGCTGATGAGCGCAACGCGCTTGTCGTCGACGAAGGACTGCGAGAGATCCGTACCCGCGTCGTTGAACAGGAAAAACAGATCCGGGAACCCGCCGGCCTTCAACGCGTCGTTGCAGATACGGATGGTTGCGATCGCCGACAGCGGTGTTTTCGGCGACGGCTTCCAGATACAGACGTCGCCGGCAATCGTGGCGAGCATCGCGTTCCACGCCCACACCGCCACCGGAAAATTGAACGCGCTGATGATGCCGACCAGACCCAGCGGGTGGTACTGGTCGTACATGCGATGGCCGGGACGCTCCGAATGCATGGTCGAGCCGTACATCATGCGGCTCTGGCCCACCGCAAAGTCGGCGATGTCGATCATCTCCTGCACTTCGCCATCGCCCTCCGGCTTGATCTTGCCCATCTCCAGCGCGACCAGCGAGCCGAGTTCATCCTTGTGCTTGCGCAGCGCTTCACCGCACAAACGCACCGCTTCGCCGCGTTGCGGCGCGGGCGTGGTGCGCCACACCTTGAACGCGGCCTGCGCGCGCTTGACGATCACTTCGTAATCCGCCGCGCTGGATGCGTGCACCGTGCCGAGCACGTCGCCCGTGGCCGGATTCACCGGCTGCAGCGCGCCGGCATCCGTGGTTTTCGACCACTCGCCCTGACCGAGGTAACTGCCTGACTGCTCGCCCTTGAGGCCGAGCGCGTTGAGGATGGCGTGGGACATGGTGTCTCCTTGACTTGCATGGCCGGGTGAGCGCCATGGGGGAATGGGAAACCGCCATTCTAACAGGGCTGCGCTGGGGTACTCACGACCGGCCGGCTGCCCCCAGCCTGGCTGCGGGCGATGGGCTCGTCGCGGCAATCATCAACTCCCTCTCCTGCTTGCAGGGGAGGGTTGGGGCGGGTGGGTCTTGATCCTGATTCAATCCCATGGAATGCGCACCGCGACTCCTTATGCGGGGGCGAGAGAAGCAAGCCGCGCGCGATCCATGCGAAAATCCGCTTGCTGCCCTCGTAGCTCAGTTGGATAGAGCGGCCCCCTCCTAAGGGGCAGGTCGGACGTTCGAATCGTCTCGAGGGCACCACCAATCAATACAGGAAAGGCCGGTCATGCCGGCCTTTTCCGTATTCGGCAATGCACCGTTACGAACTGCAGGACAACATCGAACAGCCGGCCTTGTGGCGAGCCCAGTCCGGCCGTTTCTGCGCGTAGACTTCGCGGCCCGGCTGGTCGTCGTAGGGTCGGCGCATCACGTCGAGCAGTTCGATGATGCCGCTGTTGTCGCCGCGCTCGGCCTGGTCGATGGCCTGTTGTGCGAGATAGTTGCGCAGCACGTAGCGCGGGTTCGCGGCGCGTATCGATTCGCGACGTTGCTCCGGTTCCAGCGAATCCTCTGCGAGGCGAGCCACGTAACCCGCCAGCCATTCGTTGAGCGCTGCCTCGTGCGCAACGCGTTTCTGTTCGTCGTAGAACGCCTCACGCATCGGTGCGAGCGTGGGTGCTTGAAGATCGATATCCGCGAGCGCACGAAACCACAACGTCATGTCGATCTCCGCCTGTTGCATCAAGGCGTACAACGCGTCCATCAACGCCACGTCACCATCGCGACATTCGGCCAAGCCGAGTTTCGCCGCGATGTTCGCGCGATGCGCCGATGCGTACATGGCCGCATAACGATCAAGCCCGGCCTGCAACGGCGCGACGTCGGCGAACAGCGGCGCGAGCGCGCCGGCCAGCCGGCTCAGGTTCCACCACGCCACATCGGACTGCTGGCCAAAACGATAACGGCGACGTTGCGCATCGGTGGTGTTGGGTGTCCATTCGGAATCGAAATTATCGATCCACCCATACGGGCCGTAATCGATGGTGAGGCCGAGGATCGACATGTTGTCGGTGTTCATCACGCCGTGCACGAAACCCACGCGCATCCAGTGCGCCACCATCAGCGCGGTGCGTTCGCAGACCTGCGCAAACCATTCGGCGTAAAGCGTTTCGCCCTGGCCATTCAACTCGGGAAAATCGCGACGGATGGTGAAATCGACAAGCAGTTTCAACAGCGCATGATCGCCACGCGACGACGGCAATTCGAAGTTGCCGAAACGGATGAACGACGGCGCGACGCGACAGACAATCGCGCCCTGCTCCGCCGCGGCATTGCCGTCGTAGAACATGTCGCGCACCACCTCGTCACCCGTGCCGACCAGGCTCAGCGCGCGCGTGGTCGGCACGCCCAGATGGTGCATCGCCTCGCTGCACAGAAATTCGCGGATCGACGAACGCAGCACGGCACGACCATCCGCGCCACGCGAATACGGCGTGCGCCCCGCGCCTTTCAATTGCAGCTCCCAGCGCTCGCCGGCATCGTTGATGATTTCGCCAAGCGACATCGCGCGACCATCGCCAAGCTGCCCGGCCCAGTGACCGAACTGATGGCCGCCGTAGTTCATCGCATACGGCTGCATGCCATCGAGCAGCGCATTGCCGCCGAACAGTTGCGCGAAAGCCGGCGTCGTCACATCGCTTTCGTCCATGCCAAGCGTCGCCGTCATCTCGGCGGAATGCGCGAGCAATCGCGGCGACGCCACGGGCGTGGGATCGACACGCGAGTACAGCGCGCCTTCCACCTGGCGCAGTCGCGCGCCCTGCTCCGGATCGGCGGGAAGTTCGCGCACGAACGCATTGTCGAATCGCAGATTGAACATGAGGATGCTCGGGAAAACCGTGCAATTTATATCCGGGCGATGTTGGCGGGATGCAAGATGACGCGGCAGATCTTCTACGGGCGCGCCAACGCCAGCTTTCGCATCGGCGAGCGATGAATCGCTTTCAACCGTTGATAGACGGTGAGCACGGCGGCGCCGTAATCCCTTGCCAGACTCGGCGTGTGGCTGTGGTAATAACCCACGCCGAGCACCGGATCTCGGGTCTGGCGCATGCCGTCATGCAGAATTTTCGCAGCCACGCTGATGTTGGTACGCGGGTTCAACAGGGTCAGCGGATCGCGCACGGCATCGCGATGCATCGGGTAGTAGACCTGCATGATGCCGACGTCCTGCACCGCCGAGCCGAACTGGCTCGCCGCTGCCATCGCCAGTTGCACGTCGTGGCGCTGGCCGCGCACCAGATGATCGTTGACGCGGAACAGCCACGGCGTCGGTGCGACCCGGCCATTCGGATACAGCGCTTTGGACTCCACAAGCGCAACGCTGTAGAGAAGCAGCGGATCGACGCCGGCGGTCTTGCCGACCTGCGACCAGAGACTCTGTCTCGAACCGATGTCGAGGTCGGGCTCCGCGATCGGCATCATCAGATCCATCGTGCTGGCTTCGGATAGCAGCTGATGATCGGATTCGACGGGCGATGACTGAGTGATCGGCGACGACGCGACTGACGCACTGGTTGAAATCGGCGCGGTCACGATCGCAGTTGAAACGAAGATGCGCGGCAATATCAGTGCCGTCGTGGACACCGGAATTTCAGCTGCAACCGCGGGAGCATCGACAGACGCAGGCTTCGCATCGATGCGAAAATTTTCGTTGCGCAACGACATGAACGCGACACTGGCTACGGTACCGATGGCGGCGAAAACCATGCACGCATATCGCAACGTGTTTGCGCGCATGTTCCAGGCGTTGGAAAGCTTGCGCGCGAACGGCGCGACACTGCGAATAATCATCCGACGCAGATCGGCGATCGTCGGCACGCGCCACTCATCCAGCGGCCACGCCGGCGGTACCAGCCATGTTTTCGTCGGTAGTGCCTTCAACGGTTGCGATGATTTTGTCGGGCGCGTTGACGACGCGGCCGATGGACGTGGCCGTCGAACTGGCGATGGCGGCACGGCGTTTCGACCGGCGCGCACGCGCGTCGATGCGGCGAATTTATCCTTGGCCAAAGCCGCCGGCGCGACTCGCTGCGCTTCGAGACGCGTGTTATTTACAGGATCACGTGCAAGCTCGACAGTCGCATGCCCAACAGACGCAGACGAACGCGCGCACGTCACCTGCGTTTCGCAAGGCGCAACTGCAAAGTCACCATCATCGGCGCGCTCGCGCTCGCCGTGCGGCAACTCGGTACGAATGGGAACCGAACCATCCATGCGTGAATCCTGATCAGAACGACCGAGGCGACTGAAGGCCGCATCCGGGTCGGCCATTAAATCAGGTTTGCGATGCCGCTTCATGCGCCCGGTAACGGACGACCCGCAGGAACCCGCGACCGGTTCGCATGCCGGCCGTTATAGTCGACCATCGCCACACGACAAAACCACATGACATCCATCAACAACCTCAACCACGATGCCCTGCCCGTGGATGCGTCGTTCATCGCCGATACCACGCGTTGGCTGGAACGCGCAGTGATCGGTTTGAACCTTTGTCCGTTCGCGCGTGCGCCGCATGTGCAAGGCAAGGTGCGCATGCGCGTGAGTCATGCGCGCGACACTGATGCATTGCTCGACGACCTGTGCGGCGAGCTGCAGTCACTGAATGCGTTGGCGCCGGATGAATGCGAAACCGGATTGCTGATTCATCCTTTCGTGCTGCAGGATTTTCTGGACTACAACGACTTTCTCGATGTTGCCGATGCGGCCGTGCAGACGTTGGGGCTTGAAGGCGAATGGCAGGTGGCGAGCTTTCATCCCGATTACCAATTCGCTGATAGCGAACCGGACGCAATCGAAAATTTCAGCAATCGCTCGCCGTATCCGACGCTGCACCTGCTGCGCGAATCGAGCATCGAACGCGCGATGGAAGTGATGAGCGATACCGACGCGATCTACCGCCGCAACATCGACACGCTGCAACGGCTGGGACTCGATGGCTGGCAGGCGCTGTGGCGCGAAAAGGTCGACTGATCGCGTTTTGCGAAGCATGCGGTTCAGGTCGATGACGGGCGATGCTGTCATGCTGCCCGCGTGAAAAATCTCCCCGACCCCTACGCCGAGAGCGTCGATCCAAGCGTGCAATGCACGACCTGCGAAGCCGTCTGCTGCCGCCTCACCGTCGTGTTGATGCCGGACGATCACGTACCCGAATGGCTGATCGATCGTGATGCGCACGGCATGGAAACCCTCGCCAAGGGCGAGGACGGCTGGTGCGCCGCGGTCAATCCCAACACGTCGGGCTGCACTATCTACGACGAACGCCCGGGCATCTGCCGCAAATACGCAATGGGCAGCCCGAGCTGTCGCGACGAGCGACTGAAGTGGTTCGGCACGGCGATTCCCACCGCGGTGCACATGCTGTAGGAGCGCACCCAGTGCGCGATGATTTTCGTCAAGATGTTTTCGGCGTCGCATAACGAAGAGCTTCGCGCACAGGGTGCGCTCCTACAGCGCAAAGATCAGCGCGACGTCGCTCGCATCGAGCACACGCCATTCGCCGATTGGCAGTTGACCCAGCGTGAGCGAACCCACTGAAATTCGCTGCAGCGTTTCGACATTGTTGCCGGCAGCGGCAAACATGCGTCGCACCTGGTGATAGCGACCTTCGGTGACGGTGAGTCGCGCATAGCGCCGTCCCAATACATCGAGTTTTGCCGGTGCCAACGGCTCCTTCTCGCTTTCGAGCATCATCGTGCCGCTGGCGAAGAGCTCGCCTTCATCGCCACGCAGATCCTGTGCGAGCGTGGCCTCGTAGACCTTGCTCACCTGCGCCTTGGGCGAAATGATCCGGTGCAGCAGCGCGCCGTCATCGGTAAACAGCAACAGGCCCGTGGTATCGCGATCGAGCCGGCCGACGCTCGACAGCACCGGCGAGCGCACGTTGTAGCGCGGCGGCAGCAGATCGTAGACGACACGTCCCGGATCCTTGCGCGAGCAGGTGATGTTGAGCGGCTTGTTCATCATCAGCACGAGCCCGGGTGGTGGATCGAGCGGCTCTTCATCGACGCGGATGTTTTCGTAGGGCACGACATCGTCCGCGTAAAGTACTTCGCCGTCGGCGTCGGTGATGCGGCCGGCGCGGAACAACTGCGTCACGTCCTTGCGGCTGCCGTAGCCGAGATTGGCGATCAGCTTGACCAGTTTCATGCGCGTACTCCGTTCGCTTCGATCACCTTGAAACCATCCTGCACGACTAGCGTGCGCACGTCGCGAAAAAGCGACGACAGTGTTGCTTCATAAGGCAGATGGCGATTCGCCACGATCAGCAATTTCCCTTGCGGCAATAGCGCATCGGCCGCGCTGATGAGGAAGGCGCGGCCGAGTTCCGGCAGATCGGCGCGCCCCTGATGAAACGGCGGATTGCTGACGATCGAGTCGTAGCGCTGCGGCAAACCGCGCGTGACGTCATGCCAGTGCACGGACGTTTCCAGCTCGCGCGTGTGCCTCTGTTTCGCATTCGCAAGGTTGATTCGTGCCGGCTCGAGCGCGCGCGCCTCTGCTTCGTACAGATCGATCGCATCAATGTTCGGGCATCGCGCGATGAGCTGTGTCGCCAGATATCCGTAACCTGCGCCGAGGTCGGCCACGCGGCCATGAAGATCGTGCGGCAGATGTTCCGCCAACAACGCGGATGCGCGATCGACATGATCCCAGGCGAACAATCCCGGCCGGCTGATATAGCCGTCCGGGATCTCGCGTGGTGCATCCAGCGCGAGCCACTCGGCGAGCAGCGATGCATCGACATCGCCGTCCTTCGGCGTGCTCCAGAACGTGCGGCATTTGTACTTGGACACGTGCTGCACGGCGCCGGCGAGCTTCGCCATATCCGCCTCACCCGACTTCGCGCCATCAGTATTCGGCATACTTGCGAGCACGGTGCCGCCGGTTGCGAGATGCGTGAGTGCGCGCGCAAACAGGGCACGCGCCTCGTCGCGCTGACGCGGCGGCAACACCATCACCAGCGAAAATTTTTCATCGGCTGCTGGCTCACCGACGTGCAAGCCATTGCGACCCAGTTCATCGGCGAACGGCATGAAGCCTTGCTCGCACAACCAGCCCGCCTGCGCCATTTCGCGCAGACGAACGCCTGCACGTGCGCGCAGGAAAAGCGCGCGGCCATCGCGTGGCAGGGACAGTTCCCATTCAAACGGAACGAACAATGCGGCCAGCGCCGAATCCGGCGCGGCCGCGAAGATGGCGGCAGGTTTCACGTCAGGTCTTCAACGATGGAACGGCGCCATTATACGTGCCGACAATCGATCGCCGGCATGACAGATCACGCGCCGCTCGATTGTCCGAGGCGTCCGACCCAGCGATACAGCACCACCATCACCGCGATGAAAGCCGCACCGCCCAGAAACATCGCCGGTACGCCTGCGAACGAGTCACCGACGAGCGCAAGCGGATAGTCCTTGCCGGAAAACGCCACGAACGCGGCGATAGCCACGCCAAGCAAACCCTCGCCGACTATCATGCCGGATGCAAGCAATACGCCGAGCTGCTTGGTCGCTTCGGGATTCTTGGAGCTGCGATCGGCACGACGATCGAACCACCATCCAGCCACTGCACCAACCACCACCATCAGCGTGCTTTGTGTCGGCAGATAAATTCCCAGGCCTACCGCCAATGGCGACAGATGCGCGGACTTGGTGGTGCGACGAAGCACCTCGTCGATGATGATCATCAACACGCCGATAGCGCCGCCGATCTCCAGCAGTTCTCCATCGATATTGTGTTGAATCACGCCCTGAGCCAGTGCCGAAATCAGGCCGGCCTGCGGCGCGGCCAGCGCATGCGCGCGAGGTGCACCAGGCGCGCCGACGAAACCGTAGGCATGGTTGAGCAGGTCGAGGATTGGCGGAATGATCGCGGCACCGGCAAGTACGCCGATGACGAGCGCCCATTGCTGCTTCGACGGTGTGGCATCCACGAGCTGACCCGTCTTGAGATCCTGCAGGTTGTTGTTGGCGATGGCTGCGGCGGCGAACACGATCGAAGTGATGAAAAGCGCGAACGCCACCAACGCTTTTTCGCTGTCCGCCGGCAGCGCCGACCGAAGGCCCAGCATCAGCAGCAACGCCGCGCTGATCACCACGATGATGCCGATGCCCGACAGCGGACTGTTCGACGAGCCGATCAAGCCGGCCATGTAGCCGCACACCGCGGAGACGAAGAAACTCATCAGCACCACGAAGATCAATCCGCCCACCACGAGTGCCACGATGTGGTCGCTCAAGCCATGGCCGGCGGTCATGGCGAAGTTCGCGATCAACCAGCCGATGGGAAACAGGCACGCCAGCGAAATGAGACCGACTTGGCCGATCGGAATGTCCTGTTCGGTGCGCGGCAACGATGCGGCGTTGCCGGCGTTGCGCGCACGCGATGCAGCCATTGCAGAACCCAATCCGCTGATGACCGGCTTGACCAGTTTGGCCAGCGTCCAGATGGCCGCTACGCCGATGGTGCCTGCGCCGACGAAGCGCACCTTGTGGCTCCAGGTGGCGTTCGCCAGATCAGCAATCGAACCCACGGCCGGCGCCAGCGCCGAGAAATGCGGCACTCCCCAACCCCATCCGATCAAGGCGCCCACCAGCATCGCGATGCCCACCCACAGCCCGACCAGATGACCGATACCGAACAGCGCGAACGACAGGAAGAAATCGAATCCGGTAACTCCACCATCACTGCGAACGCGGAAATAGTTCACGACATCGCCGGCGAAAACGCGCGTAGCCACCACGATGGCGAACGCGGCGGAGACGATCGAACCCCACAACACGGCAAGCAAGCCGGCGCGGTTCGATTCAGCGGCTTCTTCGGCGCTCATGCCTTCGCCCGTGCCGGCACCGACCTTGAGCACTTCAGCGCACGCCACGCCTTCGGGATACGGCAGATCGGAATTGGTCACCAGTGCGCGACGCAACGGAATCGAATACATCACACCGAGGATGCCGCCGAGTGCGCAGATGGCGAACGAGGTCCAGTAGTTGAAGCCGGTCCACCAGCCGATCAGGATCAGCCCCGGCAGCACGAAGATGATCGACGACAACGTGCCGGCCGCCGAGGCGACCGTCTGCACGATGTTGTTCTCCTGCATGGTGGCGCCCTTGAAGTAACGCAGCACCGCCATCGAGATCACCGCCGCGGGAATCGACGTGGCAAATGTAAGTCCTGCTTTCAGGCCGAAATAGACATTTGCCGCGGTGAACACCAGCGTGATCAGTATGCCGATGATTAGCCCGCGCAAGGTCAGTTCCTTGCGTGGCGCCTCGATGGATGTGGGCTGTGCGCTCAAGATGGTTCTCCCCCGGCTGAATGCCAGTGCGGAAGATAGCGTGGATGAGCGCGTGAGGCTATTTCCCGGCTGCCTGCGTCGCCAAGCGCAGCGTCAACGCACTTTCAAAATGCCGCTGCTCGCCAGATAACGGATCGACAAACGTTAGAGTTTTCGCCAGCAACTGCAGCGGCTGTTGATAGTCATCCGGCGACTTTTCCTGCAGCACGGGATACATCGTGTCGCCGACGATCGGCGATCCGAGTGCGGCCATGTGCACACGCAACTGATGCTTTTTTCCAGTGACCGGAAACAACGCGTAGTACCAGAGCTCTTCGCCTCGCGCGAGCACGTCGATGCGCGTATTGCTGTTCGGCTCGCCCTCGCCTTCCTGCATGCGGAAAAACGGCTCGCCCGCGACGAGGCGGGTGCGGCGCCGAAGGGGAAATGTCGTCTCGCTCATTGCCGGTGCGATCGCTTCGTAACGCTTGTCGATGCGGTGTTCGCGAAACAATGCCTGGTACGCCGAGCGGCTGACACGGTTCGCCGAAAACATCACCAGCCCGGCCGTCGCGCGATCGATCCGGTGCAGTGGCACCAAGTCAGCGTTGCGCAGTTTTTCGATCAATCGCCACAATAACGTCTGCTCGACAAACATGCCGGACGGCGTCACCGGCAGGAAGTGTGGCTTGTCGACAATGACCAGATGCTCGTCGATGTGCAGCACGGTTTCGGCGAATGGAATCGGCACTTCATCCACGACTTCGCGCTGATAGTGGATGTGCATGCCGTCGTTGCAAGGCGTGTCCATCGTCACGATTCGGCCGGAGCCATCGCGCACTTTTCCCCGCGCCATGCGGTCGATCCACTGCTCGCGCGTAATGGTCGGGAAGCGAATGCAAAGTCCATCGAGCACGGTCGCCCACGGTCCCGTCGGCAAGTACGCCGTGCTGGCGTGGAGATTGCGCTGTATGGATGGGTCGAATGGCTTCATGAGTTCGCGCATTCTAGTGCGCGCAAGGTCAGTCCATTTCCGCGGACGGCTCGGCGAACGGATGCAGCGCGTAGAATGGCCGGCTGTTGTCCAGAGACCCGCCCCATGGCGCTCAACTCCACCATCTACAAAGTCGAACTGCAGATCAGCGACATGGATAGGCATTACTACGCCACCCATGCGCTGACCCTGGCGCGCCATCCGTCGGAAACCGAAGAACGCCTGATGGTGCGGCTGCTGGCGTTCGCGTTGTACGCAGACGACCGGCTGGAATTCGGCAAGGGCATCAGCGACGAAGACGAACCGGCGCTGTGGCGCAAGGCGTATACCGACGAGATCGAACTGTGGATCGAAGTCGGCCAGCCCGATGAAACACGCATCCGCAAAGCCTGCGGTCGTTCGCGCCAGGTGGTGGTCATCAACTACGGCGGCAACGTGGCCGACATCTGGTGGAACAAGAACGGTGCATCGCTGGCGCGCAACCGCAACCTCACCGTACTGGATATCCCGACATCCACCGTCGCCGGCCTCGTCGCGCTGCTGCAGCGTGGCATGCGCCTGCAATGCCTGATCCAGGACGGCCAACTCCAGGTGATGAACGACGTGGATTCGGTAACGGTCGACCCGGTGAAGCGGATGGTTTCCGGCGCCTGATCGGTTGGCCGCCTTTTACCGGATAATCGCCCGGCCCTTTCTTCTCATCACACTGGAGTCACCCATGCGCTGGTTGCTGCCCCTGTTCGCCGTCATCACCCTCGCCGCCTGCAGTGCAGCGCCGAGCGCGCACGCCACCGGCCAGGTCGACAAGCTTGTCATCGTCGATCACAAGGTAGGCACCGGCGCCGAGGCGAAACCCGGCATGAAAGTCACCGTGCACTACACCGGCTGGCTCTACGACAACAGCGCCAAGGACAAGCACGGCAAGAAATTCGACAGCTCGCGCGACGCGGGCGAGCCGTTTTCCTTCAACCTCGGCGAAGGCCGGGTCATCGAAGGCTGGGACCAGGGCGTGGCCGGCATGCACGTGGGTGGACAGCGCACGCTGCTGATTCCTGCGGCACTCGGTTATGGCGCCAACGGCGCAGGCGACGACATTCCGCCGAATGCTTCGCTGGTGTTCGACGTGGAGTTGCTGGGGGTTTCCGGGCCCTGAAGTTTTTGGCGTTGCTGGATTTCGAAGCGAGCTACACGTAGCTCATCGAGGTTGAGTGCTCGTCAAAGGATGGTCAGAGAAAGCGAGCGGAAAAGTGAATACTCGGGTCACAGCTCCTCGTCATCCCGGCCTTCGCCGGCATGACGTAGAAACGTTCCTCAGTCGGTCAAACCTGAGCTGCAATGACCTGGTGATCCACTGAAAATACTGCGCCACGAAGCGGACGAGCGCGACCGAAAAACTACTCCCCTCTTTCCGCCGCCTCGCGTCCGAGCTGGCGAATGATCGCCTCTTCCCGTGCATCGATGATCGACTGCATCACGCTGTCCACGTCGGCCAGCGTCTCGTCGAATTCGAAATGTCCGGTGAGTTCCGTGTCCGGATGCAGTTCACCCAGCTCGTACAGCGCCCACATCTCTTCGGCGTAGTGCGTGTCCAGCAGCTCGGGCGCGAAACGCGAAAGGCTGATGGCGATATTGCCGACGTCGCGCCGAAGCATGGTGCGCGCCGAGTTGTTGCCGGACGCGCTCACGGCCTGCGGCAGGTCGATGATCACCGGGCCGTCCGGCCCCACCAGCACGTTGTATTCGGAAAGGTCGCCATGTATCAGGCCGACGCAGAGCATGCGCGCGACCTGCTGCATCAGGAAACGGTGGTAGTCGCGCGCGACCTCGGCGGTCAGCTCGACTTCGCCCAGTCGGGGTGCCGAATGGCCGTCCGCATCGATCACCAGTTCCATCACCAGCACGCCGTTGAAGTAGCCGTACGGTTTCGGCACGCGCACGCCGGCAGCGGTGAGCTGGTAGAGCGCGTCGACTTCGGCGTTCTTCCACGCGGCTTCGGCTTCCTTGCGACCGAACCTGGTGGCCTTGCCCATCGCGCGCGCCTGCCGGCTGCCGCGCACCTTGCGGCCTTCCTGGTATTGCACGCGGGCCTGGAAACTGCGCTGCGCCATGTCCTTGTAGACCTTGGCGCAACGGATGTCGTCACCGGAACGCACAACGTAGACGGACGCTTCCTTGCCGCTTTTCAGCGGTCGCAGCACCTGATCGATCACACCTTCGTCGATCAGATCCTGCAGGCCCTTGGGTGTTTTCATGCGTCGGAAGCTTCGGCGATTCGTGAATTAACGCCCATTATGGCCGATCGGCAGCGAATGACGTCGGCAACTGGCTCAGGCGGGGCTACCGGCACCCAGCGCGTCCCGTGCGGTTGCCGCGATTTCGAATGAATGCCGCCGCGCCGCATGCTCGAACACGTTGGCGGTGATCAGCAATTCGTCCGGCTTGTGCCGTGCGATGAACGCCGCAATGCCCCGCGCCACCGTATCGGGCGCGCCGACCACGGCGCAGGCCAGCGCGCGTTCCACCATCTGCTTTTCCGGTGCGCTCCAGTACGTCTCGATGTCGTCGATCGGCGGCGGAATCAGGCCCGGACGACCGCGACGCAGATTGATGAAACTCTGCTGTTGGGTGGTGAACAGTCGCCGTGCCTCGGCATCGGTATCCGCGCCCACCACGTTGATGCCGAGCATCGCGTAGGGCTGCTGCAACCGCGCTGACGGATGGAAGTCGCGTCGATAGAGTGCCAGTGCCTCTTCCATCGCGTCGGGCGCGAAGTGCGACGCGAACGCGAATGGCAGGCCGAGCCGGGCCGACAAGATCGCGCTGAACAAGCTCGATCCAAGCAGCCACACCGGCACCTCGATGCCTGCGCCAGGAACGGCACGCACCGGCTGGCCGGCAACGGCGGGTTCGAAGTAGCCAAGCAATTCCATCACGTCGTGCGGAAACGCATCGGCGCTGTCGAAATAGCGGCGCAACGCTTTGGCAGTCGGCTGATCGGTGCCCGGTGCGCGGCCCAGACCCAGATCGATGCGGCCGGGATAGAGCGACGCAAGCGTGCCGAACTGCTCGGCCACCTGCAGCGGCGCATGGTTCGGCAACATGATGCCGCCGGCGCCGACGCGGATGGTCGAGGTGCCACCGGCCACGTGGCCGATCAGCACCGAAGTCGCCGCACTGGCGATGCCCGGCATGTTGTGATGTTCGGCCAGCCAGTAGCGCCGGTAGCCGAGTTTTTCGGCCAGCTGCGCCAGATTCAACGTATTTCGGAACGCCTGCGCGGCATCGCTGCCTTCGGTCACCGGCGCCAGGTCAAGCACGGAAAAGGGGATCATGTCGAACTCTCGCCATCACGAAGCTCCCGATCTGGGGGCGGTCTGGCGGATTGCCATCGCCTCATCGTCATCGCATTGGGGCGCCTACAATGGCGAACCTCCGCACGCGGCACGTCGATGACAGAACCGGTACGCCTCGCCAAGCGCGTCATTGCGCTGACCCAGTGTTCGCGCCGCGAGGCGGAGCAATACATCGAAGGCGGCTGGGTGCGGGTCGACGGCGCGGTGGTGGAAGAACCGCAATTCATGGTCGATGCGCAGACCGTGACGCTCGATCCGCATGCCGAACTGATACCGACGGAACCTGCAACGCTGGTGCTGCACAAGCCGGTCCGTTACGACGCGGTCGGCGGTGCGAACCCTGCGAACGTCCTGATCACACCC
Source organism: Rhodanobacter sp. L36 (assembly GCF_009765755.1). GTDB lineage: Bacteria > Pseudomonadota > Gammaproteobacteria > Xanthomonadales > Rhodanobacteraceae > Rhodanobacter. The sequence continues at coordinate 267,577 of NZ_LMUV01000011.1, read as the reverse complement.
GAATCGCGGTCGTCCGATGATCCGTCCGGCGTGCGTCCGCTGAAGCGGCATCTGCACCGGCTCACTTCGCCGCTGTCGCTGCCGACCCGTGCCAGCGGCTTGTTGATCTACACGCAGGACTGGCGCGTCACGCGCAAGCTCACCGAGGACGTCAATCGGGTCGAGCAGGAATTCGTGGTCGATGTCAGCGGCACGCTGGTCCCCAACGGGCTTGCCCTGCTCAACCACGGTTTGCGTTTCAACAACTACGCGATGCCGCCGATCAAGGTGAGCTGGCAGAGCGAGCAACGCCTGCGCTTTGCCTTCAAGGTGCTGCAACCGACCCAGATCGAGGCGATGTGCCAGGCAGTCGGACTCACCGTGCTGGCGATGAAACGTCTGCGTGTGGGGCGAATTTCGCTGTCGAAGTTGCCGGTGGGGCAATGGCGCTATCTCGCGCCGGACGAACGCATCTGAAGGACCATCGCCGCGATGGGTTTTCACTGTCCGCATGTACACAGGCGCTGTCGGAACCGCTTAGAATTCCCTGCGCGTCCCACGCAGCACATCACTCGACCACACTGAGGAGCACAGCATGAGCAAGGGCCTGGATTCAAAGAAAAGCGAAAAGAAAAAGCCGGAAAAGACGATGAAGGAAAAGAAGCTCGCCAAGCAGGAAAAAAAGAAGAACAGCAAGTAATCGTTTCTTCTAGCGAGTAATCACGTGCCGGACGGGGCGACCCGTGCCGGCACGTTCTTTTTCTAGTACTGGCCCATGTAATCGCGCTTGCCGATCTCGATGCCGTTGTGGCGCAGCAGCGCGTACGCCGTGGTCACGTGAAAGAAGAATTGCGGCAAGCCATAGCTCAGCAGATAACCCTGGCCCTCGAAGCGGCGCTCTTTCGGCGTACCCGGCCGGGTGACAATTTCGCGCGTAGCCGCATTGGCGAATTGCGATTCGTCCAGGCTGCCGATGAAGGCCAGCGTGCGACCGATCAGGTCGCGCAGTTCGCCAAAGCTCTGTTCCTTGTCGTCGAATTTCGGCACTTCTGCTCCGGCCAACCGTGCCGAGATACCGCGCGCGAAATCGCAGGCCACCTGCACCTGCCGGCTCAGCGGAAACATGTCCGGAAACAGCCGCGCCTGCGTCAGCGCGGACGCGTCGATATTCTTTTCCACGACATGTGCATCCGCCTTGGCCAGGATCGCGTCGAGCGCACCGAGCATCTGTCTGAAAACCGGAACGGAGCTGTCGTAGATGTTGCTGGTCATGCGGCTTCTCGAATCGTGGAAAGGATCCGGAAGTCTAACCCGCGTTGTGATCTTTCCCTTCGCGCAGCAGAAGGCTGCAGCAAGTCACCGCGCCCTCGGCTTTCTGCAATTCGGAGACATCCACCGAGATGACCTTGAAGCCTGCGCCGAGAAGACGCTCGCGTGTGCGCGGAAAACTCGCCGGCATCAGCAAGCCATCGTCGACACGTACCACGTTCGCGGCATGCGGCTCGGCCGGATCTATGTCGATGATCCGATAATCGGCGAACGGCTCGCGATCCACCCAATCCGGTTGCAGCAGAACTGTGTCGTCCGACAGTTGCGTCACCGCGGATTTCAGATGCAGGCAGCCACGCGTCGGCACGCCCTGCACGGTGTAACCGTGCGGCGCCACCAGCGCGCGCAGTTGCGCGATGCCCGATGCATTGCTGCGCGCGGATTCGCCCACGTAGAACGCGCGCCCCATGCGCATCACATCACCGCCATCGATGGTGCCCGGCGCTTCGATCGTTGCGAGCGGCCGGAATTTCTTCAGCGCAGCGGCAACGCTCGCGACTTCGGGACGACGCGATTCCGCACCGGGCCGGGTCATCACCGCGAGTTCGTCGATCACGATGGCGACATCCTCGACGAACACGGAGTCGGGAAGATCACGCTGAACCGACAACGTCACCACGCGGCAGCCGAGGGTTTCCAGCGCGTGCATGTAATCGCGATGCTGGTCGGCAGCTCGCGCGATGTCGATCGGTTCGCGCGCCACGAACGATAATTCGCACCGCGCCATGGCGGGACTGACTTCACGAGTAATGGCGATCCACATGGCGTTCCTTTCTTGCGGCGTCAATGACAAACAACCACTAGCAATGACGAAGTTGCCAGGCGGCTAAAGCCTCATCGTAGCGCGCGCGTGCTTCATCGTAGATATCGAACACGCACCGCACGCATCCTTCGCCACAGCAATCAGCGGCATCCGGTTCGACCGGAGGCATGGGACGTGGATCGGCGGTATCGTTTTTCATCGCGCGCAGCGTAGCGCTGTTCGCCGTGCCCGATGTCGAGACTTCGACCTCGACTTGGAAGATGGGCCGTCGGCTGCGAAGATCGGGAGAGAACGCTTTCGGGACCCACAGATGCACGCATGGCCGGCCCATCCAAAACGACGCGCGATCTGGCGCGATCTGGCGATCATGCTGATCGTCACGACACTGGCTGCCTGCAGCATGCCGCGCAAAAATGCCGCGACGGTGCGTTCGCCCTATCGCGTGATCGGCTACGACAAGGCGATGGGTAGCGAGATCCCGCCAGGTGATGTCGATCGAATCGATGTGCTGATTTTCGCGTTTGCCCGCGTGCTCCAAGGCTATGTGGTGCTCGATCCACCGGTGCAGCGGCGGCTCTCGCAATTGGTCGCTCTCCAACAGCGGCATCCGCATTTGAAGGTCGTATTGTCGGTCGGCGGATGGAAGGCCGGTGGTTTTTCCGAAGCGGCCGCCACCGTCGATAGCCGCGCGCGCTTTGCCGACAGCGCGGTGCAGTTGATGGTGGCGAATCATGCCGATGGCCTCGACATCGACTGGGAATACCCCGGCCACCACGAATCGGGCATTGTCTCCAACGTCGAGGACCGCGTGAATTTCACGCTGCTGCTGCAGGAGCTTCGTCGCGCACTCGATCGCGCCGGCAATGTGGATGGTCATCACGGCGCCGATCACTACACGCTGAGCATCGCCGCTGCCGATGGGCCGTTCGTCAGCGACATCGATATCGCCGCCGCGGCAGCGAGCCTCGACTGGTTCAACCTGATGACCTACGACTTCGTCAATTCGATGACGCCATTCACTGGCCACCACAGTGGCCTCAACGATTCGACGACAGCGCCCACGGACGCGCGCAGTACGGACAAGGCGGTACGACAGTTTCTCGCCGCCGGTGTGCCGGCGCGCAAGCTGGTGATTGGCGCAGCGTTTTACGGTCGCGAATTTGCCGAGGTCTCAGCCGGCAACAACGGGCTGTATCAGTCTTACGGCCACTACCAGGGTGAACACCCTTGGCCGCAGCTCAAGGCCGATTTCATCAATCAAAACGGTTTCGTTCGCCACTGGGATGCGAAAGCGCAGGCTCCGTATCTGTGGAACGCAACCACGCATCACTTCATCAGCTATGACGACGCGCAATCACTGGCCGCGAAGGCGAATTACGTCAAGGCGCACCAGCTCGGCGGCATCATGTACTGGGAACAGGGCGAGGATCCGCAGGGCGAGCTGCTGGATGCGATCTGGCGCGGCTTGCAGTAATTTCACTGTTGGCATCGGTCGACCGGAGATACAACGATGATCACTCCATCGGCACTGCACCCTGAAAGCACCACCAATCTCTATCTGCATGTGCGCGTGCTCATGGGGATGATCGTCGGTCTCGGACTCACTCACTTGCTGCGCCATTTCGCGCGCATCGTGGAGCATCCGAAGCGGCACGCCATTTATTGGGTGCACATGGCCTGGGCGCTGTCGATGTTCCTTTACCTATTGCATTTCTGGTGGTGGGAATTCCGGCTCGCCACTGTCGATCAGTGGACTTTCAACCTCTATCTGTTCGTGGTGATCTACGCGCTGCTGCTGTACCTGTTGTGCGCGCTTATATTTCCCGAGAATCTCGACGAGAACGAAAGTTATCGCAGCTATTTCTACTATCGCCGGAACTGGTTCTTCGGCGTGCTGGCCGCGGTTTACGTCGTGGACTATCTGGACACGTGGATCAAAGGTGCCGACTACCTGCACAGTTTCGGCGCGGTATTCCCACTGCGTAACGCGGGATATGTCGTGGCCAGCCTCGTTGCGATGAAGACGGACAAGGCGTGGTATCACGCCGCATTCGTGGTTGCCGGTCTGTTGTTCCAGCTCTACTGGATCGGGCAGCAGTTCGAGGTCTTGTGAACTGCCGCCCGAGCATCCTGCGCCGGATTACTTCGGCTTGCGAAAACGGTAAACGAACTGATCGGTATGGCCGCGGATGGATTTGTCGAACACCTTGATGGTGTGCGGGTCCTTCGGATTGCGCAGAACGCTGCTCTCGCCGTCGAACACGAAGCCCGCTGCCACGACCTGTTTCTTGACGATGGCCGGATCAATGCGGTGGAGCGTGTCGGTGTCGGTCATGCCGGTGCCGGCGGGCGCGACGTGGTCGACGATCACCCACAAGCCGCCCGGCTTGAGCGCATCGAACACCTGCTTGTTGAGCACCGCCGGATCCTCGCTGCCCATGAACTTGTCCGGATAGTCGTGGTAGTTCTGCGAGGTGAACACCACGTCGACCGGCTCGGGCGTGCTCAGTTGATTGGCCGCCTGATTCAACACGCTGACGTTGGAGTAATGCGGATCGGCGGCGAGCTTGACGGAGCCGGCGGCGTCATCGGTATCTTCCTTTGCATATTCGTTCGGCCACACCGCGTAGACGTGACCCTGCGGTCCGACGATGCCGCTGAAAACACGCGTGAAATATCCGCCGCCGGGAATCAGGTCGACCACTTTCTGACCCGGCTTGATTTCGGCGAATGTCGCCAGCGCTGCCACTTTGCGGCGTGCGTCATCGGCCTTGTCGGTCGCGCGGGCCGGATCGTTGATGGCCTTGGTGACAGCGGCAGATGCTGCGCCGTCATGCATGCCCGACATGGCGGCGAATGCGGCGACTGGAAGCGCGAGGGCGATCAATACGGCAAGAACCTTGGGACGCATGTCGTACTCCATGTTGGGGAAAGGAGCATGAATTGTGCGCCCAATGGCCGGCGTTTGTGCTGTGTCTCTTGGCACGTACATCACGGTCGATTTTCTTCTGCAATGCACCGCGGATTTTCAAGGTCGGTGTCTGGTCGAATCGGCGATGCAGAAACGGCAAGACAGGTCGCGCAACCTGCATTCCCGCGCCGAGAGCAGCCACTGCCCGGGCACGATTCCAGAGCTGCGGGTATAACTTGCCATGCGCGCCGCTGCGGCGCGTCATCGGTCAATGATCCATCAAGGGGAGCACCGCATGAGGCAAACCATAATCCGGTCCTGGCTGCTGATCGGCAGCGTGGCGACCACGTTCGGTGCGGCCGCTGCATCGACAGCCACGCATGACGATCACGGCATGCTGGGATTTTCCGCCGCCAATGCAGCCGCTCAGCGAAGCCTGGAACAGCGGTTCGATGCGCAGCTCGATCCCGCCGACCTGCGCGCATGGCTGAAACAGATGTCGTCCGAACCGAACCAGGTCGGCTCGCCGCACGACAAGGCGAACGCCGAATTCATGCTGGCGAAGTTCCGCGAATGGGGTTGGGACGCGCACATCGAAACCTTCGACGTGCTGTACCCGACACCGAAGAAAGTAGCGCTGGAACTGCTCGGACCGAAACCTTATATGGCCCTGTTGAACGAGCCCGAAGTGGCGGGCGATGCGACCTCGGCGATCCGCGACGGCGCGCTGCCGCCGTACAACATCTACGGCGGCGATGGCGATGTATCGGCGACGCTCGTCTACGCCAACTACGGCATGCCCGACGACTACAAGGAGCTCGCCCGTCGCGGCATCGACGTGCGCGGCAAGATCGTGCTTACCCGTTACGGCGGTGGCTGGCGCGGCTTGAAACCCAAACTCGCGCAGCAGCATGGTGCGATCGGCTGCCTGATCTATTCCGACCCGCATGAAGACGGCTACGCGCAGGGCGATGTGTATCCCAAGGGCGGCTGGCGTCCGGCGCAAGGCGTGCAGCGTGGTTCGGTCGCCGACATGCAGGTATACCCCGGCGATCCGCTCACGCCCGGCATCGGTTCCACGCCGGGTGCGAAGCGTCTCGCGTTGAAAGATGCAACGACGCTGCTGAAAATTCCGGTGCTGCCGATTTCCTATGGCGATGCCACGCCGTTGCTGCAATCACTGACCGGTCCGGTGGCGCCGCAAGGCTGGCGCGGTGCGTTGCCGCTGACGTATCACATCGGCCCGAGCACCGCGAAAGTGCACATGACGGTGGCGTCGGACTGGGGGCAGAAACCGGTCTACGACGTGATCGCCGTGATGAAAGGCTCGACCGCGCCGGATCAGTGGATCGTGCGTGGCAATCATCACGACGGCTGGGTGTTTGGCGCATGGGATCCGCTCGCGGGAAACATCGCGCTGATGGCCGAAGCCAAGGCGATCGGCGGACTCGTCAAGCAAGGCTGGCGGCCGCAGCGCACGCTGGTCTACGCAAGCTGGGACGGCGAGGAGCCGGGTCTGCTCGGTTCCACCGAGTGGGCCGAGACACATGCCGCCGAGCTGCAGCAGAAGGCCGTGCTTTATCTCAACTCCGATACCAACGGTCGCGGCATTCTCGGCGCCGGTGGGAGCCATTCGCTGCAGCATCTGGTGAACGAAGTCGCCGACGGCGTGATCGATCCGGAAACGCATGTGAGCGTGCGCGAACGCCTGCGCGCGCACATGCGCGTCGAAGCTGCCGGCGGCGCAAGCCCCGAAGCGAAGATGGACGCCAAGCTTGCCGCGGAGGGCGGTGATCTGCCGATCGAGGCACTCGGTTCGGGCTCCGACTTCAGCGCATTTTTGGAACATCTCGGCATCGCTTCGCTGGACCTCGGCTTCGGTGGCGAAGACGACAATGCCGGCATCTACCACTCGCGCTACGACTCGTTCGATCACTACATCCGCTTCGGTGATCCGACCTTCGTCTACGGCACGACGCTGGCCAAGGTCGCCGGGCATATCGTGCTGCGCAGTGCCGATGCCGATGTGCTGCCGATGCGCTTCGGCGATTTCAGCCAGCAGCTGGATCGCTACGTCGACGAACTGCACAAGCTGGTCGACGCCACGCGCAAGGCGACCGCCGAGCAGCACGAACTGCTCGACAGCCACGCTTTCGAACTCGATGCCGACCCGCAACATGCGATCGCACCGCCGGCACGCGAATCCGACGTACCGTCGATCGACCTCACCGCACTCGACGCAGCGAGCAGGAAGCTCGACAGGAGCGCGCAGGCATTCGAAGCAGCATATGCAGGTCGCGCGCAGACCAGCTTCAATCTGTCATCGGCGCAGAAGCGTGACGTGAACCGCCGCATGGCCGCGATGGAACAGGCGCTCGGCGACCCCGACGGCCTGCCCGGTCGCGCGTGGTTCAAGCACATGATTTATGCCCCGGGCATGCTCACGGGCTATGACGTGAAAACCGTGCCGGGCGTGCGCGAAGCGATCGAAGGCCGTCGCTGGGACGAACTGGCGCGCTACACCCAGGTCACCGCCGACGTGATCGATCGTTATCGTGCACAACTCGACCAGCTCACGGCCGCGCTGAAAAAATAGACGGCATCGGGAGGCGAGCCACGGATGGATCGACCGCGCCCTCGCCACGAGCGCGGGATCGAAAATCCCTACCCAACTGATGGGCTACGCGTGTCGGACGAGGGTCTGGCACAGTGGCGCGATCGGCTGCGTGCGGCCATTGGGGAATGCTCACCATGCGCGTATCGACACGGTTTTCCATCGGCGTGCTGTTCACGCTCGGCACGCTCGCCGCGCAAGCTGCCAACGATGCGAGCGGTCCCACCCACTACGCGCGCGCGGCCGGCCAGCCGATCGATCAGGCGTACACCGACCAGATCCTGAAGTTCACCACCGATCCGACGTTTAACTCGCCGCTCACCGATTACCTTCCCGCATCGAGCAGCGTGCCGACGCCGGAAAAAGTGCTCGGCCACATATCCGGCGCGCCGAACTACCTGCCTTACTCCGCGGACGTCTATCGCTATTTTCGCGCACTGGCAGCGGCGAGCCCGCGGGTCAAAGTTTTCTCGATCGGCAAAACCGAAGAAGGCCGCGAGATGATCGCGGTCGCCATCGCCGACGAGAATCTGATCGCCGATCTCGACGCCAACAAGGCGCGACTGGCTAAGCTTGGCGATCCGCGCACCATCGGCATGAACGACGCGACAGCCGACCAGCTGGTCGCCCAGTCCACGCCGGTCTACTACATCACCGGCACCATCCACTCCACCGAAACCGGCGCGCCCACCGCGCTGATGGAACTGGCTTATCGCCTCGCGGTGGACGACGCGCCGTACATCAAGCACATCCGTTCGAACGTAATCACGCTGATCACGCCGGTAGTGGAGGTCGATGGCCGCGACCGCATGGTCGATCTCTACAACTGGCATCAAGCGCACCCCGGCCAGAACCATCCGCCGCTGCTGTACTGGGGCCATTACGTGGCGCACGACAACAACCGCGACGCGATGGGCATGACGCTGGCGCTCACGCGCAACGTCGCCGACACGTACGTCGGTTGGCATGCGCAGGTGCTGCACGACCTGCACGAATCGGTGCCGTTTCTCTACGACAACACCGTGGGCGATGGTCCGTACAACGCGTGGATCGATCCGATCCTCACCGGCGAATGGCAGCAACTGGGTTGGAACAACGTGCAGGCGCTGACCCAGATGGGCATGCCCGGCGTGTTCACGCATGGCGATTTCGATACCTGGAGCCCGGGCTATCTGATGTTCATCGCCGCCATGCACAACGGCATCAGCCGCCTGTACGAAACCTTCGGCAACGACGGCGCCGACACGCTCAAGCGCACGCTCGACCCTGCCGACTATCAGCGCACCTGGTACAAGCCGAATCCGCCGCTGCCGGAAGTGACCTGGTCGCAGCGCGACAACAACAATTACGAGCAGACCGGCCTGCTCACCGCGCTGGATTATTTTTCCGGCAACGCGCAGTTGTTCCTGAAGAATTTCTACCTCAAGAGCAAACGCTCGATCGAGAAGCCACAGGAAGCCGGCCCTGCTGCGTATGTGTTTTCCGCCGACGACAAGCGCGTCGGCGCGCAGGCGCAGCTGCTGCATATCATGCAATTGCAGCACGCCGAGGTGAGCCGGCTGTCCTCGCCAGCGAGCGTGTCGATGCCTGCAACCAAGGGCGACGACGGCAAGCCGGGCAAGCCCACCACGCAAACATTCCCTGCCGGAAGTTATGTAGTGCGCATGGATCAGCCGTACTCGCGCATCGCCGATACGCTGCTCGATCGCCAGTACTGGTCGCCGAAAGATCCGCAACAGCATCCCTACGACGACACCGGCTGGTCGATGGGCGACCTGTTCAATGTGCGGGTGACGCGGGTGACCGATAACTCAATTCTGAAAGCGCCGATGAGCGCGGTCACGCAAGCCATCGATGTTCCCGCAGGCTTGGCGAGCATCGACGTGACGGCGACGACATTGCCACGCATCGCGCTGATGCACACCTGGCTGGACACACAGACGGAAGGCTGGTGGCGCATGGCGCTGGACAAGCTGCACGTCCGTTACGACTACATCAGCACGCAGGACATCGCGCGCATCGGCAACCTGCACGCGAAGTACGACGTGATTCTGTTCGGTCCGATCGGCGGCACCAGCGCGCAGCAGATCGTCGACGGTTTGCCCATGTGGGGCAACCCGATGCCGTGGAAGAAAACCGCGCTTACGCCGAACATGGGCAACATCGACAGCACCGATGACATTCGTCCGGGACTCGGCACGATGGGTCTGGCTGGGCTGAAGCAATTCGTGCGCGACGGCGGCCTGCTGATTACCGCCGAAGACACAGCGAAGTTCGCCATCGACGAAGGCCTTGCGCCGGGCGTGTTCGTCACGCCGACGAACCAGCTGAAAGTGGTGGGCAGCGTGCTGCAGGCGAAGTTCGTCGATCGCGAGAGTCCGATCGCCGACGGCTATCGGAGCGATGATCTCGCGATGTACAGCGCCTTAGGTCAGTCGTTCACCGTGTCCAACCAGATCACTGGCGATCGCGGCGTGCCGAACGCCAAGGATTTCCAGCGCCCGACCGGACGCGGCGGCCCGCACGACGTCGACACGCCCGAAGGTCGGCCCGGTACCGAACCGCCGGCGCTGCCGGATGCCAAGCCATGGCAGCCGCTGACGTTGAACGCCGAACAGATGCGCAACAATCCGTGGCTGATTCCGGCGAATCAACGACCGCGGGTGATCCTGCGTTATGCCGATGTCGGCCATCTGCTGGTGGCAGGCCTGCTCGATGGCGGCGACGAAATGGCCGAGCATGCCGCCGTTGTCGACGCGCGTTACGGCAAGGGGCATGTATTGCTGTTTGCCAGCAATCCGATCTGGCGTGGCGAAACCATCGGCAGTTATCCACTGGTGTTCAACGCCATCGCACACTTCGACGAACTGGATCAGCGCGCCTCGAAATAAACGCGCTCAGACGGCGCGCGAGGGCTGATGCGTTGCAAGGCTGACGTTGACGCGATTGCGCCCGTCGCGCTTGGCGCCATACAACGCTTCGTCGGCATGAATCAACAACTGGCGCAATTCGTAGCCCGAGTTGCTGCTGCTTGCGACACCGAAACTGGCGGAAATGCATATGCCGGAAACATCATCGTCGGCTGTGACCGAAGCGATCGCCAGGCGCATCAACTCGACACGGCCGAGTGCCTTTTCCAATGGGCAATCCGGCAGCACGATGCCGAACTCTTCGCCGCCCAGACGGCCAAAGATATCCGACGTGCGCAAATGCGCCTGGCAGGTGGCGACGGTGCGGCGAAGCACGCGATCGCCTACGGAATGGCCGTGCGTATCGTTGATGCTCTTGAAGTGATCCAGGTCGATCAGCACCAGACAGACTTCGCGCGCGGATTTCCGGCATGCCTGCAGTTGCTGTTCGGAGGCGGTGACGAAGTGCTGGCGATTGAAAATTCCGGTGAGTCCATCGCGGCGGGCAAGACCCATGAAGCGCAATTGGGATCGCTTGATGCGATAAGCCCAGAACGCAATGAACGCCACCACCATCAGCAGCAGCACGATGTACAGCCGGCTGGCTTCGCCCTTCTTTCGTCCGAACGCCTGCTGCAACTGCAGGATCTGGTTCTGCTTGCTCAACGTATCGATCTGCAACTTTTTCGAGAGCAGTTCCTGCTGCACGATCTGATAAGCCAGCACGCGCGAACTCAGCGCATCCTGATAGCGCTGGCTCGCCTTCATGTATTGCTCGTGGTACGCCAGCGCAGCGGCTGGATTGCCGTCGCCTTTCTCGATCATGTAGAGAACCTGGTAGGCCATGCTCAGCGACTCGGCGTACTGATCCTGCACGCTCTGCGCGATCACCCGCAATGCCGACTCGCGGGCCTGCTCGATATGGCCCGTGTCCAGATACGCCTTGGACAACAACGCATCGAACTGTGAAATCTGCCATTGATAACCGCTGCGCCGCACTTCGGCGTCGTGATCCGTCAGAAGCTGAATCGCCTGCCCCGACTTTTTTTGCTGTACATCGAGGCTCGCCACGAAAAAGCGGATGCCATTGGCATAGAGCGTGTCGCCTACTTTCAAACAAAGGTCGATGCCGTTCTGAAACTGTTGTCCGATGCCGGCGAACTTGCCATCCCGGTAGAGCGCGCCGAGTTTGACGAAGGTTATCTTGCAGGAAATTTCGTCGGCTGCCGGATGATCCTTCAACAACTTGTCGGCATAACTGGACGCCAGACCATATTGCCCGGCCTCGCCATAAAGATAGGCCGCTGTGGTGAAGGCCTGCGCACGGACATCCGGATCGCTGATTTCCGGCAGCTCGCCAAGCAGCAGATTCAGCTGCTTGAAGGCTTCGTCGAAGCGTGATCGCTCTGCCAGCGTGTTCACCAGAAGCAGGCCGCCGCGGAATCGCAGGATGGTATCTCCCGAGTTCTCGATCAATGCATCGATGAGCGAGGTCGACGCCTGATAATCGCCCTGATACCCGTTCTGCCAAGCCTGCAAATAGTCCAGATAAAACTTCTGTTCGGTCGACAAGTCGGCCGAGTCGGCGTGCAATTCATTCAGCAGCCGAAGGAACCGATCATGGTCGGACGTCTTTGAGTTGTCCGCCTGTACCAGCAGGTCCGCGACCTTCGGTTTTGTTGCCGTATCGCACAGGGCCATGCTTGGACCGAATGATCCAAGCAGGAGACAAACCGTTAGCCACACAATCCGGAACCTCAATGCGTGCATCGGTATTCCCAGCCGGTATCCGAAGTTTTCACGCATCGCTGTCGGTCTTGCATGTGCCAATTTCTCTCGCTTCGCCAGCATGTTTCAAATGCGACCGCGGTCCGCCCGAGCCGTCCCGCATAATCGACGCCGCGATCATGCGGGACAGCTGCCGTTCCGAATGTGAAGCACCATTGGCACTCCCGCACCGGCCGAACTCGTTGCCATGTCACATCAGGCTGTGTGCCGATTTTCAGGCACACAACTCCTGGTGGAACGCCGTGTCGTCGTTCATGCCCGGAAGCATCATGCAGCAGACCGTGGCGGGAAGCATCATGCAGCAGACGTTGCTGGCGCCGAGCGCGGTTTCGAGCTGTTGCGGATTCTTCGAAAGAAGGGCTTCCTGCAGTTCAGGGGCGATCTGCATCGCGGTCATGGTGGCCAGCATGTCGCTGCGCGAAGCGTTCCGCAGGTTGGCGTTCTGGCCGATCATTTCCAGGAAGTTGATGATGTTGGACATGTGAATTCTCCAGTAGGGGGCAGGGTTTGGATGTCGGGTCTGCTTCGTGATGAAACAGATGCCCGCGTTCAAGCCGCCCAAGAGGGCAGACTTGAAGTTCCATCTTAAGTGTGGCCCCGCCACGTAGCACTGGCGCTCATGCGGCGGCGTGCTGCAGTTCTCCTTTCCAGGGAGCTGCGGCGTGCAAAAACGCCCGCATACCGGCGTACGGACGTCTGATTGACCTCTTCAGCCGGCGTCGTTGGCAGCCGCGAGGTCGAGTTCGGCGAGTCGCGCCCGCATCACGGTGTCCGGCTGGAGTGCGCGGACGGGCGGAACCACCACCGTATCGGGCATGCCGATATCGGCTTTGGGCAGGTCGCCAAGGGTGATCCGCTCCATGCGCGGCTGCTGGATGGGCAACGTGGCGCAACGGTAGATGATCACTTCGTGCGTCAGCGGGTACTCGCGCGCGAGCACTTCCACCAGCAACTCACGATAGGCCGGCCCGGTCGAGAACCGGGTCAGCGACTGGTCGCCGACCAGGCCGACCTGCCACAGGATCAGATAAGCGGTCGGATCGATGCGGCGCTGGTAGAACAGCAACTGGCTCGCCTCGAAATGCTGACAACCGAAGTTGCCCGGATCGATGCCGAGATCGGCATACAGACAATCCTCAGCCGAGATGCCGGGCTCCATGTGGGCCTCGAAACCTTCGCTGCGCGCCATTTCGATGGTCTTGTGTGGCGCCCACGCAAACACACCCGGATGCCCATAGAAAGCTCCGCAGACGCGCTTGCCCGCGCGCACTTCGGCCATGATGGTTTCCACCATCTGCCAGTAAGTCTGCATGCGCGACTTACCTTCCTGATAAAGCGGTTGCAGGCTTCGCACGTCCGCATTCATCTGCTGCAGCCACAGCTCGACAATGCCATCGGAAAGGTTTGCAAACACCACATCCGCTTGTTCGATATGGCTGCGCGATAGCGGACTGATATGCGACCCGAGCGTCATGCCGAGCCCCACGTTGACCAGACTTCCGGTTGGCCGTTCTGCATTCATCGGTGCGCGCTCGCGACGTGGCGGAGCACGCATTATTTACTGCGCTTGAGGGTTGCGCCAGTTGTCCACGAGTTCTTGCGCCCACGCGTTCTGCACGACGCATTGAGTAAGCTGCCTCATCACATCATCAGGAGTCCGTCATGGAGTACGTGAAGCTCGGCCGCACCGGCCTGGACGTATCGCGCGTCTGCCTCGGTTGCATGACCTACGGCGAACCGCAGCGTGGCAATCACGCTTGGACGCTGGACGATGCAGCGAGCAGGCCGCTGATCCGCAAGGCGATCGATCTGGGCATCAATTTCTTCGATACCGCCAACGTGTATTCCGACGGCAGCTCCGAGGAAATCGTCGGCCGCGTGCTGAAGGAATTCACCCAGCGCGATGCGATCGTGCTGGCAACCAAGGTGCACGGACGCATGCACGCAGGCCCCAACGGCATGGGGCTGTCGCGCAAATCGATCATGGCGCAGATCGATCACAGCCTGCGCCGGTTGGGCACCGACTATGTCGACCTCTACCAGATCCATCGATGGGATCCGCACACGCCGATCGAGGAAACACTCGAAGCCATGCATGACGTGGTGAAGGCCGGCAAGGCGCGCTACATCGGTGCGTCGTCGATGTACGCCTGGCAATTCAGCAAGGCGCTGTACCTCGCCGAACAACATGGCTGGACGCGTTTCGCCACCATGCAGAACCACTACAACCTGCTCTATCGCGAAGAAGAACGCGAAATGATGCCGCTCTGTCAAAGCCAGGGCATCGGCGTGATTCCGTGGAGCCCGCTGGCGCGCGGCCGCCTCACGCGCGATTGGAACGACACCACCGAACGCATGCAGACCGATGAATTCGGCAAGACGCTGTACACCGTGCCCGACGCTGACAAGCGCATCGTCGAAGCAGTCGCCAAAGTTGCCGCAGCTCGCGGTGTGTCGAAAGCGCAGGTCGCACTGGCCTGGATGGCGCAGAAGCCGTTCATCACCGCGCCGATCGTTGGCGCGTCGAAGGCACAGCATCTCGATGATGCAGTCGCGGCGATGTCACTCGTGCTGACGCCGGAAGAAATCAGCGCGGTCGAAGAACACTACGTGCCGCACGAGATCGCCGGACACAGCTGATCACGACAGCCTTCGGACCAATCCCGCGCAAGATCGTCGATCGCGTTCGCGGTGGCGATCCTGTTGTGCGGTTTCAACAGCCTCATGCGATCCGTTGATGCTGATTGCGCGGCGGCGACGATGCCGAAACTGTTTCCTGCTCGAACGCCCGCCACCACGGCGACCGCAATGTCGAATCAGGCGTGATGGTTTCGCCCGGCCGAGGCTGCACCAGCTGCACGCCCTGCTCCGCGGCCAGCGCGCGAATGCGCTCGGCGGGTTCGTCCCAGCGATGCATTGCCAGATCAAACGTGCCCCAGTGCACCGGCATCATGGTGCGACCCTTCACGAGTCGATGCGCGGCAATCGACTGCTCCGGCTGCATGTGAACGTCGGGCCACAATTCGTTGTACGCACCGCATTCGACCAGCGTGAGATCGAACGGTCCGTAGCGTTCGCCGATCTCTGCAAAGCCGGCGTGCATGCCCGTGTCGCCGCTGAAGAACAACCGTTCGCGCAAGCCCATCACCACCCACGACGCCCAAAGCGTGCTGTCGCGATCGCCCAGTCCGCGCCCGGAAAAATGCTGAGCGGGCGTGGCTGCCAGCGTTAACGGGCCGAAGCTCGCTTCCTGCCACCAGTCCAGTTCGATCACGTGTTCAGCCGAGACGCCCCAAGCGGTCAGCCGTGCGCCCACGCCCAGCGTCGTGTAGAAACGGCCAACCTTGCCAGCCAGCGCGCGAATCGTGTCGCTATCCAGGTGATCGAAGTGATCATGCGAAAGAATCACCGCGTCGATCGGCGGCAAATCATCGACTGACAGCGCCGGGGGCGTGAACCGCTTCGGTCCCGCGAACGGCACCGGCGAAGCGCGATCGCTGAGCACCGGGTCAGTCAGCAGGCGCAGGCCGTCAATTTCGATCAGCGTGGTGGAGTGACCAAGCCACGTCACCCGTAGCGCCTGCGATGTCGGTCCTTTCAGCACATCAGCGCGCACCGGAACCACCGGCAAGGACAAGCGCGGTTTGCGGCGAAGGCTGCGATGAACCCAGAACATCCGCAGCACTTCACCCAGCTTGCCGGTATGCGTGACGGCGACGTTCTGGAAACGACCGTCGCGCCAAGTCAGCGCGCCGGTGTGATCCTGCTTGGACGTGTTGCGGCGCATCGCCACGCGCCAGCCTACGAGTGCGAGGGCGATGATGACTGCGATGAAAACGATGGACGCCATGACGGACTCCGGCAATAAGTAAACGATGCCGTGTACTTTATAGATGGCCATAAAAAAAGTAAACTGTCGCGTGTACTTTCAGGACAGCCGCTCGTGAATCGAAGCCTCACCAAACGTACTGCCATGCTGGACGCGGGTATCGCCGAACTCGTGGAAGCGGGCCTGGCCGGCGCGAGCATGGAATCGATCGCGGCGCGCGCCGAGGTTTCCAAGCGCACGCTGTACAAGCACTTCCCTTCCAAGGACGCGGTGTTTGAAGCCGTTTTCGCATTGCTGATCGAACGGGTCGATCCGCTCGGCAAGCTCCATTACGACGCCAAGCGCGACTTCGCCACGCAATTGCGCGAGATCGCAAAAAAGGAAATGCAGCTGATCTGCGATCCGGGTTTCGTGCGACTGAGCCGCGTCATGATGATCGAATGCATGCGCTCCGAACAACGCAGCCTTCAACTGATGGTGCAGTTCGGCGAAAAGGAAAACGGCCTGTTCCGCTGGTTCAGTGAAGCCGGCAAGGCCGGCAAGCTGGGCAAGCTCGATCCGCGCGTCGCCGCCGAGCTGTTCGTGGCCATGCTCAAGTCGCCGGCGTATTGGTATTCGGTCATCGGCTGGCAACCATCGCCACGCAAGGCGGCGCAGAAACGCATCATTGACGAGGCATGCACAACACTACTCAGCCGTCTGGCATCGCCGACGCGGCGATAGGTTCTGCAACGAGAACCCGCACAGGCCTATTCGTCGTCGACACTCAATCGTGCTTCGCTGGAAGCGCCTGCCCGGCAATCGCGGCGCGTATCTCGCGCAACTTCGCCTTGAGCGTTGCCTCGTTGGCCGGGCCGACGCGCAGCAAAAGTTTCTGTCCTGCCGAAAGCGATTCCAGCGACGGATCGACATACGCGTACGACGACTTCGATGGAATCAACGCGGCTGGCTGGTCGAGGTCGGGAGCGGCGAGCATGTTGTCGATCACCACGATCAGCCGGTCGTTGAAATATCCCCTGGGATAACCGAGCTGTCGATACGCGTCCTGAAACAGCGGATAGCTGCGCACGTACCACGACACCAGCGCTTTCGCGTCGACGTTTTCCACGATGCGCATGTACGGCGCGTAGCGCGCAATGTTCTGCTCGCTCATCAGCGTGCCGGCGGGGCCATTGATCGCGATGAAATTTCCTCGCGGCGTGCGAGCCGGCAGCATGAACGTGCCGAGTCCACGACGCGGCAGCGAGTCGATGGTCGCGACGATGCGCGGAATGACCTGCTGCGATATCAGCAGCGAGTGAACGTCACTCGCACCAGCCAGGTCGGCAAGTGCAGACGCCACGCTCGCATCGCTGTCGTCCAGTGCGGGCAACGCAGTCGTCGATGCGCTGGCCGGCACCGACGCCTGCGAAATCGGATGCTGGATCGGCGGTGGCGCCGGGTTGGCAACGTTCGTTGCTGCGGAAGACGCGGCCGTTGCCGGAGATGCCGATGTACCGAGCTGCGCCCCGCGACGCGCCAAATAGACGCCAGCGGCCACGACGCCCAGCACCACGATCCCAGCCACGATCCAGCCACCGGTGGAATTCTTCTTGCCCATCGCACGTCACCACTCGTCAGTTCAACGAGTTTTGGACTGACATGAGCACGATTCGTTCATCGCGATGCGAAAGCGTGCGTCCCGGTTTATCGCAAGCTGGTTTCCGCGCCTGCGCCGCAGGCGACGCCGTCTACGCCTTCAGCCGGTAGCCGGTGCGGAACATCCACCACACCGCGATCAGGCACAGCGCGAGAAACACCAACGTCATGCCCATGCTGATGCCAACGCTCACGTCGGACACGCCATAGAAACTCCAGCGGAATCCACTCACCAGATACACCACCGGATTGAACAGCGTCACCTTCTGCCAGATCGGCGGCAGCATGTGTATCGAGTAGAAACTCCCGCCGAGAAACGTCAGCGGCGTCACGATCAACAGCGGCACCAGCTGCAGTTTCTCGAAGCTGTCGGCCCAGATGCCGATGATGAAACCGAACAGGCTGAAAGTGACCCCGGTAAGCACGAGGAACGCGATCATCCACAACGGATGCGCGATATCGAACGAGACGAACAGCCGTGCCGTGCCCAGGATGATCAGACCGAGCATGATCGATTTGCTCGCCGCCGCGCCGACATAGCCCGCGACAATCTCGATGTACGACACCGGCGCAGAAAGGATTTCGTAGATGGTGCCGGAGAACTTCGGAAAGTAGATGCCGAACGACGCATTGGAAATGCTCTGCGTCAGCAGCGACAGCATGATCAGGCCGGGCACGATGAAGGCGCCGTAGCTCACACCGTTGATCGCCGTCATGCGCGAGCCGATGGCTGCGCCGAACACCACGAAGTACAGCGAGGTGGATATCACCGGCGAGATCACGCTCTGCAGCAGCGTGCGCCAGGTGCGGGCCATCTCGAAATGATAGATCGCTCGGATAGCGTGGAAATTCATGGGCGTTCACTCACCAGGCTGACGAAAATATCTTCCAGCGAACTCTGGCTGGTCTGCAGGTCCTTGAAGTCGATGCCCGCTTCGCCGAGCTTGCGCAGCAGCACGTCGATGCCGGTGCGATCCCCCTGCGTATCGAACGTGTAGACCAGTTCGTTGCCATCGGGCGACAGCTCCAGCGCATAATCCGACAGCGATGGCGGGACGCCTTGCAGCGGACGTTGCAGATGCAGCGTGAGCTGCTTGCGGCCGAGCTTGTTCATCAGCTCCGCCTTGTCCTCGACAAGGATCAGCTCGCCCTTGCTGATCACGCCGATGCGGTCGGCCATTTCTTCGGCCTCTTCGATGTAGTGCGTTGTAAGGATGATGGTGACGCCGGTTTCCCGCAGCGAGCGCACCATTTCCCACATGTCGCGCCGCAGCTCCACGTCGACACCCGCGGTGGGTTCGTCGAGAAACAGGATCTGCGGTTCGTGCGACAACGCCTTGGCGATCATCACGCGCCGCTTCATGCCGCCGGACAAGGTGCGCAGCCGGCTGTCCTTCTTGTTCCACAGCGAGAGATCCTTCAGCACCTTCTCGATGTACGCCGGATTCGCCGGCTTGCCGAACAGGCCGCGGCTGAAGCTCACCGTGTTCCACACCGTTTCAAATGCGTCGGTGGTCAGCTCCTGCGGCACCAGGCCGATCTTGCTGCGCGCCGCGCGGTATTCGCGTACCACGTCGTGGCCATCGGCGAGCACCTTGCCCTCGCTGGGATTCACGATGCCGCAGATGATGCTGATGAGCGTGGTCTTGCCGGCACCGTTGGGTCCGAGCAGCGCGAAAATCTCGCCCTTCCGGATCTCCAGATCGATGTGCCTGAGCGCTTGAAAACCGGAAGCGTAGGTCTTGCTGAGTTGCTGGACAGAAATGACCGACTGCACTCGAAATCCTTGAAGTGGCGGATAGGCAAACGGCGATGGTAAGCCGACGACATCCGAAGGGCCACCGGACAATGTGTTTCCGTCAGCGGACAAGGTCGGATTCACGGCCGGCTGACGCCTTTGGCGACACCATGCCCATGCATGGGGGCATGCACGGAGTTTCATCGATGACGCCCAGAGCCGCCGCTTCGGCGCCGCGCACACCGGTCGACGATCGGCCGAGCGTGCCTGCGCTCTATGTCGGCTGCGCGGGTTGGTCGATTCCGGCGCAATACGCCAGCGAATTTCCCGAAGGAAAAAGTCACCTCGCGCGCTATGCGCAGGTATTCAACGCGGTCGAAATCAACTCGTCGTTCTATCGCCCGCATCTGCCAGCCACGTATCGCCGCTGGTCAGCCACAGTACCGAAGACGTTCCGCTTCGCGGTAAAGATGCCGCGCGCGATCACCCACATGGCACGCCTGCGCGATTGCGGTCCGGCGCTGGAAACCTTTCTCGGCGAAGTCGATTTTCTCGACGGCAAGCTGGGCTGCCTGCTGCTGCAGTTGCCGCCGAGCCTGGCTTACGACCCCGCGATCACGCTGCCGTTCTTCGACCTGCTGCGCAAGAAGCATCGCGGCCCGGTCGCCTGCGAACCGCGCCATGCCAGCTGGTTTCACGGCACCGTAAACAACGCGTTGCGCGAACGCGGCATCGCGCGCGCGGCAGCCGACCCTGCACGTTTCACACAGGCCTCGGTACCGGCGGGCGATCGATCGCTGCAATACCTGCGTCTTCACGGCTCACCGCGCATGTACTACGACGCCTATGTCGATGACGTGCTAGGCCACGTCGCGCGCCGCATGCAACGTCCCTGCCGGCAGACCGCTGCACGCTGGTGCATCTTCGACAACACCGCGCTGGGGCATGCCACTGGCAATGCGCTGTCGATGAACCGGCTGTTGCGCGGTCAGGCCAAATAGACGGCTTCACCTCGCGTGCTCGTATCGCATCGGACACTTTCCCGCGTCTCCCACGGAAACGGTCATGCCTGAAGGTCCTTCCATCGTCCTGCTTCGCGAGGAGATCGCACACTTCTCCGGCAAGATCATCCGGCGCGCGGAAGGCAACGCGAAGATCGACATGCAGCGCGTGGCCGGCAAGCGCGTGAAGTCGATCCGGAGCTTCGGCAAACAGACCCTGATCGCACTGCCCGGCTTCGCCATTCGCATCCATTTGCTGATGTTCGGCAGCTACCGCGTCGACGAACGAAAGGACGCCGCGCCGCGCCTCAGCCTTGGCTTCCACAATGGTGAACTGAATTTCTACAGCTGTTCGGTGCGACTCATCGACGGCGAACTCGATGATTTGTATGACTGGCGTGCGGACATCATGTCCGACAGCTGGGACCCAAAACTCGCGCGCAAGAAACTCATGGTCATGCCCGATATGCTGGTTTGCGACGCACTGCTCGATCAGAACGTGTTCGCCGGCGTCGGCAACATCATCAAGAACGAGGTGTTGTATCGGATCAAGGTGCATCCGTTGTCGACCATCGGTGCACTGCCGCCGCGCAAGCTCGGCGAGCTGATCAAGGAAGCGCGCGAATACAGTTTCCAGTTTCTCGAATGGAAACGCGCCTTCGTGCTGCGCAAGCACTGGCTGGTGCACAACCGCAGCCGCTGTCCGATTCACGACATTCCGCTCGAACGCGCGCATCTGGGAAAAACGAATCGCCGCACATTCTGGTGCGACCTGTGTCAGAAACTCTACGAGGCGGATTGACCGACATGTCGCAGGCATCCGGTTCGCGCGTTGTCGTCATTGCCGCCCTCGTCGGAAATCTGCTCATCGCCGTGGCCAAGTTCGTGGCCGCTGCGTTTTCCGGCAGCTCGGCGATGCTCAGCGAGGGCGTGCATTCGCTGGTCGATACCGTCAACGAAGTGCTGCTGCTCTATGGACTCAAGCGCGCGGCGAAGCCAGCCGATACCAGCCATCCTTTCGGCTACGGCCGCGAACTTTATTTCTGGAGTTTCGTGGTCGCGTTGCTGGTGCTGGCGATGGGTGCGGGCGTGTCGCTGTACGAAGGCGTGGCGCGCATTCGCCAACCCGAGCCGGTCACGCATCCGCTGATGAATTATTTGGTGCTGGCGATTTCCGCCTTGTTCGAAGGCACATCGTGGACGCTCGCGCTGCGCGAATTTCGCCGGCTCAAGGGACGACTCGGTTACTTCGAAGCGTTTCGCCAAAGCAAGGATCCGAGCACGTTCACCGTATTGCTGGAAGATAGCGCCGCGCTGCTCGGCATCCTCGTCGCGCTGGCCGGCCTGGTCGGCGCGCAACTGCTGCATATGCCGGAACTCGATGGGGTTGCATCGATCGGAATCGCGATCGTGCTGGCCATTTCCGCCAGTCTTCTGCTGCGCGAAACCAAGGGATTGCTGATCGGCGAACCGGCCCATCCCGTCGTGCGCGACGCGATCATGAGGATCGCCAATGCGGACCCAGACGTGCGCTGCGCCAACGGCGTGATGACCGTGCAGGTCGGCCCGAACCAGGTCGTCGCCGCACTCAGCGCGGAGTTCGAAGATGCGCTCACCACGTCGCAGATCGAGGCATGCATCCATCGCATCGAGGACAAGGCCAAGGAGGCTTATCCCGAACTCACCGCGCTGTTCGTCAAACCGCAGACGCCGGAAGTCTGGCGCGCAAGACGCGAGGCGATCGCCGACGAGGACGAGCTTGCGCCATGAGCAGCCTGAGTCTGTTCGGCGACGGGCCGCAGCTGCTGCTCGACGACGCGACCGGTCGCATTGCACTCACGCCTGAACTCGTCGATGCGCCCACCGCGCAAGCGTGGTTCCAGCAACTTCACGAAGGCATCGCGTGGAAAAGCGGCCGTCGCGTGATGTACGAACGCGAGGTCGATGTGCCACGACTGCGCGCGTATTTCCGCGCCGACGATCCGCTGCTGCCGTTCGCGCTGCAGGACGCGCTCGCCATCGTCAGGACGTCGGTCGGTGCGCCGTTCGACAGCATCGGGCTGAATCTCTACCGCGATCAGCACGACAGCGTCGCGCCACACAACGACAAGCTCGCCGACATCGTGCGCGGCCAGCCGATCGCGCTGCTGTCGCTGGGCGCGATGCGCCGCATGACCATCCGCGCCAAACAGCCACCGCGGCGCGTGCTGCAGGTCGATCTGGAACCCGGCAGCCTGCTGGTGATGAGTTGGGAAACGCAGCGGCATTACGACCACGGCATTCCCAAACAGCGCGTGCCGATGGCGCCACGCATCAGCCTCGCGTTTCGCGTGCGCGGCGACAACGCGTGATCACCCGGCTTCCACGCTCGCGTGGCCTACGATGTGGCTCGTCTCGCTTGGCCCAGGAAGTAGTCGCATGAAAACCATCAAGCTCGCGACGTTCAACATCAACGGCGTGCGTTCGCGAATGCCGGCATTGCTCAAGTGGCTGGCGCACGAACAACCGGACATCGTGTGCCTGCAGGAATTGAAAGCGCCGGACGATGCATTCCCTTTCGCCGAATTGCGCGCTGCAGGTTACGGCTCGATATGGCACGGACAACGCGCGTGGAACGGCGTGGCGATTCTTGCGCGTGGAATGGACCCGATCGAAAGCCGGCGTGGCCTGCCCGGCGGCAAGGGCGATGACCAGAGTCGTTACATCGAAGCGGCCGCGCACGGCATCATCGTCGGTTGCCTGTACCTGCCCAACGGCAATCCGCAACCCGGCCCCAAGTTCGATTACAAACTCGCGTGGTTCGAACGTTTCATCCACTACGCGGCCACGCTGTATCGCAGCGGACATCCGGTGGTGTTGGCCGGCGATTACAACGTGGTACCAACCGACTTCGATATCTACAACCCGCGCTCGTGGTTGAAGGATGCGCTGCTGCAGCCGGAGAGCCGCGCCTGCTATCAGCGCCTGCTCGATCAGGGCTGGACCGACGCGTTGCGCGCCACGCATCCGGACGAGCGCATCTACACCTTCTGGGATTATTTCCGCCGTCACTGGCAGACCAATTCCGGCCTGCGCATCGATCATCTTTTGTTGAGCGGCGAACTCGCACCGCGTCTGAAAAGCGCGGGCGTCGACCGCTGGGTGCGCGACGAACCCAGCCCCAGCGATCACGCGCCGACGTGGATCACCCTGAGCGTCGCATCGACTCGCAAGAAAGCCGCATCGAAATCAAACCCGGTAGCGACGAAAAAATCTGCGGTGAAATCCGCGACGGCCAAAAAGACCGCGAAGCGCAAAACGGCAGCGAAGAAAAAAACCCCAACTACTCGTTGAAGTCGTTCAACGATCACGCATACGACAAGGCCGCGGGACTTCCGTCACGCGGCCTTCGCGTTGGCGCCAGTGAGGCGACTTACTTGCGGCGCTTGTCCGCGTCACGCTGGGCATCGGCGGCCTTGCCCACTTCCTTCTGCACCTTGCCTGCATTCTTCTCGATATTGCCGGCGACCTGCTTGCCCGTGTTGCCGGTGACTTTGCCGACAGCTTCCTTCACGGCGCCCTTCACTTCGTGCTTGGTGCCTTCGGTACGATTCTTGTCCACGTGAACTCTCCGGAGATGGGGCCTGCGGATTGCAGACGTCACCAAACTACGGATGTCGAAGTGGGCGAAGCGTGACCACCATGTGCGCATTGCGTTGACATCGCCGGCGTGCGCGACTCTCACGGCTCCGCGACACGCACTGCCGGATGCTGACTCGCGCAACCGCGCCATCCAACATCAGCGAGCCATGCATGGATCTGAAAAGCGGCTACCCGTTCTGGGCCATCAAGAACGGACTCATGCATGCGTTTCCCCAACTCCAGAAAGATCTCCGCTGTGACGTCGCGATCATCGGCGGCGGCATCAGCGGCGCCCTGATCGCCAACGAACTGGCGGAGCATGGCCACGACGTGGCGGTATTCGAGGAACGCGACATCGGCTGGGGCAGTTCGGCGGCCAGCACAGCCCTGCTGCAATACGAAATCGATACGCACATGATCGACTTGGCCAAGTGGTACGGCGAGGACGACGCCGCGCTCGCCTATCGCGCCTGTGCCGATGCCATCCCGATGCTGCAGGCCTTGTCCGGCGAACTGCGCGATGTCGATTTCGGCCGCATGTACAGCCTCTATTACGCCAGCCGTCGTCGCCACGTGCCGGTGATGCAGGAAGAAATGGCGCTGCGCAGAAAACACGGATTCGAGGTGAGCTGGCTGGAGCCGGGGGAGCTGCGCGATCACTACGGCATTGACGCGCCCGGCGCGATTCTCAGCGAACTGGCCGCGCGCATCGATCCGTATCGCATGGCCTATCGATTGTTCACGCGACTTGAAAAGCGCGGCGCAGGCGTGTTCGATCGGACACGCATTGAGAGGCTCGACGCCACTGACGACAGTGTCACATTGCAGACGGCCGATGGCGTGCAGATACATGCAAAGCACGTTGTTTTCGCAGCCGGATATGCCAGCCAGAAATGGTTGCATCAACGCGTTGCGCGCGACCGCAGCAGCTACGCCTTCATCACCGATCCGTTGAACAAGGCGAGCCTGCGCGCGCTCGCCGACACCATGGTGTGGGAATCGGCGCGGCCGTATCTGTACATGCGCAGCACCGGCGATGGTCGCCTGCTGGTGGGTGGCGAGGACGACGACATCGACATTCCGATTCGCCGCGACGCGCGCGTGGACAAGAAAGCGCGCACGCTGGTGAAAAAAGTCACGCGTGCCCTGCCCGGTCTGGAGCTCGCACCCGCGTTTGCATGGGCCGGCACCTTTGCGGAAACCGACGACGGCCTGCCTTTCTTCGGTACGCATGAGCAATACGGACCGCGCGTGCAATTCGCAATGGCCTATGGCGGCAACGGCATCAGTTACAGCATGGCCGGCGCGCCGTTGATTCGTGCATTGATCGAACGCCGGCCGCATCTGCTGGCTGATTTGTTCTCGTTCGATCGGCTGAAGCGATAGACCTTCGGCCTATCGCCCAATCGCGCCCCGCCGGCTATCGTTGGCCAACCGCATTCGCGGCACAACCGGGGAACGGCATGACGAAGTTGAAACCACGCGCACGGGCACTGGCGTGCCTGCTGCTGTCGATCACCGCGCTGAGCGCCTGCGCCACCGATGCGAAACCCAAACCCAAGGCCGATGACGACGCTTCACTGCCCGGCACCGTGTGGATCAACCCGGTCATCAAGGATTTCGGCCGCGTGCATCCGCGCCCCGACGCGGCAGTGCAACCCGACCCCGCGGCCGATTACAAGGTCATCGTCGACGTGGTCCACGGCAGCAAGGATCACACCGAGGTCTACGGTTCGCTGCAGCGGCTCGCGCGCATCGTCAACCTGATGGGCTTCGCCAAGGTGCCACCGGAGCATGTGCATATCGTCGCAGTGATCGAAGGCGAGGCCAGTATCGCGGCGGCGAACAACACCGAATATCGCAAGTTCTACAAGGTCGACAACCCGAACATCGCGATCATCCATGCGCTGAAACAAGCCGGCGTGACCCTGCTCGTCTGCGGACAGGCGCTGGCGGAGAACGGCTTGAAGGACACCGACGTCAATCCGGACGTCACGGTGTCGCTCTCCGCATTGAGCGATTTCGTGGTCTACGGGCAACGCGGCTACAGCTACATGCAGTTGTGATGTTCGCGGCGCGCAGCAAATATGCACGCTGCGCCTACGCAGGTGACGCGACCATCGCAGCTCCGTGCATGAGGCCAGCGGCATGACACTCACACCCGCGATCATCGATCACCATCCGCTGCCGTTGCGCGATCGCGCGGTGCTGATCACCGGTGGTGCGCAAGGCATCGGTCGCGGCATTGCGCAGGCCGTACTGGGCGCGGGTGGTTCGGTGATGATCGGTGATCTCGATGTGGAAGCTGGCCGCGCGTGCCTCGATGAATGGAAGGTTGGATCGCGCGCGGGGTTTAGCCGTCTGGACGTCGCGAAGGAAAACAGCGTGCAACGTTGGATCGCCTCGGCACACAAGCGCTTCGGGCACATCGACGGTCTGGTGAATAACGCCGGCATTGCCGATCCGCACCGCGGCAAACTCGCCGAACTCACTTTGGCGAGCTGGAACCGCTACATCGCCACCAACCTCACCGGCGCGTTTCTGTGCAGCAAGCACGCGCTGCCGGCCCTGGCCGATGCGCATGGCGCCATCGTCAACATCGCCTCCACCCGCGCGCTGCAATCCGAACCCGACACCGAAGCCTACGCCGCCACCAAAGGCGGCCTGCTGGCACTCACCCACGCCATGGCGATCAGCGCCGGGCCTGATGTGCGCGTCAACGCGATCCTGCCCGGCTGGATCGCCACCGACGCCTGGCGCAAACCCGCCGCGCGGCGCGCACCCAAACTGAGCCGTCAGGATCACGCCCAGCATCCTGCCGGTCGCGTCGGCACGCCGGAAGACATCGGCGGTTTGGCCGTCTATCTGTTATCCGCGCAAGCCAGCTTCATCACCGGCCAGCACTTCACCGTCGATGGCGGCATGACGGTGAAGATGCAGTACGCGTGATTACTTGTCCTTCAGGCCTTCGACCTGGATACGCAGCGTCACGTCCATGCTGAAGCCGTAGGACTTTCCCATGTCGAGGCCGAAATCGGCGCGATTGAAATGGGCCAGCGCATCGGCGCCGCACAGTTCGCGCTTGTACAGCGGATGCGGAATGCACTTGAAACTGTTGATGGTGAGCGACACCGGCTTGGTCACGCCATGCAGGGTGAGTTGGCCGTCCACACGGGTGGGTGCGCCGCTGACGAAGCCGGCGAGCTGGCCGTTGTAGCTGGCGTCGGGATACTTCGCGATATCGAAGAATTCCTTGCTGGTCGCCCATGCGTTCAACTTGTCCTGGCCGAAATCGATGCTGGACAGGTCGAGATCGACGTGCAGCGTGCCGCTGCCTTTTTGCTTGTCCAGCACGACCTTGCCGGTAGTGTGGTTGAGCTTGCCGCGCCACACCGACACGCCGCCCATGTGGTCGGCCTCGAAGCTCGGATAGGTGTGGTTCGGATCGAGCGTGTACGTGGCGGAAGCGGCCACAGTGGCGCCCATCGGCGCCAGCGCCAGCAGAGCCAGCAGTAATTTAGTTTTCATCGTGGCGGGTTTGATCCTCATGTCCATTCCTTGTGGTGATTGAAAACCGCGCCAGCGGCGGTTCTTGCAAGTGCGACGAACGGAAAGACGGTGAATCGACATCCTGTCCGCAGGTTCTTCCGATACAAGGCACGACCCGATGTGCTTGACGTCACTTATCCCCGGGGTCCGTTTGCCACATACTCGATGGCTGAAGTCACGGGAGATTCGCATGCACGTCCGGCATCTGCGTTCCATCTTCGCCAGCATGGCCCTGCCCTTCGGGCTGTCGTTCCTGTTTGCCACGCCGGTTTACGCGCAACGCGTCGATCCACAAACCAAGCTGATCGAACAGCGCAACGACATCGAGCAGCAGCTGGAACAAATCGCCGTCATCGATCGCAAGGTGATGGTGAAAATGCGCGACGGCAAGCTGATGGCGGCCGATATCTACAGGCCGAAGAACGCCGGCAAGGTGCCGATCATCTTCGAGCGCACGCCGTACAACTTCAATTACTGGGACGTGAAACTCGGCGCACCGGCGGACATGAGCCGCGAGCTTGAAGCCGTGAAACGGGGCTATGCATACGTGGTGATGCAGGAGCGCGGGCATTTCTTTTCGCAGGGCAACTACGACATCCTCGGCACGCCGCTCAGCGATGGCAGCGACGAGATCAAGTGGATGTCCACACAACCGTGGGCGAGCGGCAAGGTGGGTACGACTGGTTGTTCGTCCACCGCGGAATGGCAGCTGGCGGTGGTCGCACAGAACGATCCGGCGCTTGCCACGTTCAACGTGCAGGGTTTCGGCGCGGGCGTGGGTCGCGTCGGTCCGTATTTCGAGCAGGGCAACTGGTACCGAGGTGGCGCGGTGCAGTTGCTGTTCGTGTCATGGATCTACGACTACGGCATCCAGAATCAGGTGCGGCCGATGTTTCCGTCGAACACGACGCAAGCCGAACTGGTCAACGCCTCGCGCGATTTCGACCTCGCCACGCAGATGCCGCCGGTGGACTGGAACAAGGCGTTTTGGCATCTGCCGCTGAAAGACATGATCAAGGCCGTCGGTGGCCCGCCGGGCATCTTCGAGACACGCATGCCCGTATCCACCGGCGGCAACATGGTGGCTCGCACGCCGAACGATCCAGCCTGGTACAAAGGCGGCCTGTGGAACGACGGGCTGAAGATCAGCAAGCCCGGCCTGTGGTTCATGAGCTGGTTCGATGTGTCGGTGTCGCCGAATCTTGCCGCCTATAACGAAGTGCGCCGCACCGCGCCCAAGGCGGTTGCCGATCAGCAATACGCGGTGATCGCGCCGGTACTCCATTGCGCCTATACGCGCGCCACCAAGGACACCATGGTCGGCGACCTCGACATGGGCGATGCGCGATTCGAATACAACAAGCTTGTCTACGGCTGGTTCGACCATTTCCTCAAGGGCGAGGACAACGGCATCCTGCAGAAGCAGCCGAAGGTGATGTACTACGTGATGGGCAAAAACCAGTGGGAGCAATCGCCCACCTGGCCACCGGCCGGCGCCACCACGCAGGATTTCTACTTCAGCAGTGCCGGCAAGGCGAACACGCTGTACGGCGACGGCGCGCTCACCGCGAAACCCGACACTGACGATCATCCGGACGCGCTCGTCTACGACCCGGCCAACCCGGTCATGACCTTCGGCGGCGGTGGTTGCTGCCAGGGCACCGCGGTGAAGTTCGGCTCGTACGACCAGCGCAGCGAGGAAGCGCGTAACGACGTGCTGGTTTATGACTCCGAACCGTTCAAGGAGGGTACCGAAGTCAGCGGACCGATCACCGTGACTTTGTATGTCTCTTCCAGCGCGAAGGACACCGACTTCACCTTCAAGGTGATGGACGTCCATCCGGACGGCCAGGCGTTCAACATCACCGAGAACATCCAGCGCATGCGCTACCGCGACGGCTACGACAAGCCACTCGCGTGGATGTCGCCGGGACAGATCTACAAGGTGACGTTCCAGCCGATCGACACCAGCAACTATTTCGATGCCGGCCACAAGCTGCGCATCGCGATATCCAGCAGCAACTTCCCGCGTTTCGACCGCAATCTCAACACCGGCGGCAACAATTACGACGAGGACAAGGGTGTGATCGCGCACAACGTCGTGCACCACGACGCGCAACATCCATCGAAGATCACCATCACCGTGGTGCCCGGCGGCGGCAAGCCGATGAGTGTCGGCATGGACAAGCCGGACTGACGACTCAGCTGCGCGGCTTGCGCAATCGCTTTGCGTTGCCGGTGGCGCGCCGATGGAACGGCGCCATGCCGGCGGTGGCGATCTCCGCCGCGGCACGCATGGTTTTCTTTGCCGCCACGTCCGCGCTTATGCGAGGTGATGTGCCGATGCCGCAAAGCGCGGCAGCTTGTCGGTTGGCGAGGTTCAACCACTGCATCATCGACGCCTGGTAAAGGCTCGCCGCCTTCATCGACATGGCCTGCGCCGATTCGGCCGAGGCGTCGACTTTTTCCTGCACCATCCGGCCCATCTCGCGCCTGTCGGCGGCATCGGGATTCGCGCCCATCGACGCCATGCGCTGGCTGCGATGGGCGACGACTTCGCCCGACGCCAGCAGCATTTCCGCCGACTTCGTTGCCAGTGTCGTCCACATGGCGAACGGATTGATCGGCCACGACAGCGCGGAGGAACGAGTGCGACGGGACATGACGATGACCTCGAGTTGATGCGTATTCATGACCGATCGGCAGTGACGCGTGGGTGATGTGACGGCGCGCGACGATGTCACACGCTTCGACATTCTGCGAACAATCGCGTTCCTATACTTCACAGTCTGCTTTTGCGCCACTCCCCAACAAGGATCTCCATGAACGTCTCCCACGCCACTTCGGCCAACGTCGACGCGCTGTTCCAGCCCACGATGGTAGGCGACATCGAAGTGCCCAACCGCATCGTGATGGCGCCGCTCACGCGCAACCGTGCCAGCGCCGGCAACGTGCCGACCGAACTCAATGCCACCTACTACGCGCAGCGCGCGAGCGCCGGCCTGATCATTGCGGAAGCCACCCAGATCAGCCCCGAAGGTCAGGGCTACATCGCCACGCCGGGCATCCATTCGCGTGAGCAGATCGAGGGCTGGAAAAAAGTCACCGCCGCCGTGCACGCGAAGGGCGGGCGCATCGTACTGCAGCTCTGGCATGTGGGGCGAATCTCGCATGTTTCTCTGCAGCCGGATGGAAAGCCGCCGGTAGCGCCGTCGGCGATTCGCGCCGAAGCAAAAACCTTCATCGCCGAAGGCTTCGTGGATGTATCCGCGCCGCGTGCGCTGGCGCTCGAGGAAATTCCCGCGTTGATCGACAGCTATCGCCAGGCCGCGGCCAACGCGCGCGAAGCCGGTTTCGACGGTGTCGAAGTGCATGGCGCCAACGGCTATCTGATCGACCAGTTCCTGCGTGACAAGAGCAACCATCGCACCGACGCGTACGGCGGCGGTATCGAAAACCGCACGCGCCTGTTGTTCGAAGTGTGCCAGGCGGTGGCCGGCGAAATCGGTGCGGGCCGCACCGCCGTGCGCCTGTCGCCACTTACCCATTCCGGCGACATTGCCGATAGCAGTCCGCAACGCCTGTTCAATCGCGCGGTCGAACGGCTGGCCGGCCTCAACCTCGCCTACCTTCACATCATCGAAGGTGAAACCGCCGGCGCGCGCGAGCCGGAACCGTTCGACTACGAGCGGATGCGCAAGCCGTTCAAGGGCGCATGGATGGTCAACAACGGCTACGACCGCGCGATGGCCATCGACGAAGTCGCCAGTGGACGCGCCGACCTCGTTGCGTTTGGTCGCGAGTTTCTCGCCAATCCGGATCTTCCGCGCCGCCTTCGCGAAAATGCCGCACTCAACAAGCCGGATCCCAAGACGTTCTACGGCGGTGGTGCGGAAGGCTATACGGATTATCTCGCGCTCGATTGACCTTCCGGACACTCAGGCCTTGCGCTTGCGCACGTGCAAGGCCACCTGCGCACCATCTTCCGGGTGCAGGAAAAAGAACCCGGGCACGGACAGCAGCGGGATCACGGCCATCAACAGGAATGCGAGATGAAAATGCGCGACAGTCAAGCCGCCGCCGCGCATCGACACCAGCCCGAGCAGCATCGCGGCGATCGACACGCCGAAACTCACGCTGAGTTGTTGCAGCACGCCACCGAGTGACGTCGCGCGACTCAACTGCACCGCCGGCACGTCGGAATACGACAGCGTGTTGGAACTCATGAACTGGCACGAGCGCGTCAACCCGAATGCGAACACACAGACGACCACGATCCAGTGCGGCGTATCCGCGCGCAGAAACGCGAACGACGCCACCATCGCCGATCCCGCGATGGCGCTGCCGATCAGTACGCGATCGAAACCGAACACGCGCAGCAAGCGGATCAGGATCTTGCGGATCGAAAAACCGCTGATCGCACCAACGAACGTGAGCGAACCGGATACCACCGGGCTTACTCCGAAGCCCAGCTGCAACATCAGCGGCAACAGGAACGGCACGCCATTGAGTCCCACGCGGCAAAGCCCGCCGACCAGCGTGCCGATGCGAAACGAACGCTGGCGGAACAGCGTGAGATCCACCGCCGGCGCGGTGACCTTGCGCGCATAGCGCCCGAATGCAATCAACAGCAACACGCCGGTCGCAACCACGCCAGCAATCGCTGCGACCGGTATCGTCGGACGTCCAATGTTCTCCATGCCGTACTGCAGGAGCATCACCGCCATGCCGACCATCAGGAAGCCCGGGAAATCGAAACGCGCCGGCGACGCTTCACGGAAATCCTCGAAGTAGCGCAGCGCGAGAATCACCCCGGCGATGCCGAACGGCACGTTGACGAAAAACACCCAGCGCCACGACGCATAGGTCGTGAGCACACCGCCAAGCAACGGCCCGATCACCGGCCCGACCACCGCCGGCAGCGTCATGTACGTCATCGCGGTAACAAGCTGGCTGCGCGGAAAACTGCGAATCAGGATCAACCGCCCTACCGGTGTCATCATCGCGCCACCCAGACCTTGCAGCGCACGCATCGCGATCAGCATGGGGAACGTCGTCGCCATGCCGCAGAACATCGAGCCGACAGTGAAAACGATCAGCGCCAGCGCGAAGATGCGGCGTGCACCGAAGCGATCGGCAAACCAGCCGCTCACCGGAATGAACATCGCCAGGGCCAGCACATAGGTGGTCACCGCCAGGTTCATGCTGAGCGGCGTCACGCCAAGGCTGCGCGCCATCGCCGGTACGGCGGTCACGATGATGGTGGAGTCGAGTTGCTCCATCAGGAACGACACGGCCACGATGCCGGGAATCAGCAGGCGCAGGCGCGGATCACGCTCGACGGCGAACTGCGGCGTTTCCTGCACCGTTGCCTGCTCCTTCGCGTCCGCACTCATGCAGGCCGCCGGCTTCGCTCGATGGAGCAAAGAGACCGCACGCAGCGCACCTTGTTGCAGGCAGGAGATTTATGAAGGAAACTCACAAACATAGTTTATGAGTGAGGCTCACATAGTGTCAATTCAGCCGCCGACTGCGAAGGCGCCGCAACGAGAGCGCGGTCGATTGCGTGTCGCTGCGCTGCTGGATGCGAGTGCCACGCTGTTTACTGCGAAGGGCTACGAAGCCACCACCATGACCGAGATCGCCGCGCACGCCGGCGCATCGATCGGTTCGCTGTACCAGTTTTTTCCGTCGAAAGAAGCCTTGGCCGAAGCACTCTTCACGCGCTATGCCGATCACGCCTCGCGCACGCTGCAAACGCTTGTGGCGCGAGCGCCCGGCATGTCACCCACGCAACTTGCGAATTTGCTGGTCGATCGTATGCTGGATTTGCGCAAGGATCGAGACGCAGCCATCGCCCTCACGCACGTCGTGGCCGGCATCATGGAACGCCGCATGCCGTTGCGCGGCGCCATGCGCCAGCAGGTGGCGACCATCCTGCGTGCGGCGAATCACCGACTTACCGCACGTCAGGCGGATGCGGCGTCGGTGTTGATCGCGCAGGTGATGAAAATGGTACCCGCGTTGAAAACCGAGCAGGAGCAACGTCGCAAGCCTTTGATCGCGGAGGCGAGGAAGATGCTGGCGTTGTATATCGGGAATGTGGTTGAAGGGTGATTTTCGTGACTGACGCACGCTGGATGGGCGGATCAAGTGCTCAGGCAGGAGAGCAAAACTTCCCGATGCATCTTCAACGACATCGTTCATGCGTTGATGTGTCCGGCATATCCATTCCATGTCCGCGGACATCGAGCAGCTCGCCTTGGCAGCGTCGAAACTGCGTAGCCATGGTGATTCTTGTTGTGTGGTCGGGTGGCCAGATTCTTGCTGGTTGACCGGATCG
This sequence comes from Rhodanobacter sp. L36, assembly GCF_009765755.1. Classification (GTDB taxonomy): domain Bacteria; phylum Pseudomonadota; class Gammaproteobacteria; order Xanthomonadales; family Rhodanobacteraceae; genus Rhodanobacter. Next base: position 233,565 of record NZ_LMUV01000011.1, on the reverse strand, counting down.
CAACTGCTCGGAGTCGCTCATGTCGTCTGTCCTTCGTTTATACGTTCGCCGGCTGCTGCGATCCGCGTTGCTGCTGATGGCGGTTATCGTGCCGGCGGCTTTTGCCGCTCCCCAAGACAGCATCACATCGCTCTCATATCAGCTGCAGCCGGCGTTGGTGGATGGAAAGCTCGAAGCGCTCGACATGCGGATGGCCTTTGACATGCCGGCATCGGGTCTCGCGCGAATCAGACCGCCCCAAGGCATTGGCCAGGAAACACCGTCGCGCAAGGTGATGGCGACCGCCGTGCATGCGGGCACGCTGGCGAGCACTTCTGATGGAATATGGACATTGCATGCCGCGGCCGGCAGTCGTGTCGAAATCCTCTATCGCTTGACGCCCGCTACCGATGCCACATTGGTCGGCGGCAGTGGCTATCAGGACATATTGATGGGCGCGGACTGGTTCCAAGGGATGGGGGAAAATCTGTTCGCGCATCCCGACGGCGACACGAAGGCCGTCGTGCGGTTCGAATGGAAAGGTCCCGTGACATGGATGCTGGTGACGCCATTGCAGGAGCTGGCGAAAGCCGGGCCGCTCACGCTGCAGAATCTGCTGCAGACCACGATGGTCGGTGGCACCCATGTGCAACGGGCCACGCGCCCGATTCGTGGTGGCACACTTCGAATGGCCGCGGTCGGTCACTGGATGATTCCACTGGATGGTTATGCCGACATCGCCGCTGCCGTGATCAGCGAACAGCGCGCTTTCTGGAACGACACCACCGGCCCGTTCACCGTGACCGTGGTGGCGATGGATCGTAATGACTACTTCAACGCCGGCGTGGGTCGCGACGGCGCCTTTGCTGCCTACGTCGCCCGCAAGGTCACGCCCGTCACGGTGCACGGGTTGATCACGCATGAATACACACACATGTGGATACCCAGGCGCACCGGCCGCATGCCCGACGGCGCGGACGAACCCCTCGCCTACTGGTACTCCGAAGGTTTCACCGTATTCCATACCAGCCGCGCGATGCTGGGGTCGGGCGCGTGGACGCTTCAAGATTTTGCCAACGACTTCAACTCCATCAGCACCGGTTACGACATGTCGCCGGCACGACACATCACCAATAGCGAAGTGGCCACGGGCTTCTGGAAGAGTCGCGATGTGCAGGAGGTGCCATACAAGCGCGGCGCGATCCTGGCGTGGATACTCGATGCGCGGTTGCGCGCGCGAACACAGGGTCACAAAACGATGAACGAGGTACTGCTGCATATGCGCGATCGCTTTGCGGCCAATCCATCGCTTGGCGTGCGGGCGAATCTCGTGCGCAGCTATGCGGATGAAGGTGGTGGCGCTATCGAGGACTGGCTCTCGCGCTACATCGACAAGGGCGAGCAGATGGCACTGCCTGGCAGGCTATTTGAGGGCTGTCTGAAAATGCTGGAAGAACAGAAGGCAGGGATCGGAAGGGTGCGGTCGGTGATGGTGGTGCCCGGGTTGAGCGAGGATGCATTGAAGGGCTGCGTGAAGCGGATCGGAAGATGAGTTTGTGCCTGGGCGTTTGGTGCCTGGGCCGCCATCCTGACCAAGACTGGATCCAGCGCTTGATGCGCCCTGTCGCGCATCCACAAGCTTCAGAGTTTTGGTCTGTTGCTCGGCTTGTTGCGGGCGCGGCGTGGCCGTTTGCGTGCTATCTGGCACAGGCTGACAACGGTGGCGATTGCGCAGACGGTAACGGCCGTTAGTAGCCAGCGTGGCTGGGGCATCCATTTCCCCCTTCCCCACCGCTGCAGACTGAGGCGCCTCAACTCCGTGGACGCAAGTACAAACCGGACGACGTTTACGGCGGTTTCAAATCTACACTCGGCGCCGGCACACGCGATGCGCGGCGTATCCTCAGTGCAGCGTGGTCGGCATCAGACAAACCATCTAGGTGAATGGCATCCATGGAAGCTTCAGCGATTGCGGGCTGGTCGGATTTCTGGTGGCGGCCGAAGGTGCGGCAGCGGCGCTGGCGGTGTTGTTGTTTGTGGCGATCTCGATCAACCTCGCACGCATCAATCGAGCTGGCGGGTGTTTCGGGGCGCGCCAGCGGAACCATCGTCCTGCTCGCGGCCACGCTCGGGTGCGACGCTGGTGGCGCTGATACCGCACTTATCGACGCCGCAACTCGGTGTGGCGTTGCTGTCGACGCGGTGCCGGTGCCTGCGTGGGTCTTGCCGAGATGGTGCCGGCGTTGAAGACCGAGCAGGAGCAGAGTCAAGCCGATGATCGCGGAGACGAGGATGATGCTGGCGCTCTATATCGGGCAAGATAGTGGGCGAATAGTTGCGATGGCGATGCGTCGCCGATCCGCGCCACGATGGAAGCCATGCCGATCTGAAAACCGGCAACTCAGAGCCCCTCCAACCAATGTCATGCGCTACCAAGGTCCCCCATCAAGCGAGTGCATATTCGCTGGTATATCGGAAGGCGGGTCGACAGCAGGCTCAGCAAATAAATCGACATGTCGGAACAGCGCTGAAACGACGCCATGTTTGCCTGATTCGTGTCGTGCAGATCGATCAAATTCCGTCGCATGGCCTCGCCATGGTCGCGCTTTTCTTCCAGCAGATTCACCAGCGCCGCGGCCAGTCGCTGCGCCTCGCTCCGTCGACATGACTGGACACTCTCGCGAATTTGGACATCGACACGCCCAACCACTTCGATGATCGACGCAAGTTCATCGAGCAGGTTGTTTTCCATCGAGTCCCATGCGTGTGTCATGAATATTCCGCTCAAGGATCGGACACGGCACTGATTTTAAGCTGTCAAGGCTCGCACGGCATTTTTCAGGACTTGTGCGAGTGTCGTCAACAATTCGGGCCCAATGCAACTCCGGCCAGCCATACGCGCTCGTGATGAAACACTACCAACGTGACCGCAGATCGACCGGCGCGCGGGGAGAAATCGTCGAGCTGCATTTATTCGCCATGTCTGGCGTCAATGAAACTGCGGCTGTGCCAAAGATTTGCTCTCAAGACATCATGCGCGACTGAAGCCGAAACGCGCCCGTTGATCGCCCGCCCTTCGTGCCCGTTTTGGCTTCCCGAGAAGGATTTTCGCCCTGCTAGAATCCATCTGCCGGCGCACGGTATGTTGCCGGTTCGGGGATACACCACCTTGCTGGGAGTCGGTCGCGATGGCCATGCCGTTGTCGTGGAAAGTCGGAGCTGCCGTGGCGGCGGTTATTGTCGCCGTGCTTGCGTGGAACGGAATCTCCCAGTATTCCGCGGCACGCCACGCTGATGAAATCATGCGCGAGTCCGCACGCACCGCCGAACTTGAAGCGCAACAGGCCAAGGCGCATGCCGAGCAGTATCACGCCCAACTGGCGGCCGATCTGAAACATCAGCGTGATGACCTGTCCAGCACCTATCAACAGGTAAACGAGCAGGCGCAGCAATATCAGGCGCAGCAACTCGTTCTGCAGAATCGAAAGCAGCAGGAAGAACTCCGCGTGCAGGCAAGCTACAAGCTGGACCGGAACCAGCGCTGCGACGACGGCATCGTCATCAACCACAATGGGTCGAGTTTTTCCCAGGTGGTTGGAAACGATGGCTCGCCAATAACCTGCAAGGGCGACACGGCAAGCGCGCCACTGCGCTGAATCGTTACGCTTTCAGAGTCGCGCACGTCGCTGGCGGAAGACGATCGTGCGGGTGTCGCTCGCCATGGAAGCGCTTCTATTTCTTGCGGGAAACATTCAGAGCGATTGCCGCACGAATCAGTGCCTTCAATGCCGCGCCGTTGACCTTGTCGGATTCGTGGATGTCGATGGCACGGCGAGTATTGCCTTCGAGGCTTGCGTTGAAAAGTTTCGACGGATCGTCCAGCGATGCGCCCTTGGCGAAGGTCAGCTTGACGCAGTTCTTGTAGGTTTCGCCGGTGCAGAGGATGCCGCTGTGCTCCCACACGGGCACGCCGCGCCATTTCCATTCCTCGACGACTTCGGGGTCGGCCTGCCTGATGAGCGCGCGGACTTTCGCGAGTGCCTCCCCACGCCAGTCGCCGAGTTCCGCAATCCGTGCATCGATCAACTGCGAGGGATCGCCGCTGCTGGTTTCTTTCGTGCTGCTCTTCATGCTCATTTCCCATTGATCGAGTGATCAGTGTCGTGTCGCTTGAGTGCCATGAACGACACGGCGCACGACGTACTACTTAGGGCTGCTGCTGCACGCGAAGCAGATTGCCTGCGGGATCACGCACGGCACAATCGCGAATGCCGTACGGCTGATCGGTCGGCTCCTCGACGATCTCGGCACCACTGGCGACGATTTTTTCGAAAGCGGCATCGAGATTCGGAGTCGCCAGCAGCATGATTGCGTAAGTACCTTTCGCCATCATCTCCGCAATGGTGCGCTTTTCATCATCCGTGATGCCAGGGCTTGCAGTGGGCGGATACAGCACGATGGATGTGCCGGGCTGGTTAGGCGGGCCGACGGTGATCCAGCGCAGGCCGTTGTAGCCGACGTCCTTGCGCACCTCGAAGCCGAGCGTGTCGCGATAAAACGCGAGCGAGGCATCCGGGTCGGTCTGCGGAAGGAAGCTCGCATGAATGTTGATGTGCATGGTTTTCGTGCCCGCTGTGGAAAGAATCGTCATGCTAGATCCGGTTCGGCCGCGGGCGCTTCTCGATTCCTGACCGGTCGCGTGATCTGTCGCGCCACGCAGGATGGCAGTCCTTCCGTCGCGAGCGCCGCTTCACGCCGATAGACGCCGGGTGATACCCCGACCAGCTCGGTGAAGCGCGTGCTGAATGTTCCAAGCGAAGCACAGCCCACTGTGAAGCACACGTCGGTAACGCTGAGGTCACCACGACGCAGCAGCGCCATCGCGCGCTCGATGCGTCGCGTCATCAGATAGCTGTACGGCGACTCGCCGAAGGCCAGCTTGAACTGGCGACTCAGGTGCCCGCCCGACATGTGCACGCCGAGCGCAAGCGCTTCGACATCCAGCGGTTTCGCGTAGTCGCGATCGATGCGGTCGCGCACACGACGCAGTCTCGCGAGGTCGCGGAGACGTTGCGCTTCGGCGGTGCGGTTGTTCATCGGATCGAGCATCCCATGTGAGGCAAGTTGCGCTCAAGTCCGTCGGGAAAGCACAAGTGCGCGCGGGAAGAAATGGTTGTGCGGCCGTCGGCAGGCGTTACAACCCGTCGAGAGCAAGCACGGCAGCATGTGGATTTTTTTCACCCGGCGTAAGCATGAATCCCGCCACGATTGTCACTCCCGGTCTTCGACGTATGGAAGTAAAACTGGCCCATCACCACATCGAGCGATAGACGCGAGCGGCATCCTGTTCGACGCGCAGATCGCTCAACCCGGAGATTGCCATGGGCACGAAAAAATCATCGATCAACGACCTGCCGGAGAGAGATGGAAACCCGACGCAGCGCGCCATCGCTGCTCATCCTGTGGTGTCGCCGCAAGAGTGGCATGCAGCGCGTGAGCAATTGCTCGTCAAGGAGAAAGCCGTCATGCGCAGCCACGATGCGCTGGCCGCCGAGCGGCGACGCATGCCGTGGATGGCGGTTGAAAAAATGTATGCATTCGATGGTCCCGAAGGCAAGCTGAGCCTGCTGGATCTGTTCGCGGGTCGGCGTCAGTTGATCGTCTATCGCGCATTTTTCGAGCCCGGTGTGCATGGCTGGCCTGAGCATGCATGCATCGGCTGTTCGTTCGGCGCCGACCAGGTCGGTCACCTCGCTCATTTGAATGCGCGTGGCACCACACTCGCTTATGCGTCACGCGCACCGCAGGCAGACATCGCGCGGCTCAAGGCAAAAATGGGTCGGGAGAAAATCCCTTGGTACACCATCACCGACAGCTTCGACGCAGACTTCGGCGTGGACGAATGGCATGGCCACAATGCCTTTATCCGCGACGGCGATCGCGTGTTCCGCACCTGTTTCATCAACGGCCGTGGCGACGAGGCGATGGGCACGACGTGGAGCTACCTCGACATGACTGCGCTTGGCCGGCAGGAAATCTGGGAGGACTCGCCCCAAGGTTATCCGCAGAGCCGGCCATACAAATGGTGGAACTGGCACGAGCTTTACGAACCTGGCGCTGCCGTCGATCCGGCATGGGATCGCGTGTCGGAAGCCGGCGAGGCCGCTTTCCGCAAGCACGAAGATTAAGCACCGATGCACGGTTCGCGCAGGTATCGACAACAGCACAGGTCGCATCACACGCCGATGGAGACATACGCATGAACAATGCATTGAACGACGAACTGAAAGCACCCAACATCGTCGATCGCGACACCTACCTTGCTGAAGTGGACGCGCTGCGCGTTCGTGAAAAAACGCATATGCGCGAGGGCGATGCCATTGCCGCCTCACGCCGGCGCCTGCCGATGGTCGAAATGGATGCGACGACAACGCTCATCGGCGAGCGCGGCGAAACAACCTTGCTCGATGCATTCGAAGGACGTCGCTTGCTGATCGCGTATTACCTCATGTGGTTTCCGGGCCAACCGGCGCGCGCGCAGTGCGAGGGGTGCACGTTTTTTACCTCGCAGGTGCGTGAACTGTCGCCACTGCATGCGCGCGACGCCACCTATGCCACGTTCTGCCAGGGCCCGTACGAAGAAAGCTCGCGCTACCGCAACTTCATGGGCTGGACGATGCCGTGGTATTCGGCGCAGGCGTCGATTGACACCCTGCTGGCCGGACGCAAGCCCGGCATGATGCATCTCGTCTGTTACCTGCGCGAAGAGTCGCGCGTGTTCGAGACCTACTGGACCTGGATGCGCGGCGTCGAGGCGATGGACAACGACTACCGACTACTCGACCTCACCGTCTACGGTCGGCAGGAAACCTGGGAGGATTCGCCCGCCGGCTGGCCGCAACGATGGGATGGCAAGCAGCGCATGCGCACGTATGGACGTCCAACCGCGCAATGGTCGCGCGTCGAAGCCGGTTATTCCGACGATCTCGGAAACGGCGCTGACTGAGCCCGAAAAGTTCGCTGTGACTTCGCGTCGGGTTACTTCCGCAGCCGCGCGCCGGCACAGGGTGCCATGCCCGACTGCATCGCGTGGAACTCGATCGACAGACCGAGATCGTCACGCGTTGGCGCGAGGAAAGATTCGCCCGACAAGCCGCGATACGTTGTGAGCTTTTGCTCGTAACCACGCTCCACCCATCGTTGCGCGCGCCCCAGATCGATGACGCCATAGCTCACGCCAAGGATGCGCGGGCTGCCGTGTGCCATCGTTTCGGCAGCGATGCCGTTGCCATCCGGCTGCAGCGCGAGCAGTGCCGTCGGGCCAACCGGCACGCAGAAACCGCTGGCTCCCAACGCGGGCAACTTGATGGGCACCGCGTGACCGAAGCCCATTTTTTCGAGCTGTTTGCGATCGGATTCGGCGTCGCCCGACACCAGCCATATCGACGACATTTCGCGTGCGCCGTTCGGATGTTCGCGCGTCGCGTCGTAATCGCCCATGTTGGAAGGATCGAACTGATCGGGCGCGTAGTCCGCCGCATAGTCGATGAAGAAAGTGCTGCTCGATAAAGGCGCGTGGTCGAACGCAAACAGACGCCAGCCAGGTTTCTTTGCGTCACCCGGGCCACTGAAAAACGGCGTCACCGCGTAGTGCTGGTCCAACATCAAACGACGAATCGCGTCGAGCGCGGAAGAACGAAATCCAAAGCTTCGCGATCCGGGGCCGCCCTTGAATACGTTCTGGTCTTCCTTCATACCCGGATCGAAAACCGGGTCAGGTTTGGTGATGCCGAGCAGCTCGACAAAACTGCTGTCGGCAAGGCGCACATACCGATTCGCCACGCCGCCAGGATCGTGTCCGGGACGAACCTGAAAACCCAGCTTGACCGCCATTATCGACGTGACCTGATCGATGCTGCGCCCCCACAGCAGGATGTGATCGAGCCGCGTGGGCGACGTGGAAACGGGCGTTGCTTGTAATGCTCCGAAAGAAAGAAACACGACCGAACCCAGCAGCTTTGCGCGCATTGGAAACTTCCTCGGAGAAAGTGCAGCGATTCTGCCATCGGCGGTGCATGAAGGCCACGAGGAAAACGGAGAAAGGATGATGGGAAATAGAGAACATGCGGCTCGATATGTTCGACTGATTCGACTTCGTTCTTCGACTTTCGTTCGAACACATGTTTCACAGTCGCGCGAAATCACCCAGGTTCTCCGTTCTCCGTTCTTCGTTCTCCGCTCTACCTCATCCACTTTCAGACAGCGACGCCGCCAATCGTCGCAGCGTTCCCGAAGGATCGTTCTCGATCGGCAAGCCATGCGACGGAAGAATCCGAACCAGTCGCGGGTCGTCGGCCCATTGGCGCAATTGCGCGGCGAGCGCGTCGGCATCGTCGACGAGTTTCTTTTTTGCGAAGGCGGGAATCTGCGGTTCGTCGCCGGCGTACCCCATGCGCGCGAGCAACCAACCGCCGAAGCCGCCCGACTTCTGCATGTTCGCGATCAGATCGTTCACCACGATCGTCGTGCCGGCCGCACGCTTGATCACCAACGCGGATTCGTGGCCATCGGTGCCGGGCACGGTCACCAGATCCACTTCGGGATCTTCGAAGGCGTTGTGATCCGTATCGACGGCCACGATCTCCCGCACCTTGTCGATCGCGCCGGCAGGCGCGATCACCTGCACGTTGGGATAACGTGTTTTCCATATGCCGACATCGCGGCGATGGTGATCGCCTGGCACGACGAGAAAGGCCATCGAGCCGAACCCCTCGAGCGCCTGCATTTCGTCTTCATCGAGCGCGATCGCGCTGTAGACAACGAGTCGTCCGTCACGCAGGCGCGCGACTGTCATGCGGCGTTCGAAATCCACCAGCGGCATGCGGATATCACCTGTCACGGTGAGCAGGCCATCATCGACCTGCGCCAGCTTGCCGTGCGGCAGCACCTTCCATTCTTTGAGGATGTTCGGCATGTCACACCACCTTGCGCGAGGGCGGCCGCGGTGCAGCCGACAACGCGGTGTGCCATGGATGCGGTCGAAGCGATGTGAGCGACAACAACGCCATCAAACCATCGCAGGAACCGAGCGACATCGGCAGCATCGTTTGCCAGTGGAACCTGCACACGATTTCGCAGGTCGAGACGATTTTCGGAGAAGCCTCGCTGCATTCATCAGGGCGGCGTGTCGATTTTTGAGACGTTGACGTTAACTCTGCCCACATAACCTGAACTGGCTGATTTCCTGCGGTTTCCATAACGATCGTTTGGGGGTACGGTCACCGTCCCTTGATCGAAAGCGGAGTGCGTCATGGCCCTGTGGAAAGAACCCGTCAAAACCTCCTCCGCTGACACACCCGAAGTCGCGGACCTGACGCATCGCGCCAATCCTGAAACCCGACCGGAGGTTGAAACGCCGGCGCCATCATCGTCCTTTCGCTCCACGTCGGCGCCCACGCCCGTCGTGACGCCGAGCAAACCGAAGACCGAGTCACTGATCGCGCCCGAGATAACCATCGAAGGCAAGATCGAAGGCGCCGGTCACGTGCGCATCGCCGGCAGCTTCAAGGGCGATGTGAACGTGCGCGGCGACCTCACCATTGAACCCGGCGCGCGGGTCACCGGCAGCGTGCGCGCAGAGAAAGTAACCATCGCGGGCGAACTGGTCGGCAACATCGAATCCGCAGTGCATGTGGATCTGCTGCAGACCGGCGCACTCACCGGCGACCTGAAAGCCGGATCACTCAGCGTCGCGGCCGGCTCACGCATGCGCGGCCAGGCCGAGTTCGGCTGGGACGACGCCGATGGCAGCAACGCGCGCAAGCATCCCGGACACGATGGCAATGCGTTATGAGCCATGCGCCCCAGGGTAGCGCCGGGGCGACGCGTACCTGTCCGCACTGCCGGGAAACCATTCTGGAAAGTGCGAGTGTGTGTCCCGCCTGCCGCCACAAGCTGCGCTTCGCCGAACCGACCAGTACCGCCACGACGTCCGCCTCCACGCCGCTGCGCGTGGAAGGCAGCTTTCGCAATCCGGTTGACAACGGTGCGTGGGAATATTCGATGGTGCTGACCATCCGCAACGAGCGCGGCGAAGAAGTCGCGCGCAAGCTGGTTGGCGTCGGTGCCATGAGACCGGATGAACAACGCACGTTTACTCTCAGTGTCGAGATGAACCCTGCACCCACGGGCGGGAAGCGCACCTGGCATTAATGCGCGCAGTTCAGGGCGTGCATTACGCCGCGGGAACCGCGATGGCGACCACGCGACTCCATGGCGAGTGTGCGTGACTGTTTGTTTTGCACAGAGTTTCATCAGTCCGGGACATTCCCGACGCTCGCCCATTTCATTTTTTTACAGCTGATTTTTTGCGGTAATGAGGACCATCGGATCGATGCGTCCGCGATGAATGCCGGAACGTCCGGCGATCCGATGATTGGCCGAAACTTCTTCCGTCGATGCCGCAATGCAGCACGATTTAAGCGCAAAAAATGTGCACCGGCTCACACTTTTCGTGGACGCGAACGGGCAATCTCCCTGTCATCTTTCGCGGCAGGTACCACGGCCTTGCGATCGAGTCGGGTAGCAACGCGGCCCCATTCGATCGTCTTGTAACCCGACATTTCCTGATACGGCAGCGCATGGCAACACGCCCGCGCACGCAGCCTGACCTTCCGGAGAGCTACCGAAAATCACCCGAATTCGAACACGACGACGCATCAAACGCCAAAAAATTTAGATCGTTCTAAATTCAACAGGAGAGGGAGAGCAACAGCCGTAAAACACGCCAGGACACCAGCTGCAGACGGGCACCCGTGGGGGGAATCACCGTGCAGGCTCCAGTTCGATTCTTTGTGGACCACACCATCCGCAAGACGACGCAAAAGCCAAAACGGTCAGCTGTCTTTGACTTCATAGCGCGAGCCGGACTGAACCCGGACTCGCCGGAAAGACGCACTCGCATGGGGATCACCACAACATGAATTACCTGACGCACGTTTCCGCCCGCAAGCCGCTGTATGTCGCTCTCGCCCTGGCAACCTTGTCACTCGGCGGCCTGGGAATGCCTGCCAATGCCCTCGCGCAAAACTCTGCGCCTGCTTCAAGCGCGACAGCAACTCCGGCGCAAGCTCAAACGCCGAACAACGCCAAGGCGAAGAACGACAAGAACAAGTCGGCCGACAAGAGCAAGACCGCAAACACTGCAAACACCACCGACCTTCAGGCTGTCGTCGTCACCAGCTATCGCCAGTCGATCGACCAGAACGTGCAGGACAAGCGCGACGCCAATTCCATCGTCGAGGTGATCAACGCGCAGAACATCGCCCAGTTCCCTGCCAAGAACATTGCCGACGCGCTCGCGCATGTGCCTGGCGTGGTCATCACGCGCGAATCCGGTGAAGGCAAGACGGTCAGCATCCGCGGCCTGTCGCCCGAGCTGACCTTGACGGAGTTGAACGGCAATTACGTCGCCTCGGCCGATACCTCCGCGGGCCTCACGCGTTCGTTCAACTACACGATGATGCCGGCCAACATGTTTTCGGACATCAAGCTCTACAAGAGCCTTGAAGCGCGGCTGGACGAAGGCGGTATCGGCGGCAATGTGGACCTGCGCACGCGTCGCCCGCTGGAGATGAAGGCGAACGACGGCTTCATCTCCGTCAACGGTGCGGGATCGGACAACAGCGGCAAGATCAGTCCGCAGGTGTCGGCGTTGTGGTCGTGGAAAAACAAGGACCAGACCCTCGGCTTCCTCGTCGCAGGTTCGTACCAGAAGCGCCGGGATATCGACTACACGTCCAACGCGTCGAGCTGGCACTGGTGGGACAACAACTGCACCGATTACTCCACGTGTACCCATCAACCAACGGACACGAAGGGCCAGCCGTATGGTGCCGACGTGGCGCCCAATCTCGCGCTGTGGCCGGGTGGCGGCGTGGTCGATCAGGCCGGCAACAGCTACTCGGGCTACTGGATGCCACAGCAGTTTTCTACCAGCCGCAATCAGCTGGATTTGAAGACGCAGGGCCTGCAGGCCACCATGCAGTTCAAGCCCACCGATCATTTCCTGATGACCGGTAACTACTTCCGCTTCGAGCGTCAGCAAACGCAGATCACCAACACGCTGGAGGTTCCGGAATGGGGCTTGCCGAGCAACAGTGACTTCACCGATCAGCAAGGTCGCCTGCTCGCGCCGAACGGTTTGACGTTCGATCCATCGCACACCGTTGTCACCGGCGCGAACTACGTGCTTCCGCCCGCGGGTCAAGGCTGCAATGCGACCACCAACCCCAGCACCGGCGCGCAACGCCAGCCGGTCGATGTCTGCTCCACGGAAATCCCGTGGGTCACCGGCAACTACTCCGTTGAAAAGGCCACCTCGCAGACGATCAACCTCGAAGGCGAATGGGACAACGGCGGCGCTCTCAGTGGCACGTTCAACGTCGGTCGCACGTGGGCGACGGGTGGCCCGTCGATTGAACTGAACATGGCGGCCAAGCCGCGCAACTTCGTCAACGGCCAGTGGGTGGATGGCAGCAACGGCGCCGAGTGGACGCTGGACGGCAAGCCGACCATCACCGCCTCGCCGAATGTGCTGCAGAACATGCTGGCCGGCGCGGGTCAGGTGGATCTTGGTTCGACCGGCTCCAACATGGTCAACACCTCAACCTCGCAGAACTTTGCCCAAGCGGATTTCACGTGGGCCTTCGACAACAGCTGGATTCAATCGCTGCAGTTTGGTGCCAAGTTCCGCGACAACAACGCCGAACAGCAGAACAACGAGATGCGCTGGTACTGCAAGGGCACGACATCGCAGTTCCAGACCTGCGATCCGAATGCCGGTCAGTTGCCGGCAGGTTTCCTCGAGGCGAATTCGCTTGACGGCAATACCGAGGCATACAACGACAGCACCTTCCCGGCAATCAATTTCCCGGCCTACTACGACCATCTCAACTCGACCTACGACCGAGTGCTCTTCAACCACCCCGAAGACAAGTCGTCGATCCAGGAAAAGATTTCCGCAGCGTATGTGCAGGCGAACTTCGACACCGGCACGCTGCGCGGCAATGTGGGTCTGCGCTTCGTCAGCACCAAGCAGAACCTCACCGTCGCCGACGAGATCACCACCAACAATGCGGTGTACTACCACGACGCCGGCGGCAACATCCTGATCTGCCCGGCCACTGGCAAGAACGTCGCCGGCGGTGCCTGCGCGCCAGGTGATTTCCAGTATCTGCCGCAGGAACAAGCGGTGGTGCAGTCCTTTACCAACGCCTCCACCAGCAAGCGATACAACAAGTTCCTGCCGAGCTTCAACATCGCGTGGACGCTGGCAAACGACTTCGTAGTACGCGCCGCCGGTTCGCAAGCGATGGCCCGCGCCAACTACACCGATCTGGCCCAACTGGGCAGCCTGACCAACGATACGCAGGCTTACTACAACGACCGCAAGCAGTTCGGTGCACCGCTTCCGGGCTGGTACGGCAGTGGCGCCAATGCAGATCTGCAACCATTCACAGCCACCCAGTTCGATCTGGCGGGCGAGTGGTACTACGGGCCCCACTCCGTCATCGGCCTGGATCTGTTCAAGAAGGAAGTCAAAAACTTCGTCGTACCGGTCACCGTCGACAACATCAACGTGGATGTGGGCGGCACCTCGCAGAACTTCATGCAGTACAGCACCAACGCCAACGGTCGTTCGGGCGAATCCAAGGGCATCGAGCTCTACGCGCAGCACACGTGGGATGCGGGCTTTGGCTACATCGCCAATTACACGCTCAACAAGACCAACGAAACCCCGGTGTCGCTGGGGGACACGCTGGTCGGCAAATCCGAACTGATCGGCAGCGCCAAATACGCGGCCAACGTGTCGCTGTTCTACGAAAAGAACGGACTGTTGCTGCGCGCCAGCGACAATTGGACCGGTCGCACCATGCAGGGCTTGTCGTCGGGTCTGCCGATTTATTCGCAGCCATACCACCAGATCGATCTGAACGGCGATTACGAGTTCAACAAGCACCTGATGCTGACCGCGTCGATCATCAACCTGACCAAGTCGACGCCGCACGAGTATCTGGGCGACGACACCCGCGCGCGTTTGTACTCGCTCGAATACGCCGGACGTCAGTACTACGTGGGTGTGACCTACAAGTTCGGTGATGGCGACTGAGCAAGGAACGGACGAGGTCGGGTTTTTCACCCGACCTCGTCGTTGCAACAACGCATGCATCCCACTCCGTCGCAGGAATACATCATGAATTCGTCCAAGGCACGCCTCCCCCGTGCTCTCGTCATCGTGTTGTCGATTTTCGCGCTTGGAACACTCGGCGCAGGACACGCCAAGGACAACAAACACGCTCACTCCTACCCGGCCGTCGATGAAGCCAACCCGCTGGTCGGCACCGCGCCGCTCGATCGAAAAGAGTTGATCGGCAATGCGCCGCCGCCCGGCGAGCCGCTGTATTCGGGCATGACATCGCCGGGCGCGAGCCTGCCGCAAAGTTCGACCGAAGCGGCACCAGTCAACGTCAACGCCGACCTCAGCTATCCCACCGGTGTGGCGGTTTCCTATGGCTACGCGCGCCCCACCATGATCGGCTTCACTGGTGGCGGCTCGACGTATGGCGCGCGCGCCGCGCCGATGATCATGCCGGTGGTCGGCGACTGGAACATGCCGCCGGACTACGCGCCGTCGTACTACGACAAGATGAGCGAGAAGGCATCGCCCGGCTATTACGCGGTCGACCTCGCGACTTTCCACACGCGCGCCGAACTCACGGCGGCGCAGTGGTCGAGCCTGATGCGATTCACTTTCCCGGCAAGCCATCGCTCGAACGTCGTGGTCAATTTGCGTCACGCCGGTGGCGACGTGGAAGTGATCGGCGACCACACCATCCGTGGCATGGCTGAAGGCACGCGCGGCGAGCGCGATACGGATGGCGCTTATTTCGTGGCCGAGTTCTCCCGCCCGTTTGCGCGCTTCGGCACCTTCCACGCCAACGAGGACGAAAAAAATCGAGGGCTTGGTACCGAAGACGTGCAGGCCGACCGTCGCACGGTTTCCGGCCATTACGCCGGTGCCTACGTCACCTTCGACACGCAAGCCGGCGAGCAAGTGGTAGTGCGCATCGCCCACGGCCACAGCGTCGAAGAAGCGGACCAGCGACTGAATGCCGAAGGCCACGCCTTCGACTTCGATCGCGTGCACGACGAGGCGCGCGCGGCCTGGGCGAAACTGTTCGACCGTGTGGAAGTGACCGGCGGCACGCCGAAGCAGCGCATGTTGTTCTACTCCACGCTGTATCACTCCTTCGCCAGCCCGCGGTTGATCGCGCGCAAGGGCCAGAAATTCACCGATATGCATGGTCAGGTGCAAGTCGTCAGCTACGACCGCTACACGCCCGTGCCGTTTTGGGATACCGGCCGCAACCAGATCACCTTATTGATGTTGCTTGAGCCCGAAGTCGTCCGCGACATCATGCAGTCCGAACTGGACATGGCGCACGACCGCGGCTACATGAACACCTCGTTCCACGGCGACCACGCGGTATTCCTCTACGACGGCGCCATGCAACGCGGCATCACGTTCGATTACGCCGCCGCGTACGAATCGCTGCGCAAGAACGCCACCGATCCGAAGGGGCCGCGCGGTTATCTCGCCGAATACATGAAGAACGGCTGGATCTCCGACATCATTCCGCCGGGCAATCCGAGCCCGCCCTACGCTGCCGGAAAAGCCGGCGTCGCCACCACGCTCGAATACGCATGGGACGACCACGCGCTAGCCGATGTCGCGCGTCGACTCGGCAAGACCGACGATGCACAAATGTTCATGCGTCGCGCAACGAACTACCGCAACGTGTTCGATCCGTCGGTCGGTTTCATGCGCGGCCGCACCGAAGACGGCAAGTGGATATCGCCCTTCGATCCGGCTGAGCCTTACTACAACTTCATGTCGAAGGAAGGCTCGGGTTGGTCCACGCTATGGCTTGTACCGCATGACGTGCAGGGCCTGATGAATCTGCTCGGCGGTCGCGATGCGTTCAACGCCAAGCTCGACACGTTCTTCTCCACGCCGTATGCGCCGAAGGGCATCTGCCGCGACTGCACCGGCGTGATCGGGCAATACGTGCAGGGCAATCAGCCCGATCAGCAGGCGGCGTATCTCTATGCGTGGAGCGGCCAGCCGTGGAAGACGCAGGCACTGACGCGTCGCATCCTCGCCGACCTCTACGGCAGCGATGTCACCGGCTACGGCTATCCCGGCATGGACGATCAGGGCTCCACGTCATCGTGGTATGCGCTGAGCGCCATGGGTTTCTATCCGGTTGATCCCTCCACGCCCGATTACGTCATCGGCAGCCCGATCTTCGATCGCGTTCGCTTGCAGATGGGCAATGGCAAGGTTTTCGAAATCGATGCGCGCAACAACTCGGAGCGGAACAAGTACATCCAGTCCGCCACGCTCAACGGCAAGCCGTGGACCAAACCGTGGTTCAGCCATGCCGATATCGAGAATGGCGCGACGCTGGTACTCACGATGGGGCCGGAGCCGAGCAAGACGTGGGGCTCCGATCCGCACGACGCGCCACCTTCGATGTCGGCGATTGCGCCGTGATTTCCGCAGAACAAGTTTCGGTGCGATTCGTGCGCCGAGTGAATTCGATTCCGTTTTTCCTTCCTGACAGGAGAGCCCTGATCATGAATCTGTTGATCCGATCCAAGCGAATCATGTCGCTGGTGAGCCCGTTCTCGAAAATTGCATTTGGACGTCCATACGCGCCGCGCGTACGCCTGCCCATGACACTGGCCGTGACCGCTCTGATGACACTTGCCGCCGCGCTCGCGCCGACCACCGTCGTGCAGGCCCACCAATCCGGAATGCAGGCCGATGGGCCGACGACCGTCGCGCGATCCCGCGTTGCTGCGGATGTGCTGATGAGTTCGTACGATCCGGACAAGGCCTGGTTCCCCTCCAGCTGGTGGAATTCCGCCGTCGCGCTGCAAACGATTGGCGACTACATGCAACGCACCGGTGACCGTCGTTATGTCGGTCAACTGGACAACACGTTCGAGAAGGACAAGGGCGTGTTTCCGGCCGGCGTGTTGTCCGGCGATCCCCTGCTCGGCAATTTCACCAGCCGCGCCATCGATGACACCGAGTGGTGGGGCCTGACCTGGGTGCAGGCGTATGACGTGACCGGCAACCGGAAGTATCTGGACATGGCGGTCACCATCGCTACTTACGTGGACGGCTATTGGGATACCGGCACGTGCAGCGGTGGCGTGTGGTGGAACGCCGAGCGCACGTACAAGAACGCCGTCACCAACGGACTGTGGATTCGCCTCACCGCCGAACTGCACAACCGACTTCGTGGTGACCGCGTGTGGCTCGATCGTTCGCGCACGGCCTGGGCGTGGTTCCAGGGCAGCGGCATGATCAACGCCAACGGACTCGTCAACGATGGCCTCACCGATACGTGCACCAACAACGGACAGACCGTATGGAGCTACAACCAGGGCATGGCGATCGGCGCGGGCCTGGAACTTTGGCGCGCCACGCGCGACCCGACCATTTTGAAGACGGTGCGCCGGTTGGCGGATGCCGCGATCGGTACGAATGGACTGGTGTCCAACGGCGTCCTTACCGAAAGCTGCGATGCGCTCGACCAGACCTGCGACGACAACGGCAAGCAGTTCAAGGGCATCTTCATGCGTTACTGGACTGACTTGGTCGACACTACCAATGATCGAACTTATCGGTCCTTCCTCGACACGCAGGCCAACACCATATGGAACGACGATCGCGATGCGGCCGGCCGACTCGGCACCCGCTGGTCCGGCGCGACGAGTGACGACCATCCCAACGTCTTCGATTGGCGCACCGAGGCCAGCGCCATGAGCGCGCTGCTCGGCGAAGTACCGCTTTGGACACCACAGGAATCGCTCGCCGACACGCTGTCTCCCGCGCAACCGGTGATCATGCCGTCGGCGTCGGGCAATTCATCCATCGCCATCAATCTGGGAACTTCGGCGACGGGTTGGCTTCCGGTCAATGTCCAGGCATCGATCCAGGCGCCCGAAGGATGGAGCGTCTCGCCCGCATCGACGCAACTGCATCTGCGTCCGCACGGCACGGCAAACCCCGTCAGCGGCACGACGCCGCTGCAACTCACCGTGCCGTCCGCGGCCACCGACGGACATCATGCGATGACTGCCACCGTCACGGCACCCGGGTTGCGCTTCGACACGCAGGCCGATGTACTGATTGCGCATGCGATCAACTTCGACACGGGTACCGTCGACGAAAATCCGTGGTTGTTCGATGGCACCCACTCGCAGAGCAACGGCGTACAGAATCGGTTTGCCGATGGAAACTCGTACTTCACCTATCGCTTCCCGTTCCCGTCCGATACGACATCCGCGCATGTCACGCTGACCATCGACGCCGAATACCTGGTGCAGGTCAGCGCCGACAATCAGACGTGGACGACGGTGCTGAAGGAAGATCAGCCGATCACCGATGGCTCGAACAAGGCCGACCAGATCATCGACCTGACGCCGTACCTGCCGCCCGCCAGCAACGGTGCGAGGCCGGTCTATCTCAAGGTATCCGACTCGTTCCCCGATGATGGTTGGGGTGGACGCGTGTACCACGTCGCAGCGAATATCATCGAATAGCCGACCCCATGTTTTTCCCTCACTGATGAGGAACACCGAATGATGTTGAAGGCTCCGCGCGCGATGGTCTGGATGGGCATGACGGCAACGATGGGACTCGCCCCGGCAGCAATGGCGACGACGCAAGCCGCCACGTGGAGCGGCAAGATCGCACCATTGTCGACGCCATGGACGGCCGAAGTTTCGCCGCGCAACGCGCTGCCCGACTACCCACGACCGCAACTGGCACGCCCGTCGCTGGGGCATCCTCGATGGATGAGCCTCAACGGGTTGTGGCAATACGCGGCAAGCGATGTGCAGAGTGCGCCGCTGTTCGGCCAGACGTTGAAGGACAAGGTGCTGGTGCCCTACCCGATCGAGTCGGTGCTGTCGGGCGTACAAAAGCATTCGGACTTCATGACGTATCGCCGGATGGTGGATGTTCCGGCGAGCTTCACTGCGCATGGCCAGCACGTGCGGCTGAACTTCGGCGCCGTCGCGCAGAGCGCCACGGTGTACGTCAACGGTAAAAAAGTGGCTCGACATATGGACGGCTATACGTCCTTCAGCGCGGATATCACGGCAGCACTTCACGCGAAGGGCTCGCAGGAGATCGTCGTCGCCGTTCACGCGCCGGTGGACAGCGAGAACGTGATGGTCGGCAAGCAGCGACTGAAACCGGACGGCATCTTCTACACCGCAGCCTCTGGCATCTGGCAGTCGGTGTGGCTGGAGCCGGTGCCTGCCACCAGCCTGGCTCAACTGGATTTCACCGCAGTATCCAGCCTGGATGCCTTCACGGTGAATTCGACGCTGCAAGGCGACAGCGTCGACGCCGCACTGCACGTCATCGCGTATGTGGACGGCAAGCCGGTTGGCGAAGCGCGCGGACCCGCCAACCAACCGCTGCGCCTCGCCATCGCGCGTCCGCATCTGTGGAGCCCGCAAGATCCGTTTCTGTACACCTTCAAGGCAACCCTTGTTCACGGCGACCAGCGCGATGATGTGACCAGCTACGCCGGCCTGCGCAGCATCGGCATCGCGAAAGTCGACGGGCGCAATCGCATCGTGCTCAACGGCAAGCCGACGTTTCTGCTCGCCACGCTGGATCAAGGTTATTGGCCTGACGGCATCTATACCGCACCCACCGACGCTGCCCTCAAGTTCGACATCCAGAAAACCAAAGACCTCGGCTTCAACACCATCCGCAAGCACATCAAGGTCGAACCCGCGCGCTGGTATTACTGGGCCGACCACATCGGCCTGATGGTGTGGCAGGACATGCCGGCGCTGCCCACTGGCAGCAACGACAAACTCAGCGACGCCGACAAGGCAGGATTCCGCGCCAGCGTCTCCGCCATCGTCACGCAGCTCAAGGGCAACACCTCGATCATCGGCTGGATTCCGTTCAACGAAGGCTGGGGTCAGTGGAACATTCCGGCCGCAGCCGAACTGGCCGCACAGATCAAGCAACTCGATCCGTCGCGCCTGGTCGATGCGCGCAGCGGTGCCAATTGCTGCGACACCAAAGGCGATCCGCACGCCGGCGATGTCTACGACGTGCACGACTATCAAGGCCCCGGCCTGCCGAGCCCGGACGCCACGCGCGCCGCCATCGATGGCGAACACGGCGGCCTGACGCTCGGCGTCCCCGGCCATGTGTGGCCCAACACCGCCATCAATCCCTATGGCGGGGTGAAAGACAACGAAGCGCTCAACGAGGGCTACGTCGCCAACACCGCCGTGCTGCGCGACAAGGGCCCGGCCATCGGCGTATCCGGCAGCGTCTACACGCAAATCACCGACGTCGAAGGCGAGCACAACGGCCTGTACACCTACGACCGCAAAATCGAAAAAGTGGACGAGGCAAAAGTATGCGCGATCAATCAGGCGACGATCCGTGCGAACGGTTCACTCTGAGCATGCTTTGACGCAGGACCTGAGCAACGACTCAACGCCAGGCACTGATCTGGACGTATAAATGGAGACTTCAAGATCGGTCCCCTCCCCTCCAAACAGGGGAAGCTCGCTCTTGATCCTCAAAAGCGCGAGCGTGCCGATCACTTCGCAAGTCCTTGCAAGTCGGCAATGCAGCCACCGCGAATCTCTGGATAGCATCAACCGCGAACCGCTATGCTCCGCCAACGCGGCGCGGGGGCGCCGATCATCAGGGAAGCAAACATGACGACACGATCCATGGGACCGGGAGCGGGCTTCGGGTGGCTTTCGCAGGGCATCAGCGTGGCTTTCAATCAC
>NZ_LMUV01000011.1:168509-212472 GCF_009765755.1 Rhodanobacter sp. L36 | reverse complement strand
CCTAGCACGACGACCTTCTTCTTGATCATGGCAATCTCCATGCTATTCCATCTGCTGCTGGTGCCGCTCTACGCAGGCTACCTGCAAGTGATCGATGCAGCGGAGCGCGAGCGGCCGGTCAGTGCATTCGACATCTTCAGGCCCTACCGACAGGGTGACGCATTTCGCCTGATGGGCTACGGGCTGGCGATGATCGCGGTGTATCTCGTTTTGTTCGGCATCGTCATCGCGACAATCGGCCGTCAGGTCGCCCGGTGGTACATGGAATTGCTGACGGCACAGGCCAGCCATCAGGCACCGCCGACCACGTTGCCCGAGGGCTTCGGCATCGTCGTCGCATTGTTCGTGGTGCTTGCCCTTTTCATGACGGTTTTCTATGCCATAAGCCTGGGTCAGGTCGCGCTTAATCGTCGCAATATTTTCGGCGCCATTGGCGATGGCTTGATCGGCGCATTGAAAAACCTGTTACCCCTGCTCGTTTACCTGGTGGCGTGCATCCTTGCGTGGATAGTCTTCGTGGTCGTGTTTGTGGTCTTGGCACTCGTGCTCGGTTTCATCGCCAAGCTCATCAGCTACTGGGTGGTATTCGTGGTGCTCGTCCCGCTCTATATCGCCATGCTGCTGCTCATATTCGCGGTGACGTTCGGCGTGATGTATCACATGTGGCGCGATGTGTGCGGCGAGGATGCCGTAGCTTCCGTAGCACCCCCGTTCGCTGCCTGATCACTCCACACTTTGCGAACAATCAAGGCGGCCAAAGCTGCCTTGATTGTTCGCTTCGAGGCAAATGTCGCTGAGCTCATTCAATACGCTGCGACTTGCCGATACCTTCACATTGGCTATTCGACCTCGACGCGCCAGCTCCATCGATTCAGCGCGCCTGGTACGGCCCGAAGCGCTTGATCACTTCGCGCTTGCGATCCGCATCGTTGAGGATGAAAACCTCATAAGTCGCTCCACCGGGAGCGACTCGAATGACGACGTGTCCACCGTAGCTTTTGTAGACCTTGTCCATGATCGGACCGATGGCGATATGCGTTTCCGGGCTCATGCCGGTCGCGAAGACATCGCGTGGACCGGGATAAAACTCGCGAGATGCCAATCGCACGACGACTTCTTCTCCGGGCTGTGCGGAGAGCCAGTTCTGCTGGACGATGACGCGCGGCTGTAACGCGCGCAGGATCGCGCCGTTGGTGGAATCGCGATTGCCATGGTGATCAAGACTCATGGCGTCGACTGGCCCGACGACGGCGGCAATCGGCGTCTCCATGTCGCGCCAATACGGCTGCGTGTAATCGGGAACGCCGGGAATATCGCCGCCCGCGTAGTAGGAAAACCTGCCGTCATTGATCCTGATGACGTCGCTCAACGGGTTCTCGTCGAAGTGGCAATCCTTGATCGCGTCGAGCGGAATGTATTGCTGCGTACCGCTGCCGCGTCCGGTCCAGATCACGCCGCTGGACGCGATGTTCCTGACATGAAAATCGGGAAATTTTTGCGCCTGTTGCAAATGGATCTGATCGAGCGCGCCCGGCTGAAGTTTGACGACCGGTTTTCCGTGCTGTTCGCGGTACGCCGCCATGTCCATGTAGTTGGCAAGCGAAAGCCCGTCATTGCCGCTGGTCTTTGTACAGGCCCGAAGATCGACCGGCAGGTTGTAATTCGGCGCAGCACGATCAATGAGCGTGCCGATCGGGATCAGGTCGTTCACTTCGGTGATGCCCGCCAGCCGATACGCACCCGTCGCCGACATCGGGCTGCTGGCCGAAATCGTCCCGATATGATCGGTATGGAAGTGCGTGATCAACGCATAGTCGAGCGCGATCGGCCGACCCTGCGGGGCGAACTGGCGAATGTAATCGGCGATCCAGTAGCCGGCCGAATGCGTGGCGTCCGGCCGTGCCGGAAACGCGACCAACGGCGCCACGGATCTGACGAATTCCGGATCCGCCTCACCCGCGTCGAGCAGCATCGTCGTGCCATCGGGCATGACGATGTACGCGGAGTTTCCGCGGCCGGTGCTGATGTGATGGATGTAGAGATAGCCTTCCGTCCACGGCGGCAGCGTTGGTTGCTCGGTCGATACTGGCGAGTTCGACGGCGCGTCCTTGTTCGAGAATGCGCTAGCCGTTCCTGCACCGAAGCACGTCAGCACAACGAAGCCTGCTAACGCCAGGGCACAAGCTGCGGCCACGCCGCGATCGTTGCGAGACAGAAACTTTGAAGTCATGAGCTATCACCACGCGAACGGGATTCAGTGCGCAACGTGGCTTAAACCTTGCGGAGCGTCAACCGGCAAAGGCCATTCGAAGCCGCGTGCCGTGCATGCGCAAGCGCCGCGACAACTATTCCGGCGAGCTGCCGGAATTCGCGGCCACGGCACCGGTGTTCTCGTGCATCAGCCGATGCATTGCCGCGTCGTAGCACTGCTGATAGTCGTTCCAGAATTCGAGCACGCCGGGATGATCGCAACGCGTGCGTACGAAGTTGGCGATGTTCTTCAACTGCTCGTCACGATAGCCACCGGGTGGCGCCGTTTCCAGTATCTGGAAATGCCAGCTCTCGACGATATTGAGTAGACGTCCAAACAGGTGCTCGAACCGCAGCTTTTCGCTCGGCGACAAACCCGACATCGACGCGCGTCCCCGTACCACCAGCGCGGCCACCTCGTCGGACTGCGCGATGGACGCGTCGAACTGGTTGATCGCGTCGTACGTATGCTGGAACGACGCAAGAATCGTCTGCTGCCGAAGATGATGAATCTGCCGAACGACGTACACCAACGTCGCCGCCACCACGATGGCACTGAATGCTTCGGAGATCGCACCGATGGCCTGCCAGTTCATGCTTTCACCATTGCTTGGTTCAACTCGGCAACGAGTTTTGTGGGATCTCAGTGCGTCGTGGCCGCCGGATCATCTGACGCGTGATCGACTGCGTACAACCACTGTCCATGGATCTCGCGCGATACATCGGTGAAACGGCCGCGTTCGGTGACGGGTTTGCCGCCGGCCTTGGAAACCATCACGATCTTGAACGTGCCCCAGGTTTTCCTGGCGTCGCCGGCATCCACGTGGCCCATGTCTTCGAGGTGGGCATCCTTGATGGTGAAGGCGCCGAAATAGTCGGCATAGCCTTTGCGAATGGCGTCGCGTCCCCTGGCCATCGCGCCACCGGGAAACCACATCACCGCATCGGGCACGTAACACGCGGCCACCGCGTCGACGTCGCCGGCGTTCATCGCCTTGGTCCAGCATTCTCCCGCTGACGTAACAGGCGTGCCTGGCTTGCCCGCCTGCACGGTCAACGACAATACCCCAAATACAACCAGCAGCCCTGCGTTGATTCGCTTGCGCATGACGATTCCCCCGTGGTGTGTCGCGAAATATACGCTGGACCCGAAATAATGGAACGTCTTGCGCTGCATGCCCTGTTACGCAGCGTCCTTGAGAAAGCGCTCATCGGTCCTGATGTTGTGATTCTGCGACTCTTTCCGGTGTGCGCCCATGTTCGACAAAATCAGAAACTGGCGCATACGACGCATCGTCGCGCGACATCCCATTCCCGAACCGCTCTGGCAAAACGCATTGCAGCGCTGTGCCGCGGCGCGGCGGTTGGGTGCATCCGATCAGGCCACGTTGCGCGTGCTGGCCACGTTGTTCCTGGAGAGCAAGTCGGTGGAGCCGACCAAGGATCTGGAGCTGGATGATGCCGACCTTGTCCTGCTCGCGATGCACGCGTGCATTCCCGTCCTGAAACTCGGCATGGATTGGTACGACGGTTGGCACAGCGTCATCGTGTATCCGGACGCGTTCATTCCGCGTCGCCAGAAGATGGACGCGGCCGGCGTGGTGCATGAAAGCAACACCATGCTGGCCGGTGAAGCATGGGGTCGTGGGCCGGTAATCCTTTCCTGGGCGGAAGTACTCAATGCGGGAACGAAACCCGGGCACAACGTGGTCATCCACGAAATGGCGCACAAGCTCGACTTGCTCAACGGTGAAGCCAACGGCTTTCCGCCCTTGCATCGACGCATGGATCACGTCGCGTGGTCGCACATCTTTTCGGGCACGTTCGAGCGCATGAAAGAAGATCAACGCCACGGCGTCGAGTTGCCGATCGACCCTTATGCGCTCGAAAGTCCGGCCGAATTCTTTGCGGTCACCAGCGAGCAGTTCTTCGAGTCACCGGCAAACTTGCGCGAGCATTTGCCGGATGTGTATCGGCAGCTGGCGTTGTTCTACCGGCACCATCCATTTTGAGCGCCGTTACCGAAATCTTCGGGCCTTGCGAAGAAACGGGATGAACAAAATCAGGGAAACACAGGCTTCTCTACATCCCTTTACGCCCAGGGAACCCTGAATGAAAGATCATGTCTACTGAGGTTGGCCGTAACACGCGCTGACGACATGCGCAGGTTGGTCTGCGTGATTGGCTTGAATGAGGCAGTGTCATCGAAAGTTCCGAGCAGGTCCGAAATCGACAGCAAGAAGATCGTGCGCGCGGTCTGGCATTGTTCGATGGCGAAACGCGGGCGACCTTGAGTCGCGGACGCTGGCGACAGCCGCCACTGACGCGCCCGGCGTTGACGCTGGTGCTATTTGCGGTGTTGCTGCTGCATGCGCTTTTCGCGCTGGTGCTGTGGCACGAGATGCAGCCGAAGCCGCTGCATGTGGCGGTGATGCATGACGATATCGAGCAGGTGTTGCAGGTTCGTCTGATCGATCATTCGAGTCCGCCCATCGTGCACGCGCCCGAGCCAATCGCGCCGCCCACGTTGACACCGCCACGCCCGACGGCGCCGCCCCGCGTTCGTCCCATTACGCGCGAGAAGCCACATCAGGACGCGATGGTCGTGCAGGATCACGAGCCGCCACCGGCACCTGCCACTTCCGCGGCCGTATCGCCTGCCAACAGCTTGTTCGCGAAAGACGGCTCGGTGCGGTTGTCGCCCACGCAACCTGCGTACGCGGCGGCGAGCGCCAAGGCCCCGCCGGCCAAGCCCGCAGACGATCGCCAGATCATGCAGCACGACACCAATCGCATGCACTACAAGTCCACCCGCTTCGAAAAATATTTTCCACCGCCGAGCGAGACGGCCGGCGGTGCGGTGGGTCGCCACGTCGGCGATGCGCTCAAGCAGATCGCCGACAGCATCTGCGATCCCCACAAGATCAGCACGGCATCCAACATGCTTTGCGGCGCGCCTCCCCTGCCGCCTGGCCCCAAGGAAGGCGACGAACGGCTCAACCTGCCGCCGGCGTCGCTGGTTGACGATCCAAATACGCCCAAGCCGCCACTGGCAAGTTGCATTGCCGAGTACAAGGCGACCAAACCGTTGTCCGATGGTTGCCCGTTGAACACGCCGGAGCTGGCCTTCAAGGCCGAGATGCGCGAGTGCATCGATCTCTTCCGTCAGGGCAAGCGCCTCAAGACCTGGTGCCCGCTCGATACGCCCAAGCGCGCAGCGGAGGAATCGCCGCAGGGCGCTTCATCGAGCACGGGTTCGCACTGAGCATCGTCGACAGGATTCCGCAGCGCATCCCGGATATGGAAGGCTAAATACCAACGCCTGTCTGAAAGTATCCGCCGTGGATACAACCACCGTCGTCGACGCGACCGCTCAGGCCGCACTTTTCACACTCAGAAATGCGCTGCGTTTCCAAGACGTGCCGTGCCGCGCGGCCCAACCATTGATCACGGATGATGCTGCGCCCACACGGTGATCCGCTGCGCGAACGGGGTGTGCACGACTGCGCCCATGATCGGGTTGGCGATGAAGAAGATCAGGCCGCCGATCACCGTGACCAGCAGCGGGCGTCGCCACGCGAAGAGATCGAAAACGAACAGCGCCAGAATCATGCCGAGCGGAATCATGCCGATCAGATAGGGATGGGCGTCGACGAACGGCAGGCGGCTCAGCGCCGGCGGCATCAGCATCACGTTCGCAATGAACAGGATGCGCTTGTGCACCTTGGCATTGTTGCGTTTCCAGATCGCAACCGCCACGAACGCGCCGAAAATCAGGATGCCGATGACGTTGTCGATCAGGAACGATGCCGGCGTGAAGAACGAGGGCAACTCGGCGCCGCGCCGCAGGGTGCCAAAGGTCGCCAATACGCCGAGTACCACCATCAGACCGGCGATCACCGCGCCCAGCACGCCAAGCTTTCGATGCAGCCGTATGTTGCCCGCCGAGACAAGGCTCGACTGGATGACGAACAAAATGATCCACGACGAAAAAACCGCGCCGTGCAAATGCACCAGCATGCTCGGCAGATGCGCGAAGACCGCGCCTCGCAGAAAATAACTCGGGGCAAAGCCGACCAGCACGATCAGCAGCATCGTCAAGGACATGACGGTGAAGAACACGTCCTCCGCACGCTTCACCCCCGTACGCACAACCAGAATCGCCATCATGTTTTCCCCTGAGTCACTGGCGTGGACGGTCCGGGAATCGGTAGCCGTCTCTATCGCAGTGACGCAGTTATGCCAGAACCGGAAGCCGTCATCCATATCGAGGAAGGGATATGCCTGGCGACTTCTGCGTCATTTCCTGATTCGAAAAAAATTGCGGGCGGCAGGACTTGCATGCGCGGGCGAAAAAATTTGTCCGGAGCGACCCGCCGGGAGATTAAAGCTTTCCGCTCACCCGATATGGCGAGCTTCACGAACTAGGCGTATGGTCCGAAAACGGCGCCGACCCCGGGGGTGAGGCTCGGCCATCCACCAGGAAGGCAGCATCGACGCGACGGCGACGATGCGACAACGTGGAACTATCGAAGCACATCATCAGCGAACTCCAACCACGCAAGGATTCCACATGTCACGTTTCCATTTTCTCCGCAGCACCGCCATCGGCATGAGTTTCGGCATGGCTGCCGCCTGCATGTCGCTGCCCGCCTTTGCCACCGCGCCTGTCGCGGTGACTTTCGCGGCCAACAGCGTGTGGGCGCAGGAAATCGGCAACCTCACCCACTCCGACAACTCAATCGATTACACGGTCGCGGTCGGCGCGGGCAAAACCTTCCAGCTCAATCTGCTCAGCCGCAATCCGAACGTGCATTTCAAGGTAAAAGACCAGACGCACGACAAGAAGCTGCTGGACACCCTCAAGACGGGTGAAGCAAGCTGGACGCTGCAGAACGCAACGGATACGACCTACGTGATCCAGGTCTACATCGAATCTGCCGCGATCGGCTCCGATGAAACCGCAAAATTCGCGTTGCAGGTCGGGCAATACGGCGCCTCGGACATGCAGCCGCCGACCACCGCGGTGACATTCGAAGCCGGCAAACCATGGGCGCAACAGAGTGGCAGCCTGGCCACCGGCGCGACCGCGCACAACTTCACCGTGGCCATCGCGGCAGGCATGACCATCAAGGTCAATCTCGTCTCGAGCAACCCGCAGCTGCATTTCAAGGTGACGGACCAGACCCAGAACAAGATGCTGGTCGACACGAACTCGGCAGGTGCGAACACCTGGTCAGAATCACCCGCGGCGGCGACGAATTACACGATCCAGGTCTACGCCGATCCGGCAGCGCTGCCGGCCGGACAAAAAGCGTCGTTCGCTCTGCAGGTCGGGCAATACAGCTCCGGCATCGCACAACCCGCGCCCGCCGGTGCGAGCACAGCCACATCGCCCGCGCCGCCTGCATCGTCAAAATGATCCAACCGCTGTCGGCGTCGACATAGACGCCGGCACCCGGATCGATATCTGAATCACACAACGTCCGCTGCCAATCCAGGCGGCGGACGTTATGGTATCGCCCCATCGGTCGCTCACTCAGGTGCTGATGTTTTTTACGTTCTTCTGTTTGATCGAGTTCGCTGACCACACGCGCAACGACAATCACTTGAGAACCGCCGCGTCTGAAGGCCGCAGGGATCTTGGCTTCAAACGGATCCGCACTTCGCATCTTGCCTGCAGGTGCCACGCCATCGCGTTTCCTCGCGCCCAACCGTGCCGCGACTCGGCCAGCCTGAAAGTCCAAACACCGCCTTGAGGCGCCTCAGGGCCAGCAAATCTCCGTGGACGCAACCTTTTGAAAGATTTCGGGCACCCAGATCAGTGAGCCGCAAACGCGAATCACTCTTATTGGTGTTTGAGTCATCCCGATTGAAGCATCGACATCCACCAAAGCCACGGAGCTGACCCAAGTGCAACGATTTGAATTGCGAAAGAGTCCCAAGCCGCTTGGTTTCGGCTCGATGGTGTACCTGGCGTCCTTCTCGCTGGGCGCGCCGCTGATGGCCCACGCCGACGATGATGCAACCAAGCCAACCCAGACCCTTCCCGCCGTCGTCGTTACCGCTCCAAGCGTTGGCGCGATTGCCACGTCGCTACAGGACACGCCTCAGAACGTCACTGTCGTTTCCGCGGAAGTCATGCAACAGCAGGCGGTGAACAACCTGCAGGATGCCCTGAAAAACGTGCCGGGCATCACGTTGAACGCCGGCGAAGGTGGCACGCACGGCGACAACATCAACCTGCGCGGATTCGCTGCCAGCGATGATTTCTTCCTCGATGGTTTGCGTGACACCGGCTTCTACACCCGCGACAGCTTCAACATCGATGAGCTCGAGGTTTACAAAGGGCCGGCATCGACATTGTTCGGACGCGGCTCGACCGGCGGCGTCGTGAACCAGGTGAGCAAGTCGCCGCAGTTGTCGGATTTCTCACAAGGCAGTGTCGTGCTCGGCACCAACAATGAAGTCCGCGGCACTGCGGATTTGAACTATCGACTCGGCAACGCATCCGCCTTCCGCCTCAATGTGATGGACATGAAATCCGATGTCGCCGATCGCGATTACGTCAGGAATCGGCGCTGGGGCATCGCGCCCTCTTTCGCTTTCGGTTTGGGTGAAAACGTCACGCTGAAAGTGAACTATCTTCATCAGGAGCAGAACGATATTCCGGACTACGGCATTCCGTTCGCATTCGGTCGGCCAGTGCCGGTTCCTCGTGACACCAATTACGGTTTGCCCGAAGACGACCGCTACAAGACGCGCGACGACGTGCTGACCGGATCGTTGAACGTCAAATTCAGTGACGACCTGTGGTTCACCGATGCCGCGCGTGCGGGCCGCTACTGGTTCGACAGTCGGGAGACCGCTGCGCACTATGGCGACACCTTGCCGACGCCGGGAACACCGCTCGACGACGTGCTGACTTTTCGCGATAGGCCGAGCGTCCAGGGCGCGGTGACGACGCTTATGAACAACGCGAACCTGCACTGGCAATTTGCCACCGGTCCGATCGACCATCATTTGATTGCAGGCCTGGAACTGGATCGCGAGGAAGCCGACCTCACACGTTTTGCGAACCAACTGGACGAGATTCCCGGTACGCCGATCCTCGATCCCGATCCGTTCGAAGATTTTCCAGGGCATCAAACTCAGGTTACTCAACGGCCGGACACCGTCACCAAAACCGTCAGCGGCCTGATCGAGGACATCGCCGAACTCGGACCGCAATGGGAATTGACCGGCGCAGTGCGGCTGGACCGTTTCGACGCGAATTACAGTGAGCCGATCACGCATACCTATCTGAGCCACACCGACACCATCGCGAGCCCGCGCGCGTCGCTGGTCTATCGCCCGATCAACGAACTCAGTTTCTACGCGTCCTACGGCACGTCGTATGACCCGTCCGCCGAGAGCTTGTCGCTGAGCACCAAGACCGCGTCGCTCGATCCGGAAAAAGACCGGACGTTCGAGCTCGGCGCGAAATCAACGGCGCTCGATGGACGTCTCGCATTGCAGGCCGGTGTCTTCCAGACGCAGATGACCAACGCGCGCGTGGGTGACCCGACCAACCCGACCGCGCCGCAGATTCTCGCCGGCGAGGAACGCGTTCGCGGCTTCGAAGCCGATGCGACCGGACATCTCACCGATCAGTGGGAAATCACCGCAGGTTTCACCCATCTGGATTCGCGCACGGTGAAATCGTCGGACACGGCGGCGGTCGGCGCGCCTCTGTTGAACACCGCTCCGAATCAGGCGAACCTGTGGCTGGTGGATGAGATCGACAAGACGTGGTCCGTCGGTGGGGGATTCAACTTTCTCGATCGTCGCGCGGCGGATGTCGACGACACCGCGCACGTTCCCGCTTACATCACGTTCGACGCGATGGTGCGCGTCAGGGTCAATCGATCACTGGCGCTGCAACTCAACGGTTACAACCTGACGAACAAGCACTACTTCGCCAACTCGTACTTCAGTTCGCCGGCCGAGAATCACACCGTGCCAGGCGCTGGAAGAACCGCGTTGCTGACCGCGAACTTCAACCTGTGACGCAGCAAGCGGATCGCATGAATACCGTATCGATCACCGAACGGCTGTTGCAGATGCATCCCGATCAGGTGCGCAGCCTTTTCCTGCATCGACCTCAAAGCACCGCGCGCTGGATGGGCCTGCTGGCTTTCGAAGGGATGCCGCAAGCGCAGCTTTATTACGGCCAGATGTTGCTGGAAGGGATCGGCGTCGCGAAGGACGAACGCGCAGGTTTGTCCTGGTTCAAGCGAGCGGCGTCGCAGAACAATCTCGATGCGATCAACATGACCGGCCGCTGCCTTGAAAATGGCTGGGGCTGCACCGTCGATGTGACCCTCGCTGCCACGTACTACCAGCGCGCGGCCAATGCCGGACACGCCTGGGCGCTGTACAACCTGGGCCATCTATATCTCGACGGCCTCGGCATCGAACGGAACATGGAGGAAGCCCATCGTTGCTATCTTCAAGCGGCCACGCAGGGACACGCCCGCGCGATGAATCTGGTCGGCCGCTGCTACGAGCATGGCTGGGGCACACCAAAAGATTTTGCAGCGGCGGCTGACTGGTACCGCCGCTCTGCCGAGGCCGGATATTTTCGCGGGCAATACAACTGGGCGAGCATTCTCGTCACGAGCGGCCGGGCCGAACAAGCGATTCCCTGGCTTGAGAGAGCGATGGCCACAGGCACGCCGGCTGTGCAAGAGGCATCGCGGCAATGCCTGGCGTCCTTGCACGGAGACTCGCCATCGAACGCGGCGACACTGCGATGTGACGCCGCTGCAAGGAGTGCATAGCTTTATGTTTCTGCGTCTTCCTCAAGTACTGAATGCCGCGCAGCTGAGCTCGGTGCGCAACGCGCTGGGCAGTGACCAAGCATGCTGGGTGGATGGCCGCGTTACCGCCGGCCACCAGGGCGCCAAGGTCAAGCGAAATCAACAGCTCGATCAGTCGAGTGCGCTGGCGCGGGAACTGGCGGACTCGCTGCTCGGCGTGATCGAACGCAACGCGACGTTCGTCAGTGCGGTGCTGCCGAACCATGTGTATCCACCCATGTTCAATCGGTATGACGAGGGGATGCATTTCGCGATGCACGTCGACGGCTCCATTCGTGTGCTCGGACGCGGACAGAAACTGCGCACCGACTTGTCCGTGACCGTGTTTCTGTCACCGAAAGATTCCTACGAAGGTGGAGAACTTCTCGTCGAAAACGACTTCGGCACGGAACGCATAAAGCTCGACGCCGGCGACATGATCATCTACAGCGCAACGGCTCGCCATCAAGTCACTCCGGTCACGAACGGAGTCCGACTGGCCGCCGTGTTCTGGGTTCAGAGTCTGGTCCGCGGCGACTACGAAAGGCAGCTGCTTTTTGAACTCGATCAAACCATCCAGCATCTGACAGCACTCGAAACCGAATCGGAATCACTGGTACGCCTGACTGCCCACTATCACGGTCTTCTTCGTCTTTGGTCGGACACCTGAGCAGACATTTGCAACCTTTGCGACTACTCCTTCGATGACGAGCAAGGTCCAATTCTTGACGTCCACGCGCGCAGGACGTGTGCTGCTCGCCTGGACTAATGACTTATGCGGCGTCACGAACTTGCGTCCCGGGAGCACCTTCGTCAGCACTCCCTCTCGAATCGGATATTCACTGACTTGTTGGTCGGACCGGGCGTGGATAAGCTCGCGTGGCATCAGGGGACGTGATGGCATCAATCGCTCGAGAATGAGTCCGCGGCTTTCATTGGGGCGGCCGTGCAATGTGTCTTTGTCCATCACCACACGTGGCATGAGTTTCGGAGACGACATGATCAAGACGCAAACGCGCAAGCGTGGTCGGGTTTTCTTTCTTGTAGGCTGCGGTGCGATCTTCACGGCAGCCGCGCAACAACCACCTGCGTCCGCAGCCAACCTGCCCGAGCGCTACACCGAATCGCTCAAGCTTTATCAAGCGAAGCAATATGCCAAGGCGGCCGCGATCCTCGAACCCTTTTATGCAGCCGGCGCCGATGGCATGGACTGGCACTGGAACGCTGCGATGTACGACCTTGCCTGCGATGAAGCGCTCGCGGGTCGCAAAGAGAAAGCGATCGATGTCCTCACTGCCTCGCAAGCTCGGGGCGGCAGCGTGCCAGCGGAGCATCTGGCCACGGATCCCGATCTCGCATCGCTCCATGGCGATTCGCGATTCAAGCAACTCGTGGAAGCCGCGCGCAATCGTGAACGCCTGTGGGTACAGGAGCCCGGGCAAGCCTTGCCTCTCGCGCCGAATTTGAGCGAAGACGCCAAGATCGCAGGGCTGTCCACGGTGTGGTCAGAGGCCCGTTTCAACTTTGCATTTTTCGACCGACAGCCCGATCTGGATTGGAACCAGACGTACCTGGACTTCCTGCCCAAGGTGCGGGCAACCACATCGACCGAACAATATTTTCGCGTGCTGATGCGCTTCGCGGCGCTGCTGAAGGATGGCCACACCAACGTGTATCCGCCCGAGGCCATGCAAGACAATTTCTATAGCCGCCCAGGGCTGCGCACGCAACTTGTCGAAAATGCTGTCGTGGTCACTCGGGTCGATGATCCCGCATTGATCACGCAGCGGTGGCGCGTAGGCGACGTGCTTCTGAAGATCGATGGAGAAGATATCCATCGCTATGCGGAACGCGAGATCGCGCCTTACCAGAGTTCCTCGACACCACAGGATTTGCAGGTACGCACCTTCGATTACGCGCTGCTCAGTGGACGCGCCGGAAGCCACCTCCACGTCACCGTGAGGACTGCCGAAGGCAAGCAGGAAGATCGCGTCCTGACACGATTGACGCTGAAGGATCAGTCGACATGGAACAAAGGTGGTGGCGCTCCCTTCAAAATGAGACCGGACGGGATCGCCGTCCTCACGATCGATGAATTCGAGGACACGGAGGGAACGAAAGCACTGCTTGCGAACCTGCCGCTCGTCAACGCCGCCAAGGGGCTGGTGATTGATGTGCGTGCCAACGGCGGTGGCAGCACGCCTATCGACTTGCTCCAGGTGCTGTCGCGGAAACCGATTCGCGGTCCCATGATTCGAACGCGAAGCTACGTTGCAGCGGACCGCGCGCGTGGGACGCTGCCAGGATGGACAGACGTGCCGCAGTTCGAGGTTCCAGCCGATCCCGTACATCACGTCGACGTGCCGGTTGCGGTCCTGACCAGCGCACGCACGTTCTCGGCAGCCGAGGATTTCGTCGCGGCATTCGATGCCATGCATGGGGGCATCACCGTGGGTGAAACGACCGCAGGCAGCACCGGACAACCACTGTTCTTCCAGCTACCCGGCGGCGGTAGCGCGCGCGTCTGCACCAGGAATGACCGCGCCGCCGATGGAACGGTCTTCGAGGGCGTGGGCCTGCGCCCTGTCATCGCCGTTTCACCCACCATCGAAAGCATTCAGCGAAATACGGATCCCGCCCTGGAACGCTCAGCAGCAGCACTTTTAGCTGCAAAGTGAGAGGAATGGAGGCGAACATCGATGGTTCGCCCCGGTCTAACAGCCATCGAGCCCGCGTCCACTCTCAGCGGCGAAACGCGCGTGCTTGCGACACCCGCTACAAACTCTCCCGGAAGATTGTCGATTTCCGCCCCTCCCCCTCGTCGTCAGTGCATCTCCCGCTCAAAGGACTTCACATGAAATACCTCGGCCTCGCCTACTTCACCCCGGAACAATTCGCCGCGATGGCGCCGGACGACGTCAAGAAACTGGTCAGCCAGTGCCCGGCATTGGACGAGAAGATGCGCGCGACCGGCAAGGTGCTGGTCTCCGCGTCGCTCGGCGATCTGGACGGCTGGCGGACGCTACGCCCGCGCAAGGGCAAGACGCACATCAGCGATGGGCCGTACACCGAGTCGAAGGAAGTGGTGGGCGGCCTGTTCATCATCGAGGCAGACACGCATGACGAAGCGCTGCGCATCGCGTCCATGCACCCCGCCGCCACGCTGGGCGAAGAAGGCGGATGGGCCGTCGAGCTGATTCCCATGGATTTCTATCTGGCCCAGTGACGTCTTTGGACGTCCGCTTCAAGGCTGCTATGCCTTTTTCAGCAAACCACTTCGTGGCTACATCAATCACCACGATATGGCGACGCCCTCGTCAGTGCCGTGATGCGTGCGCCGATCGAGTTCGGTGTTTCGTTCCGCGTCGCGCTGAAATATTTTCTGAGCCTCGGTGTGCAGATAGGCGTTGAGTTGTTTGCATGACGCATCGCTGGGATGCGTCTGCATGAGCGAGACGAGGGCATCGCCCTGTTCCTTTGCGATTTGTCCGTGCTCACCTTCGTGGTGCTTCAACGCAGCGAACAGCTCGTTCCATTTGGTGACCAAGATGCCTGAGGTTCCGGTTGGCGCATTCCACTTGGGAAGCGTCGTGATGATGTGGACGGATACGTGCGGGTTCGTCAGCATGCATCGCTGTCCATTTTGCTTTTCAACATCGAACGTCCACTGGACGGTCGGCGATGTGTAGCCCCAGTAAGTGGCCTTGCCCACACGGTAACCCTTTGCATTCATTTCCCTGACGAGATCAGCTTCGTGCTGGCCCTTGATCTCGTAATACTTGACCGTTTCCACGACGACAGGACGCGGGATGGGAACCGTTGGCGTTGTGACGGCAAACATCTTCAGCGCTCCTTGGAAAAGCGATGGTTGTTGCAGCGTCGAAGCGTCAAACCTTCGCCTGACACGATGTCCGTATCTCGCGACAGACGTTGACTGATCGCCATGCCGCTAATGCGTCGCAACATCCGGTTCAAGGATAGCCGTCTGAATTCTTCGCTTATCGAACGCTTGCAGATGCGACGAAAGATCCAGTGTCGCGCCGGCTTTCACGGCGAAAGAAGGAATCGAAACAGTAACGGCTTCGTCGGACGCCGTGCCGATCGGCTCGATGACGATCTGCCTCAACACCATCGGTCGGTCGTCGAATCGCCTGATGATGTGGAGAAGAACCTTCCCTTCGCTCGGCGCGTATTCCAGCGTTGCCCAGAATCGCGGGAAGTAGAGCGGGATCACCGTGCGCGACTGGCCGGGCAACAACGTGGGGCCCAGCGTCAATCGGCCCTGCGTCAAATCCAGCGACGCATTGCTCAACACTTCGGGCGAAAACCATGTCACCGGCGCCGCGACATAGGTCAGCTCCGCAGGATTCCAGAGGTTCTGGCTCCACGTCCATCCGTTGCGCAGATGCACAAGCTGGATGTGCCGCATGATGTCCAGCCCGTCGGTGAGATATCCCAACTGGATCGCCGGCATCGCCGTGTAGCTTTCGAGATAGAACGGCCACGTGCGCGAACCGGGCATGTCGACGCCGCGCTGCATGTCCATGTCCCACACTTTCGGCGCATAGAAGTCCGGCGAGTTGCGCACGGACGTGCGCAACAGTTCGCTGATGGCGGATTGGCTCTCGCTGATCGGCAGCACATCGCCCCAGCCGGCGTAGCGGCTGATGAACTGCCCGGCGAGTTGCCCGCTGAAAAGACGATCGTCGCGTCGGCGCCCTCCTCCGACGTCCGTTCCATACGCAAAGAATTTTCCGTTCCAAAGCGCGTTGATCAGACCGCGTTGCGTCTTGCGGAATTGTTCGTCGCACTCATGCGACAGCTGCGCATCGCCGATGCCACGACCCAGCACGGCACCGGCACGCAACGCGGCGAGATATACCGTGCCGGTATAAATCGAAATATCCGGGTGCGGATAATCGTCGAACGTCTGGCCGCCGACGGGAATGAAAGACCCATCGCGTATCTGCGCTT
The DNA here is from genome assembly GCF_009765755.1 of Rhodanobacter sp. L36. Taxonomy (GTDB): domain Bacteria; phylum Pseudomonadota; class Gammaproteobacteria; order Xanthomonadales; family Rhodanobacteraceae; genus Rhodanobacter. Next base: position 196,408 of record NZ_LMUV01000011.1, on the reverse strand, counting down.
TCATGTACGCAAAGCCGCGACGAATGTGCTCGGCGTTTTTCCGGATGAACGTGTCGTCGCCGGTCTGCTGGTAGTCCTTCGCCAGCTGGATCACCCACGCGCCGGTGTTGTCGATCATCTTTTCGTGCGGCACCGGCGTATGGCCGTCCGCATCGGCGATGCCCACGAAATAGCTGGCGTCGAAATGCAGGATGCCGCCATCGGTATCCTGCGTATCGGCGTAGCGTTGCAGCTCGGCTCGATCGAGCGGGGTAAAGAATTTTTGATAGAAAGGATGCGCCACCATCCGCTGGTCCATCGTGCCCGCCAGCCCGCCCATGCCGCCTTCCATCACGCTGAAGTCGCCGTGCTTGTTGAGCATGGTGTTGGTGTACATCGTGTAGCCGCTGTTGATCAGCTTGAACTGCAGCCACTCCGGCAACGTGCTGTCGAGAATCGGCTCCTGCCACGCCGACGTCTGTTCGAGAATCCGTTGCCTTTGAGAAATCTCGTAACCCATCAACGATGAAAAATTGCGGAAGTCATTCTGGAAATATCGGCCGTAATCGCTGTTGCCGAACTGCACCGTTGCATGCGACATCGGCGGAATGGACCACGTGACCAGAAAACGAAAGGTCTGCTTGCCGCCCGCCGCAATGCGCGCCTTGATGGCGACGACACTCGCGCTGGAAGCTTCTGCGTTTTTATCGAGATCGGCTGCCACGCCCATCGACTGAAACGCTCCGTTCTCGCGAAAACTCTTCCACGCATCGGCGTTCCTGCCGGACCACGCGGGCAGAACACTGATGCTTCCGCCTTGCGGTATTTCCGCGAGCAACCCCACCGCGTCGATGTAGTTCTGAAAAGTCGCCTGGCGAATGGCGGGCACGGTAGTCGTGTACTGGCGCAAGCCACTCATCGTCCCTTCGTGAAGCGCTTCAACCTGTGTCGAAAGCCCCGGCATCGGCACCAGTTTCTCTACCGGAAACGCGCGGTCGTAGCCGGTTTTTTCATCGCCCGGTGCCACGTCGTATACACCGCGTCCGATCAAGTCGGGCCATGAAAGCGCCACCGACGCCTCGACCGGTTTCGAGTCGGAGTTTGCCAGCGTCACCTCGATCCAGAACCCGGGCAGCGATGAATCCTTGACGTTCTGCGGCACCAGCCCGCTATACGCGAACACGGACGCCAGCGAATGAGGGTCGGCCGAAACGGGATCATCAAACGCCACCCGCGCGGTGGGAAAAAGCCCGCGATACGTGCTGTGCCGGTAACCACCCATGCCCGCCGAATTGTGTTGATCCCGCTGCAGGCGAACCGACACGGCATGGCCGGACGCGTCCTTTTCCCACAGCGCGAGAAAAGCCTCCGCGTCCCACTCGGGATGTTCGTCACGCGCACGCGCGACACCGCCGTCCGTCGCCCAGTTGTTGATGGCGATGCGGGTGAAGTGTCCATCCGGCGCGAGATCGACCGCGCCGACACCGATGCCGCCCAGCGGTACGCCACTAGGGCCAACCGCGTCATGCAGCGCCAGATAATTCGGCTCGACCACAACGCCCGCGTTATTCGCCGGTTTGAATCGGTCATTGGCCTGCTGCGCACCATAGTCGCCGCCGTCCTGCGCGAAGGCTGTGCAGGTTTGGCCCACGCAGAAGATCAAAGCAAATTGCGCTATGCGGCGAAGCAACCGGACATGGAGGGTCGAACGAAGTATCTGACGATGCATGTGGCCTCACGTAGTGGCTGGCGAGCGGAATCCGAAGTGGCGCTTTTTGTTCGAAGCGACGAATGAGACTTGTGCTTCATCGACGAAATGGCAGTGCCCGAAGTTGAAACGGAAATGTGGAACGATGAAACGGAAGAGGCGGTGAGAGCCTCGCTGATCAGCAAGCCGGTTTGCGTTGATCACTTTCTCTGATGGCTGTATTCGGTCAGTAAGGGAGACCTCTTGGACTCGACTGATGAAGCGCAATCCCGTCAACATTTTTATTTCACGACCGCCACCCGCTTGCCGAGATACCAGTCGAACTTCATGGTGTCGTCCCAGTTCTTTCCCATTTTTGCAAGGATGTCCTCGCGCTGGATCGACAGCAGGAACCGCTTCGCGATCGCATCGTCGATGGAAACAGCAGCGGCTTTCATGAAGCCATCCCGGTCGTGGTACCGCTCTTCAATCGACAGCCTCGGGTCGTTCGCGGCCAAGCGCTCGGCGCGCGTACGGGCGAACGGTATGAATGCGCCGTTGAGGCCGGAGATGAAACCGAAGCGTGCGAACTCGGGCGACTTCCAATCCCAGGCAGTGAAGGTGCCGAGCGGCACGGATGACATCGCGCCACGCCAGCCGCCCAATTCGTTGCCATCGCTGTCGACCTTGGGCACAAGCAGCGGATATTTCCGGCCGACACGCACCGGCTCGTTGATGATGCCCTGACTCGCATAGGCGTCACCCAGATCGAGTTGCCACAAAGGCGGCGGACCGGTCGGCACACGAATGCCGGGAATCGCAGGGAATTTGATCTCGGTCGCGGCGACAAGCGTGGCGCCCGGCACTGGCGCAATCGTCGGCGGCGGAGCGATGTTTTCAACCGCCCACGCACGCAGGTTTTCGAGCTGGGCATTCATGCCATCGGCCAGATCGACATTGGCATTGTAGGGATAGGCGGCTTCCTTGCCGGCCTTGGTGAACTGGCCCGGAAACTTCAACGCGTGCGGCACGCCAGCAAAATAATACAGCCGGCTATCCACTCCCAATGCGACCGGCCGTTTTCCATCGGTGGTCGTCTGCAGCAACGACGCATTGCGTGCCCAGTATTCGCTGCTGCTGATGATGTACATGATTTTTGGCACGGTGTTGTCGTGCCGCGCGCGGTCCAGCAGGCCCGCATGACCTTTGCCGTCGATATCCGGCGTCGGCATATCCGCGAATGGATAAAGATCCACGGCACGCAAATTACTCATCACCGAACTTCCCGCCTCGCCAGGGAGTGCGTAACGGTGATTGAAAGAACCACGCCCTGCACCCGCCGTTGTAACCAGCATGCCATCGAACACGCGCCGCTTGCCGGGGCCGGTGTTGAAATCACGATAAAGAAAGTCGCGCAGGAAGCGCCCGCCTTGCGAATAGCCGAACGCGAAAATCGCAGCGGCATCACCGGGGCGGCTGTTGATCGCGGAAGGAACATTCCGGAATTTCAGGTGCGCCGCGAAATCACGAAAAGCCGCCTCGCCCAAGCCCATGACAGCAGCATTCTCGCCTTCGTACACGAGGCTGAAATAGGCATCCGCCGCAGCCGGTTTATTCAACACGATGGCGCAGCGAGCATCCACATTCTTGTCGGCGGATGCAGCCGCAAAACGCCATGCGCCTCGTGGCACCACGATGCCCGGATCGTCGAAACGGACGTGCGAACGCAGCACGGCCTTGGGCTGCTGCGCATCGTGCGCGCAATAAAAGCCGTTGCCTGGCAGGTCAAAGGCCTTGTGATCAGTCGTCATGTCCTCAGCGGCGAAGGTGGCCCGCGCAGAACTGTGCACGGGCGCGACCGGAACCCGAAGGCCGAACTCGTCAGAGCCCAGCCGGGCCTGCCACCCGACCCACGCCAGCGAATAGCCCAGCTTGAAGAAAGTCGGGTCCGTCAGTTTTTCGACTTTGTCGGGCGACATCAGGTCCAGCCCGTCTTCGGTTTCAAAGAACACGCCATCCATCTCGGTCCGCCCGCGGTTCGCCGCCTCTAGCAGCGTGGCGTGATTCCCACGGGCGGCGTCGACAGGACGAATGATCACAAACGGCCCCGAATATTCGACCAGGCCGCTCGCGTTTCGAGGTGCATAGCGAATATCGGCAATATCACGCGCTGAAACGCTGCGCGGATCGATGGCGTAGTGGACAGTGCCACGCAAAACTTCGTACGCACCGATCTGACCAAATTTCTGGCCACCCACCCAAGGCTGTCGGCTCGTAACGTCGACGGACACAACTTCCGCATGTGCCACCAGCGAGATGAAAACACAGGCAAACAGCGCGACGTATTTCAGCATGTCAATCTCGTTTATTTGAATGCAGGAGTTGAGGTCGAAGCGGGATTCATTTCAAAACGGCAAGCAACTCAGTCTCGCCGACGAGCTTAAGCCTTTTCCTGAAGTCGCCAACGGCGTCCGGCCTGCAACATGTTCGTGAGCAGTCGTTCGAGCGGCGAGCTCCATCCTGACAGCTGTCAGATGCCCTGCGTGACGGCGGACAACTGCGCGCGAGTTGACTGCATGGAATCATGCACCGTCCTTCCTCGTCGGGAAACTCGCTGTGATCACAAACGCATCCATCTTCTTGACCCGTTCGGCTCTTCGTGGACGCAGCGCAGGCGTGATGGCCTGCGGACTCTTCGGTGCACTGTGGGCAAACTCGTCGTTGTCGTTCGGGCCATCCACATTGCGCAATGTCGGTTACGTGGTGGTCGGGTTGATCACATGCATGCAGCTCTGGGGTTCTTTCGATCTGCGTCGGCAGAGTCGTCAGATCACTGTTGCCAACGATCCGCCGTCGTCGGTGCAAAAACGGACGACACGTTTGTTTTTCGCTATCTTCGCGGCGGAATTCATCCTCATTTTCGCGGCGGCAAACGTGCTCGCCAGCCAGCATGCGACGCAGTACCTGATGCCGGTGATCGCGATGGTGGTGGGTCTTCATTTTTATCCTCTGGCATCGCTGTTTCGCGCACGCCAGTTTTACGTCACCGCCAGCGTGATGACCTTGGCAGGTCTCGTCGGCGTGCTCGCTTTAAGCGCGCATGTCACGTCGAATCCCGTAAACGTGGTGGTCGATGCGATTTGCGCTGCCACGTTATGGCTGACTGGCCTGTACTCCTGGCGTTCGACCATGCAGCTTGCGCACGTGGACCATCGGCAAGGGATGAAGTGATTCACGGCGAAGAAGCCCGCTGCATAAAGCCGAAATGGCGACACTCGTATCACGAAGGAAATCTGCCACTACCCTTCCTAAACGACGTTTACGCTGCCTGTGTCATCGCTTCCAAGGCGTCGGCTCGGCTTGAAGCGCAATGCTCTCTTTTCTACGAGATGCCAGGAGGCGGCCGCGAGAGCAAGCGTCACGATAATGGTGATGGATAGCAGCACAAGGTACGGCGTTTGCGTACCCATAAGCGCTACCCCTATCTGCTGCACCGGCCAAGCGTAGATATAGATGCCATAGGACAGGTCGCCGATTCTTGAAACATCTCGCAGACCTGCCCATGACCGCAAGCCAACCGCGACCGTGAGCGATGGAACGACGAATGCGAGACCAAGTTTTGTCTGATCAACGAGCAGCAATGCACAGCCCATGACAAGGAACAACAGGGTCGGCAGCAATTTGCGGATAGACGGAAAGGCTCGCAACAGGCTTCCTGCAGCGAAGAACAGGCCGAAGTACGCAAGAACACTGTTCCCAAGCTGCAGGCCCGAAAGAAGGAAGTAGCCAAAAATTCCGACGGCCAACACGATTGATGCACGTCGTGTTGCGACTCCCGCGATGAGAAGGAGTACGTAACAGCAAACCTCATACTTGATTGTCCAAAGAGATCCGTTGGTGAGATGTCTTGGGTTCGCAGGGAATCCCGTTAGTCCAAGCGCACCAATCACCGCGAAAGTCAGAGGAATCGACACGCAAAGGGCCGGCACCATTCGCAGGGCGCGGCGTGCGCTGAAGCGCAAAACATCAGGATCTTTTATCCAGCTGGATGTGACCAGATAGCCGCTGATCGAAAAAAAGATGAGCACGCCAAGGTTGCCAAACGAGTGATCCGCAACGAACCTTGGCTCCCAACGTCCGGATAAAGCGAACTGGTGGCTGATCAGGACCAGCAATGCGCCGAGCAATCTCAAGGCGTCAAAATTGTTGCGCCCTGCCTTGTTCATACCCTGCCTTGATAAGCGCCGCTAGCCGTCAAAAGGTATCAACTGCTTCTGGCAAACTTGTGTCTGCTCCGGGTCGAAAGCTGACCCGTTCCATTTCATGGATGCTCTTCATGGAGCCCGTTCGTACAGCGGCCTCATCGCTCGAGGAAGCCCGTGGCTTCGGAAAGCGGGCGTGCAAGCAGAAACCCCATCGGAAACAACGGCTCAACCTGATCCGGTTTTCGCCCGCGTTATCATCGCCGCATGAAAACATTTCAAGCTGGGATATTCGCGCTCGGAACATCGTTCCATGCCTATCTGGAATTTGATGTGCTGGGCAAACAGGACGGGTTGGCGCTGGTGAGGACGATCGCGTCGCTTCGCGAACCGAGAACCACGGTGGGTGGCGTGAATCTGGTGTCGGGTTTTCGTCCCGAATTGTGGCGCAAGGCGTCGCCCGCCAATGCGCCCGTGGGCGGCGAGGGGTTCAATGAAAACCTCGTCGGGCTGGATGGCTTCGTCATGCCGGCGACACAGCACGACGCGGTGCTGTGGATCTCCGGCGGGTCGTACGACATCGTCTTCGATGTGGCGCATCAGATCATCGCGGCGCTCGGTGCACTGGCATCCGTCGCCGAAGAAACCACCAGCTGGCCGTACCACCATCACCGCGACCTGACCGGCTTCATCGACGGCACCGAAAATCCGCCGCTGGTCGATGTGCCGGAAGTCGCGTTCATCCCGCAGGGACAACCCGGCGAAGGCGGCACGATTCTGCTGCTGCAGAAATGGGTGCACGACGCAGCGAAGTGGAAGTCGCTGGCCGTCGAGGACCAGGAGCGCGTGATGGGACGCACCAAGTCGGACAGCGTCGAGATCGAAAACAAGGCGCAGAACTCCCACGTCGCCAGCACCGACCAGGACACCTTCGGAGAAATCTTCCGGCGAAACATGCCGTACGGCACCGCCACGAGTCATGGAACGATGTTCGTCGGCTTCAGCGCCGAGCAGCAACGCCTCTCGCGCATGCTCGACAGCATGGCCGGCCTGGTCAACGGCGTGCGCGATGCACTGACGAACTACACGCATCCGCTCACCGGCGCCTACTACTTCGTGCCCGCCGCAGAGGACTTGCGCGATCTGGCTGAGCACGCGCAGGGCTGAGTTGTCCCGACGTTGATGGGCACGAAAAGCCAGCGTGGACCGATGAAGTTGATTGAACGGATTGATGCTCGCTGATCAGTAAGCCGGTCCGTGCTGATCACTTTCTGTGGCTTGAGTGGTCCATTAAGGCCCGCTGCGGGTCGAAAGCGGACCTTCGATAGGAAGCGGACGCGACGGAACAGCGCACAAGCCAAATACGGGCTAAGCGCCTCCGATCATTTTTCTGTCGCTCCAAGTAGACGACTCAACTCCTTGTCGAAGTTTATTTCGTCGTTTTCGGAAAAGGCTTCCGAAAATGCCTGGAAAGTCAGAGTCCCTGACAAGTTGGAAAGAGTGAGCCCTACGTTCCCTTTCTTGAGGAAAGTAAATTCGTAGAACTTTCTGCCATAGATACTGGCAAACGCTCTTTCAAGCTCTTCATTCTCAACTTCCTTGAGCCCATATTTCGCGCACAACTGACGAACAGACCCTATGAAGTATTTCTCGTGAACTTGATCCACATGCAAGGTGCCTTGCATCACTGGCCTCTGATTGTGAGTTATTCCTTCATCCGCTCCCCTAGCATCACCCACTGTCAACCATGTCAGCAGCAGCATCAAAATTGGCATCGATTTGGCCTTGCTCATTGATCTGTCCAGAACTTGTGTCCAAGGTCCGCTTTGGGTCGAAAGCGGACTTTATGGAATGCCCTGTTGAATAGGATGAGAACCTTTGGTGCAGCGATATAGTGCTGCTCCAACCTTCGGCAACAGCGACGAGGCGTCTTGCTTGGTGTTCGCCGATAACTTGATGTAGATCCTGTCGGTGATCCTCGCGCCTCTGATGTAGAAGTCATCCGCGGTAAAGCCATAAAGTCTTTCCGCGCCAAACGCAGGACCGGGGTACTCGGCAACGAGCGACAGAGTTGGTGGCAGTTCTTTCGCTCCGACGGCGTACCACTGCCTGTCATCGGCCTCAAATTTGTCAGGTCCTGGATGGCGGCTGATCTCATAGTTCAACGCCCGTCCACGTCTACGAATTGTTCCCCTGATTCCATCGATACCCACCTCGAAGGTGAATTTGTATTGGGACGGACTTCCAATACATATTTGAAAGGATGAGCTGATGGCCTGATGTTTATCAGCAGCGATGCTGGTTAGCGGCGCAAGGGCAAGCAGGCACGCAAAGCCGGTCTTCCGGACCATCAAGTTATCTCCCGTCTCAGACTAGCGGCCAATACTACGAGTCCTCCAAAGGTCTGCTTTGGGTCGAAAGCGGACCTTTGCCGCATGCCAGTTGAGCTGTTGAGGCCCAACGTGTCCTTGCGGCTAAAGTGGACATTTAACGCTTAAGTTCATCGCCTTCAGTGGAAAGGCATGAGGCTCATTCAGTGCGCGTAGACCAGTTTTAAAAATATAAAGGAGCTGCACAGAAGCAGCGCGAGCACCACAATTTTAAGGCGCTCGTGCCCAGTGAGATTCCCCCAAGAAATCCAAGCTGGCAACCATAACCCCAGTGACTTTCTGCCCATGCCAAGACGCTTACATGCGCGAATGAGTACGACGTTGGAGCCGATCAACCATAGCGCCACACAGGCAATCAATAAAACGAGTGCAAAAATTCGCATTTAAGCATCACCTCGATGTTGGAAGGCGTGTTGACAATGTGCGCTTCGCGTCGAAAGCGGATACTCGTTACCTGCGAACGGATTCGCCTTCACCCATAGCCCGGTCACCCAGACTCAAGTTGTTTGCTTCATCTGCCTGCTGCATCTGAAAAGTGATCTGACCTACGCCACCTGCTCCAACAAAATTGCTGGTCGCATGAAAGTGTTGATTCGGATCGACCTTGATCATCTGCAACAAGGCAATGAGGCGATCGACGTCTGAGGATGAAAGACCTACCTCGACCTCAGTCCAACCGTTGTTCCAGTCCTCCAATGAGGCGCGCATGGCCCTTTCCTCCGTCGAAGAACTCAACTTTATCGGTGTCCGCTATGAGTCGAACGCGGATACTTTGCTTTTAAAAACGAAATTGCGTACGAAACGCCATGGGAAATCGGTCTCTTCATTTCCTTAAGAGTCACGAGATCGCCCCTCTTTGCGAACGGTTTGAAGACCCAAACCTCCTTGCTCGAAGGTGTAAGAACAACAACGCATTGGTTTGCTCGCTCGATGACCTCGGAGTCCACCACGTGACCAACGACCCGGATGCCAGTGTCTTCAAGAGCATCAATGATGGACCATGCCAACACTGCTAGTACCGAACCTGCGGCGAGCATCGTGGCGATTGCTGTTTTAACAGGTTTGAGCACTTATAGAGGTCCAACGCTGATAGCTCGCGGTGCCATGATACGGATCGACTGGCCGCTTTGGGTCGAAAGCAGACACGCCCTTCTTCGGTGGATACAAAAAATGAATCGGCCGTATGGTTTAAGCAACTCCTTTGTCAGTCAACGAGCAACGGAGAGTCACATGCCAGCCAGTACCCCTCAAGAATGCATGACAAGCTTCATCGACGCGATGGTGCGCCGTGACATGGCTGCTGCTTTGGATCTCCTCGCCAACGACGTTGCGCTGTTCTACAGCAACGGTGCTGCTCTATGGGGCAAGGAAGCGTTTGAATCGGCGATGACGGTGAATTGGAAACAGGTCAGCAACTACAAATATTCGACGCTTGATTCCATCTGGCTTGCAGAATCCGAAACCGTTGCTTCAGTGATCTATACCTTTTCATGGTCGGGAAACGCAGGCGGCAAGGAAGTAAGCGGCAGCGGACGAGGCACGCGGGTGTTTCTCAAAGCGGGCTTCGGATGGCTCATCGCCCATGAACACCTCAGCACGGGCGCCTGGAGGGCTACTGACTAGGTCATACGTCCGCTTCGGGTCGAATGCGGACGTATCCGCCTGCTCCGCACTTCGCTGAGCGCAACGGCTGCTACCCCGAACGCGACGACTCTCATCACTGTCGCCGCGTCCATCTTGGCATTCAGGCGTTCGCGCCACCATCGACGGTCAGAGCCGTTCCCGTGATGTATTGCGCTTTCGGACTCGCCAGGAACGCCACCATGTTTCCGATGTCCTCCACCGCGCCATAGCGGCCGAGTGCAGTGATCGACTTGAGGGTTTCACCGAAGGGACCATGCGCCGGGTTCATGTCCGTGTCGATGGAGCCGGGCTGCACGACATTCACGGTGATATTGCGTGGACCCAGTTCTCTTGCCAGTCCTTGAGAGAAAGCAGTCAGCGCGGATTTCGATAGTGCGTAGACGGAGAGTCCTGCGCCGCCCGGGACGCGATCGGCAAAAAAGCTTCCGATGCTGATGATGCGGCCACCCTCGCCGAGATGGGGAATGGCGGCCTTGCTTGCGACGATCGGGGCACGAACGTTGACGTGCAGCAGCGCGTCGATGTCTTCCAGTGAAATGTCCTTGACCTCGCCCAAGCGGAGGATGCCGGCGTTGTTGACCAGGATGTCCAGCCCACCCAATGCGGTGACCGCTTTCTCGATCGAGCCCTGGACGGCGGCAACGTCCGCGCTGTCCGCCTGGATGGCAAACGCGCGGCGACCCAACGCCTTGATGGCTTGAACCACCTCGGCAGCCGCATCCGCCGACTTCTCGTAGGTAATGGCCACATCCGCGCCTTCGGCGGCGAGCGCTTTGGCTATCGCAGCGCCGATACCCCTGCTTGCGCCTGTTACCAGAGCGCGCTTTCCTGTCAGTGTCATCGTCATTTCCTCTTTCTGTGTTGATCGATACAGAAAGGCTATACTTGCGCCGCACAAGGCGTCAAGCTATTTCTATGTCGACCATTACAAAAGGAGCAACCATGGCAATCACCGGGCGGCCCAGAGGGTTCGATCGCGGCGCAGCGCTGGAGGCCGCGATGCTCGTGTTCTGGCGCAAAGGATTTCTGGCGGCCTCGATGAACGATCTGTGCGACGCCATGGGCATCCGTTCCCCCAGCCTCTATGCCGCGTTCGGCAGCAAGGAAACGCTGTATCTGGAAGCGGCCCGGCACTACGCCAAAACCATCGGGCCGTCTGTCTGGGATCAGCTGAAGAACGGCACGACGGGACGCGAGTCGGTCGAAAACTTCCTGCTTGCGGCCGTCAGCGTCTTGCCGGAATGCGGAAAGATGCCGGCTGGCTGCATGGTGACTCTGGCCGGCGTCAGCGAAGAGTGCACCGACGCGATTCTGCAAGCCATGAAGCAAGTCAGGATCGATTGCCTGGAGTTACTGCGGACGCGGTTGAACGACTCGCTGGTCACGGGAGAGCTGCCCCCGTCCACAAACATCGAGCGCCTGAGTCGATTCTATTTCGGCGTCTATCAGGGGATGGCCATCCAGGCGCGCGATGGCGCGGCCCCGGAAGATCTGAAAGGAATCACCGAAACGGCCATGGATGCTTGGCCAGGTTGATGCGTTTGTCGGCGGGATCGGCGTTGAGGATGGGAGACGCACCACGATCATCCAGGCCCGGCCAGACGATGAGCGACGTTCGCGCACGGGAAGCAGCGGCTCCCGGACGCCCGCCTCTTCCAGACCACCGATGCCACTTTTTGCTCCATTGCTGAGGCACATGAGCCTCATGCATGAGCCGATTTGCTTCAACGATGAGGCTCAAAGACTCAGCGTCGAGTCTTTTTGGCTCATCGATGACTGAAAGAGACTCAAGCGTGGGGCATTAGAGCTTCATCGATGAGGTCCATGAGCTCCATGCGTGAGTCTTTGAGCCTCATCGATGAGGCAAAAACATTCAGCGATGAGGCGGCGAACCTCATGCATGAGTCTCAAGCACTCATCGGTGGGGCAAAAAGACTCAACCGGCAACAAAAAGGCCTGACGGGTCGCCCGGTGGGGCGGGCCGCGTCAGGCCGGTGGGTTCAGCGATGTGTGCCGGCCGTCGAGGCGGACGGCACGCGGGTTGAGGCGATCAGCTCGTCGGGGCGACGACGGGCTGGCGCGTCTTGGCGAAGCGGCTGGACAACTCCTGCCGCATGCCGTCCAGGCCCTGGTTCTTGCCGGACAACTTGAGCTGGCCGTAACCCTCCAGCGAGGTGTTCATGATGTCGCTGCCCAAGGCCATCTCGGTGTCCTCGCCCCGCTCCACCAGCTGTTTCATCCGCTGCAGGCGCGGGCGCAACGCATCCAGCGCAGCCATGTCGGCCTGCGCATCGGCCAGGCCCAGGCTGGCCGGCACGATCTGCGGGTTGTTGGCCAACACGTTGAGCGTCTGCCGGGCGAACTGCTCGGACTTCTCGCCCATCTTGAACAACTCCCGCCGCTGCGACGGCTGCAATGCAATCAGCCCGGCCAGGTTGGACTCCAGTACCGTCAAAGCAGCATCGATGGCAGTCAGCTGTTCGGGGGTCAGGGTCAGGGAAACAAGGTTCTGTGACATGCGGCAAACTCCTTTTTGCTTGAGAAAGACCGGCCCGTCGCTGGATCGGATGATGGCGACGGGCCGGCTATGGTTGTCCCGGCAGCGATGAACTCAAGTCAGCCGGAACGTCTCCACCGTGCCAAGGCACGCGCGCCTGGGCTATCAGGCTTGAATGGTGGATGTGTAGTGTTTGGCTGATGTGCGAGGGCGGAATGGATGGCGCGTGACTTCGGGATCACCGCGCGATGGGCTAAATTCCATGGCACATCGGATCAGCGCAAGCCAACGCGAGTCACAAGGAGAAGACATGGAATCACCGCTGACGTTTGCGGCACTGGAAGCGAAGATCAATGCGATGCAGCAGCATCCCTATGCTTCGACTGACATGCCTAAGAGAGCCCGCTGGGGTCTAGCCATCGGCTTCATCGCTGCGGTGCTCTGCCTGTTAGCGGGAAAGTTTCTGCCTGCGAGCCACCTCAGCACGGCGATCATCGCTGGCACCTGCCTCGTGGTGGAACTGGTTGGGCTAGCCATCGGTCTGGCGGCCCAGCTACCGCGCTCATGGCCGACTTTCGTTAGCGAACGACGCGAGGCCGCAGAAGAACTCGATTTTGATTTGCCCCATCACCAAGACCTGATCCGCTGGCTACAGGGTCACCCTCGAGAACGACTGGAAAAATTGAGCGACTACGCCAGCTATCGGCTGGAGCGCTCGCGCGAACGGCTGCCGATGCTGACCGGCGGCATCGAAAAGCTCGGTGCCCTGCCCGTCTTCATCGCGCTCTTCATCCAGTTCAAGGACGCCCAATGGCCACCGCATCCGAGTTGGCTTGAAATCGTTCTGGTCTTTGCATTGGTACTTAGCTACTGGATGAGCCTGCTGCAGATCAACGTGAGGTTTCGCCTGCAGAGTTACGACATGCTCTTGAAAAAAGCGTTAAAGGGTCAGCTGGAAATTGTGTGAAACCGAGAATCAATGAGATCGGAAGCGGTGTTTATCACTCTTCCAAAGACCTAGAAAACGACGAAAAATGACGCATACGTATTTAAGACCGCAAATGATCGCTCTAGGTTTCACCCATATAAATACGCACCAATTCAACCTTAAATTGGAACCTAGAAATTATGCCGGCTTCCACCAATAAGTTGAGCGGTATACAACCTCCCCCGTGACAGGCCAAACGAACTCCTCCCACATTACTTTCTTCTCTTTGCTACTTAACTTTGCAGCCTCATTAAGCCTGCCGAAAACCCGCTTTGTTATAAATGAGGAATGATTTCCGTCACGAAGAGCACACAACTTTGCGGCAATGTTCGCAGATTTTCCGACCCATACGAGATCATTAAAACCATGAATTCCCGTCTTCGCAACCAGCAATTTGCTAGCATCGACACCAACTGACTGCTTCATTACATATGTTGTGCTTGGATAGTGCTTTTTAATCGCCGTATTAATCACATTATTGACCACATAATTTATCTGCAGAGCAGTTCTCGCAGCAGCCGAATTCATCTCGCTTCCAAAGAAAACCGCCATAACTCGGTCACCATCAAATGCAGTGATCGAGCCGCCATTATTTTTGATAATTTCACAGGCCGAGTAGAGATAAATTCATGCAAGCGCGAATATTTATGAATTAGCCTGGCGAGATTTATATCTCCTTGAACTAGAGAACTCAACAAAATCTGTTCTATCAAACGCTTTTTTTCAGGCTCACGCCCCTTAAATCGCCGAAGTAATGATCCAAGCTCAAGGGGACTTTCGCCTCCACCAAAGTCTGCGCCCACATCTAGCGCTTGGTTCTCCCTTGTCCGATCTTTGCTAAGATCGAGCATTGTTTTCGACATTTTTGGAGAGGTGTGCTTTGTATTTTTTTCGTCAAAGCACGTCACCTAGCGAATTAAACTTTAAGGTGTTACTCATCTCTATGGAAAGCATATGCGCCCTTATCTTGGCTTCGCTTCGCGGCAGCGCCTTGTCCATAGATTGTTTGGCTATTTTTTGTGCGTTATCAAGCTGCCGATGCGCATGAGCCGTATCGCCGTTCAACAGGGCGCGTAAGGCAAGACAACGGGGCCACAGGCTGGGAGCGCTCCATGTCTGTGCTTTTGTAAGCAGGTTGTCGCTCAAACCTGTCGCATCTCTGTTCTGCATGGCGCGGGAGAAAGCCAGCTCCGCACGGAGTTGCGCAAAGGCGCCGATAAGCTTGATCCTCACCGGCTCAGGCAACGATTGGACCATGCTATCGAAGCTCGCCTGCAAGTCCGCGGCATGCTGCCACTCTCCACGGTTCTGATGTGCTTTCACTCGATACCAGAGGGCGACAAGCGGCGCTGGCATGGGTTGAGAATCAAGCAGCGCTATCTGATCGACGGGCAGCTGATCTGCGGTAACACCTGAAATCGACAACGCCTGTAGACGCGTGTGCGCCAGTAATGGGCTGTGTTCCAACTCTTTCTGACTCCAGATCAACAACCGCATGCCGTCACTGGCGAGGCCGCGCATGGACGGCAGCAGGTTGGTGACGCCCATGGCGACGTTGAGTACCGCGAAAGCCATGCACAGAGAACCCGCTGGTGCCGACGACCAGACGTTTGCCAGCGCGGCAGAGATGGCCGCTATCACGAGGTTGGCTGCTGGACCACCTGCGGTCATCAAAAGTACTTGGGGGCGCAAGGCTCGGATAGGATCACAGGCGGCGATCACGAGACCATCGACTCTGATCTTCTGTCCCCTGTTCCAGCGCATCCGCCAGCCACGTTGTTGCGGAACGATTTCGATGCGACCGACGACAAAATGAGTCACCGTCATACCGGCGAATCGTGCCGCCGCGTAGTGACCTAGCTCATGGATGAGCAGCATGAAGAACATGGAAAGCAGAAGCGCAATGAGTGGAAGAAAGTGTCCGATACCTGTGATGTTCTCAACTTCAGAACACAGGACGAAGGCAGTCACGCCGCTTGCGAATCCAACGATCCATTGAATGGGTCTGAAGATTCGATCCAGTCGCTTTTGCGTGAGCGGGCTCATGTTGTCAACGCAAATCTTTTCCGAACTTCAAATTTCCAGCACGTGACGGCTCGATGCTGGAAACGACTTTGCAAAACGTACCCATCTCAACGCAGCTCCTCCGGCTTAAACGAATACCCATGCCGCTTCCATCCCGAAGCGATGCCCATGTCGTAGCCATAAACCAGCGTCACCACGACATCGTCTTCTTTGGCTATGTCGGGATCGCCTTTCGCCATCAGTTGCGCGATGTGCCGGGCCATGGCGTCGTCACCGACCAGCGGCGCGTCCAGTCGAATGACTGATTGCATGGTGTGCGACACGTTGCCGTTGAACCACATCGTTTTCCGCCCGACTTGCGCCGTGAGCACATGTGGCTGCGCTATCAGCGTCTCGTACAGCGCCAGCATGCCGGCAAATGTCTGCGTGTTTGCGAATCGACTGGCCAACAGCGGTGAACCGAGGGCGAGAACGACGAGCAGCGCCGCCACGATGAAGTGACCGCGCCACATGCCTGGAAATGTCGTTGGTTGCCCGACACGATCGAAACGCTCCACGTACGAGCCCACTGCCAGATCGTGCAACGACTGCCGCGTGCGTCGATTGAAGATGTAGAGATAGAGGGTGGCAAACGTGCTGCCGAACACGACAAGCCCGAGCAGATAAACCAGCGGCGAGGATGCCGTCATGCCCGGAACGATTGGCAATCCGTTGCAGAAAAACGGAATACCCAGCACCGCGTAGCGCAGCAACGAGCGCGGCAGGCTCAGCAACTGATCATTCGCATCGACGACGCGCACACCGAGCCAGCGTTTGGCGAGCGTCTGCCCGCCACCGATGCGGCTATTCAAGATGCCGAAGTAAGCCAGCGCGATGGCAAAGCCGATCAGCCGTGCGTAGAAGCCCATGCGCGCCAACGGATCGAAGAACATCCACCCGAGGACCAGCCCGACGATGCCGAGCAGGATCAGGTCGATGATGAAAGCGCCAAGGCGGCGCCAGAAACCGGCAATCGTCCGCGCCGGCCAGCCATCCGTTTGCCATGCGTCCATGTGCTTCCGCCTAGAAGTCCACGCATCTTGCCGCAAGCGGGAGCGCGAGGCGATGTGCGCTGCGGCAAGCGGCGCTGGCGTGACGCGCGCGGCCAGCAGAAACCCGTCTGCAGTAAAGATCAACGCACACTCTTGCGCCTTCACACACGCAAGAATCTGCAGCAAAAAAGGTGAACCCGTCGAGCCCTTCGGCGGTTGACGGTCGGCCATGATTGAGGCGGGACGGGAATCCAGGGTGAGCGTGTTTGACGTGTCGGAGAATCTGGATGGTCCAGGTTCGACGGTTACATCCACCGCTTTCCATGGAGAACAACATGCAGTCCAAAAAGAATTTTGGTGCTCGCCGGCTGATCCAGATCGCCGTTGTCGCAAGTTTCGTGACCGCCGCCTTCGCCCCCGCGGCGTTTGCTGCCGGCACGCAGGTCGGTGCCGACACGGCACAAGCGCCTTCGATGGTGCAGGCGCAGGCGATTCAGAACTGGCATGAAGACATGACACGCACGGCGACGCCGGCGGAAGGTTGTTATCAGGCGTCGTTCCCGAGCATTTTGTGGAAGCAGGTCAACTGCACGCAGGTGCAGGCGGTGCCGCGTACGCATCCCCTGCCCCGACATGGTGATGCGCTGAGCGGTTTCGCCGCGCAAAGCCTCGGCGGTTCGCAGACCACCGGCAACGGCAACGACTACACGGTGAATGTGTCGGGCACGATCAGCAGCACCACCGGCACGTTTCCCACGGTGACGGGCGTGACCTCGGAGAAAGGCGTTGGCGTGGCGGCGTTCGGTGGCGGCGGCATTCTCGGCGCCAACGAGTACACGCTGCAGGTGAATTCGAATTACGACACGACCACATCGGTATGCGCCGGCCATTCGGGTTGCACGGTGTGGCAGCAATTCATCTATTCGCCGGACTACAACACCAAGGGCAAGGCCGCGGTGTTCATCCAGTACTGGCTGCTCGGCTACGGCGGCTCGCGCTGCCCGAGCGGGTTCGGCAGCGATGGCGAAGGTGACTGCTACAAGAACAGCTCCGCCGTGACCGCGCCGGACGTGCCCGCCACGCAGCTGGCCAACCTCAAGATCACCGGCAGCGCCGCCAGTGGCGGCAACGACAAGGTGGTGTTCACCAACGGCACCACCGCGTACACGGTCACCGCGAAAGACAGCGTGCTGAAACTGGCCACCGCCTGGCACCAGTCGGAGTTCAACGTGGTCGGCAATGCCGGCGGCTCCGAAGCGGTGTTCAACTCCGGATCGTCGATCAAGGTGAACGTGGGCATCGCGCACTCCAACACCGCCACGCCGACGTGCGTTTCCAACTCCGGCTCCACCGGCGAAAGCAACAACCTCAACCTCGGCAGCTGCACCGCCACCGGCGGCTCGTCGCCGGGTATTTCGTTCACCGAGTCGAACTGAGCTGACGACGTTGTAGGTTGAGATGGAACGGGCGCCGCGGGATTTGTCCCGCGGCGCTTTTTTTTGGTGATGGAAGAGAGTGGGTTTGGACGGCTATACATATCGACTCTATTGCGACACGGCTAGCACTTCGAGAACGAATATCAGCGCCATGAATCAAATGGCCACATTACTGTGATGCCACTCCATCAGCCGAGCCGATCGCCTACTTCATTTCCCGCTCATGCTCACGCTGCTCCACGAATCGCCGATGATAGGCTTCCGGTGAGGCATTCCAGCCCCATCCTCAAGGAGCAAACGTGTTCTCCACCTCGACTCACCCGCGATCGCATTGTCTACGCAATGCTTTCGTTTTTTGCTCGTTGGCCGCTGGCGCCCTCTTCTGCACAGCACACGCAAAAGATGCCGCATCGAAAACCTTCGACGGCTCTTGGGAATATCGCAGCGATTGTCAATTCGGTCACTACGTCCAACTCGATTTGAAGCAGAAAGACGCAGTTGTCACAGGTGATTGGAGCGACGGAACACGCGTCGAAGGCTGGGATGGCTCCCTTGAAGGACGCATCAGCGGCAGCAGGCTGTACGCAAGGTACTGCAGCACTGA
Organism: Rhodanobacter sp. L36; assembly: GCF_009765755.1. GTDB lineage: Bacteria > Pseudomonadota > Gammaproteobacteria > Xanthomonadales > Rhodanobacteraceae > Rhodanobacter. Next base: position 177,925 of record NZ_LMUV01000011.1, on the reverse strand, counting down.
GGCGAATGGCGGCCATGCCGTGTGCCCGAGTTACGATCCCGATGGGAGCGACTATTTCGCGCGCCAGAATCGTGATTTGATCTGGTTCAGGTCAATTGGGAAAGGGGCCGAAAAGTCGTTCGAAAAATACGTCGTGCTTCATCCCTTCATCAAGGGAAAGCGCAGACCTGCAGATACGAAGTGCCCAAGCGACAATTGAAAACAAAAGCAGGGCCAACGCAACACAGATTTGATCAGCACCTTCAAGTGCAAAGCGGCAGTGCTTTCACCGACTAACGAACAGGCTGCAAGTTCAGGGACAGCACCATGAAAACTGCCGCGCCATTCGCCGTCGCCTTGGCTCTTGTTGTCCACAGCGTTGGCGCAATCGCTACCGACAGCACACGCGCATTGATCCAACGCAATGCGCCAAGAGGCATCACGACAACCTTCTATACCTGCATCGAAAAGACGGGCTCCGACGCAGTTGCACTCGGCGCGTGTTTGTCTGCAGAAAAGGCTACCCAGGACGATCGACTGAACAGCACGTACAAGGCGCTCCTCGCCAAACTGGACGACAAGGCAAAAGACAAATTGATCGCCGCGGAACGAACCTGGTTGAAGTTGCAGGATGAGAACATCGAATTCGAGAACTCACTCTATGGCGATGAAGACATCGCCGACCTCGCAGTGACGCAAAGGGAACTTTTCAGCATCTGCGATCGAGCCAACAAGCTGAGCAACTACCTGATCGTCGCCAACAATCGGTAGCTGTTTGGCGCATTCACGACACGCGGGGCACTGCGAAAATTTCCCGAGGATCTGGACAGTCATGGAGAAGACGATGAAGAAAGTACGAACTGTTGCGCTACCGGTATTCGCGTTCGCCATATTTGCGACGAACCCTGTTTTGCTGCATGCGACATCCGCATTCGCCAACGGCAGTCAGGACATGATCAACGGCATCGCCATGGTGCCGGGCGTGGAACGGTTGTCCTACGTCTCAACTCAGTACTACGGCGTTCGATCGACCTACGATGCATGCGTGAAGAAAACTCAGGGACGCGTGGCAGAACAAGGTGATTGCGCGGATACCGAGTTCGAGTATCAGGACGAACGACTCAACCGTGCTTACAAGGCGTTGATCGCCGGCTTGAGCGGAATCGACAAACGATCTGCCGTGGACGCTCAGCGGGCGTGGCTGGCCTTCTATGCCAAAGACTGCGCAGCCCGGGCCGACCGCTTCGGTTCGGACGTTGCGCCCGAGACCGAATCCATCTGCCGCATGGAAAGCACCGCCATGCGCGCGCAGCAACTGGAGGACTGGCGTGACAGCCTTTCGGCTAGCCACAGGCAGGCGTCCGAACCAAAGGGTGAGAAATGAAGATGTTCAAGGTTGCAGGGTGCATTCTTTTTTTCGCCATATCGCCGCTCTCCATGGCAGCCAATGAATCGCCTGCCGAAGCTCAAACGGCGATGAGTGCTTACTCGATTCGCACGGAGCGCTACCCGCGTCCACCCTCCTCCGGCGCCACCTATTTCATCTATGAAAAAGACGGCAAGGTCATCTGCACCAAGCTGGCTGTGTGCGACAAGTACGACTCTTGCAAATCAACTTATGCGCGAGGGAGCTACAAGGCGCCTGAAGACGTTAAAGCCGGAAACCCCTACGGAACTACACCGGCCGTCCTGATCCAAAGAAGCAAATTGACAGCCCACAAGTGCTTGCTGAAATTTGATCTGAACCGCAGCGAGAACAATTCGGGACATTGAAGAAACCGCTTGCCCACGTTTTTGGGAAGCCGTATTTCTTTTTCAATGTTCATGCGTATCGCGTGCTGCCTCCAAATTGCTTTCCACGCATGTTTACGTTTTTTTCGGAAACGCCGAGGCTGCCTTTTGGCAAGCAGTTTTTGGATCGGTCTTCAAGGAGTTTTATGTCGAATCAGTCAGTTCACCTCCGCTCACGCCAGTCGCGTGGCACGGTTTCCCGCCCCGCATCTACAAATACCCGACATGTGTTCGTCGTGGTGCTCATCGCTGCTGCGTTTGGATCAGGCCTCTCTTTCGCCGAGCAATGGCCAAATCATCCGTCACCTACCAAAGGCTCCGAGGTGGCCTCGTACGCGCGCTCCATCGGCCTAAGGCCTTCGGTGAGTGCGTGCATAAAAAGTGCAGGCGGAGCGACGCCAGGCACGCGCGATTGCCTGCGCGACGAGCATGACTTTCAGGATCATCGGCTCAACCAGACTTACAAGAAGTTGATGGGCTCATTGGTTGAAGTCGATCGAAAACATCTACGCGAAGAAGAGCGGCAATGGATCACGTTCCGGGACAAATATTGTGCCGTTGGCAATGAGCCGGGCCAAGGACAGGAACTCGACGCGGACGAATGTGTGGTTGATCAAACGGCTGATCGTGCGACAGAGCTGGAGTCGCGAATGGCCTCGGAGTCACGCCGCCATTTGACGACGACCGTACCCGACGATGTGCGCGCCCTTGTTGCACCAACCGACACTCTCCTCGCCTATAAAGCGACCGATCTGTACGGCGACGGTCAACAGGCAGCAGTGGTCGTCGTGCGCCACCCCATTCATGGCAAAACTGATTACGACTTCAACAACAATCCTTGCGACCTTGTGGTGTTACGTCGGCAGGCTGGGAAGCTTTCCGAAGCCGACCACAGCACAAAGGTGGTGGACTGCACGTACAACGACATTGCTCGCCATGCCCCCGCGATGTCGTTAAGTGACAACCTGTCGGTATCGCCCGCGCACATTGTCTACGTCAACCAGAAAGACAGAGGCTACAGCACTTTCTACTTTGCGTGGTCAGAGCAAAAAAGCATGTGGTATTTGCAGCGAGCGACTACATCGAACCCGGATGGCGATCGAGTCGCCAACGCGGGCGCGTCATATCCAGCGGATTTTGCGTGGACGCCCATGTCGTCCGTCGAGCCGGACGCCATGGCTAAAATTCTCCAGAAACAACACGGAACAAGCAGTGAGTAACGGAGTTCACCACACCGTCCTTCAATGAGTTCCAACCTTTTATTCGAGCGTTGCGTTGACGCGGGCATCGAATCTCCGACTGAACTCGCCAACATCATGGCAATGCTTCGGTCGAACCCAAAGGCTTCAGCACGATGTACGAAGCACCGGATTGCCCCTCCGTTGATAACGTGGTCAGCGCTGTGCACGTTGCACACACGACGAGATACAGACCGCCGTCACCAGACAAGCCCGGAAATGAACCTGCCCCTTTTTGGCGAAGAAAAATCTACGCCACTTCGTTGCTTTCTACGGCTTGAGGAATTTGATATCCGAAGGCGCGGTGACCTCGATGATCTGCAACGTCTTGCCCAGGTGGCCATTGGCCGGATCGCGGGCGATCACCGCGATACGGTTGTCGCCCTGGTCAGCCACCAGCAGGAACCGGCCGCTGGGATCGATGGAAAATTCGCGCGGCTGACGGCCTTCGGCGGCGCGACGCTGAAGCAGCGACAAGCCGCCATCGACGCCCACCGCAAACACGGCGACGTGGTTGTCCGTGCCACGATCGACGGCATACAGAAACCTGCCGTCCGCCGACCGATGGATGGCACCAGCGCCCTTGTCGCCGTTGAAGCCGGGCGCAAACAGGTTCACCACAGTGCGCAGTGTCAGGGCGCCATCGGTGGCCACGTCCAGCACCGCGACCTGCCCTGCCATTTCCAGCGTCAGGTACGCGTGCTTGCCGGTTTTATCGAAGACCAGATGGCGCGGGCCGCTGCCTGGCGGCAATGCCAAAAAGGCTTTGGCGGCGGGCTGCAGCGGATGCTCGGCGTTGTCGCCGGGCGCATAGCGATACGCGTAGACACGATCCCCACCCAGGTCGGCGACATAGGCGAACCGGCCATCCGGCGCGAAGTTCACCGAATGGATGTGCGCCGACAACTGCCGCGCCTTGTCGACGTGGCTTGCCTGATAAGTGGAAAGCTGGGTGACCGGCTGCAACGTGCCATCCGCAGCCACCGGCAGCACGGCCAGGCTGCCGCCGGGATCGGCGTGGACCGAATAATTGGCCACCAGCAAATAGTGCCCATCGGGGGACAGGCTGGCAAAGGTAGGTTCGTCGCCCAGCGTGGTCACCTGGTTGCGCAGGGTGAGCTTGTGCTGCGCATCCAGCGACAGGGCACTGGCGCGACCGACCCCATCGCGCGCGCCGGGGCCGTTTTCATTCACCGCATACACGTGCTTCTGATCCGCGGAAAGCACCAGCCACGACGGGTTATCCAGGCGCAGCTGCTGCCACGGCCTGGCGTCCAGCTTGCCGTTGTCGGTATCGAACCGATACGCATAAAGGCCCGGCTGCTCGCCCTTGGTGTAGGAGCCCACCAGCAGATCGACCGTGGCCGCCGAAGCGATGAGCGGGAGCACGCTCGTGACCAGCGCCATCAACCGGAACAAAGGCAACATGTGGAATCTCCCGAGGTGCGCAGGCGCACGGCGCTTGCTTTGGTGAGGTTCGAGGAAGAGCGGAATAACACGGTGAGGTTAACTTACCGACGAACGGGTTAGGCCGAGTTCCACGAGGTAAAACATTCGCCGGTTCTGCCGCGGAGCCAAGCTGCCGCGGACGCTGAAGTGAAACCCGGGTCAGGGTCGACTTTCTGCCGGCGACGCTCAATTAAGTGCACTCTGACCCCTGTTTTTGAGAGCCGCTGTGCAAAAAATCGTCTCCGACACCTTTTTCTGTTTCCTTTTTCGCATGTCGATCCGGCAGCGACTCGTTCGTCTTACTCATGAATCCAACTGGTTCAACACAGGAGTCCGCCATGGCGACCAAGAAAGCAGGCAAGTCCGACATATCCGACGCGACGCAAACACCAAATAGGGCCGCGAGACGCGGCGCGGTGGCCATCACCCTGCCGGAAGAGATGAACGGCAAGGCCAGCGCGGCCAAGGCGGCGGTCGGCGACAAGCCGGTGTTTGCCTACATCGCCAGCCTGCCGCAACCGCAGCGTGGCATCGCCGAACGCATCGACCAGCTGGCGGAAAGCACGCTTTCCGGCCTGGAGCGCAGCGTGAAATGGGGCATGGCGTACTACGGCGTAGGCGATGGCTGGTGCTTTTCGTGCGGCGCTTTCGCCAACCACACCAAGCTGATGTTCATCAATGGCATCACGCTCGACCACGTGCCTCCCGTAACGCCCGTCGCCATGGGTAAAGCAACGAGGGGCATGGAGCTGATCTCGCTTGACGATATTGACGAAGTCCAAATCGTGGCGTGGATGAAGCAGATTACCGTGATGCCGGGCGTGGGCAAGCGAGCGGCAAAAAAGAGCTGATCTACTCGATGAGTCAGAGAACATCCGTGTCGGGAAACCCGCCTTTTCGACCGCGCCCGACCGGGACGACTTCTTGCCGAGTTCTTTGCGCGCGCGTATTCGACGGGCGAAACCGGGGTCAGAGTCGACTTTCTATAGGCCTCGCGCAATTAAAGTGCACTCCGACCCCTGTTTCTTACGCGAGGCTCAACATACGTCGCAGCATCGGACCAATGTCAGAGTAATCAGCTACCCAAACAAGACGAACGCCAAGGTGAGCAACCAGGGCCTCGGTCCAGCGCTTCTCTACATCGCGTGCTGGTTCCTTCGCAATCCAATAGTGAATTGTCGAAACAGGCGGCGCACCGGTTTCTGATAATTCCTTCAGACGAAGGGCGTGGACCCAAGATAGCCATCGACGAATATTACTGTCCGTCAGAGACAATCCGATAAAGACGACTGAATGATGCGCGGCAGCGCGAATGAAAGACTCTGCCTGCCAAGAATATGCATTGTTGGCCAACTGGAGGTAAGCACCTTCCGAAAAAACCAACTTATCCACCGAGCTCAGAGCGGGCCGGCGCCTAGCTTCGGGCACTGGCAGAAGACCGTGGCAAAATTCGTAAGGAATACGACCTCGCTTTCGGTTAGAAGTGGCATGAGTGACGTAGTCAATCACGTCCGTCGTTCTAGAATCGCCCCAGCGTACGGCGGCACTTGCATTAATGAGGCTTGCAAACAAGGGTTCTGCGTTAAAAGAAAGAATTGCCGCCGGCTTTATTGCGGTATCCAAAACTTCCGCGACGGTATCCGCCAATGAATACGCCGTGAGATTAGGATAATGGTCTGATATTACCGCTAGAAATTCACTCCATTTTGCTAGACTTATCTCGCCCACATGCCTGGCATTTAGCGCCGATAGGAACGTCTTCCAAGCAGCGGCCGGAAGCAATGCCTTGGCATCGAAGTAAAGATCAGAAGCTAAATTCCTTGCAAACTCCTCTTCATCCATCTCAAGACGGTTCAAAGCCGCTTGAATGAAAGCATCGGGCGGATAAGCTTTTCTCAGTGAGTCCAGCTCGGATGTGGCCGCCAAGTCATCGTCTCGGAGGATAAGCTTAGCCACCAACCCTTGCCAATCGGGGAAAACCGGATTCGATGTTCCGGCGCCGACACACAGCACCCAGCCTCTAGCTTCTGCCGCAGCAACTAGAAGTCCCTTCGGCTGCATACCAGCCATACCCAACTTGGCCATGCATTTCTCCAAAACTTAGAAGCGAAAGCCACATTAATCCGCCGTTGTGCAAAGAGAATTACAAGCGGGGACAAGCTCACTTAATCCGTCGGTATGTGCCATTAAGTGAACCTTACCCCGTTTTCGCTAGAATTTGCGCCAGCCCGCCCATCAGGCTTCCCCCTCACACGCGTCAGCCGATCCAAACCTTCTTGGTAACGGGCTCTGACCCAGCTAGCTTGTTTTGCAACCATTTATCGGCGCCAAGCCCTCACGCCACTCGCCTCACACGAATTCAAACGGCTGTAAGTGAACCTGACCCCGTTTTCTAAAGTGCACTCTGACCCCTGTATTGTTTCGGATATTTTTAAGGCAGCGGCGGAGGTTCATGACTTAGACCCAAAGCTCTCCCTAACCTACCAATAAAGGGGGACGCAATACTGCGAAGGTCATTCTTTATCGCAAAGTATATCCTGAAGACCCACATATATATCGAAATAGATATCATTGTTTGAGTTACCTGAAGCCAAAATGATTGCGACGACGCCAACTCACCCTTCAGAACAATGATTAGCTGCGAAAGCATTATGATCAAAGCAAATATAATAATAAGAGGTATTGGAAGCAAGGCCAATGACTTCAGGCCATATTTTTTCCATGTAATAAAAATTAAGGACAAAGAGATCACAAGCCCAGACACCAGAAAAGGAAGGCCGACTAGACCAACGTCAATATCATCTCCCGTAACCTTATGATCGGCAAACACATAGACAACTCCGAGGCATAGGAGAACTACTACTGAAACAATATAATCTCGCGCCACTTCGCGACTAATTCTGTTCTCAACACTCCCTTCGGACAATCGCCACGAATCAACCATATTGGCGATATATATAGCAAACATAAACCATGATGTATAACCAGCGGCGATGCTGAGGAGGAACCCCAAAAGCGTCCTTGCAGTCAGACCTCCCCACATGCAACCAGCAATCGCAAAAACTGGAATTAGCACACTCCAGATCTTCATTCCGTTGTCCTCGACCAAGGTTCCATCAAATCCATCCATCATCACAATTTCCTATAGTGCGAAACTGCTCAGGGACATTTCAACCACTTGGAATAATCTCCCTCAAATACTTCCTCCTCGGCCTTGCTGGCGCACGGCCCTCTCATAGGCCAGCACTCGAAGATTCAAACGGCTATAAGTAAACCTGACCCGTTGTTGCCGAATTTCGCAAGAAATCTTCCAAAAAGCTGTCCCTGACCATTTTTTCTCGTTTACGCGAAAATTCAAACGGTCTTAAGTGAACCTGACCCCGTTTTTGGGCTCAGAAAGGCGCTCACGTGCTCCTAGCCCGACAAGTACTCCAAAACAGAAGTCTCCGCAGCATTTTTCATCTGCCTCGCCCGCGCCGGACCAACATAATAAGCCTGCTGCAACCGATCATCTGGCGCGCTCAACACATCTCTAATCTTGGTCAACGAAAGTTCTTCAAGCTTGTCCTTCTGCCACTCAGTTAGATCGAGCTCACGAACACTACGACTTAATCTCCGCTTTAGTGCATCCGATACGCTAGTACTCTCTTGATCAGACGATATAAACGCTAAGGACTGAAATATCTCTTGCGTTCCTCCGAACTCAACCATCCGTCTGGGGTCACTTGCTTTAACAATAGCGAGACCCGTCTGAGATGGGTTCGACTCCCCCGCTAATACGCACCCAACGTTGACAACATATCGAGTGCCAACTTCCCCTCGGGTGGCTTTGATTCCCAAAGCATGCTCTTTTAGAACCCCTGTGTATTGCAATATCCGAAGAGCTTGCACCGCCCGCTTTGGAGCATCGCGATGCACCCATATTGCAAGAGACGTTCTACCGCCAGCAGCCATCGCCACGTCGTTTCTTAATTTGAGCAACGCAAGCGCGGTGGATTCAATGAACTTCCTCCCCCAATCCACCAGCTCTCGATGGCCAGAATAAACTGACGCAAGCTGCGAATGTTCACTCCAAATTTGGTCTCGATAAAATTCTCGAATTGCGGAATTAACTTCAGCCGCACTCAAATTGGGTGACTTCGTAATAGATTTTAATAAAAGTCGCGGATTTCCGGAAGCTGCATATGCCAAAATGGTAAAGTTCTCACCCTTTTCTCGGAGAGTTTTTAATAATTTCGGCTCCGCCTGTCGCTCCACCATTTCCTTCATACTAGTCACATAGTTAGCTGACCATATGTCGCGATCTAACGTAATGAACTCCGCATCATGCACAGGCTGGAATGCTTCCCCATAGTGTGTAACACCTGGATAGACAGCAGCATTCATATTTAGAAAAGGCGACCTTAGATCACGAAACAAAGTGAAGAAGGTTCTTTGTTGCTCAGGCACGAAAATGTGCGCCGCCTCATCAACCAGAAGCGCAATGCGGGAAACTCCCATATCTTCGCAAAGATCGGAAACAGCCTCCTTTATGTCCTCCGCCGTCGGAACCATTGAAAAGTCGAAAGTTTCCGCCTCATCCTTCCAACCAGACTCTAAACCCTCGGCGAGCTGTTCAAGTCTAGTAGTGTTAATTGAAGCACTGGTTCGTCCTCCGGCAAGCATGGTTAAGGCGGCAGATGGCTTGTCTAACAACCCAAACTTTTTTGCCGATCGGATAATCGCGGAGGCAACCTTCGACATCATCCAAGCCTTCAGCTTGATCGGGTCATCAGTCGCCAACAGCGAGCTTCTTACAAATGATAGATACACCGGAAGAACACGATCTTCCGCGAAACTAGACTTCAGTTCACTTGCAGCCACTTTCAATAAAAATGACTTTCCAACCCCCCGACTACCTACCAGAATTGCAGGGGATCGACTTTTCAGCACGTCGACAACTCTTCGATCCAGTTCTGT
>NZ_LMUV01000011.1:0-168335 GCF_009765755.1 Rhodanobacter sp. L36 | reverse complement strand
CCGAGTTCGCCATCTAGCACTGCGACCGCCTCACTATCTGCAGCAATAGCCGCACCAACTTCAGAGTGATATCGGACAAAGAAGCCGTAAAAAACGCATGTCGTCGCCGCGTCAAACAGTTCGAACCATCGCTTTGATCGCTCAGGCTCGAGTACATCAGTCCCGTGGCTGCTGGGATTGCCATGAACATATTCTGAGCATTCACGATATGCGCGATTGGCCAACCCTGCGTAGTGCTTGGTTTCGTCTGTAAGAATTGGAAAAAAAGCTGCAGCGAAGCTCCTCGAATAAACGCCAGTGTCATCATTACACAAACCATTCCACAAAATATCTCGCTTGCCAGACTCCCACTGCCGCAACTCAAACTCGAACGCTGAGAATTTTATCGCTGCCGTACTTAGCTCAAGAAACGAACGCAGACAAAAGAAGGCCAATCTATAATTAGCACAAGCCACTTGACATAAACCATCTCCAAGCAATTTGAACGCTAGTTCAAAAATTTTGAACTCTCGCCGAAGTTTGGCTAAAGAAATTACTCGCTCTACGTCTAATAACCTGACGTGTGCCCGCTCGTGTAATGAAATGAGATCGCTATTGGAGAAATGCAGATCAAATTGCTTTTGCCGTGCATCAAGTACGGCCTGATACTGCGCCTTGAATGCCGGCATTTTGGACTGCTGCTTAGATGCACTCACATATTTCTCCGATACTCCCCACCCACGTCATACAACGCATGACTGATCTGCCCCAACGAGTTGTACTTCACCGCCTCGATCAGCTGCTCGAATACATTGCGCCGATCCCGCGCCGTCACCTGCAACACCTTGAGGCTGTCTGACGCCAGCGCGTTGCGCGCCTCGCCATAGCGTTTCACGTTGGCGATCTGCTGTCCCTTCTCTTCTTCGGTGGAGCGGATCAGTTCGATCTCGGTGGCGATTTCGCCGCCGTGGTCTTTGGGCAGGAAGGTGTTGACGCCGATGAGAGGAAGCGAGCCGTCGTGTTTCTTGTGCTCGTAGTACATCGACTCTTCCTGGATCTTGCCGCGCTGGTACATGGTGTCCATCGCGCCGAGCACGCCGCCGCGCTCGCTGATCGCTTCGAATTCTTTATAGACCGCTTCTTCGACCAGGTCGGTGAGTGCGTCGACGACGTAGCTGCCCTGCCACGGGTTCTCGTTGAAGTTGAGGCCGAGTTCCTTGTTGATGATCATCTGGATCGCCACGGCGCGGCGCACGCTTTCTTCGGTCGGCGTGGTGATGGCTTCGTCGTAGGCGTTGGTGTGCAGGCTGTTGCAGTTGTCGAACAGCGCGTACATGGCTTGCAGCGTGGTGCGGATGTCGTTGAACTGGATTTCCTGCGCGTGCAGGGATCGGCCGCTGGTCTGGATGTGGTACTTCATCATCTGGCTGCGCGGGCTGGCGCCGTAGCGATCGCGCATGGCGCGCGCCCAGATGCGACGGGCGACGCGGCCGATGACGGTGTATTCCGGGTCCATGCCGTTGGAGAAAAAGAAGCTGAGGTTGGGCGCGAAATCGTCCACGCTCATGCCGCGCGCGAGGTAGTACTCGACGATGGTGAAGCCGTTGCTCAGGGTGAAGGCGAGCTGGCTGATCGGGTTCGCGCCCGCTTCGGCGATGTGATAACCGCTGATCGACACCGAATAGAAATTGCGCACCTTGTGGTCGACGAAATACTGCTGGATGTCGCCCATCATGCGCAGTGCGAATTCGGTGCTGAAGATGCAGGTGTTCTGCGCCTGGTCTTCTTTCAGGATGTCCGCCTGCACGGTGCCGCGCACGTTCTGCAGGGTGTGCTGCTTGATGCGCGCATAGGTTTCCGCATCGACGAGTTCGTCACCGGACACGCCGAGCAAACCGAGGCCGAGGCCTTCGTTGCCCTTCGGCAGATCGCCGTGGTACTGCGGACGCTGCACGTTCTTGTAGATGTCGGCGATTTTCTTTTCGGCGGCCTGCCAGCGAGCATCGTCTTCGCGCAGGTATTTTTCGACGTTCTGGTCGATGGCGGTGTTCATGAACATCGCCAGGATCATCGGCGCCGGGCCGTTGATGGTCATCGATACCGACGTGCTGGGCGCGGTGAGGTCGAAGCCGGAGTACAGCTTCTTCATGTCGTCGAGCGTGGCGATGTTGACGCCGGAGTTGCCGATCTTGCCGTAGATGTCCGGACGCGGCGCGGGATCTTCGCCATACAGCGTGACGGAGTCGAACGCGGTGGACAGACGCGTGGCCGCGCCACCCTGGCTCAGATAATGGAAGCGGCGGTTGGTGCGCTCGGGCGTGCCTTCACCCGCGAACATGCGGGTGGGATCTTCGCCGCTGCGACGGTACGGATACACGCCGCCGGTGTACGGATAGTGGCCCGGCAGGTTTTCCTTGCCGAAGAAGGTGATCAGCTCGCCCCAGTCTTTCGACTTGGGCGGCGACACCTTGGGGATTTTCTGGTGGCTGAGCGAGTCGCGGTAGTTCTCGACGCGAATGACCTTGTCGCGCACCTTGTATTCGTTGACGTCGGCGGTGACCGATTCGTACAGCGCCGGCCAGCCGCGCAACAGGTGCACGGACTCGTTGCTCACTTCCTTCATCGCCTCGTTGTAGCGCTGGCGCAGCGTGAGCAGGCTGCGATCCGCCGTCGGCGCATGGGTGCCGATGTGCGAGAGCAGATCGGCACCGTCGTAGAGATCGAGCGCGCGCGGAAGTTTGTCGTCGCCGATGTCCTTCAGCGACTCGTAGTAATGCTGCGCCTTGCTGGCGCACTCGGCCTGACGCGCGATGCTGCCGTTGATCGACCGGCCCTGCTCGGCGATTTCCGCGAGGTAACGCACGCGGTTGCCGGGAATGAGCACGGTGGCGCGTGGTGACTTGAGCGTGGTGTCGAGCTGGGGATTCCAGTCGAGCCCGCTTTTGTAGGAGCCCACCCTGTGGGCGATCGCTGTATCCGTGGTGCCTGACGCTGCCGGATCGCGCACTGGGTGCGCTCCTACAGCGTTGCCGAGGTGCAGCTTTTCGCGCATCAGGCGGCACAGGTTGGTGAACATCCAGGTGACGCCGGGGTCGTTGAACTGGCTGGCGATGGTGGGATACACCGGCACGTCTTCGTCTTTCATGCTGAAGGCGGTGCGGTTGCGCTTCCACTGCTTGCGCACGTCGCGCAGCGCGTCTTCGGCGCCGCGCTTGTCGAACTTGTTGAGCACCACGAGCTCGGCGAAATCGATCATGTCGATTTTTTCGAGCTGGCTGGCGGCGCCGTATTCACTGGTCATCACGTAGACGGGGAAATCGACCAGGTCGACGATTTCCGAATCGCTCTGGCCGATGCCCGCGGTTTCGACGATGACCAGATCGTACGGCTGACTCTTGAGGAAATCGATGCAGTCGTGCAGCACCACACTCGTAGCAGCGTGCTGGCGACGCGTGGCCATCGAGCGCATGTACACGCGATGCGACCTCAACGAGTTCATGCGGATGCGATCGCCGAGCAGTGCGCCACCGGAGCGGCGACGCGTGGGGTCGACTGCGAGCACGGCGATGCGCATCTCGGGGAACGCGTGCAGGAAGCGCAGCAGCAGCTCGTCGACCACGCTGGACTTGCCTGCGCCGCCGGTGCCGGTGAGACCGAGGACAGGGGTCTGCGAGCCCGCGAGTTTCCATTGCTTGCGCAGGTGATCAAGCTCGGTGTCGCCGAGGCGGCCTTCCTCGATGGTGGTGAGCATGTGGCCGATGGAGATTTCGTCGTCGATGTCGACCGTCGGCGTGGCGCCGTCCTCCGACTCGGCGCGTTTGGCCGCAGCGCTGCCGGCGCGCAGCATCACGTCCTCGATCATTTCGGTGAGGCCGAGCTTCATGCCATCGTTGGGGTGATAGATGCGCTCGACGCCGTAGGCCTGGAGCTCCTTGATCTCTTCCGGCGTGATGGTGCCGCCGCCGCCGCCGAACACGCGCACGTGACCGGCGCCGCGTTCCTTCAGCATGTCGACCATGTACTTGAAGTATTCGACGTGGCCGCCCTGGTAGGAGGACAGCGCGATGGCGTCGGCATCTTCCTGCAAGGCCGCGCGTACGACGTCTTCCACCGAACGGTTGTGGCCGAGGTGGATCACCTCCGCGCCTTGCGACTGGATGATCCGACGCATGATGTTGATGGCCGCGTCGTGCCCGTCGAACAGGCTGGCGGCGGTGACGAATCGCAGCGGACCCGCTTCGTGCGGCGTGCTCTGGTGTTGCGTGTCGCTGCTGGGAACGTGCTTGGCGGGCGAACTCATGGCAACTCCGACATCGTGTGCTGAACCGGGCGATTCTAGTGGCTGGCCGGCGCAGGCGCGATGCGCCGACGTACCGGCGCGTACGGAACCTGCGGACGGATGGTCATTGTGCGCCCCGAAAAGTTGCGGGAAGCGCAGTCGCCTGCCAGCCTGACCGGTGGATTGACGCCCCGCCGGCCCCATCTCCCCTTCTGGCTCTACCGATACACGAGAAACACCATGAATCCGCTGCACAACGAAAACGGTGTCCCCCGACCGCTGGAAGCGCTCGGCATCAGCGAAATGGAAGAGCGCACCTATCGCGCCCTGCTGGCCAACCGGATGGCCACCGCCGACGACATCGCCAACCTGATCTCGCTGCCGCTGCAGCAGGCGCAACAACTGCTCGACAGTGTCGAGATCAAGGGCCTGGCCACGCATTCGCCCGAGCGACCGCCGCGCTACATCGCCGCGCCACCGGAGCTCGCCGTCGAAGCGCTTGCCAGCCGTCGCCAGGCGGACATCGAACGCGCGCGGCTGACGATTCCGGAGTTGAAGGAACAGGCCGGCAACAGCACCGGCCCGACCCAGCGCGAGCAGATCGTGGAGGTGATCACCAACCGCGCCGCGCTCGGACAGATATTGATGCAGCTGCACCAGACGCTGCAGACCGAGGCATTCGGTTTCCAGCGCGCACCGATGCTGACCGACGCACGCCAGGAAGCCATGCGGCCGGGCATCCGCATCCGCAGCATCTCCGACACCAGTTACCTCGACCTGCCCGGCGCAGTGGAATCGTTGCGACTGGTCACTGCGATGGGCGAGGAGGCACGGATCTTTCCCACGCTGCCGGTGAAGATGTTTGTCGCCGACCGGCGCATCGGCGTGATTCCGCTCAACGCCGCCGATCCGAACGGACCGATCCTGCTGGTGCGGCCATGCGCATTGCTGGATGCGCTATGCGCGTTGTTCGACATCATCTGGGAACGCGCCACGCCGATCGGGTTTTCGCGTAGCGGCGAACTGGAAATGGGTACGGCGTCGCCGCGGATGTCCGAGGCGGCCGAGCAACTGATCCCGCTGCTGGCCGCTGGCCTCAACGACAAGGCCATCGCGCACGAAGCCGGGATTTCCGATACCACGCTGACGCGGCGCGTGTCCGAACTGATGAAACGTTTCGACGCGCGCACGCGGTTCCAGCTGGGCTGGAGCGCGGCGCTAGAGGCTTTTCCGCGCAGCCTGACTAACGGCAACGCGGACGTATCGACCATCGACAAACCTTGACCAAGGCCTGATCAGGCGGTCATCGGGCCGTCATCAAAAAGACGTCTGGGCGTCCAAACCAACCAGACGGCACAGCAACACTGCAGCACCGCGAAAAGTGGATGGCGAGTTTTGCTCTTGGGCAAAACTCGCCATCGATTGCCATTGCGCCGATCCGACGCACGCGCCAATACTCCGGCTCGATAGATGTGCTTGGCAGAGTCGTACTGAAGTCTCCTGAACACGATGCCGCCGCTGGATTCGGCGAGCCGCTTCCGGAGCATTGAGGGAGATTCCCTGGACCACCTTCCCGCATGACCCCGCGACGGATGCCGCAGGGACGGGAGCGTGCGTGCCTGTGCCGGGATGCAAGCAAAACCATGGATCGGCAGGACGCCGTGGCGAGGGCCGGCGCGCAGGTTCATGCAGCGACGATGAAGCCGGACGTCAATGGCCAGATGCCCATGGAGATTCAACAGAACGAGTGGCGACGCAATACGGCGGGTCTAGGTTTTTTTCGGTTCTGAACTACGAAGGGGATTCTCATGAAGAACGGTCATCTCATGCTGCGTGCATCGATCGTGACGGCGCTTGCCATTGCACCGGCATGGTCTTTCGCCAGTGCACCCACGGCATCCGCCGCGCTGGCAGGCATCAACACCGCGGAAGCACCGCGCGTCACGCAGGCTGTCGACGGCAAGTCGGTATCGACGCTTCCGCAAACCCACCTGGCATTACTGGCGAAACTTTCCGCCGGCGCCAACGTGGCCGACGCCGCGCCGATGCATCACCTGCAACTGGTGCTGCGCCCGAGTGCCGTGCGCACCGCACAACTGCAGACGCTGATTGCGCAACAGCACGATCCGGCTTCGCCGCGTTTCCATCAGTGGCTGACGCCCGAGCAGTTCGGTCAGAACTTCGGCGTGGTCGACAGCGATGTCGCCAGCGTCACCGCATGGCTTACCGCACAGGGCTTCACCGTCAATACGGTGTACCCGAACCGCTTGCAGATCGATTTCAGCGGCACCGCCGGCCAGATCAAGGCGGCGTTCCAGACCCAGGAAAAACACTACACGCTCAACAACGAAGACCACATCGCCAATGCCGGCGATATTCGCGTGCCAAGCGCACTGCGTTCGGTGGTGGCGGGCGTCGCTGGATTGAATGACCTGCGCCCGAAGCCGATGCACAGCCCGGTGCGTACCGGCAGGTGGAACGCGACAACGCACAAGTTCAAGTTGCCGGATACCGAAACGGCGAAGGCTGGTCCGCTGGCCGTGCCGTTCCAGGGCGGCACGCGCGGGCTGGTGCCGAACGATCTCGCCAAGATGTATGGCGTGTCGACCATCCGCAACAACGGCGTGACCGGCAAGAACATCACCATCGCGGTGGTCGAAGACGGCGGCATGGTGCCGACGGACTGGACCAACTTCGTGAGCCAGTTCAACCTCGGCGGGTTCGGGGGCACGTTCTCGCAGGTCCAGCCGGCACCGCCCACGGGCGTCACCAACTGCCTCGATCCGGGTGGCGTGCTGGGCACCGATGCGAGCAGCGAATCGATCGAGACGGTGCTGGACGCGGAATGGGCGACGGCGATGGCGCCGAGCGCGCACATCGAGGTCGCGGCCTGCTCCGACTACGACAGCACGTTCAACCCCGCGTCGAGCAATTTCTTCGACGGCGTGTTCATCGCGGCCAGCAACGTGATCAATGCGACCAGCGGACGTCCGGACATCATCAGCGCCAGCTACGGCTATGGCGAAAATTACGTGGACAGCGCGAGCAAGCTGGCGATCGACGTGATGTGGTCGCAGGCCGATGCCGAAGGCATCTCGGTGTTCGTGTCCACCGGTGATTCGGGCTCCAACCCGAGCTTCAACAACAGCGTGATCTTCGGCGCGAGCGTGGACTCCAACGCCCTGGCGACCTCGCCGAACGTGACCGCCGTCGGCGGCACCGACACCGCCGATGTGCTCGACGGCACCACCAGCAAGTACTTCAGCCCGACCTACAACAATGCGGTCTACGGCACCGCCCTCGGTTACGTGCCGGAGATTCCGTGGAACGAATCGTGCGGCAACGGCGTCGCTGCCAAAGTCGTTTACGGCGGGTTCCCGAGCGCACCGGCGTATTGCCAGTTCCGCCTGAAATACGACCCGCTCGGCAAGTACGTCACCTCCGAAGCCGGCAGCGGCGGCCCGTCCGCGGTGGATCTGAAACCGGCGTGGCAGCGACAGGTGCACAACGCCGCGGCCGACCAATCCCGCGATGTGCCTGACGTGTCGCTGTTCGCCGGTTCGTTCGGCAATGCCACGGCCGTGGTGTTGTGCACGGCCGCCTATCCGTGCTCTCCGAACTTCACCACGCCGACGATTCTCGAAGGTGGCACCTCGCTGTCATCGCCGATGTTCGCCGGTATCCAGGCGCTGATCGATCAGGGCATCGCGATGCGCGGCCTGCCTGCCGACCAGGGCAATGCAGCGCCGACGCTCTACGCGTTGGCCAGCCAGGAATACGGCGGTGCCACCGGCGCCGCGCCGGCCAGCCTCGCCGCGTGCAACGCCGACAACGGCAACGACGGCACCGCCAGCTGTGTGTTCCACAACGTGACGCGCGGTTCGATCTCCACCGAGTGCTATGGCGACGAGTTCGACATCACCACCGGCTGCTACATCCTCGGCGCGGTCGACGACGGCGAGATCCAGATCGGCCTCACCACCACCGACATCACGCCGACCACGTACAGCCCGATCAACAAGGCGTTCGGCGCACAGCCCGGCTGGAGTTTCGCCACCGGCCTTGGTTCGGTGAACACCACCAACCTGCTGATGGCCTGGCGCGGCTTCGTCAACGCGCCACCGGCCGCGCCGGCACCGTGACACGCCGACTACCTGTTTCCGGCACGACCGCTGGCGCTTCGACGCGCCAGCGGTCCGACGGATCGAGCCACTCTCTTTGCGTTTCCAACTTTGAAGTTCGGGGGATTCCCATGAAGAACGGTCACCTCATGCTGCGCGCGTCCATCGTCGCAGCCCTTGCCGCGGTACCCGCGCTCTCGTTCGCCGCCAGGCCGAACGCCAACGCGCTGGCCGGCATCAACACCGCCGAATCGCCACGCGTCGCGCAGACGATCGACGCGCGCGTGGTGTCGACGCTCGTCCATACGCATCCGTCATCGCTGTCGCGCGCCACGCCCAAGGCGCTGGTCAACAACGCGATGCAGATGGATCACCTGCAGCTCGTGCTGCAGCCGAGCGCCCTGCGTCGCGCGCAACTCGAATCGCTGATCGAGCAGCAGCACGATCCGAAATCGCCGCGCTTCCATCAATGGATCACGCCGGGACAATACGGCAAAACCTTCGGCGTGCTCGACAGTGACGTCAACGCGGTCGCGTCGTGGCTGAAGTCGCAGGGGCTGACGGTGAACGGGGTCTACCCGAACAACCGCACCATCGATTTCAGCGGCAAGGTGAGCGTAGTGAACCAGGCGTTCCACACGCAGGAGCAGCACTTCCAGATCGATGGCGCCGATTACATCGCCAACGCCACCGACATCAGCGTGCCGAAGGCCTTGCAGCCGGTGATCATCGGCGTGATGGGCCTGAGCAACTACGGCGCGAAGCCGATGGCGCAACCGGCGCGCACCGGCAAGTGGAACGCGAAGACGCATCGCTTTGATCTGCCGGTGACTTCGACATCCACCGCGAAATCGCAGGTACCGGTGCCGCAGGCGGTGCAGACGAGCGGCGTGCGGGGGCTGGTGCCGGATGACTTCGCCACGATGTACGGCGTGTCCACCATTCGCGGCAACGGCGTTACCGGCCAGGGCATCACCATCGCACTGGTCGAGACCGGCATCATGTCCGCGACCGGCTGGAACAACTTCGTAAGCCAGTTCAACCTCGGCAGCTACGGCGGCACGTTCACCTACGAACAACCGGAGTTGAACGACTCCACGTTGAACAACTGCATCAAGCCGTACTCGCTGATCTTCGGCGCGGACGACGACATCGAGTCGGCCATCGACGTCGAGTCGGCCACGGCGATCGCGCCGGGCGCGACCATCATCGACGCGGCCTGCGCGAATGTCTGGGTGGAAGATCCGCCGGCCGGCCTGCCACCGATTCCGAACATCTACGAAGGCATGTACATCGCCGCCAACAACCTGGTGAATTCGATCACCATCGGCGAGTTCGGCGAGGAGTACGCGGGCCCGGACATCCTCAGCGCGAGCTTCGGTTTCAGCGAGAGCGAGACCACCGACGTCGACAAGGCCGAGGTCGATGCACTCTGGGCGCAGGCTGATGCGGAAGGCACATCGGTGTTCGTGTCCAGCGGCGACTGGGGTCCGGTCACCAATGGCGTCGGGCTCGACGTGAATTCGCTCGCGACCTCGCCGCACGTGACCGCGGTCGGCGGCACCGACCTGGTCGATGTGCTCGATGGCACGACGTCCAGGTTCTTCAGCCCGACGCCGAACGCGGTCTACGGCACGGCGCTGGGCTACGTGCCGGAAATTCCGTGGAACGAATCCTGCGCCAACGGCGTGGCGGCGAAGGCCGCCGGCTATGCCAGCGCGCCGGCGTACTGCGCTTTCCTGTTGTCGGTGGATCCGCAGGGCTACTACCTGTCGTTCACCGCCAGCACCGGCGGCGCGTCGACGGTGGACATCAAGCCGTCGTGGCAGAAGCAGGTGTTCAACACGGCAGCAGACGGCGTGCGCGACGTGCCCGACGTGGCGTTGTTCGCCGGCTCGAATGACGGCAACACCGCCGAGATCATCTGCACGAAGAACTTCAGGTGCACGCCCGGCTTCACCGGCGAAGTGAACCTGACCGAAGGCACCTCGGTGTCGTCACCGTTGTTCGCCGGCATCCAGGCGTTGATCGATCAGGGACTGGTGATGCGCGGCATGCCGAAGGACCAGGGCAACGCCGCACCGGCGCTGTATGCGATCGCCGCCGGAGAATACGGCGTGCGCAACGGCACGGCGCCGGCCAGCCTCGCTGCCTGCAGTGCCGACAACAGCACCGCCGCCAATAACAGTTGCGTGTTCCACAACATCACCCGCGGCACCAACTCGACCGAGTGTTTCCAGGAAACCAGCCAGTCCGTGCTCACGCCGAACTGCTTTTTCTTCGGCGAAGCGGCGGGCGTGGCGCAGATCGGCATGACCTCGCTCGACCCGACGCAATACGGCCCGCAGTCCAAGGCGTATTCGGCCCAGCCGGGCTGGAGCTTCGCTTCGGGTCTGGGCTCGGTCAACGCACGCAATCTGCTGATCGCCTGGCGTGCACTGGTGAATGCACCGCCTGCTCCGCCGCAGGCGCCGTAATCGCGGCGAGTCAACGCTGCACTGAAGGTCGGCGTTGAAATGATTGTGGTTCTTCCTTGTGCCCCTGGTGCTCCCAAGCCAGGGGCTTTTTTTCGTCTGCGCGAAACACGTTGGCGACGCGCCGTGAGCGACGCTTCTTGTTAGGCTGAATCCGGGCGCAGGGACGGCGCCCATCCCGGGGGACAACCATCGCACTCCCGCGGAATGTGTCGGAGGGCTTCACGCCATCCGACCGGTCCATCCGCCTGTCGAGAGATGCAATGAATCCGCACCACGTCGAAACCGACACCCCGAGGCCGCTGGAAGTGCTCGGCATCAGCGAAATGGAAGAGCGCGCTTACCGAACCCTTCTCGGCCATCGCATGGCCACGGCCGAAGACATCGCCCATCTGCTTTCGCTGCCGCTGGTGCAGATGCAGTCGCTGCTCGACAGCATCGAGATCAAGGGCCTTGCCACCCATTCGCCGGAACGACCGCCGCGCTACATCGCTGCGCCACCGGAGCTCGCCGTGGAAGCGCTGGTCAGCCAGCGACAGGCGGTGCTCGAACGCGCGCGCCTGACGATTCCGGATTTGAAGGAACAGGTGAGTCCAGCCGGCACGCATGATCGCGAGCAGATCGTC
The DNA here is from genome assembly GCF_009765755.1 of Rhodanobacter sp. L36. Classification (GTDB taxonomy): domain Bacteria; phylum Pseudomonadota; class Gammaproteobacteria; order Xanthomonadales; family Rhodanobacteraceae; genus Rhodanobacter. The sequence continues at coordinate 156,856 of NZ_LMUV01000011.1, read as the reverse complement.
GAAGTGATCACCAGCCCGAGCGCGCTCGGCCAGGTGCTGCTGCAGCTTCGTCAGACGATCCAGCACGAGGCATTCGGTTTCCAGTGCGCGCCATTGTTGTATCCCGGACTCATCAACAAGCAAGAGATGCGCCCGGGCGTGCGCATCCGCAGTATCTCCGACGCCGGTTATCTGGCCCTGCCCGGTTCGCTCGATGCACTGCGGCTCGACATGGAGCGCGGCGAGGAAGCACGTACCTTCGCCACGCTGCCGATCAAGATGTTCGTGGCCGACCGACGCATCGGCATCATCCCCTTGAACACCGGCGACCAGGGCGGGCCGACCTTGCTGGTGCGCTCGTGCGCGTTGCTCGATGCGTTGTGCGCGTTGTTCGAACTGATCTGGGATCAGGCCACGCCGATGGTGATCACGCGCTCGGGCAAGCTCGAAGTCGGCAAGCCGACGCCACGACTTTCGGAAGCGGCCGAACAACTGATACCGCTGCTGGCTGCGGGCCTCAACGACAAGGCCATCGCGTATCAGGCCGATATCTCTGCCACCACCTTGAACCGTCGCATCGCCGAATTGATGAAGTCGTCCGGCACGCGCACGCGCTTCCAGCTCGGCTGGCGTGCGGCGCTGGATACCTACCCGCACGGCTGGGTCTACGCGCACGGAAAAGACGAGCCGCTGCCAACGCGCTGAAGCTCGGCCGCACGCATCGGTGGTAGTTGGCGCATATCTCCCAATGGGAGAAATCAACCACCGTTGTCTATTGTGCGCATCACGGCCTTGCCAATACTGTCGACGGGCAGTCGGGAGCGGACTGTTCGGACGCAGGCCGGCGGAGGATTTCACTCCGCGCCACTCGTCCGACTCACGACATCTCCTTGCCGGATGCCATCGGATCGCATGCAGTTTCCTTGTTGGCCGGATGCCACCAAGGCACGGGGAAGTGCGCGCAACGCACGGGAAACATCCGCAACGTTTTCGATTTTTTTTCCAGTCTGATTTCGAGGGTTTCTCATGAAGAACGGTCATCTCATGCTGCGTGCGTCCATCGCGGCAGCGCTTGCCGCCGCATCGGCATGCTCTTTCGCCGCCACGGCATCCGCCTCGGCTCTCGCAGGCATCGACACGGCGGAAGCGCCGCGCGTCACGCAAGCCGTCAATGGCAACGTCGTGTCGACTTTGCGCAACACGCACCTCGGGTTGCTCGCGAGCGCCGTGCCGGGCGACAGCGTGGACGGCGCCATGCCGATGAACCATCTGCAATTGGTCTTGCGGCCCAGCGCGCTGCGCGTCGCGCAGCTGCAAACGTTGATCGGCCAGCAGCACAATCCCGCCTCTGCGCGTTTCCATCAGTGGTTGACGCCGCAGCAGTACGGCCAGGCTTTCGGTGTGGCCGACAGTGACATCGCCGCGGCCACTGCGTGGCTGACCTCGCAGGGCTTCAAGGTCAACGGCGTTTACCCGAACAAGTCGCAGATCGATTTCAGCGGCACTACGGCGAAGGTAAACCTCGCATTCCGCACGCGCGAAACGCATTACCGGATCGACGGCGAAGAACACATCGCCAATGCCACCGACATCAGCGTGCCAAGCGCGCTGAGCCCGATTGTCAGCGGCGTACTCGGATTGAACGACCTGCGCCCGCAGCCTCAGCACGTGGCCGCCAAAGTCGGTAACTGGAATGCCGCCACGCATCGCTTCGCCGTGAAGCAGGCGAAGGCCGCGCCGGTCACATCCAAACCGAACCCCCTGGCGGTGACGTTCGAAAGCGGCACGCGCGGGCTGGTGCCCGACGACATGGTCGCGATGTACGGCATCGGGAAAATCCGCGCCAACGGCGTGGTCGGCAAGGGCATCACCATCGCGGTGGTCGAAGACGGCGACATGGTGCCGTCGGACTGGGACAACTTCGTCGCCCAATTCAACCTCGGCACGTATGGCGGCAAATTCAAACAGTTTCAGCCGCAGATCGGCACGATGAACAACTGCCTGGACGAAGACACGCTCTACGGCTACCAGGATGATTACACCGAAACCCTGCTCGATGCGGAATGGTCCACCGCGATCGCGCCCGGCGCGAATATTCAGGTGGCGACGTGCTCCGACTACGACGCCAGCGGCAACCCGGTAAACGCCAACTTCTTCGGCGGCGTGTACATGGCGGCGAACAACCTGATCAACGGCGACGCGCGCCCGGACATCATCAGCGCCAGCTACGGCTTCGGCGAAACCAAGGTCGACAGCGCCAGCAAGGCGGCGATCGACGCGATGTGGGCACAAGCCGATGCCGAAGGCATTTCGGTGTTCGTCTCCAGCGGCGACTCCGGTACCAACCCGAGTTTCAACAATCGCCTGATCAATGGCGACGGCATCGACGCCAACGCGTTCGCGACCTCGCCCAATGTCACCGCCGTCGGTGGCACCGACACCGCCGACGTGCTCGACGGCACCACCAGCAAATACTTCAGCACCACGGCCGGCACCAATTACGGAACCGCGCTGGCGTACGTGCCGGAAATTCCGTGGAACGAATCCTGTGGCAACGGCGTGGCGGCCAAGGTGATGTATGGCGGCTTCTCCAGCGCGCCGGCGTTCTGCCAGTTCCTGCTGAACTTCGATCAGGACGGCTACTACCTCAGCTCCGAGGCCGGCAGCGGCGGACCCTCGTCGGTGGATCGCAAGCCGGCATGGCAGCGCACGATCTACAACGCGCCGAAGGATCAGTCGCGCGACGTGCCGGACGTGGCGCTGTTCGCCGGCTCCTACGGCAATGCGACGTTCGCGGTGATCTGCACGGCGTACTACCCGTGCGCGCCCAACTTCACCACGCCGACGCAGCTGGAAGGCGGCACGTCGCTGGCGGCGCCGATGTTCGCGGGCATCCAGGCGCTGATCGACCAGGGCATCGCGATGCGCGGCCTGCAAGCTGATCAGGGCAACGCGGCACCGACGCTGTATGCGCTGGCGCAGCAGGAGTACGGCGGCGCCAGCGGCACCGTGCCGGCGAGTCTCGCCGCGTGCAATGCGGACAACGGCAACACCGGCACGGGCAGCTGCGTGTTCCACAACGTGACGCGCGGTTCGATCTCGACCGAATGCCTGCAGGAAGCGCCGACGCTACTCACCGGTCATTGCTACTTCTTCGGCACGGCGGCTCAGGAGGCGGTGCAGATCGGCCTCACCTCGCTCAGCACCACGCAGTACACGCCGCAGACGAAAGCGTATTCGGCACAACCGGGCTGGAGTTTCGCTGCGGGCCTGGGTTCGGTGAACAGCACCAACCTGCTGATCGCCTGGCGTGCTTTCGTCAACGCACCGCCTGCGTCACCGCAGTGATGTCGAAGCGCCGATGGCGTTCGTCGTCGGCGCCGCATCACGCAGTCACGACCAGCGCAGAACTTTTTCCGCTTTGATTTTTTTCGAGGAATTCCCATGAAGAACGGTCATTTCATGTTGCGCGCATCCATCGCAGCGGCACTCGCCGCGACATCGGCCGGTTCGTTCGCCGCATCGACAGGCGCGAACGCACTGGCGGGCATCAACACGGCGGAAGCGCCACGCGTCAGCCAGACGATCAACAACAACGCGATCGCCACGCTGCCCCATTCGCGGCCGGTGCAGATCACGGCAGCCGTCGCCGGCAATAACGTCGATGCGTCCACGCCGATGAGCCATCTGCAACTGATGCTGCGCCCGAGCGCCGTGCGTACCGCGCAATTGCAAACGCTCATCAGCCAGCAGCACGACCCGGCATCGGCGCGTTTCCACCAGTGGCTTACGCCGGCGCAATACGGGCAGGCATTCGGCCTCGTCGACAGTGATGTGGAAGCCGTGACCGCGTGGCTGACCTCGCAGGGTTTCAAGGTCAACGGTGTCTACCCGAACAAGACGCAGATCGATTTCAGCGGCACCGCAGGCCAGGTGAATCTCGCCTTCCACACGCAGGAAAAGCTGTACACCGTGCATGGCGAAACCGGCATCGCGAACGCCACCGACATCAGCGTGCCCGCTGCGCTGCAACCGGTGATCGCCGGCGTGATCGGCCTTCACAATCTGCAGCCGAAACCGCAGCAGACGACGCCTGTCGAGACGACATGGAACGCAGCCACGCACCGCTTCGTACCGAAGGACGGGACGGCGTCGACATCGCACCCTCAAACGGTCGGCTCGACCGGTCTTTACGGCCTGCGCGGACTGGTGCCGGACGATGTGGTGAAGATGTACGGCCTCTCGACCATCCGCACCAACGGCGTGACGGGCAAGGGCATAACCATCGCGCTGATCGAATTGGGCAGCCCGGCATCGGGCGACTGGAGCAATTTCGTTTCGCAGTTCAACCTGACCCAGTACGGCGGCACGTATAAAGAGTTCCAACCGCAGGTCGGCACGATGAACAACTGCACCGACCAGGATTCTCTGTTCCCTACAGACAGCATTTCCGCGGCGGAAGATTCAGAGTGGGCCACGGCCATGGCACCGGGCGCGAACATCTGGGTGGCCAATTGTTCGGCACTCAATAGCAATTTCATGCCCGCGAGCACCAATATCTATCAGGGCTTTTTCATCGCTTCGACCAACCTCGTCAACAGCGATGCACGACCCGACATCATGAGTTTCAGCATCTCGTATGGCGAAGACGAGACCGACAGCGCGAGCAAGATGGGCATGGATGTGATGGCTGCGCAGGCCGATGCAGAGGGCATCTCGATATTTGCCGGCACAGGCAATGGCTCGAGCCCGGAATTCTACTTTCAACCCATCACCGGCGCAGGGCTGACGAGCGGCTCGATCGCTACGTCACCGAACGTGACAGCGGTGGGCGGCACCGATCTGGCCGACGAACTTGACGGCACCACCAGCAAGTATTTCAGCAGCACGCCCGGCGCCAATTACGGCACGGCACTGAGTTACGTGCCGGAGATTCCGTGGAACGATTCCTGCGGCAACGGTGTAGCCGCCAAAGCGTACGGATTCTCCGACGTGGTGAGCTTCTGCAAATTCCGTTTGAGCCTGGATCCGGCCGGCAAGTACATCACTTCCGAGGGCACCAACGGCGGTGCATCCGTGTTCGACGCCAAGCCCGCATGGCAACGGCTCGTGCACAACACCGCGCAGGATCAGTCGCGCGATATTCCTGACGTGGCGCTCTATGGCGGTTCGTACGGCAGGGATACCGGCACCGTTATTTGCACCCAGTCCTATCCCTGCGCCCCGGGATTCAACGGGTCTGTAGCAGTGAACGCCGATACGTCATTGGCCGCACCGATGTTCGCCGGCATCCAGGCGTTGATCGACCAGGGCATCGCCATGCGCGGCCTGCCCGCGGATCAGGGCAATGCGGCACCGACGCTGTATGCACTCGCACAACAGGAATACGGCAGTGCGAGCGGCACGGCACCGGCGAGCCTCGCGGCATGCAGCGCCGACAACGGTACCAATGGCACCGCGAGCTGCGTGTTCCACAACGTGACGCGCGGTTCCAACTCCACCCAGTGCTATCACTACGACGGCGAAATCGATTACGTGACCGGCGCGCCGCTGGCGACACCGAACTGCTATTTCTACGCCACGACCGTCATCAACGGATTCAATACGCAAGAGGGGCTCACCTCACTCGATCCCACCAAGCCTTACTCGCCGCAGACCAAGGCGTACAGCGCGCAAGCGGGCTGGAGTTTTGCGTCGGGCCTGGGCTCAGTGAACGCGACAAACCTGCTGATCGCCTGGCGCGGTTTCGTGAACGCTCCACCGGCTTCCAAGGCCAAGTGAATTCGCCGTAGCTGTCATTGCTCAACCTCTGAAACACGTGAACCCTTGTGTCCCCGACGTCGATCCTGACGCTCGGGGATTTTTTTTAACTCGATGACCGCCATCGCGAGCTGCGTCGCCAACGTGGCTGCAAACTGAATCGAGCCGTTGCGCGCCGGTCAACTGGTTGCAGCGGACATCGTTTTAAATCCTGCACGCCGCGTTCCCGCGGCCTACGAGGGAGACCATCGATGAAAAGCACGTCACTCAAACTGGCCCTGCTCGCCGGGCTCGGCCTGGGTTTCGCGACCGCCGCGTACACGCCGCCCGCCACCGCCATGCCGGTCTACGTCGGCGTTCGCGTGGCACCGCCACCGCCGCGTTTCGAACGCGTGCCGCCGCCGCGCGTGGGTTACGTCTGGGCGCCGGGCTACTGGCGCTGGGCCGGTGGCCGGCATGTCTGGGCGGGTGGTTACTGGGTGCGTTCGCGTCCGGGTTATCGCTACGCACCGGCTCACTGGGTTCGCAATGGACATGGCTGGCGTTTTCGCGAAGGCCACTGGGGCCGCTGATCATTCGCCTCACCGTTGAACCGAAAAGCGCCGGCAACGGCGCTTTTTCTTGCGCATCCGCCGTACGGCCACGACTTGCTGCGCCGCGTCAGCGATTCGGGGGATGACGTACTAGACTTCGCGCCTTGATTCACGCCCCGGCCTCGGTCGGGGCGTCGAGTTTCAGGCTTTCACCACCTCGACGCGGCCATCCCCAGCCCGTCACCTCTGTAGATGCCATCCGGCACCATAAATCCATGGAGTCACCGTTCCAATGATCTTTGAAACCATCGCCAAGACGGGTCACGAAGAAGTCGTCTTCTGCCACAACAAGGACGCCGGCCTGAAGGCCATCATCGCGATTCACAACACGGTGCTGGGCCCTGCGCTCGGCGGCTTGCGCATGTGGCCTTACAAGACCGAGCAGGAGGCCGTGAACGATGTGCTGCGGCTGTCGCGCGGCATGACCTTCAAGAACGCCGTGGCCGGTCTGAACCTGGGCGGCGGCAAGGCGGTGATCATCGGCGATCCGAGCAAGGACAAGTCCGAAGCGCTGTTCCGCGCGTTCGGCCGCTTCGTCAATTCGCTCAACGGCCGCTATATCACGGCTGAAGACGTGGGCATCGACGTCAACGACATGGAATACGTGTTCCGCGAAACCGAATACGTGACCGGCGTGCATCAGGTGCACGGCGGTTCGGGCGATCCGTCGCCGTTCACCGCGTTCGGCACACTGCAGGGCTTGATGGCGGCGCTGCAGTTCAAGCACGGCAACGAAGATGTGGGCAAGTACAGCTACGCCGTGCAGGGCGCCGGCCACGTCGGCAGCGAGTTCATCAAGCTGCTGCGCGAACAGGGCGCCAAGGTGTTCGTGACCGACATCAACAAGGATGCGGTGCAGCGCTGCGTCGACGAGCTGGGCTGCGAAGCGGTGGGCCTGGACGAGATCTACGACGTCGACGCCGACGTGTACTCGCCGTGCGCGTTGGGCGGCACCGTCAACACGCAGACCATCGATCGCATCAAGGCCAAGATCATCTGCGGTGCGGCCAACAACCAGCTGGCCACCGACGAGATCGGCGACGAACTGCAGAAGCGCGGCGTGCTGTATGCGCCCGATTACGCGGTGAACGCCGGCGGCGTGATGAACGTGTCGCTGGAGATCGACGGCTACAACCGCGAGCGCGCGATGCGCATGATGCGCACGATCTACTACAACCTCGGGCGCATCTTCGAAATCAGCAAGACCCAGAACGTGCCGACCTACCTGGCCGCGGACCGACTCGCCGAAGAGCGCATCAACGCCATCGGCAAGATCAAGCTGCCACACATGGGCAATGGCGGCACGCGTTTCCAGGGCCGCATGCGCGGTCAGTAAATCGTTTCGCGCTGTTCGGGAAGCCGCCGGACCATCGGCGGCTTTTTCGTGTCGGCGGACGCCGCATCGACGCGCGAAACGTCCGTACGGTGGCTGACGCCGCCAGCGATTCTGGTACACTGCCCAACGAATTGTTCATGCGTAAGCCTTTGCCTGATAAGGGCAAGGCGGTAAATGGGGGCCCGCTTGGCGGGGACACCGGGTCAAGCCGGCACGCGACATCGGAACCAGCCGTTGTCGGATCAGGAGATGCCATACCGCGGTGTGCTGTTGCGCCCGGAAGGCGCCTTTCCCCAACGTGGCGCGTAGCGCATGGATTGACCGGACAAAAGCAGGTGGACGAGTTATGAGCACGATGATGGCAGCAGGGATCAGCGACGAGGACATCCTGGATCGACTCAGGGAAGTCCTGCGCGATACCTTCGAGATCGACCCGTCGCGGGTCACGCCTTCGGCTCACCTTTTCACCGAGCTTGAACTGGACAGCATCGACGCAGTGGATCTGGCAATCCAGGTGCAGGAGATGACCGGCATGCGCATCAAGCCCGAGGATTTCAAGAGCGTGCGTACCGTGGGCGACGTCGTCGCCACCGTGCACACCCTGCTCGCCCGCTGACGTTGCGCGGCTGCGTCTCATGCCAGCCACGGTTGAACGTTTCGCACCCTGCGCGCTGATCCCGATCTACAACCACAAGGACACCATCGCGCGCACCGTGCAGGCGCTGCGCGAACACGGCTTGCCGGTGGTGATCGTGGACGACGGCAGCGACGAACCGACCCGCGTCGTACTCGACGCGCTGGCCGCATCCAATGATGGCGTCACGCTTTTTCATCTCGCACAGAATCAGGGCAAGGGACGCGCGATCACCGCCGGCCTGCTTGCCGCGCGCGACGCGGGTTACACGCATGCGCTGCAGATCGACGCGGACGGCCAGCACGACACCGCCGATGTGCCGCGCTTCATCGCGGAGGCGCGCAACCATCCGCAGGCGATGATCTGCGGCCGCGCGGTCTACGACGACAGCGTGCCGAAAGCACGTTTGTATGGTCGCTACCTCACGCATGTCTGCGTGTGGATCGAAACGCTTTCGCTGGCGATCGACGATTCGATGTGCGGCTATCGCCTGTATCCGCTCGACGCGACCTGCGCGGAAATCGCGCGCGCGCCTTTCCCTGCCCGCATGGATTTCGACACCGAGGCCGCCGTGCGATTGCTGTGGCGTGGCGTGCCCGTGCGCAACCTGCCGACGCACGTGATCTATCCCGAGAACGGGCTGTCGCATTTCCACATGCTGCACGACAACCTGCGCATCACAGCGATGCACACCCGCCTGCTGCTGGGCATGCTGCCGCGTGCGCCCGGCTTGTTGTGGCGTCGCTTTCGAAAAGAGGAAACCGCATGCGTCGCATGACTGCCTTCGTCCTTTGCCTGCTGCTGTCGCTCGGTGCGGGTCATGCCGCACGCGCGGCCGATGCCGATCCCAACCTGCTCAAGAGCGTACTGGCGGGCCTGGGCAACCATCAAAGCGTGCGCGCTTCGTTCGTGCAGACACGCTCGAATCCCGCGCTGGCGCAGCCGCAGGTCAGTCACGGCACACTGCTGTTCGTGCTCGGTCGCGGCATGTTGTGGCAGACCGCGCAGCCATACCAGGAAACACTCGCATTGACCGGCAGCCATGCCGCGCGACTCGATGCGCAAGGCGAGCTGCAACCGATTCGCGACGCGCGCGGTGTGAGTCAGGTGTCGCAGATGCTGCAATCGCTGCTGGCCGGCAAGCCCGACGACGTGCTGCGCCAGTTCGATGTACAGGCGAGCGGCGCGGCCGAAAAATGGACGCTGCACTTCGCACCCAAACAGTCGCGTGTCGCGCGCATTCTCAGCGGCATCGAACTCGACGGCGATACTTTCCTTGAAGGCATCCGCATCGACATGCACGATGGCGCGGCGACCGACATTCGTTTCAGCGACACGCGCGATGCCGGCACGCTCACCGCGCCCGAAAAGAGCGCGCTCGGCCTGCCATGAAATTATCGTCGCTGTGGCTGCGTGCGGGCCTCTTCACCGTCGCGACACTGGCGGTGGCGTTGCTCGGTGCGTGGCTGCTGTTCGGTCGCGGCGCGATACCGATCCAGACCGACTTGCTGGCGATGTTGCCCGGCACCGAGAAAGATCCGCTCGCCGAAGCCGCGGTGCAACGCCTCGCCCACGCCAACGGCGATCGCATGGTGCTGCTGGTATCGAATGCCGACGACGATGCCGCGAAAGCTGCGGCGCGTGAACTCGGCACAGCGCTGAGCGCGGACAAGACATTTTCTTCGGTGCTGGCGGAATTGCCGCCGTTCGATCTGCAGCAACTCGTCGCGCCGTATCTCGCGCACCGCTTCACGTTGCTGTCCGATGCCGATCGCGCCACGCTCGCCGCGCCGGGATTCGATCCGGCGCAAGCGCTCTCGCGTCATCTCAACGAACCGTTCGCCAGCGGCGTCGGCACCTCGCTGCAGGACGATCCGTTCGGCTTCCTGCAGCACTGGCTCGACCAGCAACCGTGGAGCCGTTCGCCGCTGTTGCCGGAAGACAACCTGCTCACGGCGCATCACGACGACAAGACTTACGTGATGGTCACCGCCACGCTGGCCGGTTCGTCGTATGACGACGCAGTGCAACGCGATGCGCTCGCCACGCTCGATCGCGCCGAACGCGCGATGGTCCACGATCATCCCGGCACCACGCTGTTGCGCACCGGCGCCGTGTTCTACGCTGCGGCCGCGCGCGCCGGCGCGGAGCACGACGTGCATCTGGTCGGCTGGGTGTCGACGATCGGCATCGCCTTGCTGCTGCTGTGGTCGTTCCGTTCGCCGGGTCCGTTGCTGCTGGCATTTCTTTCCACCGCGGTCGGTGTGATCGCCGCGACCACGATGACCTTGCTGGTGTTCGGACAGATTTATCTGCTCACGCTGGTGTTCGGCGCGGCGCTGCTCGGCGAAGCGGTGGACTATTCGATCCAGTACCTCACTGCGCGCGCGAATGCCGGCGCGCAATGGGAGCCGCGGGCGGGACTTCGCCAGGTACGCGTGGCCTTGCTGCTTGCGCTCGCCACGTCGCTGCTTGGTTACGCACTGCTCGGCATCGTGCCGTTTCCGGCGTTGCGACAGATGGCGTGCTTTGCGATGAGCGGCATGCTGGCCGCGTGCGTGAGCGTGTTCTGGTTGCTGCCGGCGTTGCTGCAACGGCCGTCCAAACCACTGTCGCCGGTACTGGTTCGCGTGGCGCTGGCGATGCAGAACGCGATCGCACGTTTCGGCAATGGCAGGCGCGGATGGATCATCGCGCTGCTGCTTTTGCTGCTGGCCGTGCCGGGTTGGTGGAAACTGCGACACGATGACGACGTGCATCTACTGATCGCACCACCGCCCGCGCTCGATGCACAGGAAGTGCAGATCCGCACGATCACCGGACTCGGCAACGGCAGCCAGTTCTATCTCGTGCAGGGCGACAGCGTCGAACAGACGCTGCAGCGCGAGGAAGCACTCGAACAGCGCCTGCAAGTGCTCGTGCAAAGTGGAAAGATGCAGGACTGGGTCGGCCTCGCCGGCATGGTGCCGTCGCAGCAGCGGCAGAACGCCGACCGCGCGCTGCTCGCGCCGTGGATGTCCGACGCCACGCGCATGCGGAAATTGCTGACCGATGCGGGCTTCCGCGCTTCCGCCATCGACACGTATCTCGCTGCATGGCCGGGTACGCCGATCGATTTGCAGCAATGGCTGACCTCGCCGATTTCCACGCCGTTCCGTCATCTGTGGATGGGCCAGAACGCACACGGCTACGCGACGCTGGTGTTGCCGCAGGGACAGGACGATGTCGCGCCGCTGCATGCGGCTGCGGCCAACTTGCCCGGTGTGCAACTGGTCGACAAACCGGCCAGCGTTTCCAATCTGTTCGGTCGCTATCGCAGTTACGCGAGCGTGTGGTTGCTCGCGGCGTTGCTGCTGATCGTGCCGGTGTTCGGCTGGCGCTACGGTTTGCGCCGCGCGCCGCGCGTGCTGGTGCCGCCGGTGTTCGGCATCGGCCTCACGCTGGCCGCGCTCGGTTATCTCGGCCAGCCGCTGACGCTGTTCCACTGGATGGCGATGATGCTGGTGCTGGGCGTCGGCGCGAACTACGCCGTGTTCCTGCTCGAAGGCGAGCCGCACGTGGCGCATCGGCCCGGCGCCATGTATGCGAGCGTGCTGCTCTCCGCGGTTACCGCGCTGCTCTCGTTCGGCCTGCTCGCGCTGAGCTCGATGCCGGCACTGCGCGATTTCGGTTTGACCTTGTTGCTCGGCATCGGCTGCACCGCCTTGATGGTGCCGGCCAGCCTGCCGTTGCGCGGAGCCGCGCGATGACGATTTATTTTTTCAGGAAACCGCAATGAAGCGCGTGGTGATTACCGGCATGGGCGGCATCACCGCGCTCGGCCACGAATGGACGCAGATTGCCGCGCGATTGCGCGAAGGCCGCAACGCCGTGCGGCGCATGCCCGAGTGGGATTATTTCGATGCGTTGAATTCGCGCATCGGTTGTCCGGTCGATGACTTCGTATTGCCCGACTGGCCGCGTCGGCACACACGTTCGATGGGTCGCGTCGCGCAACTCGCCGTCGCCGCCAGCGAGCATGCATTGCGCGATGCCGGCCTGCTCGACGATGCGTCGATTCGCGATGGCCGCATGGGCGTCGCCTACGGTTCGTCCGGCGGCAGCATCGAACCGGTGCGCGTGGTCGGAAAAATGCTTGAAACAGGTTCGATGCAGGGCGTCACCGCGACCAGCTACATCCAGATGATGGCGCACACCACGGCGGTGAACGTCGGCGTTTTCTTCGGCCTCAAGGGCCGCATCATTCCCACATCCAGCGCGTGCACGTCGGGCAGCCAGGCGATCGGCTACGGCTTCGAAGCGATCCAGCACGGCAAGCAGACGATGATGTTGTGCGGCGGCGCCGAAGAACTTTCCGGCCCCGGCGCGGCGGTGTTCGACACGCTGTTCGCCACCAGCACGCGCAACGACGAACCGTCGCTCACGCCACGCCCGTTCGATCGCGCGCGCGATGGTCTCGTCGTCGGCGAAGGTGCGACCACGCTGGTGCTGGAGGAATACGAACACGCGAAGGCGCGCGGCGCGACGATCCACGCCGAAGTGATCGGCTTCGGCTGCAATTCGGATGGCACGCACATCACGCAACCCACGCGCGAAACGATGGCGGTGGCGATGCAGTTCGCGCTCGATGACGCGAAGCTCGCGCCCGAGGCGATCGGCTACGTCAGCGCGCACGGCACCGCGACTGATCGCGGTGATATCGCCGAAAGCCACGCCACGGCGTCGGTACTCGGTGCCCGCGTGCCGATCAGTTCGATGAAGAGTTACGTCGGCCACACGCTCGGCGCTTGCGGCGCGCTGGAAGCGTGGTGGGCGATCCGCATGATGCAGGACGGCTGGTTCGCGCCGACCATCAATCTCGTCGACGTCGATCCGGAATGCGCCGAACTTGATCACGTCATCGGCGATGGTCGGCGCATCCAGACCGATTGCGTGATGAACAACAATTTCGCGTTCGGCGGCATCAACACGTCGCTGATCTTCCGGGCCTGCTGATGTCGTCGCGTTCGCCGATCTCGCCACGCATGCTCGACGCTCGCGGCCTGCCGCGCGTCGTGGTGACCGGCATGGGCGTGGTCAGTTGTCTCGGCAACGGACGCGCGGCGATGCTCGATTCCTTGCGCAACGATCGCAGCGGTTTGCGCGCGATGGAAAGTTTCGCGCATCGCGGATTGAACACGCGCGTCGGCGGCCCGGTGGATATTTCAACGCTGCCCGAACCGCCGCGCAAGCTGCGCCGTTTTCTTGCGCCGCCGGTACTGTACGCATGGCATGCGTTGAACGAAGCGATCGAACAGGCCGGCCTGTCGACGGAAGCGTTGCAAGCTGAATCCTGCGGCCTGGTGGTCGGCGGCGGCGCGTCGCTGAGCGTGTACGAGGAAGGTCTCAACGCGTATCACAACAAGGGTGTCGGGCGACTTTCCCCGTTCTTTGTGCCGCGCGGCATGAGCAGCGCGTTGTCCGCTACGCTCGCCCATGCATTCGGCATCCGCGGTGTGGCGGAGACGGTAAGTTCGGCATGCACCAGCGCGTCGCTGGCGATCGGCCACGCGATGGAACTGATCCAGCTCGGCCGCCAGCAACTCGTGCTGACCGGCGGCAGCGAGGAACTCTTCGAAGGCACCGCGACATGGTTCGATGCAATGGGTGCGCTATCCGTCGCCAGCGCATCGCAACCGCAAGATGCATCGCGACCTTACGATCGCGATCGAGATGGCTTTGTACTCGCGGCAGGCGCCGGCATGCTGGTACTCGAATCGCTCGCGCATGCGCAGGCGCGCGGCGCGACCCTCATCGCCGAACTCGTCGGCTACGGCGCGAGCACCGACCCGACCAGCATCGTCGGGCCCGGCGCCGATGGCATCGCGCGCGCGCTGCGTCAGGCACTCGATCAGGCCGGTTTTCTTCCCGACTACATCAACACGCATGCCTGCTCCACGCCGCTGGGCGATGTCGAGGAATGGCAGGCGATCGCATCCGTGTTCGCCGAACGCAGAGCCACCGTGCCACCGATGTCGTCGATCAAGGGATTGAGCGGACACGCGCCCGGCGCCGCCGGCGCACTCGACGCCATCGCCAGCCTGCTGATGATGCAACACGGTTTCGTCGCGGCCGGCAGTCCGGTCATCGAGGTGGATGCCGCATTCGCCTCAGCGCCGCTGGTGACTCGCACGCATGAGCGTCCCGTCGAGAGCGTGCTGTCGAGCAACTTCGGCTTTGGCGGCAGTTGTGCGGCGTTGATGTTCCGTCGCGACGCGCATGACACGGAAGTCGCGTGATTCATCTTCGCATCGAGCAGTGGCGCGCCTGGGCACCGGGGCTCGACACGTCGTCGGCGTGGCAAACGTGGGCGCAGGCACCACATGTCGTGCCTGATCAGCAGGAGCAGCCGGAATGCCTGTCGCTTCCGCCGATGCAGCGTCGTCGGCTGAGCCGGCTGGCGCGCATGACGATGGAAGTCGCCTCGCCATTGTGTGGCGAAGATGAACAGCTGCCGTTCGTGTTCGCATCGCGTCACGGCGAAACCACGCGCACCTTCGCACTACTCGGCGACGTCACCGACGAACAACCGCTCTCGCCGACGCAATTCGGCTTGTCGGTGCACAACGCCATCGCGGGGCAGTGGTCGATTCTGCGCGGACAACGCGGCGAATCAGTGGCGATTGCCGGGGAAGCCGATACGTTCGAGCACGCGCTAGTCGAAGCGTCCACGCATCTCGCTGCCGGTGCTGCGTCCGTGCTGGTGGTGATCGCCGAAGAAATGCCGCCATCGGCATACACGCAGTGGATCGACGACGTGCCATTCTCGTATGCTCTGGCACTGCGATTGGGGAGCGCTGCATCCAGTGAAAGTTCTTCCACGGATGCGTGCTGGGAGTTGCAACTGGAAAGACACGACAGCCATGGCGCGCCCTGCGCGTGGCCGCACGCGCTGGATTTTCTGCGAGCCTTGCAGACTGACCAGACATCACTGGAGCATGTATGGAAGACACGCCGATGGAAGTGGCAGCGTACCCGCTGACTCGCCGTCGTGACGCGTGGCTGTGGCGCTTGTTTGCCACCGGCGCAAGTTTCTTTTTTTTCGGCATCGGCGGATTGATCCTGCGCGTGCTGGTGTTGCCGCTGCTGGCGCTGCTGCCTGGCGATGCCATCACGCGACGACATCGCGCGCGCGCGGCGATCGGCGGCGCGTTCTACCTGCACATGCAATTCATGTATCGCACGCGCGTGCTGGATTTCCACATCGACGGCGCGGAACGACTCGGCCAGCCCGGCCAACTCATCATCGCCAACCATCCGTCGCTGATCGACGTGATCTTTCTGATCGCGCAGATGCGCCAGACCAACTGCGTGGTAAAGGCGAGCCTGTGGGACAACCCGTGTATGCATGGCGCCGTGCGCGCCGCGCAATACATCAGCAACAACGGCAGCCCCGAGATGCTCGAACAGGCGGCCGATGTGTTGCGCGAAGGCCAGACGCTGGTGATGTTCCCCGAAGGCACGCGCACCAAACCCGGATGCGCGCCGGTGTTTCATCGTGGCGCTGCAGCGATCGCCTTGCGCGGTGCGCGCGTGGTCACGCCGGTCTTCATTTCGGTCACGCCAACCACGCTGACCAAAGCCGAACCGTGGTATCGCATTCCCGATCGCCGCGTCATCGTGCAGCTGCGCGTCGGTGCGGATATCGACCCCGCGCAATTCAACGATGCGCCAATGCCGATCGCTTCGCGCCGGCTCAATCAACATCTGCATCAACTTTTTCTCAAGGAGCTCGACGCATCGTGAACATGGAAACCGCAGTCACCGGCCACGCGCTCGAACAAGAGATTGCCCAGCTCATCATCGACACGTTGAACCTCGAACACCTGAGCGCAACCGATATTCCAATCGACCAGCCGTTGTTTGGCGACGGCCTCGGGCTGGATTCGGTCGATGCGCTCGAACTCGCACTCGCGTTGCAGAAGCGCTACGCGATCCGCATCGAATCGGACGTCAAGGAAGCGCGCCGGCATTTCGCCACGATCGCCAGCCTGGCCGCGTTCGTGGAAGCGCAGCGGGCCGCATGCGCCGGTTGATTCCCATCCTGCTGCCGCTGGTCGGGCTGCTGTATCCGTTCGTGGTGTATTTCGGCACGCAGAAAGTCTCGCCGCCGATCTTCGCGCTGGTGCTCGGGGCCATCTGGCTGATCCGCGCGCCAAGTCTGTTGCGCCAGCCCGGTGGCCGATGGATGGTCGGCGCCGCACTGGTGTATTGCGTGCTGCTGGCAGTGACCGGCGAAGCGAGCTTGTTGCGCTGGTATCCGGCATTGATAAGCGCGCTGCTGCTGGTGGCGTTCGGGCTGAGCCTGATCTACGGCCCGCCGTTCGTCGAACGCTTTGCGCGCATGCGCGAGCCCAACCTGCCGCCGCACGTGGTGCGCTATACACGCGTGGTCACCTGGGTCTGGGTGGGATTCTTCGCCTTCAACGGCGGCATGTCGGTCGCCCTGTCACTGTGGGCGCCGTTGTCGTGGTGGACGCTTTACAACGGCCTGATCGCCTACCTGATCATGGGCACGTTGTTCGTGGTCGAGTGGATGTTTCGCCAACGGTTGCGCAGGAGCTTTGCATGAGCGCGCCGCACGCCATGGCCGTATGCCTCGCGGAACATGCTTGGCTTGTCGAGGCGTTTGCATCGGACCACGGCGCCTTGCTGCTGCTCAACGACGTCGGCCTTGCGGCGTTGCATGCGCAAGGTCGACAGCAGTTGATCGAAAACTTCCAGACGCATCTCGCAGCACACGCGTTCGAACCTGCGCATCAACTACGTCTGCTCGATGCGATGCCGGACCACCTCGATGAGCTGTCGATCGATCTGCGGCTGCAATCGCCGCGACCCGATCGCGTGGTACCACTGCGCGAACACGCACAAGACGATCGCTGGACGCTGCTGCTGCAACTGCCGTTGGAGCTGATTCATTTCGACGGCCACTTTCCGCGGGCGCCGGTGTTGCCCGGCGTGCTGCAGGTTGGCTGGGCACTGGCGTTCGCTGCGCCGCGACTGGGCACGTCTCTGCAGTGCCGCGAAATGGAAGCGCTGAAATTTCAGCGCCTGCTGCGTCCTGGCGATCGCGTCGAACTCACGCTCTACTTTGCCGATGAACCTGACGGCACGGGTCGCGGAAAACTGTACTTCGCCTATCACCTCGATGGCGCGCACTGCTCCTCGGGGCGTTTGCGGGTGGAGCGCGCGTGACTGAGCCCGCCGCACACTCCGCGCATTGGGCGGCGCAGAAAGAGCGCGGCAGTTTCACGCTGATGTGGCTCACCGCGTTCGGTTTGCGCCGGCTCGGACGCCGACCGATGACACCGGTGCTATACGTGGTCGTGTTCTACTTTTTCGTGTTCGGCCGACGTGCGCGTCGCAACGTTCGCCAGTACCAGAACTATCTTGCCGCATGGAGTGGCCGCCCGGAATTGCGCGCGACTTTGCGCAGCGTGTTCGGTCAGTTCATGGCCTTCGGCGACAGCCTGCTCGATCGACTCGAAGTGTGGCGGGGCACACTTCCATTGCGCGACGTGCAACTGCACGATCCTTCCGGCATGCGCGCACGATTGCTGAAAAGCACGCACGGCGGTCGTGGAGAAATTCTGGTCGGCACGCACCTTGGCAATCTCGATGTCTGTCGCGCGCTGGCCGATCTCGGCGAACAGGTGCCGTTGAACGTGCTGGTGCACACCAGCCAAGTTGCGCACTTCAATCGTCTGCAAAGCGCGGCCGGCGATCATCAGTTGCGCTTGCTGCAAGTGAGCGAGATGGACGCCGCGCTGATGCTCGAACTGTCGCAGCGACTGGATCGCGGCGAGTGGCTGGCGATCGCCGGCGACCGCGTGCCGCTGCACGATGGCCGTCGCGTGACGGTGGATTTCCTAGGTCATCCTGCGCCGTTTCCACAGGGCCCGTGGCTGCTCGCCGGCCTGCTGCGTTGCCCGGTGAATTTGATGTTCTGCCTGAAGATCGATGGCCGTTATCAGATTCACCTCGAACCGTTCATGGACGCGCCGGCATGGGATCGCAGCCAGCGCGAAGCGATCATCAGGAACTGGGTGCAGCGCTACGCAGATCGGCTTGCGCAAAAATGTCTGCTGGCGCCGCGACAATGGTTCAATTTTCACGCCTACTGGCAAACACTCGAAACATCCGACCCGACTGGAGAAGCCGATGCGCACCCGCGGCGTGTTGCACCATGACACCGAGGTCACCGTGCCGTTCTTCGACGTCGACTCGATCAACGTGGTCTGGCACGGGCACTACGTGAAATACCTGGAAATCGCCCGCTGCGCGTTGCTCGATCGCATTGGTTACAACTATGCGCAGATGAAGGAATCGGGCTACGTGTGGCCGGTGATCGATCTGCAATTGCGCTATGTGCAGGCGGCCAGTTTCGGCCAGACCTTGCGCGTGCGCGCGGATCTGATCGAGTGGCGCAATCGTTTGAAGATTCACTACCTCGTCAGCGATGCGAATAGCGGCGAGCGCCTCACTCGCGCCAGCACCGTGCAGGTAGCCGTGAACTTGGCCGACGGTGCGATGCAACTGGTGTCGCCGCAAATCATGGTCGACGCCGTCGAGAAACACCTCGCATGAAGCATCACTACCTTGTTTGTTGCTTGCACATGAGCATCGCGCCATGAACTACGCCAGTCCTACCTACGTCGAGGAGACCCGCATCGGGTTCCGCTTCCTGAGCAGTTTCACGTGGCAACAGCACGTGCTGCGCGTGGCGATCAACGACCTGCAGCGACTGGCCGGCGGCAACGCGACGATCGCCGGCGTGCTGCTCGACGCCGGTTGCGGCCAGGGTAAATCGTTCCGGCTGTTGCGCGATGCGTTCCAGCCGCAGCGACTGATCGGACTCGATGCCGATCCACATAGCCTTGAACTGTCGCGCATCGAAGCGGAGCAGCAAGGCATCACCGCGGAGCTGATCGCCGGCGACTGCGCGCGCATTGAGCTACCCGATGCCAGCGTGGACATCGTGTTTTGCCACCAGACATTCCATCATCTGGTCGAGCAGGAGAACGCGCTCGCCGAATTCTGGCGCGTGCTGAAACCAGGCGGCTATCTTCTGTTCGCCGAATCCACCAAGGCGTACATCGACAGCTGGGTGATCCGCTGGTTCTTCCGTCATCCAATGCATGTGCAGAAAAGTGCGGACGGCTATTTGCAGATGCTGCGCGAACAGGGTTTCCAGTTTGGCGATGGCCAGGTGTCGTTGCCGTTTCTGTGGTGGAGTCGTTCGAGTGATTTCGGATTGCTCGAACGCTGGCATCTGCGTCGTCCGCCGCCGCCGGGCCAGCGCGACGAGACGCTGGTCAACGTGGCCGCACGCAAGCCTGTGGTCGCCTGATGGTGTCGCTCGACGCACTCGGCGTGATCTGCACGCTCGGCGCCGGTAAGGCTGCGGTGGCTGAAGCCTTGTTCGCCGGCGACGATTCCGGATTGCGCGCGGAAACCGGCTGGGCACCCCAACGTTCGCTGCCGCTCGGCGCCGTGCGCACGACGTTGACGCCGATACCTTCGTCGCTCGCCGCGCGTCGCGACAATCGCGCCAACCAACTGATACTTGCCGCGGCGCTGGAAATCGAGGACGACATTCGCGCAGCGATCTCACTTTATGGTGCTTCGCGCATCGGCGTCGTGCTTGGCACCAGCACCACCGGCATCGAACGCACCACTCGTGGCATCGGCGTGTTGCGAGAACATGGCGCATGGCCGGCGGACTATCGCTACGCGGATCAGGAGCTGGGCGCGCCCGCCGAATTCCTCGCCGAATGGCTGAATCTTTCCGGGCCCTGCTACGGCATTTCCACCGCATGCACATCCGGCGCACGCGCCTTGATCAGCGCGCAACGCCTGCTCGACATCGGCATGTGCGACGCCGTGCTGTGCGGTGGCGTCGACACACTGGCGCGTTTGCCAGTGAACGGATTTCTCGCGCTCGAAGCACTCGATGCTGCGCGCTGCGAACCGTTTTCGCGCCATCGTCGTGGCATCAATATCGGCGAAGCCGCAGCACTCTTCCTGATGACACGCGAAAGCGGCAAGGTGCAGTTGCTCGGCAGCGGCGCGAGTTCGGACGCGTATCACATGTCCTCACCCGATCCGCAGGGCATCGGTGCGCAGCACGCGATGCATGCAGCACTGGAGCAGGCGCATCTCGATGCAGCGCAGATCAGCTATCTCAATCTTCATGGCACCGCGACCGAGCATAACGATCGGATGGAAAGCCGCGCAGTGGCCGGAGTGTTCCCGCGCGGCGTGCCATGCTCGTCAAGCAAGTCTCTCACTGGGCATACGCTGGCCGCAGCCGGCGCGCTGGAGGCCGCATTCTGTTGGCTGAGCTTGATGGACAACGCCGGCCGGCTACCGCCGCACGTATGGGATGGAGCTGCGGATCCCGAGCTATCGCCGCTCTCGTTCACCCGCGTCGGTGACCGTCTGCCAGCGAGTGGGCCGCGCCGACTGATGAGCAACTCGTTCGCGTTCGGCGGCAACAACGCGTGCCTGATCCTTGGCGATGCGCCCGGAGCTGCGTCGTGAACACATGGCCGATTGAACAATTGCTGCCGCACGCCGGCGACATGATCCTGCTCGACGAGGTGATCGAGGCCGAGGACGAACGCATCGTCTGCCGACGTACCGTGCGTGACGGCGACCTGTTCCATACGCCTGAAGGCGACCTGCCCGCATGGTGCGGCGTCGAGTTGATGGCGCAATGCGTCGCGGCGTGGTCCGGCTGGCAGGCGCGCAGCGAAGATCGTCCCGTGAGGCTGGGTTTCCTGCTCGGTACGCGTCACTATCGTTGCGACGTGGATGCATTTCCGCGCGGCAGCGAGTTGAGGGTCGAAGCCATCCGCAGTTTTCACGACGACAACGGCATGGCCATGTTCACTTGCCGCATCGACGCACCCGGCATGCACGCCGTGGCGCGCCTCACGGTTTTCAGCCCGCCCGATTCCGACGCTTTTCTCGCCTCCATCGCACCGAGTCCATCGCATGTCTGACACCATTCTCGTTACCGGTTCCAGTCGCGGCATCGGCCGCGCTATTGCCTTGCGGCTGGCAAGGGCTGGCTACGATCTGGTGCTGCATTGCCGCTCGCGTCGCGACGAAGCCGAAGCCGTCGCCAGCGATATTCGCGCGCTGAATCGCCAGGTGCGCATCGTGCAGTTCGACATCGCCGATCGCGCAGCTTGCGCAACCGCACTCGAAGCGGATGTCACCGCGCATGGTGCGTACTACGGCGTGGTGTGCAACGCCGGACTCACTCGCGACGGCGCGTTTCCCGCGCTCACCGGCGATGACTGGGACAGCGTGCTGCGCACCAACCTCGATGGCTTCTACAATGTGCTGCATCCGCTGATCATGCCGATGATCCGCCGCCGTGCGCCAGGGCGCATCGTCTGCATCACTTCCGTGTCAGGCATCATCGGCAACCGTGGGCAGGTCAACTACAGCGCATCCAAGGCCGGTGTCATCGGTGCCGCAAAAGCGCTGGCGGTGGAGCTGGCCAAGCGAAAGATCACCGTGAACTGCGTCGCACCGGGATTGATCGACACCGACATGCTCGATCCCGACGTGCCGGTCGAGCAGATCCTGAAAATGATTCCCGCCGAACGAACCGGCACGCCGGAGGAAGTCGCCGCCGCGGTGGAATTCCTGCTCGGCGCCGACGCCGGTTACATCACCCGACAGGTGCTGGCGGTAAATGGCGGGCTGTGCTGATATCCCTGCGTTCGTCCTGAAAAGAATCCGATGGCTATCACCGCAAGACATCACCCGTGTCCCTCACTCTTAAACAACGCAAGGAGATCACTCGCATGAGAGCAAAGACCCTCACCCTGGCGGCGATTCTGATGGCGGCACCTGCCATCAGCATGGCTGCCGAGAAAGTCGTCCACCTGCCGTTCGATCGCGCCGTGTCCGAAGCGACCAGGAACGGCAAACTCGACGGCAGCGTGAAGTTCTATCTTGCCGGCACGGGCCCGCACGGCAAGGTGCTGGATGACAATGTCACCATCAGCCGCAAGACCAACGCCTTCGGAAAGAGCGATCAGGAAACCTGCGACCACGTACTCGAAACCAACCTGATCTCGCTGCAGGATGATGCGAAACGCGCCGGTGCCAACGCCGTGACCGACATCGTCAGCAACTACAACAACGTGGAGTTCCGCGACACGCAGAACTACGAATGCCACAAAGGTTTTCTGATGTCCGGCGTCGCGCTGAAAGCGAAGTTCGCCAGGGTCGGACGATAAGGCTACGTCGAACTTTTTTGAAGACGGCGGCGGCAATATTCGCCGCCGTCTGGATGCACATCCGCATGGCATCTCTCACTAACGGCCGGAAAATATGCACGGCGGTTTGAAAGCGCAACCATCGGCCGTTCGTGCTCCAATCGAGATAGGCCGTCGCGTGAAAACCAGTCTTGGGATCAGCTTCGTAGTCAAGCACCCCGTATTGCCGATCTTTAAGTAGACGGTTCGACCAATTTCGTCTTGATTACGATCCTTGTATGCATCGCTGGCAGCAGCAGCGGAAACTTCCGGGTCAAGACTCATGGCATGGCTTCCTTGACATTGACAGAAATCGGGAAGAAATCATTGGGATGTTGGACAACTTGCGGATTGATTGCTGAAAAATCTGGCACGCTAGTTAACGAAGAGGAGCGATCCTCATAGAAACTCTTCCTGAAAAAGCTCGTCTGCGATCCTTTCCTTAAAAAAACATCCAGCGCATCACCTGAGGCAAATGTCACGCCGTGCGCAGTGAAGATAGCCGACACGCCGGATGCTTCCCAATGGCAAATGCCGAGTCCGTAGTAGTCCTCATCCCGCATTGAATCTCTATAGAAGTAGCCTTTCCAGGTTTTCTCATCAATACGGATCATTTTAAAATCGACTGGCACATCCCTGGGTATCGCGTGCACACCAAGAAACTTGTCTTCTGGGGTGCACGCGGCGTTGAGTACTTCAAAAAACACGATCCCTTTCACTGAGTCCCACGGTCCGGGCGCCTCCGCCGTGGCGGTGACTTCATAGCGCTTTACCGGATGCGGATTTTTCTTCGGATTTTTGGGGTCGCCATGATTCATCGATGAGCATCCTGTGGTCAGGGCAAACAGAGAGAGGATCAATAAGCTGGGTTGATGTAGGCGCATGCAATGGGGCTCGGTATGCAAATGAAGATGTCGAGATTGCGAATTCGAAAAAGGCCGTCGAACTTTTTTAGGGCATACCTCATGACCACGTTGGCGACCACCGGCATCACCGAGATTTGCACACCCGAATGGCGGAGTCTGTAGTCTTCTGACCACTTCAGAATATGGCGCGATCGCCTCGCCGTTGGGCACTGCAGTCGCAAAGTTCGTCCCATGCCCTCATCAATTGTCGAGCAGTTTTGAATCGACCATGAGCATTGCCGCTATGGCTGTTCAGCCCTGCAGAGGCAAAACACGCTTGCGCTATGATCACGTCCTGACTTTCAAGGAAATCCCCATGCGTCCGTTTCCCCTGGGAGAAGACATCGACCTGTTGCGCGATACCGTGCATGCGTTTGCGGAGAAGGAGATCGCGCCGCGTGCGGATCGTATCGATCGCGACAACCTGTTTCCGTCGGACCTTTGGCAGAAGTTCGGCGAGATGGGTTTGCTCGGCATGACGATCCCCACCGAATACGGTGGCACCGGCATGGGTTTCCTCGCGCACATGGTGGCGATGGAAGAGATCTCGCGTGCATCGGGTTCGGTGGGGTTGTCCTACGGGGCGCATTCCAATCTCGCAGTGCAGAACATCTTCCACAACGGCAACGAAGCGCAGCGGCGCAAGTACATTCCGAAAATGTGCAGCGGCGAATACGTCGGCGCGCTCGCGATGAGCGAGCCCGGCGCGGGCTCCGACGTGGTCGGCTCGATGACCTGCAAGGCCGAGTTGAAGGGCGATGTGTGGGTTGCCAACGGCAGCAAGATGTGGATCACCAACGGCCCTGATGCCGACGTGTTGCTGGTCTACATGCGTACCGCGCCACGTCCGGCCGGCAGCCGCTGCATGACGGCCTTCATCGTCGAGAAAGGCATGAAGGGTTTCACCACCGCGCAGAAGCTCGACAAGCTCGGCATGCGCGGCTCGAACACCTGCGAACTGGTGTTCGAGGACTGCGAGATTCCCGCGGAAAACATCGTCGGCGAAGTGAATGAAGGTGTGCGCGTGTTGATGAGCGGCCTCGACACCGAGCGACTCGTGCTGTCCGGCGGCCCGCTCGGCCTGATGCAGGCGGCGCTCGATCTCGCGCTGCCCTACGTGCGCGAGCGCAAGCAGTTCAACGCGCCGATCGGCACCTTCGGCGTGATGCAGGCGAAGATCGCGGACATGTACACCGCGCTGCAGAGTTCACGCGGTTTCGCGTACATGGTGGCGCAGCAGTTCGATAACGGCGTGAAGTCGCGGATCGATCCGGCCGCGTGCCTGCTCAACGCATCGGTCAATGCGGTGCAGGTCGCGCTCGAAGCGATCCAGACGCTGGGCGGCAACGGCTATATCAACGAGTTCCCCGCCGGTCGATTGCTGCGCGACGCCAAGCTCTACGAGATCGGCGCCGGCACCAACGAGATCCGTCGCATGCTGATCGGGCGAGAGTTGTTTCACGGCAAGGCGTGAGCAACGAATGATCCCGCCAGCTCGTGGCGACTTCACAACTCATGAGGAAAAGGCGCGCGAACCTGCGGTAGATTTTTTCGACATGACGCGCCAAACGACTTGTAGTTCGTGCGAGCCTGAGCAAGGCTGAGGTCGTGGTTGGGCCCGCCCCGTATGTCATCCGCAGTCGCGTCGTCCTGACCATCATCTTCCCAGGAGCAGATCGGGCAGATGAGATACGAGCTTCGCTCCTCGATTGTCTTGCAGTAACAACAAGGGCAGCGCAAAGGCGGTGGCTTGGTCGGGGTCATGCGAGCAGCGACGCAGTGACTAGTTTGCTGCATGCATCGGTCGATCCAGCCGCACCATCAGCACATCGTGCTCCTTCAGCAGGATCGGCTGACTGCCCTGCAACGTGATGGCCTTGCCGCTCCACAGATCCTTGCCTTGCTGACCGTCTTTCAGGCCGAGTCGTGAAAGATCGAGATGGAACGGACGGCCGATGTAGCGATCCCAGCCCACGTTGAGCACCGCAATCGCCAGTCCGCCGCCGGCCAGCGGCTTCGTCCACACTTCCATCTGTCCGTCGGCGTAGGCGCGTTCGCCTTGTGCGCCCAATGCATCCTGATCGATGGCAATGACGTCGCGATTGGTCAACACGGCGCGCACGTCGGGTGTCATCGCCGAAAGATCGTTGCCGGCAATCAGCGGCGCGGCCATCATCGCCCACAGGCTGAAGTGCGCGCGATTCTCGGGCATGGTCAGCTGCTTGTCGCCCAGCTGATTGCCGACTTCCAGCATGTCCGGATCGTTCCAGTGGCCGGGACCGGCGAATCGCGCCAATCCCGATTGCTGGGTGGCGTTGGCGTGGATCGACATCCAGTTGAGGCTGACGTCGTCGGTGGTGCGCCACAGGTTGCCGCGTACTCCGGGTGACGCACCCCACTCCCACACCGCATCCCAGCCGTACTGGCACAGCGAATAGATGATCGGCCGATGCGTGGCATCGAGCGCACGGCGCATCTTCTGGTAGGCCGCTTCCATCGCTTGCATCTGCGCGACCTTGTCGTTCGGATGCTGCGCTTCCATCACGTCGGTGCGGAAACTGCACAAGTCGTACTTCAGGTAATCGACGCCCCACTGCGCATACCTATGCGCGTCCTGCACCTCGTGCCCGAGCGAGCCGGTGTAACCCGCGCAGGTCTTGCTGCCGGGCGAACTGTAGATGCCGAGCTTGAGGCCTTTCGAATGCACGTAATCGGCCAGCGCTTTCATGTCGGGAAACTTGTCGTTTGCGCGGATCGCACCACTCGCATCGCGCTGCCCCTGCCAGCCATCGTCGATGTTGACGTAGACGTAGCCCGAATCGCGCATGCCGCTGGCGACCATCGCGTCGGCGGAGGCGCGAATGTCCTTGTCGCTCACCTTTTTGGCGAAGTGGTTCCAGCTGTTCCAGCCCATCGGCGGCGTGGCAGCTATGGGCGTCGCGGCGCGGACGGATGCTGCGCCGAACACGGCAGCAGCGACGACAACGCAGGCAAGCAGCTTCATCAGGTTCTCCTGTTGCGACGGGATCGCGATGACGAAAAGGATCGCACGACAATGGAAACATTCATGCGGCGTGGTCCGCATCCTTCAGCGTTTCCACGCCGCGGATCGACGCCGCTTCTGTGCGATGCATGTCCAATACCAGCACCTCGTTGTGCCCTGCCCGTAACCAGCTGGCCGGACAATACAGGCGCTGTTGTGGCCCGATGTTCCAGTAGCGCCCGAGCAGGCGACCGTTGATCCACAGGTAACCCTTGTCCCAGGCGCTCATGTCGATGTACGTGTCGCCGGTTTTCCGAAGCGCAAAAGTCGCGCGAAAAAACACGCCTGGTCGCGATGGCGTGCCATGGATCGGTCGCAATCCGGCAAGCCACGCATCGTCGAGCGGCAGGCTGTGCACGTCCCAGTGTTGTTGCTCGTGCCCGTCCAGAAGAATCGCGCTGACGATGCCTTTTCGATCCGACATCGCATGGCCGTAATTGACGTGGCCGAAACTGTCGACGAGGATTTCCAGCATGGTTTCGTCATCGGATGCAGGCAACGCCATCTGCAGATCCAGCGATTGCTTCGGCTTCTGCATGCGTGAGAGAAAACCCATGTAGTGACCATCGCGGAACACCGTCGCGTAATCGCGCAGGCCATCCAGCGACAACATGCCGCCGCCGTGCACGCGCTTGCGGTAGAGCACCATGCCGTGATCCTGCGCAAACAACAGCTCGTTGGCCTGAGGTAATGTCACCTGCTTCGCGGGCGGCAGGTTGTCCCATAGCGATGCGTGCGGTTCGAGTTGCAATGCGGGGAAACGGATGGCTGCGGACACCGCGGGTATCGCGGGAAGCGGCGCGCGTGCGCTTGCGGCGATGAGTGCACGGAATGCGTGATAGTCCGCCGTCGGTTCGCCGCGCTCGTTGATCGGCGCGCCGTAGTCGTAGCTGGTAATCACCGGCTCGAAGTGCGAGCCGTCATCGTCGGCATTTGCGCCCGCGCTGAAGCCGAAATTGGTACCACCGTGCACCACGTACATGTTGAACGATCGGCCCTGCTGAAGCAGAGCCTGCAGCGTCGCCTTCAGATCGCCGCGCTGGAAATCCTGGTCGCCCCAGTGCGTGATCCAGCCCGGATAACCTTCGCCCATCCACACCGGCGCATCGCCGGCCAGCAACTGCGCGGCGACGAAATCCGTGTCTCCATCCAGACCAAGCGCAGTACCGGGAAGATAGGAGCGCGTTTTCTGGATCGCGCCCAAACCATCGGAAATCGAAAACGGTCCATCGATACCGTGCGATTGCCACAGCACCAGCAACTCCTTCATGTAAGCCAGATCGTTGCCGAACGACGCGTATTCGTTTTCGATCTGGAACATCAGCACCGGGCCGCCGTTGCGTGCCATCAACGGCGCGACCTGTTCAGCGATCCTGCCGACGTAACGGCGCAAGGCATTCATGTAATCGGCATCGTCCTTGTTGCGTACGCGGATATGCGGATGACGCAACAGGTACGGCGGCAGTCCGCCGAAATCCCATTCGCCACAAATGTACGGACCGGGACGCAGATAAACCCACATGCCTTCGTGCTGGCACAGTCGAATGAAATGGACGAAGTCGCGATTGCCGGTGTGGAAATCGAACTCACCCGGTTCGCGCTCGAAGTGATTCCACATCAGGTAGATCGAAATCGTGTTGAGCCCCATCGCTTTCGCCATGCGGATGCGGTGCAACCAGTACTCCACCGGAATGCGCGCCGGATGCATTTCGCCGCTGCGTATCTGAAACGGATGGCCATCGAGCAGAAAATCGCGCGACGCCAGTTGGAAGCGATGCGGCTTGCCGTCGGACGCTTGCTCGATCAACTCTCTTGCTGCTCGCGGCATCGCGTCGGAGTGCCACGACCAGTCCGCGAACGGTGTGAGTGCCGCCAGTTGCAAAAAGCTCCGTCGCCGCATGATTTCTCTCCGCTCGGGAATGTCAGCTCGCAGGTATCAGCGTCGGCACTTCGAATCGTGCCAGCGTGATCATGTCCGGTCGATCCACATCGAAGCTGCGCACCCGTCTGTCGGTATCGTCCTTCCATGGAAGGCAGGCGGGGGATCATCGCGCGGTATCCGCGCGCAGTTCCAGCTGACGTTGAGCTCGATCGACGTGTTTTGCGCGCAAGCACCCGGGTTGCGCAAAGTGATGATCGATTTGTACGTCGAGCACGCAACCGTAGACATCGAGCTGGCCGGAGGCGCCACCGTTCCAGTGCGCGCCGCGGCCAACGCCATGCGATGAACACGACGTTGCCGGCCGATACAAATCGAACGATCGCTCAGAAGCTCCAGTTGAAACTGGCGGTGCCCATCTTCGATTCCTGGCCCTGACCGACATACTGGTCGTAACCGATCTGCAGGCTGGCGCGCGGGGTCATGCTCCAGTTCAGCGTGCTGCCGATCACGCCGCCATATCGTGCGAGGCCGACGCCGCCCAGCGGAGCGAATTGATTGAGGCCGGTAAAGCTGGCGTCGAACACCTCACCGCGCATGCCGAACGATTGCTGCCACAGCAACCGTGTTTGCAGGCTCAGGCTGCCACCACTGAGGAACGTCCATTTGCGCATGGCGCGCAGGCCGACGCCAGCCTGCCAGCGTGCTGCGGTTTGCCCGTCGGCCTTGAGACCAAACCCATCGGCACCCTGCTCGTCGAATCCATCGCGTTGGACTTGCGCGTACTGCAGGTTCACGTACGGCGTGATTTCGGTATGGCCGGCTTCCATCCGATAACCGCTTTCGCCGTACGCGATGCTGTAGCTGCCATTACTGTCGCTGGCCACGCCGGCTTCCTGACTTCCAAGCTGGAGGAAGCGGCGGATGTTTTCACGATAGTCGCCCATGCCGAAGCGGCCCATCGTGTACCACGAACCGTTGATCACGCCGCCGTAAAGCATGCCTTCGAGTGCGTGGCTGCGTCCCTGGTCGGCGCTTTCGGCAAGTCGCCCGAGGCCATTGCTCTGATTCAAGGCATAGCCGACATAGCCATTGCCGCCGATGCGTTCGTCTTGGCCGATCATCACGCCGCTGAGGTCGTAACCGACATTGCTGTAACCGTTGCGCGACATGCCACCGTGATAGCCGAGGTTCTGCGTCCACGCACCGGCGAGCGGCTTGTCCAGCAACGCGTCGAACCGATCAGACAGCGCACGCGTGCCAGCATCGATCGCCTCGAACGTCATCGCCGTGCTGGCCGCGTGCAGCTGGCCGGAGAGGCTTTCGAGCGATTGCTGCGCGGCGGCCACGCTGGGTGACTGCTGGATATTGGCGGCGCCGACGATGAAAGATGTGGCGACAGGCTGGCCACTCGCTACGCCGGTTCCACTCAGCTGGCTGTTGATCTGCTCGAACGCGCCTTGCACGCGTTGCGCGGCCCCGTAAGATGCCGCCGTGTATGAAGCGCCCTGGATCTGGGTGACGTTTACTTGCTGGACGTTGAGCCATGCACTGTGCGCGTCGTAGCCGATCGTGGCATTGAGCGTGACGTTGGACGCGGTGTCCAGGCCGCTGAAGACTCCGGTCAGACCACCGGCGGCATCGAGCACGTCGGTATGCGAGTTCACCACGTAACCGCTGTTCTTGCCGGTGACCAAAAGGTCGCCACCCGTGATCGCGGCGGTGCCGGCCACGCGCAGCACCGAGCCCAGCGAAACGGCGAGATGACCGGAATCGGATTGTGTGTAGTTGCCCGCTACCGTGACATCGCCGCCGCTCAACGCCAGCGTGCCGGACTGGCTCACATTGACGTTGCCGGCCAGCGACTTGGCCATGAGCGCGCCGCCCTGCACGTTGGTGTCGCCCGTATAGGTCGAAGGCTGCGTGAGCGTCAGCGTGCCGGCGCCTTGCTTGATCAGGCCGCCGGCGCCGGAGATCGGATTGTTCCAGCTCGAGTCGCCGGTGAAGTTCACGGTGACATCGCCCCAGTCGAATTTCGCCGGACCGTTGACCGCCCTCCCAACGTCGAGTTCTCCGTAACCAAACGTGGCGTCGACGCCTGGCGCGCCAAGGTCATCGGCGGTGCCGAGCAGCGTTTGCCGCACGAGATCGTTGTTGAAATAGGGAAACGCCTGCCAGACCAGTGCCGCGGCACCGGAGACCTGCGGCGCCGCGAACGACGTGCCTTCCACAATGTAGTAGCTCTGGCTGGCGGTGGTGTCGTCTTTGCCGCTGACGATGACGTTGCCGGGCGCGGCCAGGCAGTAGTTCATCGCGGGGCCGCAGGCATTGGAGTAACTCGCCAGCTGGGTCGGATGATTGCTGTCGACGGCCACTGCAACCAGCCAGCCTTTTTCAAGCTGCGGCGCCAGCGTCGGCAACATCGCGATGTCACTCGGCTGACTCTTCGAGTCGTTGCCCGCGGCAAACACCACCAGGCCGTCGTGCTGCAGCACGAACGGCTCGTAGGCTGCGGCGAAAGCCTGGTTGATCGAGCTGTTGGTGGTATCCCAGTAGATGCCGCCCCAGGAATTGTTCATCACCTGCACACCTGCGGCGATCAGCGCAGGGTTGAGTGTCTGGCTGAAGAAATCCGCGTCGGCTGCCGTGACCTGATTGCCCTGTCCGGAGCCGTCATCCACCGGCTCGGTGTCGCTGATGATTCGTGCGGACAACAGGTTGGCGCCCGGTGCGACGCCGCCGGCGAAATCATCGAACGACGTGCCCGCAGCAATTTCGGACACCCAGGTACCGTGGCCAACCACGTCGTCGATCGATGTGTTGTTGGGCGGCGAATCGACGTAGATCAGTTCCTTGGTGACGCGCCCGGCCAGTGCCGGATGGTTTTCCATGATGCCGCTGTCGACGATGCCGATCAGCACGCCCGCACCGGTAAAACCTTGCGCATGCGCAAGGTCGGCATGCGTGATGGACAGTTGCGCGTCGGCGGGAGGCGTCGGTGGCGGTGCAGGAGCGGGCCCAGGTGCCGGAGCCGGTGCCGGCGCGGGAGGCGTTGGCCGGACACCGCTCGAACCGCCGCCACCACAGGCGGTCAAGCCGACCGCGAGTCCCAACATCAGCAACGCCTCGCGCTGCTTGCGTCGTGTCGTAAGTGTCTTCATTGCGTGCTCCCTCGTGTCGCCATGAATCCGCTGTCGCGTTCGCCCAAGCCGCGACAACCCCTTGCGCCGCATCTTGTCACAAGGAAACCGGGATCGCGCATGCAACAGTGCACGCTTCGCATACAGAGCGAGGCGGTTTGGCGCTTCGCTCGATCAACTGCGATAATTGTTTGATTGCTATCGGGCGTTCATGCCCTCGAAGCCCCTGCGGAGATACCCATGTCGGACGTCAGCGTTGTCATTGCCGGTGCCAAGCGCACCGCGATCGGTTCCTTCCTCGGACATTTCACCGGTGTGCCGTCACCGAAGCTCGGCGCCACGGCGATACGCGCCGCGCTGCAGCAGTCGGGCATCGCGCCGGCGGATGTCAGCGAGGTGATCATGGGTTGCGTGCTGCCGGCCAACCTTGGTCAGGCACCCGCGCGCCAGGCGTCGCTCGGCGCCGATCTGCCGACCAGCACCGGCTGCACCACCATCAACAAGGTCTGCGGTTCGGGCATGAAGGCGATCATGCTCGGCCACGATCTGATCAAGGCCGGCTCGGCCACCGTGGTGATTGCCGGCGGCATGGAGTCGATGACCAACGCGCCGCACATGGTCAATGCGCGCACCGGCATTCGCTACGGCGACGGCCAATTGGTTGACCACATGGCTTGGGACGGCCTGACCAATCCCTACGACGGCAAGGCAATGGGAGTGTTCGGCGAACTGTGCGCCGACAAATATCATTTCACCCGCGAAGACCAGGACGCATTCGCGATCGAGTCGGTCAATCGCGCGCAGGCGGCGCAGAAAAATGGTGCCTTCGCCGGCGAGATCGTTCCCGTCACCGTCAGTGGTCGCAAGGGCGATGTGGTCGTGGACACCGACGAACAACCGGGTCGTTCGGACATCGCCAAGATCCCGACGCTGAAGGCAGCATTCCGCAAGGAAAACGGCACGATCACCGCCGCCAGCTCCTCCAGCATTTCGGATGGCGCAGCAGCGCTCGTACTGTTATCTGCGGGCGACGCAAACAAGCGCGGTCTCCAACCGCTTGCGCGTATCGTCGCTCACGCCACGCATTCGCAGGAACCAGAATGGTTCACCACTGCACCGGTCGGCGCGATCCAGAAAGTGCTCGACAAGGCTGGATGGAAAGTGGCGGATGTCGATCTGTTCGAAATCAACGAGGCATTCGCCGTGGTCGCCATGACACCGATGAAAGAACTCGGCATTGCGCATGAAAAACTCAATGTAAATGGTGGCGCATGCGCATTGGGCCATCCGATCGGCGCGAGCGGCGCACGTTTGGTGGTAACGCTATTGCATGCGCTGAAAGCCCGTGGCCTCAAACGCGGCGTGGCTGCCTTGTGCATTGGTGGTGGCGAAGCGACAGCCATGGCGATTGAATGCATCGGCTGAAAAATGACAGTCAATGCACAATTGCCTGTGTATGTTGATGACAGCGGGTTAAACCAGTTTTTAATACCCGCAATCGTTGACCATAAAGATGTAGCGCAATCCCATCGAACGCGTTATTAATACGCGGCCAAATGGCATTCCACGGCAAAGGAGATCCACCATGAAATTTACGCGTACCCTTCTCGCCTCCGCGCTTGTCGCGCTGTTGGCGGCTTGCAGCAATGGCGCGCAGGATTCCGCGCAGGACGCCCAGAAGTCGGCTGACACCGCTCAGCAGGCTGCCGACAAGGCGCAGCAGGCTGCTGCCACGGCTCCGACCACGGCGACCCAGCAGGCTGCCGATCAGGCCAAGACCGCTGCTTCCGCAGCGGGCCAGGCTTCCGATCAGGCACAGCAGGCTGCTGCTGCGGCTTCTGCCCCGGCCGCTGCGTCTACCGCAAGCGGTGCCATGGATCAGGCGAAGACCGCCGCTTCCAATGCAGCCGACGCAGCCGACAAGGCTTCGAGCGCCGCCAAGGATGCTGCAAGCAATGCGAAAGATGCAGCCGACAAAGCAAAGGATGCCGCGAAGGGACATTAATCCTCGCTGGTTTTTCCGGAAAAACGGTCGCCTTGTGCGACCGTTTTTCTTTGTGCGATCGGGATGATTTTGGACAAGCTCGAGCGACCGCTATCATCGCGGTTTGATCGATGCCGCAAGCGAGCCCAAACAATGAGTGTGATCGTGTCCCAGGTCGATCCGCGTTCCGCCGAGTTCCAGGCCAGCGCGACGCAGTTGCGCAACGTGGTCGACGATCTGCAGCGTGAACTGTCGCGCAGCGCCGAAGGCGGTGGTGCCAAAGCACGCGAGAAACACACCGCGCGCGGCAAGTTGCTGCCACGCGAGCGCATCCGTGCGCTGCTCGATCCGGGCTCGCCGTTTCTGGAGCTCTCTCCACTCGCTGCGCACGGCATGTATGACGACGCCGCACCGGCAGCGGGGCTGATCACCGGCATCGGTCGCGTCAACGGCATCGAAGTGGTTGTCGTCGCCAACGATGCCACGGTGAAGGGTGGCACCTATTTTCCGATGACGGTGAAGAAGCATCTGCGCGCACAGGAAGTCGCGCTGGAAAACCGCCTGCCGTGCATTTATCTGGTCGATTCCGGTGGCGCATTCCTGCCGCTGCAGGACGAAGTCTTTCCGGATCGCGAGCACTTCGGACGCATTTTCTACAACCAGGCACGCATGTCGTCGCTCAACATTCCGCAGATCGCGGTGGTGATGGGTTCGTGCACCGCCGGTGGCGCATACGTGCCGGCGATGAGCGACGAAACGATCATCGTTCGCGAACAAGGCACGATCTTCCTCGGCGGACCGCCGCTGGTGAAAGCCGCCACAGGCGAAGTCGTGGACGCGGAAACGCTTGGTGGTGCGGACGTTCATACGTCCATTTCAGGTGTCGCCGATCACTTCGCGGAGAACGATGCACATGCGCTGTCGATCGCGCGCGACATCGTGGCGAGCCTCAACCGCAAGAAGGACGTGCCGCTCGCTTTGCGTGCGCCGATCGAACCGAAGTACGCGGTGGAAGAACTGTACGGCGTGATCCCGCAGGACACGCGGCGACCGTTCGACATTCGCGAAGTGATCGCACGCATCGTCGACGGATCGGAACTGCACGAGTTCAAGGCGCGCTACGGCAAAACGCTGGTCTGCGGATTCGCGCATATCCATGGCTATCCGGTGGGCATTGTCGCCAACAACGGCATCCTGTTCGCGGAGTCCGCACTCAAGGGTGCGCACTTCATCGAGCTGTGCAACCAGCGCAATGTGCCGCTGGTGTTCCTGCAGAACATCACCGGCTTCATGGTCGGCAAGAAATACGAACAGGCCGGCATTGCGAAAGACGGCGCGAAAATGGTGACGGCCGTGGCGTGTTCGCACGTACCGAAATTCACTGTCGTGATCGGTGGCAGTTTCGGCGCGGGCAATTACGCGATGTGCGGCCGCGCCTATGGCGCACGTTTTCTGTGGATGTGGCCGAATGCGCGCATCAGCGTGATGGGCGGCGAGCAGGCCGCTTCCGTGCTGGCGACCGTAAAACGCGACAGCATCGAAGCCAGCGGCAAAAGCTGGAGCGCCGAAGAGGAAGAAGCCTTCAAGGCGCCCATACGCGACCAGTACGAACGCCAGGGCCATCCCTACTACGCAAGCGCGCGACTGTGGGACGACGGCATCATCGATCCGGTCGATACGCGGCGCGTGCTCGGACTGGCGATCTCCGCTTCGATGAATGCGCCGATCGAGCCGCAGCGTTACGGCGTGTTCCGCATGTAACCGGGCATCGGGCGATCACATGATTCAGGGGAGTTGTGAATGATTGTAGGTATCGACCTGGGCACCACACACTCGTTGATCGGATGCTATGCCGAGTCCGGCGAGCGCCTTTTCGCCAATGCGCTCGGCGACTATCTGACGCCTTCAGTGGTCAGCATCGATGAAGGTGGACACGTCATCGTCGGACGTGCGGCGCTGGATAGGATGGTCAGCCATCCGGCACTGAGTGTGGCCAGCTTCAAACGCTGGATGGGTACCTCCCGCGAAACCCGCCTGGGTGCGCATTCGTTTCGTCCGGAGGAATTGTCTGCGCTCGTGCTGCGTTCGTTGCTTGCCGATGCGAGGGAGGCGCTGGCTGAGGACATCACCGAAGCGGTGATCAGTGTGCCTGCGTATTTTTCCGATGCACAGCGCAGGGCCACGCGTGCAGCAGGTGAGCTGGCCGGCATCCGGGTCGAACGACTGATCAACGAACCTACCGCAGCTGCACTCGCCTATGGCTTCCAGGAAAAGCCCGATGGTTCGCGCTTCCTCGTGTTTGATCTTGGTGGCGGCACGTTCGACGTGTCGGTGCTGGAAATGTTCGATGGCGTGATCGAAGTCCACGCCAGTGCCGGCGACAATTTTCTCGGCGGCGAAGATTTCCTCGATCTGCTGTTGAGTGCCTGCCTTGGTGACATGAAGATGGCAGCCCATGCGTTTTCTCCGCAGCAGCTTGGTCAGCTGCGCCAGCGAATGGAGACAGCCAAGCGCACGTTGAGCACGAACGGCAGCGCAACGATTGACGCGATGCTGGGCGATCGACACATCGCTTGGAATATCGACCAGGATCGGTATGAACGATTGGCTGAGCCGCTGATACACCGCATGCGTGCACCGCTTGAGCGAGCCATGCGCGATGCGAAACTGCAACCGGATCAGCTCGACGAGGTCGTCATGGTTGGCGGCGCCAGCCGCATGTCTCTGGTTACCCGCATGGTCTCTCGGATGTTCGGTCGCCTGCCGTTGCGCCATGTCAATCCGGATCAGGCCATTGCACTGGGCACTTGCGTCGCCGCTGGACTCAAGGCGCGCGACCAGCGTCTCGACGAAATCATCCTTACCGATGTTTGCCCTTACACGCTGGGCACCGAGGTCGCAAGGCGGGATGCGCAGGGAGGCCTTCAGACGGGTTTCTTCGCACCGATCATCCATCGAAACAGCACGGTGCCGGTCAGCCGCGAGAAGACGTATTCGCCGGTTGAGCAGGGCCAGAAATTCATGCAGCTGGAAATCTACCAAGGCGAAAATCCGATGGTGGAAAACAACATCCAGCTTGGCGAGCTGCGGGTGGCTCTCGACCCCTCGCGCTCGGTGCAGGAGAACCAGGTCACTGTGCGTTTCACCTATGACATCAATGGTGTCCTTCAAGTTGAAGCGTTGGCGCACGCGGACAACCAGCGCTACGAATTGCTGCTCGAACAGAATCCTGGCGTGCTCGATCCCCAGCAGATCCGTGAACGCCTGGCTGCACTTGAAGCGATCAAGATCCATCCGCGCAACAAGCAGGAAAACCTCGCGCTGCTCGCCCGCGCCGAACGCCTGTATGAGGAGCACCTGTCTGCACGCGAACAGCTGCAGGGATGGATCGCGCAATTTCGCTCGGTACTCGAAACCCAGGACGAGTTCGCCATCCGTGAACATCAACGGGAATTGTCGCTGGCCTTGAACACGCTGGAATCTCCTTGATGTCGCCGTTTGCGATACTCGGCTTGCCTGCCGATGCCGACGAGCGTTCGATCAAGCAAGCCTATGCGCAACGCCTGCGCACCACGCGTCCCGATGATGATCCGGAAGGCTTTCAACACCTCAACCAGGCTTACCAGGCGGCACTCGAACATTGTCGACGGCGTGCAGTCCAGGAGAAATCTCCAGAGATAAAACAGGGTGTCGTTCGGCATCTTGGCTCGACTGAGATCAGGGAAACCGCGCCTGCCAATCTGAAGCCGCCTTCCGCGCTCGCATCGACTCGCGCCATCTTGGTCGACGAGTTCTGCGACCAGGCCATTGCCGTGGCGTCTGCCGGCGACACGGCCGCAATGGAACGTTGGCTGGAAAGCCATCCCGCGCTCTGGTCGCTCCAATTCAAGACATTCGCGGGCCGGGCGCTGATGCACCGGCTCTACCAGCGGCAGCCGGCAATGTCTGCCGCCAGTCTTGCGCTGTTGCTGCGATTCTTTGACCTGGATCATGTCCTCGCTGGCCATGATCCGCTCGCTCTGCAACAGCTCAAACGGCGAATTCAACTTGCCTGGGAATTGCAGCCTGAGCATCGTGCCGACCTGGCCATCCGCTTCCACAAGCAGACACGTTCCGCGCAGAAAGCATTGGACAACACCCTCAGTCAGCTCATGCGTCCATTTCGCTGGCCGCAGGTATTGCTCTCGGGGCTCGACTTCACCAAGCCGGCTCGCATCGCCCGAATCGTCCGGCAAATGTCGGGCAACGATTTGAGCGTATGGCCGGCGTCGATCCGGCCAGAGCAACTTCGGTTCTGGCTGACCGCTGCCGATCGCAAGCGTGTTACTTCGCCACGCTTGGCTCTCGGCGCAACCCGGTGGCTGGTATCGATGCTGGCGGCTGCGCTGCTGGGGGCGGTGCTTGGGGTGCTGCTGAGTCTTTACCCCGATCGCTTTACCAGCGGACCGATAATCTTCCTGTTCTGGGCCGTGGCTGTTGCCGGATCTTGCTGGGCGCTGGTGATGGCATCGCTGCCTCTCAACGACTGGCATTCACGCCGTGAGGAACTGCCGGTCAAGTGGCCTTGGCTTTGTCTTGGCCTTGTCCCTCTTCTGTGCACCTTCGGGCTGACCTTGCAGTGGCTGGGTTTTTTCGCAGCAGGCTTAGTGCTGCTGGTGCCGTCGGTCTTGCTGATGTTCAGCCGATACCAGCGCCGCAATGGTCAGATTTTCGGAATGAACAGGCGCGCCATCTGGATCACCGCGGTGATTCTGTCGCAAGGCTTACACGGTCTGCGAGACAGCCAGTTCGCTGCGGATGCCATCAGCATTATTCCGTTGGTCGCCGCGGCTGCCGCGATGCTGGTCTGGTCGATCGACTTGTGGCGCAACCGCCAACGGCTGCGGGTGCGCAAATTTCGGCGCTGAGATCAGAACGCAGGTTTGCACCGTAACCGTTTCAGGCCTGCGATTCTTCTCCGCGCAAGCGCACGTCGCCGGGCATCATGTCGACTTGCCCTGCGGACGCTTCGCGCTGCGACTCGAAGAAGCGCTGCACCTGCTGGCACACGGCCATGGTGTTTTCCCGTGCGATGGCTGAAACCAGGAACCACGGCTGGGTCCAGCCGAGGTCAGCCACGATCTTTTCCGCGGCCTGCGTGCGCTCGTCTTCGTCGAGCATGTCCGCTTTGTTCAACACCAACCAGCGCGGGCGTTCAAGCAGTTCGGGATTGAATTTTTCCAGCTCGCGCTCGATCGCGCGAACCTGTGCTGCCACGTCGCTACCGTCCAGCGGGGCGATATCAACCAGATGAAGCAGCAGACTGGTGCGTGCGACGTGGCGAAGAAACTGGATGCCAAGACCGGCACCGTCCGATGCGCCCTCGATCAGGCCGGGAATATCGGCGATCACGAAACTCTGGTCGGTGCCCAAGCTGACCACGCCGAGGTTGGGCACCAATGTGGTGAACGGATAATCCGCAACGCGTGGCGTGGCGGCAGACACGGCGCGGATAAAGGTCGATTTGCCTGCATTGGGAAAACCCAGCAGGCCCACGTCGGCCAGCAGGCGCAACTCGAGCTTCAGCTCGCGCGCTTCACCGGGCGTGCCCGGCGTCGCCTTGCGCGGTGCGCGATTGACCGACGTCTTGAAATGGATGTTGCCCAGCCCGCCCTTGCCGCCCTGCGCTACCAGCATGCGCTGACCGTGGCCGGTGAGATCGCCGATCACCTCATCGGTATCGACGTTGGTGATCATGGTGCCGACCGGCACGCGAATGGTGCTGTCGTCGCCGCCCTTTCCATACATCTGGCTGCCCATGCCGTTCTCGCCGCGCTTGGCCTTGAAGCTGCGCTGGTGACGGAAATCCACCAGCGTATTCAAGCCTTCGTCCGCGACCAGCCAGACCGAGCCGCCGAAGCCGCCATCACCCCCATCGGGACCGCCAAACGGGATGAACTTCTCGCGGCGGAAGCTGATGCAGCCGTTGCCGCCATCGCCGGCCTGGACTTTGATATGGGCTTCGTCGACGAATTTCATGGGAGAGGCCGGGAGTTGGGAATGATGGATCGGGAATGGCAGGAGCAGATAACCGGGCAATGGTACGGGAGTGATCACGGGTTCGCTTTCAGGACTCCCGGGTCACGGCTACCCATTCCCTGCAGTACAAAACAAAAACCCCGCCGAAGCGGGGCCTTCGTTATCGCGTCGCGAGTGGCTTAAGCCGGTACGACGTCGACGAAACGACGGTTCTTGTCGCCGCGAACCTTGAACTGAACGGTGCCATCAACCAGTGCGAACAGCGTGTGGTCGCGACCCAGGCCAACGCCGGTACCCGGATGGAACTGGGTGCCGCGCTGACGAATGATGATGTTGCCGGCCTCGATGGCCTGGCCACCGTAGATCTTCACGCCAAGGTATTTCGGGTTCGAATCGCGACCGTTGCGGCTGGAACCTACGCCTTTTTTATGTGCCATGACTCAATGCTCCAGTGCTCAGGCGTTGATGCCCGTGATCTCGATTTCGGTGAAATGCTGGCGGTGACCCTGCTGACGCTTGTAATGCTTGCGGCGGCGGAATTTGATGATGCGGATCTTGTCGGCGCGACCATGCTTGCGGATGGTGGCGCTGACGGTGACTCCATCAACCAGCGGTGCGCCCACGGTGATCGACTCGCCCAGGCCATGCAAAAGCACCTGGTCGAAGCTCACGGTAGCGCCCTCTTCGGCGTCGAGCAGCTCCACGCGCAGGACATCGCCCTGCTGAAC
This sequence comes from Rhodanobacter sp. L36, assembly GCF_009765755.1. Lineage (GTDB taxonomy): Bacteria > Pseudomonadota > Gammaproteobacteria > Xanthomonadales > Rhodanobacteraceae > Rhodanobacter. The sequence continues at coordinate 116,539 of NZ_LMUV01000011.1, read as the reverse complement.
GCGGTACTGCTTGCCACCGGTCTTGATGACTGCGTAACTCATCGTAATGCCCTTCTGTCGTTATTCTCTTGGGTATCGCCATGACCCTGTCGGGACTGACGAACCGCGGATTATAACGACCGTTCGCGGTGCTGGTCAAATAGTGATCAGCCCCGAATCATCAGGAAAACAGCGCCCTGCGCCAGCCAGACCTGTTTCGGCATTCCGTCGGCCTGGGTTGGCGGACCGTGAAAAAGGCCCCGACATGCGCCTTGGTATATTGGAAAATCCACCCCATATCCGAGCGTCATGGACACTATTCGCATCCGCGGCGCACGCACGCACAACCTCAAGAATATCGACCTGGACCTGCCACGCGATCGGCTGATCGTCATTACGGGTTTATCCGGATCCGGCAAGTCGTCGCTGGCATTCGACACCATTTACGCAGAAGGCCAGCGTCGCTACGTCGAATCGCTGTCCGCGTACGCGCGGCAGTTTCTGTCGATCATGGAAAAGCCCGATGTCGATCACATCGAGGGTCTGTCGCCGGCGATTTCGATCGAACAGAAGTCCACTTCGCACAATCCACGTTCCACCGTCGGCACCATCACCGAGGTGTACGACTATCTGCGCCTGCTGTTCGCGCGCGTCGGCACGCCTCGCTGTCCTGATCATGGTATTCCGCTGGAAGCACAGACGGTCAGCCAGATGGTCGATTCGACGCTTGCGCTGGATGGCGAAAAGCGCTTCATGCTGCTTGCGCCGGTCATCCGCGAGCGCAAGGGTGAGCATGTGCAAGTGTTCGAGCAGATGCGCGCGCAGGGTTTCGTGCGCGCGCGCGTCGATGGCGCGGTTTACGACCTTGACGCCGTGCCGCCATTGACCCTGCGGCAGAAGCACACCATCGAAGTGGTGATCGATCGCTTCCGCCCGCGCGACGACATCAAGCAACGGCTGGCCGAGTCGTTCGAAACCGCGTTGCGGCTCGGCGACGGACTGGTCATCGTGGTCGACATGGACGATGCGAAAGCACCGGAGCAACTGCTGTCGTCCCGCTACTCGTGCCCGGTCTGCGATTACTCGCTGCCGGAGCTGGAACCACGCCTGTTTTCGTTCAACTCGCCCGTAGGCGCGTGTCCCGGATGCGATGGACTCGGCGTCACCCAGGTGTTCGACGCAAGTCGCGTGGTCGGCCATCCCGAACTGGCGTTGTCCAGCGGCGCTGTGCGTGGATGGGATCGACGCAATCCGCATTATTTCCAGATGCTGCTTTCGCTGGCGGGGCATTATGGTTTCGGTGTCGATACGCGTTGGTGCGACTTGCCGGCGAACGTGCAGAAATCGATTCTCTACGGCAGCGGCAAGGAAAAAATCGCATTCAAGTACATCACCGAACGCGGCGGCAAGGTCACGCGCGAGCATGCGTTCGAAGGCATCCTTCCGAATCTGGAGCGACGTTACAAGGAGACCGAATCGCCGGCCGTTCGCGAAGAGCTGGCCAAATACATCAGCGATCAACCGTGCCCTGATTGCGAAGGTCAGCGACTGAATCGTTCGGCGCGGAATGTATTCGTCGCCGACCATGCGTTGCCGACGCTCACGCACCGCTCGATCGATGACGCACTCGCGTTTTTCGACAAGCTCACACTGACCGGATGGCGCGGCGAGATCGCGGTAAAGATCGTCAAGGAGATTCGCGAGCGACTGACGTTCCTCAACGATGTCGGGCTCAACTATCTGACGCTCGATCGGCAAGCGGATTCGCTTTCCGGCGGCGAAGCGCAGCGCATCCGCCTCGCGTCGCAGATCGGCGCGGGTCTGGTTGGTGTGATGTACGTGCTGGACGAGCCGTCGATTGGCCTGCACCAACGCGACAACGAACGCCTGCTGGGCACGCTGACGCGCCTGCGCGACCTGGGTAACACGGTGATCGTCGTCGAGCACGACGAAGACGCCATCCGCATGGCCGATCATGTGCTGGACATCGGCCCTGGTGCCGGCGTGCATGGCGGCGAAATCGTGGCGCAGGGCACCGTCAAGGACATGCTGGCGTCGCCGCGTTCGGTCACTGGTCAATTCCTCTCGGGCAAGCGCGCGATCGAGGTGCCAAAGGAACGGCGGCAGCCGATCGATGACGACGCGTGGCTGCATTTGAAAGGCGCCAGCGGCAACAACCTCAAGAATGTCGATCTGGCAATTCCTGCAGGTTTGTTTACCTGCGTCACCGGCGTTTCCGGTTCGGGTAAATCCACTCTGATCAACGACACGCTGTTCCGTCTTGCCGCAGCCGAATTGAACGGCGCAGGCACGCAGGCGGCAGCGCACAAATCGGTGACCGGCATGGATCTGTTCGACAAGGTCGTCGACATTGATCAGTCACCGATTGGACGCACGCCGCGTTCGAATCCCGCCACCTACACCGGGCTGTTTACGCCGTTGCGGGAAATGTTCGCGCAGGTGCCCGAAGCACGTTCGCGCGGTTACACACCTGGACGCTTCAGCTTCAACGTGCGCGGCGGTCGCTGCGAAGCCTGCGAAGGCGACGGCATGATCAAGGTGGAAATGCATTTCCTTCCGGATGTGTATGTGCCCTGCGACGTCTGTCACGGCAAGCGCTATAACCGCGAAACGCTGGAAGTCCACTACAAAGGTCACACCATCGCCGACGTGCTCGACATGACAGTGGAAGACGCGCTGAAATTGTTCGAGAACGTGCCGACCATCGCGCGCAAGCTCGATACGTTGCGCGCCGTCGGGCTGGATTACATCAAGCTTGGCCAGAGTGCGACGACACTCTCCGGCGGTGAAGCCCAACGCGTGAAGTTGTCCAAGGAATTGTCCAAGCGCGATACCGGACGCACGCTGTACATCCTCGACGAGCCGACCACCGGCCTGCACTTCCACGACATCGAGCAGCTGCTCGACGTGCTTCATCAGCTTGTCGACCAGGGCAACACGGTCGTCGTCATCGAGCACAACCTCGACGTGATCAAGACGGCAGACTGGATCGTGGATCTCGGCCCCGAAGGTGGCGGCGGCGGCGGTCGCATTCTGGTGGCGGGTACACCCGAAGATGTCGCTGCGACGAAGGAGTCGCACACCGGTCGCTTCCTTGCGCCTCATCTGAAATCGAGCAAGACGAACAGGAGCGCGCGTGCGCCGGGCTCGGAAAAACGGGTCAAGGCCGGTACCAAGCACATCGCATCGGCGGACAAATATCGGCCGGTTCCGCGGAAGAAACGTTCGTGACTGCAAAGAAGCACGGCACAGCGAGTGCTGCCGACGGGGCGTTGCTCGAACAGCGTGTGTCGATCGCGGATGCCGTGATCGACACCATCGCCAAACCACTCTTTGTTGCCTCACTGAGCGTGCGCTGGCGCGATCTCGACGCGTTCAACCACGTCAACAATTCCAACTTCCTGACCTACCTGGAAGAGTCGCGTCTGCAGTGGCTGAGTCATGTGCCTGGCCCGTGGTTCGACGAAAATTCGATGCCCGTGCTTGCCGCCAGCCAGATCAATTATCGCCAGCCGATCGCGTGGCCCGCTTCGCTGCATGTCGAGTTGCGCTGCGAACGTCTGGGCAGCAGCTCGATGACCGTCGCGCATCGCATCGTGGATGCATCCGATGCAAGTTGCCTCTACAGCGACGGGCACGTGGTGATGGTTTGGATGAATCCAGCGACAGGAAAGCCGGTGCCTTTGCCCGCAGCCATTCGTGAAGCCGCGAGCCATTCCGCAATCACATAGTTGAATAGAACGACCCACGCAGCACACGAGCAGCTACAACACCTCTTTGCGCGATCCAAAAAAACGGGGCCGGTGAGGGCCGGCCCCGATCCACAGACGCTGATCCGCAGATCAGTCGAGCTTGTAGTCCAGCGTGACCTGGATTTCCCGACCCACGTAATTGGCGTTGTTCAAGGTGGAGATGAACTCGAACCCGCCGGCGTAGTAAGGAATCTGGCCGATGTTGTTGAAGATGTTGGTAACCCCCAGGCTGACCTTGGTGCGGTCATCGAAGCGATAGCCGATGTTGGTGCTCCATGTGATCCACGCCGGTGTGTGGCCGAGATAGACCACGCAATCCGGATCACCCTTGTCCGGCTGTATGCCATTGGGCAACCGGTTGCAGCCGTTGAAGTTGGGCGCACGAACCTGCCCGGTGCGGTCGCCGTACAGGGTCACGTCCCATTTTCCACCGCGCCAGTTGACCGTTCCGCGAACCTTGCTTGCCGCGTGCTGGTAGCGAGTGTTCAACAGAGGATCCGAGGCCAGCGTCCGCTCCTTGTAGGTCAGGTTGTCGGTGTAGTCGATGCTGAGGTTGAAGTTGCCCCAGTTGGCGGTATGTAGCCCATAGGCCAGGTTGGCATCGATGCCGGTCACGATGAGCAGAGATTCGTTGATCGGTCCGCTGTACACCGCCGTGATATTTCCATTCGCGTCGCGCTTTACGTCTCCAACGACGCTCTGGCAGTAAGCCGATCCCGGCGAATGAGCAATATAGTCATCGACGTAGTTGCCATCCGAGTCGAAGCTGTGACCGGTACGACAACCCGCTTCATCCTTCAACACGGTCGATTGATCGACGTTCTGGATGCCGTTGTTGATGCCGATGCGCCAGTAGTCGGCGGACAGCGACAAACCATCCACGCCCGGCACCTGCCACGCAAAACCGTAGGTCCATGATTTACCGGTTTCGTTGTTCAGCGTCGGGCCGCCGGCCAGATATGAGCTGAAATACGTGCTGTGCTGAGTGGCCTGACAGATCTTGTCGCCGGTCTGGATGCAGTTGTAGTAGTCGGAATAGATGCCGACCTGCGACACCGATGGGTTCTTGTAGATGTACTGCATGTCCGGCGCGTGGAAGTTGGTGCCGTATGTGCCGCGCAGCAACAAGCCATCGTAGGGACGATATTCCAGCGAACTGCCCCACGTACGGGCCACGTCCGCGGCGCTGGCATCGCGATATTTGTCGAGTCGGCCGGATAGCGTCCACGTGAGGTTGGACAGCAAGGGAATGCGCAGTTCCGATCCGAGCGACACGCGATTACGCGTGCCGCCACCGGTGATGTAATCCTGGAAGGGATCACCGAAACTGGTGGTGTTGCCGCGGGGATCAGGCGACAACTTGAAGCCCTGGTGCACCGCTTCCAGCACGGCAGCAAAGCCGACCGGGCCTGCCCAAGTCTTGAACAGCTCGTCGGTATTGACGTTCAACGTGGCTTGATCCATCCAGCTCGCAGCACTGTTCTCGCCTACCACGCCAAACGTGTGGTACTGCGCTGGTGTGATTGGATTCCAGAAATTGCCCGAATTGAGCGCGTAAACCGGCAACGTGTTGCCACCGACCGTCGTAGTGCCGAGTTGCGGGCCAAAGAAGAAATCGAACATGCCCTGTTCGTTGAGGCCGGTATAACGCTCATGCACGATGTACTTGTTGCTGCCGACCATCAGGTCCCAGTTGAAGCGGTTATCCAGGAAGGTGCCGCGCAAACCGGTGCGAAGATCCCAGTTCTGCTCCTTGTCATGCGTATTGCCATAGCTGCCGAGTTCCTGCGGCGTCAACTGACGAAAATAGTTGGTGATCGTCTGTCCGCTGGTCTGATCGTAAAAACCATTCGGCAAGCCGCCCATCGGATACAGAAATGGCAGCTCGGTGTTGGACGTACCCAGCGTGTCCCATAGTCCGATGGAGCCGTAGGCCTGAATGTTGTTGCTGAAATCGTATTCGCCTGAAATGAAGGCGTCCTTGCTGTCACTGCCTGGCGTCAGTACCCAGTTGGAAAAATATTTCTGTGTGCAATACGGGCCGTGATCCGTGACGTCATTCGTGTTGACGGTATGCCCCGTCGTGCTGACCGTCTTGGATTCGCGCTGCGTGAAGTTGTCGCCGAACTGGCCGCAAGCGCCAGCCGGTGGCGCAATGAAATTGCCGTCTGCGTTGTTGAGCGCCAAGCCATCGTAAGTGTTCCAGCCGAACAGTCTGGCGTTCTGATCGAACGCACCGTAACCCGCGTCGTCCTCGGAGTCCGTGTATGGACGATCGCGTCCGAACAAACCACTGCGATGCGAACGCTCAAGGTTGTAGACGATGTGCCAGTTGTCACCGGACTTGCCGCCGACGAGATTAAAATCGCCGTAGTCACGTCCGCCGCGCGTCGCGCCGCCGAGCGTCATCTGCACGTCGTCGCCCTGATATTCCTTTTTCAGAATGATATTGACCACGCCTGCGATGGCATCCGAGCCGTAGAGCGATGACGCGCCCGTCGCGAGGATTTCGATGCGGTCGATCATGCCCGTCGGAATGTTGTTGTAGTTCTGGAAATTGGTGCTGGCGCCTTTCGCTTGCGGATAGTCGCTGACCCTATGGCCATCGACCAGCAACAGGCTGCGACCCGAACCAAGATTGCGCAGATTGAGCTGTCGCGCATTCACCGAACTGCTACCCCACGTGGGTGCAGTCTCGGCAACACCGGTTTGCGTGATCGAGTTCATCAACTCGTATACCGTGGTGAAACCTTCCTGCTTGATTTGCGCACCTGTAATGGTAACGACGGGCGCGGGCCCTTCGACTTCCACACGTGGGATGAGCGAGCCGGTAACGACAACCTTTTCCAGCGTCGTTGCCTTCTTCGAGTTGTCCGGCGACGCGGACGGCGCATTCGTCGGTGTTGTGTCCTGCGGTCCGCCGGATGTCGCGGCCGCCTGCGCAAAAACGGATGGTGCAAATAGCGTTAGCGCCAGCGAGCTGGCCAGCAACGTGCGGCGCAAGAACGTGTGATTCATGACTCTCTCCCCAGTGAGTAATGTGATGACTTGGGCCCCCGTCCAAGTTGATCCATGACGACGCCCCATCTCACATGTCCGAACAGAGAAATGTCCGTCGGAAGAGGAGTTAAGATGTCGTATTAGATCGATCTATACGGTAATGCCGGAGCTTTGTCTTAAGCAACATTGCGTTGCAGCATGAGGCCTGCCAAGGGGTTGGCGAGGCGCAAGGCGCGGGAAACGGCTAGCGGGTTGGCAGGCCAATGAACTTTTTGGTGCCAAACAAAGAATTGCACCTCGCTCCAATCATCCGTTTTCGGACGCTCTTCAAAGCGCAAGAACGAGGCGATGCTGGTGTTCAAACTTCCATACTTCCACGCGGTGAACAGAGGATTTGAAATGAGCCGAACATTTCGAAACAGCATCCGCGTGATGGGCTTCAGCCTCGCCGTTCTCATGAGCCCGCTGGCACAAAGCGAAAGCGTCGCAGACGTACAACCGTCGCCACAGCAGTCGCATTGGCAGGATCTGGAATTCGGCGTCATCGTGCATTTCGGCACGAATACTTTTCTCGATCGCGAATGGGGCGACGGCAAGGCGGATCCGAAAGTCTTCGATCCCGACCAGGTAAATCCCGATCAGTGGGTGAGCGCGAGTCGCGCTGCGGGTGCGCGATACATGGTGCTGGTGGCGAAGCACCATGATGGTTTCGCGTTGTGGCCGACCGAGCAGAGCAACTATTCGGTGAAGAGCAGCCCATGGCTCGGCGGCAAAGGTGACCTCGTGAAACTGGTGTCGGATGCCGCGCGGAAACAGGGTATGGAGTTCGGCATCTATCTTTCGCCGTGGGATCGCCACGAGCCGCGCTACGCCGATACCACTGCCTACGACACCTATTACATGGCGCAGATGGACGAGTTGGTGACCGGCTACGGTCCGCTGGTCGAATGGTGGCTCGATGGCGCCGGCAGTGCCGGACACATTTACAACTTCGGAAAATATCTCGAAGAGCTGCGCACCTACCAATCGAACGCGATGGTGTTCGCGGACGTTGGTCTGCTAGAGCACGCCGACCTTCGCTGGGTGGGCCAGGAAGACGGCCACATCAAGGGCGAAAACTGGAACGTGATCGACCGCAACGGTTATCTGCGCTGGCGGCCGGTCGAGGTGGATACACCGCTGCACAAGCTGCACTGGTTCTGGCACCCGCACGACGAAAGCACGCTGAAAAGCGTGAACGAACTGATCGACATCTGGGAGCACAGCGTCGGCCTCGGCGGACAGTTGATGCTTGGCATCGCACCTGATCGACACGGCCTGCTGCCGCAAGCCGACGTCGCCCGACTCAAGGCATTCGGAGATGCCTTGCAGGCGCGTTACGGCACGCCACACAACCTTGCACTTGAACACTCCGCTACCGACGCGAATACCAAGCTCGCGCTCGATGGCGATCGCGATACTTTCTGGTCCGCACCCGAGAACTCACACAGCGCAGTGCTTGAACTCGACTTCGATCAGCCCAGGCATTTCGATCGCGTACTCAGCATGGAATGGCTCGATGCAGGCCAGCAGATACGCAAATACGCCATCGAGATATGGAACGGCGACCATTGGAAAACCGTGGCGCATGCCGAAGCGATCGGCCACATGAAGATCGATGTGTTTACTGCCGTGACGGCACAGCGCGTGCGCCTGCATATTCTCTCCAGCGTGGGTACGGCGCGCATCCGCGAGTTGCAGATATTCGATGTGAAGACAGCCGTGCATTGACGCAATCGGCACACGGCAAATCTTTCGCATCGCTATGATGGTGGTCCGTTCCTGCCGATGGAGTTCGCCCGATGACGACGTCACGTCGCACCGCCCTTGCTCTCGCTGTCTGCGGCATCACACTCGGTGCCGCAACAACATTGCAAGCCGCTGACCAGGCCGAACTCACGCTGTATCGCAGCGACAATGCCGCGATGTATGCGAGCAGCAGCGATGGCAACGTCAGCGATGGCTATGCCGTCGTGCGCGAGCAGCGTTCGCTTGTTCTCGCAGCCGGTCGCCATGCCGTCGTGATCGGCGACTTGCCCGCATTCCTCGATCCCGAAGCGCTTGCGTTGAGTTTTCCCGGCAATGATGCCAGCGTGCTTTCGCAACGACTTCTGTTGGCGCAAGGACAGAACGCCGCCTTGACCGGACTCACCGGCCGCAGCGTCAACGTGCTCGGCAGTGGCGGCCAGTCGCTGGCGAACGGCACCTTGCTGCGTGCAGGTGACGGCCTCCTCGTACGCGATGCGGCAGGCCACACCACGCTGGTGCGCGACTTCGCAGCCGTACAGACAAGCGATGGCGAATTTCCGACCGGCTCCAGCCTCAGTCTGCAAGTGGACGCCACACGCGGCGGTCAGGCCAGCGCGGTGCTCAGCTATCCGACTTCCGGCCTGGGCTGGCGCGCGGCTTATGTCGCGACGCTGCAAACAGGCGCAACGTGCCGCATGCAATTTGAATCGCGCGCGAGCATTGCCAATCGCAGTGGACGCGATTGGCGTGCGATACAACTGACCCTGATCGCCGGCGAACCGAACATGGCCAAGCCATCGGCACCGCGTCCGATGATGGCGATGGGACGAATCCTTGGCGGCAAGATGAGTGCGAATGATCTTCCGCAACAGAACAGCGTCGGCGACTACCGCAGCTATACCCTGCCCGCCGCCGTTGATCTTCCGGATGGGAGCGTCAGCCAAGTGCCGTTGTATGCGTCGCGCGCGATGGATTGCGAACGCACTGCGTTGTTCGAGATCGGCAACAGCTTCCAGTCCGAACAGCCGATGACCGGCAACGATTTCAACCAGGACGGTGGCGGCCCTATCGTCAGCACGCTCAAGCTGAAAGCCTTCGACAGCCTGCCGGCCGGTTACCTGCGTGTACTCACGGCAGATCGCCACGGCACGCCGCAATTCATCGGCGAAGGACGCATCAACGACACACCCAAAGGCAGCGATGCGACGATCACGCTGGGTACCGCGTTCGATCTGCGCGCAACACGCTCGCGCACGGCGTTCAAGGTAGACAACGCCGGCCGCAGCATGGACGAGTCGTTCCGCATCAACCTGACCAATGCCGGCGACGGCAGCCGCACCATCACCGTGCGCGAGCATCCCAACCGCTGGAGACAATGGACACTGATTTCGTCCAGCAGCAAGCCGAATGAGCAGACGCCTGACACGCTGGCGTTCCGCATCGACGTGCCAGCGCATGGTGCGGTGACGCTCGACTACGCAGTGCGCTACGTCTGGGCCGCCAACGACCATCCACAGCCCTGACCTCCACCGGGAAATCGAACATGCTCAACCTGACCGATCACGACAACATCCGCGAAATCCAGCTGGCGCGCCCGCCGGTCAACGCGTTGAATATCGAACTGTTGCGCGGCCTGCGTTCCGCCATTGACGATGCCGTGCGTGATGGCGCGCGCGGCATCGTGTTGTCCGGCGCGCAAGGCCTGTTCTCCGCCGGCGTGGATGTTCCTGCGTTGCTCGCTCTCGATCGCGATGGTGTGCGCGAGTACTGGCGTGAATTCTTCGCGCTGTGCACGACGCTGGCGCGTGCGCCGATTCCGCTCGTAGCCGCGATTACCGGACACAGCCCGGCCGGCGGCGCCGTGCTCGCGCTGTTCTGCGATTACCGGGTGATGGCCGAAGGTCCATATCGCATCGGGCTGAACGAAGTACAGGTCGGGCTGATCGTGCCCGACGTGATCCAGCTCGCGCTGCGTCGCGTGGTCGGCGCGCATCGCGCCGAACGTTTGCTTGTATCGGGCAGCATGATCGATGCCGCGCAAGCGCTTGCCTGCCATTTCGTCGATGAACTCACCGGCGTCGATCAGGTCACCACGCGCGCGTTGCACTGGTTGGGCGAACTCCTTGCGCTGCCTCCGCGAGCCATGCTGGCCACGCGCGACATCGCACGCGCCGATCTCGCCGCTGCCTACGCCGATCCGGAAAAACTGCCGATCGAGAGTTTCGTCGATACATTTTTCCATCCGGAAACGCAGGCCGTCTTGCAGCAGATGGTCGCGCGACTCAAGAAGAAAACCTGAGCCGCCCAACGCGTTCGATTCGCTTCAATGCGATGAACGCAGATTGACCACGACGTGTTTCTCGTCGCCCTTGCCGATATACACGCCGTCATTGGTCACGACCTGCACCACGATGTCGCGTTGATGATGCGTTCGGTTTCCTCGCGTTTCAGCGATGCGTAGAACTACCTGATCTTTTTTCCTTTCGGCGACATAAGTCGTGAGGCGATAGTCGCCCTTCCGATAGCCGTAGCCGTCGCCGGCATCTTCGTAAAGCTCGCCGCGCGCCTGGCCTTTTGAATCGAGCGAGACCAGCAGTGTCAACGGATCGAGCGACTCCTCGGTGGAGTTCTGCACGACCCGCCCCAGCGGCACGATCGCGCCACCGCGCAATTTGAGCGTTGCCTGGTGCGCGTCCTCGCGATCGTGGTCGACGAGGGAAATGGTGCGCCAGATACCTTGCGGCAGCGCAGGCTTTTTCGCCCACGCCGGAACTACCAGCAAATCGCCACCCAGCAGAAATGCTTCCTGCTCGCTGCGTAGACGCAGATCGCGTGGATCGGCAAAGAACACCGGTTGCATCACCGGCGTCCCATCGACCGATGCGCGGTGGAACAACGTGTAGAGGTAAGGCAGCAGACGATAGCGGCGTTCGATCGCGATGCGCGCGGTATTTTCGACCATGGGCCCGAAGGCCCACGGCTCCTTCTGCTGCGACGCCTTGGTCGTGTGCGCACGCGAGAACGGATAGAACGCGCCGATGGCGATCCAGTTCGCCCAGAGATCCGGGGTCGTCTCGCCACTGAATCCGCCGATATCCGCGCCACTGAAAGGCTGTCCGGAAAGGCCCAGGTTGATCGACATCGGTATCGACGTCTTGAGGTCGGTCCAGGTCGACGTGTTGTCGCCCGTCCACGTCGCTGCATATCGCTGGCCGCCGATGAAGTTCGCGCGGGTCAGCACGAACGGACGCTTGTCCGGGTTCGCCGCCTGGATGCCGTCGCGCGTGGCGCGCGTCATCAGCATGCCGTACACGTTGTGATATTGCAGATGCGGGCCGGGCGCGAGATCACCGCCGCCGCGGTGCCAGTTGTCGTCGGGCATGGACATGCTTGGCACCTTGAATACGGACGGCTCGTTCATGTCGTTCCACACGCCGTCGATGCCCTCGGCCATGTAGTTCGCGTAGAGCGCCGACCACCATTGACGCGTCTGAGGCCGGGTGAAATCCGGATAGGACACAAGCCCGGGCCACACCTCGCCGTGATAGTCCTTGCCGTATGCGTCCTTCACCCACACGTCGCGTGCGGTGCCGCTGTCGTAGATGGCATAACCGGGATCGAACTTCACGCCGGGGTCGATCATCCACACGCTGTGAAAACCGCGCGCATGCAAGTCGCGATTGAGTTTTTCCGGATCGGGAAAACCTTTCGGATCGAACGTGAAAACCCGGAAGCCATCCATGTAATCGATGTCCATCCAGATTACGTCGGCAGGAATGCGACGCTTGCGAAATTCATCGGCAATTTCGAGCACGCGCTTGTCGGGCGTGTATGACCATCTCGATTGCTGGTAGCCGAGCGCCCAGCGCGGAGGCAACGGCATTTTTCCGGTCAGCTCCGCCAAGCCCTGCAATACGAGTTGCGGCGACAACCGATCGATCACGATCACCGGCATCGGCGGCCCACTCGAATCGAACTCGATGGTGTTGCCGGTCTTCAACGCGGCGCGCCAGGTCGAGTCGAACAACACGCCGAACGCCGTGCCATCCGCGCGCACGCCCAGCACCCAGGGATGCGACTGATACAACTGTCGGCCGCCGTCGAGCTGGTATTCGAAGTTGTCGGTATTCCACAGCGTAATCGCGCTGCCATTGCGGCGCAGCGGGCCAGTGACTTCGCCGGTGCCGTAAAGGTCTGTGTTTTCGGGAACGACCAGCGTGACGTGCGTACCTGTTCCGTCGCTTCCAAATCGCGGACGCAGCGACCATGACGACGCGATCGATCCTCCTTGCGTAGGCGTTTTCACTAGTGCCAGCGATGTCGGATAGCGCTGCATGCCGGCCGGCAGGAAGGCCACGATGCCGTCGCCGATGCGCTCGGCGCGCATCGATGGCACGCTGCTTGAAGCTGTAACTGTCGTGGCCATCAGGACACCTGCGACCTGCAAAAGGCACAACATAGCGGCGCTTTGTGACAGCAGCTTCATTCCCGCCATTCTCCGCACGTTGAACACTTCGACGTTACCGCGACGAACACGACCACGCGTCGTGCGTCAGCTCTCACCCGTTGCGATCGGCCGCATTGGGTCGCTCACCCAGCCGCTCCAGGACGGCGCATACAGTCGCGAGCCATGAAGCCCGGCATGCTCCATCGCCAGCAGGTTGTGGCATGCGGTCACGCCGGAGCCGCACATGTGCACGACCTGCGACGATTCGGTGGCACCGAGAATCTTCGAGAACTCTTCGTGTAATTGCGTCGCTGACTTGAAACGTCCCTGGCTGTCGAGGTTGTCGGCAAAGGGACGATTCAACGCACCCGGCACGTGGCCGGCGGCGCGATCCAGTGGTTCGACATCACCGCGATAACGCGGCGCGGCACGCGCGTCGAGCAGCTGCCCGGCGAGTCGAATCTTGTCGTGATCGATCAGCACTTCATCGGCGTTGTAGCGCAACGAAACCTGCGTCGGTGTTCTTCCCGCGGCTTCACCCTGCTCCGCCGAATGGCCGTCCGAAAGCCAAGCGGCATATCCGCCGTCCAGCACGGCAACGTGTTGCACGCCGGCCAGACGCAGCAGCCACCACAGACGCGCGGCTGCCAGCGCACCGCCGTTCGCGTCGTAGCTGACGACCTGCAAACCTGCGTGCCATCCCCATCGGGCCAACACCGCGCTGAGCGCCGACTCGAGCGGCAACGGGTGACGGCCCAACCCTTCCGATTGGCGCGACAGATCGGAGAGATCGCGGTCGAGACTGGCAAACACCGCGCCCGGGATATGGCCTTCCATATAGTCGCGATGGCCCTTATCCGGATCGGCCAGATCGAACCGGCAATCCACGATCAGCACATCCGATGGCGGCAACGTGGCAAGCGTCGTTGCGTCGATCAGGGTGGTTTGCAAGCTCATGCGTAACCCATCCTCTGCAGAAGATTGAAGAGCATTGCGGCCGTTGCGCCCCAGATGCGGTGACCGCCGTGAACGAACTCCACCATCGCGCGTCGGTGACCACGCAATTCCATCGTGTATCGCCGCAGGTTGGCCGCATCCAGAAAAAATGCCAGCGGCACTTCAAAGACTTCGGCTACTTCGTCCGGCGCCGGATACAGGCGTGCATCCGCAGCGATGCGCGCCACCACCGGCGTGATGCTGTAGCCGCTGATGGTTTCAAAACAATCGAGAAAACCCAGCGGCGTCACCAGCGTGCGATCGAGATGGATTTCCTCTTCGCTTTCGCGCAACGCGGTGGTGATCGCGTCACCGTCGTCGGGATCGACGCGTCCACCCGGAAACGCCACCTGCCCCGCGTGCGACTGCAAATGACCGGTGCGCACCGTGAGCACGAGCCGCGGCTCGACACCATCTCGCAACGCGATCAGCACAGCCGCCGGCTGGCGCTCGGCAGTGCCGAGCAACTCGGTCATTTCTTGGTGGTTCCATCCCGGTGGCGTTGGCGGCGACGAGAGTGGCCGAAGCGCACGGATGAGTTTTTCCATCACGACGTTCTGCGCGCAGGCAGTACCACGCTCATCACGTGCAGCCGTTCGGACTGGCTCATGCGACTCCATCGACCGATCTCCTCGCCGGTGCGCTGACAGCCCACGCAATAGCCGTGTTCGTCAAGGCGACAGAGGCCGATGCACGGGCTCAAAGGTAGTGACGGTGCGGATTCGGACTCGTTCTGCATGCCCGCTCATGCTAACACCGGCCTGCTTCAGGGTCGGTGCGGGTCGGCTTTGATGGCAAGCAGCTCGATCTCGAATACGAGTGCTTCGTTCGGCCCGATGCGTGGCAATGCGCCGGCTTCGCCATAGGCCAGGCGCGGCGGAATCACCACCTTCCACTTGTCGCCCACATGCATGCGTGGAATCACGTCCTGCCATCCGCGTATGACGCCGTTGACCGGAAAGGTGACCGGCGCGCCGTGCGCCCACGTGCTGTCGAATTCGGTGCCGTCGATCAACATGCCGCGATAGTTGACCGTGACCAGACTCGTCACCGCGGGGCTGTCTGCGCCGGCTCCTTTGGTCATCACGGCGTACTGGATACCGGATGGCAATTGCACCACGCCGGCTTGTTGCCGGTTGTGGGCCATGAACTCGATGCTCTTGCGCCCGTTGAGCATCGCGATGCGTTTGAATTCTGTCACGGCCTCGTTATGCAATTGCTGGTCGAGGCGCTGCAATTGCTGATGCATGTCCTGCATCGACACGGATGGATGGCGCTTGACGTAGGCGTCCTGGATCGCGCGCAGCAGCGTGGGGATATCCACGTCCGGCTTGCCATCGGAAAACTGGCTGCCGATCTGATAGCCGATGGCGTACGACAACTTCGCCTTGTCCGGCCGCGGCGATGGAGACGGCGATGCCGGGGGCGATAGTGGAGCGGCGATGTTCTGCGCGTACACGACGCCGCTCAGCAGCCACGTGCCAAGCAACACGCTACGCAGAATTTTCATGCCTTTCTCCATCGAGGTATTTTGCAGTCGCTGCGCGTATCGCGGCCACCCATCCTAAGCGGTAGATGACGTTCGCGCAGGTCCGGTCACTGCCGCATGAGAACCCGGTCGGCGGCAAAGGTTCCCGCTGGTAACATCGCCGTTTCGTTTTCATCGGGATTGGCACATGGCATATCGCAACCTGGAAATCGCCCATCGCGGCGCGATTCGCACCATCACGGTCCATCGCCCGGACAAGCTCAACGCGCTGAATCGCGAAACGCTCAATGAGCTGACCCTAGCCTTTGCGCAGGCCTCGCAGGACGACGACGTACGTGTAGTGGTGCTCGCGGGTTCCGGCGAAAAAGCGTTCGTCGCCGGCGCCGACATCGCCGAAATGAACGGCTATACCCCGGTGCAGGCGCAGGCATTTTCGCGTGCGGGCCAACGCTTGATGACGTCGATCGAACGCCTCGGAAAACCGGTGATCGCGCGCATCCAGGGCTTTGCACTCGGCGGCGGCATGGAACTGGCCATGGCCTGCCACCTTCGCGTCGCCAGCGAGAAAGCGACATTCGGCCAGCCGGAAATCAACCTCGGGTTGATTCCCGGATTCGGCGGTACGCAACGGCTGTTGCGTTTGGCCGGACGCGGCGCAGCACTCGAGCTGTGCCTTACCGGCGCGAATATTTCTGCACGACGCGCTTATGAACTCGGCATCGTTACGCGCGTGGTCGCTCCCGAATCGCTGGACGACGTGGTGAGCGCGCTGGCCGATCAACTCGCTGCAGCGGCGCCGCTCGCGGCCGCGGGAATTCTCGACGCCGTGTTGCAAGGTGGCGAGACGAGCATCGATCAAGGCCTGGAATTCGAGACGCAGGGTTTCGCGCTGGCGTTTTCCACCGACGACATGCGCGAAGGAACAACGGCTTTTCTCGAAAAACGAAAAGCCGTATTCCAGGGGCGCTGAAAAACGTGCCTAGTGATGCTCGCCGCGATACTTTTTTTCACCGGCGGTTACACGCAGATCCAGCCGGTTTTCGTGCGGCGCCAGCGGACATGTCGCAAACGGCGTGAATGCGCACGGCGGGTTGTAGGCCTTGTTGAAATCCAGATCGACCTTGCCGCCCTTCGGCGGATCGACGTAGAGAAAACGCGCCGCGCCATAGGTTTCCTTGCCGCTGGTGCGATCGGCGAACACGATGAAATACTGCTTGGCGCCGGGCTCCTCGATTACCGGCAGCAATTGAAAATGCTTGCCGTCGTGCGTGAATTCGAGCTTTCCCGCGACGGGATATTTGTCGATGGTGCCGATCACCGAACCCATCTCCAGCGTTTCGCCCGGCGTTGCCGGCATCCAGTTCGCCTGCACGTGCCAGGTCGGATCGATTGGAAAATAGTCGATGCCCAGAAAATGCTTGCGGCTGTCTGCGCTGCTGTCCTTGACGCGCAGCCCCTTGCGACCATCGCGATCGATCGCATAGAAGCTGGCGCTGCCGAAACTCACGGTAGTCGGCGAAGCGTCGCCAGCTTTCATGTCGTCGATCAACGTCGCCTCATTCAACGGCTTGCCATCGATCAGCGCGCCGTTGCCGGCAGCGAGGACGATATGCATCGCGCCGTCCTTGCCCAAGGTGATCACACCGAGATGCGCCGGCCCGGCTTTCAGCACGATGTCGTTGTCGGCTGCACTGCCAACACTATTGCTGCCTTCCTTCAACCATTCCAGCCCGATCAGGCTCAGCCATCCGTCGGGCGCGGTGAGTCCCGCAACGCGCTCGGTGCGGGATGTTTCGATGCTCTGTCGATAAGTATCGACGTCGTTGGCGTGCACGGTGGCGACTCCCAGAACGGTGGCGGCAATGAACAGGCTGATGCGCATCTGATTCTCTCGCGAACGAATAAGGCGCGACGCGTCAGCGTCCACGCATGAACAACTTGTCCAGCTCGGCCAGATTCAGTTGTACCCATGTTGGCCGTCCGTGATTGCATTGACCGGAACGCTCGGTCGCTTCCATGTCGCGCAGCAGCGCGTTCATTTCCGGAATCGTCAGCCGTCGCCCTGCGCGTACCGAGCCATGGCACGCCATGGTCGACAGCAGTTCGTTTTCCACCTCCTGCAGACGTCTTGAACTCCCATGCTGTGCAAGTTCCGACAACACGTCGCGACTGAGCTGCGCGACATCGGCACCTTCCAGCAACGCGGGTATGCGCCGCACGACGATAGTGGAGGGACCGCTTCGCGACAGTTCCAGTCCCCATTCGGCCAGTGCGTCGGCGTGCTCCTCCGCGGCCGCCGCTTCCTTCGCGCTGACCGCGATGGAGAGCGGCACCAGCAGCATCTGCGAACGCAGGTTGCTACTGACCCGAGCCGATTTCAGTCTCTCGTAGGTAATGCGTTCGTGCGCTGCGTGCATGTCGACCAGCACCAACCCTTGCGCATTTTCCGCCAGCACGAAAATGCTCTTGAGCTGCGCGATGGCAAAACCCAGCGGCGGCGTTTCGCCCTCTTCCTTCGCGGCCATCGGCGATTGAAATGATTGCTGCGTCGATCCGGATTCGCCGAGCAACGCAGCGTAATCGGCAAGCGGCGCATCACGCACACCAAGATTCAGACGGCTCTGATCGAACGATCCGGACCATGCGCCCGCGACAGGAGCAGAAACCGCATAAGCCACATCCAGCGATGCGCGCGCGTCTGCCACGGAAAGAATGTTTTGCCCGGCACGCGTTTGCGCCAGCACTTCATGCAAGGTGCGAAACAGGAAATCGTGCACCAGCCGCTGCTCGCGGAAACGCACCTCGTGCTTGGCCGGATGAACGTTCACATCCACGCCCGACGGATCAAGTTGAAGGTGCAGGACAAACACGGCATGGCGGCCATGAAACAACACGTCCGCATACGCCTGGCGCACCGCATGCGCCACGATGCGATCGCGCACCAGCCGTCCGTTGACGTAGAAATATTGCGCGTCGGCCTGCGCGCGCGATGCCGTCGGCAACCCGACCCAACCCGAAAGACGCAGGCCGGCCATGGCGTGATCGATGTGCAGGCTCTGAGCGGGAAAGTCCTCGCCGAGCACTTCGGCTACGCGTTGAAGTTCAGCATGCTCATCACGCGCGGCTTTCCAGATGCGCACCGGCTTGCCGTTGTGACTAAGTCGAAATTCGACCTCGCTGCGCGCGAGCGCCAAAGACTTCAGCAGATCATCGATATGCGCAAATTCGGTACGTTCGGCACGCATGAATTTCCGCCGCGCCGGCACGTTGTAGAACAGATCGCGTACTTCCACGCTGGTGCCCTGCGGATGCTGCGCGGGACGCGCCGATCGAAGAGTTCCACCATCGACTTCGATGCGGAATGCGGCGTCGTTTCCGTGTGCGCGCGAGACGAGCGCAAAGCGCGACACCGACGACACCGACGCAAGCGCCTCTCCGCGAAAACCCATGCTGGCGACGTGCTCCAGATCGTCGAAGCTGCCGATCTTGCTCGTGGCATGCGAGGCGACTGCCAGGGGCAATTCATCCACGCCGATACCGACACCGTCATCGCGTACGCGTATCAACCGCGCGCCACCGGCCTCGATATCGACGTCTATTCGACGCGCTCCTGCATCGAGGCTGTTCTCGACGAGTTCCTTGACCACGGAAGACGGCCGTTCGATAACCTCGCCGGCGGCAATCTGGTTGATGAGTTCAGGAGGAAGCAGGCGGATGGAAGGCATCCGCGAACTTTAACAGCGAACGCTCGCTGCGACTTCTCAGCCGGCCGGAATCGTCAGCACCGCGCCGGCGTGTACGGCTTCGGTATCGAGTTGGTTGGCATTTTTGAGCGCGCCCACGCTGATGCCATATTGCCGCGCGATGCTGCGCAGGCTTTCGCCGCGACCCACGCGATGCAGATCGCGCACACCAGCATCGGCCGGCGGCGACATATTGCTGGCCAACGTGACGTGGCTGGTCATCGCGGGCTTCACTACGCTCTGCTGGACGATTGCCACTCTGCGCGGCGAAACGTCGACGCCATTGCGGCGCGCAGCGTCGGCCGCAAACCATGTGCCCGGCGGAGGCGTGGATTCGAAATAGTTTTTCACGCCGGCCATGACCGCTTCGGCGAGTTGCTTCTGGTGATCCGGATCGCGCAGCTTGCGCTCTTCGGCCGGATTACTGATGAAGGCCGTCTCCACAAGGATCGAAGGCACGTCGGGCGAGCGCAGCACCACGAAATTGGCGCGCTCGACGTAGCCGCGATGGGTCGGACCCAGTTGACCAAGCGCCTTGAGCACATTGCCAGCCACCACTTCGCTCGCCTGCATTGCCCAACCTTGCTGCAGATCCATCAGAACTTTGGCGAGTGCATCGTTTTTGTCATCCAGCGTGACGCCGCCGATCAGATCCACCCTGTTCTGTCCGTCCGCCAGCCAGCGCGCAGCGGTACTTGTTTTGCCGCGCGGCGACAGCACCCAGACGGATGACCCGCGAGCGTCGTCGCTGGTGAACGAGTCGGCATGGATCGCCACGAACAGATCGGCGTTGTTCTCGCGCGCGATGTTGTAACGCTGCGCCAGGGGAATGAAGAAATCTCCATCACGCGTCAGCACGGCCTTCATGCCGGGCTGGCGATTGATCTGCGCCGCGAGACTGCGGGCTACCGCCAGCGTGACGTTCTTTTCCAGCGTGCCATCCGGGCCGTGCGCACCCTGATCCTTGCCGCCATGACCCGCATCGATTGCGACGATCACCTGGCGTTGTCCATCGAGCATGGCCGCAGCCTGCTCGGTCGCCACCCTGCTGCTGTGCGTAGTTCTGACGTGGCCGGCATGGCTGATCACCGGCTCGGCGGCCACACTGACCGGCGCTGAGTCGCTGTCATCGTCAACTTGAGCAACGGGTTTGGCCGAAGAATCGCCTTTGCCGGGATACAGATCGAGTACCAGTCGATAATCGCTGCCTGCGGCGGGCGCCAGCACGAAGCTCTTCAGCCGGATGTTGGAATTGATCTTGGCCTTGATCTGCAGATGGTTGCCCATACGCGAATGGCTCATGCCGCGGTACAGGCCCTGCGCCGTCGGATCGGAGAAGCTTTCGAGCACACGGCTATTGGCAAGGTCGACCACGAACTGGCCGCTCTGCTGGTTGATCGTGTATTTCAGCGGGCCGGAAGCGACGATCACCACGCGGGTGTATTCGGGCCCGGCCCAGACCCTGGCGTTCTTCAGATCCGCCGCGCGAACCGGGCAGCCGACGACCGCGAGCAGAAGCGCTGCGGCGACAAAACCATACAAGCTGATCAGGGATCTACTCATGCGGCGCATTGAAGCGCACTCATTCGGGGAATGCAATACTGTTTTCCCTTGAATATCCATGACCTGCAAGGCATTCGTCAGGTTATATCCAGTTACCGCCTGTAACTGCCATCCAGCAAGGCCAAGTTGGACCGCCGAGCCCAGTCGTCAGTTTTTCCATTTCAGGCAGGCACTTAGCCTTACGGAATGTGCAGACGGTGCAGCAGACGATCACCTCGCACCGTGGCGGCGCTCAGTTGCGCGCGACGCCCGTCTCCGCTGTATTCCATCCGGAAGTGGATATCAGCCATCGGCAATGCGCCCGCGCCGCGTTCAGGCCATTCGACCAGGACCAGTGCGGACTCTTCGGAAAGGGCATCCAGTCCCAGCCATTCCAGCTCGCCGGGATCGGCGATGCGGTAAAGATCCAGATGCCATGCCGGGCGACCATCGATCTCGTAGCCTTCGATCAGGCTGTAGGTTGGACTCTTGATGCGCTCCCCTGCCCCGAGGTCCGTCAGCAAGGCACGGGCGAAACTGGTTTTACCCGCGCCGAGCGGGCCGTGCAGGTAGATCACCATGCCGCCGTCCAGCGCCATGGCCAACCGCTGGGCGAATGCGCCCGTAGCCGCTTCATCGGACAGAGCCAAAAATCCTTCGAACGCGTTGCTTTCAGCCATGGTCGTCCGCCACGCCGTTGACCAGCACCCGCAATGGCGCGAGCAGATCGCTGGCCAGCAACCCGCGTTCTCCGTTTCGCGCGGCCACGTCACCAGCGCGCGCATGCAGGCTCACACCAAGGCATGCCGCTTCCCATGGCGGACAACCTTGCGCCAGCAGGGCGGCAACGACGCCGGTCAGCAGATCTCCCATGCCACCGGAGGCCATGCCGGGGTTTCCCCACGGACAGACGTCCAGACGTCCATTTGGATCGGCAATCAAACTGCCCGAACCTTTCAGAACGACGACCGCCGAGTATTTTTTCGCCAGCTCGCGCGCAGCGGCGAAGCGATCTTTTTCGATATCGACCGTCTTCTTTCCGAGCAAACGCGCTGCCTCGCCGGGATGCGGTGTCAGCACCGTCGGCGAAGAGAAAACCCGAGGATTCTTTGCAAGCAGGTTGAGCCCATCCGCATCTAGCACCAGCGACTTTGACGCATCCAGCGCCATTGACCAGAGCGCCTTGCTCCACGCGGAATCGCCAAGCCCCGGACCCAACGCCAGTACGGTGGCGCGCTTCAGCATGCTTTCAAGCGCGCTGGCATCCTCGACCGCATGCGCCATCAACTCAGGGCGCGCGGCGTTCATCGACGCGATGTGCGAAGCGCGCGTGGCGACGCTGACCAGGCCTGCGCCAACTCGCAAGGCCGATTCGCCCGCAAGCCTTGCCGCGCCGGCCATGCCGTGGTCGCCGCCGATCACCAGCACATGGCCGTTGTTGCCTTTGTTGGCATAGCGCGCGCGCGGCGGCAGCGATTCGGCGACAAGCAGCGCTGCGTCCGGCTGCAGGCTCGGCCGACTGCTTTCCGGTACGCCGAGCGTCGCCAGTTCGATCTCGCCTGCGTGATCAGCTGCTCGTCCGGTATGCAGACCACGCTTGTCCGCGATGAAGGTGATGGTGGCATCTGCGCGTATTGCTGTTCCGGCGCAATCACCGGTGTCGGCGTTCAATCCGGATGGCACGTCCAAAGCGAACGTCGGCTGCTTGCTGGCATTGATCCGTTCAATCAGGGAAGCGATGGACGGATCGGGAGCGCGATTGAGTCCGATGCCATAGAGCGCATCCACATGAAGGTCTGCATCGGATAAATCAACTTGCTCGCCCCAAAGTAAAATCTCGCCGCCATTGGACGTCCATTCGTCGCGAGCATGCGTTGCATCGCCACCAGATAAGGTCGTTGTCGCCATCACGCTCACGCGCAGGCCCGTTTCACGCAACAGCACGGCCAGTAGAAATCCATCGCCGCCGTTGTTGCCAGGACCACAATAGACGCCGATGCGGTTCGCCTGCGGCCAGCGTCGGCGCAAGTCATTAAGTGCTGCGCGCGCCGCGCGGCGCATGAGGTCCGGTCCGGAAATTTCAAGTGTCGCGCGCGCCTCACTTTCAAGCGTGCGCATCTGCTCAACGGTGTACAGGCCGCGACGGTGTGAATGATTGTGCATGCCGAATTATAGGCATGCACAACATCTACAATGAGTGGATGCCTGCCGTCGATGACCAACACACCCACGACTACGCCGCGCTCGCCCGCGACATCAAACGCTGGGCTGCCGAACTGGGTTTCGCGGACACCGGCATCAGCGGCACCGATCTTGGCGGCGACGAACGCCATCTCGAACACTGGCTCGAAAGCGGGCATCACGGCGAAATGGAATACATGGCACGACATGGCGCCAAACGCAGCCGCCCCGCCGAGTTGGAACCCGGCACGCAGCGCGTCATTTCGGTGCGCATGGATTACATCCCGCCCGGCACGTCCAATGCCTGGGATGTCTTGGCAGATGGCGAAACAGGCTACGTTGCGCGTTACGCGCTCGGCCGCGACTATCACAAGCTCATGCGAAACCGGCTGCAGCAATTGGCCGGGCGCATCCATGATGTGGTCGGCGATTTCGGGTATCGCGCCTATGTCGATTCTGCGCCTGTGCTGGAAAAGGCCCTCGCGCGCAACGCCGGACTCGGCTGGATCGGCAAGCATACGGTGCTGATCAATCGCCGCGCCGGCTCATATTTTTTTCTCGGCGAGCTTTATACCGATCTGCCCTTGCCGGTGGACGAGCCGGCCAGCGCGCACTGCGGCAGTTGCAATCGGTGCATCGAAATCTGTCCGACGCAGGCGATCCTCGGCCCGTATCGGCTGGACGCACGCCGATGCATTTCCTATCTGACGATCGAGCTCAAGGGCAGCATTCCGGAAGAACTTCGCGCGCCGATGGGCAATCGCATTTTCGGTTGCGATGATTGCCAGCTGATCTGCCCATGGAACAAGTTTGCGCAAGCCACGGCTGAGCCGGATTTCGCACCTCGCCATCGTCTCGATGGCGCCAAACTGGTCGAACTGTTCGGCTGGGGCGAGCAGGAATTCCTCAAACGCACGGAAGGCATGGCGATCCGCCGTACCGGTTATGAAGGATGGCTACGCAATATCGCGGTGGCGTTGGGAAATGCACCGCCTTCTGCTGTTGCGCGCGATGCATTGAATGCTCGCGCCAACGATGCCTCGTCGATCGTGCGCGAACACGTGACATGGGCGCTGTCGCGTCAGCATCGCTGACGCCTCGCATTTACGCAGCGACAGCGGCCGCCATCTGTTTCGGGATCGAGCGATTGGTGTGGCTGATGCGATTGCCTTCACCGATGTAGACCAGCGTCGGCTGGAATTTCTCCAGCTCCGCTTCGCTGAACTGGGCGAACGCGGCGATGATCACCAGATCACCCGGCTGCGCGCGATGGGCTGCGCTGCCGTTCACCGAAATGATGCCCGAGCCTTCTTCCGCACGCAGCGCGTACGTCACGAAACGCTTGCCGTTGTTGATGTTCCAGGCGTGGATCTGCTCGTACTCGCGGATGCCCGACGCGTCCAGCAGCAAGCCGTCGATCGCGATCGAGCCTTCGTAGTGAAGTTCAGCATGCGTCACGGTGGCGCGGTGGATTTTTGCCTTGAGCATATTCAGGTGCATGACGTTCTTTCCCGCAGGGACGGCCTGCAAAGGCGGCGATTATCGAACCGTAGACGCTGCGCCGCAACATCCGCGTATTCGGGCACGATATAGGGGCCGCTCAGCCGAACAGCAAGTTGTCGATGAGGCGTGTGTTGCCCATGCGCGCGGCAATCAGCGCGATCAGCCCGTCATTCTGGCCGTCCGCTGGCTCCGCCAAGTCTTCGGCGCGACGAATCACCGCATAGTCCGGGGCGAATCCCGCCCGAAGCAGTCGTGCCGTGGCCATCTGCTCGATGGCGCGCCAAGCGTGTCCCTTGCCAACCAAGTCGCGCATCTTATTCAGGGTGTCGTGGATCAGCGGTGCGCGCGCGCGTTCCTCGGCGGACAAATACTGGTTGCGCGAACTGAGCGCGAGGCCGTCGTCCGCACGCAAGGTGGGTGCGGACATGACCTTCACCGGAAGCGACAGATCGCGCACCATGCGCTCGATCACCTTGAGCTGTTGGAAATCCTTCTGCCCGAAAATCGCGATGTCCGGCTGCACCAGGTTGAAAAGTTTGCAAACCACCGTGGCGACGCCATCGAAATGCGTCGGTCGATGCGCGCCTTCCAGTGTGTCGGTGATCTGTGGCACGCGCAGGCTGACGCTCTGGTCCGCGCCAAAGGGATAGATCGTTGCCACCTCCGGCGCAAACAACAGGTCGCAGCCTTCGTCGGTCAATGCCGTCTGGTCCTGCAGCAACGTGCGCGGATAGCGCTCGAAATCCTCGTTGGGACCGAACTGCGTGGGATTGACGAACACGCTGGCAACCACGCGTTCCGTTCGCGCGCGCGCCAGCTTGATCAACGACTGATGACCCGCATGCAGATTGCCCATGGTCGGCACGAAGCCGACCGTCTCGCCCTTGGAGCGCCAGCCGCGAATCGCGGCGCGCAGCGCGGGTACGTCCTGAACGGTTTGCATGGCTGGCTCGCGATTACTTGAAGCTGTGTTCGGGTGCCGGAAATGCGCCACTGCGCACTTCATCGGCGTAAGCGGCAATGGCCGCAGCGACAGAGTCGCGGCCGGCGAGAAAATCCTTGCTAAATTTCGGCCGCTTGCCAGGCGTGATGCCGAGCATGTCGTGGATCACGAGCACTTGGCCGTCGCAATCGGGGCCGGCGCCGATACCGATCACCGGTATGGACATCGCGGCGGTGACCCGCTTGCCCAGCGATGACGGCACGCCTTCGAGCACCAGCAAATCCGCGCCCGCTGCCTGAACCTCTTGTGCTTCAGCCAGCACGCGATCGGCATCGGCCTGCTCGCGACCCTGGATGCGAAAACCGCCAAACTTGTGCACCGATTGCGGCGTAAGGCCGAGATGCGCGCACACCGGAATGGCGCGCACGGTGAGTGCCGAGATCGCATCCAGAACGTGCGGCGCAGCGCCTTCGATCTTCACCATCGCCGCGCCGGCTTCGCCCACCAGTCTCGCGCCCGCTTCCAGCACATGACTCAAATCGCGATCGGCCATGAACGGCAGATCCGCGATGAGCATGGCAGTCGACAGTCCGCGAGCTACGGCGGACGTGTGATAGACCATGTGATCCAGTGTTACCGGCAACGTGCTGCGATGTCCCTGGATCACCATACCCAGCGAATCGCCCACGAGCGCAACGTCCACGCCAGCCGCATCGAGCTGCCAGGCAAAGCTCGCGTCGTAGGCCGTGAGCATGACGATGCGCTGTCCCTGCGCTTTCATCACATGCAAACCGGGAACGGTCACCGGCTTGCGTTCGGGGGCACTGGCGTTCTGCACGTACACGGCGATTCCTGGTGCATGGAGGAAGATGCGAACGCCCATTATCCGGCGCGTCGCGACGATGGCTCAAGGCAATCTTTCGATGCCGGCAAGATCCAGCTGCTGCAGGCGCTGCGCCACGGTGACGTTTCCAGGCAGTGCCAAATCGGGCGCGACATCGTGCAACGGCAGCAGCACGAATGCGCGCTCCACCATGCGCGGATGCGGCAACGTCAGGCGTTTGTCACTGATTTGCACGCCTTCGACATGCAGAAGATCCAGATCCAGCGTGCGCGGGCCATTACGCTCGCCACGCACGCGGCCAGCGCGCTGCTCAATGTCCAGCAATGCATCCAGCAAGGCATGTGGCGCCAATGCGGTATCGAGTTCAGCGACCGCGTTGACGAACGACGGTTGCTCGATAATGCCCCACGGCGGCGTGAGATAGAAACGGGAACGCTGCAACAGCTGCGTATCCGCCAGCGAAGCCAGCGCTTCCAACGCCTGACGCACCTGCTGCGATGGATCGTCGAGATTGCTTCCCAACGCGACGTAAGCTCGGGTCACGCGGAACCTGATTTATCGGTGGGCTTGCGGCGACGCCGGCGAGCCCTCGGCGGCTTGCCGAGTGCGGGCGTTGGCGCATGATCGCTTGGATAATTGCCGCCGGAAACCGGCAGTGCCGCGGAAAGCACGTCTTGCGGCAGTTGCTGGGCATGCGCCCACCACTGTCCCAGTTCAAGCATCGCCGGCGATTCGCCAGCGCGCAGCAGCAGGAAATCGAATGCAGCGCGAAAACGCGGATGCGTCATCAAACGGAACACGCGTTTCCGCTGGATCTGTTCGAAGCGTGGCTGCAACGACCAGATCTCTTCCATGGTGAAAGTAAAACGTCGCGGGATCGCGACACGCTGGCACTGTTCGGCAACAACCTGCGCAGCGGCACGCGCCCATGCCTCGTTGCTTTCCTGGCCGCGCGCAATCCAGTGGTGCGCCACATCGCGCACTTCGCCCCACAGCAGCACGGCGAAAAGGAACGCGGGCGTCACCGACTTCCCTTCGGCAATGCGTGCATCGGTATTGGCCAAGCCCTGCTCGACCAATGAACGCAACGCTTCGTCACCACGCTTGAGCGCGCGCGCCGTCGCCGGAAACAGGAATCCGAGCAGGCCGCAGTGTTCGAGCATGCAAAAGCTCTTCAATCCGTTGCCGCTCAAAAACATCTTCAGCGACTCGTCGAACAGCCGGGCCGGTGCGGCATCCGCCAGCAACGGACCAACGCTTTCGAACGGCGCCATGGCCGCTTCATCGATACGCATGTCGAGCTTGGCGGCGAGGCGCGCGGCGCGAAGCATGCGCACCGGATCTTCGCGGTAGCGAGTGACCGGATCACCGATCAGTCGAAGCGCGCGATCCTCCAGATCCTGCATGCCGCCGACGTAATCGCGCACCGAAAAATCGCTGATGTCGTAATAGAGCGCGTTGACGCGGAAATCGCGGCGAACCGCGTCTTCCTCGATCGAACCCCAGATGTTGTCGCGAACAATGCGTCCGTCGACGATATGCCGATCACCTTCACCGCCTTCTTCACCCAGTCCGCGGAATGTGGCGACTTCGATGATCTCCGGACCGAACACCACGTGCGCGAGACGAAATCGACGGCCGATGAGCCGGCAGTTGCGAAACAGCTTCTTGACCTCGTCGGGCGTCGCGTTGGTGGCGACGTCGAAATCCTTCGGCTGCAAACCCAGCAGCAGATCACGCACCGCGCCGCCCACCAGATACGCTGCATAGCCGGATTCGTTCAGGCGATACAGCACACGCAGCGCCGCTTTGCTGATGTTCTTGCGCGAAATGGTGTGCTGATCGCGCGGAATGATCCGCAGCGCTGGCGTGATGTCCGTCCTCGATTCGAGATTCAAGCGGTCAGAATCCTTGCGGGCGATAGAGCCCTTGTGTTCGATGGGTCGCGGCGCCGGCAGCACGAAATCGAACCGTGGAGTTGCCATCGCATCGACGAGACTTTACCTCGCACGACACGCGTAGAGCATTGCCGGACGAGACAATTCCGTTATACTAGCGCGCCTCGCAGGATAACGCTCCCTTCGTCTAGTGGCCCAGGACACTGCCCTCTCAAGGCGGGAACACGAGTTCGAGTCTCGTAGGGAGCACCACTTGTTTTTGGCCGTCCATGATTGCGGCGACCGTTGCGACAAGTGACAGCTTGCAGCCTCATCAGCGAGTGAAGAACGGAAGCGGTTATTCATCGCCGCACTCTTCATGAAAACCACCGAAGACCGCCCATGACTTTCGTCGTCATCGACAACTGCATCAAGTGCAAGTACACCGATTGCGTTGAGGTCTGTCCGGTCGACGCCTTCCACGAAGGCCCCAATTTTCTCGTGATCGATCCGGATGAGTGCATCGACTGCACCTTGTGCGAACCGGAATGCCCGATCAACGCGATCTATCCCGAGGACGATGTGCCGGCAGGCCAGGAATCGTTCGTCGCGCTGAATGCCGAACTGGCCAAGGGCTGGCCGGTGATCACCGAGCGCAAGGACAGCCCCGCCGACGCGAAGGACTGGGAAAACAAACCGGACAAGCTGAAACTTCTGCAACGCTGAAAAGTTGCGGCCTCAAAAATAAAAACGCCGCCTCGAAGGCGGCGTTTTTTTTGCGGGCGCAACGGAGCAGCGAATCGCTCAGCCACCCATGCTGGATTTCAGCGCATCCACCACCTTGGCGACGGCAGCTGGATTTCCCTGCGCACGCACTTCGCTGGCATTCGTGCCACTGGCACCGACCGTCACCACGACCTGATGCAAACCGCCGCCAGAGCCGTTGGCGTTGCTGCTCTTGTCGTGGTTGAACATGCGCCCGAAGAAGCCGCGCTTCTTTTTCATGGCGGTAGCGGAAACGTTCAGCGTGTAACTGTGCGCGACGTCATCGTGACTCAACAGGTTGCCGAGGCTGCCACCGGCCAGCGCCTGACCCACGCGGTGGTAGGAGCTTTCGACGTTGTCGCCCAGCACGAAGCCATCGGCGATCTGACCGCCTGCATTGTTGCCGAGATTCGCGGTAGCGCCGTTGGCGGTCGGCTGGTTCGAGCCCGGCGGCGGAATCTGCAGCGCGTCGCTGGTCGACGGACGATCCATGCCCGGCGGAATCTCCAGCGGCGACTGCTGCTGGGCGGTGTCCCACGCCTTGTGCGAGCGGAATATGCCGCAGCCGGATAGCAGCAAGCCACCGAGGGCGAGCGCCGGCAGAGTCGCGAGGAGTGAAATTTTCTTCATGTAAGTCAGATTCCGTGAGTAAGTCAGTCAGCCGTCAGGCGGCTGCAGGCGCCAAGGATGCCAGACTGGACAGCGCTTGGTGTAATCGGGCGCGATCCGGACCGTCGTTCAATTCAACCAGCGGTAACCTCGGCAGCCCCAAGCCGAGTCCCAGAAAAGGCAGCCCCGCCTTGACCGCGATCGGGTTCGGCGCGCAGTCCAGCGCTCGCACCAATGGCTCCAATGCCGCCTGGCAATGCGCAGTGACGGCACGATCACCACCGATCGCCACATCACACAGCGCTCGGAATGCCTGCGGCACGAGGTTCGCAACCACCGAGATGGTGCCCGCTGCGCCAGCCAGCATCGCGGTCGCCGCGGAGCCGTCATCACCGGACAGATAGACGAAATCCCCGCGCACAAGTTCCGCGATGGCGAGAATTCGTTCGTGGTCGCTGCGCGCTTCCTTGAGACCGATGATCGCCGGATGATCGCGCAGCTGAGCCACGGTCTCCGGAAGCAGGTCGCAACCGGTGCGGCCCGGCACGTTGTAAAGGAGGACAGGCAAACCGCCCTGCTCGGCCACTTCGAGGAAGTGGCGCCGCAAACCCTCTTGGGTGGGACGAACGTAATACGGCGTCACCACCAGCGCGGCATCCGCACCCAGTGCCTTGGCACGACGCGTCACCGCAATGGTTTTAGCAGTGGCCGCTTCGCCAGTGCCGGCGATGACCCGAACGCGTCCAGCGATCCGTTCGACCGCGAAGCTCAGCAAACGATCGAACTCGTCGTGCTCGAGCAAGTGCGATTCACCCGTGGAACCGGCGACCACCACGCCCTGCGTGCCGCCGTCGACCTGATAGTCGAGCAGCCGGCCGAATGCCGGGAGGTCGAGCGCGCCATTAGCCAGAAAGGGCGTGGCAAGTGCGCAGATGCTTCCGCGAATGTCCAAGTAACGAGTCCGCCTCGGGGCAAGCCCGACATGTTACTTGCCGCTTCGCGAGGCGGGCAAGTAAGCTCGATGGGAGTAACCTCAGGAATCCGCATCGCGCGGGACGCATCAGGCAGGGTCTTTTGAAATCTTCGTCTTCATCTTCTCCGACGATCCTGCGCGCAGGCAGCGACAACCAGTTGCTCATCCAGGCACTGACGCCGTCGAGCAAATCGCCGTTGCTGGCGCTGGCCAAGCGCATTGCCGACGCCGGCTGCAATCTTTCCGAATCGCGCGTGTCGAGCATCGGCACCGAACTTTCGCTGATGCTTCTGGCCAGCGGAGCCTGGGACGCGTTGGCGAAATTGGAAACCGCGCTGACCAAGCTCGCCCGCGACGAAAGCCTGCGGCTCGTGCACTACCGCACCGGACCGCGCGAAAACAGCTCACACCTGCTGCCTTATCTGGTGGAAGTGGTGGCTGCCGATCGCCCGGGCATCGTGGTGCGCATCGTTGAATTCTTCACGCAACATGGCATCAGCGTGGAGCAGCTCAACTCCACCCGCTATCAGGCCATGCAGACCGGCGCGGACATGTTCCAGGCGCAGTTCACCATCGGCATACCGGCGGAGATTCACATCGCCGCATTGCGCGACGATTTTCTCGAGCTCTGTGATGGCCTGAATCTGGATGCCATCATGGATCCGGTGAAATTCTGAGCATCGCGCGATCGGTACATTCTGACAAGGACTGTCGCCGCGCCATCCGCACGCGCTAGTCTTGGTTCCGGACCACCGAGGAACCTTGCATTGCCGCTTGTGTATCGATCCGTGCCGAACGCTTCCTGCGCATCGTCCGCAGCCTCGACAGTCCTCCCTTCTCCGTATTTTCCCCTTCCATCACATGCGCAGCGTCCATTCGCCATGCAGGAGTAGCCATGCCCGACGTTGGCAAGAAAGTCCCTTCGCTCAAAGGTCACGTGGCGGACGGCAGCGAATTGAAGCTCGGCGATTTCAAGGGCCAATGGGTCGTGGTGTATTTCTACCCGAAGGACAGCACGCCGGGCTGCACCACTGAAGCCGGTGATTTTCGCGATCTCCACGCGAGCTTTCGCAAGCGGAACGCGCAGGTCATCGGTGTATCGCGCGACTCGCAAAAATCGCACGCCAACTTTTCCACCAAGCAGGAGTTGCCGTTTCCGTTGATTGCCGACACCGACGAAACCTGGTGCAAGACGTTCGACGTGATTCACGAAAAAGTGCTCTATGGCAAGCATCATCTCGGCGTGGTTCGCAGCACATTCCTGATCGATCCGGACGGCAAGCTGCAACAGGAATGGCGCGGCGTCAAAGTCGCCGGCCACGCCCAGGCCGTGCTCGACGCCATTCCCTCAAAGTGATTGGCCTTTGTCCGCACAACACGCCGTCGGCAAGCACCACGCCGAACGCGTTGCCATTTTCCCATAACGCGGCAATGCCGTTGCCGCGCCTTTCCGTTTCACCCACCACCAGCGAGGACACTTCCGCATGACCGGAAGCAAGCGCATCTACGCTCTCGACACCAACGTCCTGCTGCATGACCCGACCTCGCTGTTCCGCTTCGAGGAACACGACGTCTTCATCCCGATGACTGTGCTGGAGGAGCTCGACGAAAAAAAGAAAGGCGCGTCGGAGGTTTCACGCAACGGAAGGCAAGTTAGCCGTTTTCTCAACGAACTCATTGAGGCCGGCAAAAACCTGCCGCTGAGTGAGGGTCTGGAACTGAGCAATCCGCATGGCATCAAGTTGCGGCGTGGCGCATCGGTGGGCCGGCTGTATTTCCAGCAGCGCACCACCAGCAACGGGCATGCGAAGGCGGACAACCAGATTCTCGCTGCGGTGATCGAACTGCGCGATCAGCATCCCGATCGGAACGTGATCCTGGTGACCAAGGACATCAACCTTCGGATCAAGTCGAGCATCGCAGGCATTGTTGCGGAAGACTACGAGAACGATCGCGCGCTCGATGACTTCGCACTGCTCTACACCGGTTCGGCCGAGCTTCCCGAAAACTTCTGGGACCTCCATCCGGAAGTGCATTCATGGAACGAGCGCGGCCGTACGTTCTACAAACTCGACCGACACGAGGACGAAGCCTGGTACCCGAACGAATGCCTGTTCCTGCCTGGTGAAAACAACATCGAACTGCGCGTGCTGCATCTTGAGGAAACCACCGCGACACTGGTGCTGCTGGATGATCACTCGCACGCCAACCATCACGTTTGGGGCATTGGCGCGCGCAACCGCGAACAGAACTTCGCACTCAACGCACTCATGGACCCCGACATCGATTTCGTCACCCTGCTCGGCAACGCCGGCACCGGCAAGACATTGCTGGCACTGGCCGCAGGACTGGCGCAGGTGATGGACCAGCAGCGTTATCGCGAGATCATCATGACCCGCGCCACGGTGTCGGTCGGCGAAGATATCGGTTTCCTGCCGGGTACCGAAGAGGAAAAGATGACGCCATGGATGGGCGCGCTCACCGACAACCTCGAAGTGCTCGCCAATCCGGAAGAAGGCGGCAGCTGGGGGCGTCAGGCCACCAACGACCTGCTCGCTTCGCGCATCAAGATCCGTTCGCTCAACTTCATGCGCGGGCGCACGTTCCTGTCGCGCTACCTGATCATCGACGAGGCGCAGAACCTCACGCCAAAGCAGATGAAAACCCTGATCACTCGTGCTGGTCCGGGCACCAAGATCGTCTGCCTCGGCAACGTCGAACAGATCGACACGCCTTACCTCACCGAAACCACTTCCGGCCTCACCTACGCCGTCGATCGCTTCAAGCAATGGGATCACTCTGCGCACATCACGCTTCGTCGCGGCGAGCGTTCGCGGCTGGCGGATTTCGCGGCGGAAGCGCTGTAACGCACAGGTCCCGGGCGGCATGCGAGGCGATTCACGCCGCAGCATGTCGCCCGGGATCACCGACTCACATTGCAAGCCAGATTCGACGCCAGGTTCGGCCTGGTCGCGCGCACTGCGTTAATCCCCCAGCGGTTAGAATGACCGCTGACCTGCCTTTCCCGGTTTGCGTTCCGATGATTCCCCGCCTCATTCTGCTGGCTGTGCTGCTGTTTTTCGTCCTGTGCGTACTGCTGGTGCATCTGCGTGGGCGGACGCGGCTGCGCTTCGATCGGCAGCTGGTGGATCACTCGGCGATCTTCGCGCCGTACAACCTGCTGATGTATGCGTTCTCGGCGGTGCCGCCCAAGCCGATTCTCGATCGCAGCGGTTTCCCGCAACTCGATCTGCTGCAGGCGAACTGGCAGGCGATACGCGATGAAGCCTCGCACCTGTTCGACGAAGGTTTTATCCGCGCCGCGGAAAAGCACAATGACGCCAGCTTCAACAGTTTCTTCAAGCAAGGCTGGAAGCGCTTTTATCTGAAGTGGTATGGCGAGCCGCTCGCTTCCGCCGAAACGCTGTGCCCGCGCACCGTGGCACTGCTGAAATCGATTCCCAGCGTGAAGGCCGCGATGTTTGCGTTGCTGCCCCCGGGCAGTAAATTGAATCCGCATCGCGATCCCTTCGCCGGCTCGCTGCGTTATCACCTGGGCCTGATCACACCCAATTCGCGCGATTGCCGCATCTTCGTGGACGGTGAAGAGCACGCATGGGGCAACGGCAAGGACGTGGTGTTTGACGAAACGTACGTGCACTGGGCGGAAAACAAGACCGACCAGACCCGCGTGATTCTTTTCGCCGATATCGAACGGCCTTTGCGCACGCGCTGGATGAGTGCGATCAACCATCGCGTCGGCGCGTTCATGGGCAGTATCACCGCTTCGCCCAACACCGATGGCGACACGGAAAAAACCGGTTTCGTGAATCGCGTCTTCGCGCTCGGCCGGCGCAAATCGACCGACTCGTTCAAGGCGCGTTTCAAGAGTCGCCACAAGAAGCTCTACAAGGCCGGCAAGTACGCCGGCATCGTACTTCTGGTCTGGCTGATCTTCCTCGCGCCGTGGCCGTTTTTTCGATAAGTGATGTTGCGCTGGTCGGTCACGTTTCCACGACGTCGCACGTCCTTGCTGCGTGCCTTCGAAGGAGACTCGCATGGATCCACATACCGAACTGTTCCAGCAACATCGTTCCCGTTTGTTCGGGTTGGCCTACCGCATGCTCGGCACGCCGGCCGACGCCGAAGACGTGTTGCACGATGCATGGCTGCGCTGGCACGCGCAGAACGCCGATGCACTCGACGATCCTGAAGCGTGGCTGGTTACCGTCACCACGCGGCTGTCGCTTGATCGTCTTCGGCGCGCCAAGACCGAACGTGCGCATTACCCAGGGCCGTGGTTGCCGGAGCCGCTGATCGCGGAATCGGAACAACCCGAAGCGCAACTGGAGCGCTCGGAAAGCCTGACGTTGACGTTCCTGCTGTTGCTCGAACGGCTGAGCGCGGAAGAACGCGCCGCTTTTCTGTTGCGCGAAGTGTTCGACTACAGCCACGCCGAAGTGGCCGATATGCTCGGTATCGGGGAAGACGCGTGCCGGCAGCGCGTGCATCGCGCCAAGGCGCGGCTTCGCGACGGACGTCCACGCTTCAGTATCGATGCGCAGAAACAGCAGCGCATGCTGGAGCGTTTCGTGACGGCGATGGAACACCCCACGCTCGACACGCTGCGTGCTCTTTTTGCCGAAGACGCATTGCATGTTTCCGATGGCGGCGGCGTGGTGCAGGCCACGCTCCGACCGCTGCACGGTGCCGATCGGCTGGCGCGGCTCTACGTGCAGATTTCGGAAAATACTCGCGATCACCCGTTGCAATACACGTTCACCACGCTCAACGGCGCACCGGCCCTGCTGGTGTGGATGGATGGGGCATTGACCACGGCGATATGGATCGAGTGCGACGACGAACGCATCGTCGCGATGCACGCGTTGCGGCATCCGGCGAAACTCGCCCGGCTTGCCACAGCGGCTGTCACGAACCATCAGGCTCCCGCGTCCTTGCATTGAACGACCACTTCCGGTCGGCAACGCAAGGAGAACCCCATGTCACGTTTCAACCCGCAGCATCGTCCTGAAGCCATCAAGCCGCTGCTCGCGATGGCAGCCTATGTGCAGGAATGCGGACTCGAACGCAGCCTGATCGAGCTGGTCATGATGCGCGTCTCGCAGCTCAACGGCTGCGCCTATTGCCTGGACATGCACAGCAAAGATGCGCGCGCCGCCGGCGAAACCGAGCAGCGTTTGTTCGTGCTGCAGGCATGGCGCGAAGCGCCGTTCTACAGTGCCCGTGAACGTGCCGCGCTCGCCTGGGCCGAAGCGGTGACCCGGCTCGATCCAATCCATGGCGTACCGGACGAAGTCTACGATCAGGCGATCGCCGAATTCGGCGAAGCCGGACTGATCGACTTGAACACGGCCGTGATCATGATCAATGGCTGGAACCGCATTGCCATTCCGTCGCGCGCGGCCGTGGGCTCGTACAAACCCAAACACTGAGCTTTGCGAATGCCAGAGCTGTAACGCTCCGGCATCGCGATCGAGTCAGATCAACCCTTGATGCGTTTCACGATGGCGTCGGCAAAGCTGCCGGTGCTGCCTTTGCCGCCAAGATCCGGCGTCACGTGGTCGCGATCATTCGCCATCGTGTCGCGGATCGCCTGCCTCAGTTGATGGCCCTTCGGCACCATGTCGAGGTAGTCCAGCATGTCGGCCGCGGCGAGCAGCAACGCACATGGATTGGCGATACCCTTGCCCGCAATATCCGGCGCTGAACCGTGCACCGCTTCGAAGATCGCCGCGTGCGCGCCGATGTTGTCGCCCGGCGCCAGACCGAGGCCGCCGACCAGGCCGGCGCAGAGATCGGACAGGATGTCGCCGAACAGATTGGTCGTGACAATCACGTCGAACTGTTCCGGCTTCATCACCAGCTGCATGCAGGTGTTGTCCACGATCATTTCGTTGAACTCGATCTGCGGATATTCCTTCGCGATCTCGCGCGCCACGTTGAGGAACAGGCCCGAGCTGGTCTTGAGGATGTTCGCCTTGTGTACGGCGGTGACTTTCTTGCGGCCTTTCTTCACCGCCATCTCGAACGCGTAGCGCACAATGCGGCTGCTGCCCTTGCGCGTGTTGCGGATCATCGACACTGCGGTTTCGCCGTCTTCCGACAGCGTCTGACCTTCGGCGAGATAGGCACCCTCGGTGTTCTCGCGAACCGTGATGATGTCGATATTCTCGTAGCGCGCCTTGGTGCCGGGAAAACTGATCGCCGGACGCACGTTGGCGTAAAGATCGAAGTGCCGGCGCAACGTCACGTTGATCGAGGTGAAGCCACCGCCGATCGGGGTGGTCAGCGGGCCCTTCAGCGCCACCTTGTGCTCGGCGATGCGGTCGAGCGTGCCTTGCGGCAGCAGGTCGCCATGCTTGTCCAGCGCGACCATGCCCGCGTCTACAACGTCGTAAACGAGGCCGCAATCCAGCGCGTCGAGCACGCGCAATGTGGCAGTCATGATCTCCGGGCCGATGCCATCGCCGGGGATCACGGCAATTGTCTTGCTCATTGGGGAAACTCCTTGAACGAAATAGCGGGCAGCTTGCGCAGTGAGAGAGGCGCGTGCCGATAACCGTTCAATTATCCCCGATGCGACGACAGCCGAACAGGCCGAAAACCGGCGGGGGTGTTGAAAATACTCGCATGCAGCATCGCGGAAATCCGCACGCAGGTTGCGCGTACGGACAAAACCTCAGGCGTGATCGGTGCAGCTTTCCGCGTCACCGGCCGCACCGGATTCAAGCTGGTCGAGCAGGTCGACCGCACGACGCAGATGCGGAATCACGATCGATCCACCCACCACCAGGCCGACGCTGAACACCTCGAAGAATGCATCACGCTCGACACCGGCTTCCTTGCATTGCGCGACGTGATAGCTGATGCAGTCGTCGCAACGGAGCACCAGCGATGCGACAAGCCCAAGCATTTCCTTGGTCTTCACATCCAGGGCGCCGGCTTTGTAGGTCTGCGTATCCAGCGCGAAGAAACGGCGCACGACCTGATTGTCCTCGGACAAAATACGCTCGTTCATGCGCTGACGGAATGCGGTGAATTCGGCGAGGCGATCGCTCACGCCGATGCTTCCAGCAGCTGCGTCAGCCGGCCACTGCGATCCGCCGCGACAAGGTCGTCGTAACCGCCCACCAGCTGATCGTTGACGAAGATCTGCGGCACCGTGCGCCGTCCGCCGCTGCGTGCCAGCATCGCATCGCGCTGCACCGGGTCGGTGTCCACGCGCACTTCGTTCCACTCCAGACCCTTGGACTTGAGCAGGTTCTTGGCGGCCACGCAGTACGGGCAAACCGCGGTGGAATAAACCTCGATCTTGGACATGGGAACCTCCGCAAAAACTGGTGAAAGATGCCGCATAAATGGGGTTGTTCCAACGGCATCTCAAGCACTGAACCGATGCCGTCGCGAACGGTCTGAGTGGTATTGTCGCCTACCTATGACCATGGCACCACGACGTTTCATGCCGCGCCTGCTGACGGCGCTGATCACTGCTGCGCTGGCCGTTTCCGCCGGCGCGCAGGACGACGTGCGCCTGCCTGATCTGGGCAGCTCGGCCAACGCGCTCATCTCGCCACAGGAGGCCGACGATTACGGCGCGTCGATGCTGCGCGAAATGCGTTCGCTGGACATGGTGGTGGACGATCCGTTGTTGGACGACTACATCAACGACCTCGGCTATCGCCTCGCGGCCAACTGCGGCACGCCGAAAGTCCATTTCGAGTTCTTCGTGGTCAAGGATTCGGAGATCAACGCGTTCGCCGCGCCCGGCGGTTATATCGCCGTGAATTCAGGCACGATCACCACCAGTCAGAACGAAAGCGAACTGGCCGGTGTGATCGCGCACGAGATCGGCCACATTACTCAACATCATCTGGAGCGCGCCTTCGAGGACGCCAAAAAGGACGCACCGTTGATGGCACTCGTACTGCTGGGCGCCATCGCTGCCGGCACCGCCTCGCATAGTGGCGACGCGCCAATGAGCATCCTTGCCGGCGGCCAAGGCTTGCTCGCGCAGAAATCGATCAACTTCACCCGCCACGATGAAATCGAGGCCGACCGTGTCGGCATCCAGACGTTGGCCAATGCCGGTTTCGACCCGAATGCGATGGCAAATTTTTTCACACGCATGCAGGACGTGGCGAGCGCCGACGCGGGTGGAATTGATGTGCCGTCGCTGTTGAAGGATCACCCGCTCACTACCCAACGCATCAGTGACGCGAAGTCGCGCGCCGGTGCGCTTATCGCCGAACAGAAAGCGCACCCGACCGGCATCACGCTGCAGAAATCGACGTGGGAAAAAAGCACTGCGCCGATCGCCTTCGTGAAAGACCCGACGGCGTTGGGCGCCAGTCTGTATTCCACCAAAGACGGCATCGATACCTGGGCGCTGATGCGAGAGCGCGTGCGCGTGCTGGCAGGCGATGCACCCAAGCTGGCCATCTATTACAGCGCCAACCTGCAGAACCAGCACGGTTTCGATACACCATCCAACCGATATGGCTATGCGCTCGCGTTGATCCGCAGCGGTCGCGGCAGCGAAGCCATCGGACAACTGCAGCCACTGCTGAAATCCCGACCGACCAGCCTGGTGCTGAAACTCGCGCTGGCCGATGCCCGCCTGCAGGCCGGACAGCGCGCCTTGGCGCTCGACGCGTACAAGGATCTCAACACGCAGTCGCCGCGCAATCGCGCGGTCGCGCTGGCCTATGCCGACGCTCTCGCCATCGGCGACAAACTGCAGGCTGCTACCGCAGCAAACCTGCTGCGTCCATTGCTCGACAACGCCAGCGAACCGGAAATCTTCAGCAGCTACGCGCGCGCCAGCGAGAAATCCGGCGACAGCATTCGAGCCGGTGAAGCGTTTGCCGATGCCAGCTATTACTCCGGCCGCCCGTTCGATGCGCTGGAGCAACTCAAGCGATTGCTCAAGCGCAACGACCTGGATTACTACGCGCGTGCGCGCATCCAGGGTCGCCTGATCGAGCTGACGCCGCTGGTGATGGAACTGCACAAGCGCAAGATCAAGACCGATGACAACCCTGACGGCGACCAGCAGCAGCTGCATCAGAACGAGCGTTGCAGCGGCCGCCTGTGCTTCGGTCTCGGCGCGCAGCCTTTCAACAATTGATGGTCGCCGCGTGGAGTCGCCACGTCCGCTGTCATCGACACGTAACATGAATGGGTTGCAATATCTCCGTCACAAGCCACCGGCAGACCATTCGCGTGCACAAACGCATCCTGATCGTTGAAGACGAAGCCTCGATCCGCGAGATGATCGCCTTTGCGCTTCGCAAAGCCGGCATGGATGCCATGCAGGCAGCCGATGCCCGCGCCGCGCAACTGGCCATCGCCGAACAGGTGCCCGACCTGATTTTGCTCGACTGGATGCTCCCGGGCACCAGTGGACTGGAACTGGCGCGGCGCATGCGCAAGGAAGAACTCAGTCGTGAAATTCCCATCATCATGCTCACCGCACGCGGCGAAGAAATGGACCGCGTGAACGGCCTCGAAGCCGGCGTCGACGATTACGTGGTGAAGCCTTTTTCCACCCGCGAACTCATCGCGCGGATCAAGGCGGTTCTGCGTCGCAGTCAGGGCGATGACGGCTCGGGCATGGTGGAAATGGGCGGCCTGCGCATCGACGGGCCGGCCCATCGCGTGTTCGCCGGCGATGACGCCGTGCCGATCGGCCCGACCGAATATCGCCTGCTGTATTTCTTCATGACGCATCCGGAACGCGTCTACTCGCGCACGCAATTGCTCGATCACGTGTGGGGCGGCAGCGTCTACGTCGAGGAGCGCACGGTCGACGTGCACATCCGCCGCCTGCGCAAGACGTTGGAACCATGGAAGCTCGAAGACATGGTGCAGACCGTTCGTGGCACCGGATACCGTTTTTCCATCAGCGTCTGAGGTTCTGCATCGAAACAGCCGCCGCGACTTGCGGCACGCATGGCTTTTGCCGATGCTGAAGCCATCGCGCGCCATCGCCCGTATGCTGTGCCGATGAATCAACCAGCCCATCATCCATGGAAACTGCCTGCTGCGCTCGCGGCTGGCATCGTCATGGGCGCGCTGGCCGGATGGTCGGTGCATGGCCACATCGCTACCGGCGTGGCGGTGGTCGCGCTGATCGAAGTTGCATTCCTGCTGACTCGAATTCGTCATGAAACGCGGCCCATGATGGCCCAACCGGCTGATGTCAGCCCTTTGCAGCATGACCGCTTCATGACACGCACTCGTCGAATCGCCTCCAGCCTGCGCGACCTGCGCAACGCCGCCAGCCATCTGCCGGATGCGGTGGTGTTGCTCGACCAGGAGCAGCAGGTGCGCTGGTTCAACCACGCTGCCGAAAGCCTGCTCGGGCTGCGTCGGCCACGTGACCGCGGCGTGTTTCTGCAGCAGCGTTTCGCGCACTCGGACCTCTCCGGATGGTTGCAGGACGGCGCGCAGGAGCCGCTCAACGACATCAGCGCGCCGGGCGAACCGGACAGCCAGATCAACGTCAGCATGTTGCCGTTCGGTCGACGCCAGCATCTGTTGCTGGCGCGTGACATCAGCCATCTCAATCGACTCGAACAGATTCGTCGCGACTTCGTCGCCAACGTGTCGCACGAGTTGCGCACGCCGCTGACGGTGATCCACGGTTATCTCGAACTGCTCGATCCGGAAGATGTGCCCGAACTCGCGCCGGTGCTCGGCGAAATGCGTTCGCAATCCAAGCGCATGGGCCAGATCGTCGAAGACCTGCTCACGTTGTCGCGACTCGAAACGCAACATCAGGTGGCCGACGAGCGCGTGCCGATGGCATCGCTGCTCGCCACCGTGCGCAAGGAAGCCGAGGCACTCAGCCAGGGGCGTCATCAGATCACGCTCGAATCCACCGCCGAGGCGGATCTGCTCGGTTCGCCGAAGGATCTGCACAGCGCGTTGTCCAATCTGGTCAGCAACGCGGTGCGCTACACGCCGGCCGGCGGCAGCATCACCATACGCTGGAAGCGCACGCCTGAAGGCGCGGCCTATTCGGTGACGGACACCGGCTTCGGCATTCCCGCATCGCATCTTGCACGGCTCACCGAACGTTTCTATCGCATCTCGTCGAGCCGTTCGCGCGACAGCGGCGGCACCGGACTGGGGTTGTCGATCGTCAAGCACGTACTCAACTTGCATCAGGCGCAACTGCGCATTGAAAGCACGCCCGGCGCAGGCTCCACGTTCACCTGCCTGTTCGGCTCGGCGCGACTGTTGCCGCCGGGCGGCAACGACGAAAGCTGAGTCGTCGGCGTTTCCTTGGCCCGCGCCTTGGGCCAGAATGAACCATGCATCAGCAGCCTTCGGCGAACGCCAACTCCATCGACTTGCACGCGCCCGCCCTGTACCTCAGCCGGGAACTCGCTGCGCTCGAATTCAACTTCCGCGTACTCGCGATGGCGCGCGATGCCAGCGTGCCGCTGCTGGAGCGTTTGCGTTATCTCGGCATCGTGGCGAACAATCTCGACGAATTCTTCGAAGTGCGCGTGGCGATGCTCAAGCATCACCATGCATTCGGCTCGGCCGCGCCGGGGCCGGATGGACTGCCATCCGGTGAGTTGCTGGGGCGCATCCGTCATCGCGCGCTGGATCTGGTGGCCGAGCAATTCGCGGCATGGAACGAACAGGTCGACCTGCTCGCCGATGAGAAAATACACATCCTCACGCGCAAGCAATGGACCGCGCGCCAGCGCCGCTGGCTGCAGGGTTATTTCGAACACGAAGTGCTGCCGGTGCTGTCGCCGCTCGGGCTCGATCCGTCGCATCCGTTTCCACGCATCCTCAACAAGACGCTGAACATCGCCGTCGTGCTCAAGGGTCGCGATGCGTTCGGTCACGAAGGCCACATGGCGCTGGTTCGCGCGCCGCGTTCCCTGCCACGGATCATTCGCATACCCGCGGAGGTGTGCGGCGACGGCGATCACTTCGTGTTTCTCGCCGAAATGCTGCAGGCCTTCGCGGACATGATGTTCCCCGGCTTCAAGGTGGTCGGTTCGTACCAGTTCCGCGTCACCCGCAACAGCGAGTTGATCGTCGAGGAAGCGGAAATCGCGAACCTCGCGCTTGCGCTCAGCGAGGAACTCGTCGGCCGTGGCTATGCGCGTCCGGTGCGCCTGGAAATCGCCAGCGATTGCCCGAAGGCGATCACCGCGATGCTGATCCAGAATTTCCAGCTGGAGGAAGCGGACGTCTATCGCTGCGATGGCCCGGTCAACATCATTCGCGCGGGCCTGATGTACGACTGGATCGATCGCCCGGAACTGAAATATCCGCGCTTCAACCCGCAACTTCCCGCGGCGCTGGAAAGCACGCGCAACAAGTTCGACCTGATCAGCCAGCGCGACATCCTGCTGCATCATCCCTACCAGAGCTTCGCCGCGGTGATCGACCTGCTGCGCCAGGCCACTGCCGATCCGCAGGTGCTGGCGATCAAGCAGACGCTGTATCGCGCCGGCGAAGACACGCCGCTGGTCGACCTGCTGGTGGAAGCGGCGCGACACGGCAAGGACGTGACCGTGGTGATCGAGTTGCGCGCGCGATTCGACGAGGAGGCGAACATCCGCCTCGCCACGCGCCTGCAGGAAGCCGGCGTGCAGGTGGTCTACGGCGTGGTCGGTTTCAAGACGCACGCGAAGATGATGCTGATCGTTCGCCGCGAGGGCGATGTATTGCGTCGTTACGTGCATCTTTCGACCGGCAACTATCATCAGGCCAACAGCCGCATGTACACCGACATCGGCCTGATGACCGCCAACGAGGATATCGGCGAGGATCTGCACAAGGTATTCCAGCAACTTTCGGGTCTCGGCCCGATGATCAAGCTCAAGCGCCTGCTTCATTCGCCTTTCACGCTGTACCCGAGCGTGATGGCGAAGATCGAGCGCGAAACCGCGCACGCGCAGGCCGGGCGACCGGCGCGCATCGTCGCCAAGCTCAATGCGCTAAATGAGTCGCATGTGATCGAAGCCTTGTATCGCGCATCGCAGGCCGGCGTGGAAATCGACCTGATCATCCGCGGCGCGTGCACGTTGCGTCCCGGCTTGCCCGGCATTTCCGAGCGCATCCGTGTGCGTTCGATCATCGGCCGCTTCCTCGAACACAGCCGCGTCTACTGGTTCGCCAACGATGGCGAGCCCGAACTTTATTGCGCGAGTGCCGACTGGATGGAACGCAACCTGATGCGCCGGATCGAAGTCGCGTTTCCCATTCTCGATCCCGAACTCGCCACGCGCGTGTTCGAGGAAACGCTCGCCAACGGATTGGCCGACAACACGCAGGCCTGGTTACTCGGCGACGATGGGCGCTACGTGCGCGCCGAACCGGGCACGCAGGCGCCGTACAGCGCGCAGTCGCGTTTGCTCGAGCGCTTCTGTCCATGAGCCGGCGTTTCGTTCGCCTCATGCATGCATGCAAGAATCAATTTTCCGACCAAGCCGGAGTGCTGTCGTGAGCGCATCCGAACAGACACCGATCCGCGATGGCGAACTGATCGCCGCCGTGGACATGGGCTCGAACAGTTTCCACATGGTGGTCGCGCGGATGGAACACGGCGAGCCGCGCGTGATCGACCGCCTGCGCGA
This sequence comes from Rhodanobacter sp. L36, assembly GCF_009765755.1. Taxonomy (GTDB): domain Bacteria; phylum Pseudomonadota; class Gammaproteobacteria; order Xanthomonadales; family Rhodanobacteraceae; genus Rhodanobacter. The sequence continues at coordinate 72,456 of NZ_LMUV01000011.1, read as the reverse complement.
CACCGTGCGCATGGCTGCCGGTTTGCGGGCGGACGGCACGCTGGATGCCGAACGTCGCGCGCGCGCACTGAGTTGCCTCGCCCGTTTCGGCCAGCGCATTGCCGGCCTCCCCTCGATACGCGTGCGCGCCGTCGCCACCAATACGGTGCGTCGCCTCGCCTCGCCGCAGGCGTTCCTGACTGCGGCGGAAGCCGCGCTCGGCCATCCCATCGAAATCGTTTCGGGTCGCGAGGAAGGCCGCTTGATCTTCCTCGGCGCCGCACACGATCTGCCGATCTCGCGCGAACCGCGGCTGGTGATCGACGTCGGCGGCGGCAGTACGGAATTCATCATCGGTCGCGGGCTGGCGCCACTCCACACGGAAAGCGTGCAGGCCGGCTGCATCGCTTCGACGCTGCGTTTCTTCCCCGGCGGAAAAATCACGCGCAAGCGCTGGCAACGTGCGCGCAGCGAGATCGGCGTCCTGCTGCAACAGTTCGCCGAGGACTATCTCGAATCGGGCTGGCAGGATGTCTACGGCTCGTCGGGCACCGCCAAGTCGATCGGCGCGGTCGTGCAGGCGATGAAATTCTCCGACGACGGCATCACGCCCGCATCGCTTGCGTCGTTGCGCGACGCGTTGATCGAACAGGGCCAGGTCAGCACGCTCAAGTTGCCGGGGCTGGGCGAGGATCGCGCGCCGGTGATCGCCGGCGGCGTGGTGATTTTCGAAGCGGCCTTCGCCGCGCTCGGCATTGAACGCATGCGCGTGTGCGAAAGCTCGATGCGCGAAGGGCTGCTGTGGGATCTGCTCGGCCGCGCCGGTGGCAGCGATCCGCGCACCGCCAGCATCGACGCGCTGGCCTCGCGCTATGGCGTGGATCGCGCGCAGGCGCGGCGCGTGGAATCGACCGCGCTGCTGCTGTTCGATCAGGTGGCGGCCTCGTGGAAGCTGGACGCCGATGCGCGCGAGTGGCTCTCCTGGGCGTCGCGCGTGCATGAAATCGGCCTGGCCATCGCGCACAGCCAGCACCACCATCACGGCGCATACATCCTTCGACACGCCGACCTCGCCGGCTTCTCGCGGCAGGAGCAGCAACTGTTGGCGGCGGTGGTGGAGATGCATCGGCGAAAACCCGACAAGGCCGCGATCGCCGCGCTGCCCCAGCGTTATCGCCAACTGGCGCGTTACGTTACCGCACTGCTTCGGCTGGCCGTGCTGTTCCGTCGCGCACGTCGCGCCGAATCGCTGCCGCCGATGCGCCTCGCTGCCAACAGCAAGACCTTGCGGCTCAAGCTGCCGGTGGCGTGGTTCGAGCAGCACCCGCTCAGCGAAGCGGACCTGCAGCAGGAACAATCGCCGATGGCGGAGCTTGGCCTCAAGCTGGAGCTATCGAGCAGCTGATCGTGCGGCGAGGCGACAAGCCATGCCGTCCATGGCCGCGTATCATGCCCGCACGCCCGGACTCCACGACGCCCATGCTCAAATCCTTGCTCGCCTCCCTGCTCCTGATCCTGCCGCTGACGCTCGCGGCACAAACCGTCAAGCCGGCAACCGCCGCGGCGGAACCTTCGCCGCAAGTTCTGCTGACCACCTCGCAGGGCGACATCACGCTGGAGCTCTACCCCGACAAGGCGCCCAAGAGCGTCGCCAATTTCCTGCAATACGTGCGCGATGGTTTCTACGACGGCACGCTGCTGCATCGCGCGATTCCCGGGTACCTGCTGCAAGGCGGCCTGTACACGCGCGACCTGCAACCCAAACGCACGCGCCCAGCGGTACCCAGCGAAGCCGACAACGGCCTGTCCAATCTTCGCGGCACCATTGCGGTCGCGCGCGGCGCCGATCCGAGTTCGGGCACCGCGCAATTCTTCTTCAACCTGGTCGACAATCGCCGGCTGGATTTCGTCGGCAACCAGAGTGGGCTGACCTGGGGCTACACGGTGTTCGGCAAAGTCATCAAGGGCATGGACGTGGTCGACAAGATCGTCGCGCTACCGACGCGCGCGCTCGGCCCGTTCGCCGGCGACGTGCCCAACCCGCTCGTGCTGATCGAAAGCGCCCACGTCGTCGGCGAGGAAGCACCCGCCAGTGCGGCGAGTAGCAAGGCACCGATCCAGGCGGCGCCTGTCGTCGCGCCGCCACCGGTCAAACACAAGAAAACGTCCAAATCAGGCAGCAAGGGCTGAGCGCACGATGGCCACGTTGTTCATCGCCGACCTGCATCTCGATCCAGCTCGACCCGCCATCACCGAACTGTTCGAGCATTTTCTCGCCAGCGACGAAGTGCGCACTGCCGATGCGCTCTACATCCTCGGCGACCTGGTCGAAGCGTGGATCGGCGACGATGACGACGCCGAATTGCCCCAACGCATCGCCGACGCCACTCGCGCAGTCCGCGAAGCAGGCGTGCCGGTTTATTTCATGGTGGGCAATCGCGATTTCCTGCTTGGCGAAACCTACGCGGCACGCGCCGGCATGACCTTGCTCGATGACGGCGCCGTGCACGACATCCACGGCCACCCAACGCTCCTGATGCATGGCGATGTGCTGTGTACCGACGACGTCGCCTACCAAGCCGTGCGCCAGCAAGTGCGCAATCCGCAATGGCAGGCGCAGATTCTCTCCATGCCACTCGACGCCCGGCGCGCCTTTGCCGCCAAGGCGCGCGAAGACAGCCGCAAACACACCGGCAGCACCATGGAAAGCATCATGGACGTGAATGCCGATGCCGTTGCCAACCGCATGCGCGAGGCCGGTGTGGCACGACTGATCCACGGCCACACCCACCGGCCCGCGGTCCATACTTTCGATATGAACGGAAAGACGGCCGAACGCATCGTGCTTGGCGACTGGTACGAACATGGTTCGGTGTTGCGCGTGAGTGCCGAAAGCGTCGAGCTGAGAGGTCTGGCGGTGAAGTAATCCGAAGCGTTCGTCGGATGGATTGCGCAGCAGACCCCGCTAGAGCACGACGTGTTTTCGCGACGCCGACTCGGCAGTGGCGTGCCGACGTTCCACCGTTTCCGCAACGGTGGTAACCAGATCATTGCCGATGATCAGGTGTTGATCAGCGATCTCGGCCACGCCCGATCGATGCGATACCACGATCAGGATGGTTGCAGGCAAACGGCGCTTCATTGCGGAAAGAACCGCGATCTCGGATGCCGCATCGAGCGCGCTGGTGGCTTCGTCCAGCAAGGCGAGAAAAGGTTGGCGCAGGATGACCTGGGCCAGCATCAGGCGTTGCAGTTCTCCACCGGAAAGACGACTCGACGAACTGTTCAGCGAGGTATCGAGCCCATCGCTCGATACAGCGAGCCGCTTGTCCAGACCCACGTCCGTCAGCGCGCTTTGCAACATCGGATCCGTCGCATCGGGTGCAGCCCACAATAAACATTCGCGTACGGATCGCTGCCAAGGCCGAACGTTCTGGCTCACGTAGGCGCCGCGTCGCACGCGATCGCGGTACTCGTCGAACCCCATGGGTCGCCCGTTAATGTGCGCCACGAAAAGTTCGGGCGCCATCATGCCGGCGAGAACGTCCACCAGGCTGCTCTTGCCGATGCCGGAGTCGCCGGAAATCAACGTGATCTCACCCGGAGCCAGTACCAGTTCATCGACATCGAGGCCGGCAGGCGGCGGCTTCAACCGCATGTGCTCGATGTGCATCGCGCCGCCGGACGGCGCAACCGGAGAGGCCGCCGCCGACAGGCTCGCGTCAGTCAGTTGCATGTACCGCTGCCACAACTCGAACGCCGGTGCAGCCGAGCGCAGTTGCTGGAAACTCTGGCGCGTCGAAACCAGATAGGGCAGCAGTCGTCCAAGCAGAAGACACACGGCGATAAGCGACGCCTGATCGATGCCATGCCAGTGATGGGCGAGCACGAACACGCCGGCGATACCGGCGGCGCCGATCAACTCGAGCACGAGACGGCCCGAAGCGATCAACTCCAGCTGGCGACGATAGCTGTGGCACAACCGCGCGGAAACTTCGCCGTGGCTCGCCTTCTCTGCGCCCTCTCTCTCGAACGAACGGACGTGGCGCAGGCGTCGCGGAAAATCTTCGCTGTGCCAGAAAAGACGGGTCAGGTCGGCCACGCTCTGGCGGCTCACTGCGGCTTGTTCGCGACCGTACATGCGCGAAGCCATCCATCCCAACGCGATCAACAAAGGTGTCGTCAGCATCAAGGGAGGCGACACCCAGAATGCAAAGGCAAGACTCACGGCGGACGTGATGCCGACCACCAGCAATTGCTGTAGCGCCGCGAAACCCTGAACGATGATTTCGACGTTGTACGTAAGGACATTGGCGATTTCCGCGGAGCTGGAATCCGCCAATGAAACCAGTGGCACATCGATCAGCCGCGCATGCACGCTGCGCCGGAGATGCATGCCGTACTGACCAAGCAGGCGAGCACTCAAACGCGCCGCCAGCCAGCGCAGCAAGGCAAAGGAAACGCTGGCTGCGGCGAACATGCCGGCTTGCACTTCGAAACTTCCGTGCGCGGCAAATATTCCACCGTCAAATGGCAACGGATGCGTCGGCTGGACCAACGGCACCAGCAGCACTGCGGCCAGCGCACCGGCCAGCGCCGAGCCTAGCGACAAGGCGACATAGGCTACCGTCTGCACGAGTTCGCCACGCGACAGCGTACGCAAGAGTGCATGCACCAGTTCGTGCATGCGATCACTGCCCTGCAACGGCTTTCCGGACATGCCTAACGCGTCCAGTCGAATCGCTGCCGCAGTTTCAATGGATTTTCATGCCGATTCAGAACGCCCTTCTCCATGCCGTCGTCGCATTCGTAAGTGCGCCATGAATGGAGAAAGGTTGCGTGCGCGACGTGGGCCGACACTCCGCGCACGTCGACGCCACATCGAATCCGGACACCCATTTTTGCTTGCAAGAGGCGTCAAAAAAAACACCACGAAACGATCAGGTCGCGTCGTGGTGCGTTATGTCCGTAATTTAAAAAAAATTGGTGCTTACGGCGCCTTGCCGGCCTGCAGTTTCTGTACGATCGCCAGCGACCGCTTCACGTGCTCGTCCGGACGCAGATGATCCGTTTCGGAGGAAAGCGCGGCAACGATCTTGCCATCGCGGCCGATCACGAACGTGGTGCGCTCGATGAAAGCATGATCGAGCGTCGCGCCACGCACGTCGTTCAATCCGGAACGTGCGGCTTCCGCTTTCAGGTCGTACAAATGCGCGATCTTGACGTCGGTGTCGGAGGCAACCGGGAACTTGCCGGCGCAGTATTTCGGATCGGCCGAGAAAGTATCGAGGCGTTCGATGCTGTCCGCCGAGACGCCAATGATGGTTGCGCCAGCCGCGTCGAATTTCTCGCGGTTGGCCGCAAAAGTGTGTGCTTCGAGATCGCAGCCGCCCGTATAGGCGGAGGGATAGAAGTACACCACCACCGGTCCCTTCTTGAGCGCGTCCGCGAGTGAGAAGTTGAACTGCTTGCCCGCCTGGCTTGCCTTGGCGGTGAACGCAGGCGCAGTGGCGCCCGGTGCGAGCGCGGCGAGCGCCGGCGTCGCCGCAGCCAGCGCCAGCATCGCACCCGTGACCATGAATCCTGCAAGACGTTTTTTCATTTTCTGAGATCCTCGAATGAGGCATCGATCCGAACGGATGAATCCGCTACGGCGCTTTGCCTGGGTTGTTGAATAACTGGAATCAGAGGCGATGCATGCATCGCTGCACCTGCCGATGTTACCTGCTCGTCGCGTGCACGCGGCGCATCGTTCTTCATCTGAAAGCAACGAGACGCGCAACTTTCTGCACCATCGAGGGTGGCACGTTCGGCATCAACCGAGAACGCCACGCAGTGCGTCAACGGACGCCCGCGGGTGCCTACCTCGCCGAAGTTCGTATACGCCTTGCCGTATCAGTGCACTTTCGAATTCACGCCAACCCGGTTGCCCGGATGCGTACGCCTGATCGGCGACCAGTCTGGTCGCAGCTTCTTTCGCGCTCACTTGAATCAGCAAAGTTTCCGGGTCGTCCGCCATCCGGCTGGAAACGAATATCGTGCCCACCAATTTCAATGGCATCGGCGCGAGACGTGTCGATCCATGGCGAAGATCGGCCTCGTGTTTCTCGACGCCACTGCGGCGGCGGATGATCGGCGCGGCGCCAATCCAGCGTTGTGTCTGCTCGTCATCGACGAATCGCAACGCGTCGCGCTGAACATGAAGATAGTTGGCGATACCGGTCGCAAGCAGGCTTTCCGGTTGCACGAAGACGGCATCTTCGGCGAGAAAATCGAGACCTTCGAGAAGGCCATGCAAGGCCGCCGTCGATTTCCCCGAACCACTGGCACCGAGCAGCAGGATGCCGCGTCCCTGCGTGCCGACACACGCGCCGTGCAGGGGAACCAGGCCAAGGCCGCGCGCCGCGAGCGTGAAGACGGCGAACTCGATGAACTCGTAGCGCAGGTGATATGGACGGCTCAGCATGTCTTCGGATGCGACGATCAGGCCGCGTCGTCGTTCGGGAGAGAGCAGCACGTAGTTGCAAGCGTCCATGACGCCGCAGAGCATGCCCGCGCCCGACTGCGTGCGCATCGGCGGCGGCTCGCCTGTGTGAGATGGCGCCGGTCGCCGCAGCAGGCGCAACGCGATATGAAAGGTCGGGACATCATCCGAAAAACGATGCGACGGCAAGTTGTCGTAAGCCGCAGCCACCAGATTCAACAACGCTTCACTGTCGCTCTCGAAATGAAAATACCCGCCCAGCAGTTGTCGATGCAGCGAGTAAAGACGGCGCGGCCGCTCGCAAAAAGGGTCCGCACCCCTATCGTCGATACAGGCGCGGAAATACGGGTCATCGTCGTCGATCAAAAAGGTTTCAGCCGTCTGATGGCGGGACACGGCGCTCCAGGAATCGCGGTTGCTGCAGCGTGAGTTCCGCTCCGTGCGCAAAAGGTTGCCTCCTCGCTTCCATCGCCGTCGATGCGTGGGGCAGCGTGCGGCCTTCGACTTTTTTGCCGATCAAGGCAACCGAAGGCCCATGCAACCGCACTCACGTTCCAGGCGCAGGAACGTCTGGAACCGGCAGACGCATCCGCAGTGATGCGCCGCCGCGGCCACTCCCCAAGGCTTACGAGGCTCCACAAAGATGCTAAAGATCCAGGTCGGCCATTCCTACTTCCTGAGATACGACAGGAAGCAATGGGAACGCGGCAAACCCTATCCCCCGCTTGCCACGATCCAGATCGCCGCGCTGCTGAGAAACATGGGCCACGAAGTGTCGCTGTTCGACGCGATGCTCGCCGATGGCGTGGAAGATCACGAAGGCGCGCTGCACAGCGCGCAGCCCGATGTCGTCGTCATCTACGAAGACAATTTCAACTACCTCACCAAGATGTGCCTTGGCCGCATGCGCGAGGCCGCGTGCCGGATGATCGCCGAAGCACGCGCAGCCGGTGCGCGCGTGATCGTCGCCGGCTCCGACGCATCCGACCATCCGGATGCTTTCCTCGAGGCCGGTGCGCAGGCCGTGCTGATCGGTGAAGGCATCGGTGCGCTGATCCAGTTGATCGAACGTCTCGATGCGGAACCGCACATCGATACCGAACGCCTGGTCGTCGGCATTCCCGGCGTGGCCACGCAAATCAGCGGTCAGACGCAACTGACGCGTGTCGGCGTGATGCCGCCCGATCCGCGACTGATCGGCCGTCCCGCGTGGGACCTGCTCGACATCGAACGCTATCGCGCGTTGTGGATGGAACGGCACGGCTACTTCAGCCTCAACATGGCCGCGTCGCGCGGTTGCCCTTTCCGCTGCAACTGGTGCGCCAAACCGATCTGGGGCAACCATTACAAACAACGCAGCGCGCAGGACGTCGCGGCGGAGATGAGCTATCTCAAGCACACGTTCAAGCCCGACCATATCTGGCTGGCCGACGACATTTTCGGATTCCACATCGACTGGGTGACGGAGTTCGGCGAGCACCTGCGCGCAGCGGATGGCTCGGTGCCGTTCACCATCCAGACGCGCGCCGATCTTGCAAGCCAGCGCATGGCCGAAGCGCTGGCGAAAGCCGGCTGCACGGAGGCGTGGATAGGCGCGGAAAGCGGCAGCCAGCGCGTGCTGGATGCCATGACCAAAGGCACGAAAGTCGCAGATCTGATCGCGGCGCGCATCCGCCTGGGCGAACAAGGCATCCGCGTCGGATTCTTCATCCAGCTGGGATATCTCGGCGAACAACTCGGCGACCTTCTGGCCACGCGCGAACTGATCGTGCAGGCCGCGCCAGACGACATCGGCGTCAGCGTGTCGTATCCGTTGCCGGGCACGAAATTCTACGAGCAGGTCAAGGCACAACTCGGCGCGAAAACGCATTGGCAGGAAAGCGACGACCTCGCCATGATGTTTCGCGGCGCCTACGACTCGGAGTTCTATCGACAGGTGCGCAACCTGCTGCACGATCAGGTCACCCTGCAGCAATCCCGGGCCCGCGTGGAACCGGAACAGCATCGTCAATCGTGCATTGCACTCGACGCGCAGTGGAACGCACTGATCGCTTCGGAGCAACTACACCGCAACATGGACGCAACGTTCCCTACGCCGGCGACGTCATCGAAAGTCAATCTTCCGCCGCTGCGCCATGCTGCCACCACTCAAAACCGTTAGGCGTGGTTTGCGCCGCACCACCGAGGGGCTGGCCGTTGAACTGGCGGCTGCGCGACCCGGCAGCGCGACGCCTTCGTGGAGCGCGCTCGAATGGCAGCTCGCTTGCGCATCGGCGGCGACTCACGGCGTGTCGCCGCTGCTCAGCGGATTCTCGACCTGGCAACATCGTCCATGGCAACAATTCCTGGCAAGCCAGCGCGAGCATGTCGAACATCGCCATCGACGCATCACTGCGCTGCTGTCACGCGTTGACGAAAGCGCACGCGACGCCTCGCTGAGTCTCGTCGCGCTGAAAGGTTCCGCGCTGCACGCGCTGGGAATCTACACGCCGGGCGAGCGGCCGATGGCCGACATCGATCTGCTGGTGCGCGAATGCGATGTCAATGTGGCAATCAGGTTGCTGCTGGACCTCGGCTACGTCGAATCCTTCGTGCAATGGAAACATCGCGTGTTCAAGCCGGCGACGGATCATCCCGTCTTCAGCCTGGGCGAACATCGCGACACGCCGATCAACATCGAACTGCACACGCACATCCAGGAACGTTTGCCGATCGCAGCCGTCGACATCACCGAACGAATTCTCCCGCACGCGCCCCTGCCGGGCGTGAATCCGTATCCGTCGAACGGCGCATTGATGAGCCACCTGCTGCTGCATGCCGCGGGCAACATCTGCGGTCGCAGCCTGCGACTGATGCATCTGAACGATATCTCGCTGCTGGCCACGCGCATGGTCGCCAGCGACTGGGACGTGCTGTGGGACGAGCGCGCGACCGAATCTCCGTGGTGGGCATTTCCACCGTTGTCTCTGGTGGCTCGTTATTACACGAACGCGATTCCCGAGGCCGTGATCACCCGGCTCGAACGCGATTGCCCGCCGCTGTTGCGAGCAATGTCGCGGCATCAGAAACTGACCGACGTTTCGTGTTCGGACTTGTGGCTTCACGCGCTTCCCGGCATCGAATGGTCGCGCTCCTTTCGCGATGTCGGTCGCTACCTCGCGAATCGGGTCCGTCCGACGGAGGAATCCATCAAGGAACGCGCCGACATGGTACGGACTCAATTGTGGCTGCGCGGCCAAAGCTGGGTCACCTTGAAACATGGTCGACGCATGCTGACGCGGCTGCTTGGCGCGGTGCCGCGAATGGACACCTTGTACGCGGTGCGCGCCGCCCTGGATGCTTCGACTCCCGAAACCCGGCAACGGTCCGCCGACCACCCGACACCCGTCGGAGCGGGTTGATCGATGCAGGCGCAACACGCACGCACGCATGCCGAGGAGTCGCTGCTTTCGGATCTTCGCCTGCAATGTCCGCGCTGCGGAACCCCCATCGGTGAACTGGATTGCCCCGCGTGCAGCTATTCGATCGTGATCAGCGACGGCATCGCGCGAGCGCTTCCGCCGGCGTCGATCGAACACCATGCCCGCTTCATCGAAGATTACGAACGGATACGCGCTGCGGAAGGTCATGGCAGCGCCAACGAGGATTTTTATCTCGGCCTTCCCTATCGCGACACGTCAGGAAGAAACCGCGAGCAATGGCGCATGCGTGCGCGCAGCTACGACTACCTCGTGCGACAGCTGCTGAACGACATCGATCGTGGCGGCAGCGTTCTCGATCTCGGTGCGGGCAACGGATGGATGAGCTTTCGCCTGGCGCTTGCAGGGTTTCGACCGTGCGCGGTGGACCTGCTCGCCAACGACAGCGATGGGCTCGGCGCCGCCCGGCATTATCGATCGCAACTGCCAACACTTTTCCCGCGTTTCCAGGCCGAGATTCGCCATCTCCCTTTTGCGGACGAACAGTTCGACGCCGCCATTTTCAACGCGTCGTTTCACTATGCGGAAGATTACGAAGTCGCGCTGCGCGAAGCGATGCGCTGCGTGATAACCGGCGGCATGGTGATCATCAGCGACACGCCCTGGTATGCGCGTGATGAAAGCGGCAGGCAGATGCTTGCCGAGCGTCGCGCCTCTTTCCTGCAACGCCACGGCACGTCTGCGGATTCCGTGGCGGGCCTTGGCTACCTCACCGACGAACGTCTGCATTCGATGGAAGCCGCGTTGTCGATCCGCTGGAAAGTGCATCGGCCGTGGTATGGCCCGCGGTGGGCCGTGCGGCCACTGATGGCGAAATTTCGCGGCCGCAGGGAACCATCGAAATTTCGGCTTTATGAAGCCCGCAAGGAAGCGTGATCGTGCATACCGGAAAGCAGTACCACGAGTTCATTGAAACCTCGCAGCGCGACCGTGTGGTGCGCGAGCAATTCCAGAAGATGGCACTGGATCTCCTGCCAGCGGGATCGAACGTGCTCGACTTCGGTGCAGGCACCGGCATCGACGCGAAGTTATACGCCGCGAATGGACACCCGACCGATGTATACGAACCATCGGCGGCCATGCGCGACTATCTACTGCAACACTGCCACGAGGAAATTGCCCGCGAGACCATCGTGCCGGTGGCGTTGCCGCTCACGCGCAAGGTGCATGCGGTCGTGGCGAACTTCGCGGTGCTCAATCATTTCGCGGATCACACGGATCTTTTCGAGGAGCTGTCGGCGGTGGTCCGTCAAAAAGGATTCGTCCTGGCCAGCATGCTCAATCCGTATTACCTGGGCGATGCGCGATACGGCTGGTGGCGCGCGAACATCGTGAGGCTTTTGCGGTACGGCCGTTACGCGATTGCCAGCGAAAGCAACATCCATCGTTTTTCGCCGGGGATTGTGGCCCGGGCGGCGTCACCGCACTTTCGACTGGAGCGCTGTTTTCCACGCGGTTTCGGATGGGCCACCGAACCCTTCATGTTCCTGCTGCTTCGGCGCACCTGACATGTGGAAGGAATGGATCAAGCCACTCGTGCGTCCGCTGCCGCAATGGGCCACCGTCGCCGTAGCCGCTCCGCAGCGGCTTGTCACCGCGACCTTGCATTGGGACGGCCAGACGGCCGATGTCACGGCGGACCACACTGTCGCGTCACTGTATCCGCTGGTCATCGCCACCAGCGTCGATGGCGGTCAGCGTCCCGTTCTGGAATATCGCGATCGCGCGACGGGAAAGCGTCTCGGCTCTCTCCATCTGGCGCAGACGACGTCCATCACGATCGAGCAGACGACGCTCACGCTTTACCGTGTGGCTTCGGGAAAACATCGATGCCTGCCCTGGCCACGTCGTTCATGGAACGCATGGCTGCAGAACCGGCAGATGGAGAAAAACCGACCGTCCAATCATTTCAATATGGACAAGGCCGGCGTGCAGCAACTCATGATCGATTATCTGTGTCCTCGTCCGGTCGTGCTCGTCTCCATCGCCGCGCAAGGACATCAGAATATTTTTCCGATGGATCTGATCGGGCCGCTTGAGCGCAGCGGATTCTTTTCGCTCGCGCTCCGCAGCACCAACGTTTCCGTTCCGGTCATGCGCGACGTGCGCCGCGTCGCACTCTCCAGCGTGCCTGCAACCATGAAGGCCGATGTTTACAAGCTCAGTGCGCAGCACAAGCAGGCATTGCAGGGCTGGGACGCGACGTCGATTCCCGTGCGACCGTCGAAAGAATTCGGCGTACCCGTCGTCGCGGCGGCGCTGCGCATTCAGGAGTTGGCGATCGTGCACAGCCAGGAAGTCGGCTTGCACACGTTCTTCCTCGGTCGTATCGCTTCAGATGAAAAACTCGCCGATGGCACCCAGCTGCATCACACGGCAGGCTTTCATCAAGCCTGGCGTCGCCGACAGCGCGTGCCGCTGACCGAGATCTGATCAACTTCCGGCGATCGACCTGCGATTCACACGTCCCGCTGGATGGCCGTCGGCGCAGCTCGAACGACTGCATGGCTGCGCGCGCGATCAGTGGGTTCAGCGCCGTGTCGCAACCGCCTGCGCAAGCGAACGAACGCGCGCTCGATCACAAAATAGGATGCCAGCGCGGCCAGAAACGCGAACACCATATTTTGTGGAAACGCGTTCATCCACGCACTCGAACTGCGATCAAGAAAGATTTCCTGCCACAGATACAGCGAGTAACTCAGCGTGCCGATGAACGCGATCGGCTTCCAGTTGAGCAATCGTCCTGCCAACGAATTCGCATGGCGTGTACTTGATTCGATCAGTAGTGCAAGACACACGTTGGTCACCGGTGAACCGAGAAGTATCGCCATCGGATCACCGCCCACCCGATTGATCGCGAGCACAACGGGCACCGTCAGCATCAGCCACCGACTGGACGTCAGACGCAGATACCAGCCTTGCGTGAGCAGCCACGGCCGCAGCATCGCCAACGCACAACCGGCTGCAAGGTAATCGCACATCGCGGGGAAAATCGTCATCTTGCTGATCAGCACGAGAGGGCCGGCATGGATGACCCATGCGCGGATCGCCGCACGCAGCAAGGCGCTCGCGAAAATCGCCGCGATGGCGACGATCAACGCGTGACGTGCGCGCATGAACACGAACAGCACCGGCCACAGCAGGTAGAACTGCTCCTCGATCGACAACGACCACAGGTGACCCAGCAACCACGGGTGGTCGGGGGAATAGTTGAAGGTGAAGGTAAGCGCATAAGCGAAATCCCGGCCCGTCAGATGTGCCCCGCCCCACGCCGCTGCGATCGCCAGCGTCATCACGAATGCATAGAACGCAGGGAAAATGCGCAATACGCGGCGCAAGTAAAACTGTTTCAGTGAAATCGTTCCCGTGACTTCGCGCTCGCTCGTCAGCAGCGAAGTGATGAGGAAACCGGAGATCACGAAAAATAGGTACACGCCAAGATGCGCGACGTCGCCAAACCAGCGCCCGTACGTCGCATTGGTGACAGGGAAATGGCGCGTGCCGCTGAGGTGTCCGTAGAGCACCAGCAGGATCGAGATCGCCCTGATCCCGTCCAGCGACGGCATGCGCTGGTCAGTCGAATTCGACATGCGTGATCGGACTCCGCGCGGAGCGGGAATGCCGCTCGTACAAAGCCTGGAATGTTCGGGCGGTGTCATCGGCGTCTTCCTCCAACGCGCGACGTTGCGCTTCATTTGCGAGTCGCAGTCGCAGCCCCTCGTCGGTGAGCATCTGCCAGATGGCCTTCGCCAATCTCTCCGAATCCCCGATCGGCACTGACAAGGTTGCCGAAGGCGACCATTCGACGAAATGTCCCACCGCTGTACCGACCGCAGGTACACCCGCCACGGCTGCCTCGAGCAACACCAGCGGACCGGCTTCGTGCAGCGAAGACATCACCAGCAGGTCGGCGGATTCCATCAGCGGACGCAAGTCGCGCTGCGTCTTGAAGCCGTGAAAGCGCACGTGATATTCCAGTCCAAGCTGCCGAGCCAGCTGTTGCATCTCTCCTTGCAGCGTGTCCACGCCGATGATATCCATCTCGAACGCCAGGCCCGTCGGGGCCAACACTGCCAGCGCCCGCAGCAGCGTTGGCTGATCCTTGACGCGATTGAGGCTGGCGACGTGAATCAAGCGCGCGACTTCCGCGCGCTCGCGTGGTGCGCGCGGCGGCCATGCCCGAAGATCCACGCCGAGCGGCACGCGCTGCGCTTCTATCCTAAGCGCCCGCAGCGAATCGATGATCGGCGTGCTGGCCGCCGTGACGACGTCGGCGTTTCGCAACACCCACGCTTCACGCAAGCGCCCTTTCCATTTTTGCCTTCCGCCGTAACCGATCGCATGCAAGGCCACCAGCTCGCCGCCCGCGATATGCACCAGGTTCGGCAAGCCCAGCAGCTTGGCTGCCACCACCGCGATGAAGCCGCACGACCCGGAGAAAATCGCGTGGATAAGATCGAACGGCGCATGGCGATGCTCTGCGTGGATCGCGGCGATCGCGCGCACGCGAGTCCAGTGGACACCGATGTTGTGCACGGTGGCGCCAACGAGTTTCCAGTGACCCGCCAACGGCTCCTGGTTCAACGCGAAGACGTGCACGTCGTGTGTTCGCGCGAGTCGTTCGATCAACGCGAGCAGCACGGGGATCACGCGAAACTCTCCTGTGCGGTCCACGCCACCGGGAACCACCAGCGCGATTTTCATGGCGCGCGCCTTCGCGCGTCGAGCACCTGCGCATATGCAGTCGCCCACTGACGACCCACGGCCTTGAACGACAGCGTGGCATCGAAGTGCGCGCGGATGCGTTCCGGCGCCGTCGGATTCGACACCGCGGCAACGAGCGATTCCGCAAGGCGTACGGCGTCACCACAAGGCCAGAGATGGCCGACACGACCTTCGTTGGTCAACGCGCGAAACGACGGGATATCGGTGATCACCGGTGCCACACCGCAAGCCATCGCTTCCAGCACGACGAAGCCGCAGCTCTCCGCGTGGCTGCCGGAAACGAAAATATCCGACGATTGCATCAGTCGCTCCACATCCGCATGCGCCACCTTGCCCAGCAGATGCACGCGGTCGGCAAGTCGTGAGTCGCGGGCGGTGTACTGCTGCACTTGTTCAAGCAGCGGCGCGTTGGCGAACGCGCACCACAGTTGCACATCCGGCAACGTCACGCTCGCCTGCGCGATGCCTTCGAGAACGGTGAGCGGATCCTTGCCAGCATTCAAATGTCCGACCCAGAGCACGCAAGGATCCCCGTACAGTCCGGTCTCCGCGCGTGCGTGGACGCGACTGCCAGGCGTGAAGCGGCTGCTCGATTCCGGTATCGCGAACAAGCGCGTGCGCGATCCGAACACGCCCGCGCGCGTGAATGGCAAAGCGAGTTCTCGTGCAGTGAAAACGACGCCGGAAACAACCGAAAACCAGCGCTTCCATCGCAGCCGTCGCCACCAGCGTGGCAGGCGATCGGCGTGGTCCTGCACGATGATCGACAGCTGCGGCAGGCATCGGGAAAGCGCGAAAATATCGCGCGCGAAACCGAGGCCGTGCACATGCGCAACATCCGCGTCGATCTGCAACAGCACGTCCGCAAAACGACGGGCGCGAGCCGCCACGCGCATGCCGACAACATCGACGAAGTAATAGTCGATGCCGTTGCGCGTGATCCGCGCCTGCTGAGCTGCCGCTTGAATGACCGACACGCGCGCGCCACCACTCGCTGCCGCTTCGGGGATGTCGGCCAGCGAAGGCCAGAGTTCAAATAGCTGCTCCGGCGAATGCCCCGGCGGTGCAGGCACGAAGTTGATGTGCACGGCGTGCATCAACGCCAACTCAGAGGCCGGAGACTTGCGGCATGCGCAGGCGCACCAGCTTGTTTGCCAGATTCAGTTCCCACGGCTTGTCATAATTTCCGCGGCGATAACGCCATCCGGCCATGATGCTCAGGCTGCGTTTGGCCCATGGCGGCGAGCGCAGATCCTGCACGGTGGGAAAGCGGCAACGCAGCACCGTCACGAAATCGTGGATGCGGTTGCGCAACTTGTCGGTCAGCCACGGCGCATCGGCATGACACGCGTAATCGACCCAACGCTTTTCCATCCATCCCTCCGGCGTGCTTGGAAACACCACCGGCTCACCGTTGAGATCGAGCAACGCCATCGACGATCGCTTGCCGCGATCGCTCTCGTGCTTGCTGCTTTCCGGCAGCGGTGTGTAGATATAGACGATGATCTCGGACTGCGGATTGATGCGCTTCAATTCTCGGATGAACTCGAAGGTGTGCTCGGTTTCTTCCTCGGTGTTTTCCGGTGGCGCAACCATGAAAGAGAGTTCGGGGATCACGCCGTTACGCCGGCAGAGTTCGGCGACCTCCAGCGTCTGATCCGGTCGCGTGCCCTTGCGGATTTCCTTGAGCATGGCGCCGCTGGGTGATTCGGCGCCGACATACGCCATGCGCAATTTGCTCTTGCGCACGAGTTTCCAGGTGCTCTCCGACAGATTCAGCAGCGCGTCCGATCGGGCGTAGCACCACCACGGCATCTCGAGCTTGGCCATCACTTCGAGCAGCGGGATCATGTCCACTTCGCGGTCGAAGAAGTTGTGATCGAAGAACTGGATCGAGTCGGCACCG
This sequence comes from Rhodanobacter sp. L36, assembly GCF_009765755.1. GTDB lineage: Bacteria > Pseudomonadota > Gammaproteobacteria > Xanthomonadales > Rhodanobacteraceae > Rhodanobacter. The sequence goes on along the minus strand of NZ_LMUV01000011.1, from coordinate 55,883 downwards.
ACCTCGTACTTGAGATAGCTCAGATCGCGCTCGAGCCGGCTTGCACCAGGCAATACCGTGGTGCCCCCGAACATCGCGTTCACGCCGCAGAACGTGCAGCGAAAGCGACAGCCGATCGATGCCTGGTGTGCGGCCGTGCGCCGACCGAGAAACGTGCGCGCGAGATAACGTCGCGGATCGCCAAGCTTGTCGTACGGCAGCACCAGTCCCGCGTCGCTCATCGTGTAGCGACGGTTAGGGTTGTGCACGACGGCGCCATCGTTGCGCCACGACAGGCTGCCGATCTTCGCCAGCGCCTCGGGCTGCGCACCGCGACTGATCGCGGACACCAGTTCGGGCAGGCTGTCTTCACCCTGCCCGCGCACGGCGTAATCGACATATGGCGCGGCCAGCGCGGTGTCCGCGTAAAGGGTGGGGAAATAGCCGCCCCAGATGATCGGCATCGACGGAAAGCGTTCGCGGATCGCCTTGGAAACATCGATCGACGGCGCGATCTGTGGTCCGCCCATGACGCTGATGCCGACCGTGTCGAAACTGCCGCCTTCCAGTGCGCGCAAGGTTTCGCCGACGATATCGCGATCGACATTGCCGTCGATGATCTGGCTGCTGCCGAACTTGTCGAGCGACGCCGACAGGTGCAGCAACGACAACGGAAAACGCGCGCTCGAACGCGACGTGATGGTCGGGTTGATCAGCAAGGTATGGGGCGAATGGGTCATGGCGAAAACTGCGTCAGGAGGATCAGGCCGCGCGCCGCAGCTGGAACACCAATGCGACGGGCACCTGCAGAGCCATGCGATCGAATTGCGCATCCGCGGGAATGTCGGCCGGGTCGAGCATCGGTTCCAGCACGCGCTCGATCGTCAACCCGAGCTCGACGCAGGCCGTGTGCCATTGGCTGTAGAGATGCTGTGTGTGCCGCGCGGCGTAGCGCGTACCGTCGGATTTGAAATCGCGTTGCCATCCGAGTGCGTGCCCGATGGGGTGCACGTCGCTGCAAAGAATCGTGCCGCCCGGGCGCGTCACGCGATGCAGCTCGGCCAGCGCCTGCGCCAGATTTTCGAGATGCCCGACCACCAGTCCGCAGATCGTCAGGTGGGCCATCGCATCGGGCAGCGGCAACGCCATCAGGCTGCCCTGGGCCAACGCGATCTCGGCGACCGAGCGATAGGCGTCCATTTCCACATCGGCGCGCACGAGCATTTCCGGCGACAGGTCGACACCGCTGACGCGTGATGCGCCCCGCCTCAATGCGTGCAGCATGTAGCGACCGCTGCCGCAGCCGATGTCGAGCACGGTCTGCTGCTGCAGGCTGGCCGGCATCAGCGCGAACATCGCGCGCTCTTCCGCCTGCATCACGGGATTATGCGCATGCGCCGGATAACTGGCTGCCCACAGTGCGTACGCATCGGACGGATCGAGCGTGGACGCGCGCGACATCAGCGATATCCCGCTTCGACGACGCGTTCACGCTCGCGCACGTTGATGGCCGCCTTGTATTCAAGGCCAGGCTCGAGCGCAACCAACGCTGGCTCGGCCAGCGCGCGGGCCATCAATTTCGGTTGGCCGTCCAAAGTCACCGCCACGGTTTCCGTACCCGTGGCTGCAAACCATTCGGCGAAATCCGGATCGGCGATGCGCGGCACACCATCGCGCACGACCGCGCGAATATGCCGGCGATCGATGCCGACCAGATTGCGCAACTCGTCGCCGCCGCGATCGGCCACGATCAACATATCCGCGCGCGATCCCGCTGCAAGGCTGCCGCGTTGTGGCAATCCCAGAATGCCGGCCGCGTGCGTGGTAACCAGTTCGAGCAGATGTTTCGGTGCGAGTTCGCCGCGCTCATCCACCCCACGCATTTCCTCGAGCAGATCGCGTGCGCCGCTGACCCGCGAATCACTGCCGAGCGCCAGCCGGCCGGCCGCATGCAGGCGTTTCGGATCAAGCGTGCGTCCGAGCAGATTGCGATTGCTGGTGGGGCACCAGACCACCGCGGCGCCGCAGGCGATCACGCGATCCACGTCCTGTTCGCGCAGCCCGACGCCGTGGATCAGAACACTGTTGGATGCGAGGCAACCCAGTTGATCCAGTTGCGACAATTCGGCTTGCGCGATGTCGTCGGTGCCTTCGGCGAGATGGATCATCCATGGACGATGACTTGGCGTGGCGGCGAAACTCTGCTGCACCGGCGGACCATAATCCGGCCAACCGAGTGCGTAGCTCCAGCCGAAATCGCGCAGCAAGGCCACGGGGAAATCCGTGACGTCGAGCGCGGCGTGCCACGGGTCGTGATGCGCGACACAGGTGGTGCCGGCGAGCAGGTTCTTCAGTGCGCCGTGGCGCAACCGATGTTCCTTCGGTACCTGCAGCGCGGCGACGACCGCTGGCTCTTCGAAGTGCGCCTTGAACGCGGCGATCCACGCGTAGCTGTTGGGAAACGGCGCGACCTTGCGCAACGGCGGCACGGTGTTGACGTGCAGATGATCGTGCGCATTGATCAGCGCGGGGAAAATCAGGTGGTCGCGAAGATCGACGCGATAGGCGCGTGCGGCGAGCGATGAGCCGATGCGGCCGCCACGAATCGGCAGCGGCGTGCGCACGACACCGTCGGGCGTCACCGAACCCGCGCGGCACAACGTCACATCCATCGCGGCCTGGAGAATATCCACGGCTCAACGTTTCCGCATCACGATCAGGAAGTGGTCGCCCATGTCGCGCAAAAGCGGCAGGTTGCCGAAGCGATCGTCGAGACGGCCAAGCCGCTCGCACCAGCGACGACGACGACGGTAGTAATCCACGAGGTATGGCGGCGGCATGAACAAGCTCAGCGCACGATAACTCTGCAGCGAGAAATCGCCGGCAAATGCGCGGAAGAATTCGCGCGGCATGTAGTAGTAGGTCCAGATCGTGTGCCGGTTCATTCCCACCGCCGTGGCACCACGCGTCGCGCGTACGCCCGCGCGTTTGAAGCGGCCGCGCAAGGTGTAATGGCCCACTTCCCACGGACAGATTCGGCCCATCACCGAAAAAACAAGTTTGCCGCCGGGTTTCAGCAGGCGCGCACACTCGTTCGCCACGTCCTGCAGGTCGGGCGCGCAGTTCAGCGGGCCGAAGTTCGAATAGATGCCGTCGAATGAGCCGTCCAGTTGATCCAGTTGCTGCACGCCAAGATGTGTTGCGGTGACGCGTGACTGCAGCCCGCACGCCGCCGCGCGTGCCTGCGTGCGTTCGACCATCTGTGGCGACCAGTCGGTGGCAACGACATGAAAACCGCGCCGTGCGAATTCGAGCGCGTCGATGCCGGTGCCGCAACCCAGATCGAGCAGTCGCGCATTCGGCGGCAGTTCGCTGTGCACGGTGTCCCACAGCGTGAGCCGCATGCGCTGGATCAACTCGTTGTTGCCGCGCGGCCCGTCGTAGTCGGCGGCGACACTGTCGAACGCGCGCTGTGTCTCGAGCAGTTGCGCTTCATCCAGTGGCACGTGTCGCTGACGTCGCGCTGCGCTGGAGTCAGCTGCAAGCTGGCGTGCGTCGTGATGTGCCTGCTGCGTGCTCATGTCGATCGATCTGTGCTCCACCACGTGCGTCCTTCATCACCACGAATCCGCGGCCTTCTCCGTGAGTGCCGTTGCCGGACGCTTTGGTTGAATGCGCCCGGCGCATTCGATGTCGATATCGACACTGATGCCGTGCGTCGTTCAGGCCGATCGACGCGTGGCGCTGCGCGCGAGCGTGGCCAGCGACGCGAGAAAGAACGCCAGCAGCACGCCGATGCCGTAAGTCAGCTCGGGGTTCGGGAAAGCCTGCTTGTCCGGCACGTAGGCGGGCCAGGGCATCGACGTCTCGAAGGTGTAGACGGGACCCAGTCGATCGAGAAGATCGTTCTTCGCCTGCTGCAGGTTGCGGATCTCGTCGTTCTTGCTGGAAAGGAGCATGTTCGCGAGCAAGGGATCGCGCGTGTTCTTGCCATCGCCTGCCGCGCTGGCCTGCATGAAGCGATCCCGATCCGCCAGCGCTGTCTGCAAATCGCCCTGAACCTCGACCAGGCGCGCCTGCGCCGACTTCGTCGGAAGTTGTTCCAGACGCTGATGCAGAAGGTGAAGCTGGGCGACGGTCGCGTTGGCCATGGCGATGGCCTGCTCCTGCGAAAAGCCTCGCACGTTCATCCGTATGAGCGGACCGGCGTAAGGCAGCGGCTCCAGTTTCATGCTCTTGCGGAACAGTTGCGCCTCGGCCGACGTGGGTGCAAAGCCGAGGCTCTTCATGATCTCGTTCTGGAACGGCACCATCTGCAGGCGCTCAAGCACGCGGGCGAGCGGCTCGACGAGCGGATTCTGTCCTCCCGGCACCTGCCCGACCTGCCCGATCTGGATCCATGCGGTCGACTCCCACTGACGTTTCACGAGATGTGCGAATGCATAGGTGCACGCCAGCGTCAGCAGCAGCACGCCCACAAACCACTTCCACTCGCGGGAAAAAATCCGCCAGAGGTCGACCAGATAGATTTCGTCTTGTTCCATGGTTATTCGCTCACTGGATAAAGGGTCGAGGCGTGCGCCCGCCGGTTGGGCAGCCAGGCCGACAGCACCTGCAGCACCAGGCACAGGCCGATGAAGCCGGCGTTGGTCCAGGTGAAAGCCTGCGGCGCGAACGGCGACATCACGCACACGTAGGAAACGCGCAGAAAGATCAGAAACGAAAACAGCGGCACTGTCGGTCGAAGCCGCTGCACGCTCCACAGCAGCCACGCGTACAACGCAACCATCGAGAGCGTGGCGCCGAACGGACCCAGTGCGAGCAGGAACGGAAAAAACTCCGTGCCGACGTTGATGTTCGATGCATCAAGCGGGATGTCGGTGCCAGCCGTCGCCACCGAACCACTCAGCGGTACGACCTGATTGATCAGGAAGCTGGCGTTCGTGTAGTGCCTGGCGAGCATCGCGCTGAAGTTGTACGGGCCCGCGCTGCCATACAGCAACAGCCACTTGATGCCTTGCGGCGCAGCCCGGTACATCGCACTGAACGGCAGCGTCACGTGATCCAGCGGGCCGGAGCGCAACATGCCGAGAATGGAAAACGCGCTGAGCCCACCGATCGCCAGCAACCCTACCGCCTTCCACGGCAGCACCTTGGCCTCGTCCCGTCGCAACAGGATGACGATCGCGAAAGAGAACACCGTGGCGAACAGCCGGTTGCGATCGATCACCACGATCGGAAACAGGAAGCCGACAACGATGAGCGTGTTGCGCATCCAACGACTGCGCGTGCAGAGCACGCCGATCACCGGCAGGATCCAGCACATGTCCGACACGTGCCGGATATGTTCACGCCCGCCATCCATCGATGCATACGCCGATGGTTTGTCCAGCAGCGGCACCGGGAAAAACACCAGGTCGATCAGGCAGAACAGCACGATGAAACCGGCGAGCGCGAGTGCGACGAATCCATCGCGCGTGCCCGCGTAATGCCGCGAACGAAAACGTGCCGTGTCCGGAATCCTGATGCGCGCCTGCACGTCGAACAGGATGATGGCCGCCGCCACCACGGTAAGCAGCAGCAGACCTTGCATGTAATCCACCGAAAGGTCATAGGTGAACCATGTCAGCGCGCAAGCCAGCAGGATCGGCGCGCCGAGATAAGTGGACGGAAGGCGCAGCAGGTTCGTCATGCCTCCTCCGAATGCGGATGCGTGGAAGCGAAACGAACCCTGGAAAGCGCGAGCAGCGCGGCGTACGCCAGCAGATGCCGCAGCAGCGACCAAAGCCGTCGTTCCAGGTAGGAAATCTTGGCGCTGATGAAATGCGATTGCGCCTTGAGCAAGGTGCGGTACGGTTCGTCGAACAGATTCGCGCGGCGCATCGCGATGTGCTTCGACTCGGTGAGATTGCCGACGCGCGTTCCCGCGTGTCGCGTCTTGCTCAGGTTGCTGCCGTGGATGCGATAGGCGCAGACGTTGACGTCGATGAAGCCCAGCGCGTCGCGCGCGGCGAGCCGCAGGAACAAATCCCAATCCTCAATGCGCAGGCCCTCGCTCCAGCGCGCCACCGTGTCGAGCGCGCTCTTGCGAATCAGCGTGACCGGACCACCGATCGCCCACTGGCTGATCACCGCCCGACGAATGCCGTCGTCAGAACTGTAGAGACGCTTGTCGGCGCCATGCAGATCGCGCATGCCGCTGTCGTGCAGCTTCTGGCCATCCTGATCGACCACCACCGAATCGCCGATCACCGCGCCCTTGTTCGGGTGCGCGAGCAGGTATCGCACCTGCGCATCGAGGCCGCCGGCCAGCAGGTAATCGTCGCTCGCGCCTGGTCGCAGAAATTCGCCGTTGGCGCGCGCGGCCAGTTCATTGAGCGTGGCGGCGACGCCACGGTTTTCCCGGCGCACGTATTCGATCGGGATATCCATGCAGTGCGTGGCGACCCAGTCGGCGATGCGATCGGCCGTGCCGTCGGTTGAGCCATCGTCGACGATGATGAGTTCTTTCGCCGGATACGGGTCCTCCAGCACGCTGTCCAGGCAGCGTTCCACGAAGCGCTCGTGGTTGAACGCGGGGATCAGTACCGAGACCAGCGGCAACGACGATGCATCCATCGCGATGTCATTGTTCATTGTCACAGCGCCCCCAGGTAACGTCGGGCGACCAGCACGTTGAAGGCGAAATACAGCAGATAGTTGATCGCGAATGCATACATCGCGCCGACCAGGCCGTAGTGCGCCGTGCACACGTAGACCAGCACGAGATAGGTGAACGCGAACACGCACTCGGAGATCACGAACAGCCGCGTCATGGCTTTGGCCAGCATGATGTACGACAGGATGAAGGACGCGATCTTGATCACGTCGCCCACCAGCTGCGGTCCGTACAGAAAGTTGGCGGACTCAAAGTCCGCGGTGAACAGCAGGCGTGTCACCCATTCCCTGAGCACATAGACGAGTGTCGCGAGAACGATCACGGCCGGCATGATGTAGCGGAAAGCACTGCGCAGCTCGAACAGCAATGCTTCGCGTGTGTGCGTGGAGGCAAGTTTGGGCAGGTAGTAAATGTTGATCGCAGTGGTAAGGAACAGTAGATAGGCGTCCGATACCTTGCTCACTGCCTGCCAGTAGCCGACGCGTTGCCAACCGAAATGGACGGCCAGATGATCTCGAACCGCGATGTTGACCAGTGGCGCGAGCAGCGCCGACGAAAGCGTCATCATCGAAAACATCGCCAGCCGCACGGTCATCTCGCGATCGAAGCGCATGCGCAGCATGGCCGGCCGGAAGTAGGCGCTGCGCCACCACGCCGGCAGCCCGATCGCCAGCCAAGACACCTGGCTCAGCACCAGCGCCAGCAACGCGCCGTAGAGATGCAGCCACTGCGACAGCCAGATCATCATCGCGATACCGACGGCCGAGCCCGCCACCTGGATGAAGGCAAGCCGGCGCACGTCCATGAAGCCGTTGATCACTGCGAGCATGTAGTTGACCAGCGCAATGCCTATCTGCGCGATCGCCAGGATGCGGATCAGGCCGGCGTCCTGCGGGTCGCCAAGCAGCCATGTGGCAATGGGCCGGCTGAGCACAAGCGCCACGAAAGCCATCAGGCACGACGCACAGAATGCATACCAGAGCGCTGCGGAAAGCAGGCGCGAAAGCTTGCCGTCGTCCTCGCGATATTCGGCAACGTACTTCACGATGGCGGCACCAATGCCGCCACCGGCCAACACCGCCAGCAACGACATCAAGCTCATGAACTGGCCGAGCTTGCCCACGCCCTCGGGGCCGGCGAACCACGCCACCAGCTTGATGGCGATCAGTCCGGCGAGCAGCCGTGCTGCCGTGGCGACCGCGGTGTACGCGCCAGTGCGAACGATGTTCATGCGGCGTGTCCGAAGGTCTGGCATGCGTCGATAACGCGGGCCACGTCGTCGTCGCTCAGCGTGGGACCCATTGGCAGGCTGAGCACTTCGTCGTGCAGACGCTCGGTCAGCGGAAGGCGGATATCACGCATCGCCGCATACGCCGGCTGCCGGTGTGGCGGCACCGGGTAATGCACCAGGGTCTGGACGCCCTGCGCCTGCAGGTGTCGTTGCAGCGCATCGCGCCGGCTGCAACGCACCACGAACAGATGCCATGCGTGTTGTTCCTCGCGCGCCACGGTCGGCGTGCGGATATACGGATGCCGGATGCCGTCGCGATAGCGGCGCGCGACAAGTCGGCGCGATGCCACGTCCTCATCGAGGTACTGAAGTTTCACCCGCAGCATCGCGGCCTGCATTTCGTCGAGCCGCGAGTTGACGCCCTGAAACAGGTGACGGTATTTCACATCGGAGCCGTAGTTGCGCAGCGCCGCGACACGCGCAGCAAGCACGGGATCGTCGGTCACCACCGCACCGCCGTCGCCGAGCGCGCCGAGATTTTTCCCGGGAAAGAAACTGAAAGCCGCAGCATCACCGAACGTACCGGCCTTGCGGCCGTCGCTCATCGCGCCATGCGCTTGCGCTGCATCCTCGATCAGCAGCAACCGATGCCTGCGCGCGATGTCCGACAGCGTGGCCATGTCGGCCAGCTGGCCGTAGAGATGCACGGCCATGATGGCGCGCGTCCGCGGTCCGATAGCCGCCTCCACGACTGCCGGATCGATGTTGAAACTCAGCGGATCGGGCTCGACCGGAACCGCTACCAGTCCGTTGCCGGTGATGGCGAGAAAGCTGGCGATGAAGGTATGGCCGGGCACGATGACTTCGTCGCCCTCTTTCATCGCGCCGAGCTCCTTGTAACCGCGCAGGATCAACGACAGCGCATCCAGCCCGTTGCCGACGCCGATGGCGTGCTGCACGCCGCAGTACGCAGCGAACTCGTGTTCGAACGCAATGAGTTCTTCACCGAGGATATACCTGCCCGAATCGATCACGCGCGCAGCAGCGGCTTTCAGTGCATCGGCATGCCGAGCATTGACGTCCTTCAGGCTGAGAAACAGCACGTCTTTCACCGAGGCATCCATCACAGAGGCCACTCGTAGAAGTCGTGCACCAGCGCACGCGCACCGAAATATTCCTTTTGCGCAACCAGTCCGCCGTTGAGTTCGCGTCCTTCCTGCGTGGTGGAGATACCCAAGGTGAAATGCTGTCGCGTGGCGTAGGTATTACCGATGAGATCGGCCAGCAGCAAGGTGAGCGCGTCAAGCCGACGCCCTTCATCCGAGACGGCCATGTACTGCGTGTGTGCGACGCGACCAAAATCATAAACGAGTACACCGGCGAGCAGCTCATCATCGATGCGTGCTTCGTGCACCAAGATCTGTTGCGGGAAACGCGACTGCAGCAGCCGTAATTCCGCGAGGCTGTGCGTTGGCGCGACGCCATGTTTTCGCAGAACGTCAACGAGCAGCGCATGAAACGTGTCGATGTCGTCGGTGCCGCTTATGCGAATTCCGGCCTTGCGCGCCTTGTCGATCGCGTGCCTGCGGCCCTCGGTGAAGTGGAAGGTTTCCTGCAGCGCGATCGCAGAGGAAAGATCGCGCCGTTGCAATCGCGCGCCCATCCGGTGCAACGCGTACAGATCTTCTTCCGCCGGGTACGCGTGATACACGTGCGGCACCGCCTTGTAGATCACGCGATTCACCTGCAGCGCGCGGAAGCGTTCGGCCATCTGCTGGAATACTTCGAGTGTCGACTCCGCGCGCAAGGCGTGCGTGGTGATGAGGCCGCCGTACGTAAGGCCTGCGTGACTGGTCACTGTCGCGTCCGTGATATTGGCGGGGAAAACGCCAACGATCTCGCCACGCTGCTCGATCACCAGCGAGCAGTCGACGAAACGATCGGCGTGATAATCCATGTAGCTGCGTCGATGCAGGAAATTGCCGTTGCGGGATCGCTCGACCGCAGCATCCCAGGCTTTGGCGTCCGAGGCGTCGTAGGCTCTAACCGTGGGCATCGACACCACCATCGAAGCCTGCACTGTCGCATTCGGCCACGCCGAAACCGTCCACGCCCATGTCGTTGCCGTTGTAGAACATCAGCATTTTGTCGCGCTGACGAATCAATGCCGGATAGCAGATCACCTGCGAATCCCATCCGCTTTCGGACAGCACCATGCCGAACGATTCGTCGCGACGTTCCCAGTCGATGCCGTTCGTGCTGTGCGCCACGCCGGGGAAATATTCGCCGGTGACATTGCCGCGCGTGAAGTACATCAGGTAACCGTCATCATCGCACCGGTAGACGCGTGGCCGGCCGATGCGATATTCAATGCCCTGTGGTAACAGGCACACATGATCGTTGCGCGGTATCGCAGCGAGATCGTCCGTCTCTGCATAACGGATGTGGTAACGCGGAAACGGTTGATCGCCGATGATTTCCCAGTCGTCGCCCACGGCGTACCAGATGCGCCAGCGGCCGTTTTCGTACAGCACCGAATGCACCGCGCCGATCGTGCTACGTCCCGGAGCGCGATCGAGGATCGGCGTTTCCTGCGTGCGATGAAAACGATGGCCGCCGTCGGTGGAAACGGCAAGACCCGTGAACGCGAGGAATTTCGCCCTGGCCACGCGCTGGAACCCGACATAGAACATGTGCAGGCCGCCCGGTGCATCGACGACGTCGCCGAGGATCACGCCGTGATCGTCGAAGCAACCCGGGCGACCGATGTCGAGCACGGGTTCATCACCGACTTTCACGATGACGGTGGGATCATCGGCGCGCACATCGACATAGCCGATGCGGCTTACGCCTTCGCCGTCGCGAAAACCCGCGTAGACGCGAATCAGATTTTCATTTATGCGATGCGGCGTGGGCGTCAGCGCCGAGTGAGCCATCCATCTGCCCACACCATGGCGCGCAGTCTCGAACACCAGTCCTCGCTTGCTCCATGCAGGCATGCGTTCTTCAAAGCCTCACGTCGAGACTGGATTTGTCCGGCACGGCGCGCGCGGGAGAACCGACATAAATGCGACCCGGCTCGGTGTCGCGCGTGACCAGTGCGCCGGCGCCGATGATGTTGTCCGCCGCCACTTTCACGTGGTCGTTGAAGGTGGCATTCACGCCGATGAAGCTGCTTTCGCCGACATCGCAATAGCCGGAAATGACCGCGTGCGAAGCGACGAACACGTGATCGCGAACGACAGTGCGATGGCCGACGTGGTTGCCGCTCCACAGGATGCAGTTGTTGCCGATCTCGACGAAAGGCTGGATGACGTTGCCCTCGAAGATGAAGCTGTTCTCGCCGACTTCCGCGTTGCGCCATACGAATGCGCGCGTGCTGATGTACGTGGCGAACTGGTAACCGCGCGATTTCGCGTCGCGATAGAAACGCGTGCGCACGCGGTTGAGTTCGCTGGCGGGAATCGCAACGAAGACATCGAAATCCGACGGCGGATAATTTTGTTCGATGTTTTCATAGGCGATCACGGGGCGACCGGCGAGCTCCTGCTGCGCGAGGTACTTGCGATCCACGCTGAAGGCGACGACATCGCGATCGCTGTCGTGTGCGAAGTATTCGCAGGCGATCTGGGCGAACTCGCCCGCGCCGATCAGGACTAGCGGCCTGGCCATGCTGCCGAGCCCTCCCGCCGCAGCGTGCCGTTCACTTCGCCCAGAAAATCGTCGTAGTTGGTGATGTAGTCGGCCGGGTCGTAGTACTGGTCGGCCAGCACCATCAGCACGCAGTCATCGCTGAAATCGTAGAGCTCGCGCCAGACCATGCTGCCGAGCAAAAGGCCCTGCGATGGATCGTCGAGCGTTACTTCCACCGGCCCGGTGCCGTCGTCGAGCAGAAACGTTACCGAACCACGCACCGTCACCGCCAGTTGATTGAGATGGCGATGCGCGTGCTGGCCGCGATGCACTTTTTCTTTCGTGGCGAACAGGTAGTACACGCGCTTGATCTCGAACGGCACGTTTCGATCCTGCTCCAGCGCGATGAGCATGCCGCGGCCGTCACCATGCTTCTGCAACTGGACTCGCTCGATTTCCATGTTTGGCCCCAAGGCGTGGATGGGAGTTCACCGACCTCTTTGAGTGCCGGCTCGCGAGCGAAAGGTTGTACGTGTTGCAGCGAAGGCGCCTGTCTTCAACGCGCGACTCCGATGCGTGCGCGTCACCGATGACGCGATGCAACCTTTCGCGGCACGGCCGGCACTCATTCGTACATGGTCACTCCGGCCTGCGCATCCTTCGTTCAGAGCGGCAACGCCTGAGCGGGCGCGGGAATTGTTCGACGACGGCGAAGCGCAAGGACCTCTCGGAATGGGATTGGAGAACAACGCGCAGCACGATGGCAGCGTGACGTCCGCAGCGGACGTCGTGGGTGATTCGGGGCATCCGTCCGATGCGATGGCATCACCGCTCGCACGCCCGCGAAAACTGGTGGTTCTGCACTGGCTGACGGCGCTCTGCGTGACGCTGGCCGCTGCGCTGATCCTCACGCGCGATGAAGTTTCCGGCCGCGCGCTGCGCATGTGGCTGCTGGAGGGTCACCGGCATTTCGGCTTGTTCGTGCTGATCCTTTTCTTTGTGCGGATCGCGCTGCGCATCCGGTTGGGCAAGCTGCCTTCCGAAGACAACCCGTCGCGCCTCGTCCACCTGCTTGCGGTGTTGAATCATCTCGCGCTGTATGCGCTGTTGCTGGCGCAACCACTACTTGGCTGGACGCTCAGCAGTGCGCAGGGCAAGCCGGTTCATTTTTTCGGACTGACGTTGCCCGCGCTCGTGGGCGCCGATGAAGACCTCGCGGACCGCCTGCAGGCCTGGCACCAGGACGCCGCATGGCTGTTGCTCGCCCTTTTGATACTGCATATCGCCGCTGCGCTCTGGCATCACTTCGTCGTGCGCGACGGCGTGTTGCGCAGGATGTTGCCGCAACGCCGGCGCTGATCACGCTTCATTACCGCACCACCGCAACAAGGAGACATCATGTTGTCTTTTCTGCATCGACGCGCGGCGCGCACACCCGACAAAAGGCATGTGTGGAGTAGCGTTGCGGCGCTCGTGCTGCTCGCTTGCGCCAGCACCGCACACGCCATTCCTGTATACGCGCGACAGACCGGGTCGGCCTGCGCCGATTGCCATGCCGCAGCCTACGGCGCAGCCGGCGCCGGCCCGAACCTCACGCCTTACGGCATGCGTTTCAAGTTGAACGGATACACCGATACCGATGGCAACGGCACCAAGATTCCGCTGGCCGCGCAGCTCACGGAATCACATAGCGCACCGGCGAAAGGCGTCAGCACGACCAACCTGACCGAAGCGGATTTGTACATCGCCGGACGTTTGACCGATCAGATCGGTGGCTACATCAAGGTCGAGGCCGATCATGTCGGGCACGACACGTACAACACCAAACTCAGCACCGTGGACCTGCGCTTCGTCGCCAAAGAGCTCAAGCTCGGCGGCAAGAACCTGACCCTCGGCGTGAGCGTCAACAACAGTCCCGGCTTCGACGATCCCATCTCGATATTGCCGGCGGCGATGAGCTTCGGGCCGCCGGGCGGACAAGGGCCGACTGGCACGTTCCTCAATCTTTCCAGCGCCAACTCGCCGACCAACCGCGTCATCGGCGCCACGTTCTACGGGCTCTACGACGCCAACTGGTACGGCGAAGTGGGCACCTACGATTCGCTGCCGAGATCCACCCAGGATCACCTCGGCTACAACATCTCCGGCGACCCGGGAAAAATCAGCGACACCGGCTATTTCCGCTTCGCGTACATGAAGGATCTCAAGCGGCAGTTCTTCTCCGTCGGCGTGGTGGGATTGACGACAAAACGTGAGCTGCAGCGCGTCGGACCAGCGGACGATCTCACTGATCTGGGCTACGACCTGTCGTACCAGTTTCTCGGCAACCGGGAAAACATCGTGCAGGTCAGTTACGTGAACATTCTCGAAAAACGAAAGTACGGCAGTACGTTCGAGAGCCCGACCGTTCCGGGATTGTTCGCTTCGTCGCGCGGCGCGCTGCACGACGAAACCCTGAGCGTCGCGTACATCTTCAAGCAGAGCTACGGCGTGCAGGTGGCGCACATCGAGAGCAACGGAACGCGCGACGACGTTCGCTTCGGGCCATACGGCAATCCCGATACCGCGGCCAATCTCTTCAGCGTGTTCTGGACGCCGTTCGGCAAGGACGATTCGTTCACCTCGATCGCGAACATGAGAATTTCCGCCACCTGGTTTCGCTTCACCCGCTTCAACGGCGCCACCAGCAATATTTTCGGCGTTCCGCTGGGCGTCGAAAGCACCAAGCCAGGCGATCTGAACGCGTTCACCGTTTCGGTGAGTGCAGCATTCTGAAAACACGCAAAGGAATCTGAAACGTGACGAAGTCAACCTTGGGCCTTTGTGCCGCAGTGCTTATTCTCGGCTGGACGCTGGACTCGCCCCTGGTCCGCGCCGGTGACGCCAGCGCGGGGTCGGATGTTTTCAAGTCGGAGTGCGCCGAATGCCACAGCGTCAAGCAGGGTCGCAATAAAAAAGGCCCGAGCCTGTTCGGCATCGTGGGGCGCAAGGCGGCCTCGCTGCCTGACTACAACTATTCCGACGCACTGCGCAGCCACACCGACTGGGTGTGGACAGCGGACAAGATTCACAGTTATCTGTCGCAGCCGGCCAAACAGGCCGACCCCGGCACCAAGATGAAATACGATGGACTCAGCAACGCCAAGGATCTGGACGATCTCATCTCCTACCTCGGTACGATCCACTGATGATTTTACGTAACCCGCAAGCCATCGGAATGATGCGCTTCACTTTCGCGTCGGCATGGATCGCCCGGCCAAGGGAGCGATGATCCGGACATGACCAACCAACGCTTCCCGCGCGCAGCGTTGTGTTTGCGTCATCGTTCCTTTCAACTCCCGCATCGCAGGATCGGCATCGATCATCGCTACCGCAGCGCGCGACACCTTGCGCTGTTGGCGCTGATCGCCGGCTCCGGCACTTCACCGATGCTGCATGCGCAATCCTCGACGTTCGGGGGCACGGTAGCGGTGAGTTCGGAGCTGATGGACCGCGGTCAGGCAATCACCGGCAACACGCCGATACTGCAGGCCGCCGCTTCGTGGACATCGGTCAGCGGCTGGTCGCTGGGTGTGTCGGCAGGTACCAAGTCCGGTTCGCCCGGCCGGCTGGTCGAAGGGCTCGCGCAGGTTTCTCACTACTGGTCGCTTTCCGGCGACTGGCAGATGCAGGCCAGCGCGCTGTATTACCGCTACCCCGGAAGCGCCGGTGTCCGCGCCTACGACCGGGCCGAAAGCGGCGTCAACTGGACCTATCGCGACGTGCTGACCATGGGCGTATCGGCCATCTATGTGCTCGGCGCTAAAACGCACCGCATGCGCGGCGCCGCCGATCTCGGCTTTCACTGGCCGCTGGCTTGGAACCTGTCTCTCACGGCCGGCGTCGGGGTTGCCCAGGCGCTGGTTGCGCCGTATACCCGCTACCAGTACGGTCGCACGGGTACCTACGCCTACCTTCATGAGGGTGGCCTGCTCGGTTACGGTCAGGTGGGTTTGATGTGGAGCCGCGGGCCGTGGCGGATCGAAGTGGCCCGGGTCATGGCCGATGCCGCGACCCGGCAGCAATGGGCAAGCCTGAATGCATCGCCATGGATCGGCACGCTGTCGCGATCCTTTTGACCGGGTATCGGCTGTTCCTCGATCCTTCGAGCGCGGGGCAACCTTTTGGCGCTGATGCGGTACTTACGGGTAGCGAACCCACCGCGATCCGACGGATGACTTCCGAGCCTATGAACGACGCTGATATCGATGCCGACGCGACCGACCGCATGCTGCTGCAGCGCATGGCGGCGGGCGATCGCGTGGCGCTGGGCATTCTCTACCGTGGATACCACGGCCGACTTTGCCGCTTCCTTTCGCGATTGACGCGACGCCCCGACGTGATCGAGGAAGTGATCAACGATTGTTTCTGGATCGCCTGGCAGAAAGCCGGCAATTTCCACGGCGACTCGCGCGTTTCCACCTGGCTGATGGGCATTGCCTATCGCTGCGGACTGAAGGCGCTGCGCCAGCACGGCGACGAGCCCGTGGAGGAAAGCAACCTGCCGGAGCTGCGCACGCCAGCGCACGATCTGGACGACGATCGCGAACTGCGCGACTGGCTCGGCAAGGGACTCGAGCGTCTTTCTGCAGACCAGCGGGTCGTGGTCGAACTGGTTTACGGGGTGGGCCATTCGCTGGACGAAGTCGCCGTGATCATGCAGTGCCCGGTGGGTACGGTGAAGGCGCGGCTGTTTCACGCCCGGGTCAAATTACGCAACGTGCTTCCGGCTCTCGCCGGCGAAGCGCCACTTCACAAGGAGAACGCACCATGACGTTCCCGATGGATTCCGGCAGGGAATGCGTCCGCGCCTGGGAAGCGATGCCCTGGGTGTTGCAGGACAATGCTCCGCAGGATCAGAAAGACTGGCTCGAAGGCCATCTCGCGCATTGCGCCGAGTGTCGTGCAGAGTTCGCGCAGCAGAGTCGCCTGCGAATGGCGATGTCGCTGCCTTCGGATATTCCACTCGATGCCAACGCCGGCTTCAGCCGTCTGATGGGTCGCCTCGATCGCCCTGAAGTTCCGGAAGTGCGCGTGCGTTCGCGATCGGTCAACTGGTTGAGCCGCGCGCTGGTGGCCACCGTGCTGATCCAGGCACTGGGCATCGGTGCACTTGGGTTGAAGCTGTGGTCGGCGGGCGAAAATCCCCTGTATCGCACGCTCAGCCAGGAATCTGCCGCTGTTCCTGCCGGCAGCATTCGCGTCGTACCCGATGTCGCGATGACTGTCGCGGACTGGAATGCCTTGCTGCACACCTTGCAATTGAAAGTCGTGGACGGTCCGAACGACGTCGGCGCGTATACGGTCGCGTCGATCGCATCGACATCCACTACGCATGCGCTGCAGCAGTTGCGTGCCACGCGCGGTATTCGCCTGGCGGAGCCCATCAACGCCACGCCATGAAGTACCGCGTCCTTTTTCTTGTTGCAGTCGTGGCGGCATTGAATGCGTGCGCGCTGTCGCGCCCGACGATGCCGCGCAACGACCAGGCCGGCCATCGTGCAGTCGCGGCATCGAGCGTGTCATCGATGAACAGCGGGCGCGACATCGTGCTGGCTGTCGACAATCCGCTGGAGCCGCCACCGATTCATGCCGGTTCGAGCCTGCTTGGTTATGCGCCATCGAGAATCTACGGTGCCGGCCAGCGTGCCGCCGCCACCGTTGCCGCGCTGAAGCGACAGTATGGAATGCGTGAAGTCACCGGCTGGCCGATCAAGGCGCTCGATGTGTATTGCGTCGTGCTCGAACCGCCCGCCGGCGTGACGCGCGATGCGCTCATCAAGATGCTCGCCAAGGACAAACGCGTTCAACTAGCGCAGCCTTTGCATGACTATGCCGTCTATGCGGACAAGGCCAGCGCTGCACGCAAGTACAACGATCCCTACGTGAACCTTCAGCGCGGCTTCGTCGAAACCGATGCCGCCGTCGCTCAAAGCGTCAGCCAGGGTAGCGGCGTGCATGTCGCGATCGTCGATACCGGCGTCGACGTCGTGCACCCGGATCTCCAGGGCCGCATCAGCGACACGCACGACATGGACGACGGCAACACCGCGTCGTTCAATGGCGATAGTCACGGCACCGAAGTCGCCGGCGTCATCGCCGCAAGCGGTGACAACCATCAAGGCATCGTCGGCATGGCGCCCAAGGCCATGCTCAGCATCTACAAGGCCTGCTGGTATCCAGCCACGACCAACGCCGGCGCCCGCTGCAATTCCTTTACCTTGGCGAAGGCGCTGGCCGGCGTCATCGATACCGATGCGCGCATCGTCAACCTGAGCCTCGGCGGGCCCGCCGATCCGCTGCTGCATCGCCTGCTCGTGCACTTGCTCGAGCAGGGTCGCATCGTGGTGGCGGCGATGCCGCCTGATGGAAGCATCGACGGATTTCCAGTCGATACGCCGGGCGTCATCGTGGTCCGCATGAGTGCACCCACAGCAGCACCGCACGGCATTCTCAGTGCTCCCGGCAATGACATCCTGACCACGCAACCCGGCGGCGGTTACGACTTCACCTCGGGCTCGTCGATGGCCGCTCCCCATGTGAGCGGCATCGTCGCGTTGTTGCTGTCCATCGCGCCTGGACTGGATGCACGCACCGCACACGATCTTCTGCTTCGAAGCAGCAAGGTATCCGGCGGCGTGTTGCAGGTGAACGCGGCGGCAGCGGTAGCGGCGCTTCGCGCACAGCAAGTCGCGCCGTAGCGGCTACATCGAAGCGAATAGCGACGCGTGATTTACGGAGAAGACGTCTGGCTCGTGTCGGCTTGTGCCGGCGAGGATGCAGCGCCTGCAGAAGAGGCCGCGCCTGCTGGAAGGCTCAGGTCGGGATTCCCCTGCTGTGCTTCGAGCTTGTGGATGTTCTGCTGAACCTCATCCAGCTGGCTGCTTGTAGCGCGCAGATCTCCGCTCAGCGCAACCGCCTTCTGTCGTCCCTGCTCCTGCAAAGCCGCGACCTGCTGACCCTGACGTTGCTGTAGCAGCGCGTCTTGCTGCAATTTGTGCAGGCGCGATTCGTTCAGGGCCACGAGATGCTGCGCATATTGCTTGCCCGCTTCCAGTCGCAAGGTATCGATGTCCACTTCAGCCAGCTTCGCCGTCTGATCTGCAAATACGCGGAAGGTGTTTTCTGCATTCTTCACCGAGTCGGTCTGGATGACGCGCCAGAACGACTGGTCATGCGAAAGCGTGACGAAGTAGTTCAACGTATCCGCCTGGAAAAGCAGGCTCGCGCTGTAGCTGCCGTTGCGCGTGCTGCGCACTTCCGCCACATCGTGGCTGGCGATCAATCGTTGAAGACTGGCGATCGTGCTTTCGGAGGCAGCCGAAGAATCCGGCGAGTCTTCTCCCGGCGCCGGCGGGTGGGCGAAAACCGCGGTGGCGGTTCCGGCAAACATCAGCAAGAACACGGCTGTCGAAGCGTATCGGGTGATCGATTTCATGGGCGAGTCCCTCTCATTTTGCAGATCCGACATGGAACATGGGCATCCAGTCTCCGAGCTCACCGTTGTCTCGAAAACCGGATGTTCGTCGTGCGATCAATCCAGTGCATTGAGTAACAAAGCCTTGGCCACCGCCTGCGTCTTGTTGACGACATTGAGCTTGCTCAGCGAACTGGCGATATGAAATGTCACTGTACGTTCGGTGATGCCCAGGATGGTCGCGATCTCGTCAGCGGTTTTTCCCGCCGCACTCCATCGCAGCACTTCGCGTTCGCGATTCGACAATTCGCGAATGGTTTCCGGCATGACGCGCTGCAGTTCAACCGAGCCGATCAGGCCATGGACCACATGCGCCAGCCATACCAGTTTCATCTCCGTGTCGGCGAGCTCGAGTTCCGTCACCGGTCGAGAAGAGCGCGCCAGCGACAGCATGCCTGTCGTCATGTGTCGACCATACGTGGCCATGGCCCAGCCATGCCGTATGCCATGCGCCTGCGCGTCTTCCCAGAACGCCGGCTCGCTGGTATCGCGCGCATCGGCCCACGTCAGTGGCGCCATGTCTTGCACGACCTTGTGGATGATCGGATCGACTTCCAGATATTTGTTGCTGAAGTAATGCTCGAGCCAATGCACGGGATACGTGCTTGCCCATACGACGGAAGGTTCTGAAACAGGAATCGGCATGCGCAACACGTAGGAGCAGTATTCGAAGCCGAGGTCACCGACGATGCCAGCGAGCTCCTTGACGATATCGTCCGCGGAATTCGCCGCAAGGGCGAGTCGGTGGAGGGAATCTTCGCGCCATGTCATGCGTGCGATCACTTCTGTCAATCTGCAAAAGCTGACAGCTGTGTGCCATGGCAGGAACGGCATAAGGTAAAAGACCCTGCCCTACCTGGAACACGCCGTGGCATCCGCATTTTCTTCATCCCAAGTCTCCCCCAAAGGACTTTTCGATGGCTACGTCCGCATCACGTTCGATGCATTGGCCCAAGTCGTGTTTTCTGAAAGACACGCTTGGGAGGACGAGAGTCTGAGAGAAGACCTTGCTCACGAAGATGTTCCCGCTCTCCGGGCAGGATACTGCGAATGGAGTGCGTCGGGGACCGCACGACAAATCAGCATTGGCTGGGCGTGGTTCGTGTCACAAACTGGACGTGTGCTTCTCGCGCCGGGCGGGTTGAGCACCAATCTCATGCTGGTAGGTTCGCAACGTTTCGACCTGGGATGCAAAAAAACGAATGAGTTGTTGCACGCATGGCTTTCAGGCGTTGCGTGGCAGACAACACTTGAGTCCGACAATATCGTGACGCTCGTTTCGAATGACTCGGCTCCATGGCCGTTTTGATCCACGTTCGATTTTTACTTGCCAGCTAGTACGCGCGTTACGTCTCGCGTACCAACTGTAGGAATCTACAGTTCTCCCACCGCTTGCTTTCACCTTCAATGTCTTCATTCAGCCTTCGCAGAGTGACGGACCATGGTGACGATGCTGGCAGGCACAAGGAAACAGCTGCCGGTGGGACTGGAAGCAGAACTGGCTTCCTACCGGCACTCGATATTCATCGAGACACTGCATTGGCAGTTGCCTGTCGTCGACGGTCTTGAGCGGGACCAGTTCGATCGCCCCGACACCTTGTATGTCGTGGCCAAGGATGAGCTGGGAGTCATCTGCGGATGCGCGCGGCTGCTGCCGACCACTCAGGCATATCTGCTCGACGAAGTGTTTCCACACCTCATGAACGGAGAGTGCGCGCCACACTCGCCGGAAGTCTGGGAGCTTTCGCGCTTCTCCACGAAGACGACACACGAAACATCTGCGTTGTCACGTGAGGATGCGCGTCAACATTTCTGCCTGTTGTTCGCAGCGTTGGTCACCGCTGCCATGGAACATGGTGCCACGCGACTGATCACGTTCACCGCCATGGGTGTCGAGCGGATTCTGCGCAGCATCGGCATGCACGCTCATCGTGTCGGCCCACCACAACTGGTCGACGGCAAGCCGGTGCTCGCGATGTGGATCGAACTCGATGCACAAACATGCCAGGCCTTGAACATCCAGCAGGACGCAAGCATCCGTCTTTCTCACTGAGTAGCGCCTCGACGCGGAAACCAGGAACCGATGTCGAAGTCCCCTTTTCACGGTCGCCCTGGCCAATTCGTAGTGTTTTCCCTGGTGACGTCATGGCGAGTTTTCGGCCCGATGGATTGATTCCAGCCTCCCAGGGAACTGCCGGAGTGCAGCTGTCGCATTGCGACCTGGCCATGTTCATTGCGCAACTAAAATCCAGCAGGATGCAGGTGCTGCTGCTGGACACCGCCGATCCGCAGGCATTCGTCGGCTCGCTGAAACAAGGTCAATCATTTGCCTGCAGCAGCGAATACTGTTTCGGTTTTCGCGCTCGCTTCGTGATGCCCGCGGATTTTTTTCTGCTGGGATACATGCACCGCGCTGGCGACAACAGCTGGTGCCAGGGCGTGCCAATGACGGCAGATACTGCATTTTCCGTGATGCCGGGACAAACCGCCGACTTCATGTTCGGAGCCGGCACACGCGTGACGCACGTTCTCCTGCCGACGGGTGGCATGCGCCCGGGTTCCCTGAAAGCGCTGCCGGCACCTGCCGAACCGCGACTGTTCGTCAAACTTTTTCAAACGGCTGGCAACGACACATTCGCCCGGCTCGAAAAAATCTATCAGCAGATTCGCTGGAAGGTGATCCTTCAGGCTGACGCTGCATACAGTTCGTTCGTCACCCCGATCGATCTGCAAGCGCTTGTCGAATGCCATGCCGCCGCAAGCCTGTCCGCAACGGGGAAGAGCATTCTCGGTTGTTGCAGATCGCGACGAAAACACTACCGTGTCGTCGAGCGCACCGAGCACTTCATACGCGCGAATCTGGGCGTGGACATCTACCTCTCCGACATGTGCGACGCCGCCGAGGTCAGCGAACGCACGCTTCGCTATGCCTGCCAGGATCTCCTGGGTATTTCGCCCATGCGATTTCTTTCGTCGCTGCGTCTTTGTGTTGCTTTCATCGAACTGAACGAAGCAGACGCAAGCCGCCGCTCAGTGAAGTCCGTCGCGATGGATTGCGGAATGCATGACCTCTCAAGATTTGCCGAAGCATACAAACGGTTGTTCGGTGAGCTGCCACACGACACGCTGCTGCGACCGTCATCAGGCGAATGGATGACTAACTGACTCAGGGCTTGGCAGTTCCGGACAATTCCACCCTGCGATTTGGCGCGAGGCAAATGATCAGGGTGGCTTTGTCGGAGTTTGCGCAGTGCACGATCGGATTCTCTGCACCGCGTCCGTGCGCGGTGATCACATTTTCCGGCACGCCGCCTGCGACGAGGTAGTCGCGCACGGATGAAGCGCGCCGACGCGACAGTTCCAGGTTGTAACGCGCGCTGCCGAGGCGATCGGTATAACCGACGACGACGACGTCCTGAATGTCGCTCGCATTGCGTACTTGCGCCAGCACTTGTGAGAGTTTCTGCTTTCCCGACGATGTCAGTTCGGACTTGTCGAAATCGAACAGCATGTCCGACGAAAGACGAACAGGTTCGGAAGGCATCGGCGCTGTCGTGGGTACAACTTCCGCCTGAGGCGCAGGCAACAAGACCCGGCTGCACGACGCCGGCATCCAGTACATGCCGGTGGAAAGTCCGTGTTTGTCGAACGCAACCTGATATTGGCAACGCAAAGTGTCCCCGTTGCTACCAGCGTTGCGAAAGTCGAAGAGATAATTCCAGGTGCGAACACCGAACACGCCTTCGTTGAAATGCGGCGTCCCGAGCAACCGGTGCAGCTGCGCCTTGGTCATCCCTGTTTTGACTTTACCGAGATCGTCCAGATTGACGAAATCGCCTTCCGGCATGGTCGACTTTGCCTGATCGGGAAATATCGCCGGTCCGTTCGCTGCGGCATTTCTTGCTTGCTGATCTGCGCATCCCGCAGTCATCAGAGCTGCCAGCATCCATCCATACAAGCTCATGCTTTTCATCGTCACGCGGCCTTTTTCGTCTACGTCCGTATGTGGATGCCACGCGTCCCTACCACTGCATGCCTGCTCCGATCGTCACACCGGCATCGCCGCGCGTATCGGTCGATCCCGTCAGTTTGTAAACCCACCTGCCGCCTTCGGAAATTGTCGAGACGCCGATAGCCAGGCTCGACTCGCCCCGAAAGCTGCCGGCCGAAACGGATGCCATGCTCTTGCCGGGCTCGTATGCCTGTGGCAGCCCGCTCATCGCCATGGCTGCAGCCACGCCTGCGTTGGCGCGATTGCTGATCCGTTGGAGTTGCTGATCGGTGTATGCATTGGCCCAATTGACTGCCTGACCGATGCCGGCATTCAGCTGATCCACATTCACGGCGTCGGTGTTGGCGATGCCCGCACCCACGTTGTGGATCACGGTCGTGCCACTGCCATTACCCAGCGTCACGTTGTTGTAGTCCGTGCTGCCGTCGGCGTGCTGGTCGTAGCGCACGGTGCCTTGCTGGGATGCGGTCACCGTCGAGGTGAGCTGGCCCATGTTCACCGCATCGGTGACCTGCGTGCCCGCTGCGACGTTGGTGATCTGACGCGTGTTGCCATCGCTGCCCACCGACACCGTGTTCGCGCGATCTGCAACGGACCCGGCACCGATGGCCACGGCGTTGTCCGCAGTCGCGGTGGCGCCATTGCCGACCGCAACACTGTCGCTGCCGCTTGCCTTGGCCACCGGACCGATGGCAACGCTGTTTGAACCACTGGCAGACGAATCGGCCAGTGTCGAATTCGCGTGGAAATATTTGGAACTGCCGCCACCATCCGTCGGAAGATTCTGCAAATCGGTGTACAGGCTGTAGTTGCTGTAGATGTTGTTGACGTCCTGCGTCCAGTGCCACAGCTGCGAGCCGTTGACGGCGTCGCTGCTGGTGGACAGCTCCGCACCTGCAGCGAGTTGCGTGATGCGCACCAGTGCACCACTGCCGTTACCGGTCAGCGTGATGGAGTTGGTGGCATGGCCCGCTGTATCCGCATCATATTTCACGGCCAGCTGGTCCACCGACTGCACCTGGTTGTTCACGGCCTGCAACTGCTCGACGTTGACCGCGTCGTTTGCGGCAGAGCCTGCAGCCACGCCGGTGATCTGGCGATTGCCGATATTCACTTCGCCCGCGGATGTCTGCGGCGCGGTCAGCCCGTAAGCGGTGTAGTTCGTCAATGCGCCCACCAGCGTGACCGAACCGGCACCAAGGGCCACGCTGTTGGCCATGCTGGCGTTGGCACCCGTGCCCATTGCGAAAGCGTTGTTGGCGCTGGCTGTTGCACCATTGCCGATCGCGACACTGCTCGCGCCCGTGGCCTCGGCAAGCGGACCTACCGCCACGCTGTCAGCACCGCTCGCGCTGCCATCGGCGAGCAAGGATTTCACGTGGAAATATTTGATGCCCTGGCCGGACCCACCGCCCGTGAGCGCATCGAGCACGTTCTGCACGGATGCGTAAGTAGCGCCGCCATAGGTCAGGTTCGCGATCACTACGCCCGTGTTCGGATCGAACGACGAGCCACCGCCGAACGCGGTGGCCGTGGAGCTGCCTATCGTGTTGACTCCCGCGACCACCGAATAGAGTTGCGATCCGTTGATCGCATCGGTGGAAGCTGCGGCGACTACGCCCGGTGCGAGATTCTGCAATTGACGCTCGGCGCCACCGGCACCGATCGATAGCACCGACGATGCCGTACCCGCGGCCGTGCCACCAAACAATGCCGTTGTGCCCACGTGTGCCGCTGCCGTGATCGAACCGGAACCCAGGGCCACGTCGTTCGTGTTGATCGCATGCGCGCCCGTACCCGCCGCGACGCTGTCCACACCCGTTGCCGCACTGCCGGCGCCCGTACTGTTGGCCTGGAAATATTTCGTGCCGGTGTCGTAGATGTTCGAGATATTGCTGTTGGTGGCGTAGAGCTGCGCACCGTTCACCGCGTCGGTGCTGGTGGCGTTGAGCGCACCTTGATGCAGGTTGCTGATCGTGGTGCCGCCCGTCGCGCCACCATCGGTGGAAGGCGCGCCTGCGAGTGTCACGCTGTCGTAGTTCGGCGTGCCATCCAGGCGCGTGTCGTATTGCACGGCTGTATTGCCCAGCGTCGAAAGCGCGCCGTCAACAGCTTGCAACTGCGCCACATTGACCGCGTCGCTCGCTGCCGTACCGGCTGCTACGCCGGTGATCTGTCGGTACTGACTGCTAGTCGCGTCGCCTACCGATACGGCACCCAGCGTGCTGGTGGTGGCGTTGATCGCAGCGATGGTGGCGGGCGTTGCATCGGTGGGTGCATAGCCGGTGATTCCCGAGGCTGTCGATGCGATGGAGCCGAAGCCCAACGCGACGCCTCCGGCAGCCGTGACCTGTGCAGCCTGGCCGACTGCCGTGCCATTGGTTGTCGCGGCTGTCGCACCCTGCCCTACGGCGGTTGATCGAAGGCCGGACGCAATGGCGTTCATGCCGAGTGCGGTTGCATTGTTGCCGGCCGTGGCACTACGGCCGAGCGCAGTGCTCTGAGCCGAGATCGCCTGGGCACCTGAGCCGACTGCTGTGGATTGCGGCCCACTGGCCAACGAACCATCACCCAACGCAATGGAATTCTGCGCGGATGCCACCGCGTTGTTGCCGATCGCCACTTCACTGATACGTGTCAGATCTGCAGCGCTGCCCGCGATGGCGCTATTGCCGATGGCGATGCTGTTGGTGCTGATCGCCTGGCTGTTCACCCCACCGGCGATCGCGTCCGCACCTAACGCTTTGCTGGCCGTACCGGTGCTGTTTGCCTGGAAGTATTTGGTTCCGGTATTGAAAACGTTGGTGATGCTTTGGTTGGTGGCAAAAAGCTGTGATCCGTTCACTGCATCAGTGCTCGTAGCGTTAAGCGCGCCCTGATGCAGATTGGTAATCGTGGTACCGCCGGTCACGCCTCCGTCCGTGCTCGGCGCTCCCGCCAGTGTGACGACGGCTTTGCCGGCATCATCGTATTGCACGGCGTTATCCGCCACTGTGGATACGCCTTCGAGCTGCGCGACATTCACGGCATCAGTCAGCGCACTGCCGGCGGCAACGTTGGTGATCTGTCGCGCGTTGCCGGCTGAGCCGATGGACACTTCACCAGCCGAGTTCTGCAAGGCGGCAAGTCCAAAGGCAGCATAGCCAGTCAGGGCGCCACGATTGGCCACTGATCGATAGCCTAGCGCCACGCTGTTGGCGGCACTGGCGCTTGCCTCCGCACCAACGATGGTTTGCGCATTTGCCGTTCCGGATGCGTCGTCGCCGATGACCACCGAGTGACCAAGCCGCGCTTCATAGTCTGCTGTCGGCAGGCCGCTTGGATTGTTCGGATCATTCGTGCCCGACCCTGGAAACACCGTGTCGGCATCTTGCGTTGGCAAGGTGTGGCTGGCGCCGGTACCGATCACGA
This sequence comes from Rhodanobacter sp. L36, assembly GCF_009765755.1. Taxonomy (GTDB): domain Bacteria; phylum Pseudomonadota; class Gammaproteobacteria; order Xanthomonadales; family Rhodanobacteraceae; genus Rhodanobacter. Next base: position 29,443 of record NZ_LMUV01000011.1, on the reverse strand, counting down.
CTTCCTTTGATCCATTCGCTGTAGCGCCATCGCCGACAAGCACTTGATAGTCCTGCGCGGCATTAAGGCCCCAACACGACTCCGTCACCAATCCAAGCAGGTTCAGGCACGTGGACGACCACGCCGGCGCATGAGTTGGCAAAGCGATGCCAAGCAAACCGCCCGGCCCGCCATTGTTGATGTTGTCGATGTAGCTGTCGGACGTGACGCCACCGATCAGCGTGAGATGCGAATTGATACCGGTGCCGCCCACGAGCGCACCGCCGGTCGACGTCAACACCGTGCCAACCGCCGTCAGATTCAACAGGGGGATGCCCAGCGCGCTCAGCGTTGAATATCCCTGGGTGAAATTCGCGTTGTTGACGCGTAACGATCCGTTACTGACATAGCCGTCTGGACTTCCAAACAGACTGTTCGTCGTCGGCCCCAGCAATTGCGAAACCGCGCCCACGACGCCGCCATTGCCCACGATGATACCCGTGGGCGAAGGTCCCGGTAGAGGTATCACCGGCTGCGATGCTGAAAGGATCGACATCGATGGCGAAAGCATGTCGCTCGAACTCATGGCGGATGTCGAAGGCCCGGCCATCGCCAAGGTCGACCGCGTACTCCACGACGCAGCCAGCGGCGATGGTGAGACCGTAGCTGTATCAGTTGCCGTTGATTCGGTGCTCGCATCGTCGAGCGCATCCGAATCCGTCGACTTGTGCTTGGCGGATTTTTTGCTGGTTTCGTGGCTTCGCCGACGATCGGCTACCGAACCGTCGATAGCGAGTGACCCCTGCGCCATCGGCTTGCCCGCATCTGTCGTCATGCTCTTGGGCGTCGGCGGCGTTGACGCGCGCGATGCCTGAACTGCCTCAGAGGATTCGTGAACTTCTGCACGAGCGACAACGGGCTGATGAATCGCTGCCGATTTTGCGACGCGAGATTCAGCGCGCGGCGCACGCGTAGCCGAACGTGGCGAAAGAGGTCGCTGAAATACCTGCGGCTCAGGCATGGCGGTGACATGCGACTCGCCTGCCTGCGCAACGGGTTTCAATGGTGTCGGCGCGACGGGTGAGTATTTGTCGACGAGCGGCAGAAGATCCGCCAACTTCGCGTTGTCCGTTGACTGCGCGAACACCGGCGATATGGCGAGTGAGCACAGCAGCAGAGATGCCAGATGCAGCGATCGCACCCCTTTCTTGCGGCAGCCCGTGCGCACCGAAGATCCACCTTTGGAGGAAGCCAGCTCCGAGACGACCACCAGAGTATTGCGAGCACGGCACCAGATCAGGCGATAAATGTGATTCATCTAATTCACCTTCCATTGCGAAATTGCGGATGACTCGACCGTTGCATGTCCACTTCATTGAACAGCAGCAGCAAATAGGTCAATGCACAAATCCGGCAGAAGGTAGTGCTTTTTCGGCAGCGCAACGGGCATATTCGGCAACTGGCAACTGACAGTCCGGCCTCCATTGATCCGCTTCGCGGCATCAACTCGTTCTCCGCACGAGCAGGCACGGAACATGCCCCGTCGTTTGCTGCTTCTGATGGCTGGCACGGCTTGCCACGACCGGCACCACGCGCAGGTGGTCATCCTCGAAGCACGCTTTCTTATTTTCGGACACGCAAAAAACGAAGGCGCCCTTGCGGGCGCCTTCTAGCTCAGGGGCGATGAGCCAACCATTTGCCCGTCCATGTCAAATCCCACCAGACATCCGATGTCTGCGCCCTGACGTCTCGTCGGCGTGGCATGACCGGGGCAAGTAGAAGCTACGTGTGCCTCGCAATTTGGGGTACTGATATTTTTTGCAGTATCCATCACGCGAGCAATGCTGTACGAGCCGGCGACCATCCAGACGACGGCATCAGCTGCAGCGTGGGTGCACGAGGAAGCCACTCATGCAGGTCTTTGAAGAGGCCAACGTCGCTTTGGCCACGTTCCGCTGATTTTAGCCAGAGTATTGCACTGCTTCACCTGATTTGTATACGCTGTATACATGCCGCGACTCACAACCGTCGAAAAAGTGATTCGTGCCGCCCATCGCATATTCGATCGAGACGGTGCGGAAGCTGTGACCATGCGTCGCGTGGCTGACGCGGTCGGCATCACGCCGATGGCGATCTACCGGCACTTCCCGAACCGCAGCGCGTTATTGAAACGACTTTCCGACGACAGCTTTCAGATCGCCGCAGAGGAATGGGAAACGCGCACCCGGCATCCTGATATCGAACGGCGCTTGATGACGCTGCTGGATCCGTATCTGGATTACGCGTTGGCGCATCCGCATTTGTTTGACCACTCTTTCTCGGTACGTCGTGATGACGCGCGACTCTATCCGGAGGATTTTCGCGCCGGGTCGTCGCCAACTTTCAATGTCGTCATCGACGCCATCATCGATGGCATGGCTCAGGGCGTTCTGAAACAGGACGATCCGCATGACGTCGGAATGACAATCTGGGCTCACCAGCATGGCCTGATCGTGCTCTACCGCGCCGGACGCTTCAGCTTCGATGAAGCGCAATTCCGCGCTTTCTGTAAACAGTCGCACGGGAGATTACTCGATGGCATCAAGGCTCGATAATCGTTTCGCCAAATTGACCTGGCTTGCCGCGACCCTGCTGACAGCCGCGATGTGGTGGCTTGGGAGCGGCCTGCAACCTCTTTGGTGGTTGACATGGTTCGCGCCGCTGCCGGTCCTCTGGCTTGCGCCAAGAGTGCGCACGCCATGGGCGTTGCTGGCTGCATTCACGGCCTACGCGATCGGTAGTCTCAACGAGTGGTCGTATCTGCATGAGGCTATCGGTTTGCCGATGGTCGCAATCATGTTTTTCATCGCCATGCCGGGCGTCATGCTCGCACTTTGCGTGTGGTTGTTCCGGCGATTGTTGTTGCGCGGCTACGTCATGGTCGCGGCGTTGTCTGTATCGTCCGCCTGGGTTTCCGCCGAATACGTCTACAGCTTGCTGTCGCCGCATAGCACGTTCGGCAACATCGCTTATACACAGATGGATGCGTTGGCGATCATCCAGGTCGCCGCCATGACCGGCCTGTGGGGCGTCGGTTTCATATTGCTGCTGCTGCCAGCAGCGATTGCCGCATGTATTGCGTCACGCACGACCGGGAAACTTCGTAGCTCAGCCCCTGTCCTCCTGGCAGCGGCAATCGTTGCGGCACTGGCCATATATGGCAGCTGGCGTTTGCGAACGCCTGCCGCAAGCACGATGCGCATTGGATTGGTGTCGTTGCAGAAACCCGCTGGCGTTTCTCTGAGCGAACCCGCAGGCCAGGCACTTGAAGTGCGCTACCTTGCCGTTGCGAATCGACTTGGCGATCAAGGCGCGAAACTTGTGCTGATGCCGGAGACCACTTTCAAACTCGCCAGCGCCAACATTCCGGCGTTTGCACAGCTCGCACACGCACGCGAAATCACCATGGCAACGGGCGTCGATTCGGAAATGAATCCGTCCAGCGCCCGCAACATGCTTATGGTGTTTCGGCCTCGCACGCCCACGCTTTTTACGTACAGCAAGCATCACCTGCTCATCGGGTTGGAGCAGTACAAACCCGGGACGGATTACACGATGCTGGATGCAACGCCGCGCATTGGTTTGGCAATTTGCAAGGACATGGACTTCCACGACATCGGCTGGGCGTACGCCGCGCGTGACACGCAATTGCTGTTGGTACCCGCATCCGATTTCACAGTCGACGGCTGGCTGCACAGCCGCATGGCGATCATGCGTGGCGTGGAAAATGGTTTTGCCATCGCGCGCGCTGCGCATGCCGGCCGTTTGACGTTGAGCGACGACCGGGGACGCGTCCTTGCCGAAGCATCAAGCGAGCACCAGGATGCCGAAGTCGTTGGAGACTTGTCGCTGCGCGAGACGCATACGCTTTACTCACGCTTCGACGATTGGTTCGCGTGGCTGAACCTGTTCGCGCTGGTGAGCTGGTTGGCAATCGCATTTCTTCCGCGCGCGCAAATAGATTCGCGGAAATGAAAGCGCAAACCGTTTGATGCCGACGCCTGCGGTCAACGGCAAGCGTCGCTTTCGCTACTACACATGTCGCGCTAACGCAGGCACCTGCGTTCGCACAACCGCACGTGAGGTAACAATGCGACACGTATAGGGCCATTTTTTCTTTGCGTGCATTGTGTCTCTCTACACCACAATCACCGCTTGCGTATCGGATGACACAAGAGTCGCGTCACGACTGCAGCAAGAAGCTGCATGCACTCACTATCAAGTGAATGCTTCAGGCCAAGATCCACAGAGCATGAGAGACCAGTCTCGGTACGACTCCCGCGATAAGGATCATCCGTACTACGGCGCTCCACCAAGCACACCGGAAGCTCCACAGAGTCCACAGCCTTCGGTCTCGTGTGATGGCTTCAAATAACTACAGCTAACCTTTCCTTGTCGATGTGCGCGTCATCCGGTGCGTTTGTGCTGTTCTGTTCGTGCTGTAGCAGATAGTTCACCGCGTTGACGTATTCCCTCGAAATCCAGACGCTGGTTCTTGTCCGTATCGAATGCCGACATCGGCGGTGCCGATGCGCCGGCGTGCTTGACCAATGCCAAGTGCGCGTACTCCGCCGCATCCAGGCTACCGCTCCTGTCGGTGTCCAGCGCTACAAACTGGTCGTGCAACCGATGCAACGCGGCATCCGACTGAAGCTTCTCCCAGCCCGCGCTGAACTCAGCCGGCGACAGCGTTCCGTCGTGGTTCGTGTCCCATTGCGTGAAGAGCGCATTCGGTCCACTGGCTTGCGACGATGCCGACGTCATCGGCGCCTTGACCGGAGTCGTCGATGAGCGTGGCTGAGTCTGCAACGCAATCGCTGCGATCGGCATCATGGTCATGCAGAGCGCCAGATTCATTTTCGCCAGGTCATGCTCATGCGCTCACATCCTGCGTCGGCGGTTCTGTTTCGAACGTGATCAGGTCGCGAAAACACGAATTGGTTTCTGTCACGGATGGTCCCGTATCGATGCAGAGCCTTCGTTTCGTCCACTTCTTCCACGGCTGGCTGGCAAACGGCTTGCACGCTCAGCCAGACCAGCACCGCCGCGTATTGAACGCGATATTTCAAAGCTCTTGGACCACCGCCGCCGATGCCCACAACAGCGACGGGAAGAACACCGCTCCGCTGTCGGACTCAGATTGGCCAGTGCGCCACGATCAGAATTTAACCGATCGACTGGGCAGACTCGGCAAGGATCAACTCCACCATGCGATGAATTTGGGGCTCGGTCAAAGAGGCTGCTAGATATTTGCTCCATAGCCAGTCAATTTCATCAGCGCGGCTTGTGTGCACACGATCTGTCTCGTCGGCTATCTCTTGAACAGGCGTCGACAGCGACTGATCCGGAGAGTTTGTGTCCATGCTCATCACCTAAGGAAACAGTGACACTGACGCGTCGTTGGTTTTGCGCCAAGAGTCAGTAGGACTTCATATGTGGGCCATTTCGCGCGACGGTCGGCGGGGCTTGCGTTGGCGCCACCGATGAAAACTTTCATAAGGATGAACGCCTCGCGGCCTTCGAGTGGAACTTAGAGTCTGAAATTTTCAGCTCTGAGCGATGGGAATTTGTTTCAGCCATGCCACTAAGTATCAGACTGGCGATATCCCTATAAACGGTCCGATCGCATCGTTTAGGCCCGGGTACTGACAAACCTTGCCGTCAATCTCGAGTATCAGCATGTTACCGGCAGTCGTGGTGTGTGAACCCCGAATGACGACGTCATGGCTCGATCCGTTTGCCAAGAGAATTAGATATTTCTTGCCGAGCGCCATTGATACTGTCAGATGCACCTGAATCATCTTCTTAGTTTTTCCCGAACGGATGAGGCCTAGCAATGGCTAAGGCTGCGGCAGCTAACAACACGATGCCTGTATCTGACATCAGTTCGAAGCGGAATCAGGAGGTTGCTCTGACGATCGGCCGTCTTTGTTACTGAAAATTTGATGTCTGCATTCCGCCCATTGATTAAAATCAACTGCGAATGCACGAGTATGGGTCGAAAGATTCTGGCAGCGTCCTGCCGCCAGCAAATGATACAAGACCAACTTACGCTTGAATGCTACGTCGTGCTGCACGCATCGCAATGACCCACTGAAAACAGATTTCCTCTGTCAAGAATCTGTTTTCCTACCAGCTTGTTGCCCAACCCTTGTCACAGTAGACTTTTTTGCACTTGCCACGCAATGGAAATAGACGTTTATACTTCTATCCTGATAGAAACATATCATTTCATCGGCTGACGAAAAGAGGTCCAAACGGTCAGCGTTGGATTTAATATGTAAATATGGTTGAGACAGAGGGCGCGGTTCCTCAGCGCGGTGTGACGCCATCGCGTTTAACAAACTAGTTTCGTGGTCCCACACCATTCAATATGTGCAGGAACAAGCTTGCAACGCATTTGCACCAAGGTATGGCTTTCTTCCCTAAAACTATCTTCTCGCCATTTTTAATCAGCTCCGAGAATCCTGCGAATCTTCTTTCGCTGAAGATTCGCAGGTGTAACGTATTTCTTGCATTCTTCTCCACGAGAACACGATGGACCATCTTGCCTCGCACAACTTGCATACCCAGGCGATTGCCGAGTTCACGCAAAAAAACTGGCAGCGCGCTTACGAGTTATCGATGCAGTTCCAGCAAAAGGAGCCCGACCATGCTGGCTCCCGCTATATTGCCGGGCGAGCCGCGGTGGAGCTGCAACATTGGCCGCAAGCGCTGGTCCATTTGCGCAGAGCAACCCGGCTCGATATGCATCGTGCCGATTACGCCGCGCATTGTGCGAAGGTTCTTTCCATCACGAACATGCCGGGCGAGGCGTTGCGTATGGCTAATCGCGCCTTCAACCTCGCCCCAACCGATACGCAGTTGTACGAGATCCTGGGCATTGTTTACACGCGCTCGAATGTGCTCGAACGTGCTGTCTGCGCTTTCGGGCGAGCTGTCGAGCTGGCGCCGACCAACGCAGTGTGCCGCTACAACCACGCAACCACCCTGATGTATACGGGCGAGAGTGAGGCAGCCGAAAAGGAATATGAAGCATGCCTGGCACTTGACCCAACCTACTGGAGGGCTCATTTCAGCCTGCCGAAGGTGCGCAGGCAGACGCGGGAGAGCAACCACATCGACACCATGCTCGCGTTGGCGCATAAACATGCAGACGACAGCAAGGCGCTGATGAATCTGCATATGGCGCTTGGCAAGGAATACGAAGACCTTGGCGACTTTCCGCAGGCTTTCGCCCATTTCACTAGGGGCAAAGCCTCCGTCGGGAGTACGCGTACGAATTCCGCCCTCCATGATCAAGCTATGGTCGACGCCATCATGCGAATATTTCCAGAGCCGTGGTCGCCGCCACGAGGCTTTCCCACCGGCGAACCTATTTTCGTTATGGGTCTTCCACGCACAGGGACCACCCTTGTGGAACGAATCGTCTCCAGCCATCCATACGTCCATTCCGCTGGCGAACTGCCAAATTTTGGAGTTGCCCTCAAGCAGGCAGCGGGCACACACACGCCCGCGCTACTGGATTTGGAAACGCTCGAAAAGAGTCGTGATTTGCGTTGGGATCGTCTGGGCGAAAACTATCTGAACAGCACGCGCCCGATGACCGACAACAAACCACGTTTCACCGACAAGCTACCGCATAATTTTTTCTATGTTGGACATATCGCCAACGCGTTACCCAATGCCAAGATCATCTGCTTGAGACGCAGCCCTCTGGATACCTGCCTCAGCAATTTTCGCGAACTGTTTTCGCACGGTTCTGAATTTCACGACTATTCGCTGAACCTGCTCGACACCGGCCACCACTACCTCCAATTCGACCGCCTGATGGCCCACTGGAAGAGCGTCCTGCCCGGACGCATATTGGAAGTCGAGTACGAAGCATTGGTGGAAGAACAAGAATTCAACACCCGCCGAATTCTGAAACACTGCGACCTGCCGTGGCACGCCTCCTGTCTTCGGTTCGAAGAGAACAATGCCGCCTTGAGCACGGCCAGTGTCATGCAAGTACGCGCGCCGATGCATCGCCATGCGCTGAAACGCTGGAAGAATTACGCACCCCAGTTGACGGAATTACGAGCACTGCTCGAAACAGCAGGCGTGGATTGTGGTTCCTAGGAGCCAGCTCAAGAACGAGGCACAACTGCAGAACGCCTAAAAGCTGCGGCGTATTTCACCAAAGGGTGGAGATGCAGTTCGCATTGGTACGCGTGCGTGAGTTCGCCTCACAGTGGCTTGCGTGTCGGCGGAGCATCTCAGAAGAAGGCATTGAATGTGGCGCGCGACCCGTAGCTAGAAGCGAAAGACGTATGGAGGCTGACCTCAGCAAATCGGAGAAACTATCAGAAGATCATTCAATGCTTGGATGAACCCTGCGCTTGTCATCGTGACGCCAATTGGTTTCCCAAGCACATCACACACCTGAATATTCGGATTACCTAACTTCAATACGACGAATCGGGTGGGAAGATAAAAGCCTACCCCCAGAGCGCACGGGGCTCGACGAAGCGGATAGGAAACCCCGGTGGAAAACAGCCGGTAAACCACCGAAGGGTCCGTGGTCGAATGCGCGCTGGGGGTAGCTGGTAAAAGCGAAGGGTTGAATCGTCAAGGTATGCAATGTCGAGCCGACTCATCCCAAACAGCCTCCGGCATTACCAGATCGGAGGAGACCTACGTTCGCATCTCGAGTACCGACTTATTAAAACAGCTATGTTAAGGAACACGGCTGCCTGCAAAGGCAGCCGTGTTTCCAATTTCACTGAACAGAAGCGGCAGGCGCATTGACGAATGCACGCCAAGCCACCAGCAGGTTGCGAGCATTCACCGAACCAAGGCCCGAGGCAAAGCTCCAGCCTGGCTGCGCCGAATACGCCTTGGTCGTTGGCCCGTAATTTTGCGGGTCCAAGCTGGTAAGGCCAAGAGTGACAGGGCCCAAGTTGAAGATTTTATCTTCAAGCAAATTATTAATGCCGCCATAAAAGTAACAGTTTGTCGTTGGGGCTGTCTGGGCATCAACAACGGTCAAGCACTGGCTGGAAATAGTGCCGCGAACGATGTTGTGAAAAACGCAGCCGGCACCGGCGTCAAGGTTGCCGTTGTCTACACTGGCGCAGGCGGCCAGACTATCCGGAACGGGCCCTTGGCCGGTGCCATATTCCTGGCCCGCGAGCGCATACAGGGTTGGCGCGGAATTGCCCTGATCAGCCTGAAGTCCGCGCTGGGCGATCCCCTGATCAATCAAGGCTTGAATACCCGCCATCAGCGGCGCGGAGAGCGACGTGCCTTCGACCGTTTCCACCTGCGTCGAAAAGGTCGGGCTGCATGGGTAGAAGTGCTTGCATATGACGGTCGTTGTTGTCTCGCCGTAGGAACCGGCGAACAACGCCACATCTGGGAGATCGCGGGATTGGTCTTGAGCGGCATTCTGCACCATTCTCTGCCATGCGGGCTTGGCATCCACGCTAGATGGACCACCACTGCTTGCCTCGGAGGTTATGGTGTAACCATCGGGATCGGCATGCAGGTACAACTTGCACAAGTCAATCGCACTTGTGAGACCCCAGACCGACTTAGCGACGATGCCATTGCCACAACTCGCATTCCAGGGGATCTCCGGGACGTAGCCCTTGGCGGTGCCAAAGTCCACGTTGCCATTGCCGTTGAAGTAGGAGCTCGTGGTGCCGTCCCAAATGTCCGCAGTATCGGTGCCGCCCACGGCGGTATCGTGGGGCGAGCTGCCAAACGCGTTGGCATCAATTCCCTGACCGTAGATGAAAGCTCCGTTATAGCTTGGATTGGAACCGGAATCGCCACTGGAAACGAATACCGAAATACCCTCGGCATCAGCCTGCGCCCACATCATGTCAATCGCGGTCTTGGAACCGCCATCGACGTTAGCTTCACCGGAGCCCCAACTGACACTGATGATATCCGGCCGGGCAGCTGCGTTGACCAGGTTATCGGCCGCAGTGAATGTACCCCCGAACAAGTTCGCGCTGTTGTTGAAACTGTCGCAGGCGGCAACCCAGACGTTTGCCCCCGGCGCCATCGCCGTCACATATTCCGCATCCAGAGCGGTCTCATCAAAATCAGCTTGCACACCATTGGCCGGCTCGAGGCAGTTCTTGAAGCCTGCGGCGCTGGCCTGTGGCTGGAATTGCTTGAACGTACCGCCGTAGGTGCCCAGATTGAATGTCTGGACGAAATTGGTCCAGTCGCCCGGCTGCATCTCCGCATCCTCGACCACGGCGATCGTGATGCCTTTGCCAGTAATGCCATTGTCGCGAATGCTCTTGCCGGCAGGACCCACGACTCCGTACATGTTCGCGAAGTCATTGGGCACCAGAGCGCGCGAGAATTGACCTTGCAAAGCCATCGAAATCCCTTGCGGTTGTCCGCTCGCAGACAAGTGCTTTTTATCGCCGCCTTGGCCTATGTCAAAGCGGTGCGTGCCGGCATTGAATTTGCCAATCATTGGCTTCGTTATGTACGGCTGGGGGTGGACATTATTCAAACCCAGCACACCGGCAATGACAGGCTGCAGGGCGGACGGCACACTAATATCGGTGCTATTGGCAATGAATTTCGCACCGCCTTTGGTGGTGAACTGCGTCTGTTGAGTGTGAAAGGCCTGTTTGACCTGACCGGCAGTGCCGCTGAAATCGATCTGGGATTTGTTCGGATACACCGCGTTGACGACAAAACCCTGGGAGGTCAGCCATGCGCTGACCGCAGCGATATCGCTGTCCACCACGCCAAAATTCTGGCCGTACTGCTGCGGAGTGATCCACTGATGAAAGGCAGGCGACGCGGGATCATGCTGCGCCTTGACGAGCTGTTCCAGCGCGGCCGCACGCTGCGCGCTCGGTTTCAGCACCAGCTGCATGTGACTCATGGCGGTCGTGTCGGCCAGCGTGCCGGTCGTCGTTACAGCGGACATCCGGATAGGCAGGTGAGTACGAGCGAGCGGCGCAACGAGCTGGTTGTTCACCGTCTGGGTGACGCGTGCGACCTCAGTGGTATCGATGCCCGCCAAAGCAAGTGCGTTGGACGGGCTTGTTGTTGTAGCGAATGCACAGGTAGAACCTGCCGCAAGCAGCGCCGAGATGGCTGCGCGCAGCGAGAGATGGCCGTTTTTCATGGAATATCCTCAAAGAGCAAAAGGGAAGACTGGAATACGACACCGAGCTGCTTGTGTGGTTAATACTTTTTTTGGTCCAAAGCCGATGGCGTGCGCGCTAAGGGGACATGGCGTCCAAAGACGGCCATGCCCCTGCGTTTCACAAGACGGGAGCGGCAGGCGCCTTGACGTATGCACGCCAGGCCATCAACAGGTTGCGGGCATTTACCGAGCCTAGACCCGAGGCGAAGCTCCAGCCTGGTTGCGCGGAATACGCCTTGGTCGCTGTCGCGTAGTTATACGGATCCAAGCTGGTAAGGCCTACGGTTGACGGACCTAGTCCTGCGAGGAAGATGCTGAGATTTCTAACAGTGCCGTAGTTGTAGCAGTCCGTCGTGTAGGGGTTCGGTCCCTGGAGGAAGGCATTAGTTATGCATTGAGTGGAAATATTGCCGCGGACAATGTTGTGGAACACACAGCCCGCGCCGGCGTTGGGGTCGCCGTTATCCACGCTGGCACAGGCGGCCAAGCTGGCTGGAACCGGGCTCTGGCGATTGCCGTATTCCTGGCCCGCGAGCGCATACAGGGTCGGCGCCGCATTACCCTGGTTCGCCGGCAACCCACGTTGCGCGATACCTTGGTCGATCAACGCTTGAACGCCAGCCATCAACGGCGCTGAAAGCGAAGTGCCCTGGACCAGTTCCGTCGGCTGCGTAAAGCCTGCTACGCATGGATTGGCATTCGTGCAAAGTACGGCTGCCGTGGTTGGGCCGTAGGATCCGCCGAACATGGCCACGTCCGGTACATCACGAGTCTCGTCCAGCGCCGCCCCCGTGACGGCTGTCTGCCATTCGGGCTTGATATCCGTAAAAGACGTGCCGCCGCTACTGGCCTCGGAAGTCACGTACAAGCCATTGGGATCGGTGATGAGGTATTGCTTGCACAAATCGAGGGGATTGGAGAAGCCCCATGCTGCCTTGACAGCGACGTCGTTGCCACAGCTTGCATTCCAGGGAATCTCCGGGACATACCCTTTGGCAGTGCCGTACGCCACATTTTGTGTGCTATTGAAATAGGTGCTGGTGGTGCCGTCCCAGATATCTGCCGTATCGGTGCCGCCCACCGCCGTGTCGTTGGGCGAGCTGGCCATCGCGTTGGCGTCGATACCAGTTGAGTAGATCCAAAGCCCGTTGAAACTCGGATTCGAGCCGGAGTCTCCGGACGATACGAACACCGAAATACCCTCCGCATCGGCCTGCGCCCACATGGCGTCGATCGCTGCCTTGTCAGCGACAGGGACCGAACCTTCACCGTATCCGTAACTGACGCTGATGACATTCGGCCGAGCGACCGCGTTGACCAGGTTACTGGCCGCCAGGAACTCTCCACCAAAAAAGTTGCCTGAGCCGCTATCGTCGCAGGTGGCGACCCAGACGTTGGCACCCGGCGCCATGCCCGTGGTGTATTCCGCGTCCAGGATGGTCTCAAGATAATCAGTTGTAGGATTTCTTAGTGCATTCGGTTTCGGGGCAATGCAATTGATTTGGCCGCTGGGCTGCGGCTGAAATTGCGTGAACGTGCCACCGTAGCTGCCCAGATTGAATATCTGGACGAAATTGTTCCAGTCACCCGGCTGCATATCCTCATCCTCGACCACGGCAATGGTGATGCCTTTGCCGGTAATGCCGTTGGTTCGGATATTCTGGCCTGCAGGACCCACGATGCCGTACATGTTCGCGAAGTCATTGGGTACCAAGCCGCGTAAGGTGCTCCGAGTAATGGCCATCGGAATACCTTGCGGCTGTCGGGTGGCAGGCATGAGCGATGCGCCCTTTGTGGCATTGACCTGATCAAAACGGTGTGTGCCGTTGTTGAATTTGCCGAACAATGGTGCGGCTAGGCTTGGTTGTGCATGAAAGTTATGGAGGCCCAGCACGCCAGCAATAACCGGCTGCAGGGCCGCCGGCACACTGATGTCGGTGCTGTTGGCGGTGTAGTTCGCGCCGAGCTTGGTGGTGTACAGCGCTTCCTGCGTGTGGAATGCTTGATTAACTTGGCCTGCGGTGCCGCTGAAGTCGATCTGCGATTTGTTCGGATACACCGCGTTGACCACGAAACCCTGCGAGGTCAGCCAAGCACTGACTGCGGCGATATCGCTATCCACCACGCCAAAATTCTGGCCGTATTGCTCCGGCGTGATCCACTGGTGAAAGGCGGGCGACGCGGGATCATGCTGCGCCTTGACGAGCTGTTTCAAAGCCGCGACGCGCTGGGCGCTGGGCTTCAGCACCACTTGCATGTGATTCATGGCGGACGCATCGGCCAGCGTGCCGGTCGCCGTTGTCGCGTAGGCCGTCAGAAAAGGCAGATGGGTGTGCACGAGCGGCAAAACGGCTTGCTCGCTTACCGTCTGGGTGACGCGAGCGACCTCGGAGGTATTGATGCCCGCCAAGGCAAGTGCGTTGGATGGGCCCGCAGTTGTAGCGGATGCACAGGTAGAACTTGCTGCAAGCAGCGCCGAGATGGCTGCGCACAACGAGAGATGGCTGTTTTTCATGGAGTATCCTCAAAGAGCAAAGGGAAAAGCTTGAACACGACGCTAAGGTCTTGTGTGATTGGTGCTTTTGTCGCTTTTTGTCCACTACTACGCACTGGCCGACACGTTCCCAGGGTGATTTAAGTCAAAAACCCCCGACGCCGCCCCAAAGGGACGCCGAGACTCAATGCACCAATAGACTCAAACCGGCGGCGATCTACGTCATCCCGACGTCTCGCGATAAACCAGCTGAAAAGCTCTTTCCCCTGCCGGCTTGTTACCGAACCGTGGCAACAATAGGCTTGCTTTTGGTTTCAGCGCAATGAAAAGAGACGTTTATACTTCTATCTTGATAGAAAAATATCATTTCATCGCCAAACAAATGGACGTCCAAAAGTCGGGCCGTTTCGCGGGAATGAACGACTAGCTACGCTTGTCGGGCGATGCGCGTTCAGGAAACGCTTCCAGCGCTGCGCACCAGCCCAATTGAAAGCGGGTGCGGGCGTCGAAATGCTTCATGAGCTCTGAGATGCGTCGATTGAGCGTAACCGCGCTTACGCCTTCCTCAAAGGCAATGGATTTGTCGTGTACACCCGCAGCCAGTCGAGGAATCATCTGCTTCGCCGCATCCGAAAGTCGTTTGCCGGTCGCACCTTGCTCAACGGCTCCCCTCTCGCTGAACGCTAGAGGCGTTGCACGTTCCCATATCAATTCGAAAAGGGCGCAAAGTGCGTCGAGCAACGGGCTTTCTCTAACCAGCAGGATGGGGTCCGCTGAGTTGCTACCTGCATTGAGGATCAAGCCAATGCGGCGATCCATGATGAACATTTTGATGGGCAGTGTCGGAAAAACCCTCACTTCTTCACCCATGGCGGCGACGCGGCTCAGTCCCTCTATTGCACCGGGCGACTGAACGAACTCAAGGTCGGAAACGCTGCGATAGCGCAAACCCGGACGTATGGCTTCCTGATGCGAATTACTAACAGGCAGGCGTATGAACCCGAAGAGCTCTTTTTGGGCCGTTCGGTGCAGGTGCATCGTGATCTGCCACAAGGTATCGCGATTGGAAATCACCTCAACAAGTTGCTCCTGTTTTTGCCCCTGAGCATTGTCAGCAAACTTCTCCAGTTCGGCGATCTTCTGCCGGGCTCGCTCAATCTCGGCGTGGCGTTGACTGGCCAACGCCTCAATGGCCAGCCCGGGAGGCACTGCGTTATAGAGCCTTGGCTGTCCCGGCGAATGAGTCGCCAGTCCCTTGGCCTCGATACCGTCGAGCAATTGAGTTGTCTCTTGTAGTTGCACAGACAACAGTTCGGAGATATCTGTTGCTAGGGAAGCGCCGTGCGCAAGCAGCGCGCAATACAGTCGCTCTTCCAATTCGTTGATACCCAACGCCGCAAGCGAGCTTTGGGTGTAAGCCGGTGGATTCATGCACAACGCCCAGTGCTCACCAAGCCCGCATCGACGGCGCCGGAGGTTTGGAAGGAAGCAGCCAGATATGACGCCGCGCATCGGGCTTGGGTGATGATCCCGGTCACGAGTAAGCAGAGTCGTGGCAAATCGAGCTCGGCTTCGAATTTGCTAAAACTTGGTTGCGGTCGACCTGACGACCCTATCATCGAAGGAACCCCGATCCGATCATTGCGTCGCGAGGGCTCAATACTTGTAGCGGGTGCATAGCTTGACTTGCAATCAATCATGGCGATATCTCGGTGCGACCCTAGGTCATGTGTAACCCAAAGCGAAAACTGCATGTGGATCAGCTTTGCCGTCTGCTAGTACATAACCTTTGTTCAAGTGACCAACCTCAATCAACCTAGTCGGGGTGTGTGTGTTTCGAGCGCAACTCCCTGGGCACGGGCGCGTGGCATGGAAACGCACATTTGTCTGGCCTCATCCAAACTTCAGTCTAACCAAATTCTTCGATTGTCATCTCTTTGTGGCCTGTCTCTGGACCTATGTCGAGGCCGCCGGCGATGATCCCGACTTCTACACGTTCGCGACGATCACGGACGACCCACCCTTGGAGGTTGTGGAGGCAGGCCACGACCGGTGTCCCGTTCCGATCCACGAAGACGACATAGACGCGTGGCTCGACCCGAAGCCGAATGACCTCCCAAGCCTTGAGGTACCGGAAGAGGTTTCGGAGCTGCCGGCCGACGTTGCCAAACCGCAGGTCGCCGAAAAGAGTTGCTCGCGAGAACTCGCCGCGTGGCTCGCCGGCAACAACACGTCGCTGGCGATTTCGTCGTATCAGACCGAACGCGTCTAGCTGGTCGGCAGCGACAAGCAGGGACGCGTGTCGTTCTTCGAGCGTTTGTTCGAACGCGCGATGGGCAGCGTCGACAACGCGCAGCGCATTTGTCTGGGCAGCCTGTATCAGCTGTGGCGCATCGGCACAGCCCATGTCGGCGTTCGATACGGACAAGAACCAGCGTCTGGATTTCAACGAATACGTCAACGCAGTGAACTACTTGATCAAGCTCGATCGCAAGTGAACTTGAGACAGACTCCGACACTCAAACCGCCCTAGATACGCCTTTCGAGTGCTTAGCTTAGCGATCGTCGCACATCGCCTCCGCGTCTCGCTTGAGCAGTTCCCGCATAAAAACGAGATACGCCGGCTCATCGAACTCGTGATTGATCCACGCTAGTGCCTGCGAGGTGGAATCGACTTGGTCGTCGTATTTGCCATTCGGAAAGGTGGTCAGCTCTTGGATATAGCCGTCTAACCACGATGCTCGCTCCGGAAAGCGCACCACACCATTTTCAATCATCGCCGTCTGCGCATGCATGCGCATGACCTTGTCGCCGACCGGCTTCACCGCCTTGACTTGGTAGAGATGTTCCTGACGAAGCTCTTGAATCAGCTGCGTACCAGAGGCCTTGTCTTCGATCAGGATTGTTTGCGGCTTCCACACGGCAGCTTCTGCGAGTACGGCTCGTTTCAGAGCGGGATATTCCATGCGGCGCCGAACGACACCTAACAGATAAACCGTTTTATTCACGATGCCCCACCTGGTGCATACGCTGTAGTCGTAGATCTCCGTCTTTTTGTTGGCCGTATCCCACGACTGCAAGATCTGTTCGAACTGTTCGATGCCGCGATACCGATTGGGCCGGTTCGAACATGTGCGATGCGCTCCTTGGCTTAAGCGGCAGCCATAGAACTCGCTCATTCGAAATAAAAATTACAACTGACGCTGGCCCGATGTTCACCAGCGAGGCTTGGCGGGCGAACTAGATTCGAACTTTCAGTGAGACTTCTGAGCCTGAACGAAAGTCTAGTCGCAAAAAAGCCGCAGAGAGGATTCCCTGCGGCTTGTCTGTTTGGCGGGCTAAACAGAATTCGAACTCTCAGTAACACTTCTGACCCTACCCAAATTTTGGGTACAAAAAAACCGCAGAGAAAGGTCCTCTGCGGTCTGTCTGTTTGGCGGTGCTACGAGTCTCGTGCGAACTTGTCTCAACGGCCTTTTTCCCTGCTTTCAGGGAAAACAGCAGGGAATTTGGGGAAAAGAACCATCCGAGCACCATCAGGAGCGCTAAAAATAGGCCCGCCGCCTAGGAAGGCTGGGCAATTCCCTACACTTTGTTGCAGGGAATCCAAAGCGGCCAAGCAGGGAAAAAATTTAGGCTAGTAGCGAGGCACTTACAGGCTGAAACTTGCCTCGGCCTAGTTCCTGTATCCCATGCCACGCCGCCTTGGCATGCCTTCGCTTCGGTCAGGCCACATTACTTGCGATCGGCGTCCTTCAAGGCTTCACGAACCGATAGACGAACCGGTCAGTTTCGCCCTTGATCGAGGCGTCGAACACCTTGACCGAGTGCGGATCATCCTTGTTTGCGAGCAGAGTACTTTGCGCATCCAGCACGAAGCCAGCCGCCTCCACCTCCACGCGAACGGACACAGGGTCGATCCGATGCAGCGACTGGGTGTCGCTCGTGCCAGCCGCTGCTGCAGCGGCATGGTCGACGATGACGTAGAACCCACCGGGTTTGAGTTGTTCGTAGACGACTCGGTTGAAGTCGGCCGCCGTCGCACCCTTGGCCTGGATGAGCGCGGTATGGAGATCGTGATAGAACAGGTGCAGCCACAAGACATCCGCTGGTGGCGTGACGTCCGGCATCGCGACGAGGTCCGCTGAGACGGCTTCGACGTTCTCTCGGCCCGGCTCCTTCGCGAGCGCCCGCATGTTGTCCAATTGATCGGGCTTCACGTCGGCAATTTCGGTCGGCACGAAACTGTAGACATGTCCTTCGGCTCCCACCACGTCGGAGAAGAGACGCGTCCAGTCGCCGTCGCCGGGATAGACGTCGATGACGGTGGAGCCCGCACCTGCGCGTGCGAAACGGATCAATTCGGATTGCCTGGTTGGGTCGTACATCGGGATTTCCTCCATTGCGTTTTTGAATTCGACAAGCGCGCCGCGAGCGAGTCGGCGATCCACGGCTTGTCAGTCGAACTTGATCAGGTCCTTGAAGATCAGTGGACCCCAGACGTTTCCGCGCGCCTGCACAAGCAGCCCACCTTCCGAAAGCCCGCCGAGTTTGATTGGCGAGAAGCCGAGGCTTTCCGCAAGCGCGCAAACCTCTGTTGCAGCATCGTTATCGTCGCTCGCAAGAAACACGACTCTCCTGCCGCCATGGACCGCAGGATCCTGGCCAAGAACGGCAGCACCCAAATGATTGAAACCCTTGACCAGTCTTCCACCCGTGAAAACCTGCGCCACGGCTTTCGATGAAGGCTGACCTCCCAGTTCCTCAGGGGGCACGCCGTAGGCATTGGTCACATCGATGATGATCTTGCCCTTCCAGTGGGGCAGCGCCTTCGCGACATCCTGGTGAGACTCGAAACGGACGGCCAAAAAGACAATGTCCGCTTTGAGCGCTTCGTCCAGTTTTTTGGGAATGATGCCGGGCCCGATCGCGGCCGCGTCGGATGCAAAGCTTTCCGGGTCGCGTGTGGTTGCCACGGATACTTCGATGCCGTTGCGGGCAAAGGCCTTGGCCAGAGCCTGGCCGATATTTCCGAAGCCGATAATGGCGTAGCTCATGCTTTTCTCCTCGGGTTACCAAGCCCGGCAGCACTCCAGACGATCGAATGGAGTGCTGCCGGACGTATGCGTCAAAGTTGCGCCAAGCCGCCATCGACCGCGACTTCGCTGGCGGTCATGAAGCTGCTGTCCGATGACGCGAGGAACGCAGCCGCCGCCGCGATTTCCGCCGGGTCTGCCATGCGCAGGAGCGGAGTCATCGATGCGTAAACCTTCTGGCCTTCCTCGCCCAGCGCCTGCTTTGCGAGTTCGGTGGCCGTGGCCCCGGGCGACAGCACGTTGACCCGGATACCGGTGCCTTTCAGATCTTCCGCCCAGGTGCGCGCGAGATTGCGCACTGCCGCCTTGCTCGCACTGTAGGCGCTCATGCCCGGAGCACCCGTGGTGCCGGCGCTTGATCCGGTCAGGATGATCGAGCCGCCTTTACCCATCAGCGGCAGCGCCTTCTGGACCGTGAAGATCGTGCCCTTCACGTTGGTGTTGAAGTGCTCGTCGATGTGCTCGGCGGTGATCTTGCCAAGCGCAGCCTGACTTCCGGCGCCGGCATTGGCGAACACAATATCGAGCGTTCCGCGCTCGGCCTTCACCGCCGCGTAGAGTCGATCGAGATCGGCCTCATCCGATACAGAGCCCTTCACTGCCCGAGCGTTGAGTCCGAGTTCCGCTAGAGCAGCGTCGAGCATTTCCTGTCGGCGGGCGTAGATGAAGACGAATGCGCCTTCCTCGATGAAGCGCTTTGCTGCAGCGAGGCCGATGCCGGTCGCGCCGCCGGTGATCACGGCGGTCTTACCTTTCAGTCTGTTCATGTCATGTGTCCTTGGTTGAAGTTGTGCGGAAGCGGGAGCCGCTTGCTTGAGTACAAGGATGTGATCGAGATAACCTAACAACAAGTATGCACTTTTTGGTAAGTATCAAATGACGGACTGTTCTGAGAACTGTGGTGGTCGCTATTCCCACGGGCTGGCTGCCACGCTCCGCGTCATCTCGGGCAAGTGGAAGCCGCAAATTCTGTATTTCCTGCTTGACGGACCGAAGCGCTACGGCGAACTCAAGCGCACGATCCGCGGCGTCAGCGATAAGGTGCTGATCCAGCAACTGAAAGATCTGGAGGCCTATCACGTGCTGGCGCGGACCGACTACAAGGAGGTGCCGCCGCGCGTGGACTACGCGTTAACCCCATTTGGTCGCAGCCTGGCCGACGCAATCGTTCCGCTGTGCACATGGGGCACACAGAACATGGCGGAAATGGTGAGCATCTTCGCCCAGCGCGACTCTTTGCCTTAGTTCGACGCTGATGAATCGCCGACTCAGATGACTTTTCGCATTTGCGGAAGAGGCCAATCGAATTCTTTCGATCGGAGCAGAGGCTTCGCGCCGTACCTGCCCAATGCTCATTGGCTGATAACGGCGGACACTTAGAACTCGCCAACTTCAAGGTGCCAAACACAACCGTTTTAGAGGCAAAGCCTCATTGAGGTCGCAAGTCCAGGCTTGCAACGTAAACCACCTTTTGCTCCATCCGCCGGTGTCACCTGTGGCGCACTGTAACCGTGGCAACGGGCGCCGTTTGACTATAGCGAAGAATCCATCCGATTTGGATGTAATGCTTTGGGCCTGGCAGGCGAAGTGTAGGCAGCTCTTAAAGACTCACCTTCATTTCAGCTACAGCCCGTTCGACCAAGAACGAAATTTCTTCTAGCTAACAGCAAGCAACACAAACAGGTCCTTGCATCGACCGGCTGAGACTGCCGTCGAATGCGGACCTCTCTGACTTCAACGCTAGCAGCCTACTCATCGCGAGCACACGCGTTATAAACTATGAGCACGCGCGGCCAATTCGCCTTCCTTCAAGCCCGGAGCTCAGCGTCGTAACTTCCTTGATCCTTTTTCACAGTGTGTAGAACGACAGCTAGTCGCGCCAACTTGCCCCCCTTATTTCGACAGTATTGGTTCCAGGCTCGACGTTATTGGCACTAACAACGTATCCCCCTTGAGGGAATATTTTCGATAAAAGGGTATTGCTCAAAGCCACTCTGGACGGACACTGACTCTTGAATTGAAAATATGCGACATTCTTACTTTGGACGGAATATCCCGCTAGCGGAATTTTGAGTTGCCAGGACACGTTCATAAGAGTGTTTAGACCGCTCTCTTGGAAACTCGGCAAGGTCAGATCCGTCGCTTTTACTTCGACAATGCAGTCCGCTCGAAATGGGAGCTCTTTCTGATGACGGCAAGCACATAAGCTAATTGTGCATAGGAGTATAAATTCTAATCGTTTCAAATGATGCATTTTGATGCCAATCCTCTTGCAATGGAAAAGTAACGGTCCACTTATTTCCACCAGGCCCAGGTAACGCGTAATATCTGAATGAGTGGCCAGCTCCATACCCTGTCAAGCCACTACTGTTATATGTCGGGTCACTCCATTTTTGCGACGCCGATACCGACAAATAATTGCCATTTAAATCGAGTGGTCTTTGACCAACGTAAAATCCAAAGGCGTCTGTTTTGAAAGGGCCACCGACCGAATTAGCTTGGACCAAGATACCGCCGCGCGAAATGACAGATGCAGACTCTCCTTCTGTAATTTCTGCTGCGACTTTCCAGCTGGTAAAGTCGATGGCGGGCACTATATCAAAGCCGTTATTGTACCCATTAAGCTGTGCTGCTATCTGCGATGCCGTTGATGTCGGAGTATCGGTGCTTGCGCTCTGTGTCGATGTTGGCGCACCCGTTGTCGGATTAGGACTCGATTGGGGCGGCGCTGAAGATTCTGAACCGCTATCATCATTCCCTCCAAACATTGTCACTCCGACGGGATAGGCCGAATGATCGAAATCATCTGGATCGCCGGGGGCCATGCCCGTCGGATCGTCGTGGACGACCGGCCCATTATTCGCATATGCATAACGGTTGAAGCTAAACGAATTGCCTGCATCAGGCGCGACTTGATCGGTGCTTATGAACCTTCCCACATTTGGATCGTAGTATCGAGCCTGCATATAGACGAGCCCCGACTCTGGGTCGTTCACATGGCCCGAATACCCCGGTCCATTTGGCGCCCCACTCATGCCACTCGCCGTCGACGCCGCACCATAGGGCGCGTAGTCAAACTTCGCAGTAATCGTACCGGTCGCATCCGCTTCCGCCAGTGGCGTGCCATGTGGATCGGTGTAGACGTAGGTGACTGAACCTGCATGAGTCGTCCTCCCAAGGCCCAGAAGTACCGCCGCCGACATGATCAAAGCGAGCTTCATGGTGTGCCTCCCTGACGGACTGCCGTGGCCGTGTTTCCACACTTGGGAATGCCGGGTTGCATGCCACTCGTCTTGACCGCCTCGGACGAGCAAGTCACCACAGTTACAGTGCCGGAATTTGTCCACCCTGAGCACCCGGAAGCATTACAAGCCTGCGCTGAATACACGTACGTGCCTGCAAGAACCAATTGGGTAACACTGGTTGCAGTACCCGTGTAAACCGCTGTGACCGGATTTGACGCTATGCTGGTAGTGGTTTTTTGAACGTTATAACTGGTCGCTCCACTTACCGAGGACCAGCCAACAGTGAAGCCACATCCCGGGCCTTGATAGCAAGCTGTGCTTGGTACCGAGACTAATGCAGGCGCCGCGGGTACGCGTAAAACGCTTATCGACGCCGTCGTACTCCATGGCCCACATCCGGCGACGTTGCAGCCTTGCACGTGATATCCGTACGTACCGCTACCCTTGCCGCTGATGGCATCGCTGGTCGCACCGGTTCCCTGTATAGTTGCCCACGCGCCACCATTCACTGCTTCCTGCAGCGTATACGTCGCAGAGCTTGCCACTGCACCCCAACTGACCGAGTAGCTGCCAGTGCTACTGGTGGCTGGTATCGTCAACACCGGCGCGCTGGTGGGGGGGCGCGTCACCGCCACTGCACTGCTGAGCTTGAACGCGCTGCAGCCGCCCGCATTGCAGGCCTCTACTTGGTATGTATAGCTGCCGGAGGTAGTTTCACTGACGCTAGCACTGGTTGCCGCACCGCTGTAAGCGGACGTCCATGCGCCGGTGCCCAGACGATGCTGAAGGGTGTAACTGCTTGCCGTGGCACTGGCCGACCAGCTCACCGCCACTGTGCCTGTACTGGTTGTCGGCACGGTAAGGGTTGATGGTGTGACCGGTATGAAGAGCACGGTAGTGGTCACGATGTTGCTCCAAGGAGTGCATGCGCTAGCGCTGCATGCCTGCACCTCGTAGGAGTAGCTACCATTGCTTTTGCCAGTGATAGCGCTAGCGGTAGAGCTTCCGTTCAGGATCGATGTCCAGGTTCCACCATTGTCTTGCTCTTGCAAGTTGTAGCCTGTGGCGCCGGCAAACGTCGACCAACTCACCGTAAAGCTACCGTTGTTACTGAGCGCCGGTGCGCTGATCGTGGGCGCGTTATCGACATTGCGCGCGACTATCTTGCTGCCGAGGTAAATAAAGTTGGTCGAAACAGGTCCCGGACCGTTCTGGTACATCAATTGCCCGGCCTGGTTGTAGAAGTAGTAGGTATCCGCACCGGCCGAGGTCTTCTTCACCCGACGACCCGCCGCGTCGTACTGGTAGCTATCGGTGCCGACGATCTGGGTAAGTTGGTTTTTCTGATCGAACAACAACGTGATCCCGTTCTTGGTCGCCACGTTGCCGCGCGGATCGTAGGTGTAGCTGGCGGTGAGTGCGCCGCTGATGCCTGTCAACTTGTTACTCGTGTCGTACGCGTAAGTCGCGGTCTGACCGTTTGTCTGCAGCGTGCGCAGGTTGTTAAGTGCGTCGTAGGTGTACGCCTGCGTACCCCATAGACCCGAGGCGGTTGCGCTCGTCAACCGGTTTAGCCCGTCATAGCCGAAAGCCTTGCTGCGTGGACCACCCGAAACCAGATCGGTCACGGTGGTGATGTTGGCGTTTTGGTCGTAAACCAGGTCTTCGCTCAGCTGCGCCGCGCTGCTCGGTCCATAACTGAAGTTGCTCAGCAGTTGCCGGGTGTTTTGCTCGGCGGCATAGCCAATGCCATTGCCGTAGACAAATCCCGAGACTTGCCCGTTGGGGAAGTATTCGACGCCACTGACATAGCTGCCGGCCTGGGTCGGGCGACCGAGCGCATCTGGCACGTAGCTAACATTTTCGCCGTCAGGGTAGTGAACAAAGCTGAGGCTGCCGTTGGCGTCGTGCGCATACCCGATCGCCCAGGGACTTTGGCTGCCCACTTGCAGACTTTCGCCGGTGAGCATGCCGCGGAAGTTATAGGTGCCACTCCAAGTGTTATCTCCCGAGGCTGCATTAGTCACGGCGCTGGTCATGCGGCCGACCGAATCGTACCCATAGGTGGTGCTCTGCGTACCAGCGGGCGGCACAATCGTCTTGAGGCGATTCATCGCGTCGTAAGTAAATGTGGTCTGCGAGCTCGTGGGAACCGTTTCCTTGCCACATGGGCTGGACCCGGGCGGAACGGTAAACCCTGACACACTGAACCGTATGTTGTTGGCGCCGTCGTAAGCCATTACGGTGTCACCGCTCTCCGGCTCAGTCGTGCGGCACAGGCGGTGATAGATGTCGTAGACCATGGTTTTGCTGAGACTGTCGCTCTCGCTACCATATAGCCCTGACTGCGTGATCGACGTCGGACTGCCGTAGATGTCGCGCGCAATGATCTGGGTAATGCCACCCGGTGCATCAACCCAGATAACCGCGTCATAACTCGGGCTGTCGAACACCTGATAACCGGTGGTAGTGACGTTGCCCTTCGGATCGGTGACCTGTTGTTCTGCACCGGGTGGATACTTGGTGCCGGTTGTCAGAGTGCCTAGCTCCGAGGTCTGCTGGATCTGTGTAACGCGCTCCAATGCATCGTACGTCGTGATGCTGCCTGCGATGGTGGGCGTCGGCGTGTATGTCAACGCCGTGGCGCTGGGATAAGCACTGAAAACCTTCTGCCCTTTGAAGTCATACGTGGTCAGCGTGCTGGCCTGCACCGTGCTGCCGATGTCGCTATCGCTCAGCACAGGACGCAACATGGCGTCAAAGTAGGTCACCGTGTTGGCGTTGCCAGTGGTGACGGTGCGCTTCCAATGGTTGGCAGCGATACCGCGCTCCGCACTGGTCACAAAGTTATAGGAGAACGTTTCCGGCGCCCACGCCACCTCGTCACCGGCGGAATAGATGATGCCTGTGACCCGCCCAATCGCATCGTAGCTGTAACTGGTGGTGTGACTGGCTTGGTCAGTGATGCTGGAAACCTGCCCAAGATCGTCAACGATCAGCGTCTTACTGGTGCTATCCGGATAATTGATGGTCTGCGGAATGCCGCGTTTGTAGTTGCCCAGCGATGTTGTCTTGCTGTTGCCATCTGTGAAACTGGCCAGCTGACCAGCGCTGTTGAAGGTGTAGCTCATCAGCGGCTGGCCGAAACGAGAGTGAGTAAGCAGCGTGTCGTTGGCTATATAGGTGTTGGCTGATTCGATATCGCCGGTGCCAAGGTTAGTCACCTGCAGTGGCAGACCTAGCACCCAGTAGCTGGTGTCGTTGAGATACGACGTCGTCTCTTCGATTCCTCCGACCTGACCAGTGATCGAGCTGTACCGCTTGACGTCGGTCGGCTGGGCATAAGCGTTGAACCCAATCGCTTGCCAAGTGTACGTATCACCACTCTGCGTGATGACGCGTTGACTCATCGGCGACAGTTCCGTGACTTGTGTTTGATTGTCCCGGTACAGCATGTCGGCTCCGTAAGCGGCAGGCCATGGACCGCCTACGGGATTGGCATACGTATTGACCTCCGAACGCATCAAGGTGCCGCCCGCTGCTCCGCTGTAGTAATCCGTTCGGTTGAGCTGGCCTTCCGTGGCATCGAAGCGATTGCTATAGGTATAGCGGGTGTCGTTCCCTTCGGGATCCACGACGTCGGTGTAGACAGTGCTGACACACGTATCGCTCGTTGCGCAGGTGTCAGTGCCCCAACTCTGGTTTGCCGGCGAGTAGCTGTAGCTCCAACTTTGCGCAGGCATACCCGGACCTGACAGTACTTCGGCCGTAATGGCAGGTTGAATAGACCACTCCGGATAAAGTGCCGAAGGTGCGGTCCCGTTATCGAATCCGTAACACGATTTAGGTGAGTACGAACGGCCGCTTAGTTTCATGCCGAAGCTAAATGTACCCGTCAGTCCGGAAGGTGTGGTTATCGTCCCAGCAACCTCACCTGCTACGGGGTAAGTAAAGTATGGAAGCTGGTCAAGCTGACAATTGCTGTTCGATACATTGAAGGTCATTGGGCCAAGAGGCAGGTTGTATGACCAGGCACTTCCATCGGGCAGTTGCACGCCCGTCAGACCAGACCCATAGGTGTAAGTCCAGGTACGTGATGCTACGTTGGTAGCTTTAGCAGTGATCGTGTGGATCAACGGCGAACCGGATACATAGGCAACATCCACTTCGCGACCATCGCTCGCGGTGATGCTAGAGAGATAACCCGAGCTAGGATCGTAGTTATAGGTCAGCGTATTGCCGAAGCGATCCTGGATCTGCGTGACGTACATCAACGCATCTTCTCGGTCCAAGATTCCGATGCCTCCCGGAGCGCCAACCATTGGCGACGCACTCTGTGCCGAAGCGCCGCTCGATTTGGCGAGATGGGTAACGTCAGGGGTTAACTCACCTGCGCCTACAATCCGGTACCAAGGACGATAGACGAGATGAGCAAAGGTATACCGCGTGCCATCGGGTGCGATTGCTAGGAATCCTTCTCCACCATCGCTCGCAGTGACTCCGCAACCAATCATCCAGTTGTTCTTGGTGACAACCGAAAAACTCTTGCCGCTGATGGTAGGCGACAGCGAATTGGCTGCTGTGCGTTGCATCAAAAGTTGTTTACCTTCGCCCGGCACCAACAGGTTGTATCCGTACCACCATTCATCCGGCACCCAGCCCCCCTCGCTGGATGTGGAAGCAATACCGGGTGGCATGTTGAACGTGGTGCATCGGTTCGTCGTACCCACCGTTGAAGTCGCCCCCCCTACCCCTGTCTGCCAGCCTAACTGGGTTGCCACCAAAGTTTCGATGCGAGGGATGTCCAAATCCCAGTTACCGAGAGGGAGTTGCGGACTAGAAGTCGGAGTGTCGTTGATCCACTCGAAATCCTGCGCAGTTCGTCCCACGGTGATGCTCGGACCATTGCCGCGCAAGGAAACGTCGGTGACGTTGAACGAGAAGCTGCCGTCGTACAGGTTGACGTTTTCGCCGAACGGATGCTCACCTAACGGCTGAATGCTCGGATCGACTTGGATCAGCTTTTGATATTCCTGATCAGGCGTCGACTGGGCATAGCACCCAACGGATAGAACCAACAGCACTGCCGCGAGGCAGATCCCTTGCCAAGTACGCATCTACGTTCCCCTCCGACCCGGCGTTGCGCTCAGGCGTGAATCAGGGTGCGACCGCACTAAGAGCATTGTCAACATGTAAGTTTTTACGACAGATCACTGGGGACTTATGCAATCTCGTTCGAGACACGATCATTCCAAAGACTGCGTACAACGCGCGCGCAAACGAACCCTTTCCAACGCTCCACCCAGCTCTGCGTCTAAAATTTCTGGTTCAAGCGCGGCGATGTCCGTCAAGCACGAGATCAGCGGACCATCCCACAACCCGCTTGTGGTCGGGGAACCCAAGCTGAAGTTCTATGCGGGCGTCGTTTTAAAAAGGCCCGACGGCCTTCCCATCGGCACGGTCTGCGTGTCGGCTACCGTCACGCGGAACTTGGACACCAGTCAGCTCGACGCACTTCGTGCACTGGCTCGCCAAGTCATGGTGCAACTTGAACTTCGAAAGTTACTCAAGGGCAGTGAAGAGACTAGCCAGTACCGTGCAAGGCTTCTGGCTGCTGTGAGTCATGACCTACGAAGTCCGTTGACCGTGGCGATGCATTCGGTCAAAAAAGCGAGGACCGATGCAGCGCCAGCCCAGATGAAGTATCTGGACATGGCGGACGAGTCGATGGAGTCCCTCAAGCAAGGGTTCATCCGTATGCTCCCGGCTGGAAGTGGCAACTCGACATTTTCGCTTGCAGCCTTTGGAGACACAGATCTTGGCGCCATCTTCGACGCTGTCAAAACGATTGCAACGCCTGCCGCCAAACGAAAGCAGATTGATGTTCGGATGGTTCAACCCCGTCTGCATGTGCTGACAGACGCTGCACAACTCGAAACGTTGATAGGCAACCTCGTTGCCAATGCGGTGAAATACACACCCAAAGGTAATCGGATCTTGCTTGGGTGTCGGCGTCGAAAGACTCGTATTGAAGTGCAAGTGATCGACACTGGCATTGGTATGGAGGTCACTGAGATTGACTCGATGTTCGAAGCTTTTCGGCATGCGGACTCACACTCAGAAGGGCTCGGTCTTGGCCTTTGGCTCGTCAGACGGACTGCTGAAGCCTTGAGGATGGACATCTCAGTACATGCTTCTCGAATCAACACCAAATTTGCTCAATATGTTCGGCACGTGGAACTTTATGGTGTCACCGGTAACCGCCCTTTCCAAGGCTATCTGAAGTGTATGATTACAACAGTTCTATTTTCTCTGTTCGTGCTGTAGCAGGTAGTTCACAGCGTTGACATATTCCTTGAAATCCAGACGCTGGTTTTTGTCCGTATCGAACGCCGACATGGGCGGTTCTGAAGCTCCCGCGTGCTTGATCAATTCCAGATGGGCGTACTCCGCCGCATCCAGGCTGCCGCTCTTGTCGGTGTCCAGGGCTGTAAATTGTTCGTGCAACCGATGCAGCGCGGCATCTGACTGAAGCTTCTCCCATCCTGCGTTGAACTCAGCCGGCGACAGCGTTCCATCGTGATTCGTGTCCCATTGAGTGAAGAGCGCATTCGGTCCACTGGCTTGCGATGATGCGGGCGTCATCGATGCCTT
This sequence comes from Rhodanobacter sp. L36, assembly GCF_009765755.1. Lineage (GTDB taxonomy): Bacteria > Pseudomonadota > Gammaproteobacteria > Xanthomonadales > Rhodanobacteraceae > Rhodanobacter. Next base: position 769 of record NZ_LMUV01000011.1, on the reverse strand, counting down.
GATCGGAGTCGTCAATGAGCGTGGCTGAGTCTGCAACGCGTTCGCTGCGATCGGCATCATGACCATGCAGAACACCAGGTTCATTTTTCGCCACGTCATGTTCATGCGCTCACATCCTGCTTCGGCAGTTCTGTTTCGAACGTGATTAGATCGCGAATCTCCGGCGTACGCAGACCGACCACCATCGGGTTGCGCACGTTCGGCAGAAAGCACAGGTCGAAGATTTCGGAGATGTCGCCTTCGAAGCGGATCCATTGCAGCACGTCGCCGTTGGTGAGTGAGACGATCTGCACGCCGCACCACGGTTCGATGTCGCGCTTGATCAGTTCCGCATCCAGTTGCAGGCCTTCGAAACGCTGATTGCGCGGCTTGGACAAGCCCACTGCCGCGGTGTTGCCGGTGATCGAGAGGCCGCGCGCGAAGCCCGGCAGGAACGCCAGCGGCACGAACGATTTCGTCGCGAAGTCGACCCAGCCGAGCTGGCCGGTGCCGGCATTGAGCAGCCACAGCTTGCCGTTCGCCCAGCGCGGCGAGTGCGGCATCGAGAGGCCTTCGCAGACGATCTCGTTGGTGTCCATGTCGATCACCACGCCGCCTTCGCTGCGTCGATCGCGCCAGCCGTCGACACCATCGCTCTTGCACACCGCGGTGACATATTTCGGCGCGCCATCCACCATCGCCAGGCCGTTGAGGTGGCAGCGATCTTCCGGTGCGAGCTTGCTGATGAAGTCCGGTTTCCAGATCGCCTTGAAGCTGTGTGTCTGGCTCA
>NZ_LMUV01000010.1:493-880 GCF_009765755.1 Rhodanobacter sp. L36 | reverse complement strand
GCCAGCATGGCCAACAGCGTGGCCCTTGGTGCCGGTTCGGTCACGCTGGTGGGCGCATTGACGAACTACACCGCTTACGGGCTGACCGCGCCGCAGACGTCCGCGGGCGAAGTGAATATCGGCAATCGTCAGATCACCGGCGTGGCTGCAGGCTCTGCCGCAAACGACGCGGTCAACGTCGAGCAGTTGCAAGCCGTCGACAACGGGCTTTCCAACTTAGGCAGCGCGGCCGTGCAATACGACACGCATCTGGATGGCACGCCGAACTACGACAGCGTGACACTCGCCGGCGCGCCTTCCACCGATGGTGGCGCGACGGGCGGCACCACGATCAGCAACCTGCATCAAGGTGCGCTCAGCGCCACCAGCACCGACGCGGTGAACGGC
>NZ_LMUV01000010.1:0-301 GCF_009765755.1 Rhodanobacter sp. L36 | reverse complement strand
TGTGGACAGCGTCGCGGCGGGTACGGGCGCGCATGCGATCAACACCAACGACGTGGCCCTGGGTTCCGGTTCGATCACGGCAGCGGCACACGTGGGCACAACGGCATTGTTTGGTGGCACGGCCGCAGGTACGGCATCGTCGGTGCTATCGATCGGTGCCGGTGGCGCCGAGCGTCAATTGCAGAATCTCGCGCCGGGTGTGATCGCCGCAGCTTCCACCGATGCGATCAACGGATCGCAACTCTATTCGGTGGTCGCGGGAGTCAACACGATAGGCAGCTCCACGGCCACCGCGTTCGGC
>NZ_LMUV01000005.1 GCF_009765755.1 Rhodanobacter sp. L36 | reverse complement strand
TCAGTGGTACCTCGACCGCCGGTGAGTTCGTGCTCGGCACGGTGGTGCAGGACAAGAGCTTCCTCGACGTGCTGGTCAGCAACATCGATCCGAGCAACACCAAGAACGACACGTTCTCGCTCGGCCTCACCGCACCGAAGTCCTCGACGTTGACATCGACGTCAACGTCAACGTCAACGTCCACTGCGGCGGCCAACCCCGTGTCGCAAATCAACGGCACGTTCTCGGCTGCCGCGTTCGCTTCGGGCCAGGCGATCGGCTTTGCCGAAGACGTCAGCGGCCTGAGCAACCTGGGCACGCTGGCCGTCTCGGCGGCGCCGGGTGCGCAGAACCTGATGAACAGCCA
>NZ_LMUV01000008.1 GCF_009765755.1 Rhodanobacter sp. L36 | reverse complement strand
GTAGTTCTGGATCACCGCATTGGGCGCATTCGTTTCCACGGCGATGCCATTGGTGTGCACCACCGTGGGCCGCGCGACGATCAGGCCGTTGTTGATCAGCGTCGCGGTGGTACCGGAGGTCAGGTCGACCGTCACCGCATGCGACGCGTTCGCATGGATGGCGCCGGTGGCCGTGTTGGTGAAGGACAAGTCACCAGGCGTCACCAGATTCACGCCGTAGGCCATGCCGTTGGTGCCGGTGGAAATCGCCTTGATGGTGCCGCTGTTGCCGGCCGCCAATGTCGCGCCGGAGGCGAACACGCCGGTGGCGATGCTGTTGACACTGTTCGCCGTGGCCGTGATCAAGCTGTCTTTTGTCAACGCGACGGTAATGTCATGGGCGGTAGTGGAAATACCGGTGGCGATCGCGACGCCAGGCGACGTGGCAGTAGCGTAAATCGTGCCTGTGTTGCGCACGTAGACGGAACCAATGACCGCCCCATTTGCGGCAAGGATACCGTTGGCCGTCGCCGAACCTTGGCTCGACGGATCAAAGCTGGCTATCGCCGACACGCCGCCAGCATTATTGATCCTGATGGCGGAAAACTGGTTCGCTGGAGAGGTAGTTCCCAAATTGTAGACGTGGGCGCTAATGCCATTGGCGATTGCATAGCCAGCGCCAAGGCTAGCCACTGCGGTCGCCGTGATCGATCCCCCCGTGACGTTGGTAACGCTGACATCGCCAAGGTGGGAGGCATCCCGACCAAGACCGCCATAAGTGACAACCCCGATCCCATTGGCTGCGGTCGCACCATTAGCCGCGTAGTATCCGGACAGGGCATTGGCGGTGACCGAACCGGTATTGACGATGGACACATCGCCATACGAGAGAAAGGATTCCGCCACGATACCCATCGTGATGCCGTAGAAGCCAAATGCGCCGTTATGCGCGCTGAATCGGGACGTCGCAGAAATCACACCGGTATTGGTAATACTGGCGGCGCCTGTGCCCTGAAGTTGCACCAAGACACCAAAGGCTGCACCATAATTTGTTGCATTGGTTCCCGCATACAGCTGTGCGGAAATGCTTCCACTATTGCTTACATCGATAGCTCCAATTGAATGCAATGCGACAGCATGACTAGAAAGATTGTAGTAATTGTTCACCGAATTGCTATGTAAAGCATTCGCTACTCGAGCGTCGATCGAGCCGATGTTATTTAAAGACAATACACCGAGATTAGCGTATTGACCGACGCCAGACACGCCTATGGCTGTTAATTGACCGACTACAAAAATGTCGCCGGCGTTCGTAATCGAATCGTTACCATTTCCCACATCAAACGCAGTAATGCCCTGCGCCATATGAGCAGCTTTTACTGTAATGTCACCGGTGTTTTGTAAAACGAAATTGTTACTTTCAATGGCGGGAATGGGCGACTGAGAATGAGCTAATATTCCGTAACCCCCCGTGCCTCCATCGACGCTAACATAGCCTGCATTTACGACGGCTATATCGCCAACATAAGAAATGGTGCGCGCATTGATACCAAACGCATAGTCAGCCCCCACAGCTACGCCACCCTTGTTAATGACGTCAAGGTTGTGTGTGTTGCTGTACGCAGGATCACTACCAGGTGAACCAGTGGCCGCATAAATTCCGGTAGCTCGATCAGGCTGCAATGTCGTACCGGATATAGAATTATGAATAACTTGAGTGGCCGTGCTGGAGATGTTGCCCGCGTTGGAGACTGATACGTTTCCATTGACGCTGCTTACATCAATACCCAAGGCAGGTGCATAGCCAGCGGTCGTGACCGCGATGCTACCGGAATTGCTGATTGTGATAGGGCCATAATCGACAGCGAGAATGCCCAGAGCGCGGCCGAATGAGCCGCCGGTTGATACCAATGGTTCCTTGGTTTCAACGTTCAACGTACCTGAGTTAGTGATCGTAATGCCGCCAAAACCGTAATCCAGAAAAGCTTCCATGCCGACCGCGTAAACACCTGCGTTGCAGTTGCCGCAATTTCCGGTCGCCACAACATTGATGCTGCCAGCATTATCGAACGTCGCAGTCTGTGTGATGAGATCAATACCGGAGGCGACGCCGACGCTTCCATACCATTTTTGTGCTGCACCAATACCAATTGCGTGCTGATCGCCAGTAACCGTGATGGCGCCGGAAAGGGTGTTGGTGAGCGATACGCTACCCTCGTAATCACTGGCCTCAATGCCGGTAGCCCACCAACTGCCAGTGGCTTTGATGCTGCCCGAATTCGTGATGTTTGTTATAGAGCCATAGCCGCCTGATGCAATAATGCCATCTGCGCGATCACGATTATTTGAATATTTTGAAGCGTTATATCCATATACTGAGCGGGTATTAATGTTACCACTATTCAGAACTGTTACTTCACCATATTGAGCGTATGCCTTGATCCCAGCGACCTGCCCTACGCCCGAAACAACGGCAATATTTCCACCAATTCCCATGCTACCGATGTTCGAGACGTAGGCATTTCCATCCAGTGCATCTACATCGATGCCCGTGGCCTTGTCGTGTGAGTCCGCCACGACATTAATGGTTCCTAGGTTGCTTACAGTTGCGTTGCCGTCATAGGTCCTGGCCAAGATGCCTGTGGATGGGCTGTAGGCCGAGTAGTTGGGATGTCCGCCGACGTCGGCTTCGACGGTGGAGATTGCATGAATATAACCATTATTTAAGACTGTGGCGTTGCCATCGAAGGATCTGGCCAAGATGCCGGTGGCAGACGCCGAAATACCATACTCACCGCCTGCGCCGGTCAGCTTTCCTATGATGCTGCCGCTGTTGGTGACGGTGACAATTCCATCAGTAGTTTGGGCTAGGACGCCCACAACCGCACCACCAGTAGACTTCGCTACAATGGAACCGTAGTGGTTATCGACTGTACTAGCATTGTCGAGGCTACCAGCGCCCCCGGAAGTCGCCTCGATGCCAATGGCTAGCGAGGAGCTGTGAGCATAAATCGTACTGTAGTCATTATCTGCTGTCGCATGGCCAGCGTCCGACGACGCCAATACCCCCACGGCTTGCGCATAGATGGACGTCGCGCTGATAGCCCCGCTGTCGTTGACGACGGTCCCGCCACTAGTTGCGTGAGCCCAAATACCGTAGGCGTTGCCATATGCTGAGTTAGCCTGAATAGCGCCCGAATTGCTGACAGAGCTAGTACCGTTATTTGTTGACGCGGACACGGCGAAGGCGCTGCCGCTTGTAGAGTTGGCGCTTATCGAACCGGAGTTGCTGATGGTGGTACCCAGTGCCGAATTAGCCTCAATCCCGATCGCTGAATCCTGACCGCTCGCCGCAGAGATCTGTCCAAAATTGATTATTGTGCTGTTCCCGATATTTGAAGAGACGAGGATGCCAACCGCCTGTGAGTTTGTGGACGTCGCATCGATGCGGCCGCTGTTAGTGACATTGGCGTCGCCGACATAGGCCTCGGCAATAGCGCCTACAGCGTTGCCGTTAACCGAGTTGGCGATAATTACCCCCTCGTTGGTCGCGTTGGCTGCGCTGCCGCCATTTGCTGTCAGAGCAATGGCGTTGCCATCTTGAGCGGTGGCGTTAATTACACCGCTGTACTGGTTATCAATTGAGGCTTTGCCATTGATCGAGTACGCGTTGACGGTTGTTACATCATATGCGCCGGTCCCGTAGGCGGTAATCGGGCCATCGTTGATTATGGTTACGTCACCATAGGCGTTGATATCCATTCCTTCCGCGCCGGGCACGGTGACCTTGGTATTGATACTGCCGTCGTTGGTTACATTCGCCGAAGTCGAGCCGTACGCATGAATGCCACTGGCGCCCTCCGTGGTGATGTCGGCGAAGCTCGTCACGCCGACCGTGCCACGCCAACTGGCATCGATACCTATCAGGCCGATGGCAGGGGTTACGCTGCTAGGTGCGACATCACCGACCACTAAGGTCAGATCTGTGACCGGCAGAAATTCAAGGTCGGACAACGTTTCGGTGAAATCACCATTGCAGGATATGGTGGTCGACGTGGTGGCAACACACGTACCAGCGGCAATGGCTTGCCCGCTCACACTCAACGCCAACAGCGTGACTGAAATAGCCAAAGCCGTACGAATCGCTTGTGTGACAGGAGCGATTGTAAGCGTCGGAATGCGGTGAGTTTTGTTCGGACGGCCATTCGTTGCATTCATTACGTGCCACCCCTAAATTTGAGGAAATGTTGATGTGCCGCGCTACGAACTGAGGCACGGCTGACCATAATTTTCTTGTGCTTCGCAAAATTTTGATGGAGGCGCCGCCGCTATCCCTTGCCGTCGAATATCGGCACAACTCGAATTCTGGTAGATGACGGCGCAAGGGCAGCGTTTCGTACTGACCGCCATCACGCACATTTGCATGTGCGTCCGGGGGCCACGGCTTTATCTCCTGCCTGTAACGGTCACCGACATCGACTTGGCGAGGGTCCATCCAGCCTGATCAGTGACGATCTCCGTGACGTTATAAGTGCCTGCTGCGTAGGTATGGCTGGGACTGGTAACCGTGGATGTGCCGCCGTCGCCAAAGCTCCATGCGTGTGCGGTAATTGTGCTGGCACTGTCTGTGGAGCTGTCGTTGAATTTGATGGTGAGGCCACTAGCGGCTTGGCTAAAATTAACGTTTAGCGGAGGAGTTATACCGATGTGTTTGATTGCACTGTTAAGGATCATGCTGCCGCGACCACTGGCGAAGTCATAGCCCACTTTGGCTGTCTCGCCCGGATTGCTGCCAGCGGTTACATCGTGGAAGTCGCTCGCGGGCAACTGATACAACCATGGCGCAGCAAAACCGATAGATGTGCCCTTGACGGCGATGACGCGCGCCCAAAACCCGACGAATATCGGTGAAGCGAGACTAGTGCCGCCCCATTCCTGGATACCGCCGTTAACGTAGATGAGCGCACCCGAAAGTGGGTCGCCGTCGAAGGCATAGTCCGGGACGCCACGTTTAGAGCCCGGAACGAGCGCACTCTGCCAACTTGGCTTCGGCTCGAAAGTGCTTGGACTTCCACCTGTGGCGTCGTAGCCAATGGCTAACTCGTTCCAAACGACTTCGCCGAGCCACGTTGTCGATGAAGCCTTCAACGTAGTACCACCGGCGGAAATCACAAAGGGCGAAGAGGCTGGCCATTCCGGCACGACACCGCCGTTATCGCATTCGTCTGAACCGTTGTCGCCGGCCGAGAATGAGAATGTTTGCCCTTGAGCAATAGCCGCTTGAAAGATCTGGTCGGCGGCCGCAGCAGATCCATCAGACTGCGCGTAAATTTCGCACTCGCCGATCGAGACATTGATGACCTTGGCGGCATTGGCCACGACGACCGTATTGAAGTCAGCCACCATGTTGACGTTCGAGAGGTTCGGGATGGTGTAGAGAATGAGCCTGCCGACTTGGCCACCACCAGCGCCAACGACGTCCTGCGTATCCAGACTCCACTCGGCATTGTTGCTCGTGTCGATACTGGTGCCATTGGTGATGACTACCTGCGTGGTAACTGGGGCAAGACCGTTGCTGGAGGTGAAGAGTCCCAAGTCGACGAGACTCTGGGTCATATCGCCTTCGGTCACGATGCCCACGGTGACACCAGCAGCAGTTGGTACGCCCGTGCCGCCGTAGATGGACGAGAAGTAGAGCGGGTTAAAACCGGGTAGATCAATCGTGGCGTTGGGTTTAGGAGCCGCCAAATTTAATTGTGCTCGTGTGGTGGAGGTGTGCGCCATATGCACATTCTGCAAGCCGGTTACTGATAGCACGCTGTCCTGTAGCGTGACTGGAACATGGGCGTCGCTGTTGTTCGCAAAGGCCACACGCCCATCGTGAGTTTGCACCCGCGCGAACGAAGTCTGGAAGGCCGCCTGCGCAGCACCGGCGGTGCCGTCCGCCGATACCAGCAAGCGATTGGGCGCGATCACGACGTTTGTGAAACCCATCTGTGTCAGATACGTCGCGACCTTCTGCGCTTGCAACGGTGTGGGCGCATGCAGCGTGGAGAACTGTGCCGATGTCAGCGTCTGGTGCGCGGCAAGAAGGCTATCGAGCCGATCATGATTGCGCAGCTTGAGCGCAACCACGATGTGAATGGACTGCGTATGCGGCAGCACGCCTGTGTAGGCATCGCCTTGCCGCAACACCGTAGTGCTCGCCACAGAGGCCCCCATGCCATGGTCGATATTTCTCGTCTGGGCAGAGAGCACAGTAGCGGCGGCAAGAGTCATTGACACGCTTAGGGCCAACGCGGTGAACGGAGAGGTATAAAGCGTCTTCATGGTTACTGGGCCCATAGCAAGCTCGGTTACAAAGCGACCCGGACAGGCCGGGGAAAATGATTGACCGTCGTTTCAAACAACGATCCGATGTCTTCAGTGGCGCAGTCTTGCAACCAAGTGACTGCTCGCCGAGATATGAATTGGTCACTGCACCTGCCGCTCGCGTCAAAAGTTTGATGGAAACCGTCAACAAGCGCCGAATTTGAATAGTCGCCCCTCATTCCGATGAAATTTATCTTGCACTTCGGGGAACGTGATGCAGCCATCCATTCATTTAGTCGGCTCTGTCTTTCCTGCGAAGACCTTGACCTTGACATAGTTGGTTGGCTGACGCGTCACCCGATCAGGGTATGCAGCATCACTCGAAGGAGTGAGGTGCATGAAGGTAGGAAAATCTGCGCTTGGCGCACCGTCATTAAGCTGTTGTCGAATGGAGTAGATTGAAGGACTACCTCTCACTCCTTGGCTACTTCGCTCGGAAAACATGTTCCGATGAATTTCGCGCAGACAAAAGCGAGTGCAGAAATGTGTTGCAGAACGATGCGGCTGGCAAAACTGCTAGTGGCAATGCTTTGTGTGGTGTTTCCGTTTCACTCGGCTTTAGCGCTCGATACGACAAAAGCCATCACTCAATACGTGCACACGGTTTGGCGAACGGATGACGGACTTCCCGAAAATTCGGTCAACAAAATTATCGAGACTCCAGACGGATACTTGTGGGTCGGTACGCAGGCTGGACTTGCGCGATTCGATGGCACGCACTTCAAGGTTTTCGATCACACCAATACCGCATCGCTTCACAACGACTACATTGTCGATCTTGCCCAGGACCGTCAGGAAACTCTCTGGATTGCCACGTCAAACGGTGGGGTTACCGCCTTTCGCGATGGCATTTTTTCCCATGTGCGTGCTATCGGTTTTCGTGCCGGTTTGGCACTCGCTGCCGACAACGATGGCGGCATGTGGGTTGGTGGCTATGGCGGACTATCCCACCTCAAGAACGGGAAAGTGATCAAGACCTACGGCGCAGCCGATGGCCTTATTGGGGATCCGGTTCGGCGGCTTGTCATGGGTAAAGATGGCTCTCTCTGGATCGGCACAGCAGGCGGCTTGAACCATCTGGTTGACGACAAAATAAGAACCTATTCGACCAAGGACGGATTGCCCGACAACTACATAGACAACTTGCATCTCGGCGCGGACGGTACGTTGTGGGTACAGACGCAGAGCTCGGAAATCGTGCGCCTGATGCATGACCATTTCGTGCCTTGGCGCGTGCCAGGCGTTTCCGGGCCCACTGGCGACATGCTCGAAGACCGTGCGCGAAATCTCTGGCTTGCCAGCACGACAGAAGGCTTGGTGAGAGTCAGCGGTCAGCAAGTCAGTCGGTTTACGACAAAAGACGGTTTGAGCAGTAACTTGGTGAACACCCTGTATGAAGACCACGCCGGGAATCTTTGGGTTGGTACCAACGAAGGCGGCCTCGACCGCTTCCGTGATGGAAGTTTCACCAGTTATGCCAAGGAGGAAGGGCTAGCCGCCGATCAAACCTATTCCGTCATCGAGGATCATTCCGGCGATATCTGGGTCACAACGGCCGCTGGACTGAACCGGCTGCATATAAATCAGGTACGCGTGTTTACCACCGCTGATGGACTGCCTACCAACAACACGTGGTCCATGTGGGAAGACCTAAAGAAAAATCTTTGGGTGGGCACTTCCAGCGGCGGAGTGATCCGGATGATTCACGGGCGGTTTACGCAGGCCCTTTCGATCCACGATGGCATTCCTGCCTACATGATTGGAGCCGGAGTCGAAGATCAGGCTGGGCACTTCTGGTTTTCGACTCGGGGCGGCGGCTTGGTTCGATACGTCGACGGCCGGACCAGCTTGTATTCCAGGGAAAACGGGTTGTTGTCCAATTTCATCTACGCAATAGCACAAGACCCTAGAGGCATTCTTTGGGTGGGATCCACTGGAGGCCTGAACAGCATCCAGAATGGCCATGTCACGAGCTATGCAGCTGACGGTCTTTCTGATGCCGCAGTACTCACGCTATATATCGACGCGAAGAACATCGTGTGGATCGGCACGATGGGCGGGGGTCTGTTCCGACTGAAGAATGACCATTTCACGAGATTCACCACGCGCCAAGGCCTTCCTGACGACACGATCAACAATATCCTTGAAGACGCCGAAGCGAACTTGTGGATCGGATCGAACAAGGGCATTTTTCGCATCAGCCGCAGCGATCTGGATGCTGTGGCAGATGGAGCCCGTCGATCGGTGCAACCACTCGTTTTCGGCAAGGCCGACGGCATGAAGAGCAGCGAAACCAATGCCGGATCGCAGCCTTCCGGCTGGCATGCGCGTGACGGGCGACTTTGGTTTCCCACCATCCAAGGGGTAGTGGTTGTCGATCCCGACACGCTTTCTCTAAGCGATCATCAGCCCAGCACCCGAATCGAGCAACTGATTGCGGACGAAGTGGATATTGACCTCACCGCGCCGGTGCGTCTGGCACCTGGCACGCGCCGACTGGAAATTCACTACACCGCACCAAACCTTTCATCGCCCGAGCGGACCCGGTTCCGCTATCGCCTCGAAGGATTTGATGAGAAGTGGGTTACTGGTGGAACCCAACGTATCGCCCAATACACCAATTTGCCTCCCGGGACCTACACATTCCATGTAAGCGCCAGTGCCGACACCGGTTTTTGGGGCACACAAGCGAGTTCGTTTAATTTTCAGGTGCTTCCTCAGTTCTATCAGACGTGGTGGTTCCGTTTGTTGAGTGGCGTCGTTGCAACAATGGCCTTGGTAGGATTCTATCGTTTACGCGTTAACTGGCTACATGCACGAGCGGCTGTGCTTGAAGAACGACAGCGTATGGCTGGCGAGATTCATGACAGCTTGGCTCAGGGACTGAGTGGGATCATTTTCCAGACAGAAGCTGCGTTGCTTACCATGAAACGCACGCAGCTCAAGACGCGAGCCTATATCCAATCGGCTTGCGATCTTGCGCGGTCCAGCCTCAAGGAGGCTCGCACGTCAGTATGGAACTTAAGTTCCGCAGAACCTGATGAAAAAAGTTTGCTTGAATCACTGTCAACAGTGGCTCAACAACTCGCCAGTGGACGCGTAGACGAGGTAAGAGTCCATTCGTCAGGAACAGCGAGACTGCTCCACCCTCGGGTGGAAAATCACGTTGTACGCATCGTGCAACAAGCGGTGTCCAACGCCATCGAACACGGCAAAGCCCATGTGATATCCATCGACTTGACCTATGCTCCAAGCGCGTTGCGAGTCGAAGTGACAGACAACGGAGTGGGCTTTCGCTCGAACGTCTCCGGCAAAAGGGAGCGTGGCTTTGGTTTGAAGAATATGCGTCATCGCTCCGCGCAGATGGGCGCCCGCATTGAGGTGACAAGCGAAACAGGACGAGGAACGCGGGTCTTTCTGAACCTCCCTACCGGCAATGTGCTCGCAAGGCTTTGGCACCATTTAAGCGTCAGAAATACTGGAGAACCGATTGATGATCGGTAGCGTAATAAGCAAGGTGATGCTGGTGGATGATCATCCGATGGTACGCACGGGACTAGGGGCGATTGTCACATCTCAGAGCGACCTGGTGCTCGTCGGGGCAGCAGCCAATGCTGCGGAAGCCATCAAGCTTTTTGAAACCTGCCTGCCTGACATCACGCTAGTCGACCTTTCCTTGCCGGATCGCAGCGGCGTAGAGCTGATCAGGATTCTGCACGCAAAATCGCCCCATGCGAAATTTGTGGTCCTTACGGCGAACCTCGGCGGCAACGAAATTGCCAAGGCTCTTCAGGCTGGCGCGCATGCCTACCTTTTCAAGGATGCAACCTCCGAAGAAATCCTAACGACAATTCGCACGGTATCCCAAGGGGGCCGATACCTCTCGCCCGCTGTAGGAAGCAAGTTGGACGAGACACCTACACGACCTGATTTGACCACTCGGGAGCTGGAAGTTCTGCGATGGATTGTGCGCGGACATAGCAATCGCCAGATCGCAAAACAGCTTGCCGTGGGCGAGGAAACCGTCAAGACGCACGTAAAGAACATTCTCAGTAAATTGAATGTGGCGTCGAGAAGCAAAGCGATTGCATTAAGCCATAAATTTGGGTTGGTGCAGACCGAGGAAACATAGCAGGATGAACGAGCCACCTCAGCAGACGCGAGCGAATTTGCTCTTCTTCAGCGGCGCAACGTCTCCGCGGCCAAGTCCAGCTTGATTAGCTCCCGCATGAAAACGAGATAGGCTGGTTCATCGAAGCCCTTCTTGATCCATGCCAAAGCTTGCGCTGTTGAATCGACTTGATCGTCATTCTTGCCCTTCGGAAACGTCGTGAGTTCCTGGATGTACACGGGCAACCAAGGAGCCTCTTCCGGGAAATACACGATGCCATTTTCGATCATGGCAGTCTGCGCCAGCATGCGCATGACCTTTTCGCCTTCCGACTTGACGCCCGTTGCTTGGTATCGCTGTTCCTGACGCAGCTCCTGTATCAGTTGGGTACCCGATGCCTTGTCTTCGATCAAAATTGTTTGCGGTTTCCAGAGCTCCGCTTGCGCGTGTACGGCACGCTTCAGATCGGGGTATTCCATACG